>JAFEGJ010000009.1 GCA_018240015.1 Verrucomicrobiota bacterium | reverse complement strand
GGTGGAGACAAAAGCAAAATTGAGGGTTTTATCGACCTTAGTGACTCCTAGAGGGGTCGGAAATCCTCTCGAGAGCGGATACTCCTTTTTTGTTTCGGGCGCCATAGTCGTACCATAGACACCTACAAATTTTCTTGCAAATTTTCTTACAGTTTGGCAAGCTTCAGCTTTTATTAATAAGCGGAGGACCCATGTCACTAGAGAATGCCAAGGCCAACCTGAAGGAGTTTGGAAAAGAACTAAACCTCGAGCTGGCATTTGATGAAAATCATACCTGTATTTTGGGAATTGATAACACCTTTTCCCTGCACATCACCTACGAACCGAATTCCGATCGCCTCTATCTTTATTCTCCCATATTAGACGGGCTTCCAAAAGATCCCACGATTCGCCTGAAGCTCTACGAATCTCTCCTTGAGGGATCGATGCTCGGCGGTCAAATGGCTGGCGGCGGTATCGGCGTAGCCGTCAACGAAGAACTCATCCTGATGCACTGCGTCATCGAGATGGGCATTGGCGCTGACCCTTCATCTCTTCGCCGTTTTGCTCCGATTTTCGTCGAAGCAGTAGAGCGTTGGAGAAAGCGTTCCAAAGATATCAGCGAAGGTCGGGAAGTCTCTAAAGAAGCAGCTCCTGGACCTGGCGCGCGTCCACCACAACAAATGCCTCCGACTCAACAAGGCAAACCAGGACAACCATTCATCAAGATTTAAGCAAGTCTTGAGTTAAGATTTTAAGCCCCCATTCTGAAAAGAATGGGGGTTTTCTTTTTCTGCTGATTTCCCAAAAAATCTCGCAAGTGATGCATTTGCACAAGATCGGAGATAAATTACAATTAAAACGCTTATAGAGGATGATAGTTATCGGAAAACAATATTTTTCATGATCTGGAAGATCATATCAAACTGCTCGGGAAATCTCCGCAAACTATGCTACGACGATTTCTTGTAAGCGTGCTCCGACTTCGTTATCTGTATTTTTCCATTGGCCCTTACCATCGGCCAAAAAATCAGATAGTTTATGAGCTTCTGTGGCTGTTAACTTACATTGTTTTAAAATTTTCAGCTTATCCTCGATAGACATCTCATAAAATTCTGGTTCCATACAAAGCGTGAGAGTCTCACATATTTTTCGTGCACTTTTATCAATACCGCCTCTCTTAGAAGAAGAACAGATGCCTTTTGCACGCTGCATGTATTTTTCGACTTTCTTTTCTTCTTCTTCAACTATGCCATACAATCTACTCGCGTTTGGACGCCAATTTGGAGTGGCTGCTGGCTCTGTACTTCTAAAAATTTCTTCTGTTTTTGCTTGTGACGGGGTAGAAGGTGGCTGTGTTTGAACAGGGGGCATTCTGGCTGTGCTCGCAAATTTAGAAAAGATATAGTGAAAAAAAAGGGCAATTTGAAAAAAAACTTTTATGATTATAGAATGCTCTGCCGTCGATGAGGCTGCATGTGGCTGCTGGCTACTTGTATCAACTGGTGATATAATTCTTTCCATATATATTATTATATAACAAAAAATCTTTTTTTAATATATTTATTTGCTTTTTAAGCTGCTTATTTACAATAAGTTGCGACTTATATGTCAAGTCGTTGATTTTGATTGGTTTGGGTAAAAATGGTTGACCCAGCTTTAGTCTTTCGCAAGAGTCGTGAGTCTGACAATTTGCCCAAGCTGAGTTTTTAAGGAGGAGTCGCGATCCATAAGCTCTTTTTGGACAAAGCGGATGTTCGTGATGACACTCGAGTGATCTCGGTTAAATTCTTTTCCAATTTTCGTGTAAGGCATTTTAAGCATTTCTCGGCACAGATGCATGGCTATCTTTCGGGCGAAACAGACATCTTTTTTCTGCGATTTGCTGAAAATTTCAGAGGAAGGCACCTGCAAGACGCGGCCCACGGCATAGACAATCTTATCTGACGTCAGAAGATTGCGCTTTTCCTCTTCAAGCAGCGAGGTAAGAGCGCGGAGGGGATCGATTTGCGAGGGTGTCTTTTTTTGCATGTGGGCGTAGAGGACTAGGCTATCGAAAGCTCTGAGAAGGGATTTGGCGGAAGATGAAAAATGGGTCAGCAAGAACTGCCTTAAATTCTCGGGCAAAGAAAAATCCAGAAGCTTTTGTCTCTGATCTAAAATCTGCAACAATTCTGCGGGGGTGGGCGTCTGCAAGGGAAGAACCAGTCCCCATTCAAATCGGCTGGTGAGGCGCGGCTCGATGCCTTCTAACTGGGAGGGAACGCAGGGTCCAGCTAAGATAATTTGTTTGCCCGCGCTATGGAAGGCATTGAACGTGTGGAAAAACTCTTCTTGTGTGGCTGTCTTTTGCGCCAAAACTTGAACATCATCGACGATCAGAGCATCGTGGCTGCGATAAAAATCACGGAAAAGGCGCATGAGACCACTACGGATGGCCGCGACGACATGAAAAGTCAGCGTCTCTGCTCTTACGAAGAGGGGATTCAGCCCTTGACTTCGTAAAGCCTCAGTTGCCGCCATCAAGAGGTGACTTTTCCCGCTGCCCGTTGGTCCGCAGAGATAAAGAGGATTATAAGTAGCTGGCTTTTGCAAAGCAGCGGCAAGCAGTTGAAGCGCGGCTTCATTGCTTTTGCCTTGATAAAAGCTATCCAATGTTGCATGCGGGTCGCAAGCATCGGAGACGAGCTCTAGCGGTGGCTTATATTCTTTTTTCGCGGGTTTAGAGGTCCCTAAAGAAAGATGAACCGTGATGGGCTTTCCGTTACCATTTTTGAGGAGCTTGCGCACTTTATAGCGCATTTGCTCTTCGAACCAGGCCGTGTGAAAGACGTCACGCGCTTCGAGATAGAGATTACGGGCATCAAAACGGAGAACTTTGAGGGACCCCAGCCATTTTTCGGCTATGTCTGAGCCCAGCTCTTGGGCCTGCTTTGCCACAAATTGATCCCATTCTCTCATCCCCTTGTTTATACAGATAATTCGCTTTTTATTCTGTAAAGTTTTAGCATTCTGTACACTATGGGAAAGTTGACTTCTACCCAATTAAAACAGCTTCCTAGCCTATGGCATCCACAGTTAGCTGATCTAGAAGCTCTTCTGGATGAAACTATTTTATCCAAAGCCATTTTTGAAAAGCTGATCAAAGTGATTCAAAAATGGCCCCATGTTTTTGGGGGAGATCTATTCAAAGAAGCGCAGCGTTTTCTCTCGTATACAGAAAAGAAATTTAGAGCCCATCGTAGCTTAGAGCATCAATTGCGCATTATTTGCTCGCATTATCAGCTACAAAAAAAGCTGCTTCGAAATCGAAATGAAATAGGGATAGAACTGCGTGTTTTGCCGACGCATATGCGCTTTCCTTTCGGCCAAAAACTTGTCATGGGTCTTGCAATCGCGGTTCATTTCACGAGTTCCTATGAACGGCTAGGGGATGAGCATATTCTGAGGGCTGCTCAAAAATTAGTAGCCAATTTAGGAGCTGTTAAAGAGTCTTTTGTGGCCATTCAGCAGCCTCGGGGACTTGAATGCTTGCTCTATCTCGAATTAGAAAAAGAAAACGGTTTTCAATTTTCTTCTAAGGAAGTTAGCCTACTCAAACACTCCCTGAAAGAGGAACTGAAAAAAGGCGTAGAAACCCTCGCCCCTTCTTTTTTTGGGCTTTGTGATTTGGAAGAAGTGATGCGCAGCATTTTTTCTCTGAGCCAAGAATTAAAAGCCCCTTCCGATCTTCCCCAAGTCATGATCTCTTTTGAAAGAATTCAGAGTGGCACGCTCATTTTCAGAGGGATTGTTCTTCGTCTCTTAACGAAAGATTCCAAAAGTATTTCACATTGTTTTTCCAATTTAAAAGGCTGTGAATTTGTCTTTGAGCGCAGCACTGTGGTCGGGTATACAGAAAATGAAGAGGCTTTGCCGAAAGAGGCCTCTGTATTTCGATTGCATATCCCGAAGGCTCCATTTCTTTTACGCTGTGACTCCTCCTGCAATTTGTTTTACGCAAGGCACTATGTCGTTTCTCTTATAACGGAGGCGATCGGTGAGATCAGAGATTACAATGGGGGTGTCTTTGCAAAGCAACTCGAACTTTTCACACAATTTAAGACCCATTTTAAAGAAATCGCGGACAAAAATCCCGAGCTCCTCGAGAACTTTTTCCATAATTTGAGCCCGCCAGAAATGCAGGCGATCCTTCCCTTTTCGTCTATGGTCCAGCTATTCAACCTTTATCTCGAGGCTCTATCAGCCCCTCTCTCTTTGCCAGATGGCTACATTTTAAAATCAGAAACGAGGGACAGTTTCGTATTTGTCGTTATTAGGCTCCGCGACCGGGCTTTTCAAAAACATATCGTGGAAACCCTTAGCAAAGCGCCCCTTGCAAAAGAATTGACTTGCTCCCTCACGATAAAAGATACAGATGGAATTGCCCAAGGCTATATCTATGATGCCACTTCTGAAGAAAGCCGGAGCCAATTCCTTCAGATATTAGAAAATACTATTTCCAGTTGGTTAGAAGTCGTCCAAAGCACTCAAGTCTTAAGGCTTTGTCCGCAACATCTCCCTTTTTCTTTAGACCCCCGCCTGGGAGGGGATGAACTTTCAACGTACATTTTGAAGATGTTGTTTGAAGGCCTTACCCGCATTGGCAAAGATGGGAAAGTTCATTTAGCAATCGCTGAAGCTTTGGAAATATCCGCTGATGAAAAAACGTACACCTTTTTGCTCAAAGAATCCATCTGGAACAATGGCGACCCCGTGACGGCGTATGATTTTTGCTATACATGGAAAAAGATATTATCTCCTCACTTTAAGTCGGCCTTCACCAATCTCTTTTACATTATTCGTCACGCAAAAAAAGCCAAGGAAGGACTCATTTCCGTTGATGAAGTCGGTATTAAAGCGGTAAACGACACCACCCTCGTCGTTGAGTTAGAGCACCCATGCGCTTATTTTTTAGAGCTGACTTCTCACCCTCTATTTTCTCCCGTCAATCACCGGATCGACCAGCTGCATCCCAACTGGTTCTTCCAAACAGGGGACGCCTATGTATGCAATGGCCCTTTTCAGCTCGAATATGCCGATGGCGAAGAAAGTTATGAACTGAAGAAAAGTCCCTTTTATTGGGATGCGAAGACAGTCAAATTAGATCGCGTACAAATCACAAGAGCCAGCGCCCAGCGAGCATTAGAAATGTTTGACAAGGGAGAAATCGATTGGATAGGAAGGCCCATTCGGGCTTGGGAACCATTTTTTGCTGAAAACAAGGAATACGCCATCGAAAAAGTCCCCGTCTCTTCCACCTATTGGTACGTGCTGAATGTGAATAAATTTCCCTTCCATTCGCAAAAAATGCGCTTTGCACTATCCCAAGCTATCGACCGGCAAGCCGTTATCGACATCTTATCTTACGAGGCCATCCCCGCGCTGACTCCGCTTCCCCTTCCGCACTCGAGATGCAAAGAAGATCGCAAAGGAAGTAACACGGTGGAGCTTTTTGAAGAAGCTTTAATAGAACTGGGTATTACACGAAAGAATTTCCCTCCCATTACTCTTTTTCATGCCAATAACGATCTTCGAAGAAAAATTGCGTTAAACATCGCTCAGCAATGGAAAGATCTTCTCGGCATCGTTGTTAAGCCTGAGCCGCTCGATTTTAAAGACTTGTTCACCAAAATGACGCGGGGAGATTTTCAAATAGGAGTGATGAGTTGGAGACCCTGGATAGACGATCCGATTTATACTTTAAACGCGTTCAAATATGCAGGCGATCAGATCAATTTCTCGGGATGGGAAAGCCCCTCGTATCAAAGTCTCATAGAAAAAGCAGATCGGGAAACGAATCTCGCTGAACGCGACCGTCTTTTTGCCGCTGCCGAAGCGATTCTCATACGTGAAAAACCTGTCATCCCTATCTTTCATGAAATAGAACCGTTTATTCGGAAGAACTATGTGGAAGGGATCTCACCATCCAAAATTGGCAATATTGACTTTAAATATGTACACATAAATCGGGATATGAAGTATCCTAAGAGCGTATAATAAAAGGAGACTGTATGGATAGAGTAAATCCAGCTTTGATAAGACCTGCTGGGGCATCACCCATACCTTTTGTGGAGAGTCATGCTTTTGATGAAGACATTACTCGCCATGCCGCTTGGAGTGGACCTGCATTAGTTACGAATATTGAAAAAAGGTTAGAAGACAAACAACCATATACATTTACTCTTTCTCAAACTGAAACATGTTTTCGTCTATCCTATGTCAGAAGCGGTGATAAAGCTATTATGCATGTTCATTTTGAGCGACTAGCTAACAACGAATGGTATTATCGAAACGGCCAAGATAATAATGATCCTATTCTCGGAAGAATTATCTTAAGGATGATGCACTGGGAAGACGGGATGGTTGCTCCCACTCCATTAAAAGTAAGTTGATTCATTATCCCCTTTCTACATTTCAGTTAGGAGTCTCATTTATTTCACCTAAGTTAAGGAAGCTCTGGGAAATTCATTCGCCGCGTCTTTTTGCGAATTTCTTTGGCATGCTTGTTTTTTCGAACTCGTTAACTTATAGCAAGTTAGCTGCGTTCTCCAAAAACTTCGACTGCCAAAAATTCGCTAAAAATCCTCAGCAAAGCAATTTCCCAGAGCCTCCTTAATGTGATCTGCGGGAAGCCTTCTTCAACTTGATTTCATTCATCGCTCCCTTTAAATTTTTTTCTAAAAACAATAATGAATGGAGGGAATAATGGCTGATATTGTGGGTGTGCGAAATGCAGGGGTGGAAGCTAGCATCGGAGCGCAGGAGTGGATCGAGAGCAACAAACTTACACTTATAATTTCACGAATATGGGAAGATAATTTCACCTGCTGTTTCACAGTTTTGGAAGACTTTCCCACCGCAGACAATGTCTTCCAGTATGATTATTTTAAAAATGTGACACGTGAAAGTTCCTGGATCATTGTTCCCGTATGGGACGGGAAAACAGTAAGGGGCTTGGTTATCGAGGGAAAAATACGGCAGGAGGCGCTGAAAGAAGATCTTTACCAGCTAATCCGGGTAACCTTGGGTAACGAAAATTGTTTCGAAAAACTTATCTGGAGCGAGCTGAAAGGACGTATCGACAATGCTCCATCAAAAGATCGTTTAGCTGCTGTCTGCGCGATTTGGAAAGAATGGAGCAATTGTAGGAACAAATTTAGCACAAATCGTTCTGTTTGGGATTTTAGAGAATACCATCAAGAACAAGGCTCTTACGATGGTGTTGCTTTCCGATTTGTCAGAAGCGCCGAATTTATCTTCTCTCTAAAGGATATTCCTCACCTCAGTTCATATGCAGTGCAAGATGAACTCACTGTAGTTGTTTTTGTAAATAATATGGAAGCAGAAGTGGATGAGCAAGAAGCGCTCACTGTTACTATTGCTAGTAAATTTAAAGCCCTAGAAAACGAATATCCGAGCCTCCAGTTTTCTGTAGAGCGGCCTTATTCCTTTTCCCCTCTTATCATAGAGGGAAAAAATGAGCCTGAAGAACTCGCTGATCAATAAGGAGTACCCCTATCACTTTTTCTTCGGCAAGATCTCAATTTCAGGACCGGAGGTTTTTTTCTTCTGGGAAAATTTAGTTGCGAATATTTCGAATAATCCGGGATACTAAAGTTTTAGTAGAAGGAGAAATTGGCATGAGTCTTGCTGTTTCGAAGGGATCTTTACCTATCTTACCAAAATCACATGATAAGACTTTAGCGAGCAAAGCAAGTCTAGAAATAGCTTCTTTTTTGTCTAAGGACAAAAAGAAGGACATTATGTTTGTTATGAAAAGAGGAAATAGAAAAGAGGTGTTTTTCTATTTATCTCCAGCAATAGTAACAATTCTGTTTCGTACGCTAGTGCAAATATCCGAGGGAAATGCTGTAACCATTGTTCCTATACATGCTGAACTTACCACCCAAGAAGCTGCAGATTTGTTAAATGTATCTAGACCTTTCCTCATTCGGCTTCTGGAGCGAGAAAAAGTTCCTTTTCATAAAGTGGGAAGGCACCGAAGAATTCTTTTTAAAGACCTATTAAAATATCGTGATAGATCTAAAGAAAAAAGCCGCAAAGCGCGAGAAGCTTTAACCAAGCAGGCTCAAGAGCTTGATATGGGATATTAATGTTTTCTCGATTCGTCGTCCTTTTCGATGCGAGTGTATTTTATTCAGCTCCTGTACGTGACCTATTTATTGAGCTCGCTTTAGCAGAATTCTATAGAGCAAAGTGGACCAATCAAATTCATGATGAGTGGATAGAGAATTTGCTCCGAAAAAGACCGGATTTAAAACGAAAAAACCTTGAAAAAACAAGGCAACTAATCAATGAAGCAGTGGACGATTGTGTTGTTAAAAACTATGAAGGGTTAATCAGAGGTCTTCGTTTGCCAGATAAGAATGATTGCCATGTGCTCGCGGCTGCCATAAAATGCAAAGCTCAGATTATTGTTACCTATAATCTCAAGGATTTTCCAAGTAAAATCTTAAGTAAATTTGATGTAGAGGCCATGCATCCTGATGATTTTTTTCTCAATCAAATGGATTTGAACAAAGGCACCTTTTTGGCTACGATAAAAATGATTCGCAAGTCATTAAAAAATCCCCCCAAGTCATCGAAAGAGTACCTTTTTTCTCTGCGGAAGCATGCTTTGAAGAAAACGGCGGACAAGTTAGAAGATTTCCTGGGCGAAATATAAAATCTATTTCTTCTTCGGCAAAATCTCAATCTCTGGACCTTTGGGCTTTTTGGTCATCCACCAGTGCTGCAGAATGCCCAGAAGGATCGAAGAGAGCCAGTAGATGTTCAAGCCTGATGGGAAATGATAGAACAGTACGGTGAAGACGATGACCATGAAGTTCCCCATCATCTTTTGCTGCTTTTGTTGATCAGTGAGAAGCTTGGGGTCTTTGGGGATGTTCGTGCTCATCTTCTGCTGCCAGTACATCGCGGCACCCAGGAGGAAGGGGAGCAAGTGGAATGACGTTCCAAAGAACCAAATTGGATATCCCCAGCTGAAGACGACATCAGGAGCGGTGAGGTTAGTGATCCACCCCGGGATGAAGCTCACGCCGCGTAGTTCAAAGGCTGATTTGAGAAGATCGAACATTCCGATAAGGAAAGGCATTTGAATGAGGAGGGGGAAACATCCGCCGAGAGGATTGATTTTGTTTTCGCGGTAGATGCGCATCATCTCCATCTGCATCTTTTTGGGATCTTTTTTCAGGCGCTCTTGCACCGAAGAGATGAGAGGCTGGAGTTTTTGCATTTTGGAAGTCGATTTGATCGACCAGGCGTTGAGCGGGTACATCATGAGGCGCAGGGCGGCGGTCAGGAGAATGATCGAGATGCCCCACGAGCGTGTGATAAAATGGAAAATCTCCATCAAGAAAAAGAGGAATTTCGCGAACGGCTCCGAGATAAAGGAGAACCATCCATGGTAGCTCTGACACGCGATGAAGTCGGGAGTGTAGCCTGTTTTGGGGTCGGTGTAATTGGCATCGACAGTCTTGAGAATTTGTGTATCGAATGGTCCGGCAAAAACGCGGAACGACAGTGTTTTATTGGTGACGCTCAAGGGGATACGCATGTCGTAGCCGGGATAGTTCGTTGGCGGGTAGAGGTCGTACTGCTGATCGATCACAGAAAGGCGGGTGGGAGCGACGGTCCCGGGAACTTGTACGGCCGTAAAGCCTCTACCAATATCTGCCTTAGGATCGAGGATGATCCCAAAAAATCCGTTCGAGTTGCAGATCCAGTCAGGTTGAACCGAAGACATTGTGGAAGAAGTTTTCGGTAGGTCGGCTTTTTCCACGACCGGTTTTTGGCCGCGGGTGAGTCGGTACTTGAGAACGGGGCTTGCGCTCCCGGAGACGATCTCAACTTCGGGAACACCGGTGGAAAGAGCGAGGTTTTGGCAGTCGCCCCTCACCTCGAGATCGACATCAAAGCAGTAAGGAGCCTTTGAGGGGTCTTCGGGAAGGGTGATGGTTTTAAGGATGCGGCATTTATCTGCCACGCCTTCGAGGACGATGCGATTTTTCTCTATACTTTTTAAAGAGTAGCGAAGGGGTGGCTCGTCGCTATTTCCGATCGCGGAGCTCAGGCCGTAGAGGGCGGGAGGCGCTGAGCGGCGGAGCAATGGATAGTATCCCCCAACTTTTCCTTCTGCAAACGATCCGTCGGCTGTCTGGTAGGCAGCAGAAGGGAATCGATCTTGGGAAGGGTAGTCTTTTTGGAGTGTTTTATCAAACCCAATGGGCCGAATAACGGAAACAGTATTTTCTTTGGAGCGAAGAGGGAGGTTAATTTCTTTAATGGCGCCGCCGATGCTCGAAATGACGAGCTGTTGGTAGGCATTTTCGATAACGTAAAGATTTTCCTTAACCTCGGAGGGGGCTGCGAGAGGCTTGGGAGTCACTTGCTGGATTTGTTCTTGCGTGGGAGCCGGTGCAGGAGCCGGACGAGGGGGAAATAAGATATTATTGATTAAATAAAATGAAATCGTCAGGGCAACCAGGAACAATATTGTACGTTTATCCATAAGGTCCTCAGCCTACCAGATTATTTCTTTTCGATCTGCGTTAAAAAATTTTGAAAATGAGAGGTCATCCGGAGCCCTTCGAGCCACTCTTCATCTAAGATTTCGTCGAGGGTGGGAAGTACATTAGCTTGGCGACTTTTTTCGAGGAAATAAAGAGCCATTTCGTACTCATGAAGAAGGGAGTGGAAACAGGCGAGATGATAAAACGACTGGACGCTTCCGAGAGCTGCGGCTTGGCTTAGCTTGGCATGGGCTTCTCGAAGGACCATTTCTTTCTCTTCAGTGTCTAAGAGATATTCGGACAGGTTCATGAGAGAGACGCCCCAGTCGACGAGAACGAAGTCATTTTCAGCGTCGGCCTTCAGTGCTAAACGATAGTGGTGCTGGGCCCGGTAAAATTCTTGGGGAGATCCTCTAAAATCTGCCAGATGGGATAGGACAAGGCCTACTTTGTGGTGCAGATGGGGAAAAGCGGGCTCTACCATGATCACATGCGAGAGCATTTCGATCGCTTTGAGATACAAGTGCTCTTCATCTAGATGACTGGCGAGGAGGTCAAGAGCGCAGGCGTAGTAAAAAAACCATTCAGTGTGGGAATAGAGGGCATTTTTTTGCTCATCCAGAGCCCATTCGAAGCGGCGTATAGCCTCTTCTAAAAGCGTCGGCTCACTATTTATCTCGCCCAGCTGCGTGAGAGCAATTGCCCCGTCAACGATATAATCCCTTGAGGGAAAAAGAGTCTCGGCTTTCGAGTAAAAACGGATTGCCTTTTGCAGCGAGTCCGTATCATTTTGGATGCTCGCATAGATCTGGAAGCATTTGGCCATCGCGTGCCAGCTCTGGTACAGCGTCCTGTCGAGTGATAGGCTCCATTGGAGTTTTTCGATGGCCTGCAAAAGATAGTCGGGATCTTCGAAATAATCGGCAAAGGAGATGTAGCACATACCAAAAGCATAGGAAAGCCAGGGGTCATCTTCGTCCATCTCTGTGGCTGTGTTCATTTTTGCTTCGGCTTCGAAAAGAAGGTCAGCGCGCTCCGTAATTTCTCCCAGGAGGGCCAGAATTTGGGCCCACGCGGCGAGAACATGAGGGTCCTTGGGTAAATAAACGTGAGCTTGCCTACATTTTTCTACGCCTAAATTTAACTTTTTTTCATCGCGTGTTTTTCTTCCGCTGTCCAAAAGAAATTCAGCCCACTCGAGCCACAGCTCTCCATCCGACGGATGGAGCTGCAGTGCAGCTGCGTAGCAATCGCTTGCCTGCGAAAAATGGTCTTCTTCCTGAGAGTGGAGATAAAATTTTTGCATCGCTGCGGCCAGATGTTTCCAACCTGTAGCAGATCCGATCATCATCGAAACACCTTTTTTAAAGGCTTGTATCGCCCTAGTAATGAGACGATAATCTCTGACCTTTTCCGACATGAGAAGATAGGCCTTGCCCCTTTCGATCCAGTAATCCCCAGGGCAGTCAGGGCCTTCAGCTTTTTCGAGCCACTGGACGGCCTCTTTTATGTCAGTGATTTCACCTGATTCCTCGGCGATTTGATAAGACACGCGGCCCAGGCTGCGATAGAGTTCAGGGCTTGGCGTTAAATGGGCGTATTTTTCCTTGGCCAAAACGGGCTCGCCCAGGAGCTCTAGTGCAGTGCCCCAAGCTTTCCAGGCATCTAAATGCGAAGGCGCCTCATCGGTCGCTTTTTGGAACTTTTTACAAGCTAGATGGAGAAATTGCTTCTTCTTTTCTTGCTTACCCACCTCGAGGAGCTCGAGGCCCTCTGCGAAAAAAACCTCTGGATTCATGGAGTGGGATTATAGGAAGGTCCCTTAATTTAGGGAAAGCGAATAGCCTCTAGAAAAACAATTTCAAAGTATTTTTTTGAAAATAGCTGAGCTTTTTCGCTGCCCAGAAAGGATCGAATGCTAGCTAAATATTTTTCGTACGTGGCTTTATCCATCGACTCAATAAAGGCATAGAGGTCTTCATCAGTTGCAAAGTCGCGTCGGTCGATGAAACATTCTTTGGGAATATAATCGGTGATATTGGTAGCCCCTAGATAAATGGGGACGCAGCCTGCGGCAAAGGTGTTGAAAATTTTTTCTGTGATATAGCCCTTAACGCCGCCAACATCCTCATAGCAAACGGCAAATCGGTAGTTCTTTAAATCGGGAGTGCCTTCCCTGTGCGAGCGGTATTTGCTTTTGTCCCATCCAGCGCCATAGAGGTCAAAGTTTTTTCCATCAAAACACTCCGCCGCTGCAATCCTTTCAGGGTAAAGAGCTCCTTCTTTTTTGCTCGCTTTTTTATAGCGTGCCACCATGGTGAGAAGTTTTTTCTTTTCGAAAGAAGGGATGCCTTCCTCCATGGGCTTTAGAGCCGGAAAATAAAATTTAAAAAATCGATAGTTGTCGACCAGGTCATCGTTCCACGTATAGACCTTGCGAAAATGGCGCGTGTATTTGCGGGAATAAAGTTTGGGGGACTCTACAGGGGACTCCCATTGAAAAAGAATAGCCCGTTTTTTGGGGATGCTATTGAGGAGCCTATTCTTGATGTGGGGCTTGTTCCAGATGACGGTATAGGCGACTTTGTCCCACTTTTTAACATCTTTCAAATGGCACAATTTGAGAGGAATATTTTTTTTAGCCATCGCTTCACGGACATCTTCCAGAAGGGGAAGGGTCTCTTGCCCTTCACTCGACAGGATGACATCTCCATTGCGTGCAAAAGCAAATAGAGGAAATAAGACTAAAAAATAAAACAAATTTCGCATAACCTTAGTAGGTAGTTGCAAAACTCCGGTGCACGGAAAAAACGATGATTTTGAACCTGTTTGCCAACCCCGCCCCGAGCACATACTCGAATCAGAGTAGGGCTCGGAGCTGGGGTGGCAAAATGGGTCAAAAGGGCGTTTTTGCCGTGTGCAGGAGTTTTACAATTAGCTCCGGGGCTTATTATGTCTTTTTTTTCTAAAAAGCGCAAACGGATTTACCTAAGGGAAACCGATGCCACCGGCGTTCTCTATTTTACCGAGCTCCAACGGATGGCCCTGGAGGCGTTTGAGGACCAGTTCGACCTCAAAAAAATGCTCGCTGAAGAAAATTTTCTTCTTCCGATCGTGCATGTAGAGGCTGATTATAAAATTCCTTTGCGCTGCGGAGACGAAGTAGAAATTTTCTTTACTCTAACGGCGGGCAGTACTTCTTCTTTGAAGGTTCATTATCAAATACTTTTAGAAGAAAAGGTGGCCGGTGAAGTGAGAATTATTCACGTCACGGTAGCCAAAGAAACACTTACTTCGATTCCTCTCCCAGAAGTCCTGAAAGAACTTTGCGCGAAGGCTTGAAGCCTATCCCTTCAGGAAGCATCCTTACCTCAATCGGCCACTGGAATTTGGGTAAACGTCCTTGCAGGTGCGCTTGAACTTGCTCCAGGGTTAAGAGAGGCCTTACAAACAGAACGGGTCGCATGCCGTATTCTTTATCTTCTCGGGGGGCCACGAATGCTTGCTCTACGCCCTCCATTTGGTAGATAGCGCGCTCAATGTTTTCGGGGTGGATGTTTTCGCCTCCGCAAATGAACATGTTATCTTTACGTCCGATGATCTGAAGTTTGCCGTCTTCCCACTTCCCTAAATCTCCTGTCGCAAACCATCCCCCCGAATCGATCGGCAAATCGAGCCTATTTTCCCTCCAATACCCTTGGAAGAGTGTTTTGCCCTTCACCCAGATTTCTCCATCTTTTTCGATTCTAACTTGTGCATAGGGAAGTACCTTGCCATTCGTCGCGATCTGGGAGCTCATTTCGGTCATGCCATAGGTGGTGAAGAGGGGCAGATCCTTTGGTAGGGAGGGCGGCATCGGCGCTCCGCCGAGCAAAATGCATTTGACTTTCGCGAGCGGAGTGTTCTGCATGCGATAGAGCTGAGTGGGGACTAAAGAGATGTGGGTAATACCGTCTAAAGAAGCCGTGAGAGCTATGGTTATTCTGCTTAAGTAGCACCGAAATAATATCGCAATTCCGCCGACATGGTATAGCGGCAGATCGAGCCGCCACTGATCGCCGCTTTCCAGCGGAATCATCTTTTGCGACCCTAAAGCGCTGTAGAGATGATTGCCAATGGTGTGACAGGCGAGCTTGGGCGCTCCACTTGAGCCCGACGTGCTGATCATCGTCGCGAGATTTTCTTCTTTCCAATCCCAGCTTCTGGGTTTTTTCGGCTGGGGCATTTCAGGGGTAAAGAGAGGGCCGCTGTAAGGGACTTTGGCGTTGATGGGATGGGCAATTTTATTTCGTTTCCATAATGCAAAAAAGAGAAAGATCACTTCGGGAGTACTATGTGCCAAAAAGGGAACAACTGGCTCTCTCCAGCTTTTGAGCTGATCGCACATCCCTTCGACAGCGCCTTCGAATTCATCAAAACTCCAAGTATAGCTATCCGTTTTGAGCATTTAAGTTTTCTGCCACTTTAAAGATGGTTGCTAGGGAAATAAGATGCTCTAGTTTTGCAATTTTGTGGGCTCCTACGATCATTTGGTCTAAGCATTGATGTTTAGGGTAAAAACGCAATTCTTCTACGCGAACATTTTGCCACGTGAAATTTCCTTCGTGTGCGGGAAAAGGCTCTGCGAGCGGCAACTGGACTTCTTTACTTAAGTTGGTGAAAAAGCGGAGAGCAAGAGCCAGCGATTTTTCATCATGCTCTTGTTCAACCAGTTTAATTTGTAATTTTTTTGCCTCAATCCAAAAGTCGCCTTGAACGATAACAATATTGTTTTTTCGAAAAAGCGCTATTTGTACATTCGGTAACGTAATTAAATGAATAGTTATTCGCTCTCCATTTTCTCCAGTCCATAACGAAAGATCTGATAATTGCTGCGAATATCCCTGTATAAAGCCCATAAATCGTAGGTTCAGGTCCACTTTTTTCATGTGACTTCGGATTTGAACTTGTCGAGAGAAAAGGTTCATGATGGAGCTCGGGATGTTCATTATGAAGCGCACGCTGCGCAGGCCCCATATTCCACATGAACGCCCTAACCATCCATAATGAGAGAAAAACTTCTGCTGCACTTTACGGATTAATTGATTTTGCTTTTGCTCGATTGTTTGGATCTGGCTCCATCGGTCCATGGCCTGCAGAGCTTCGCTTACTTCATTGGAGTCGAATAAGTTGAATTGGTCTTGTTTTCTTTCCGAATATCCTGTGTTGACTTCTATAAGAGAGTCGATCTCTTTTTCAGCAAGGCGTTGTATCGTTCTTGTGATCGTTAAGCATCCATAGGAGCCAAATCCCCACCCCCGCCAAGCGCCATAGGATACTTGCTGAATTTCCGTCTGACCGTTTTGTTTGGGAACAAAAGCGAGAGAAGGGCCCTCCACTTTAAGCCAAAAGTTTGGTTTGCTATCAAAGGTGTTAAAGAGTTCTGAGAATTTCATTGTCATTCCGGTGGTCTCCAATCGGTATTTGTCAGGGAGGAGAGTACATGATCTTCCCATTTTCCGTTGATGAACAAATAACTTTTAGCCTGACCTTCGATGATAAAGCCGAGCTTTTGAAGTAGCCGGGCGCTTCGTTCATTGGAAGGCATATAATTGGCCATGATGCGGTGGAGGTTTTCTTTTTCAAACATAAAAGGGATAGCTAGACTCAAAGCTTCAAACATGATCCCTTGCCCTTGGAATTTCTCTGCTAGCTTATAACCGAGGTAGCAAGCTTGAAACGGGCCCCGGAAAATTTGTGTGAAATGGCACATCCCCATGATGACGTCTTCAGGATTTACGATAAGAAACCGCCTCGCTGTTCCCTCGCACTCCTCGAAGTACCATTGGTGTAGTTGAGCAACAGCGTTACGGGGGAGGGACTCAAAGCGCATGAAGTGATCCCTGTTTTCCAGGTAAAATTGCTCCAATTGGGAGGCATCATCCTTATGTGCGGTACGTAAAGCGAGACGATCTGTTTTCATTTTACAGTTCTTTTAACACCTCGAGAACCGTGTTAATAGGAATGAGCCCTTGCAGAAAGCCTTGCGATTGACTTTCTGTAATGAAGCGTTGCAAAACATCTTGGTTTTCGCTCTGCATTTTACCTCGATGGAGTTGAGAAGGGTTTTGCCCTAAAATATCTGGGAATTTCGTAATGTCAATCTCTGCAAACTTACCCGCATCTTTCAATTTATTGAGTAGGAAGGCGATGAGAGGCTTCGCAATGGGAGCTGATGACGGTGTTTGAGTAGGGATGCTTTGCTGGAATTGTTTCAAAGCCTCTCCTATACCCCCCATCATGGCAAGCAAAGGAAAGCCATCAAAAGCTTGTTTCGCTGCGGTGTTTTCATCATTTGTATAAGAGCTGATGATCAATTTTTTGTCCTGGACATAGAAACTAACTTCACCTCGTTTCATTCCACCTTCCTCAATCGTCATCGTTTGGTAATAAAAGCCCGGTGTCTCAGTCGAAATCGAATACAGAATCTTGAGCTTATCCTTACTCCAGAGTGCAAACGGTTTTTGATAATCTCGCATAATCGCCCTTTCGAGCTGGGGCTTTGTAAACGCTGTGAATGCTTGGATCATTCGCGGATCTTGCGTAATAAGCTCTGACCTATCAAAGAACCTTTCGACCAGTAAAATCATCCAACTCCAGCTTTGAAGTCTGGGCAAAAAGAATTTCGAGATGGGAGAGTTTTTTAAGAACCGATCGTCGAGGACCTGTAAAATAGCTCGGCGCTGCATTTCGGCGCTGAAAAACTTAGAAAACGCTGCTTGTACTTCTGTATTTTTCATTGCTTCAACGGCCGTGATCGTGTTGGACAATTTTGACATCGTTCCTTCAGGAAGTTCACGAAAGGCCTGGGCAAAGATCTTTGATGCAGAGCGATTGACCGCCAGATGAAGAGTTAAATATCCCATACTGCCAAGACCCCAAAAATGGAGCCATTTGGACCAGCCGCGGAGTTTCTTTTGCTCTTCTTCTTTGGGCACACACGAGATTTCTCCTTGGGAACCGACGCGGAGCCAGGTGCTATTTTGTACGGTTTTGTAATTCTCAAAAGTTCTCGAGAATAGCTCGAGGTTGCACGGCAGCGGAGTGGGGGATTTTTGGGAGAGATAGGATTTGACATAGTTCATCGTAGCATAAAAGATGTGAAACACCACGAGGATGACTTTCATCTTCCAATTCTTGCAGAATCTCTCTTCGAGGAGCTTAACCAGTTCTTTTTTCTGAGTATCGATTTCTTTTATGCGTTTCAAAACGGGCATGATCTCTAAATATTCAGCAGACGTCATGACAGAGATTCCCGATAGATCTTCACTGGTTAATTTTCGGGTTAAATCAGGATTTACGCTACTTATTTCACCGGCGATGGCTTGACTTGCCACGCGATCGATAGCTGAACGTACAGCGAAGTAGGCGTGCCTACCAACCCCAAGAGAATGGAGAAATCCCCATTGCCCTTTGAGCTGAGCGCGACCTTCGTCTTTTGCAATACATTGGGGAAGATTTTTGTCGTTACAAATGATCCACTGGCTTTGATTTCCCGTATATCCATTATAAATCGTCGAAAAAGTTGTCATAGCTCCTCCATGTCGAGGAAAAAATATACTTGGATAGGGAATTATTGACTATCTCATCGAAGGTTTTTTCGATATGATTGCTTTAAAAAGGGAGGTTGTATGGCAAGAGTTGGCTTTTCAAAAATTGGTGAAAGTCCATTTCAACAATTGCTAGGTCACAATTCGGAGATTTTGAAGCAGTGGGATTTGCTGATCGATAGTTTTTTCAATTCTGCAACGTTTCCTTTCGAGTTCAAAGAAGAACTTCGTCGCGTTCTGGCTTATGCCAACGGTTGCCAGTATTGCATGGCTAAAGCAGCTCCTTCAGAGAATGTCGAGGATGCCAGGCTCCAAAGAGCGATTGCATTTTCCAAAGAAGTCGCCAAAGATCACACGTCGATTACAGATGCACATTTTGTCCCTTTACGTGAAGTGTTTACGGAAGCTGAAATTGCCGAGCTTTGCGCTTTGGTTTGCTTTTTCTCAGCCAATCATAGATTTGGCGCAATACTTGCTTTACAGCCAAGTTGCAATGTTGTCTAAAAGACTAGATGCTTAAGGCTGTCTAGATCCGGCTCGAGACGAGCCGGAATATAAATTTTCCCCTTTTCAAACTGTAGCGGCTTTTTCAACAGATCTTCTTCTAAATAATGGTAGGTTCCTAGACCTATCGGATGCTGAGGAAGGTTCAGATGATGTGCCAGTTGCACGAGACGCGCTGTGCCGATGCCTGTTTCATAGGCGCTTGATAAGATGAGGTTGGTGCTACTTTTAGGAATGCCGAGTACAGAAGGTTTCCACACGCGAAAATCAGCTCTGTTATTTTCGTCATCTGCGGCCGATTTGAAGGGGCTAACGTCTGTGCCAGGGTCTTCTAAAAAATCAAAATCTTCGGGTTTAAATTCCTGACAAAAGGCAAGGACGTCTTCTTTTTTCCAAAGATTGTTGAAATCGATGCGAAGACGAAAATGGTCTTTGAGATGGGTAGCTGCGTGGACCCCCTCAGCAAGAGGAAGGGATCCGACTTTGAGTTTTGCATGGGTAAAGTCACACATTTTTTCTGCTCTTGCGAAGATTTCGGGGAGGGAGCCCATGAAAAGAGCCGCAACGGGCCAAGAAAGGGGTTCTTGGGGAAGGGGGAGTAATCCGAAGGCAGCTGAAGGGAACTTATTCTTATCCAGACCGCTTTCCAAAATGTCCTGAATGGTTTCTTTGCTTCTACCAGGAAGGGGAGTGATTTCTCCCCAAGAGCCGTCTTCTAATGCGATGAGAAGATTTTTATACGGCCGTTTTTTTGAGGTAAAGATCCTCATAGGATGTTGAGGAGAAGTAGCACAGTGTGAACGATCAAAAAGGGCGGTGTCGTTAGAAAGACAGAAATAAATTGTCTCGGTTCACGGGCTCTAAAGGCATTGCGGACGAGAATAAAAGTGAGGGGCGCGGCCAGCAGAGGAAGGTAGTAACCCCAAAGACTCGGAAGAATCGTTGCAAGGCCAAGTGTTAGGGCGTATTCCCACTTTCCGAAGGTGCGGCCGAATCGGACGCAGAGAGTTTTTTTGTGGGCAGCCGTGTCGGATTCGACGTCGCGCAGGTTGTTGGCCGTCAGGATCGCTGTCGAAATGAGTCCTGCTGGAAGTCCGAGAAGCGCAGGCAGCAGAGCAAACTCGCCTGTTTGGAGATAGTAGGTGCCCAGCGTTGCGCCCGGGCCAAAAAAGACGAGAACAAAAAGATCACCCAGTCCTAGATAAGCGAGGGGATAAGGGCCGCCCGTGTAGGCAAAGCTTAAGAAAAGGCAAAGGCTGATGAGGATAGACATGAGTGCGCCGCCTTGGACAATGAGGGGAGTGCTGACGAGTGCCGTGACGGCAAAAGAGGCGAGAAGAACACGCCGCATGGTGGCCGGGGCAACGAGTCCGGCCGCCGTGATGCGCACGGGTCCGATGCGCAGCTTTGTGTCGGCGCCTTTGAGAAAATCAAAATAGTCGTTCGCGAGGTTGGTGCAAATCTGGATGCCGAGAGCTGTGAGAAGGGTGAAGAGAAATAGAAGTGGCTGCATCGCATGGTGGGAAAATGCGAGAACCCCGCCGATGAGCACGGGGCATAGAGAGGCGGCGAGGGTTTTGGGACGAGCTGCTTGGATCCACTTGTTCATGATTTAAGGTCTCCTCGGAAATTGTTGGAAGTTGGGACGTCTCTTCTCGAGAAACGCTTTGTGGCCTTCTTGGCCCTCTTCGGTCATGTAAAAAAGCATCGTGGCGTTGCCAGCGAGTTCTTGAAGACCGGCTTGTCCGTCGCAATCGGCGTTGAGCGCGGATTTGAGGCAGCGCAGAGCGAGTGGCGAGTGCTGCAAAATCTCTTCGCACCACTGTAGTGTTGTGGCCTCGAGTTCTTCATAGGGGACTACGGCGTTGATGAGACCCATATCGAGAGCCTCAACCGCCGTGTATCTACGGCAGAGAAACCAGATTTCGCGGGCTTTTTTTTGCCCGACCATGCGCGCGAGATAGCTCGAACCAAAGCCGCCATCGAAGGAGCCGACCTTGGGTCCGACTTGGCCGAAAATCGCATTGTCCGCTGCGATCGTCAAATCACAAACGACGTGGAGTACATGTCCGCCGCCAATAGCGTAGCCTGCAACCATAGCAATGACTGGCTTGGGGCACGTACGGATTTGCCGTTGAAAGTCGAGAACATTGAGGCGTTCGGTGCCCTCACCATCGCGGTAGCCGGCTGTTCCCCGAATATTTTGATCGCCGCCGGAGCAGAAGGCTTCTTTTCCCTCGCCTGTGAGGATGATGACGCCGATGGAGTTGTCATTTCTGGCATCTTCGAGAGCATCCATCATTTCTGTGACGGTAAGAGGTCGAAAGGCGTTGCGCACATGGGGACGATTGATTGTGATCTTAGCGATGCCCGGTCGTTTAAGATAGGTGATGTCGGTGTAGGTTTTGGATGGAGTCCACGTGGATGCGGATGGCTCGGGCGCATTCTTCTGGGTTTTCGATAGGACACACATGACCGCTCCTTGGTATGGCGATAGAGTTTAGAGAAAATTGATTATAGAGATCAGCGTATTTTTTATCTTTCTCTCCATGAATGTAATAAGCATTGCCCGGAAGTAATAGAGGTTGCTCTGAGATCCGGTGGTGACTTAGTTGCTGTAGGGCAACTTCGGAGTTTTGGCACCGCTTTTTATAATCTGCGAAGATGGGATGCACTCGAAGGGTTTCGAATACAGGCTGATCGTACCACTGATCGAGGAAAGAGCTGTAAGGGAGAGTCTGCAGCTTTTCCATCCACGCATCTTCTTCGGCACGTCTTTCTGCATGGCCCGAGCGAAGACCCACATGGGCGGAGATGATGATTTTAGGCTGAGGAAGAGAAAGTGCGATGCGCCCTCCCATCGAATAACCAACCACTATGGCGTCTTGGGGCGGAGCAAAGGGATAATCGAGAGCAAGGCAAGAAAATTCCGGCAGAAATCGAATGACCTCTGCCCAATCGTCTTTATTTCTTAAGAAACCATGGAGGAAAGCGAGGCGCAGCATGTTTTTAGTTCCTCGAAAATGTGGCGGTGAACGCGGAGATTTTCTGCGCGATCTGTGCGGAGTTCTAGGATACAGGATTTTTCCTCACGGAGGGCTTTCCCGATCTGCGCAAAATCTTCAATTTTCACGTACGGAACTTCGAACATCTCTGCGGCTTTCTCAAACGTCCATCCGTGTGCGCCGGCCATGTATTCTTCAAAAAAGTCTTTTTTCTCTGCAACGGGAAGGAAATGGAAAATACCCCCGCCTCCGTTGTTGATGACAAGGAAAATGACGGGGTGGCGCGATTTTTTGAGTTGGGAAAGAGAATTGATGTCATGGAGCGCCGTTAGATCTCCTAAGATGGCAAGTGTGGGCCTTTGCGACCCTTCTGCAATCCCAATGGCAGTAGCGATGTTGCCATCGATCCCGGAGAGCCCCCGTTTTCCGTGGATGGGTCCGCGATAAAACCGGGGAAAGAAAAATTGATCGCAGTCCCGAATCGGCATGCTGTTGGCGAGAAAGAGGGCCCAGTGCGCGGGAAGATGGTGGTGAAGAAAGCGGATGGCGCCGGGCTCTGTTTGGGGTTTAATCGCTGTGTCGAGGTGATTGTCGATCGCATCGCTATAGACCTTCCAGGTCTCGAGCCACGAAGGACGCCGGCCGACGTGGGGCAGAATTTGCTCCGCAAACAGGACCGGATCACACTCGAGCCGGTGCGTGAGAGAGTGGCCTGGGTCATAGCGCCAGGGATGATCGGCGACGAGTGCATAAATAGAGGGCTCGCATTTATGGGTCCATTCAGCGAGGGATTTTGATACGAACCGATCTCCCAAATGCAGAATCACATCTGCCTTGAGCTGCGGGGCAATTTTGAGTACCGCATCGTAATAGGGGATGACAGCCGGGTGCGCTTGCTCCGATCGGACTCCTGAGAGAACATCGGGCAAGACGGGCCATTGAAGATGCTCCGCAAGCTGTAGTATGGGTCTCACATGGCGAGGTGAGGAGTGAGCGCCGACGATGATGACACCGTTTTCAGCTTGGTGCAAGATGCGAGCCCATTTTTCTATCGCCCCGTGCGGCAGTGTTGTTAGGGATTCTTCATAAACAGTGGATGTTTTTGTAACGAGGGATACGCTGCTAAAGAAGGGCTCCCGAAACATGCAATTGAGATGCACAGGGCCTTTGAGCCGGCGCGCTTGAGAAACTGCATAGGCCACCGTCGATCCTACAAAGCCATCTGGGAGAGCGCTGTCAGGACAAGGCAAATCAAAGCTGAAGCGGACATAATTGCCAAAAATCTTCACTTGATCACAAGCTTGGTTTGCGCCGCATTCGCGCAGTTCAGGCGGTCTATCGGCTGTGAGAACAACCAGCGGGAGTCCTTCGAGCGAGGCTTCCATGACAGCCGGCATCAGATTACCAACAGCCGATCCCGAGGTCACGAGAAGCGCTACAGGCTCTTTAGCACCTTTGGCAAAGCCAAATGCATGAAAAGCCATACCTCTTTCATCGAAATGTACGAGCACCTCCGCACGTTCATCGTGGGCAATGGCATAGGCAAGCGGTGTAGAGCGTGAACCTGGAGACAAACAAAAGCGGCGCACGCCATGCTCGATCAAAGTATCAATGATGCGTTTTGCAAATCGTTCGTTCATGATTGCCTCATGTATTGTGAGATTTTAAGTTCTAGTTCATCCCATTCTTTTTCAGGCTCGGATCCTTCGACAATACCTGCTCCTGCGAATAGATGCACTTCTTGGGGGGTAATTTCTGCGCATCTTATTCCGACGGCAAAGCTTGCTTCTTCAGGCCTCATCCAACCCAGCGGCGCCGCATACCATCCGCGCTCAAACGGTTCGTGATTTTTTAAGTGCTCGAGGGCTTCTTTTTGCGGAAGACCCGCCATCGCAGGTGTGGGATGGAGAAGAGTTATTAGGTCTTTGTCGGGAATGCTCTCTTTTAAATTGGCTAAACATCTGCTGAAGAAATGCTGCACCTTTGTCGTCTCGATGATGCGATCATTTTCCCAAGAGAAGTGGGAGGAAAGAGGCTTTAATTTCTCTTCGATAAATTCTTTCACGAATAGAAATTCTCTGCGTTCTTTTTCTCCCAAAATTCCACCGATAGGGCAGGTCCCTGCAACCGCTTCGACAATGATTTGATTGCCGCGTCGCGAAAAGAGTTTTTCGGGCGTGGCTCCTAAAAAGGCAATACCGGGACTTGTTTCCAAAAGAAAACATGTTGCACGTTTTGCGCGGTTGCACAGATAGCGCAGCAGCTCATACGGACTTACCGATTTTTGTAATTCGAGAGTTGTCTTACGTGCGAGTACGACCTTGTCGAAGTTTCTTTGCTCAATGTTGCAAAGAGTCTGCTCAACGAGCTGAATCCACTCTGCTTTTGTAGGAGTGTCCTTTCTGCTCAAGTACGGTATTTGAAGATCGGCGGGCCGGATATCCCCATAATCATCGCGCACATGCTGGGGAGAAAACATCGATGGCACACCAGAAAATGTATAGGCGCCTACTTGAAGATCGCCGCTACCACCCACTCCTGCGGCGGCAAGATTTTTGCCGGTATCGCGATCGCGGAAAAAAAACTTGGGATATTCCTTTTGCTCTTCTAGCCAATGAAGGATATCTCCCATTACTTAATCCCCTGGTAAAGAGTTACAATCCCGCCGGTGAGGGGATGAGCTGAGACCTCCTGAAATCCAGCCTCTTTCATTAGTATGCAAAAAGCAGGGCCGCTCGGAAATGCTTCGATGGTCGTGTTCAAGTACTCATAAGCCGCAGGGTTTTTAGAGATAAAACCACCGACTTTGGGCAGAATTTTGCGCAAATACCATAAATGTGCTGCTTGAAGCCAAGGATGCGTTGGCTTAGAAAATTCTAAGACGAGCAGCTTTCCTTGATTTTTTAGTACGCGGCGGATTTCCTGCATGGCAAGCACTGGTTCTGGAATATTTCGAATCCCAAAAGAAATCGTCGCGACATCAAACGAATGGGGGGCAAAGGGCAAATGCGAAGCAGAGGCCTCCCTCCACTCGAGACGAAAGCGGTAAGGTTTGCGGCGGGCTTTTTCTTCAGCGATTTGGAGCATCTGGTAGGCTGGGTCAACTCCGATGGCCTGCGTGATATTTTTCGATCGGTCCATGAGGGCAAGCAGCTGGTCGCCCGTGCCTGTGGCAACATCGAGGAGAGTTATTTTTTCCTGTTTGGGTAAAAAGGAGGCGACTTTTTTTCTCCACCATTTGTCGATACCCAAAGATAAGATACGATTTGTAACGTCGTAGGTGGGTGAGATGCTATTGAACATCTTCCAGGAGTCTTGCATATGACACTTCTATCAAAGTTTTGAAATTATGACTAGTTGTAAATGAATATTTTAATTCGAATTAATTGATAAATTAGTTACAATTTAATTGTGAATTATAAATTACATAAAACAGTAATAACGAGTGATTTTCTAAAATTGATTTCTAAGGAAATAAAGAGACAAGGTGTTTATGTCTTGCGATTGACAAGGAAAAATTTGAGGCAAATTGCCTCTGTTCACCGTGATATTCTGAAACAAGGCCTTCCTAAACATATTGTCCGTAAAAAGCTTCCCAGGGGACTCGGATATGGCCTTTTCTTGCACCCGAAGGCAAAACCGCTTTTAAAGGGTGAAATCATCGGGTCTTATGCAGGGGAAGCAATACTCGTTCCCCAGAACCTCACAGATGATGCTTTGTATGCCTTTGAGCCCTTTTGTGATGTTGTGCTCGCCAAAGAGCAGCAAGCGCTCTTTGACAAAAAGCGTGCCTTTCATCCTCGTCGTTTATATGCCTTTCAAATCGATGCGCTCAAAAAGGGGAATTTCACCCGCTTCATCAATCACTCATCTAAGCCCAATCTCGTGGCCGATTTCTATCGCATCCCTAAAAACTCTTATGGTCTCACTCCCTCTCCCTTGGAGATTGTCTTCAAAGTTGAAAAGACCATCCATCCTGGAGAGCAGCTGCTCTTTGATTACGATGGAGATGGGGCTGATACCTATTGGTCTGCTCTCGATATTGCGCCGATTCCCATCACGCCCACAACGTTTAGATTGAGTAATTCTCTAAGATTGATCGGTCACCTCTAGTCTTTTATTGCCCCAGGCAGTAAAAGAAAAATATGGAACCAGCACTTCATCTTCCTCCCGAAGGCCTGCCTCCCGGGTATCTCCGCGATTTGTGCCGCCAAATTCGAAGCCGCGGACAATTGCAAATCAGCCTCACCATCACACCCGAAAGCGATCTATCAACAATTCGTGAGATCGATCCCCTTGTCTCGTCGTATCAACTATGGGGTTTTGATTATCACCGTCCTGAAAGAAACGAAGCGACATGCGTCCATACGATTTTATCGGATGAGACAGGGCCGTGCATTGAGCGCAGTGTGACACAGCTCAAAGAACAAGGCATCCATCCTCAGAAAATCCATCTTGTGCTCGCTACCTATGGATACATTTACAAGCATGTTTTGCCAGGTCTTGAAGAAACAGGACTGGGGGAAGTCTGCGGGACTAAACAGCTCAAGCATCCGCGCATGTCGCCGGTGCAAATCGAGCATTACCTTCTTGCGCATCCCGAGGCGAGACTCTTTCATACATCGCTAGACGGTGTGCTGCAATCGTTTCTCTACAATCCCAAGACAGGGGATTGGATTTCATTTGATGATGAAGCGACGCTGCTGGGCAAAGTTGAGTGGGCAGAAGAACAAGGCCTTCGCGGAATTAGCTTTGTCTGATTATTTTCCGCCACGTTTGCGTTCATTCTCGCTAAGAAGCCGCTTACGCAGGCGCAGCGACTTCGGTGTGATTTCGACAACCTCGTCTTCATTGATGAAATCGATCGCTTGCTCTAGCGTAAACTGGCGCGGGGGTGTGAGAATAACATTCTCATCGCTTCCGGCGGCCCGAATATTCGTCAGCTGTTTTTCTTTGGTAACGTTGATGATAAGGTCATTATCACGACTGTTTTCGCCGACGACCATGCCTTCATAGACATCTATCCCTGGACCCACAAAAAGTGTGCCACGGTCTTGGAGGTTGAAGCAGGCATAGCCGGTTACTTTTCCGGCATTTCCCGAGACTAGAACGCCGCGTGTACGACCCTCGATAGGACCTTTCCACGGGCCATAACTGTCAAAGATGGAAGTGAGGATTCCCAGTCCGCGCGTGACGGTGAGGAAGTCGTTGCGGTAGCCCATGAGACCGCGTGTTGGCGTGAGGAATTGCATCGTGGTGATGCCGTGCTCATTTGTTTGCAGATGGCGCATTTCTCCGCGGCGGCGGGATAGTTCTTCGATCACCGTACCCGAATACTGTTCAGGGACTTCGATATGGACGTTTTCCATCGGCTCGGACTCAACACCATCGATCGTTTTGAGAATGACGCGGGGCTTAGAGATGATAAATTCATACCCCTCGCGGCGCATCGCCTCGAGAAGAACGGCGAGGTGGAGCTCGCCACGACCGCAGACTTCTACGGAATCATCGCGTTTCATCTCGATTTTGAGAGAGATATTGGCTTTTTTCTCCTGGAGAAGGCGGTCACGGATTTTATTCATCGTGACGTGTTTGCCTTCGCGTCCGGCAAAAGGTCCGTTGTTAACGGAGATTTCGATGGAGAGGGTAGGTTCAGAGAGGTTGATAGGGGGGAGTTGAACTACCTGGGTGGGATCGCACAGAGTGTCACCGATCATGATTTCAGGAATCCCGGCGAGGCTCACGATGTCGCCTACGCCGCCTTCTTCCATTTCGATTTTACGAAGACCGAGGTATCCTTCGATGCGGACGATGCGGTGGGTGGTGTGGTTGCCGTCTTTATCGACGCGCGTGAGACTTTGTCCTTTTTTGATCGTTCCTTCGAGGATCCGTCCGCAGGCCATACGGCCGACGAAGGAGTCATACGAGAGGGTGCTGGCTTGCATGAGAAAGGGAAGCTCAAGGCTTCCGGGAGGTGCGGGGACCCGCTCGATGATCATTTCGAAGAGAGGACGCATGTCTTTGCGGGCATCGTTTAGTTCTTTGATCGCAAAGCCGCCGAGGCCCGAGGCGTAGATGACGGGGAAGTCGAGCTGCTCGTTGGTGGCGCCAAGTTCGACGAAGAGGTCGAACGTGAGGTTGAGCGCGTTGTCGGGGTTTGCGTTGGGGCGGTCGATTTTGTTGAGGACGACGATAGGGCGCAGGCCCATTTTGAGGGCTTGGGAAAGGACGAATCGTGTTTGGGGCATCGGCCCTTCTTGGGCGTCGACCAGGAGAAGGACGGAGTTGACCATGCCAAGGACGCGTTCGACTTCTCCCGAGAAGTCGGAGTGGCCCGGCGTGTCGATGATGTTGATCTTGAAATCTTCGAAATAAAGACTGGTGTGCTTAGCAAAAATGGTGATCCCGCGCTCTTTTTCTTGGTCGTAGCTGTCCATGGCTCGTTCAGGGACGGCCTCGTTTTCACGGAAGATATTGGAAGCAGCAAGGAGGGCATCGAGCATAGTAGTTTTCCCATGGTCGATGTGGGCAATGATGGCGATATTTCGAATTTTTTCTGGTTTATACATAGGGAACTATTCTACTTGATTCCATGTATTCTATCATCTATTATTTAATCTGTGGAGGGCTTCTTCTATGTCGAACGCAGAGGACATCGACGACATTTTAAAAGAAAAATTAGGACATGCTTTTCATTCCTCCACATCGCAAGTGGTGCTCCAAGATATTGCAAAAATAGCCGCCGAACATTCCCCGATCGACCTTGCGTATGCCGTATCGCATCTACCCCCGAACATTCGGCCCATTCTTTTCGAACATCTCCTCAATTTAGAGGGGAAAATCGACTTTATCATCAATACTGATAGCAATACGAGAACAGCCATTTTTAGGCACATTTCGGATCAAGATGCCAAAAAACTCATTGAAAAAATGCCCCCTGATGAGGCCGTAGCTATCTTAGAGGATATGTCGGAGCGCAGGTTCCGGCGTCTCTTGGAAATTTTAGAGAATAAGAAAGCCGCCAAGATCCGGGAGATTAAAAAACACCAGAGGAATACGGCCGGGCGCCTCATGACCAACGAATTTTTTGCATTTCCCCAAGATACGACTGTCGGGGAAGCTGCGAAAAAAATCCGCGAAACACCCGGCATCGATCTCCAACGTCAAATCTTTGTTTTAGGTCTTGCCGGCGATCTGCAGGGATTTGTCCCCGAGCGCAGCCTCATCGTCAATGCTCCAACCGTGCCCCTCGTCCATCTGATGCGCCCTATCGTCCATAAAGTCCACCCCGAAGCTCCGCGTGTGGAAGTCGTCGACATCGTTGAGCGATATAAACTTCCTGCACTTCCCGTTGTGAGTGATGATAACGTCCTCGTTGGTGTCATTACGTATGAGGATGTGATCGAAGCCATCGAAGACATCGCCGATCAAACGATTGCCCAGATGGCCGGTACCGCAGAAAAGGTTCGTGAGCATGAACCTTTGCTCCAAAGGTTTTTCGCAAGGGCGCCCTGGCTGATCGTGACCCTCTTTGCGGGGCTCGTCAATGTCGCTCTCATGTCGTCTCTTCAAGGATATGAAGGAGGCATTTTAACCTTCGTGCTTTTCTTTGTTCCTCTCATCACAGGGCTGTCGGGCAATATTGGTGTGCAATCTAGTACGGTGCTCGTGCGGAGTATGGCGATGAATGGCGTTTCTCTCGGTAGCAAAAGGGAGCTTGTGAGAAAAGAGCTGTCGCTTGGACTTGTAACAGGCGTCATTTTTGGGATTTTAAGCGGCGCCTTTATTTGGGCGCTCGACTTTTTGGGTGCGACGGGCCTGGAAATTCTTCCGAGCTTTGTCGGTCTCATCGTTGGAATCGGACTGATCGGCGCCTGTTTTGCTGGAACCCTTCTGGGGGTGTTGTCACCCCTATTCTTTTCCCGCATCGGCGTTGATCCAGCCATCGCTTCGGGTCCGATCGTGACAGCATTCAATGACTTTCTTTCGATGTCTATTTATTTTCTAATCGCGATGGGTTTGAGCGCTTTATTTGTCTGATCCACCGCAATACAGCGCTGTGTGAGAGAGTCGAGGATTAAAATAGAGAGCAGCCGTTGAGAGGTTGGATATGGTGTGTACCAGGTGGTTGCAGTAAGAAAGGAGTTTAGCCTCGATAAGGACGTCTTCGCCCATTTCAGGTGGCCATTGGCCAGAAAGCCATGGGCTTGTAGTTGTCTCTTGGCGATAGCAGGGATAATAGATAACTGTACCTTTAAGAAGGCGAATGGCTTGATCCAATAAGGGTTTTTGATCTGTGGCTACGTAGAAGATCGTGTGCCTGCTCGCTAGTTTATTGGCTTCCTCGCAGAGGGTTTCGACAGGTACAACGCTTACTTCGCCCCAGACAAAATTTCCTCTCAGATGAATCCCGATGATATGCTTCCCTTTCATGTGGGTTGAATGAAAATCATCAATCTTCTTCCGGATACTGGGTTTTATTCTAATAAACGGATCGATGAGTTCTTCTTTAACATATTTTCGAAAGGAGACATCGTACAAATGCTTATAGACAGGATATTCTGCATTACCAGCAAGACCTTTGGGGAGAGGAACAGATTTGACGGCATCTCGCTCATCCGGCGGTAACAAACCTAAATTGTTTATATATTCTGAGTACCACCAGATAACGGAAAAATTTTGATTGTAAAAACATGGGGTATGAACTGGATCGCCTGGCTGATAAGAGAGTTTGGATACAGGTTCAAAGTAATATTCCCAAGCATTGGTGCTTCCATTGTACCCTTGGGGACTGTAATAAGCAAATCGACTGTCCCAGTAGATAACAGGAGTTTGATTTGTTGTAATACACCATTGAAGGTGATTGAGGACCCAAAAAAACTCGGCAAAAAAACCGAATTGTTGGCATCCGCGAACAGCTTTCCGTTCGAGTTCTTGGGCTTGGATAGAAGATATTAGCAGGGTTCCTAGTAAACCAAATAAAGCGATCATCCTAATTTTTTATTATACAAGTTCTAAAAAATTTCAAGCCAGATTTCTCGATTGAATTTTTGCTCCTTTTCAAATATACTGGAGTTTTGTATGACAAATAAAAAACTGCAGGCGCTTTTACCTGGTTTTTTAGAGCAGCTTACGAAGAAACAGTCTCAGAGGCCCCACCTAATTTTGGCAGTTTGGCCTGAAATGATTGGAGACAAATTAGCGCCCATGACGCAGGCCGTGTTATTTGATAAGGGAGTTTTGCATATCAAAGTGAAAAATTCAACGCTACTGAGTCTCCTTGTACAGCATGAAAGACCACGACTACTTGCCGCCTTAAGGCGAAAATTTCCTAGTGTAGAAATCCACAATATAACGTTTCGTTTAGGATAAATATGACGACTATGACAGAAGAAAAAAAGTACGATGCTAGTTCTATTACCGTTTTAGAAGGCCTTCAGGCGGTTCGCGAAAGACCTGGCATGTACATCGGTGATACGGCCACGGCGGGTCTTCATCAGCTTGTCTATGAAGTCGTCGATAACTGTATCGACGAAGCGCTCGCGGGATTTTGCACAGAAATCCATGTCACACTTCAAAAAGATGGATCCGTATCGGTAGAAGATAACGGACGCGGTATTCCTGTCGGGCGTCACGAAAAAGAATCCGCCAAACAAGGGCGCGATGTCACAGCGCTAGAAGTCGTCATGACGATTTTGCATGCGGGCGGTAAGTTTGATAAAGCAACCTATAAAGTATCGGGCGGTCTGCACGGCGTGGGAGTCTCATGCGTCAACGCGCTGTCGAAAAAACTTAACGTGACAGTTTACCAAAACGGCAAAATCTATCTGATGGACTTCGCGAGAGGCAAGCCGCAGCATGCTCTCAAAATGGAAGGGGAGACAACGAAGCGCGGAACACTCGTCCATTTCTGGCCCGATGATACGATTTTTTCTGTTTTGTCTTACGATTATGATATTTTACTCAAACGCTTAAGAGACCTCGCGTTCTTAAATCGCGGCATCAAGATTTTCTACCGCGATGAACGCGATACTGAACATCCTGAGCTTTGCCTCTATTATGAGGGCGGCATTGTTTCTTTCGTTTCCTATTTGAACGAAAACAAGCTTCCGATGTTTCCCAAACCCATTTACATCCATGGCATCAAAGATGGCACGGATGGGCCCGTAGAAGCCGAAGTGTCAATGCAGTGGAATGATACCTACACCGAAAATATCCATTCGTACGTCAACAACATTGCCACGCGCCAAGGCGGAACGCATGTTTCAGGATTTTCTACAGCGCTGACACGCGTTCTCAATAACTACATCAAAGCCCACCAAAAAGCCGAAAAAATCGCCGTGACAGGCGACGACATGCGCGAGGGCCTCACGGCTGTTATCTCTGTGAAGGTTCCCAATCCTCAGTTTGAAGGACAGACCAAGCAACGCCTTGGTAACAGCGATGTCGGCTCGATCGTCCAAATGATCTGCGGCGAGCAGCTCACGATTTTCCTCGATGAAAATCCCGCCATTGCTCGTCTTATCTGCGAAAAGGCAACGATTGCCGCGCAAGCGAGAGAAGCTGCCAAAAAAGCGCGCGAACTCACGCTGCGCAAAACCGCGCTCGACGGCGGACGTCTTCCTGGAAAACTCACCGATTGTCAAGAGCGCGATCCGGCTCTTTGCGAAATCTATATCGTCGAGGGAGATTCGGCCGGCGGCTCTGCAAAAATGGGCCGTGATCGCAGGTTCCAAGCGATCCTACCCATCCGTGGTAAGATTCTGAACGTCGAAAAAGCACGCCTGGAAAAAATCCTCCAAAATACCGAAGTCGGCTCTATGATCGCGGCATTTGGTTGCGGAATCGGCAAAGATAATTTCAACCTCGAGAAGCTCCGCTATCACAAGATCATCATCATGACCGATGCTGACGTCGACGGATCGCACATCCGTACGCTTCTCCTCACATTCTTCTATAGACACATGCCTGCGCTCGTCGAAAATGGTTTCATCTACATTGCGCAGCCGCCACTCTACCGCGTAATGCGCAAGAAAATTGGACGCTACATCCACTCCGAAAAAGAGATGGATGAGTACCTCCTCAAGCTCGGCACGAGCGATATCAAGCTCCGCAAAGGCGGGCAGCACGAACCGATGGAAGATCCCGCCGTAGAGCAGCTCGTGCGTACCGTTCTCGATGTCGAATCCCTTATTATCTCCGTAGAACGCAAAGGCGTTCCGTTCCGCGAGTTCTTAGAAGCCCGCGATGCGGCAGGCAATTTCCCACGCTTCCAAGTCAAGATTGGCGATAATTTCCGCTTTGTTTATTCGGAAGAAGAATTTGCTAAGGTCCGTGAAGAAGATGAGCAGATTCAGCGGCAAGTTCATGAACAAACGCTCGCCGCCATTCCTCCTGAGGAGCAAACCGAAGAGATGCGCATCTTCACTTACAAGAACCCTCCTTTCTTGGAGCTCTTCGAAGAAGAGAAACTCTCCCATGTACGCAGCGCCTTGGTCGCCTTTGGGTACTCATTTGACAACTATCTCATCGCCGATGGCAAACTCTTTGACATCATCGAAGAAGATGGGAAAGAAACACCTGTTCACACACTGAAAGAGGGGATCGATTTCCTCCGCCAAAACGGCCGCAAAGGAATTGAGATACAGCGCTACAAAGGTCTTGGAGAGATGAACGCTGACCAGCTGTGGGAAACGACGATGGACCCCTCCAAGCGCACACTCCTCAAAGTCACACTGCCCGACGCGATAGCGGCGGACCATATGTTCACGATGCTCATGGGTGAAGACGTTCCCCCACGAAGAGCCTTCATCGAACAGCACGCGCTATCTGTGAAAAACTTAGATATTTAAGGTAACTATGTCCTATACGAAAGACGATACGATTGTTCCACGCAATGTCGAAGAGGAAGTGAAGGAGAGCTACCTTCGCTACTCGATGTCGGTCATCATCTCCCGCGCTCTTCCTGACGTACGCGATGGACTCAAACCCTCCCAGCGCCGCATCCTCTATGCGATGCGCCAGCTCAGCCTTAGTCCCGGTGGCAAACACCGTAAGTGCGCCAAAATCTGCGGCGACACCTCAGGAGATTTCCACCCGCACGGTGAAAGCGTTATCTATCCGACCCTCGTTCGCTTGGCCCAAGATTGGGTGATGCGCTACCGCCTCGTCGACGGCCAAGGTAACTTCGGCTCGATCGATGGCGACGCTCCCGCTGCGATGCGCTACACCGAAGCGCGCATGACGCATTCTTCCGTCGCTCTCATGGAAGATCTCGAAAAAGACACCGTCGATCTCGTTCCTAACTACGATGAGACCAAATTAGAGCCGACCGTTTTCCCTGCAAAATTCCCCAACCTTCTTTGCAACGGTTCCTCTGGTATCGCAGTCGGTATGGCGACGAACATTCCTCCGCACAACTTGGAAGAGCTCATCAGCGCTACCATTTTGGTGAACGATACCCCATCCGTTTCCATCGATGACATCATGCAAGTGATGCCCGCTCCCGATTTCCCCACAGGCGGCGTCATCTGCGGCTACCGCGGCATCAAGGAAGCCTACCACACCGGCCGTGGAAAGCTCATGCTGCGCGGTGTGATCCACGTCGAAGATCAAGACGGCGATCGCCAGCGCGTCGTGATCGATGAGATTCCTTACAACGTCAACAAATCGATGCTCATCAAGCGCATCGCCGATCTCATCAATGAAAAAACGATCACCGGCGTCGCTGATATCCGCGACGAGTCGGACAAAGACGGTATGCGCATCGTTCTCGATCTCAAGCGCAATGAAATACCCGATGTCACAATCAACCAGCTCTACAAGTTCACAGACGTTCAAGTGACCTTCGGCTGCAACATGCTCGCGCTCGACAAAGGCATGCCCCGCGTCATGAACATCAAACAGATGATCGTGGCCTGGATCGATCACCGCATCGATGTCATTCGCCGCCGTACGCGCTTTGAGCTTGCTAAAGCTGAAGCTAGAGCCCACATCTTAGAAGGTTATCTCAAAGCCCTCGATCATCTCGACGCCGTCGTGCGCCTCATCCGCCAAAGCGAGAGCCGCGAGACAGCCAAAGCCGATCTGATGAGCCATTATAGCCTCTCCGAGCGCCAAGCGATGGCCGTGCTCGAACTGCGCCTTTACCAACTCACGGGCCTTGAGAGAAACAAAATCGAAGACGAGTACAAAGATCTTCAAGCCAAGATTGCCCACTACCGTGCTGTCCTCGCTAGCGAGCTGCTCGTGCGCGGCATCATCAAGGAAGAACTCGAAGAACTCCGCAAACACCACAAGGGCGAGCGCAAAACCAAGATCGTTCCGGCCGAGGGCGAGTTCCAGATGGAAGACATCATCCCCGATGTTCCTGTCATCATCACCATCTCCGAAGACGACTACATCAAGCGCATGCCCATCGACACATTCCGTGAGCAGCGCCGCGGCGGTCACGGTGTGACCGGCATGGATATGAAAAAAGAGGGCGATGTTCTCAAAGACATCTACGTCGCATCGACCCACGATACCCTCATGATCTTCACTAGCCTCGGAAGATGTTATTGGATTAAAGTCTGGCAGATTCCTGAAGCGGGCCGGCGCACTAAGGGCAAACCCCTCGTCAATCTCCTCGAAGACATCCAGCCCGGCGAAAAAATCGCCACCACGCTGCGTGTCCGCGGTTTTGAAGAGCAAGCCTCGATTCTTCTCGCCACCCGACGCGGCGTCGTCAAGAAAACCGAACTGGCTGAGTTTAGCTCGATGCGCAAAAAGGGCATCTGGGCCATCAACCTCGATGAAGGAGATGAAGTCATCGCTGCTCGTATATGTAAAGCGGGGCAGCAGATCATGCTCTTTACCCGTAATGGCATGGCTGTGCGGTTCGATGAAGGCCTTGTCCGCACCGTCGGACGCGTCTCGCGCGGAGTGCGCGGAGCGATGCTGAAGAGCGCCGAAGACGCCATCATCGCCTGCGAAGTTGTGGCTCCCGATCAAAACCTTCTCATCGTCTGCGAAAATGGTTACGGAAAACGATCCAAAGTCGATGATTTCCGTCAGACCAACCGCGGCGGTGTCGGTGTTCGCTCGATCATCACGTCCGCACGCAATGGCCTTGTCGTTGGAGCCATCTCTGTGGCCGACAAGGACAGCGTTGTTCTCATGTCGGAGCATGGCCAGACGCTGCGTATGTCGATGAAAGATGTCCGCGTCATGGGACGCTCGACACAAGGCGTTCGCCTCGTCAACCTCGAACCGGGCGACAAAGTCGCTTCGGTGCAGAAGATCGAACAGATCACCCAAGAGGTCTGATGTTCATAACGTTTGAAGGGGGAGAAGGAGCTGGCAAGACCACACTCATCGACCGCCTTCATACGTTTTTGCAAAAAGAAGGAAAATCCGTACTCCTTACGAGAGCTCCCGGTGGAACCGAAGTCGGAGCCCTCATCCGCGATATTCTCCTGCGCCACGAGCCGCTCTCTTCTCGCACAGAATTGTTTTTGTTTCTAGCGGACCGCTCCGAGCACGTCGCTCAAATCATCCGTCCTGCGCTCGCCAATGGCGCCATCGTCCTATGCGATCGGTTCAATGACTCGAGCGTTGCCTATCAAGGAGTAGGTAGGGGATTTGGTGAGCAGTGGGTGGCAGAACTTTGCGCGTTTGCCTGCGATGGACTGCAGCCCGATCTGACATTTTATCTCGATCTCGATCCTAAAATTGGTCTGCAGCGCGTTCAACGCACCAAAGATCGTATCGAAGGAGAAAAGCTCGCGTTCCACCAAAAAATTCGTGCGGCCTATCTCACCATTGCCAAAAAAGAGCCAGCAAGGTTTCATGTACTCGACGCTACTAAAACTCCCGAAGAGGTTTTTGAAGAAGCATGTTCACACATCTTGTCGGTAATCCACTAGCCAAAGACATTCTCAACCGTATGGCTCAGAAGGGGACCATTCCCTCTGTACTTCTCTTCCAAGGCCCTGAAGGAGTGGGCAAGGGCCACTTTGCTAAAGCGCTCGCAAACCACCTCATACGCCATCCCAAAAAAGAGCATCCCGACATTCACATTCTCTATCCGGAAGGCAAGTCGCATCAGCACCCCATTGCAGCCATTCGAGAGCTCATAAACGAAGCCACTCTTCCGCCTTTCGAAGCTCCCTGCAAAGTCTTCATTCTCCACGATGCTGATAAGATGCTGCCCACCTCCAGCAACGCCCTCCTCAAAACCCTCGAAGAGCCGCCCGAAAAGACCTATTTTTTTCTCCTCTCCAGTAATCCCAGCCGCCTTCCCTCTACTATTCTCTCTCGTTGCCGTAAGCTGCCATTTTTTAGGCTTTCTGATGCCGAGATCATTCCTTTCCTTAAAGTGCCGGATGCTGCGAAAATTGCCCGCCTTTCCCACGGCTCCCTTTCCAAAGCCCTGCGCCTTGCACAAAATCCCTTGAACATCTCCATCGATGAAATCGCCAAAGATCCGACGAAAGTCGATCTCGCCGAAAGTGAAGATTTTCCTTTGGAGCGGGCAGGGTTTCTCTTCGAAGAGCTTTTAAATCATGTACGAGACCACCAGCCGCAGAAACTCGAAAAAGCCATTCGTCTTCTATCGGAGGGCTGGACGGCTCTTCACCACAATGTGAAAATTGGCCACGTTTTACAAAACTTTTTCTTGGAGGGAATCTTATGAAAAGACTTTTGATGTTGTTGTTATTGCCGTTGTGCATTTGCTTTGCCGATGCTCCCAGCGAAGAGCCTGTAGAAGAGCTTGTGCAGAAACTTTTAGTTTCCATGCAAAAAAGGCTCGACATGATGCACGATGTGGCGCGCTATAAGTGGAACGCCAACCTCCCTGTGGAAGATAAAGGGCGTGAAAAAGAGCTGCTGACGCAACTCGTGGCTAAAGCAGCCCTTTACGGCATAAACAATGAATGGGCAGAAAATTTTTTACAGTCTCAGATGGATGCTGCCAAGCTATTGCAAGAGCACGACATTGCTCAGTGGAAAAAAGAAGAGGCTTCGCTGTTCTCTAACGTCCCTGACCTGAAAACAGAGATCAGACCTCGTTTGGATGTCGTTACGGAAGAGATTTTCCATACTCTAGCAGTTCTCGGCCCTCACCTTCAAACACCCCTCCTGACCCAAGCCGTACTTCAGCAGGGAGGAGCGATAGGAAGGACCTTTCCAGAGGAGGTCTGGAAAAAAGCGGTGACTCCGCTAGCACATAAACCGGCGCTTTAAGTAAAATATACGTCGGATGAACACAGATTTTTTCTTTGAAATTACCGATTTCCTAGCTGGACTCACTATCCAGGTAGGGAATTTTCTCAAGATCCAAAAATTAGCTACAGGGTGGCTTTTTTCACTGATTGCTATCGGCTATTGGATTATGCGCGCCCATACGACGGGTTTCTACTCGCAGACCTTCTGGCATATGGTCTCTTTTTCTGTGGCAGGCTTTGGCTTTTTAAAGTGGCGTAAAACTAGTTTGTGATGTATAATTGATGCCATGTCAACACAAATTATTCAAACATCTTCCGTTAGCCAATCGGATCATCATAAACTTATTTTATCCGAGCCCACTGTTGTTTCCTCCGTTTGGACAAGAGCGAATAGCTCAAGCATTCTTGAAATAGAAAAAAATAAGATAGGCGCAGTCTGGAAAGCCTCAAAAGTGCAAGGGGAAAGCAAAGCTTTTGAAATCAGCATTTCAATGTATGAAAAAGACTGGAGTTTGCCCAAATATTTAGTGACCAGTACCACCGAACTCTGGTCTCCTGTTTTTGCAAAACTTCCTTCAGGCGAGCTGGGTATCTTTTACCGCGAAGGAAATACCCCTAGAAGCGCTAAAGGATTTTTGCTCCGTTCCTCTGATAATGGACACTCTTGGTCCAAACCCGAGGCTCTTCCCAATGGAATTTTGGGACCCACAAAATCCAAACCTCTTTTGCGCAGCGACAATGTCCTCCTATGCGGGTCTTCTAAAGAAATCGGAGAGCCTGAAAAGGATGATCCTAAAACCCTTCGTACAGAACTCTACATTAATGAATTCGATGGAAAGATCTGGAAAAACCACGGACCCCTAACGATTCCCAATCAACCCTTTGGGGCCATCGAGCCTGCGCTCTTTCATGACAAAGAAGGAAACATTCGTCTTGTTTGCCGTGATCGTGCCTACAAACTTGAGCAAATGGGGTGGATCTATACGTCGATTTCCCGCGATGGAGGGGTTACATGGGATCCGCTGCAAAAAACCACCCTACCCAATCCCGATTGTGGCATAGATTGCCTTGGTTTGGGAAGAGGGAAGGCGCTTCTCTTTTACAACGATTCGCATACCGAGCGCAATGCTTTAACAATGGCTTTAACGGTGGATGGAGGTCACTCTTGGAAAAATATCCTCATCCTCGAGAAGGATGAAGGGCAATTCCCTTCAGCTATGCTAGATTCTAAAGGGATGGTGCATGTTACCTATGCTAAGCAAGGTAACATCACGCACCGTGTCATTGACGCTTCTCAACTCTAGTAGGGATGCCCGCGACCATATTTCCGAACACAACTCCCCAGATAGGATTGAGGTGTTTTGTTGCTTGGAATGCGGCAGCTCCTCCGGCAAATAGGGCCATCAATTTGTGCCAAGGTTTCTCAGCGTAGAATTGGTTTTGTACCGTTGACGGTTCGAAGAATATTTTTGTTTCTTCTTTCTTTTTGGGAAAGGCAGAAGCAAATAATGCAACTATTTTGGAGGATGTAATAGTTACACCTGTTTTACACCATCTTCTCTTTTCCATGACATAAACTAAACCAGTTTGAGAAAGAATACTTCCAAAGAAGCCCGTCCACACTTTAGCTTCTTTATTATCGGTAGTCTTTTCACCTGCATATGTTCCAAGCTTATTTGCAGAATAACCAAATAAGCATCCATTAGCTATATCAATTGTAAGTTTGCCTAATATTTTTAATGTTCTATCGTTTATAAGCATAATTATTCCTTATTTTTATATAATTATATATTAATAGAATTAAAAAAGAAATAATACTGAATAATTTATTATCTAAGCTTGCCAGCCCAGCCGAGCTTAGTGCGGAGAGTTGAAAAATAATCTTGACGCTTCAGTTGAACGAGACGGAACTTTTTTGTTCCTTTTTGGATATGGACGACTTCGCCCGAAGGCAGGGGGAAATGCGTAAAGCCATCGGCCCTGACTTCCAGGGGTTTATAGGGACTTAAATATTGAATTTGAATTTCCTGGTCAGCCGTAAGGACAATAGGCCTATTAGAGATCGTATGGGCGCAAATCGGGGTGATGACGACGGCATCTAGGGTCGGGCTTAAAATAGGGCCTCCAGCGGCCAAAGAATAGGCCGTAGACCCATTAGGGGTAGCGATGATGACCCCATCCGCCTGAAAAGTATTTAAATAAGTTCCTCCCACATGGATGGCGATCTCGATGAGGCTTTGATTTTGACTCCGGTGGATGACGATATCGTTGACGGCAAAACAAGTCTTTCCTTGAGACTTGCCTTGCAAAGAGAGTCTCTCTTCAATGTGGTAATGGCCCTTAATGAGATCTTCGAGGCTGGGATAGACTTCGGAGAGGGGAACATCGGCCATAAAGCCTAAATGCCCCATATTGATCCCTAAAATGGGCGCATGCAGATCTTCGTATTCGTGAACGAGACGCAAAATTGTGCCATCTCCACCCATCGATAACATGAAATCGATCTCTTTTGGGCTCACTTCTGAGAGGGGAGTGGCGCCGATCTCTTTGGCGTCGGCGTCTTCTGCCAGGACTTTAGCCCCATGGCTGGTTAAAAACTCGCGGATACCGATGGCGAGAGCTTTGGATTCACGCTTATGGGTATTGGGAAAAATAGCAATTTTCATACAAAATCAGCTGTCTCCGGGCTACCTTCTTCACTGAGCACGAGCTCACCACTGCGATTTTTGAGCAGCACCTCGATTTTTTTCTCCGCCTCGGTCAACTTTTTTTGACAGGTCGTGATGAGTTTGTCGGCCTCTTCGTAAAGAGAGAGCGAAGCATCGAGAGACGCTTTTCCTGAATTCATCTTCTCTAAAATTTCTTCTAGGCGCTTGTAGGCTTCTTCAAAGGTTTGTTCTTTTTCCATAAAATCTAAGATACCTGAGCTTTTGTTTTCATGGAAGGACAAGGCGATGTCCTTTTAATTCGTCTTCAAATGCATGCGTTTTAATAAGCATTTTATGTGCCTTCTTAAAATCACTCCAGTCGATAAGGGAAGTATATTTTTGAGCAAAATCGAGAGCACGAATAAGGGGCTTTGCGCGGCCTTGATGGGTAAGAGCTCTAAGGGCTGTTAGATAATCATCTCTAAAAATGATGGGAATAATAATTCTTGATTGCTCTTCCGCTATGAGCTCTGCGTTCATCATGATCCTTGCACACCTACCATTTCCATCAGCGAATGGATGAACTTCAGCGACTAAAAACATGATATAAATGGCTTTTTGGAAAGGAGTATTCAAACCCTGCATCCATTGGAATCCTTTCCTTAAAGTGCCTTCTACAAGGTCAGGGGCGACAAATAGAGTTGCTCCTGCGCGATTGGGTTCTGTCTTGAATTGACCAGGATGCATTTCCGGTCTTCCCTGCATGATAAGCGCATGACGTTTTTTGAGGAGGGCGATAAATTCTTCTTCTGTACGAGGGCATTTTTTCATTTCGCGCGTATCCGAAACCAACTGATATGTACCCAAAATATCATGAGCATCTTCGGGACGATTTTTTGGGATTTTTCCTTCAAAAATGATATCCGCGGCTTCTTCGACTGTGAACTCAGTTCCCTCAATGAAATTAGAAAAATAGGCTTCGAAAAAAGGAAGAGCTGATCGCGCTTTGGGATTAGTGCGTTCGGGTGTAGGATTGCCAGCTAAGATTTCATAGAATTTTTGGAAAAGATCTAATCGTTTGGGATCGTAAGGAAGACCCCGAGCTCTTGCTCTTCCAACGGCTGAAGACATACGTACTTTTCTTGTCCCCAAAAGAGCGCCAATCAGTGCATCAAGAATCTTAAATTCTTTTTTTAGTTTCAGTTTAGAGCAAATAGCTCGAGCATCGTCTCTTAAATTTTGTAGCGCATCCATGCCTGCTCTTTGTAGGAGCATTTCAAGCCGTTCTTCGATTTCTTGTCGCGAAAGAGTTCTAGAAATCTTTCCTTTTCGCAGACGTCTAGGGCATAAATTTTCCAAAAAAGCGCGGGCAGGACAGGATAAATAGAGCTTGCCCATAAATGGTTTATCTTCCTTGAGGGGTCCGTGACCTTTTCGGGGATAAATACGTAGACCCGGTAAAGTCACAGTTCGTTTTTTCTTTGATACGATAAAAACAGAACCATCTGAGGCTGGCCGGTGCTCGAGCGCCGTCCGATCGACAATGACGCTCTTTGGGAATAATTCCCCCACGATGTGCCACGTGTGTCGTTTGATCAAAACTTCGGCTTTCTCGGCTAAATTACTTGTATAGACTCGGCTTCCCAGCTTGCGGAGCTTACCCTTCTTTAATTCTTTGGAAACCTTAGAAGTGAGTCCTGCATGGGAAACGAAGACTTCGGGCAACATTTTGGGCATTAACAGCTCCCTTTTTCCCCATTTTGGCAACATTTTGGGATTTAAGCCACACTTTTGGCAACATTTTGGGACTTAAGAAGCAATAATCGCCTTTTTTTGCCCGTCTTTCCATTGCAGGCGCACAGATTCTCCTTCTAGTGCTTCCGTAGAAGACGTTATCACTGTACCATTTTCTTGAAACACCATCGCATAGCCCTTGGAGAGGAGATTTTTAGGATCGATAGATCGAAGGTGGCTCGCTAGTTGACCAAGTTTTTGACGCAGAAGGGGAATGCGCTGAGCGGGGCTTAGAGCCTCTTTCATGCGATCCAGTGTTTGGAGCTGGGTCTTTGCCAAAGACATCCTTTGCTGCAGCCCCAAGTCGATTTGCATTTGAAGGTCATCGAGGCGCTGAGCCGCTGTTCCCAGGAGCGCGAAGGGCGAGGAAAACGCGCTTTGCCTTTGCATCGAATAAAGCTTCTCTTCATAGCGGTGCAAAATGTGATGCATCGAAAGGTCGAAGCGCTGGGTCATCTGATAAAGAGCTTGCAGAAGGGCTGCTTTTTCTGCAGAGACAAGCTCTGCAGCAGCGGAAGGAGTCGGCGCGCGCACGTCAGCGACAAAATCGGCGATTGAGACATCTGTTTCATGGCCGACGGCGGAGACAATAGGGATTTTGGAGCGGAAAATCGCTTCGGCTACGATCTCTTCGTTGAATGCCCACAGGTCCTCGAGGCTACCGCCTCCGCGGCCAACGATGAGAACATCTGCGAGGCTGTATTTATTAAAATCGTCGATGGCTAGGGCAATTTCTCTGGCAGCGCCATCGCCTTGAACTTTGACAGGGTTGAGGATGAGGTGGAAGTTGGAGAGGCGGCGGCTCAGAACATTGAGGATGTCTTGGATCACGGCGCCCGTAGGACTCGTTACGACGCCGATAGTTTTAGGGATGTGGGGGAGAGGCTTTTTATGCTGCGGGTCAAACCATCCCTTTGCCTGCAATTTTGCTTTGAGCTCATGGAGTTTGAGAAGGAGCTCACCGACACCGGCATATTGGAGATCGCGGACGATGATTTGGTAGTTGCCGCGCGGAGCATAGACGGAGAGTTCTCCGCGGATGATCACTTGGTCACCGTTTTTGAGAGGGCGTGTTAAAGATTTATTATTACCCCGGAAAAATACGGCGGAAATCTGCGACTCGGCATCTTTTAAAGTAAAATAGTGATGTCCGGAGGCTTGCTCCTTAAAATTGGAGATTTCTCCACGGACAACCACGAGGGCAAATTTGCTCTCTAATTGTTTTTTGATGGCGTGGGTAAGCTCTGTAACGGAAAAAATGGATTCCATGGTATGATGTCACTCATTATATGAGAAAACGAATTCTTGTCGCCAATTGGAAGATGCATAAGACGGTAGCTGAAGCCAAGGATTTTCTGGCGCAGCTAAAAGCTCCTCAGCACGAGGTCTGGATAGCGCCTCCGTTTACGGCGATCTCAGCTCTCAAAGGATCTTTTGTCAGAGTAGGCGCGCAAAACATGCATGAAGAAGCTGAAGGCGCCTTTACTGGAGAGATCTCAGCGAAGATGATTTTGGAGGCAGGAGCTACCTTTGTTATCTTAGGCCACTCGGAGCGCCGACGCATCTTTGGTGAATCGAATGAGCGTATTTTAAAAAAAGTTGAGCGTGCTCTCGCATCGGGCCTTAAACCTCTACTCTGCATTGGCGAGACAGAAGCAGAAAGAGCCCAAGGGAAAATTGCCTCTATAATCGAAGCTCAGCTGCAGGGTATGCCCGCAGCGGAGATGGTCATCGCCTACGAGCCCGTTTGGGCGATAGGCACAGGAAAAACGGCAACCCCTGATGAGGCAAGGCAAGCCCACCAACTATGCCGCGGCCTGCTCACAAAAATGTGGGGACCCAAATTAGCTGGTACGACACCGATCCTCTATGGCGGCTCTGTAACGCCGCAAAATGCAGCTGCACTACTTGCCCAGCCCGATATCGATGGCGCTCTCATAGGAGGGGCCTCATTAAATCCTCAAACTTTTCAGGAGATACTCGACTTATGATGTTCTTATTTTACTTCACGCTATTTTTGTTTGTGCTTCTATGTGCTGTCATCTGCGTTACCGTACTTGTGCAAGAGAGTAAAAGCTTAGGGCTCGGAGCCTCGTTTGGAGGAGATCCAGGAGAGTCTCTCTTTGGAACATCGACGGCAGCCGTGCTCAAAAAATTTACCGGATGGTTAGGGATAGTTTTTATGATCGTTTGCGTGATTCTCTCTTTGTGGTCTTCTTCTCTTGCGAAAGGCCCTAGCACATCCCTGCCGACAACGATCGAAGAAGCGGCCGAATGAAGCGTCCTCTTGTCTACTACGGTCATCCTACGCTGCGCCGTAAAAGTGAGCCGGTCAAGGAAATTACACCTGAAATCCATCAGCTGGTCCAGGACTTAAAAGATACAACTGTGGAGCATAATGGAGCCGGGATGGCTGCCGTGCAGCTGGGTGTGTTACACCGCGTCTTTATCCTATGTCGCTATATCCATCATGACGATGGCCGGTGGACGATGACATCTCCCTATGTCTACATCAACCCCCGGATCCTTCACTATTCGAAGGAAACCCTCATCGATACGGAAGGGTGTCTCTCGCTTCCGGGCCTGCGAGGTAAAGTCGAGCGTCCCGAAAAAATCCGCGTCATTTGGACCGATTTAGAGGGAAAGACACAAGAAGAAGATTTCGAAGGCTACAATGCCCGCAGCATCATGCACGAGAACGACCATCTCAATGGCGTTCTCTATATCGATCGGATGACTGACAAAGATCGGAAATATATAGAGCCCGACCTTCGGGCTCTCAAGAAGAAATACTCTATTTAAGAGATTACTTTTTTCTCAGTGGGAGCTGTATCAATCATTTTGCAACTGTAAAGCCAGATAATCATCATCGTAACTTCATCGATTTGCCCATTGGCATCGATAAGCATGTGTTTTTTTAAGATTTCCTTTTCACGATCGTTCAAAGACAGAGTGATTCTGCTGTCATTGACAGGTGCAAAATGGCGCACAGAGAAGAGGAGAGATTCTAATGCGTCTCGAGATTCTTTTGCCGCCTTAGCCATATTCATGAGTGTGTTAACAACTACTTCTTGTGAAACTATAAGTGCATCGCTCAATTTTATCTTAGTATCTTCCCTGTAGGTTCCAATGAATCCATCATGGAATTTTTCGATCTTAACCATAGTGGGCAATGTTTCTATTGTCCCTATCCACACCGTCTGCGTGTTTTTGCAGTTATGAAAGAGTAGACCGGTAACGTTTGAGAATTGAGCATCTTTTAAATCGGATTTGTAAAAAGTAGAATCAGGAGAAAAATGAATATTTTCCCAAGAAGTTTTCTCAAAACGGCTTTTCTTTATTGTTGTAGAAGCAAAGGATGAATTTTTAAAGCTACATTTATAAAAATCACTACTATTTGTAATTTTTGAGTCATAAAATGAAATGTTTTCAAGTTTAGACTCGATAAAATCCGCACAGAAAATAGTCGAGCTGTTGAAAGCAATGCCATTAAAATGAGTTTTTTCGAAAGATGAATCGTCAATTGTTGTGTTATTGAACTCAACGTCTTGCAAATATGTTTTAACAAAGAAATTATATTCAATTAAACATTTATTGAAAGAAGTACTTTCGATTGAGGCTTCTTTAAATTTACATTCGCTGATGGTAGAATTAGTAAAATTCGAATAAATCCATGTTGAATCGCCGCCTTCACAATTAATCATCTGCACATTATCGAAAACACAACCCCAAATCTCCGTATCATCGAAATCACAGCCTTCCAAGCGCATGTTTTTAAACAAAAGGTAGTCCAATTCAGCTTCATCGAATTTAATATTTTGAATCTGATGGCTTTGGATACCGTGTTTTGTTAGCAATGCCTTAACATCGAGAAGTTCTTTTGAAGAGCGATGTCTAATTTCTTTTTCACTGATTTCATTCCAAGTGCTCTGATCCAGCTCGGATCCAAACTGATCCCAATAAGCGGTCTGAGCATGTGGTATTGCTTGGTACCCACGAACAGCCCCGACTATGGTATAGGAGGCTGCTTCCCAATAGAGACCATCTTTAATAAATTGCCTTGCTTGATACAGTTCATAGCAGGCTTGCATGCTAAGAGATAGAGCGAGAAGCGCTGGAGTTGCATAGAAGAGAGAGGCAACGTAGACTACTTGATGCGTGATTTGTAGAGCATCTGTCTGAGCGTTTGTCCAGTCTTTGTTCCATGCATGTTGGCCTAAGTGAACAACATGAGTCGTAATGGTAACGATGGCCTTCAATCGCGGTGCGACAAACGCTAAAGCCGTTGTCGAAGCTAAATAGACGAATTGAGGAGCGCTTTCTTTAAGGGGTTTATCAGTTAAATTATATGCTTGATAAGCAGCAGCGCCTAGGTGGGCAATAGCGCCCGTTTTGGAATGAAGACTTAAAAGAGGGAGAAGAGTTGTGGTGACGCGCTGGGCAGTTGTTGGTTTTTTAGTTTCTGATGTTTCCTTTGCGGGATTAAGAAGGAAATAGTCGGGTCTATTATTAAAATCTAAATTTATGTTAATTTTATCCATAATTATCCTCTTTTATTTTTCGATGAAATTATAGATATTTTGATTGTTTATTTCAATAAAACTATTTTTTGCTTGTCGGTTTATATTAAGTGATTAAAGCAAGTGTTATTATCAATGAAATTATTTATAGGTAGGATCGGATGTTCATAAGGTCTCATATAAAAAGGAGAGAATAGATTTGAGCCCGCGGTCTGCGGGCTCAACTATCAAGAAAAAGTATAATTCTTAAATGTAGCTTCAAACACTTCTCGAGAAACTGTCACGGATAATCCCGAAACGCCGCTCAATGTAAAATTGTTTGTTTTTTCTACGTATTGAACGCTATAGAGAGGTATAAATGGCGAGTTCGCCGATACTTGTTTACTCCAAGTTCCCCATCCGACTTGTTTATCGCATAAAAGGAGGGAAATTTTTAGAGCATGAGAAGCATCGAATTCTAACTTTCCACTCTCTGAAGTAAAGGTCCCTTTGACGATATTAGGAATAGAAAAAATAGCTCCTTCGAACGTCTTTTCTCCACCACTTTCCACTTGAGTAATTTTAGCCTGTGTTTCTTTTTGAAATTGTACGGCAAATTTGTTTCCATCGATGTTGCAAGATTCGATGTTTTTCATAGGAAAAAGACGGCAAATGTTATCGCCGAGTTCTACGCCGCCCATAGCGCCATAGATAAACGCTTGGAAGAGTTTGGCTCCTTTTTCGCCTGTAATTCCATCGATTGAGGAATGGACTTGTTCTTGTTGATTAGATTTTATGTAATTATATGGGTTTAACCATGTTGTCATAATATTTATCCTTTGCAAATATTATAACATTAATTTCGTTTATATAATAATTAATTTACGGTTAAGAACGTTTTTAAAGCGTTGATAATTAGAAGCTTAGAATAGCTTGTCTTGCTCTAATCATACCTTTTGTATAGCTGCGAAGGGCTAATTTGAACTGGGTTGGAATTTAAAAAGACGGAACCTTTGCAATACATCAGCTATGACTTTGCCAAAGCTTTGAAAATCTAAAAGGGTCTTCCCATGAGTCTAAGTGTTGGATACGTCAGTTGCCATTTGCGGGCCGCTGAAGGAAATTACCCAAGAAATCCACCAACAGGTACAAGACCTAAAAGATACCACCTTGGAGCATAACGGAGCCGGAATGGCTACTGTGCAGTTAGGTGTGCGACATCGTGTCTTTATTCTAAGCCGCTATGCTCTCTTAAGAAGAAGTATAATCCTTAAGACAATTTCTACTCATCGTCAGAGGAATCAGAATCGGAACTGGGATAATAAGATACGGGCGCCTTAATGTTTATGATGTTTCCGTTTTTGTCTTCTTCTAATATATACTTTGCATCTAACAGTTCTTGACGAACCTTAGCCATGTTAGCGACAACTTTGGGATGATGGAACATCACCTGGGCGGCTTCTCTCTTTCCTGCTACTTCTTTGATAGCTGAGCATCCAAAAGCACAAGGGTCGACTCGAGGATCGTCAAGTAATAACTTAATTGCTTCAAATTTACGTTCACTTATTGCAACGTTGAGCGGATAATTATTCCCATAAGAAGGATCGATTCGGGGATCTACTAACAACAATTGAATAACAGTAATGTTTCCTTGGCGGATTACATTGGCTAAAGTGTGAAACTCTAAATTGGCTCCTTTTTGCAAACAAGTTTTTATCAAATCTTCAATTCCTCTTGTCGATTTTCGATAATAGAGAATCCAAGAAAAAACGGTTCGGTTAAAAGGCAAGTCAAAGTTGGGAGAAAGTACGTCTGTTTTGAGCCAATTTAGAATGATATCTGGTCTATCGTCTAGGTCATCAATTACCAGCGATATCAACGTCGGGTTTTCCTTTATAAAAGTTGTGAGGTCTTCGTAGCTTCCCGTTTGCGCGAGCTTCTGAACAATAGGGGTTACAATTTGCCAGGCTTTATCAGACCATTCTATTGGCAGTTTTCCTCCGGCATTTTTGATCGCTTGAACTTTCTGTGGGTCATTCACGAAAAGCGCCGCAAGTAAGGGGGTGATCCCTTCTTCGTTGGACATGTTAATTTGGCACTGAGGAAGGCGGATGAGCCATTCCACCGTTTCGAGGGATCCTTTTTGGATAGCTGCTATAACAAGATCTCTAAATTCCTTTCGGTCTGCTATTGGCGGGAGTCTAGGCATAATGTGCTCGGCGATTTCCCAAGCTTTATCATACCATACTGTTGGCAGTTTTCCGCCGGCGCCTTTGATGGCTTGGATTTTCTGGGGATTGTCCACAAAAAGGGCCGCGAGCAAGGGATTGATTCCCCTCGCATCCATGGTGTTGATGCGGCATTTGGGAAGGCCGATGAACCATTTCACCATTTCGGTTGATCCCCTTAGGATGGCCTCTATAAAAGGCACTTTGCCCGCGTTGTCCTCGTAAAAGAGATATACTTCTTGTTCGAGCTTTTTCACTGTATCCAAATCATTCTGAATAATAGCCGCCAAGATAGGGGAGGGATCTCCTATGTTGGGATTTGCTCCCTTTTCAAGCAATAGATCGACAGCATAGGTATTTCTCCAAGCAATAAAGTTAGCTAAAAGGGAGTGCCCTTTAGGAGATAGGTCGTTAACGCGAGCACCGCACTCAACTAAAAGTGAAAAAAAGCGGGGATCTTTGTTGGCCAAGGCATAGACAAGGGGCGACCAGTCATTGGTATTTACTGCATTCATCGTCTTGACATCGACTTTTTTAGCTATTTGCGTTATCAGTTGCCGATCGTTTATTTGAAGAGCAAGATGCAGGGGAGTATTTTTTTCCAGATCAGTCCCATCAAGACGAGCATTTTGCTGCACTAAATAGTCCGCCAAAGAGAAGCATTTCTGGCTAATGGCATGGCATATTAAACTCGTGCCTGTATAATCTTTGATATCGGGACTTGAACCAGCCTTTTTAAAAACCTCTAAAACGATCTCCGGAGGAGCTCGGCCGACTAAAAAGAAGATGACGGCATCTTTTTCTGGCTGTTTTAATTGACTCATCCAATCTATGAGTTCGTTTATTTTTTTTCACGGATTAGATCCCCTATAGGGGAGGTCTTTTTTACATGCTCAAAAGAGTCTTTAAGGCTTTCATCGAAGTCTTTTTTGGCTTCTTGCCCTCCGCCTGAGGCTTGCACAGCGGCTTCAGAAGGGGATGTCATATCTTGAAATTGTCGGCAGAGCAGGGCATGCTCTAATTCGGTAATAGGTTGAGGGTTCTTGTTTTCCACCCTGAGAAAGTACTTGCCTTCTTCTTTATAAGTAACAAAATCTCGCTCCGGCGTGATTAAAATGGCCACATTTTCCCATGAGTTGTTTTCACCGATGAACTTGGTGATGAAGAAGGCTTTTTTTGTGTTTTTTAGCTTTTCTGGTAGATGAAATCCAAAAGTAGTTTCAAGAGCCGACGAAAGATCTTGCCACTTGCCGGTGATTTTTTGTAATAAATGGTAGCCATTTCCGGGGATCATCGATAATAAAATAGGCATTTTTCCCTTCACTTCAATAGGGGAATCAACAACCAGCGGATGGATTTGTAAAAACTGCTTATTGGTGACGATCAACTCTTTACGCCTTTTAGTTGTAGCGTAAGTCAGGACAGCAGCTGTCCCCCATTCATTGACCGTCCTAAACCCCCCGGGGACTCCAGCTGTGGGTGGAAAATAGACTCTTATTAAGTTGGTGGCATTTTTAGATTTTCCGGCCTCCACTTTCTCTATCACTTTACGCAGAGCAGACTCTGTTTGTGTTGTAGAACTGTCCAAGAAAAGGCCGAGTTCATCAAATAATAAACCGATCTCTTTTTCGGAGGGCTGGCCTGGATAGGTAACAAAGTCTCCTATCGAACGCACGAGAGTCATAAATGTGTGCTGGATGGCAGCCTCTTCAAACTGGGGGATTTCGCGCTTCTCTTCCTCTGATGTGGTCATGAGAGAGCTCTGCCCTCCCGAATAACAGGAAGTAATTACCAGCCCCCGGCATCGCTCTTTATCTAAAAATTGGAGAAATTGCAGATAGTTGGTTCGATTGAGCCCTCCGACCGAACGAGAGCCTCCATGTCCACAGAGATAAAAGAGTTTGTCCACCTGGGGTTTCGGGCTAAAAAGTGCAAAAAAAGATTGAAGATCGCCTTTTTTTTCCGACTCTTGAAAAGCCGTCTTAAGCGTAACGGGTTGTAGAGAGCCATCGGCTATAAAATCGAGATTTTTAAGTTTTTCGATACCCGTTTTGTCTTTCAGAAGGACTTTAGGCAAAAAAATGACAAATGCACCCTTCATAAAAACATCCCAATCGGCCTCATGCTTTAAAAGTGCGCCCTCAATTTTTAGGGTAGTATCAATAGGGGATAAGCCTTTTTGATCGATTCCCATCCCTCTTAAAAGGGATTTCGTCGTAATGAAGGGGGTTTTCGATTGAATGGCATTCAACATATCCCTGCTGATAGCTTCGTTATGATCAGGAGCATCGATATCGGAAAAAAAGGAAATTTTTAGCTGGATAGAAGATTTCTTTAGCTCACCTTCTTTTTCTAAGCTGGTACAGAGCTGCAAAATAGTATGGCTCACTTCCCTAGCTTTACCTGCGATTCCTTCGAGTTTACTATTGAGAGCGCTTAAGATTTGAATCGCCTCTTCTTTCACTATGGCTGGTGCCCCTTCTTGCAGATCCGACTGGAGAATAGCTACCTTCTGCTCGATTTTTTTGATTAATTTCTCAAACTCGGCATCCGATGTCTTGCCCTTTTGTTTTTCCAGGCGTGTGGAGAGGTAATCGAGCTGAACCAAATCGGAATGTATCTTTTTGAGTCCCATAAGGCTCTGCGTAACCGGCCTCTCTTATTGCTGTCAATTATTTATTTTAATCAGACGGAAGAAGCTCTGAGCCGCTTGACTAGCATAAGATTCTGAGATTGGATACACAGCAGACCAACAAGTCGGGAACTGTTAAAGATGTTATTGCAAGAATTTGATAGAGAACTGCTTAGAAGGGACGGCCTATAAGGCGGAGGTTCGGGTAGACGAGTTGCCATTTTTTGGCAGGGTCAAACGAGACGCCGAGCTCGAGTTGCCAGCGGCCGGTGAGGATGGTGGCGAGCTTCATAGAGAGAGAGTTGTAGTCAGGTTCATTGCGACGTCCCCAGCCGTGGTGCGATCCGAACTGGAGGGTCCACGTAGGAGCGAACCGGACGAAGAGTTTGGCGAGGAGGGTATTGCGGCCGTCGGAGATGGGGGAATGGAGGAGTTCGGGGATGGGGCGCGCGACTTCCATGTAAAAATTCTCATGCTGAGCTTTGCGCCAATCAAAGCGGCTGCGGTGACGAAACTCAGCGCCGAGGGCGAGATATTCCGATACCGTCCAATCCGCCCTTACGTTCGTATAATCCCAGAGCTCTTCTTGCATGTTATAGCCAAAGGTGCTCTTGATGGCAAACGTGGGCCGGCTGACTTCGATCGAAGTGTAGGCTTTGGGGAAGGTGCGATGGAAGGCGGTTTTACCTACAAAGGCGTAGGTATAAAGATCCCAATAGACGCTCGGCAGGAAGCTTAGCTTCATGGGGTAGAACGATTGTCGAAGGCCGGGCCGGAATTGATTCAAGTTGGAAAAGCCGTCGTCGAGGCTGAAAAAAAAGTGGTTGCTATTGGAAACGGTCGGGCGCGTATTGCCGACATATTGGAGCGAGGGCTCGACTTTATGGCGCACCCACGAATAGCTACGAGAAAATTCCGTGCGCATATCGAGTCCGTAGGTGATGAGGCCTTGACCTGCGGAATGATGGTGCTGATTGTTGGTATAGAAAATACCAGTAACGCCGACATTAGGAGTGATCGTGAGGGCGCTGAGGCTTAAAGGGCGGTAGAGGCTTGTCACAGCTTCAAAACGGCCCGCATGGGTGCTCGGAAGCTGTTTTTGGAGCTTTTTATCGTAGACATAGTCGAGGTAGCCAGCAGAGAACCAATTTTCCGAAATAATCCCTGAAGTTCCAAGATGGAAGGGTTTTAAGTTAGTCATCACATAGGGGAGTTGCTGGTTAATGCTCTGGAACGAGTTAATGCGTGGCTGGAAATTAAATCGGGAAAAGAAGGTCTTTTCTTGGTGGGTAACCCACAAGATAGTGCGTTTTTGGGTGTTTACCTCAAAATCATCGCTCTTGAAGTCTTGGGGCATCTTATCGTCGCTCAAACGATCATAACTCGCATGCAGGTGCGTCTTTTCGTCATTGAACTCCGTCGCGTAAAGTCCTTGCAAACGAAATCTCTTATTGCTGTGCTCTTCGGGAACGACTTTGTCGTAAGCGCCATAAGATTTGGTTTGGAAAATCGTTTTTTCATCGAGCGACTTGTAGTCGGTTTCAATGGCGCCGCCGGGGCCCTGATGTTTCTTAAAGCGATAATCAAAACGACCAAAGAGAGAGAATGTCTCTGTCGAGTAGACTTCGTAGCGCAGCGAAATCTTTTGCTTGAGGATTTGATCCCAAACGAACTTGTACCGGATCGGAAAATCTTTGACCCATTTCATGTTGAGCTTAAACGAAGGGAGCCATAGAAGAGGAAAATCAAAAAAGTTGACTTTGATGCCTTTGGCCGAAAGGATATTATTGTCCGTCACATCCATGCGAGAGGATTTGAGTTCCCACCACGGATTTTGTCCTTCGACCGTGGTGATAAAAGCATTTGTGATGAAGTAGCTTCCGTCGGGCTCGAGCTCAATCGTATCACCGCCGACAAACCAAAAATCGTTCATCGTGCGGCCACTGTACAGCGTTCCTTTCTTCGAGACAAAGTCGTATTCTAATTTGCTTCCCACAAACGGTTTTCCTTGGAACTCCATGAGGAGATCGCCTTCGGCTACCGCTTTTTTTACCGTTTGGCCGTTTTCAATGCGGTTCGTATAAGTGATTTTTTGGGCTTGGATGCGTAGATTTTCACCCGTGATGACGCCGCCTTCTGTCGTCTCGATGACGCCGTGGCTAAAGGAAGGGTCTTTGAGATCGATTTTGTACTCTTCCTCGAGAGGTTTTGGCGACTCTTCGGCGAGAAGTCCGCTGCAGAGAGAAAGAGCTAAAAGAATACGGCGCATTAAATGCTCTGTACCGAACACAAATCTTCTCGCAGGGCCGGCTGCGGCTTTGTAGAATCGACCCTCCTCCTCAGAAATAGACCCTTCGGCTATTTCTGTCGTCGGTCGGATCGATTCTACTTTGCCTCGCTCACCCCTGCGAGAAGATTTGTGTTCGGTACAGAGCATAAACGCCCAGCTTAGAGGAAAAAAGGATTATTTGGCAGTGTTTGGTAGGCAAATTTCATATTACGAAATTGACAAATGTCATTTTTGTGATGTAAAAAAGCACATATAACTTTCCTGATCAAAAAGAAATATCATGATCAAAGAATTCAAATTTGACTATAATGTCCTACATTGTGGTACGATGGCAAAAAGAGAAGTAATACAAATTCCAGGATTCTCCAGGAGAGTAAAAGAGTTAATCAGAGCCCATAAACTTAAAGAAGAAAACTTTGAAACTTTCAAAAGTGTATTAGCAGAACACCCAGAGATGGGGGACGTAATACAAGGAACTGGTGGGGTCAGAAAAGCACGATTGAGATCAGCCTCGAAAGGTAAAAGTGGGGGTTTTAGGGTGTGTTATTATTTTCTTGATGTTGGAACTGGTAGGGTTTATTTGCTGACGATTTATTCTAAAAATGAAAAAGAAGACCTTTCAGCAAACGAAAAAAAAGAGCTTAAAGAGCTAGTTAATGTCATAAAAAGGAAGTAAAAATGGGACGGCTGTTTAAAGAACTAAAAAAAGGATTAGAAGAAATCATTGCTCACAAAGAAGGCAAGCTAACTTTAAAGTCTGAATTTATTGAAATACCTGAACCTCCAAAAGAATACGGACCAAAAAAAATTAAAAAAATTAGAGCCAAATGGAATTATTCTCAGGGGATTTTTGCCAAGGTTCTTAATGTCAGTTTAAAAACAGTTCAAGCTTGGGAATCTGGAGTTAGGAATCCTAACCATGCTGCCTTGCGCTTATTAGAAATAATAGACCAAGGAATCTATCATCCTTTAATCTTTAAGACCGCTTCATTGAAGCGCGTGCGCTAGTAGGCCCGCCAGTACATACCGATTTTTTGGGTTGCCAGCTTTGAGGGCAGACAGAAGTATTTCGACGCCTTTTTCATCATGGCGGTCGGCCAGTGTTTGGTAGGCTTCGATGAGAAAGCGCGAGCTCTCTTCGGGGGTGAGTTGATGCGGCGAAATAGCGCTACGCATATCCATGGGCACATCGGGACGAAATTGGATAAGCTCGGTTGTTTGCATGGAGGAGAGGGCTTTTCTCACAGCATCTTCGTAGGGGCCTTCTTCTTTAAGGCGCAGCAGGCTTAAGTTGCAGTATGCGCGTATAAGCGGCGCTCCGGCGGTGTGGGCTTTTTCTTTGAGGAGAGCGATAGCTCCGGGAGAGCGGTGGTTCTCCAGAAGAGAGCAAACGAGAGGGATGAGATCGAATTGGCGGGTTTCAAAAATCAGGCGTGAGAGGTGTAAGAAATCGCTTTCGGAGAGTTCGACCGAACGTGCGACAATTTCTTCGCGTAGGTGGAGCGTGATACCGAGAAGATCGTAAAAACTGTGGCTCGCTTGTTCTTGAACGGAGGAGACGACTTTCCAACTCACAAATCCGGTACCTGGTGATACTTGAGGTTGATAGCCTGTATCGTGGGCGTCTTTGATGAGAAAAGATTCGAGTGGGCGCAGGCATCTGCCATCGCGGAGTTTGAGGAGGGCAAAGGCTGCATTGAACTTGATTTGAGTATCTTTGCTTTGAGCGAGCTTGGCGAGCAGCTGCGTGCTGCTAGGAATGTCGCTGAGGAGTGAGATGGCAAAGAGATTGTTTTCTTCGGCGAGTTTTGAAATGGAGATGGCGGCTTCGCTATCGCCGAGGAGATGGAGGGCCTGCAAAGCCGCGAGGCGCACAGAAGAATCGGGAGCATTACTTAGTTTTTTTAGTTGCGGTATCGATTTAGAGTCTTTCAAAAATCCTAGCGCGAGCGCGCAGGCCTCCTGCTCGTCGACATGCGCATGGGTAGCATGGGCGCGGATTTTGGGTAGAAGATCATCGCGGCCATAGCGAGCAGCATTCATGATCGCTTGGACGCGCACATGACTTTGGGGATTTTCCATCAGATGCCGGAGAATAGAGATGGCATCATTGGTGCCCATCAGGGCAAAAAACTGGGGAAAGTAGGCCCAGTAGGGCTCAGGAATGCGGTACATGAGCGCTTCGATTTGACCAACGGCTTTGACATGTTTGCGCACAGCGAGCTGGTAGCCGGCTTCCATGCGTACAGGAAGGTATCCGGAATTCATGGCTTTGATGAGAAGGCGATCGCATCTATCATCTTGTAATTGGGCCAGGAAACGAACGGCAGCGATTTGGCTTTCAAAGAAAGGGCTTTTGATCCCTTCTTCTAAGATGTCGATGGAAGATTGATGGCCGGCAATCGAGGCGCCATAGAGGCTTAAAAGCTGGGTTTCCATATCGGAGCTGCGAACGCCTTGTTCGAGAAGCAAGATGCCGAGGCGCTGCAAGAGGTCGTAGTCGTGTGTGCTACGGGCTTTGTAGTAGCTTTCGTAAAGGTCGATGGCGGCGGGGATTTCCTTGGATTGCACGAGGTAGGCAATCTGCTGGGGCTCTACGACAAGGGCGGAGGCGAGTAGGAGTCCTACAAATCCCATATTTTTTGGATTATAAATTTTAAAAGGATTTTAAGTGATCCCAAAGATCGATGCCGACTTTTTTTAAGAGGCGCGCCGTGGTATTGATGGGAAGGCCCATGACGTTGTAGTAGCACCCTTCGATTCTTTCGACGATGAGGCTTCCGCTCTTTTCGATGGCATAGCCGCCAGCTTTATCGAGAAAGTAACAGTGTTTGTGGAAGGCGCGGATTTGCTCGGGGGTGAGTTTGTGGAAGAGCATCTTAGTTTCTTCCACATCGCTAAAGACTTTATCACCGCGCCGCACGGTAACGCCGGTGAAGACCGACTGCCAGCGCCCCGCAAGCAGGGAGAGAAAAGCAAAGGCTTCTTTTTCATCGGCGGGTTTGTTGAGCATTTTCCCCTCGATAGACACGGTAGTATCGGCAGTTAAGATCACGTCGTGGGGATAATTTTGAGCGATAGCTTCGGCTTTTTTCTGAGAGAGATGGAGGGCATGTTTTTTGGGATCGCCGCTGTAGGGCTGAGACTCTTCATCGAAATTCGAGGAGACTTGGGTGAAGGGAAGAGCAAAATAGCTGAGGATTTCATGGCGGCGGGGAGATTGAGATCCCAGTATGATCTTCATTTTTTCTTGGTTTTTTTCGGAGCCGAAGCAAGGTCGGGAATGTCAATCCAGATTGGAGAGCTCCACGCCATATGCCCGTCTTGTTGAAGGACGCGCAGGTAGTAAAACACGAAATGCGGACGGTCATCGGGAGAGGCAAGGGCCATTTCACTTAAATTTTCGGAGTCATCGAACTCAAAGTCGAGCATGTAATTTTTAGAATGGAAGGTCTTGATAACTTCTCCATTGCGCAGGAGGGCCACTTCTTTGATGGGCGCTGCGGCTGCGACATAACCGGTGATATGGCGGTTGAACATGAGTCCGGGTTTGACTTTGGTGTCGAGTTCGGATCCCATGCCGCTTCCAGCGATATGCAGGCCTACGATGATCCGAGGACCCGTCGTTGCATAGCAGGAGCGATTGATGAGAGCTTGAAAGAGGGCTTCACGGGTTTGCTCAGTCGCTAAAATGGCTGTGAGACCGGGGCTATATTGAACTTGGTCGCCTCCATACAGGTCAGAAAAAACTCCGCGGTCATCGAGGCCGCCCGCCACAAAGCCAAAGCGGCAGTTGTTTTTGAGTGCCTTGAGGACAGAACCATCGGGTGTTTCGGGATAACCCTCTTTGCCGGAAGTTTTAATAGGAAAGAGGTTTCCTTCTTTAGCAGTGCACTCGGATGACCCCCAGGCGTTGTAGATTTCTACTACGCGCTCAACAGTGGGGTCAAAGTTGGTAAAGTCAGTTAATAGTCCTTTTGCCATCGAAAATGATGGGATGGAAAGCGTTTCTTTGGGATTGACGGCTTTGGAGAGTTTTTTCAGAGAACTGGTTTTTGCATCTTTTTTGCGCTGGATGGTCTTTTGATCTTTGGAGTAGAGGACTTGACGCAGACCCTCATCGGATTCTTCGCCGTGGTATTGAAACCCGAGGAAGGTGACAAAGCGCTGCTGCTCGTTGAATTCAGCGACATGGTGGACGATAGTTTTCCAGTCATCATTGGAAGTCTCTTCAGTCGATTCAAAAGGCGACGTCGCGAAGAAGTGCAGACCTCTCTCATCGCGGAAATAGCGAAGGCATCCTTCGATGTTCTCCGTTGCGTCGTATTTGGGCGATTCTCCATGGAGAAGTCCCCAATAGAGGCTCACTGGCGATTCGAATAAGCATTTGATCGGGGCCGAAAAGTAGGTTTCTCCCGTTTTCAAGTTTTTGAGCTGGATTTTGTAAATGCCTGGCTCATTGAAGTAGAGGTTGGGAAGGCTTAAGAAACCGGTTTCGGGAACGAAGAGTTTCCAATTGAGGTTTTCACGCAGGTTTTCGTAGGAGAGCTCGATGAGTGTTCCTTCGGGCGCTAGGTTGGAAAGGTTGCCAAAGCGGTCTTCGAACCGGACCATGACATCGAACCGTTTATTGCGAACGACAAGAGAGGGCGCCAAAATGCGGATGTTGCTCAGCTCGCTTCCGCGGATGTCGATGTGAAACGCTTCTTGCTCGCGAAAATCTCCCTTGCCGCGGGGATCGATATAGAGATGGAAAGGGCGCCGGCGCTGAACAAAGGTTTGAGCACGGCTTCCTTTTTCTTTCCCTTTGAGGGGAGTCCCAAGGAATATAGTAAATGTGTCTCCCGCCTTGATTTCGCTGGGAAGAGTAAATTCGTAAAGAGGTGTTAGCTGGCCTGGTTTTTCGATGGCTTTTGCGGCGAGTTGCTTTCCGCCTGGGATCTCTGCCCAAATCAAATTATCTTTTTCTTTCACGTCGGTTTGGGGGATTTCCCAGTCGATCGGACGATTTTGGTTCATCAAGTCAAATCTTAACTTGGCACCCTTCGGGAGGTTGGTCGAGGGAGAGTAGGCGAAGGCAAACGTGCCTTGCTGCCCGGCCATGCAGCCTGCGGGAGTGACGGTGCAGAGAGATCTTTTCATAGGACTTAGGGACTATACATCAAAGGGCATTCAGATGCAAGACCTTATGCTAAATTTGATTTATATAAGAACCTAGCTTATAATTTGCACTATGTTAAATTTTTGGCGAAGATTCTTTGCAAGAATTACGGATTATGGAGTTTTTTATTTAACTGGAGTATTACTATCTGTAATTCTTCCTTTTGAATTTGATGAGTCTTTTTACTTCCTCTACGCCCTTGTCACTCCCTTACTCTGGATCCCAATCGAAGCCTACCTGATCGCTAAGTGGGGGACGACGCCAGGTAAGCGACTGTTTAGGATGTACATCCCCAACCTTTCCTTTCAACAAAGTCTTCACCGGGCCTGTTTCTTACGGAGCCGCCCGGGGACAATACGCACCGAAACCATCGGTCGTTGGCGTTACATGGTGGCGCTCTCTCTCGCGCTAGTCTGCGGTTCTTCCCTTTTTGTTGGAAAAAATATCTCAGAAGTCGCCGTTCGTTATGAAGAAGGGGTCATGGCTTCGAGCTGGATTGAGTATGCTTCCGATGATGGAAAGTTTACCGTGCAATTTCCCAAAGAGCCCGAAGTTGCCACTCAAACAGTTCCTGTTCCCAATTCCAACCAAACATTGAACTTAAACGAAGTCAAAGCTAAACAATCGGATCATACGTTTTCGGTGAGCTATCTCGAACTTCCTAAGCGCTGGAGAATTTTTAGCGCGAGTACACTTCTTAAAGGAGCTATGAAGGTGGTTGCGGGTCATATGCCCCAGGCCCAGCTCCTCGATAAAAAATCGGTAAAACATAAAAGTTATCCCGCCGTGGAATTTCGCATGAAAGAAGGCGAAAAAGAGATCGATGGCCGGCTCATTCTCGTGGGAAGCCGGGTCTATAAGGTGATGGTGACTCATCCTCAAGGACTTGAGGGGGAAGAGCAGCATAAAGCATTTTTAAATTCTTTTGATTTACAGTCTGCAAAATAATATAAATTAATGCTTTAATTTCATTCAATTGTAGTGTATAATTTATACATGTTTAATTTAAATGCAACTGCATCAATTGTTAATAACTCTGGGGTTATTCCTGGATTTTCTTCTGCTTATTCTGCACCTGAAATCAATTCCCTCAAACATCAGCGCCGTTTTCATGAATTGACTAGGCGCCTTCCGGCACAAGAACTTGAGAATTTAAACAAACAATTAACTCGGGTTACAGAAAAAGATATTCAAACTTTGCTTCAAGCTCTACAGATGGGAAACTGGAGTGCTCCTCTTTTCCACCAAAGTCATTATCCCTTTGTTGCCTTAGAAGCTTTCAAGAGAGGATCGATTGAAGAAGAGTCATTTGGCACGGTGATGCTTTATTGGGTCAATTGCCACGATTTTGGTACAAATGAGATACAGACTATTCCTCTTTTCAATACCAACGGCACAGTGAATGAAGATGCGGAAAAACTGATCGAGTCTACTCTATATGCGACAGGTGTTTCGCCTTTCCCAAAACTGCCAGCTATCCCTAAGACGCATGCGTATTTAGATAAAAAGCAGCTCAGAGAGTTGATCCTAGGGCTAAAAAATAGTCCCGCGAGCGAGCGATTTATTTTCGTCAGAAAAAAGGATTATCCTACCGGCAATATCGGTGATAGTATTTATGCCTCGGGACTCAATATTTTCCACCGCATCCCTGGGGGCTGTATGATCCCCAGTATCAGTCTTGTCAGAGATTTCTATCAGATGAAATTTGGCAAGGAAGCAGCAAAAATCAATCTACTTCTGGGCCCTTCATCTACGCTCGATATCGAAAACAGCCACCGGCTCGGTATGCGCGATGTGGCGCTCCATTTTCCGGGGACCACGCTTCCAGATGAAGCAGATAACCAAAACGCTCCTGGATACCTCTTTACGTTGCATGATTTGTTATTCCATGTGTATTTGGTTAGCCGGATTCCTTTTGAACATGCCCAGCGTTTCATGAAAGTCGTAGAGCGTGTCAGAGAATATATTGACATAAGGCAAAAGCATAATTTGGATGCACGGCTCGAAGAGCAATACGCTGCGCTCCTTATCGACATGGACTTTCAAGACTATCGAGAAGAAAATATGGCCTTAGAAGGGTACCGTTTACCTCATGAGAGAAAAATGGAAAACGTTTTCTGGTCAACCCTGGCCACTTATGTGGGGGATTCTATGCAAATCATAAAGGCATCAGAAAATCTGCCGACTAATACTGAACTACCTCTGATCGAAACACAAGAAGAGAGGAATTTACTAGACGTGGTCGCTGCGACTTTACCAAGAAATAAAGAATATAGTCAGCAGATGGAAGAAGAGCTCAGCTTCTTAAAGCGTTTCAATCCCCACATAGAAATGGAAAAATCCCACCTCTTTTATCTGCTTAAAAAATGGAAATCACTTAGCTGAGATCTTTAACCCAAAAGAGTAAAGGCTTGGGCGATTCTTTTTCTTCATGCACATCTTGCCAACTAATCTCGTAATTGAGCTCCGGGTGGGCAACATATCCTCTTTTTCTCCAGAAGTGCTCCAGAGGCATGTAGTCCGGAGGTCTAAGCGGATGGTTAATCGGTCTCGAAAGTGTATAGAAGCAGATGTGCCCAAACCGCTTTAAATTCTTCGCGTGGTTCTCTCTCAGTTCAAAAAAATGGTGGCCCAGGCCGCGTCCGCGATATTCTTTTAAAAGTACGGATTCACCAAAACAAAAATAGTCGGCGGGGTTGAGTCCCTGGGCCAAAAAGGGCTTTTGGACTTCTAGTCCTTCTTCTTCAAGAGGCAGTCCCGTGGAAGCTCCGACAATTTTGGGTCCATCGAAAACGAGGATGACGATGGCATCTTTGCACTGCGTGAATTTTTTCAGGTATCTTTTTTCGTATTCGAGACTTTGGATGCAAAGAAATGGATATTCGCGAAAAACTTCTGTGCGCAGCTTGGCGATACTGGGAATGTACGTCTTGGCTGCGGTTCCTGCAAACGTGCGGATTTTGATATTCGAACTCACGTGCTAGAAAATTCCTAATTTTGACCGATGTTGTTAGTTAGAGCTCGACGAAGATTGGCCTAGAAAAGGCGAGATCTAAGGAGGCCGATGCAGACAACCCCTTCAGTGGGTTGTCGAAGCAGGGCGACGCAGGAGATCGCTTTTTCTATGGCCGAGATTCGCGAGATCGGACTAGCAACATCGGTTAACATATGATATAACCTTACTCGGAGGGCAAAATATGGCCAAGCTTTATTTTAGACATGGAACCATGGGAAGCGCAAAGACGCTCAATCTTCTTGCAGTCGCTCATAGCTATCGACAACAGGGAAAACGGGTCATTCTCTTGAAACCCGACCTTGACACACGTTTTGGAAAGCAAAATATCAAATCACGCGCGGGACTTCAGATGGAAGCCGACGTGCTGGTTTCTCCCACGACAAATTTGTTTGATCTCGATCTCGAAGGCGTCAGCTGTATGCTTGTCGACGAGGCCCAATTTCTCACGCCTGAAAATGTCCAGCAACTGCGCGACATTGCCCTTCTTAAGAATATTCCGGTGATTTGTTATGGCCTGCGTACCGATTTTCGTTCTAAATTATTTCCTGGATCGATGCGCCTGATGGAGCTATCGGATTCGATTGAGGAGATTAAGGCTACTTGCTTTTTCTGTAACAAAAAATCGATTATGAATCTCAAGCATGTCGATGGCAAGCCGACACTCGATGGGCCCACGGTGCAAATCGGCGCAGAAGAAAAGTACCTTCCTGTTTGTTATTCGTGCTACCACCATCAGTTGGAAAGCGTGAAGAAGGAAGAAAGCTTGGTTTCGGTTTAGATTTCATCGCGCAAAATTTTGGCGCGATAATCTTCCATGAGCCGTACCATGAAGTGCAGGTTGTGGATAGTGGTGAGAGTAAGGCCTGCAATCTCGCGGGCCTTGAAGAGGTGATTGAGATAAGCCACTGAGTATTTTGTACAGGTGGAGCACGTGCAATCACTCTCTATCGGAGCAAATTTTCTTGCATTTTCTCCTTTCGTCAGATTGAGGGGGCCTGTTTTGGTGAGTGCCATGCCGTGGCGTGCGGCCCTGGTCGGATAGGAACTATCAAACGTATCGAGTCCCATAGGGATGCAAGCTTCTAGGGAAGGCAGGTCGCCGATGCCAAGGAGATGGGTGGGCGCCTCAGGTGGAAGAAATGGCATGGTGCCTTTGAGCATGGTTTGCATCTCTTCTTTGGTTTTTCCCAGACTTCCGCCGATCGCAAATCCATCGAAGGCAAGATTAGAGAGAATGGAGCAGCTTTTGCGGCGGAGTTCGATATCGATCCCTCCATGGACGACGGCGTAGATCGATTGGCCTTGGGGTTTTTGTAGGTGGGCGTTTAAGGAGCGCTCTTCCCAGCGGTGGGTCCTTTCAAATGATGTGAGCAGGGCATAGGGGCTGATGTGGGAGGGGGGAAGTTCATCGAAGGGGATGATGATGTCGGCGCCGAGGTCTTTTTGAGCGGCAATGGAACTTTCAGGGGTCAGGAGGATTTTAGCGCCATCGCGGTACGATCTAAAGAGAACGCCTTCTTCGGTGATTTTGAGGACAGAATTATCGTGTTTTTTGGTTCCTTTGCTTTTGAGTTCGCTAGCGACCCCGCCGTAGGCGAGGCTAAAGACTTGGAAACCCCCTGAGTCGGTGATGATGGGCAGGCGCCGCTGGATGTAGGTGTGAAGGCCGCCGGCCTCGCGTACAACATCGGTTCCGGGCTGCAGGAGCAGGTGGTAGGTGTTGCAGAACATGAGTTGGAGGCCTATCTCTTCAACGGTGGCGTTGTCGAGGGCTTTGAGGGTGCCGTTGGTTCCGACGGCGACGAAGTTGGGGGTATCGATCACGCCATGGGGAGTACGTAGTTTGCCGACTCTGGCGGAGGATTTCTTGGAGCGGTGGAGGATTTCAAAGAGCATCGGCAGTCCTATGTCTTTGGAGGGAAGAAAGCACGAGGAGGGTGACGACTTTGAGAGCATAACTGATTATTATGATCGAGGTCATGGAGGCGACGAGGCCGTAAAGGCCGAGGAATGAAAAGAGGACGGTATCGAGGGCTTGGCTGACCAAAATGGAAAACACGCTTAGCAGTTGCCAGTTGGTCTGCAGGCGGCGGCGTAAATAGGCAAAGAACTGCACATCGAAATATTGGACGATGGCAAAGGTGGTGAGAGAAGCAAGGAGTAGGCGCGGAGAGGGGGAGAGGAGCATGGCGTAGTGGCTGTGCGCTGTATCGTAGGAGCTGGGCAAGTAGAGGAGGTGGATTTGTGAAAAGAGGGCAAAGAAGATAAAGGCTCCGAGGGAAATGGTGATCGCTTTTTGGGCGCTTTCTTTACCAAAGCGGACTTGGAGAAGGTTGAGGGAAAGGATATCGGCGATGGCAAAGACGTCGCTGCAGGTGACGGTAAAGCCGAGGAGTTCGATTTGTTTGAGGACGAAGAAGTTGGCGAGAAGGGCCATCAAGGCGACCAAAGTGATGAGGGCTTCCTTGCCGAGGTGGAGAGAAAAACGAATGGCCGCTGCGGCGGCCATCATATGGAAGATAAAGATTAGCTCGTTCACGTGTTTTTGATGGGGATTTTTTTGGAGGGGGCTTGTTTTGCTTTGGGAAAGACGATGCGGATGATCCCGTTTTTACATGTGGCTTCGAGGGGTTTACTTTCATCGACGTTGCCGGGGACGGCGATGCGGTAGGAAAAGCTCGTCATCGCTTTGCGGTAAAACTTTTTGCTTTTATCTTCGGTTTGTTCTTTTTTTTCTCCTTTGATCCAAAGAATTCCCTGGTCGTAGGAGACTTCGATCTCTTCGGGTTTGAGGCCGGGCACGGCGGCTTCGACGTAGACGTTTTGCTCATCTTCTGAGACGCTGAGGCCCGAAGATGGGGAGATGTCAGGAAGCCATTCTTCTTCTCCTTCTTCTTCAAAGAAGGGGAAGCGAGACATCGGAAAGGATCGGATCATTTTTTTTGTCATATGCTATCTCCTTGCGTCATGGTTTCTAATTCTTCGTGGTAGTACGGAAGAAGTTCGGGTGCATGGTGCCTGAGCCACCGCTCGAGGCGGTGCGTTTTGTGGGTGACTTCTTTTTTAAGCTCTAAAGGATCGCTGACTCCGGGATCTAAGGTTAGCGAGCCTGTGTCGATGAGCGCCACCTCGTTTCCAAAGAAGCCGTAATTGCGCCTGAGTCCCTTGTCGCAGTCGCGGATGCCTTTGCGGCTCTGGAGGACGAGGTAGGACAGAAGACTGTGGATGGAGGTTTTGGCTTCCTCAATGTTGCCGGAGCGGATTTGCTGTTTAAAGCGGGGGAAGAAAGGCTGCGCGCGCTCTTGCAGAAGAAATGAAGTCGTCTCGAGAGGAATTTGATGGTGGATGCCCATCGGATCGACGATGGTTACGGAACGAAGGGGAAGAGCTTCAGGATCGAGGTGGAGGTATAAAATTTTGGTTTCTTCTCGCAAATGATCATAGGCGATTTTGCAACCGGTGAAGATCGAATTGAACCGCTCATCGCGGGTGGGCAGGAATTTTTTGCGGTAAGGAGCCAGGGATGACGGGAAGAGAGCTTGAACCCCAAGGACGCCTTTGTCGGAAAGGCCATGGTTTTTTTTAAAAAATTTGAGGATGGTTTGTTGGTCCTTGCCGAGGAAGACGTACGATTGCCCTCCGGCGCTATAGTAATAAAAGGGCTGCGAAAGACGCTGGGATACTTCAAGGGAAGCAGCGGAAGGGGCGTCTGTTAAGGGAATATTTTGATCGATCGCCGTGACGGTAAAGCCTTGGGTGACGGACTTAGTCCCCAGAAAAATCAAGTAGCTGGTGACTACAAAGGCACTAAGAGCGAAGAATCTTTTTAACTTTATCATCAAAGGTATCCAATAAATGGGGATATTCTTTGCAGATTATATCACGTAAGGGGAGAAGTTCGATAAAGAATTCTTCTTTATGGCTTTGTTTTTCCTGGAAGCGAAAAGATCCAATGTCGAGGCAAAGGGCTTTTCCATCTTTAAAACCGAAATTACGAACCAGAGGGTCAAGGTTAGCAATTTTTTTCTGGCATTGCCGAAAGGTCCTATCAATGAGTAATTGGATCTGGGCGGCGCTCAAATCACGGGGCTGCTCTATTTTTTCTTGCAGAGCAAAGAGGGTTTGGTCGAGGGAGATTTTATGAGCGATGCCAAGGTTGTCGATGAGGGTCACATATTTTCCCTCGAAAGCATCGTTTTTTTGGAGGTGAACATAGAAGACACCCGTATCTTCGGCGAGGGTGGTACTAGCTATATGGAAGCTTTGGATGAGGTTTTGAAGGTTGCGGCGCCGTTTTTCGAGGTAGTCCTCTCTTAAGGAGTCGAGGAAGGGTGGTAGCCACAGAGTACTTAGCCAGGGGAGGGGTTTTCTACGGCTTTGCTTGATGAATTTTAGGACGGTTTTCCCATCCTCGCTTAAGAAGGAGTAGGTTTGAACGCCCGATCCGAGGAAGCGGAAAGTCTGGTGCAGGAAAGGGACGGTAGAATTTATGGAAGGCTGAGAATTTAGGTAGGTCGACGCGTCAATTTTGCTGCGAGTAAATCCGTGGGTTTGGGTTCGGCATAGATAGCCAACCACAAGAAAACCCAGCACAGCTAAGACATACTTTCTCAAGAGTCCTCTAAAGACTGCTCCCAGGAAATATATTTATCAGAAAGGGCAAATTTTCCCTGAGGATCCGTAGCGATGCGTCCAGCGTCAAAAATGACGACGGTGTCCCCCAGCATTCCCCAATTTTTATGCTGGCGCGGATCGGTATCGGTCATTTTTTCCTCCGCAAGAAGAGATGCCAATTCGTGGACCTTTTCTGTAGAGAGAGAGTTTAAGGGCTTCACATGGTGCTGCAGGATGCACTCGGCGCTGCTTAAATCAACGGTGTGATGGATACCACACTTATCGATGAGGTGAGCTGCGCGGAAGGGCGTTTTGGAAAAGTGAGCATAAATGGTGGCGCTATGCGAGGGGAGTTTTTCTTCGAGGAGGCGGTAGCCTTCGAGGGTTTTTGCTATTTTTTTAATCTTGCGCGCGCGGACTTTGGGAAGAACAGTCCACGGCCGGGCGTGTCCTTTGAGGAATTTGAGGACATATTTGCCATCTTCGGAAATGAACACGAAGGATTGTCCGCCCGAGGCCAAATAGTGGAAGGGCTGATCGAGGATTTTTTCGGCATCAATGCGGGCTCCAAAGTCAGAAAATCCATAGTTTTCTTGCGAAGCCAGGCGCGTGGTAGTAAACCCCTCGGTATAGGTGTGGACCAGATAGGAAATGCTACCGATCAGGAATAGCCGTTTGAACATACGTGACCAATTCTGGTTTGTTTTTGCGCATCCATTTGATGAACCGCTTTTTCATGTTAACTAGTTCGAGCTCGGGGTTTCCTGTGAAGAGTTCGTAATGTCCCGGATCGATTTGTATGGGCCGTCCTTCAAAAAATCCAAAATTATAAGGCGCAGAATCGTTATCAGAGACTCCCGCGGCAACCCGTTTTTGGAAGAAGGCAGCTATATCTTGGATGCCTTTTTGCACTTCAGCATCGGTGCTCCCAGCTAGCCATTCGTTGAAAGAAAGAACTCTTTTTTGCACGGCAAAGCTGGTTTTATTCAAATCTATCTGGTGCTCGATGCCGATTTTATCGACGATAGTGACAGTGGGCAGGTTCATTTCTGTGGGATTGAGATGCAAGTAGGTGAGCATGGTATCTTCTCGAAAACGCTCGAAGGCAACTTTGTATCCCATGTAGTCTCTTTGCTGTTTTACCCTCATGCGCTCCATTTTGCTGGGCTTAAAAGGTTTTAGCCGGTTTATGAGGGGAATATGCGACCATACGCTGGGAAGAAGGTGGGCCTTTTTAAACAGCTTGAGCACATATTTTCCATCTTCCGAGGCAAAGACATAACACTGGGCGCCGCGCGCTAAATAGACAAACCGCTGCGGGGGAAGGGACCACTCAGGGCTTTCTACATCGAACGCAGGGTAGCTTTGCTTGGGCTGCACACGTAAGACGGTAAATCCATCCGTTTGCTTTTGGCAAAAATGCTCTGCCTGGAAGAAAAGCCATAAGCAAACGATGAATTTAAGAATTTGTGTCATTGATTACTTCCAGGATTGAGGAATCGAGATGCTCTACGAGCTCTGGTGCATTATGCACGAGCCATTTGCGAAACGGCCGCGTGATACGGTAGAGCTCGGGTTTATAAAAGAGAGGCTCATGCATGTGGGGGCTTCTCGAGAACCGGCCTATATCGATTTTGATAGCGTGGTCTTTGTAAATGCCGCAGTTGGTGATCAGATTGGGATCGGCATCGCCAAACCCTTTTTTGCAGCGTGTCATCACCAGACTCAGGAGCTGATTGATAGTCTCTTTGGCGCCTTCTTGATCACCGGCTTTTAGCTTTGTCTTAAGGGTTGGTAGCACGGCTTCAGCTCTTCGCTGAATCAAAAAATCGGTCGTATCGAGATCGATTTTGTGCACGATGTTGAGCCTGTCGATGAGCGTTAGCTCTTTTTTGATGTGGGAGGTCGGGTTGAGATGGAGGTAGACAAGCTCTGTTTCATGGGGGAGTTCTTCAAATCCCATTTTATAGCTCAGGTAATCCTGCTCGAGATTTAGGCGCCGTTTGGCAAATTTTCTCTCGCGGTACTTCGAGATGCCCGGGATGTAATTGAGATGCGTAGGAGGATTGAAGTGGTGCTGCTTGAAAAACTTGATCACATATTTCCCATCTTCGCTGAAGAAAACATAGGCCTGGCCGCCGCAACCAAAATAGGTGTAGGTTTGCCCCAGCGCCTCGTTTTTTTCTTTCTCTTCGTCCGCTGTGAGGGGCCTCGTATCGAAAAGAGGATCATAGGGCCTCGTGGACCTAATGAGCGAAAGTTGCAATTGACCTGTTTGTTTCATGCAAAAGCGCGTGAGGCTGGTTGCTCCCCACCACACCAATACGGCATAGAGTAAATATCTATATTTCATTCAGCCTCTCTCTTAAGTAATCATCCAGTACAGGATACTGTATCATGAGCCATTGATGGAAGTGGTCTGTGATACGAATAATTTCATCTTTACTAAAGGGCCTATCCCTATCATAGCGGAAACGTCCGACATCGATTTGGATGGGTTTGCCGCCCACATAACCAAAATTGGTATTGAGGTCGGGATCTTTGTCAAAAATTCCTTTTCGCATTCTCTTTTGTAGCAGCTCGAGAAGATCGGCGATCGCCCCTTTGGCTTTCTCTGTTTCTCCTTTTTCCATCAGCTGAGCAATGGATGGATAGAGAAGCGTGGCTCTTTTTTGGACCATAAACTCCATTCCATCCAAATCGACTTCGTGGAAAGTTCCCAGTTTATCGACAAAGGTAACCTTTTTCTTGAGGTGGTCTGTTTTGTTGAGGTGGAGGTAGATAATCCCTGTTTCTTCGGGCATTTCTCGAAAGGCTATGGTGTAACTTAAAAAATCTTTCTTTAGTTTAGATTCTTTTTTTTGAGCTTTGGCCTGGGCCCATGCAAATGGAAGTGACCGGATGATCCAGGGAGCTCTCATATGGTGGTGGCGGAAGAATTTGAGCACATATTTCCCGTCCTGCGAGGCAAAAACAAACGACTGGGCTCCTTTTCCTAGATAATGAAATTTTTGATCGAATATTTGGGGGACCGAAGAATCGACGGCCCACTCGGGGTGGAAGGGGAGCTCCGATCTTACTTTTGCCCAGGTAAAACCGTCAGTTTGTCCCCGGACGAACCGGGCAATACTAAAGAAACAAACCAAAAATAAAGCGAGTTTAATTATTCGCATCTAAAGAATTGTAGAGCAAATAACCCGCTAAATCAAGTGATTAATTCACTCTTATCGTCTGCTTGCCATCGCCTGGGAAAAGGCCCGGAATAACCTTATCGGTGGGGTCGAGCAGCTCGAGCTGAATCGTATGGGTGCCTTTTCCAAGACCGTAGATATAATACGGAATCCACTGGGTCAGCATCCGTTTGTTTTTATCGATCGTGAGGCGAACTTTGTAGCCGTCCTTGGAGAGCTGGGTATTGGCGATGAGGAAGTCGAGGAGGATCGGTTTGTCATAGGCATATTCACCGCGGGGCATGTTGTAGGTGAGGTAAGGCCGGGAAAGATCGGGAACGCCTTTGCCTTTGCTCACGTAAAAGTAAGACGAAGCAAACGTTCCATCTCCCTTGAGGGATTCATCGAAGGAACGCTGGGGGTAGGCGCGGATAATATGCATGCCTGGCGAGAGTTTATAGGGGCATTTGATGCGGATCGTTTGGTCGTAATCGATCTCTTCGCGATCAGCGGTATCATAGAGAGCGTCATTGATCTCGATTGGAGCTCTGTCATCGATCAGGATTTGGAGGGTTTGACCTTGGCCCCGATTGCGGATTTCGCGCTGACGAGGGAAATCGCTGATCACACCGAGCGCATAACCTTCGAGACGTAGCTGCAGCGTGGGGACGGATTCATTTGTCGTGTCACCTTCTTTGGGAAAAACGATGAGGGTACGCACTTCATCGGGCTCAGCAGTAGCATCTACGGGAACTACACGGAGTTCTCCTGCGCGCTCGCCTTCAACGTTTGCTCCAAAAAGTAAAGCGCATAAAATGGGAATCATATTCTCCTCCGTTTTTCTTTGTTAAACCAAAACTTCAGATAAATGTCTAGATACGTTATGGGAAATGTATGACCATTGAACTTGTCGTGCTCATCGTAATCCTAGGGCTCGTTTTTGATTACACCAATGGTTTCCACGACGCTGCCAATGTCGTTTCTACGGTGATAGCAACGCGCGTTCTGGCTCCCGCGATAGCGATTACGATGGCCAGCTTCTTCAACATGCTGGGCGCTACCCAAGTCAGCGGAGTGGCCCATACGATTACGTCGGGCCTTATTGATCCTCACGCAGCGACGCAGCTTATGATTTTAGCCGCTGTAGCAGGGGCAATTGTTTGGAATCTAATCACATGGTATTTCGCTCTTCCGAGCAGTTCTTCCTACGCACTCGTCGGGGGTCTTATAGGCGCCGCTTTTGTGAAATCCGGCTCCTCTATCGTTTTATGGGATGGGGTCATTTATAAAGTCATTATCCCGATGTTTCTTTCACCCATCGCTGGTTTTTTCCTTGGTATGTTCGTGATGCGGATGGTTAATAAGTTCCCCGGAAGTCGTAAATTCCATCATATGCAGATTGGGTCTGCCGCTGTCGTGGCCTTATCCCATGGCCTCAACGATGCCCAAAAAAGTATGGGGATTATTACCCTGGGGCTACTCTCAGCGGGAGTGATTCCTCATCCCACCATTCCGCTTTGGGTCATCTTCTCGTGCGCCATCGTCATGGGTCTCGGAACAGCGTTCGGAGGCTACCGGATTATCCACACGATGGGGTTTGAAATCACCAAACTCGAGCCCCGTCAAGGCTTTGCGGCAGAAGTCGGAGCTTCTGTCGTCATCTTAATCGCCAGTGCTCTGGGTATGCCGGTCAGCTCGACCCATATGATCGCGGGAAGTATCACGGGAGTAGGGGCGGCAAAGGGCAGGCATGCCGTCAAATGGGTGACGGCGCACAAAATGGTCATCGCCTGGTTTTTAACCCTACCTGGAGCTGCGGGGGTTGCAGCTCTTACTTATAAATTACTTTTAAATATCTTTTCTTCAACAGTTTAATTAATTATTTAATAATTTAATATAATTATTATTATAATGAAATTATGGCGAAGAGAAGAAAAAAGAAGATTTCGATGCTGGAGGCGGTCGATCGGCTTTCGAATTTAGCCGAGCTCGATGCCCAAAAGCCCCGCGAAATCAGGTGGATCGATCCATCGAATCGCGAAGAGACGAGGGAAAAGATCCAAGAGACGTTCCATGTCGTCAGCGACTATCTCCACCACCTCTATCAGAAAGAACGTACTGAAATGGCAGACCCTCTAGCTCAGCGGGGCGTTCGCGCCGTTATGGAGCTGGCCAAAGAAGCCGCTCTCAAAGTGGGCAAATACACCGATCTGTTCAAAGAAGTCGTCGAAATCCCCGCCTACGATGAGCTCCGCAAATTTTACAGTGGCAAAGTCCAATCCAAAATTAAGAAAGGCCCTGAAAAAGAGCAGTGGGAGTACCAAATCCGCGAAGGTGCCCTAGAGGCCGAAATGCGGGCTCTCAGAGACCTCGAGATGGTGCGAAAAGACCACGACTACGAGCTCTTTTATATCACCAAGCAAGATGGCACACCTTTTTGGAGTCCGCAGCTTATCAAACACATTAGATGGGTAGGCAACTTCGATGAAGCACTCCTGTCTGAAGAAGTCGAAAATCCCCTCAATCAAATCGATGTGGTTTTGGATCGCGATTTTCATCTTTCAGCAAAACAAATCGAAGAGGAAAGCTCCGATCTTTTAGATCAGTTCTACAAGGAAGCGATGCAGCATAAAGCAAATCCGTTCGTTTCATCTCTTCTCAAAGTCGCCATGGCGCTATTTCTCGCGGAAAATCCCAAAAATCTACAGCATAATAGCACCGATAAGCACAGTCTCGATTATTTCATCGACTTTACTAGGTATTTGAGAGAGGCCCTTCTATCCGAAGATTACCTGAAAAATTTGGGCTTTCCTGAAGAAGACCTTTCACCTTTTGATCGCACCTGCCAGCAACTTGCGCATACCTTTTGCGGGCTTCTTTACCTGCGAGGGGCTGCTCATGACGACATCCTCAAGCTCATTGGCCAGTTTGCCCTCCACCGCAGCGAAGGAGCGTCACTACTCCTTCCATCACTTGAGTCTTATGACAAAGCCCTGCGCGAAAAGATGGCCACCTTTCCTTCGGGACCTGTTCTTAAAGTCTTAAAGGCGTTCCGGACAGGCGAAGAACATGCCGGATTTGATCCGCATCTTCTGAATAATTTGCCCCACAAGCTCTTTGGCATCTCCTCAGAAGACTTAAACGTCTCTTTCCTCCATCTTCCGTCTCCCACGCGCCAGATGGTGATCGATCAGGCGTACATTTATCCCGAATTTGCGGGCTATTTACGCTACTTGAGCCCTCAAAAACATCTCCTCGTCAACCTGCAAGATCGCACTTCTTGGAAAGAGCATGCTAGGTCCTCGGCCCTTGAAAAGTTCCCATTGGTTCTCACGCTACCTAAAGATACCGACTTTTATCATCAAATCCATGACTATGCCGATCTCGACGATGCTAAGGCGCTTTGTAGTCAACTCAGCGAGCAAGTCGCGAGCGGGGAGTCCTGCGGGTTCCACTTCCCAGGGAAAATTTCTACCAATGAAATCAACAGTATCATCCGTTTCATCCACAAAGAGGTCTATCAAAGCAAACGAACTCTGACGCACGCCGAAAGATGCGATTTTATCGAACTATTCTACCAATTCCTGATCTTGTATGTGATGAGCGTTGAAAAGCCAGCTTCCGTTAGTTTTACATGCAAAGATGGAATCGACGCCGGTGCGGCCTTTTCGGCGAGCTTATATGGACTCTTGAGACTTCTTTCGAGCAAAGAGGCTTGGACAGACAATGATCGTGACTTTTTCCTTTTCTCCCTCTACGGACCAGCTCTCTTGCTACGACATAGAATTATCGATCAGAGTCGTCTTGCGAGGGCCTTTTCGGCGCTGGGCAGGTTTGAAGAGGCGATCAAGACTTCGCGAGCGTCTATCTTAAAAGCCTGCAGCGATCTGCTGCCAGAGCTTCCTCTGCAGAAACTCAAACTCAGTGAAGCCGCCTAATTAAGGCTCAAATCTTCGGGGATCATCGATAGGGTGGCGTATTTGCCGCCCATCTCTCTTAGAACCATCTGCCACATGCGGTCGGGGATCATTTCAAAGACATGATGCGCTGTCGCGGGATGCAGGAACCACATTCCGCTCATGAACTCTCTTTCGAGTTGTCCCGGACCCCAGCCGGCATAGCCAAAGCAGAGGCGGACGTGAGGGCCGTCCGAGGCGTTCATGGCTTCTTGGAGAAATTGCATATCGCCGCCAAGGAAGACACCGGGGCAGACTTGGAGGGTTTGGTCGGGGATTTGATTGGAGGAGTGGAGGAGCATCATCTGGTTGGGCTGGAGAGGGCCGCCGGCGCGGATTTGGACGTTGGTGTTGGCGATCTCTTTGAGGTTGAGGATTTCTTCAGGAATTTCTATTTCGAGGATTTTGTTGATCATGACGCCAAACGAGCCTGTGGGTCCATGTTCGCAAAGGAGTATGATCCCGCGAAAATAGATCCCGGAGTCGATATCGGGGCTGGCGATGAGGAGGGTTCCTTTGGCAAGGTTGGAGTAGGGGACGATATCGCTCACTGGACCGCCTGCATGAGTTGTTCGTTGTAGAGGCGAAGGTTGTCGGACATTTCATCGACTTCACGCAGGAGCTCGGCAAAGTCGTCGCGGAACTTGGGCATTTCGAGGATTTTGTCGGTCTCGGGCTGGCTGCGAGCTCTTTCAATGAGAGTCGAGATGCGCGACATGGCGGTGTTGATCTGGTCGATTTCGGTTTGGAAGAACCGCTGGAAGTCGGCGGGGGTATTCAGCGAGTTGAGGACGGTCATCCGTTTGGTGCGGTTTCTTTGCCAGCTTTTGTTGAGATGGAAGAGAACGCCATAGTGGTTGATGTCATTCATCATGGTATCTGCTTTGCTCATGACGGCTGTCATGCGCAGGTACAGGTCATCGCTGGAGATGATTTTGCCCAGCGTTCCAGAGCCGTCGGCGATGTCTTGGGTAATTCGATTGGCGTTTTCGCTGACAGATTTAAAGTTGGCAATGGAGCTGCCCAGATTGGTGAAGACGCCATCTCGATTCATCTCGGTCATGGCTTTGTCCACTTGGTCCATCGAGGCTGTAAACTTCTGAGCGCCGGCTTTCACATCCGAGATGATGTCCTTGTCATTGACAGAACGAACGGCGATGTGGATTTGGTCCATGGCGCCGCTAAAGTTAGAGACAGCTGCGGTAAGAGAGTCTTGATTTTTCTCGATCCAGTCGTGGACGAGCTGGATGGTATCTTCCATCTTTTGGGAGATGTCGGAGATCTTGTTGAACGTATTCTCGATGGGATCGATCGAGTCGGCATAGAAGGGTGTCTTATCGGTGAGGCGCTCAGGGATGACGCCTTTGGGAGGAGCTTTGGGGACAATGCCGATCGATTTTTCTCCGAGGAGGCCCGACGTTTGGATGGAGATTTCGTCTGTGTTATAGACTTTGAGCTGGGAGTCGACTTTCAGGGTGAGTTGGTAAAAGTAGAGGCGGCCCAGAGAGTCGGAAGGCTGGGTTTCTCTAGCGTGGTAGATTTGATTGATTTCGGTGACTTCGCCGACGGCTTTTCCTGCGAAGAGGACGCGCGTTCCGATGTTGATTTTATTGATATTAGAGAACCGAATATAGAGGGTTTGTTTTTCGTCGCCAACAGATGGGTGGAGGAAAAAGACGATGCCGATAAAGACGGAGATGGCTCCGATGAGGAATATCCCGATGAGCATGTTTTTGAATTGACTAGACACGGGGTTTCATCTCCTTTATGCGTGAAGGGTCCTGGGAAATTGTCTTCCTTAAGAATTCAATTATAGGATCGTCGATTTTCATGAAAGTCTCAGGTTCAGAAATGTACGCAATTTTTCCATCGCGGATCAGCGCGAGGCGATCACCGACGCACAGCGCCGAGAGAATATCATGGGTGACGACGATGCTGGTGGCTTTGAGCTCCCGCTGCGTTTTGACGATCAGATCGTTGATCTGCATCGACGTGATGGGGTCGAGACCAGTCGTTGGTTCATCGTAGAGAAGAATCGAGGGTCTGTAGACGATCAGACGCGCCAGGCCTGCGCGTTTGCGCATACCGCCCGAGAGATCGGATGGCATCTTGTTTTCTGTGCCCTCTAACCCCACCATTTTGAGAGCCTCCGAGACTTTCTGCTGGATCTCTTCCTCGGGAAGTTGCATATGCTCGCGGAGGAAAAAAGCGGTGTTTTCTCCAACGGTCATCGAGTCGAAAAGAGCAGCGCCCTGGAAGAGCATGCCCATGTTGTGGATGGCGTTATAAAGATTAGGACCGGACAGCTCGGCGATTTTGGCGCCATCGACATCGATCATCCCGGCATCGGGTTTGGTGATGCCGATGATGTGTTTGAGAAGAACGCTTTTCCCCATGCCGGAGCGGCCTAAAATAACCAGAGTCTCTCCCGTCTTAATATCGAGGTCGAGCTCGTCGAGCACCTTGAGTGATCCATATTTTTTTGAGAGCTTGCGTATCGTAATCATATGTATTTGGAGATGTAGCTCCGGATCATGTTGAGGAACATCGTGAGGAAAAAGTTCGAGAAGAGAATGAAGCAATAGCAGATAACGACGCTATTGGTTGTGGCTCTTCCCACGCCAGCAGCGCCGCCCCAGGTTTTCATCCCTTTATGGCAGCTAATGGTCATGATCAGCACGCCAAAAACAAACGATTTAGCAATGCCGGTGAAGAGATCGAACATCGTGATGTGCATCGGCATGGGGTCCATGTAAGCGCTCGGGGCCATGCCAAAATAGAAAACGGCGATGAGATAGCCACCGAATATCCCCATGACCATGCTGAAAACCGTAAGGAGAGGCATGATAAACGTTCCGGCAAGAACGCGCGGAGCCACTAAGTAGCGATTGGGGTTGACGGCCATCGTTTCGAGAGCATCGATCTGCTCAGTCACACGCATGGTGCCCAGCTCGGCACACATGGCGGCGCCCACACGTCCGGTGACCATGAACGCGGTGAGCACGGGTCCGAGCTCAGTAATCATCGCCTTTCCAACCATCAGGCCGGTGACGCCGGAGAGTCCTTTATCGGCGAGCTGATAGAAGGATTGGGCAGCGAGCACGAGTCCCGTGAAAAATCCGGTGATGGCGACGACAGGCGTTGATGCTACACCGATATCGTAGAGTTGCTGCAGGACCAAACGAAAATGGGGAGGACGCTGAATGGTAGCGAGGATCATCGCACCGATCATGCGAGCATATTCTCCCATGCCGGCGACAAATTTGAGGTTGTCTTTGAGCAAGGAACTGAAATAAGAGGCCTCTTTGTCCATAAGCGCATTGTAGGAGATAGAAGATATATTGAAAAGACCAGTACACTTTAGATATAACGAAATATATGAAACAACCTCCTAGTATTCAACCGGCGTCTGTTCCAGGTCCTGACTACGATCCTCTCGACTGGATCGTGCAAGATTTGGAAAATGTTCAAACTTTCTTAGATCACGTGGAAGCAACCAAAGATGCGAAGTATATGCATTCTCATCTCGTTTCTTTTCTGGAAATAAGACGGCGTGTTTCTCAGCAGATTGAGCATCTGGCCGATGATCCCTATAACTATCCTCATGACAAACTTCAAAAATTACATGAGGAAAATGAAAAGATTTTCGCCGGAGTGGAAGCGGCGGCACAGGCCGCCGATCCTTGGAATGCGAAAGAGTTCAAACGCCACAAGAAGATGGTCGAACGCGTGATTTCGAACTTCGACCGTGACGTGACGCCTTAAGCTATTTGCTTTGAGCTTTGTTTATGTGCATCAAATTGTTGCTCAAGGGTATTTGCACGCTGCTCGACGTTGTACATGGAGCTCTTATTCGCCGCTTGTTGATCCATCAAATTCTTAGTTAGCTCTCTGTCTTTTTCTTGGCCGGTGCGCTGAGCTTGGAAATACGTATCGACAAATTCTGCAGTGGCATCACATGCTTTTGCACCAGCTGCCCAAGGTTCTGCTTTAGCTTCCGCTTCTTTAGCCATGAAATTTTTAAGATCCGTTGCAGCACCCGATGGAATGTTATTCATGTGCTCACTCTTTATTGCAGTTCCAACGATGTGAGCTGAAGCGCTGGCGATTTTAAGTCCGCCACGAACGATGCCAGCAGCGGCTGTATTCCACCACATTTTGTCGAGTGTGCGGGCAGTCTTATCCGCTAGGCGATCGACCTGGTCTTGTTGGTTCATCGAGGCTCTTGCGAGCGTTCCCTGGAATCTGACGAGTGCGGCTTCGATTTGTTTTAATAATGATGACATAGTTTCCTCATGCGGGTATGTTTTGGTTAATGGTGAGGCGCGTGGTTTTTTTGACTGCGCGCGTGATGCGATCAAATTCTTTCAGGAGTGTTTCAATCATCTGGAAGAGATTTTTAATCGATTCTTCTTTTAAGAAAAGGTCTTTTTGGACGGAAAGGAGTCCGAGATCGGATCTCGTTTTGAGGTACTCTAAGTAAGGCTTGGAGAGAGCGATGAGGCCCGTTATTCCTCCTTGAAGCGTATCGAGGAGATCTTTGATTTCGATGTTGGTGTTATAGCGAGCGGCAATCATCGAGAGTGCAAGACTTACCATAGCGAGGAAAATTGGAGCGGCCATAGGTAAAAATCCAGAAGGCTCTCCGCTCGGATCATGGAGCAATTTATCAATCGCTGCGCTGCTGAGGGCTGCAACACCAGCTCCGATAAGAAGCTTTCCTGCCGTATCTGAGCCCGAATCTTGGGTAAGAAGGTAAGCGCCCAAACTAATGTTGGCGACACCTAAGATCACTCCTCCCAGTTGCTGCAAGTAGGACCATGATTGCTGACTTTGTGCTGCCTGGGCAGATTTTTGAAGAGCCTCGATGTGACGATTGGTGATCTCTTCAAACTCTACGTTGTGGCGATCGATCTGCTTCGCATTAGCTTTCATGGCTTTTTTCGAAACGCGTGTGACATCGTTGTGGGTCTCTATGAGTTGAAGCTCGAGAGGTCCCTTTAGCTTGGGTTTGGAGATGGCAAAAGAAGGGGCAATAGGACTGGCTGGCGCAATAGAAGAATCAGTCGAAAGTCCTTGAGGATGTAGATAAGGCGCAGATACGGGAATGGGCATTTCTTGTGGTAAGCGAAGTTCTTCTATCTTCAGATTACCCATGGAGCAGCGCCTCCTTCAGAACAGAGATTTGATTTGTAAGCGTGATATCCGAAGTTTTTTGCAGTGCCAGTTCAAGAGCTTTAAGCGCATCAGTTTTTTGACCAAGAGACGCGAGGCATTCAGCGGCGTGGAAGTGAGCCTCAGGATCTTCAGGTGAGAGGAGGGATGTGAAAGACCATCCAAAGAGAGCCTCGAAGTATTTCCCTTCCATTTGTTTCGAAGCGGCTAGTCCTTGCCAGTGGTCGGGGTTCATGGGCTGAAGTGAGGATAAATAGGCAAAAATATCCGAAGCTTTTGCGTACTCTCCGGCTTCATAGCATGCAAAAGCCGCTTGATAATCCATTACATTCCTGCTCGTTGGTTGTGGGTGAGCGTTTTCATATGCTCACGGAACATTTTTAAGAGCTCGCGAGCAATCTGCAATACTTCATGTCTTTTTTCTACGGCTTGGTTGAGCTCGACGGTTTGGAGGTTGACTTTGCGGGCGACTTGCTCGATTTGTCTACCGAGAACTTTAGAGAGGGTTTCTGCTTCAGCGCGCGTAAATTGATTTCGTTCGAGGGCTTTGATCCATTGTGGTTTTTCTACTCCGGGCTGCTGGGGGTTGAATATATTCCAAACAGTATCGAGAAGGGGAGCCACCGCTGTTAAGTCGATTTCAGTTTTCTTGGGATCGGCAAGCTCGACTTCTAAGACTTCGAGGAGAGATGTGATGTTTTCGATATGGCTATTGAGAGTTTCAACTTTCGCGAGCTGGTCGCGGATTTCTTGCTCTTGCATTTTCTCGACATTGAGCTGGAGGTTCGTGAGAAGAACACCGATGTGGGGATCAAGTTCCTCCTCTTCAGCTCGAGCTACTGTAGGCGCTGAAACCATCAGGTTCTGTTTTCCGTTCACTGTATCGACAAGTTGCATCATTTCATACCTCGCATCATTTTGAGAAACACCTAAGTTGCTAGTTGGATCTCGAGAGAGATTGGCCTGGAAAAAGGCGAGATTCAAGGAGGGCGATGCAGACAACCCCTTTATGGGGTTGGCGAAGCAGACCGACGCTGAATATCGCTTGTTCCATGGCCAAGGTCTCCGAGAGATAACTAGCAACTTAGGTGATAAACATCTTAACAATTGTAATTCGTTTTTTCCAACAGAATTTATCAATGTTAATTTTTGTTAAAAGCTTGGAAAGCTTTTGTTAAACTTTGCGAGCGATAAAGTTGATATGGGTAGGGCTTGTGTAGCTCTCTTCTTGTTCACAACGCTCTACGACATAACCCAGATCTTTCAAAAGGGCTTCCACGCAAGGTTTTGTGACGTACCAAGCACCTTTAAGAGTTCTTTCTGCATTTTCTTCAGAAGCTGATGCGGGTTTTAGGCGAAAATTTCCAACAATTCTGCCTCCAGCATTTAGTGCTTCATGCGCTCTTTTCCACACTCTTTTAAATTTTCTGGGATCGGAATAGGAGAGTGATTCATAGGCAAAAATAAGGTCAACTTTTTGAGGAAATGCATGTTCTTCAATTGTTCCATGGATCGGCATTAAGTTATCACCTAGTTCGCCTAGCTGAGATATATTGCATAAATTCTGTAGCTTTTCTAGAGCTTTTACTGAGGAGTCGATCGCTGTGACTTTCCATTCCAATTTAAGTAGGTATACCACGCTAAAATTATAAACACGGCCCAAGATCAAGGCACGTTTTTGCTTGTCTGTATCAAATTTGCTGTTAGCGAATGCCACTAGGGCGGGAGCCGTGGTCGGTTCTACACTGATTTGGTCCCAATAATCTCTGCGATCAGCAGGTTGAGTGTGAGAGGCTTCGGATTCGATTCTTTGATAGGCCTCGTCCGAGTTTAGTTCGAATTGGAAATAGTCGATGATCCAGCGAGAAAAAGCAGTGCAACAATGGCAGCTCATATTTAAATCCTACGGGTTGGTCGGGGAATATTAGACTTCGCTCGATTTTCTATCAATAATGGCTAATTTGTGTATATACAACCCATTGAAAATCAATGGTTAAAAATTAATTTACACAAAAGGGCTTTTTGTGTATAATAATTACTTTAATTTGAGGTAGATATGATAGTTTCAACTTCTAGCAATTTGGATAATAAGAACGTGCAAGAGCAGCAGTCTTATTTTTCTTCGCTCACATCTAAATTATTCAGCGCGAAACGAGCTGTAACTCGCATAGCTGAAATAGCTTGGGATTGTTACCAAGGTTGGTCCATGGGGACCAATCCTCTTGCGGGCGTGGTAATCCCAGCTACGAAAGAGATCTTTAAATGGGCGGGCAACATATTCATCAAAACAGGTTACACCGAAAAGGGCGTTAGACGAGGCGAGGCGATGGTGATAGGAGATAATAATCTCGTCAACCATGATTTAGCTCATCAACTAGAACAGCTAAGAAAGCAGATGGGTCTGGCCAAGCATGATCTTTTAGATTATCTCATATTTGAGCCTCTTCCTTGGGATTCAACTCTTGTCATGAAAACGACTTCCTTACCACTATCTGCATGTAAGAGAATTGAGTGCCATCCGATTTTTTTCTTTGATAAGGGTTTAATCAATGATGTTTTAACGGTTTACGATGCTAAAGAAAGGCAGACAATCCGTGAACTTCGCTCTAATAAAGCTTATACCGACTTTGTAGGGACGCAAGCGCTAACAGCTGTGTCAGAAAATCATTACCTTTGGCGTGAGTCGGTAGGGTTACTTACTCTCTTGGGCTCTGGCTTGTTAGTGCATTACTTTTCTTCTCAAGAACAGGAGTCCAGTTGGAGTTTTACGTTGCTGAGCGGACTTGCTATGAAATTGCTCGCTGATACTTCGAAAGCTCTATGCAACCGATATTTAACCTATAGGGCTGACGAAAAAGCCGTTGAAATTACCCAAGATCCAGCTGCTGCAGCAGCATGTTTGAAGCTTCTTGAAAGAGCAATGGGAGAGAAACGCTCCATTTATGACAAGTTATTGACTGCGCTATGGGTTCTTTTGACAGAAAGCGGAAAAGAAGAATTCTTTTCTCCTTCCTTTCAAAATCGTATCAAAAATTTAAGGTCACCTGTTTTTACGGTTCCCGATTTTCCTGAAGAAAATTATCCAATGGTGGACATGTATCGAGCTGTCGAAATGTATCAAAGAGTCCCTGAAGTAAAACTGTATATGGCGATAGAGCGAATGGGTGAAAAGGGATGGCAATTACTCAAAGAGGCTCTTCCCTATGCAAAAAAAGTGCCTCCTAAACTATTCCAGTGGTATGTCCGAGGGAATATGCATGATCCCAGGTTACTTAGTTTGATGGCTTTTGGCAGCATGCTCATGACATTTTATCCACATCTTTATACGCAGATAACAAGATTTGCTCCACAGCAACTGAGCGGCGGGAGCGTTTCTATAGCTCCCGAAGAATGGCAAAATAAGATTCGCGAGATGGCTAAAGAAATGGGAATTACGAAACCGATTTGGGTTTGGCTGCACGAAAATGCAGCATCGCCTCATTACTGCAGAGGTATTGGGCAGGGGCCGGGTGCAGCGGAAATTATGACGATGCCAATGGAAGGTCCTATGCAGGAATTTGTTTTGCGCCATGAATTAGCTCACCTTTACCACGGCGATCTTTTGAAGATTTCCATGATTTACTATTCGGCACTCATTCTCACATGCCTTGGTTTGGAAGCTCTTAGAGGGCCATCCGACTCGATGATCGATCAAACGATGCGCGGAGCTTTGGCGGATGCCATAGCAAGCGTTGCTTTTTATGCCTATAGCCGCTACATGGAAAGTCGGGCTGATAAAACAGCCATAACGGCAAGCTCTTCTGCTAAGGGAGAATTGATTCAAGGTGGGGTCGAGTTATTTCGCATTTTCCAAAAAGCCAATTTACAAGCAAGAGATCAAAATGCGCTTAATCGTCTATTGATTTCCGAAAAGGGTGAAAATAGATTAGATTTTGACCATCCTTCTTTAGAAGGTCGTATCCAAGAGCTCCAAAAAGATCAATAATTCATATTCCACTTGAGGGAAAATTTTCCTTGATCATCCTCCTGGGTCTCTGCCTGGAGGATAAATCCACCTTTGAGTTCAACTTCTACGATGACTTGGCTGCTCTCGGCACTCTGGGAAAGGGTGACCATAACGCCCTCGGCGAGGTATTTGCCGACTTGGACTGCGATGGTGTCGGACTCATCGGTGACGATGTTGAGGCGGTCGACACCGATGCTTTGTCGGATGGAATCGAGGACAGAGGGAGCAGCACCGCCAGAAAGCGAGACGATGGCATCGGCGAGTTGGAGGAGCTGGGCTGCGGTAAGTTCTGAGATGTCTTTGTTGAAAAGGATTCGGGCGAGAACAGAACTGGTGGGCAGGGTAGGTGTCGATTGGAAGGTAAGGATCGGTGACTGCAATGGGCCGCGTAGAAGTGCATAGACGGTGATATCGGAGAGGTTCAAGGTAGCAGTTATGTTGAGGTGGGAAGCATTTTCTGCAAAGCTGACGTCGCCTTGCGTGAGGATGAATTCTTTTCCGCCGAAGTGGAACTTTCCTTTAACAAGATGGAGCGTTCCTCTCGGTTCGATGGCAAGGTTGCGGCCTGTCAGGTGGAGATTTCCGGCGAGTTCAGCCTCGAGTCCGCGGCCTGTCAGGAAGATGCTGCCAGTTGCGCTAGTATCCACGTCATAATAGAAGGGATAGGATGGTTCGAGAGAGAGCACGGCATTTTTGATGTGCTCGGGGGGATTCTTGAATTGGATGGGAAGGGAGGGGAGGTCGGAAGGGAGACGATCGGGGATTTGTAGGTCGGCGCGGGAAAGGGTGAGTGATCCTTTGACGGTGGCCTCTTTTGTTGTTCCTGTTAAAGTCGCATCTCCACTTCCTCTCGTGCTGAGCCAAGGGATATCGAGGATTTTGAGATCTTTGAGATGGCCATTTAGCTCAAAGCGAAACTCAGGAACTACTGCCATCTGTCCCGTAGCTGTGAAGGTCCCTTCGGTTTCGTCTTTGGCTGTGAGCTCTTTGATGAAGAGATGGCTGTGCTCTGCATGGCCCGAAGCGTTTATGTCTCGAAGGAGGATGCCAGTGAAGTAGTTTTCGTAGGATCCTTCCTTTAGCTCAAAAGTTCCATGCAAAGAGGGATTGTTTAGTGTTTGAGCGGCGATGAGGTGCAGGGAGACATTACCGGTGGTGCGGTGGCTTCCGATGTTGATGAAGTCGAAGATTTCCTCAAGATGACCTTCAGCGGTGATTTCTCCTGAGAAGGGTTTGCCCCGATCTACGTTGGAGTCTTTTAGGGGAAGGCTTAAGGCAATTTCACAAAATTGATCTCCGGTGGCAAGAAACGATCCATGGACTTGCATGAGCTGGTTTTGGAGGTTGGCTTGCAAAGTTCCTTTGGAGAGAATGGGCGTTTGTTTGCCTGATTGTAAAATGGCCCCGCGCTCGAGGAGAAGATTGGCGCGACCTTGCCTATTTTCGCCTTGCCCCTCCATGGCGATGTCCAGCGCGCAGGTTCCGCTCAGCGTAAATCGCGTGGTGGCGAGGGCAAAAAGATCGATAGGGAAGTGCTCGGCTTTGATATGGACTTTTGAGGAGGTGGGGGAGAGATCGATGGCGCCTTGCAAATATCCTTCGGCAAAGTAGAGCTTTGTCTCCGTGATGAGAAGACCTGCCTCACTTTTTTGGACAGAAAAGGGTTTTTCCAAAGAAAGGGGTTTTTGCAAAACTTGGCCCGAGAGGTGGTCTAGCTGCAGATCGAAAAAGCCCGGAGTATGTGCAAAGCTTCCCTTTATTTTTAAGTTAAAGGGGCTTTTCCAATCTCCACCTGCTGAGATGGTAAAGGGGAAGCGGCCGTCCTCTTCTTTAGTTTCCAAGGTGAAATAGTCAAAGAAAAACGATTTGAGATAAAAAGTTTGGCCAATAACGGAGATGTTCCCTTTAGGATTTGTCCAAAGATCGGAAACAGTTCCTTCCGCCTGCCATTCTTTCGAAAGGAGATCAAAACATTGTATATTTCGTCCGCGGAAATTAAAAACGGTGTCTTCTCCTTGGAAATCGAGCTTGGCGCCGCAGCTGCCTTTGAGTTTAGAGCCGGGAAGTAAAAGAGCAAAATGGGAGAGGTCTTGTGCTTGAAGGGTGAGACCGCCGCTTGTTTTCCTTTCCTGGAAATCGTAAAGAATATCGCCCACAATTTTAGTGGCGGGTGCGATCAGGGACAGATCTATGAAGGCTATCTGATGTCTGGTCTGCCAGGAGAATTGGGAAATAGCTGCGAGGGGAATATGGGGCTGCTCAGCATGCAGTTCGATGTTGCCGCTATAGGTTTTGTCGATTTTGTGGCCGAGTGCCTTTCCCGCGATACCTGTATAGGTGATGTTTTCATACGAAATTTTGTCGCTGGCAAGGGAGATTTCTACTTTGTTTTCATTTACAGCGGCCTCTCCACTGAGCATTCCACTGAAGTGCGAATTTAAACGGGACAGATTAGGAAATAGAAACGAGACTCTAGCTTCTCGAGGCGAAAGACCTGCCGCAAGATGGGCTGAGCCCTTGAAACTAAAAAGATCGCTTTGAAGCGAGATCGAAGAGATGTCGATATGCTGGTCAGCATACAGAGCGAAATTAGCTTCAACAACGCTAGGTGTATCTAAATTTGGAATATCGAGGTGGTGCACATCTATTTTGAGCTGGCCAACGAATGGGCTTGCTTGGTTTTGGAATTTCCAAGGACCCTGAGCATGCAGGTCAATGGAGGCATCTCCACCGACTGGAAGCGTGAAAAAAGGAGAGAAAGCTTCCTTAGACTTGAGGTCGGCTCGCAAAGCGCCGACAATGTGTTTTGAGCGCTTGCTGCCCGATAGCGACCCCTGTGCTATGAGGTCAGTTGAGGCGATATTTGCCTCGACATAAAACGACTTTCCCTGGCGCCGGACATATCCTTTGCCTCGGATGGAAAAGTCTGCTTTTTGTCCTGTTGTGCGATTGAGGATATGTAGGCTGTCGGCTTTCAGGGATTTGACGGAGATGGACCACGGAAACGAGAGGGAAAAGTTCGAAGAGTGTGAGGCGGCAAAGCTCACCTGGGCGTCATCGATTTCGAGATAGCTGATTCCGATCTCACCGCGAAGAAGAGGTAAAATGGCAATCCGCATGCGAATAAGGCTGATGTCCGCTGTAGTTTGATCGGGGCCAGTGATTCGCACGCCTCTGAAGGTCCATTTGAGAGGAGGTTCGCCTTCGATGGTGTCAACGGTGAGGCTAATTCCTTGTTTATCGGCCAGATTAAAGAGAACTTCCCGCATCTTTTCTTTTGTCCAGGACATCTGCAAAAATAAAAGCAAGAGCCCAAGCAAAACGATAGCGCTAAGGACACAGATCAGGCTATACTGTATGAGCTTTCTCAAAATGTTTGTCCTATGCTTACAAGTACGCGGTAATAGGGATCGATACCCTTGCGTCTGTTCAAGGGAAAAGCTATATCAAATCTAAGAGGTCCTAGAAAAGTAAAATATCGCACGCCCAGACCCGCCGATTTGAACCATTTTTCATTTCCTTTGGGCAAAATGGTTTTTTCCACGTTGCCGATATCAAAAAACGGAACAAATCCTAGCGATTTGGAAAACCTCAGGCGCATTTCGGCGGTGTAAAAAAGGCCGCATCTCCCTCCTTCTGGTTTGTCTCCCTCAAAGGGGCTGACCGACCGATACCGGTAGCCGCGGAGTTCTTGATCCGATCCTCCCAAAACTCTTTTAGGCATGGGAATCGCTCCGAGGTTTTGGCTATAGATGGATTCTAAAAGAATCTGGTGAGCAAGAACGAGGCCATCACTCTTGTGAAGTCCCCAATAAGTTGCATAAGCAGCTGATTGATAAACATAATACCTGTTGATGTCGGCAAAGTTGATAGAGGGGACAATTTTGTATTCGATGGTTTGACCGCGGGTGGGATTCAGCAGATCGTCGGCCGAACTCCAACGGAAATAAATAGGCCCTTCGCCGAGAGTAAACGTCCCATTATCTGCGCTATCGCCGACGATGATTCTTTCAAGTTTTAGTCCCATCGATACGCGGTACTCGGTTCCAATCTTCCACTCTAGGCGATTGGTGACGCTATAAGAACGCTGATGGTAGGGGAAAATCGATTCATACATCGCCTGAGCTGCAGCGACATAGTCTTGATTTGGACGAAACGCATCCGGAACTAAAAACGTCACGTTTCCGGCATGTGTCCTTTTGGTGACATCTGCGCGTAGAGACAATTTGCGTCCCATCCCTTGGATGTTGCGATTTTCCCAGCCGAACGTAAGACCGGGCCCAAAAAATGTCTGATAGCTAATACCGGCGTGGATACTGCGGTGCTTCGACTCGCTCACTTCGAGACGCATCGGAAGCTCTCCCTTGGAATCTGGCTTTTCGGCGTGTGTGATGAGAGCCGAACTAAATAGACCTGACTCTAAGAGAGACTTTTGCGTTGTCTCAACTTTGGAAGCAGCGTAAGTATCGCCCTCTTTCCATTCTTGATTATTTTGAATGTATTTAGGCTCTACCTGGGCGAGGCCTTGAATAGAGAGGGGTCCAAATCGGCATAAGGGTCCTGCTTCTACGCTCAGTCGTACCAAAAGTTGTTTCGTGTCCCCATCGGCGATCATCTCCCGCTTATCAATCTTTGCGAGGGGATATCCACAATTGGCCAAAAGAGTTAGTGTTTTTTGTTCGGCGTTGAGGATCTCTTTTGCCAGCGCTTGCTTACCCAGCCTTAAACCCACATTTTCTGCCGTGATGGGTGCGCAGTCGGTGGATTGTTGAACCGAAAACTCTCCGAGCGTATACATCGGTCCTGGCTGGATGAGCACGTAGACCCTCGTCTCATCATCGTATTCCTCTAAACGAATATCGATCGTCGCTTCGTAATATCCATACGAATGGAGAACTTTCAGTAGATCGGCTGTGTCTGAATCAGCGCGGTAGCGAAGAGCATTGAGCGAAGTGGGAGGGCGGCTCCGCAGCGTTGTTAAATCCGATACCGCCTTGAGAGTTTTGAGAGCTTCTTTATCATCGAGTCCTAAAAAATAGACAGAATAGGGGACATTTGCTGCCCACAGCGCCACCGGAACCAAAGATAAAAAAAACAGCTTCTTCCACATGCCCTAGCTATTGTGCAGGATAGACAAATGAAGATCAAATGCTTATGATGGCTCCATGCGTAAACTTAGTGATAAAATTTATTCTGACTCCTGCGCTTGCATTCCGGGCGGGGTCAATTCTCCTGTACGATCGTTTCCGGGTCTTCAGATGACGCCCATTATTGCTGAAAGAGGGGCCGGCGACATCGTCTTTGATGTCGACGGAAAATCCTATATCGATTTTTGCTGTAGCTGGGGCGCTCTCATCTTAGGGCATGCGCATCCTAGCATCGTATCAGCTGCATGTGCACAAGTCGCTCGGGGGTCCTCATTTGGAATGGCGACTCCTTATGAACTGGAACTGGCCAAAAAAATTCAGCAGCATCTTCCGTCGATCGAAAAAATCCGTTTTGTCTCATCCGGGACAGAAGCTTGCATGAGCGCTGTGCGTCTTGCTCGCGGATTTACGGGAAAAAAGAAAGTCATCAAATTCAATGGAAATTTCCATGGCCACTCCGATGGATTTTTGATCCGTGCGGGCTCGGGTGTGCATGAACTTCCTAACGCCTCATCTAGCGGCGTGCTTCCCGAACTGGTCCAGCATACGATTTCTCTTCCTTACAATGATATTGAACTCGCGCGCGCTTGTTTGCAAAGCTATGACGACATCGCTGCTGTCATCTTAGAGCCTATCGTCGGGAACATGGGTGTGATCATTCCTTCGCGCGAATTTATCTCCATGCTTAGGGAAGAAACGGGGGAAAAAAATATCGTTCTCATCTTCGATGAGGTGATCACTGGTTTTCGTGTGGGACTCCATGGCGCTCAAGGATATTTTGGTGTCACGCCAGATTTAACTTGCCTAGCTAAAATTATCGGCGGAGGCTTTCCTGCCGCTGCTTTTGGCGGTAGACGCGAGATCATGGATCATCTGGCGCCGCTAGGCAGTGTTTATCAAGGAGGAACCTTGTCTGGTAATCCCGTGGCGATGGTTGCAGGACTTGCCGCTCTGAAAGAAGTGGAAAAGCCCGGGTTTTATGAAGAACTCGAGCGCAAAACTACCGAGTTTTTAAAGCCTCTTCGTCCTTTATGCAATGTTCAACAAATCGGCTCCATGTTCACCCTCTTTGTTCCTGAGTATAAAACATTGTTCCGAAAGCTCTTTGATCAAGGAATTTATTTCCCCCCGCTGCAGCAAGAGGCCTGTTTTATTTCGAGTGCGCATACAGAGGAGCATTTGAAGCAAGCTCAAGAAGTCTGTAAAGAAATATTGTTGACGATATAAATAGGATGGATTAATCTGTCGATAGATGTTAACATTTATCGACATTTTTATCCCATGAAAGATCATCTTAAAAAAGCCATACGCGTATTCAAAAAAAAACGAGGGTTACTTCGAACTGGGGAAGCGCTTGACTTGGGTATTCATCCACGTTCGTTGTGGGTGCTTAAGGAAGAAGGGGTTATTGAAAAGCTCGATAGGGGAATCTATCAGCTGAGCGATGAGTTTAATTTTTCAGAACCGGATCTAATTTTAGTATCTAAAATGGTGCCTCAAGGAGTAGTTTGCCTTGTTTCAGCGTTGTCCTATTACAATCTCACAACGCAAGTCCCGCATTTTGTTTATGTTGCTCTTAAAAGTGGCTCAAGACGTCCTCAAGTAAAATATCCTCCCACGCGTTTTTTTTGGTACTCTGATATTGCCTTTAAATGTGGAATTGTGACTGAAGTGATAGATGGTCATCCTGTCCAGATCTATTGCGTCGAAAAGACTCTTGCCGATTGTGTAAAATTTCGTAATAAAATTGGAATGGATGTTGTATTAGAAGCTCTTAAATTATATTGCAAACGTAAAAAAATGGATTTAGATAAGCTTTTAAAATTCGCCAAAATTTGTAGAGTTGAAAAGATTCTAAATCCTATTTTAGAAACTATTTTGAATTTATGCGTTCCTATCTAGAAATAATACCCAGACAAGCATAAAATAAACCCTATGCGTATCGTCTGTTTGCTTCTTCTGTGGTTTTCTGCGCTCAGCGCTAAAATTCCTGAAGTTACTTTTCAAGAGGGCGCTCCCAATAAAATTGGCTATCTTCATCTCACTAAAGATTATCCCATCGATACCTCTACTGTACTCTATGTTCGCCAGTCCTTGGAACATTTTGCCAAAGAAAAAGTCGTAGCCGTAGTCTTCGAGTTAGATACTCCGGGCGGAGAAGTTTTTGCGGCTCTCAAAATTTCTCAACTTCTCAAAGATTTTCAAAAGCACACTCCTGTGGTCGCCTACATCAATGACTGGGCAATTTCCGCAGGGGCGATGCTGGCCTACAGCTGCCAGACGATTGCGATTTCTCCGTCCGCGAGCATGGGAGCTGCGGAGCCGGTGATCATGGGAGGGGAAGGCGGATCAACGCCGGCCTCTGAGAAGGTTAATTCGGCGCTCCGCGCGGAGTTTGCGAATCTCGCCAGTTTGTGGGGGAGAAATCCCCATTTAGCTGAAGCGATGGTCGATAAAGATATTTTGCTCGTATGGAGAGGAAGCGATATCGTAAGGCTAGACCGCGAAGATCAAATGAAGCCCAAAGACATCATCATCACCAAACCCGGCAAGCTTCTCACGTTGAATGCGGAGCAGATGCGGCGCTGGGGTGTTGCAGATGCTGAAGGTCCCTCCGTGCAGGATCTTCCTTTTTTTGCCCCCATTCCCCAAAAGGAATTTATTACGTATGAAGACTGGAAGATCGACTTCTTTGCTTTTCTGACACATCCGATGGTGGCATCTCTACTGACGATGGGTCTAATGCTGGGGATTTATCTGGAAGTTCAAAATCCTGGGCTTATTTTTCCGATCGTCATTGGGGGGACATGTCTGTTTTTGCTCCTCCTCTCACGTTTTGCCTTGGAGGCGATCCACTGGATTGAGCCAGCTCTTATCGCCGTGGGTGTGGGGCTTGTAGCGCTCGAATTATTCATGCTGCCGGGGCTTTGGCTGGGAATTTTAGGCGCACTTCTCGCTCTGGGAGGGCTGATCGCCATGATGGTGCCTCACTTAGACGGCGTGACTTTCGCTCCAACTTTTAGTCTCAGTGCCTGGGCTATCGTTGATCAACTGGCTTGGATTGCAGGGCTATTCATCGTCTGCGTAGTGGTTGTTTTTTTCCTGGCGCGAAGAATGTTAAGGCGGTTTGCTCACCAAGAGACACTAGCGCCTGAAGAAATTCTACCAGTTTTGGAAGGAGCTTTAGGCAAGGCTTTTACTCCTTTAAGACCCTCGGGCAAAGTCGAGCTTCAAGGAATCATCTACGAAGCGATGAGCGAGGGGCAATATATAGAAAAAGGCGCGCACGTAGCGATTGTTCGTAGGGAAGGTAACCGACTATATGTGAGGTCATCATGATCACTGCATTTGTGCTCGCAGCTTTTGGACTGCTCCTCATTTATTTAGAGTTTTTCTTTCCGAGCGGCGTCTCGGCTGTCATTGCCGCCGGACTTCTCATCACGAGCATTATCTTTTTTGGATTCAGGGGCTACGCCTGGGGATGGATCGCTTTCTACAGCATCATTCTCTTGGTCCTGGTGCTTCTGGTTTGTAAAATGGCAATTGGCCATGTCAAAGGCCGCGTCTCCCACAAAGCCGATCAAGAAGGGTATATCGCAGCGCCGCTGGATAAAACTCTCATCGGTGCTGAAGGGGTGGCGATATCTGAGCTCAAACCCAGCGGTCACATCCTCGTGCAAGGCAAAAAACTTCCCGCGCAGTCGGATACAGGCTATATCCCGCAAAATACATCCGTCATTATTACTGGCGTACGTGGGGCGAACTACATAGTTAAAACAAAGGAATAATATGGAACTCAGTACTGGACTTTATTTTCTCATTTTTTTGATTTTGGTTGTTGGAGGAACACTTCTCCTCACCATCGGACGTTTTTTTGGTCTCTGGTTTCAAGCGCTTGTTACGGGCACACCGATCTCTCTTTTCAATATCGTCGGGATGAGCCTGCGTAAAATCCCTTCACGCATCATCGTGGGTGCCTATATCAATGTTTACAAAGCGGGCCTTAAAGGGATCAGCGTCACAGATATGGAGACGCACTTTCTAGCGGGCGGTAATGTCTCCAACGTCGTGCGCGCAATGATCGCGGCGGATAAAGCCAATATTCCCCTTACTTGGAGGCAAGCGACAGCTATTGATCTGGCGGGCCGCGACATTCTCGATGCCGTGAAAACTTCCGTCAATCCCAAAGTCATCGATTGTCCTGACGAAAAGCATGGCGCCTACATCACTGCCGTTGCAAAAGACGGGATTCAGGTGAAATGCCGCGCCCGTGTAACGGTTCGAACGAGCATACAACAACTCGTCGGCGGCGCCACTGAAGAGACGATCATCGCTAGGGTAGGTGAGGCGATCGTCAACTCGATTGGCGCGTCTGAGACGCACACAAATGTCCTCGAAGCTCCCAACCGTATTTCTCATCTAGCGCTCGAAAAGGGCCTCGATGCGGGAACGGCTTTTGAGATTTTGTCGATCGATATCGCCGATATTAGTATTGGTGAAAACATCGGCGCAAAACTGCGTGCCGACCAAGCTGAGTCCGACAAACGCATCGCTCAAGCCAAGGCCGAAGAGCGCCGCGCGATGGCCGTTGCGATGGAGCAAGAAAACCGTGCGAAAGTCGTCGCCGCAGAAGCCGAAGTTCCCCAAGCGATGGCCGACGCGTTCCGCAAAGGACATTTGGGTCTTTTCGACTTTTACCGCATGAAAAATCTTCAAGCTGATACCGATATGCGCCAATCTCTTGCGGAGGATTCCGGTGAAACTGAAAAATAAGGTGAAAAAACTGTTGCGGGAGAAAGAGACATTTCGTCAACTTGTACTTATAAAACAGGTGCTAAGTAAACCACGTGCCGATGAAATTTTCTCAAAAGATCGAGTGGGTCGCCCACGAGTGTGAAGGAAGACGGAGCATGACGGTAGGGGAGCTTGCTGCATCCCTGAGTGCTCGCGGGCAAGCTTTCATTGCACTCCTTCTCTCGCTCCCGTTTGTGTCGCTTCTTTCGCTACCCGGATTATCGATCATTCTCGGTGGCTGCATTGCCTTCATTGGGTTTCGGATTTTTTGTAAAAAACCTTTCTGGCTTCCTGCCAAAGTGACGGCTAAAACATTTTCCGGCGATAAGGCGGCTCATTACTTACGAAAACTGGTTCCCTTTTTTTCTTGGATCGAACGGTTTATTCGGCCGCGTGGAACTGTTTTTCAACAACACCCTGGCCTTCAAAACATCAATGGGGGATTTTTAGCGATTGCTGGTCTTTGCTTGGTGATTTCTTTGCATCCGGCTTCTTATTTTTTGCCAGGACTATCGATCGCGCTGCTTTCACTGGGGATGTTAGAAGAAGATATTTTGTTCGTGTGGCTTGGATACTGTGCTCTTTTTGCGCACATTATCCTTCGATTTTGGGTTCGATAACCTCTTCAAATGTCGTAATCGCCTTAACTTCGAGTTGAGATTCAGCGAGAACAATTTGTCTGCCGCCCACTTCGATCATATAAAGGACCGTTTTAGGACTGATCGCTTTTCTTTCAAGTAGTTCGATGGACCTGCCAGGACCTGCTTGTTTGATGCGCCCTCTGGCCAGACGTTTGACACCCCACATCGCAAAAAAGATGACGACGAGGAGAGCCAGAAGCGTTAAAAACATCTTGAGAAAAGCCCCTTCATAAGAAGGAATTGTCACTTCAGGGGGAGTAGGGACTATAGGAGGAACTGGTACCTCCGGTACGGCATCAGCCAAAATTGTCCATATCCAAGTCATTAACATCATTTTTTCAGTTTGGCTGAAAAAAAAGTTTCTTGCAAGACACTAGCACAAAATATAAACAAATGGTATTTCACATTTTTAAATGTTAAAAAGAAATTTATTTTGTTCGTTGGTCTGTCTAACGGGATCCCTATTATCCCAACCCCAAGATCCGAATGTAGTTCATGGCGATGTGCAACTAACTCCTCAAGGAAATGCACTTCTTGAAATCCGCACAGGGGACAAGGCGATTATCGAATGGAAATCGTTTTCGATAGATAGGGGAGAAGCGACGCGGTTTGTTCAACCTTCTGCTTCTTCCGCAGTACTCAACCGTGTCACGGGCCCTTTGAGAAGCGAGATTCTAGGGCGTTTAGAGGCAAGCGGCAAAGTTTTTCTCATCAATCCTCATGGCGTCTTGATAGGAAAAGATGGTGTCATCCAGACAGCCGGGTTTTTAGCTTCAACGCTCGATCTTCCAAACGACCAGTTTCTCGGAGGAGAAAATTGGAATTTCCAAGGTGCAGGAGAGGGAGCTATTATCCATTTAGGCACTATCGCATCATCCCAGGGTGATGTCATTCTTTTAGGCTCACGCGTTGTGAATGAAGGACGTATTAAAAGTAATAAAGATGCTGTTTTAGGAGCTGGCCTTGAAATCTTAATACAACCCTCCGGCGATAGAAAATTATTTGTCAGGCCTGCACCCACGCCGGTTTCCATCGACAATACTGGCTATATCGAAGCTCTCAAAGTCGAAATTGAGTCAGGCTCATCCGCTCAAAGTTTTGCGATTCGCCAAACAGGGCGCATCGATGCCGTGAAAATGGAATCGATCGGTGGCCGGATTGTGCTGAGAGCACCGCAAGGAAAAATCGAGGCTGAAGGGACTTTAGTTGCTCAAGCTTCGACGCAGATCGGCGCACATTCGATACATTTATTTCCCAAAAATGTCATCGAATCCCCGAAAGTATCTATCGATACCATAAGTGTTGCCAATCAACAAGGAACGATTGTTTCGGATAATGTAACGATCTCACAAAAGGAAAATACACTTTTTCATACTGGTAGGATAGAGGCTCAGCAGATTCATTTGAAAGCGCCGAGCTTCTATAATGCGGGGATTCTTAAGGCAGATCGTGGGACAATTGCAATAGATATAGAGGGGAATTCTACCGAGACAGCGTTTGCGCAGCTTCTAGCCTCAGAAGGCTCCATTGTACATCATGCTGGATCGTACTTTAGTTCGGGGCGTTACTCAGTGGGCAGCACAAACCCACGAGTCAAAGCAGGGGAAATCGAAGTTTTTGCTCCATCTATGAACATCGTGAATGCTGAGTACGACGCAAGCGCTCCTTACTATCCAGGTAAAATCCGACTGGGAAAAATGGCTGGAGATGATCAATTACCTTCGCATTTTTTCATGAGCCCTCAGTCGCGTATCAAAGTCAAAGCAACCACGATTGAATGGTCAGGAACCATCGAGCAAGCTCCGCAGACAGTCGCTCCCACCAGCGCTTGTAGAGGGGTAGGGGCCACCGATACCTGTGTGTTTGATATCATCGATGAATTCATCGATCCCAATCCCGGAAGTGGCAGTGATTTTGGCAAGTTTGTTTATGTGCTTCCCAATGGCAATGTGGTGATTCTCAAGCCAAGTAATGCAGGCGCTGCCTACCTTTATAATGGTGCGACGCGGGCCCTCATCAGTGGCATTACAGGGACAGTAGCAACAGACGAAATTGGCGTTTTTGGTGCCGTTGTTCTCTCCAATGGAAATTTTGTCGTCTCAGGTACCTATTGGTCCGGAGGATTTCCTATGGGGCTAGGGGCCGCAACATGGGGAGATCAAAACACGGGCTTTATTGGGGGAGGCGGGGCTGTGAGTTCTGCCAATAGTCTTGTAGGGAGCACTTCGGGAGATCTCGTATCCCTTTGGGGCATATATCCGCTCCAGGTAAATGGGAACTATGTCGTAGCAAGCGCTGATTGGACAGATCCTAGTGGTCCAACGACGGCCGTAGGGGCGGCAACATGGTGTGATGGCAGCATAGGAAGAACGGGGCCTGTATCAACATCCAATAGTCTATATGGGACGCTCATTCTAGACGAAATATCTATCGGAGGTGTGCATGCACTTCCCAATGGGAATTATGTCGTTGTATCGACACCGTGGGCAAACGGCGTACCATTTAATCAAAATGGAGCAGCAACCTGGATAGACGGAGCGACAGGAAAAGATACTTTGGGAAACGGCCCAGGCGTCGCTGTATCCACTTCTAACAGTCTTTATGGGTCCAATACGGGTGATCTTACAGGCGATGGAGGTGTTTTAGTCTTGCCTAATGGGCACTTTGTCGTATCGAGCCCTCAATGGAACGGGGGAAATGTGAATGGAATGGGAGCCGTGACATGGTGCGATGGAGCTGCAGGAACTACAGTGGGCCCTATTTCAATGTCCAATAGCCTCTATGGTACCAATGTCGGGGACAGGGTTTCATTTGGTGGACTCGTAGGGCTTAATTCTCCCAATGACAATAAGTATGTTGTCCGAAGTGAGCTTTGGAACTCGTCGATAGGTGCCTCGACATGGATTGATGGCAGTACAGGACTAGATACTAACGGCATGGGCCCGGGCGTTGCTGTTTCAAGTTCTAACAGCCTCGTTGGATCCGTTGCGGGAGATGGTGTCACCAGTTCTGGCATTTATGCTCTTCAGAATGGGGACTATGTTGTGGCAAGCAATAATTGGAACATGAATTTTGGAGCTGCGACGCTGAGTAATGGGACAACAGGCTCTACGACAGGAACTGTAACAACACTTAACAGTCTGACAGGGACTATGGCGGGAGATAGCGTTTCAAGAAATGGAGTTGTGTCTCTTTCGAACGGAAATTATGTTGTTTTAAGTCCATTTTGGACAGGAGGAATGGTGAGCGGCCTGGGAGCTGCAACACTCATTAATGGAATGACAGGAAAGGATATTTTAGGAATGGGGCCTGGAACAACTATCTCGTCGAGTAACAGCTTAGTCGGTAGTACTCCAGGAGATCTAGTGGGAAATTCTAGCGCAACGGCTCTCCCCAGTGGAAATTATGTAGTCCGAAGTACCTTGTGGCAAAATGCGGGAGTGTCTGTGGGCGCAGCAACCTGGGGAAACGGCGTAACAGGAATTGCCGGCCCTCTCACGAGCTCAAATAGTTTGATTGGAAGCAACACTGGAGACCAGATTGGGAGCTTAATCATCGGGGTATTATCCAATGGCAATTATGTGGTTCGCAGTCTTTTTTGGAATGGAGGTACTTTGAATGGACAAGGCGCTGCGACTTGGGGAAATGGACTAACTGGAATCTCCGGAGTTGTGGGAGCAACTAATAGTGTGGTAGGCAGTGCTGCTCAGGATTATGTCTCAAATGGTATCCTCACAGAGACTCCAAATGGTTGTTATGCATTAGGCTCTCCTCGCTGGAGTAGTGATACAGGGGCTGTAACTCCTGGAAGCATCATATCTGGTGCAACAGGTGTGGTATCTCCTCTCAATAGTTTTGTAGGAACAGGACCAAGTGCAAGCCTTTCTTTTGACTCCATGCCTTATAATTCCGTCACCGATCGGATCATCATTCCCTTTTTTACAGAAAATGGAAGTGGTCGTGTTTTTTCCGCGCATCTGGCCCATCTTTTTCCTCCCACACCTCCCACACCTGGAGGTCCTGGTGGGGGCGGCGGAGGTGTCGTCCATGTTCCCAGTTTTGGTCTCGAAGATATGCGCCTTTCCTTATCTGAGACCCTTCAGGAATGGGGGCCTTTCATTTTTGGTGGCATCTTTGACGAAGATATTTACCCTCCCTATTTGACCTATAAGGAAGAAGAGCTCAAAGAATTTCCCACGCTCAACGTTCATGCGGGCGAGGCGCAAAATTCGATATTCTACCGCCGCCGCCGCTCTAGCAATAAACAACGCGTCGCGCTCGTAGAAAAGCCCCATCTTGAATATAGAGACGGCAAGGTAGTCAAGCAATGAAGAAAGCTTTCTCTTCGCTCGCTCTTTTGGGGCTCTCTTTAATCAGCACAACGAATGCTGTCGAACTTCAGGCCATTCTTATTGAATCACCCGAAGCAATCCAACGCGGCAAAAATTTTAAAGGCGTTGCGATTCAAGATCTCAAGCTCCCCACTAAAGAGCGCGTGTTATCTGATCGTCTGAAACCATTTCTGGGACAAGAAATATCGACGGAAATGCTACTCCAAATCAAATCCGAAATCGTTTCCTATTATGTTGAGCACCGTCAGCCCTATCTTCTTGTCGAAATTCCTGAGCAAGATGTCACAAATGGCAGAGTAAAATACATTGTTTTGCACGGAGCCATTGGAAAAATCCAATTTGTCGGGAATCGGTGGTTTTCCGACAAACTCCTCGGCAAATATCTCCGTGTTCAAAGCCAAGACATGGTTGATGAATATCAACTCCTCAAAGATATTGCCTCCCTCAATCGCAATCCTTTCCACCATTCCCAGCTCATCTTAGAGCCTGGTGGCAAACCCGGTGAGACTAATATTGAAATCCTCACCGAAGACAAATTTCCCTTAAGAATCTTCGGCGGTGCTGATAATACTGGAAATCCGTTCACTGGAAATAGCCGGTACTTTGCGGGTTTCAATTGGGGAAATGCGTTTTTCGTTAACGATGTGCTCACCTATCAATTTACGACCGCAGATAATTACAAAAAATTCTGGTCCCATTTTGGTAGCTACACGTCGCTGCTTCGCAATGGCCATACCTGTTTTCTATATGGAGGGTATTCGGAAATCCATCCCCATATCCGTCACTTTAAAAGCGAAGGTAAGAGCTACCAAGGAAGCCTACGTTATATTGTCCCTACAGGGCCTTCCCACACTAATCTCTCCCAAGAATTTAGCTTCGGCCTCGATGTCAAAGGTATGAACAGTAGCCTTTTTTTCTCCGATTTAACAGGGCCGATTCCGGTCTCCACACATCTGGCCAATCTCTCTCAACTCGTCCTAGCCTATGGTTTGCAGCATAAATCTTCTCATGACGAGCTCTCTCTTAACCTTGAACTTTTCGGATCGCCCGCCAAATCGATCGCGAATCAAAACAAACAGCGATTCAATGAGATCAGACCTCATGCGCTCCCTCAGTACATTTACGCGCGTCTTTTCTTGGGGAATATCTGGACTCTTCCTATGAAATTTGCCCTTGCGACAAATCTACGCCTGCAAGGGACCCACAATCCTCTCATGCCCAGCGAACAGTTCGGTCTGGGTGGCTATAACACTGTCCGTGGTTATGCCGAGCATGCCTTTAATGCTGACACAGCTCTCTGCGCTAACCTCGAACTACGCATGCCACCCATCAAGGTGTTTCCTCAAAAATCGGCCCTGACTTTCCTTGCCTTCATCGACTATGGTCTCGGCCATAATTTTAAAAATGATTTTCACGAAGTCCCTTCCACCGAGTTCTTAATCGGCGCAGGCCCAGGGGTTCGCTACGAAATTTATCCTTATCTATCGCTTCGGGCCGATTATGGTTTTAAATTCCATAAATTTGTTAACTCCGGTCCTGGAGAAGGCAAATTTCATTTCAGCGCTACAGCTAGTTATTAAACAAATAAAGGTCTTTTCAAATAAATCAAGCCTCGGTAAAAGAAAATTTTGAAGGCTTAAGTTGCTAGTTGCCGCGCGCGAAACAGCTAGCAAACATAGTCCATATTATAGGGCGTAATGGTAGTGCAAAAAAATAAGCTCTTAAAATTTTTGTTGGGGGTAGTCGCCTGCTGCCCTGATCTAATCGGTAACCCTGAAGATCCTTCTGTCGCCCAAGGTAATGCGACTTTTTCTACACCCGAGCAACATATATTAGAAGTCGCGGCCGATCGAAATGCGGTCATCCATTGGAAAGATTTCTCGATTGCAAAAAACGAGGTGACTCGTTTCATTCAGCCTTCCAAAGACGCCGTCGTTGTCAATCGCGTCACAGGCGGCCATTTAAGCTCTTTAATGGGCACTCTTGAGGCCAACGGAAAATTATTCCTTCTCAACCCCGCCGGTGTTCTGATTGGCAAAGATGCTGTCATTCGAACCGCTGCGTTTACTGCGTCGACATTAGATGCTCTCGATAGTGCAATGTTTGAAGGTTCAAGCATCCAGTTTTTTGGCGATTCGAAAGCGGCGGTCATTAATTTAGGGAAAATCTTTGCCGATGACGGCGATGTCTTCTTGATCGCTAATAAGGTGGCAAACCAAGGAGAAATCCATGCGCCTAAAGGCCATGGAGCTCTGGCAGGTGCTCAAGAACTCATCGTTCAACTTGATGGCGAGGAGCGGATCGGCATCAGGCCCAAAATGAACGGGGCGGAAACCGATGTGCAAAATACTGGAGTGATCGATGCTCTTTGCGTCGAGATGAAAGCAGAAGGGAATCCTTTTGCGATGGCGGTCAACCACTCGGGTTCCATTCAAGCGCTCGGTATTAAGGAGGAAGGGGGACGCGTTTTCCTTCGAGCAGAAAAGGGGAATGTCTCTGTCAGTAATGATATCGTAGCGCAGAAAGAGAGTGGGAAGGGCGGCGAGGTTCAAATTCTGGGCGATGGGGTGGCGCTTCTAGACAATGCGCGCATCGATATTTCGGGGATAGAAGGGGGCGGACAGCTGTTACTTGGGGGAGATTTCCAAGGTAAAAATCCGAACATCCCCAATGCCCAAACAACTTATGTCGGAGAAGGGGTCCTCATCGATGTCGATGCAAAAATCATGGGAGATGGGGGAAGGGTCATCGTATGGGCTGATGACACGACTCGCTTCTACGGATCGATCTCGGCCCGTGGTGGAGTCAAATCGGGCGACGGCGGTTTTGTGGAGGTCTCCGGAAAACGACATCTCGATTATAGAGGAACGGCTGATCGGATGGCGCCCATGGGAAAAGCGGGTTCCTTATTGCTGGATCCCACAAGTCTGACGATTGGTTTGCCGGATGCCAATATCACGGCGGCTCCGATTTTTCAGCCCGCAGCGCCGATGGCGACATCCCAACTATCTGTTGCGACCTTAAGTGCCGCACTGACCGGGGGTGATGTCTACGTTCAAACGATCGATGATGGAGGCAATGGGAACGGTGATTTAGTTTGGGCTGATAGTGCCGATCTTGCAATTGCACCTGGAACTCCTGCCAATCTCTTTTTGAATTCTGTACGCGATATTGTGATGCATTCTGCTTATACAAATAATACCTCGGGAAATTTCACGGCTCAGGCGGCAAGGGATGTGATCATTAGTTCGGTGACGAAATCTAGTCCCGGGGTCACCTTAAACCAAGGATCTATTTCACTGAAAGGCGCCAGCATTTCTATGCTCGGGGTCACAAACCCCGTTTCGCTTACTTCATTGTCGCCCAATGCTACAGACACTATTGCCCTCACGGCCCTCTCGGGAAATATCCTTTTAGAAGCCACGGGTGGATCTGTGAGCATCTCTTCGGGAGTATCACCGGTTACGCTCACTAGTCAAGCCCAAGATATCGTTCTTGCTGGGTCAGCGACTGTAGGCGGTGTCAATGCAGCGATCACTGCGGGTTCTAATATCACATTGACGTCAGGCAGGGACCTGCTCCTGACCGCTGGACAAGGTGCAGCTGAAGTCGGCAACGGGCCGGGTAGTACAAATCTGTACGTTACGGTGGGTGGAAATTGCATTCTGCAAGCAGGCAGTGGTCTTGGCGCACGGGCCGTCCTAGAGGGCTTCAATGGAGTCACGATTGATATCGGTGGAGATCTTCAATTGCGAGCGGGAGATAGTGCGGAAGCGGCCATCCAAAGTTTTGCCAACTTCATGACGCTGGCCATCGGTGGGGACTTGGAGCTACTCGCGGGAAATTCTGCAGCATCGTACGCGCAAATCGGCGTTTTAAACACTGCTATTCCTTGCAATATCTTTATCACCAAAGTTGGGGGAAGCGTCCTGCTTGACGGCGGCGAAGCTTATGCGCAAATTGGCCATTCTCCAGGAGTTGGGCCAAATGCTGGGGGAGATATTATTTTTACTACGGGAATTGGAGCTAATTTAACTCTCCAAGCCCGCTCGGGTTTTGCGCAGATTGGGCATTTTGGAAGCGTGAATTTTAATACAGGGGACATTCGGATCAATGGTGTTGGTAATGATGTCGTTTTAAACGGCGGAGGAGCTTATGCCATCATTGGTCACAATTCGCCTACCAATACATTAAATATAATCTCTGGAGATATTACTCTTGATAACATCGGAGGAAATCTCTACCTGAAAAGTGGGTTAGATCTAGCCAATTTTGCGCAGATCGGCCACGCAAATGGTATTACCACTACAGGAAATATTGGTGTCTATTTGGACACAGGGAGCGTTTATGTAGGGCAGGCAGCCGTCAACCCCCTAGGAGCCCAAGGATATACCTTAATAGGGCACAATAACTTTACAGGTACTGTTTCCGATTTAAGTTCGATCAGTGGCAATGTAATGGTTTCCAGCACAAGCGGCGATATTATCCTGCAAGGGGCCCGGGGCTTTGCGCAAATCGGGCATCCTGCTTCCTTCGGCTTATTTGGATCTATTACTGGGGATGTGACGATCAATTTACCGAAGGGTGCGCTCAATCTCTTCGGGGGCATAAATACTAATTCTTCAGCAGTTGTCGGCCATGGCAGTTATGCTTATTTTTTACCGACGGCTACTTCCTTTTCTTTTATGGGGAGCATTAATGTTAATGCCTCCACGGTGCTTTTATCGGGTGGAACCGGAGCTTTTGCGGATGCGACGATTGGTTTTGAAGGAGGGTATGGTTTAGCTGGTCCTTCCTTTATTGTTTCGCCTCTCTCTCAAATCTCTGTAACAACTTCCGGCAATATCACACTATTAGGGGGAAGTGGCGCAGCAGGGGGAAATAGCCCAGAAATAGTTAGCGGCTCGGGTAATGCGGTCATAGGAGTCTTTAGCAGTTTAGAACAAACACAAACGACAGTGACTATTGATCCGATTCAAGTGACATCGACGGGCGGGGATATCACCCTGGCCGGCGGGAACAATGGAACGCTTACATCGGGCGCAGCCCTCATTGGGGTTGCTTCGTCGGTACCTCCCTATGCTTTACAAAGTCGCATTGAAGTCCATGCGCCGATGGGAACTCTGTCCTTGTATGGTGCAGCAGACGGAGTCAATTCGGGAGGCAGTCAGGCTCTCATCCAAAACCAGGCGATTAACACATTACAATCTCCGGTCATTTATCCGTTCGATGTCTTGATCGACGCACAAAGTGTGATGCTCCGCGGCGGCTCAACGCCTAATGGGAATGGGGGACTGGCTGAAATTATTTCGGGACGTAGCGTTAATCTGCAATCACAGACGGATCTCCAACTTCTCGGCGAGGAAGGAACAGCCAAAATCCTAGTCGGAGATGGTACTTCGAGTTTCACTGTCGGCAAGAATTTGATTTTGCACGGGGGGCATGTCGATGTTTCCTCTGTAGGAATTTTAGGAACAACCGGAGAGTTGCAATTTTCTATCGGCGGGGATCTCCAGCTCCTTGCAGGGAGCGGCTCGGGCTCTTTTGCGCAAATCGGAAGTCCATTCCCCAGGGCCCGCTGTGACATCAACTTCACCCAGGTTTTGGGAAGCGTGAGATTGCAAGGCGGATCTAATATCCAAGCCTATGCGGCGATTGGAAATGGAAACCTCGGCATCGATGAACCCATGCGCATCATCGGAGATATTACGTTCACTGGTGGTATTGGCGCCTATCTTTCCTTGACCGGAGGAGGAGGACCTGGCACAAACAATAATTTTGCGTTTGCCCAAATTGGCCATATTTGGCAAGCCGCCCCGCAAGCGACAATTTATGAGGGCAACATCCGGATCAATGGTATCGGTAATGATGTAACGCTTAGTCCCGTTGGCAACTATGCTTTGATCGGCCATGGCAGCATGTCTACAAGTGGGAGTCTGTTCCAGCCTACTGCGATAATCGGCGATATTAGTTTAGATGGTATCGGCGGCAGCGTTTATTTAAAGCAGGGACTTTTTGCCAATACTTTTGCTCAGATTGGTCATAACAATTCTATAGGTTCCATTACAGGAAATATTTCCATCAGCCAGGTCACTGGAAATCTTGAGCTTCAAGGGGGCATTGGCTCAACTTCTATCTATTCCTTGATTGGCCATGGAGGGACAAGAAGTTCGGATCCGATCGTTTCGATCACCGGAGATATTACGGTCAAATCACAAAGTGGCGACATCACTTTAACCGCGGGCAGCCAAAGCGGCAACTTTGTTCAGATCGGCCATTTCAGCTCTGAGTCGATTACGGGGAATGTGAATGTAAATTCAACTGGGGCTTTAAATCTTTCAGGTGGAAGTGGCACTAACGCATCGGCTGTTGTAGGGCATGGGAACTATGCCACTACTTCAACAAACGCGACGGGCATTATCAGTGTCTCATCTAACTCCGTAGATTTGAGCGGCGGCCATGCAGGCGGTGCAGATGCCACTATCGGATTTGAGGGGATCTTTAATGTGATGCCGGGATCTCAAGTTATTGTTACGTCGGCAGGAAACATCTCTTTGGCAGGCGGTGTTAACACTGTGGATCAACTTCCGGTGAATGCTGTGATTGGATTTTACAATTCGCTATTTGGCAATTTGACAGCCGTCATCGATCCGATTCAAGTGACATCGACGGGCGGCGATATCACTTTGTCGGGAGGAATGACCCCGGGTAAGGGTGGAGGCGTCGCTATTATCGGGAGTGGAGGGCTTGGGCAACCCCTTAATTGTCAAAGCCGTATCGAAGTTCATGCGCCGATGGGAACAGTCTCTTTATATGGAGCAGCTGATGGTCTAACCGATGGAGGAGGTCAAGCTCTCATCCAAAATCAGGCCATTATCGGAGGCGCAGCGATTATCTATCCTTTCGATGTCTCGATCGATGCACAAAATGTGATGATCCGTGGTGGTTCAACACCGGGTGGAAATGGCGGGTTTGCGCAAATCAGCTCGGGTCGCAATGTCAATTTGAAATCACAAACACATCTCGAGATTTTAGGTGAGCAAGGTATAGCACAGATACTTCTTGGCGATGAAATCTCCAGCTTTTTCATAGATGAGAATTTAATCATACAAGGGGGAAGTATACCGAATTCCATCGCGGGGATTTTTGGAACGGAAGGGGAGATACAATTTTCCATCGGCGGCGATCTCATGATCGCAGGGGGCAGCGGCACGGGTTCTTTTGCTCAAATCGGAGCCATGGCAGTACCCGCCGGACAGCTCGATGTCAATTTCCTCCAGGTTTTAGGAAGTGCGACATTGCAAGGTGGATCTAATACAAATAGCTATGCAGCGATTGGACTAGGCTCACTGACTGTGGGAGGCAGCCCCACTTTGAAAGGTAATATTACTTTGAACGGTGGGCCCGGATCACAGCTTTCCCTCATCGATGGAAGTGCTTCAACAGGTAGTTTTGCGCAGATCGGACACTTCTGGCCCACCGCTACAGTTACAGGAAATATTCGGATCAACAACATCGGCAATAGTGTAACGCTCAGTCCCAATGCCAATTATTCCTTGGTCGGGCATGGCAATGGCCTATCCACGATGATCAGTATCATAGGGGATATTAGTCTGGATGCCATCGGTGGGAATATCTATTTAAATCCTGGAATGAACCTGAATACCTTCGCACAAATCGGCCACATAAATGCCACTACAACGATGGGGAATATCTCGATCAGCCAGCAAACAGGCAATCTACAGCTCCAGGCTGGCACTAATGCGCCTCTTATCTATGCATTGATTGGCCACGGAGGTACAGGAAGTTCGATCAATTCGATTACCGGAGACGTTAACGTCAATTCACAAATTGGAGATATCACTTTAACTGCAGGAAGCCAAAGCGGTAACTTTGTTCAGATCGGCCACTTCAGCGCCCCGACAATTACAGGTAGTGTGAGCTTAAATTCAACGGGGGCTTTAAATCTGTTGGGAGGCAGCGCCACCAATGCCTCAGCAGTTGTTGGCCACAGCAATAATACAGTTCCTTCCACAAATGCGACCGGTATTATCCATGTTTCATCGAACCAGGCAGAGCTGATCGCCGGAAACACAGTCGGAGCTGATGCGACCATTGGATTCGAGGGAGTCATTAATGTGCTACCCGGATCTCAAGTCTCTGTCACAACCTTAGGCAATCTCTTTTTGGAAGGGGGCGTCAACACGATGAGTTCGACTGCCGCCAATGCCGTGATTGGTTACTACAATACCCAGACCGGTACTTTGTCAGCCATTATCGACCCCATCCAAGTGACATCGACCAGCGGCGATATCACTCTTGCGGGAGGAACGTCAACGACTCTCGATGGAGGCATTGCTATTATCGGAGATAGTGCGACTCCTGGACCTGCCAATTGCCAAAGCCGCATAGAAATTCATGCGCCGATGGGAACGTTATCCTTATATGGTGTTGCCGAAGGACTGGCTGCCGGGGGTGGGCAGGCGCTGATCCAAAACGTGGGGCCCGACGCACATCCTATTTCTATCGCTTACCCATTCGATATCTCAATCGATGTACAAAATGTGATGATCCGAGGGGGCGCTACATTCAATGGAAATGGCGGGATAGCACAGATTAACTCGAGCCGAAATGTTAATCTACAATCTCAAACGCATCTCGAGCTTCTTGCCGAGCTAGGTATAGCACAGATACTTCTCAATGGTGAAATCTCTAGCTTTTTCATCGATGAGAATTTGATTATACAAGGGGGCAGAGCCACAAACTCTTTCGCCGGGATTTTTGGGAGGGCAGGGGAGCTACAGTTTTCGATCGGTGGTGATTTACAACTGATGGGGGGCAGTGGCAACGGTTCTTTTGCGCAAATTGGAGCCGTAGTACCTCTACCCGGTCCGCTCAATGTCAATTTTCTCCAAGTCTTTGGAAGTACGATTTTGCAAGGTGGGTCCAGAAGTAATAGCTATGCGGCGATTGGACTAGGCTCTCTGACTGCGGGAGGCAGCCCCACTTTAACGGGTAATATTATCTTTAACGGCGGACCCAGTGCGCGGCTTCTTCTTATAGATGGAAGTGCTTCACCTGGCAGTTTTGCCCAGATCGGACATTTCTGGCCCACCGCTTCGGTTACAGGACATGTCCGAATCAACAACATCGGCAATAGCTTAACGTTCAGTCCCAATGCCAATTATTCTTTGATCGGACATGGCAATGGCCCATCTACGATGAGCAGTATCATAGGTAATATCAGTCTGGATGCTATCGGTGGCAATATCTATTTAAATCCTGGAATGAACCTGAATACCTTCGCGCAAATCGGCCACGTGAATGCCACCACGACAATGGGGAATATCTCGGTCAACCAGCAAACAGGCAATCTGCAGCTTCAGGGAGGTGCTAATGCGCCTCTTATCTATGCATTGATTGGCCACGGAGGGACAGGAAGTTCGATCAATTCGATTACCGGGGACGTTAACGTCAATTCACAAAGCGGAGACATCACTTTAAGCGGGGGAACACAACCCAATAACTTTGCTCAGATTGGCCATTTCAGCGCTGCGACGATTACAGGAGATGTGAGCTTAAATTCCACAGGAGCTCTCAATTTGCTCGGGGGAAGTGGACCCAATGCCTCGGCCGTTGTGGGACATGGCAATTATACAAGTTCTCCCACAAATACCACAGGAGTCATCACAGTCTCTTCCGGTTCGGCAAATTTGATTGCGGGAACTGGATCTCAGGCGGACGCGACAATCGGATTTGAGGGAACGGCTAACGTGCTTCCCGGATCCCAAATTTTTACAACGACAGCAGATAACCTCTCTTTAGCAGGGGGCCTCAACTCCATGAGTATGGTCACGAGCAATGCTGTGATCGGATACTACAATACCAACACAGCATCTGTTTCTGCAATCATCGATCCGATTCAGGTGACATCGGCAGAGGGCGACATTACGTTATCAGGAGGTACTAATACAAGCACGGCCTTAATCGGTATGAATGCGCTCCAAGCGCCGATCAATTGTCAAAGCCGTATTGAAGTCAACGTCCCAACAGGGACGCTTTCGTTATTGGGTGCGGCTGATGGAGCAGCGTCCGGAGATGGCCTGGCACTGATCCAGAACCAAGCACTCAGCGCTCCTCCTCCAGTCCTCTATCCTTTTGACATTTCGATCAACGCGCACAACGTGATGATGCGTGGTGGCACAACAGTGGCTGGTGGCGGTGGCCTTACAGCAATCACCGCAGGCCGCAACGTCATTTTACAGTCGCAAACTTATCTGCAGCTACTAGCTGAGCAAGGAACAGCGCAGATTAATCTGGGAGTCGGCACCTCAAACTTCTCCATCGGTCAGAGTTTGATTATTCAAGCGGGAACGACAACCGATGCTCAAGCATACATTCTATCAGGCGGGGGTGAAATAGATTTCTCCATCGGAGGAGATCTGCAGCTCTTGGGGGGAAGTGGTATAAATGCCTTTGCGCAGATCGGAGCAGAATCTCCACTTTGCGATATCAACTTTATCCAAGTTCTCGGGAATACTTTCATACAAGGCGGAACAGGATCTAACTGCTATGCGACGATTGGAAATATCGGCTTTACGCCCGCCGGCAATATTACTTTCACCGGCGGAATCGGGGCCCGCCTTTCGATGCTGGGCGGATCTCAAGTATCTTCTTTTGCGCAGATCGGCCACTTTGGACTGAGTCAAAGCTTTACAGGCAATATTCGTATTAACAGTGTGGGCAATGATGTCCTCATGAATCCAGGCGCTAGCTATGCACTCATCGGTCACGGCACTCTGGGCTTTGGAGCCGATACCATCATCGGTGATATCAGCCTTGATGCGATCGGCGGAAACATCTGCCTCAATCAGCTAGGGGCGCAATCAGGATTTACGCAAATCGGCCATGCATTCGCGCTTTCCACTACAGGAAATATTGCCGTGAGCCAGACCACTGGAAACCTCCAAATCAATGGCGTGAATGCCAATGCATCCAATTATTCCCTCATCGGCCACGGAGGATTTCCGAGTGGCACACCGATGCCAAGCACAATTAATGGCGATATTGTCATCGACTCTAGAAGTGGGGATATCTCCTTAGTCGGCGGTGCGCAAGGCCAAAGCTTTGCTCAAATCGGCCATTTTAGCGGTACGACGATAGCGGGTGATGTGTCATTAAATTCAAAGGGCGCTTTGAATCTTACCGGAGGAACGAGCCTTGGATCCTCTGCATTACTTGGGCATGGTAACTATAATATCTTTTCCACAACTGTTAGCGGTCATATCACCTCTTCATCCAGCAGCGTTTTATTAACGGCAGGAACCCAGCCTTTGGCCGATGCTACGATCGGTTTCGAAGGGGCGCAAACTGTAGCTGCGGGCTCACAAATTGACGTCACGGCGACCGGTAATATCACGGCTTTTGGAGGCGCAGGTGCCAATGCTATCATTGGTTATTACAATAGTGCACTGAGCAATGTGTCCGCCCTCATCGATCCGATTCAAGTGACATCGACAGGCGGCGATATCACTTTAGCAGGAGGACCGTCAGGAATATCTTCTAGAGGTATCGCTATTATTGGAGTTGGGGCAGTTAACGCACCTTTCAATTGCCAGAGCCGTATCGAAATTCATGCACCGATGGGAACGCTCTCCTTGTACGGCGCAGCGGATGGACTAGTAATGGGAGGCGGCCAGGCCCTCATCCAAAACTTAGCTATCAGTGGAGTCACGCCAATTATTTATCCCTTCGATATCTCTGTGGATGCACAAAATGTGATGATCCGCGGCGGCTCTACTGTCATGATGACGGGCGGAACAGCGGAAATCATATCTGGCCGCAATGTCATACTGCAATCACAAACGGATCTTCAACTCATCGCGGAAGCTGGAACGGCTCAGATTCTAGTGGGCCCTGGCGCTTCAAGCTTCGCAACGGGTCAGAACCTTCTGATCACGGGCGGAACTACGACGAATGCGATCGCCGGGATTTTTGGAACAAATGGCGAGCTTGGCTTTACGATCGGCGGTGACCTGCAACTGACAGGTGGAAGCGGCACAAGTTCTTTTGCTCAAATTGGTGCGACAACCGTGCCTACCGGACCTCTCAATCTCAACTTCATTCAAGTCTTGGGTAATTCATTCTTGAAAGGCGGATCTAGTGTAAATAGCTATGCGGCCATTGGACTAGGCTCTCTGACAGCGGGAGGCAGCCCCACTTTATCTGGCAACATCATCTTTACCGGCGGAATCGGCGCGCAACTATCACTTATCGATGGAACCGGTTTTCCAGGCGGCTTTGCGCAGATCGGACATTTCTGGCCCACCGCTTCGGTCACTGGAAATATACGGATCAATAATGTCGGCAATGATGTGACGCTCAGCCCCAATTTTAATTATTCTCTGATCGGCCACGGTAATCATCCCTTTATTATGAACAGTATTGTAGGAGATATCAGTCTCGATGTTGTCGGGGGCAACATTTACTTAAATCCTGGAACGCAATTAAATACCTTCGCTCAGATCGGTCACACCAACGCCACCACGATCCAGGGAAATATCTCCGTCAGTGAGCAAACAGGGAATTTAGAACTTCAAGGCGGCTCTAACGGAGCTCTCATGTATTCTTTGATTGGCCACGGAGGGACAGCAGCTACGATTACTTCGATTACGGGTGATATTAACGTCGATTCACAAAGTGGAAATATCACTTTAAGTGGAGGAAGTCAAACCGCTAACTTTGTTCAGATTGGCCACTGGAGTGGGTCATCGATTACGGGTGATGTGAATGTAAGTTCAATAGGTGCGCTGAATCTTTTCGGTGGAAATAGCTCCAATGCCTCAGCAGTTGTTGGCCATGGTAATTATGCGATTCCTTCCGTACAGGCCATAGGAGCTATCAAAGTCTCATCTAACACCATAGAACAGATCGCTGGAAACACAGCCGGAGCTGATGCGACGATTGGGTTTGAGGGAGTTGCCAATGTGCTGCCCGGATCACAAGTCTCCGTCACAACCGCAGGCAACCTTTCTTTAGCAGGGGGCGTAAGCACCATGAGTGCGGTCTCTGCGAATGCCGTAATCGGTTATTATAATACTTTACAGAGCGTTGTGTCGGCCATTATCGATCCCATCCAGGTGACATCCACAAACGGCGATATCACTTTGGCAGGGGGAACATCATCGACAACGGCCGGCGGCATCGCAATTATTGGTGACGGTGCAATTTCGGCACCTTTCAATTGCCAGAGCCGCATCGAAATCCATGCTCCGATGGGGACGCTCTCCTTGTACGGTGCAGCAGATGGACTAGTAACGGGAGGTGGCCAGGCCCTCATCCAAAACTTAGCCATCAGTGGAGTCACGCCGATTATTTATCCCTTCGATATTTCTGTGGATGCACAAAATGTGATGGTCCGGGGCGGCTCTACTACCGCGATGATAGGCGGAACGGCAGAGATTATTTCCGGCCGCAATATCATCCTGCAATCTCAAACAGACCTGCAAATTCTAGGCCAGCAGGGAACAGCGCAAATTCTGCCAGGTGTTGGAGCTTCCAGCTTTACAACGGGTCAGAATCTCCTCATCGTTGCCGGCTCTAATTCGACGCCTGCAGGAATATTTGGCATAGCCGGGACCATGGATTTTACTATTGGTGGAGATCTCCAACTCACAGGTGGAACTGCCGCCGGCTCCTACGCACAAATCGGAGCTGCGACTCCCTCTGCTCGGCTCGATCTAAATTTCATCCAAGTCGCGGGAAACACGACTCTTCTGGGCGGATCTGCCACTTCTACCTATGCTCTCATCGGCCTGGGAGGCGGGCTGCCAGGAACCTTGAGCGGCGATGTGACGTTCTCCAATGTCGGCGGGGATTTTTTCCTGACCGCCGGCGACGGCAGTTTTGCCCATGTCGGAGTGATCGGAAATGCCATGGGACCCATCACGACAGCATCGAATGTGACCCTGAGCATTGTCGGCGGCAATCTCATTCTTCAGGGAGGAAGTGGCAATGTCGCTTCTGCTGCCACCATCGGATTTGGCGAATCGCAAAGTTCGCCCTTGGATAGTTATGGAGGAAGCATTGTCGTAAACGCCCATTCTGTTGCTCTCATGGGAGGGGTTGGCAACGATTCTAATGCAGTTATCGGTGTCAACGGCCCGGCACTTTCTGTCGGCATGCCTCTCATTCAGGTCACAGCCACAGGCGACATCAACCTGCAGGCACAGCAATCACCGAATAGTGGTTTTGGTGGTAATGCCTATATTGGCTACCTCAATCGAACCCCCACAGGCCCTGTAAACGGCTCTATCAATCAAATCCAGGTCGTTTCCAGAAATGGAAATATTAACCTCATAGGGGGATTTGGAATCGACGTTCTCCAAGGGGTGGCTTTCATTGGAACACGATGCAACCCCAATCAAACAGGAACCTTAAATTCCAATATTACCATAGAAGCAAAGGGGAATCTCACTCTCCTTGGAGAGCCGATCTTCACCCGCCTTAGCGGAGGCTCCGCCGTTATTGCCAATAACAACATCAATATCGGAGCAATGCCTTATGATATCACCATTGCAGCAGACAATATACTCCTCTATGGTGGAGGATCCATGGGTGTTTCTGCAGAGATCTATTCGGAACGCAACTTAAATCTGACAGCGAGTAGCAATCTAAACCTTTTGAGTGCAGCGGGCCCCACGCAGATCCACAGTATCAACGGCGATATGACGTTTACCGTAGGCGGCAATGTGAGCGTAGAGGCCCAGAGAGCCTATGCTCAAATCGGATCGACAGGGGCGGCAATCGTCAGTAGCTCCATTCAGTTCACGAACGTCGGTGGAAATGTCAGCGTGGTCGGGGGAGTTACACCCGGCACTTTCGCCCATATCGGCATCGGCGGACTCGTCCCCGGCACTTTTGACGGCGATGTGATCTTTGATGCTGTGGGAGGTTCCTTCACCGTAGGAGGAAGTGCAGCCACTGGAAATGGAGCTTATTCTCAAGTCGGACATGTGGGCATAGCTGGCACTCCCATCATCGCCTCGGGCGATGTGCGAGTAGCGCAAGTGACAGGCGCTTTAAGCGTAGTCGGGGGGCTTAATTCGAATACTCCCGCGGTTATCGGACATGGCAATCTTTTATCCAACCCTGGAGATACTTATACCGGTCAAATCAACGTCCGCGCCAATACGATCCAAGTAAATTCCGGTGCGGATAATACTTCAGATGCTGTGATCGGTTTCTCAGGAGGACTCAATGTCCTGACACCTTCTGCTGTTTTCGCAACAGCAGCTAACGACATCACGCTCCAAGGCGGGCTCCCACTGAATGGCTTTGGCACCTATTCCAATGCCGTCATCGGCTATATCAATCCTGGCTCACCGAATGTCACTATCGACCCCATTCAAGTGACGACGGCAAATGGCAACATCATTTTGTATGACGGTATCTCAAATACAGGTTTTCAAGGCATTGCTTTGATCGGCACTTATGCCCTAAGTGGAATCGCTCAGAGCACAGTGAGCGTCAATGCAGTAAGGGGAGCCGTGAACATTTTCGCCTCCAATCCCAAAGTGGTTAATTCTTCAGGCATTTCCCTGATCGCAAATAACACTCCAGGCAATATAACTTCTTATAATTTATCGGTAGAGGCTGCCTCTCTCTTCATTAGAGGTAGTCAATCCTCAACGATGCTAGTTCCTCCTTCTGGCATTACGGCATTTGCAGATCTTTCCGTCAAAGTTGCAGGCGATGTGCAAATGCTCGCGGGACAAGGAAGCGCAGTGACTATCAATTCCAGCACAGGCGGGATGACATTTGATATCGGGGAAAATTTAAGCTTAACCGGTGGTAGTCAGCCAAATCTTTATGCACAAATTGGCTCGAATTTCATTACCGGCAATCAAAACCTACCCATCCATTTTATCAACATCGGCGGCAATGTCTCATTAACCGGCGGAAGTACCACCAACACTTACGCCGCCATCGGGCATGGCAGATCGATGCCTAATGCCCAATTGACAAGCGACATCCTTTTCAACAATATCGAAGGAGATGTGACGCTGATCGCTGGAGCCGATAGCAGTTATGCGCAAATCGGACACCTTTCCAGCACAACCCCACAAGCCATTACGGGCGATGTACGGCTCTTAAATGTGGCCGGCAAAGTGCTGCTGCAAGGGGGAGCTCAAAACAATGCGCAAGCCTGTATTGGCCATGGCGATCTCTTAAGCAATGGCGGAGATAGCTACTCTGGGGAAATTGTCGTCAATGCGACACAAATAGATCTCTTTGGAGGCGCTGGCGCTGGCTCTGCTGCCATCATTGGTTTTAACAATCCAGGACCCGCCACAATTTTATCTGATCAAGTCGGAGTTACGGCTCTTGGCGGCGTGACCTTGACAGCGAGCCAAAGCAACGCCACGATTGGATATTATAATAGCGCTGCAAGTCCGACTACCGTCCTCCTGCAGCAGATCAATGTTGAGTCTGAAAAAGGCAATGTCACCTTAAATGGACTTACGACGGGTACAGCCGCCATTGGAACATTTGCAGCATCTGGCGTCGTCAATAGCAACATCAAAGTTACCACTCCCAAAAACGTGCTGCTAAACGGTCCTAACGCTACGATAGTAAGCGGCCTCATGCCCGGGCCTTTTGACATCGTTTTAGACCCCGGCAGTTTGATTCTTCTGAACTCCAATATCAATTCCATGGGCAGCATTTTCATAGCGGTGACCGAAAGATTGAACTTGAACTTTGACGCAAGTAACCCATCCGTGCTGCAGACTACGACGGCCCAAATCCAGGCGCAGGGCGATATCAATATCAACACCGACGAAGAGTCCCTCGCGAATATTACCGCCGTTGGAGGTAATGCAGCCGGTGTTGCTGCCAATCTGATCTCGATTGCCGGTAATATTAATATTGGACGGCCTTCAGCAACTGGTGCCAACAATGTCACGCTGGGTTCGACATCTATGGTCGGACCCGTGAATGTGCAAGCGGCAGGAGCTATTTTTGCTAATATTGCTGGTGACTTAAGCCTCCTTTCCGGCGCCTCTTCTGCGACTATTAGTTCAGGGGAAGATTTGACCTGGGTGGGCATGGGCTCTCTCAAAATGCTAAACTCAAGCCAAATCTTTACGACAAGCGGCTCCATCGACCTGAATTTTAACGGCTCTGCCACACTGGGTCAAACCTCCCTCATCCAAAATACGGCATCAACGGGCGATATCGTTATAACGGTGGGCAAGGATTTTTCTACGACGGCTACCGCATCCGTGCAAACAAACACCGATGGAAATATCCAGATCACCACTGGTAGAGATGCGCTATTTAGCAACACCTCCAATGCTCCACCCGCGCTCCAAGTTCCCGGCTCTGGCCTCCTTTCTGTTAATACCGGTAGAGATGTCTCCTTCACCAATGCCGCCTTAGCACAGAGCACCGGAGATATTCTCATCAATGCCGTTCGCAATGTCGGCATGAACGGTACCTCCAGTATCCAAAACAACAGCTCTAGCATCGACACCAACCTTTTGCAGGTAACGGCCGGCAACGACATTACTCTCGATGCAACCTCCAGCATACAGCAGCTCGGCGGAGGAGATTTGCTCACGATCTCCGGCCGGCATACCACACTACTCGTCGGTGCTAGTTTGACCACCTCGTCGCCGACCAGCACCCTCACCGTGGTCGTCGATAACAACTTCCCCGACCCACCCAAATACGGCATTGGCAGGCTAAATACGGCTCCAGGAACATCGATCACAGCCGGTGGAGGCTCAGGAACGATCCGCCTTTTCACCGCTCGCCAACCCTTCAACTCTCTACTCGGAACCATCAACGGCGGGATTTTTGTTCCTGGCACACAATACGTCGACACCAACGAAGAAATTTGGTGCAGCTATTACTACCGATCACTTGCCGGAACTCCCTTTACCGTATTCTATAAAGATTGCACGATGGCTGCACCTCCACCCCCTCCGCCACCACCACCACCTCCTCCTCCGTCCCCATCTCCATCACCCAGCAACGGTCCCTCTGCTCCCAAAGCGCACCGGCCCTTCCCTGCCGCAATTCTCGCGGCGATTTCCGAAGCGTTCCAAGATTGGAGAACCTACGATGATTATATCTTTGTTCCTGTCGACTTTGATGTTGGATGCGATGATACCCATTACAAAAAACAGTTGAAGTTCCACCCCAAACGCGTGTATAGCTGCAGTGTATTAGGAAATGAAACCGAAACAGTGCTTAGACGAGCGTACCGAAATTATCACACCAAGCAGCTCGATAATTTATAATTGTGGGTTATGAATAAATTACTATTCTCTCTACTTCTCATCTCCTCTTCTTCCATTATCGCCTCTTCACAAGATCTTGCGCCAATGAATGAGCGCCCCTGTGTTTCGATGGGTGAGCATCCACTCAATGGGATTTTTCTCACAGGACCTAAAACGACTCTCACAAGAAAAGACAAAAGAGCCATCGCTACCATCAAAGGCATAGAAGCTAGAAATTTAGATATTCCTGAAGGAGTTGAAACCCTCAGACTATCGCTCGAACCCCTTTTCATGGGCAAATGTTTTACCAAAGAACTCGTCGTCCTCGTCCGAGATGAGATTTTCCGCTATTATCGCAGCCACGGACGGCCCGTTGTCGCCATCGACATCCCTGAGCAAGACATCACCGAAGGCGTTTTGCAAATCGTCATCACCGAAGGCAAACTGCAGACGATTTCTACGAGAGGAAACCGCTGGTACTCTGATAAACTCCTCAAAAGCTATATCCGATTAAAGCAGGGAGAAGAAATCGATACCAATTCTCTTCTCGAAGACGTCGCATGGATGAACCGCAATCCCTACCATCATACCAACTTAATTTTTACCCCTGGAAGTCGCGAAGGGACAACCGATATCGAACTCGTGACCGAAGATCGATTTCCTCTTCGCTTGTATGTCGGCGGCGACAATACCGGAGTCGAAGAGACAGGCCAGACGCGCATCTTCGGAGGCTTCAATTGGCTCAACGCATTTGGATGCGATCAGCAATTGACTTATCAGGCCACCGTTTCTGACAACTTAAAACGGTTTAGAGCCAACACCATCAATTATGTCGCCCCTTTACCCTGGCGCCACATTTTCCAACTCTACGGCGGCTATGCGACCATCGAACCCAAGCACGAGCATTTCCATTCGAAGGGACGCAGTTTTCAGAGCAGCGCGCGCTATACCATGCCCATCCCTCCTACCTACAAAGGAACAGAAAACGAATGGGTCATCGGAGTCGACTATAAAAACACCAATAACAACCTCGAATTTGTCGAGCGGCAAGAAAATCCCATCATCGCCAACGAAGTGAACATTTTGCAGCTCATGTTTGCCTATAATCTCGGCATAAAAAACAAAAGCAACGAATTTACCCTCCAAGGAGAAGTCTTTGCCTCACCCGGCAATGTTTTGCCCAAGCAAAGCAACCGTGCGTATAACGAACTGCGCCGGGGCGCGAAGAGCACCTATGCGTACGGACGATTTACCGTTTCCGAAAACTATCAACTCCCCTGGAAATTTCATATCTATTTTCAAGCACGAGGGCAAATCCCCACAACCACCCTGCTTCCTAGCGAACAATTTGGCCTCGGTGGATATGACACCGTCCGCGGCTATGACGAGAGAGAAGCTAATGCCGATCAGGGATATTGCGGTAATTTTGAGATTAGAACCCCTTCCTTTCCCATTTTTGGCATCTTTTCTAAGAAGCATATCGATGAACTCTATTTTCTTGCCTTTGCCGACTACGGACTCTCCATCAATTATCATGATGAGAGGCACGTCAAGCACACCCAGCAGCTCGCAAGCGTAGGTCCAGGTCTTCGCTACCGTCTCAAAAATAACATCTCCATCCGCGCCGATTACGGCTACCGGTTCATCCCCATCCATGATGGACAAGATAAAGGCTGGAAAGTTCACCTGGGAGCTCTCATCGCTTTCTAATGCGCTATACGATCCTATTTATCATAGTGACCATGACCGCGCTGGCTCAAGTCCAAATGGAGCCCCTCAGTTGGAATCCCCGTATTTTTGTCTTTCACAATTTTTTAAGCGACGAAGAATGCGATCATCTCAAGAATTTAGCTGCCAACTACCTCCAGAGATCGACCGTTATCGACCTCAACTCCTCCCGCGATGTGTATAATAACGACAGGACCAGCTATGGAGCCTTTCTTCCACAGCACCTAAATGACCCCATCGTCTCCGCCATCGAAGCCAGAATTTCCGCTGTGACACTCATCCCCAAAGAAAATGGAGAGAGCATCCAAGTCCTCTACTACAGTGTGGGCGGGGAATACAAACCCCACCACGATTATTTTGATGAAAACACCATCGGCGGGGCGCAGCATGCGAGTAGGGGAGGCCAGCGCGTGGCATCCTTTCTCATGTATCTCAATACACCCGAAGGTGGAGGCGAAACCGTCTTTCCCCGTCTCAACATCAAGGTAAAGCCCAAAAAAGGAGACGCCCTTCTCTTTTTTGATTGCCGCCTCGATGGCAAGCCCGATCCCAACACCTTTCATGGCGGCGCTCCCGTCACCCGGGGTGAAAAGTGGCTGGCCACCAAATGGCTCCGACAAGGAATATTTAGATAATTCGATTTTAATTCCAAATTATTAAAAACTCCTACATAATCTAATAATTGTTTATGGAAAAACAGCTTGAGTTAGCCCTTCGTGCTGGCCGATTAAGACAAAGTTTAAAAACAGGTTTCATTCATGAGGAGGGTGTCATCCCACTCCTCGATAATTATGCCTTTGCATTAAGCCTTTTAAGGTCGCGGCAAGTCGATCATGTTCTCGAAGCCAAAGCCCTTTTAGAAAAATTGCTCCCCTTTGGTCTATCGCCTCATCTTCATGAATATCCAACTCAAGGAGACATTTATTTTGGTCGCAAACTCTATCCCTATCTTTTTTGGATTTTAAGAGAATTTGGCCCTATTCTAGGTGTGCCATTGCGTCAAAAGCTCGAAGAGCAGCTCGCCTCGCTCCCTAAGCCAATCCTTCCCGAAAACCCTCACACACCGCAGGAGTGGGCTAATTACCTTATCGTTTGTCAGCTAGACAATCTTGATCCAACCCCGGCCCTTAGGCAGTGGGATCCCCGGGCTTTTGCATTTATTGGACCTCAACAGCAAGAGAAGTTTGAACCAGCTGTCACTCTTTTTGATCTATTTATGCCAGAGCTTTCGCGCCGCGCTCTGGAAGATCACCCCACCCACGTCCGTGCTTCTGTCATCCGACCTTGGGAGAACCTTGTTTTTCCCGCGGATCACAAAACCTCACCCCATATCTGGGGGGACCAAAAACACACCCATTCTATATATATTTCTGAAGGTGCGGATGAAACAGTCCTTTATATCGATGCCCATCCCGATCATAACATCACAGTTGACCATCAAAAAGCTACGACTTTCCAACTCGGCGACCGCCTTCAGGTTGCCCATTTTGAGGTCAGTTTTTCTGTAGAAGGGGAGGGGAAGGTTTTTGGGCATATTTCACGGGGGAACCGCCCCGGCCAGCTCTCAGCTACCAAATTCGATGCCTATGATTGGAAAATCGCTCTGCGAACTATCGGTCAAGGTCCTTTAAAAGTGCATTTTCACTATACTAACCTATTGCAAATTAGCTAGTTCTGCAATAAGCCCCCAACACCATTAACAGTAAATTAATTATTATTTATCTAATTATTTTAGTATAATAGACATATAAATATTAATAGTGGTGGTTATGGAAAGATCGGTTAGTTTAAGAATTAGCAGCGAAGATTTAGTTGAGCGTATACCGAATTTTGATATAAGTGCGGAAACCAGAAAAAAAACTGCTCGTATTTGGCAAAATGATCTAAACCAATTCGTTAAACAAGCACAAGATAATAACCAATCCCCATGGAGAAGAAAATGTGCTTCCCTTTGTTTGTTAATTAACACGAAGAGTTTTTTAAATTTAGGAGATGAAATTCCTCAATTTAATCCTACCTCAAAGATTCCGTTGCTTGTTTCCATTCTAAAAGAATTCAAGTGGGATATTACACATGTAGCGTCTCTTGAGGCGCTTAAAAATAACAATTTGAATGAATTACAGATCAGCTTGATAGACAATTTGATAAAGCAAATTCAAGCAGAAAATCCCATTGCTATGCGTCTAATCCAGTGGAATAAGGATGTTAATAGAGCCATGAGACGAAGAAATATCATCACCTTATTCATCAAAACACTTATTGATCCTTTTATCTTGGCTGCTGTAAAAATCCGCAGTATATTGCAAAATTTTAAGAGAAGTTTCGAAGTTCCCCTATGGAAACAAACCCTGGCAGCTTATCAGCGAAAGTAATCGCGGTTAATATTTTAAACCATTGAAAACCAGCATTTTAAACAATTCAAATAATTAGTGACTTTTTTAAAATAAATTGTTATAATTAATAGAAATTAATTTATAACAAGGTGTTTTATGGAAGAAATTATGTCATTCAGCGCAGCCGCCCGGGAAAGCACTCGTCTTTTGCCCGCATCTCCTGTTCAGAATTATACCAATAACGCTGCCCCATCCAACTTGGTTCAGGTATACAAGAAAAGTGTTCCCCAAAAGGACTATCAGCAGAAGCAAAAAGAAGTAACAAAAGCCATAAATGCATCCCAGTTTTCGGCAGGCAATTTAGATATCGCCATCGATAATTTAATCCTTGTTGTTTGCTCTAAAGTTGTTGCTCTCGATCCTCTTGAGAAGATTCAGCAAAGTGCACAAGTTTTATCTGAGGTTTTTCAAGATACAGTGGATCCAAAATTGGAGTCTTCAAAACGCACGCAGTTAGCTCAGCACTTTGACGCAAGAGCTAAAGCTTATCTATTCAAAATGACCATGGATGATCCTCAATTTATTGATGTCGTACATGATTTACCAGTCATTCATAAGATGTTAAATCGATATTCCGTCTTCCCCGCTACCACATCCGTAGCAGCTGTTTTAGGTAGCCAGTTTTCTCCTCAGGACGTATTGAAGCGCGGTGCTTTATACGGCAGTGATAATACTGGATTGTCAGGATACATAAGCAAAAGAGAAAAACAGATTTATAAACGATTGGAGAGGAAGATTCAAACACTCGTTGAGAAAGCCAAAACAACACGTTTGAATCGCGAAGAAATCAAAACCTCCTTTAACGATGCTGAATGGGAATATATCGACGAGGCAAAATTCGATCAGCTAGTCGATGCATTGGAGCGCGTTAATAGAGAATTTATAGCACCTAGCAATGCTACGCAAAAAGAGCTCGAAATTGTTACAGAAGAATACCGCAAATCATATGCGCAGTTGCAACAAGCCAACGACGATATTCCATGGGCATTCCGTTGGAAAGATGTCTATATGCAAATCACCCCCTCACGCACAGCTAGAGCTTTTAAGACCTCTGAACTATATTCCTCAAGGCCACAATCTACACTTCCTTCAGATCTTCCTTCCCTTCCAATGAAACGCTCGACTGCCGAGCAAAACCCACCGAGAAGAGAGGATTTTGAACAAATTAAGAATCTTGCGGGTCAGCAACATGTGAATTTAGGTCTCAAGCAAAAATTGAAAGGAGAGTTAGACCTTATAGCTTCACAAAGATTTGAGGGTAAGCGTGGGGAGATCCATCAAAGATTGTGTCAACTTTTACAGCCCTATACTGAGCCGAATCTCTATATGCCCCAGCCGTTATCCTCACCAACCACTGTAAAAGACGCAAAGCAATGTGAAACCCAGTTGATCGCACGTACTGAGCAAGTAACAAAGCAAAAATCCGCTGCAGGTTTCGTCGGCGCTGAACTTCAGCATTTGCAAGATATTAATAAAACGCTTCTCGAATGGGTAACAGCACAGACAGAATATGAAAATGCATTAAATCAAAAACAATCAGAACTCTCTGCCGTTGAAGACAAATTGGATGATATAAACAATAGTTTGCAAGAGCTCGGTTTTCAAAACTGTATCATGACACCCCTCTATTACGAGTCGTTTTATCTAGAGCTTGGTTTGAAGGATCGCCGCGAGGCTAGTATTTTCGTGCGTCCAAGTCATCCTTTATATGGTACCGGTGTTTTGGCTAAAATAAGCTCCACTGTAGCTCCACTATGGGGAGATAAGGTAGACCTGTATAATGAACAACGGAAGAAAACCTTTGAAAAGGAGCAGTCTTATAATGAAGCGTGGAAAGCACATTATCAAGCCACAATCGGATGGGAAATGGATCTTCAAAAATCCATTGGAATTCTCCCTGCATCTAGCAACGATGCTCAAACTCTTGCCAAAGGTCTTGCGAACTTCGTTGCAAATACCGGTAAAGTGAAAGCCGATGTTCAAAATATCCCGACCGATATGCAAAAGAATATCCAAACCATTTTTGAGGAGACCATCAAAACTACTTGGGAGCAATTCGAGCTTCAAAAGCCTACCGATGCAGATTGGAGAAAACATCTGGCCATACGTCTATTTGATCTCATTTCTAAGATCAACAGAAATGGACCCAAGGTGCTGACACATGAAGATCTAGCGCTGCTTGATATGGCAAAGAAGTACTTGGACCATGTTGAACTGTCTAAAGAGCAAAAAGAAGCCATTCGAAATGATGATGGATCATGGAGTCGGACTATCGAAGATGCTTACACAGCGCTCTTAACAGGCTACTATAGGCGCATTCTTGCTAAACAGTAGCCGGCTGCTGCAGCTGCAAGCTAGGACTGTCAGGCGCTAGTCCCATCGCATGCATTCCATTGTCGACATAGATGATCGCTCCCGTAATCGCCGAAGCGAGGGGAGAGAGTAAGAATGCCGCGGCGCTTCCGATTTCTTCAGCTGATAGCTCTTTGCCATCGAGCGGGCTATTAGCTTCCGAATATGAAATCATCTGATCGATAAATCCAATCGCCCTAGCCGCGCGGCTGCGCAGCGCTCCTGCTGAAATCACGTTCACACGAAGACCCCATTTACGTCCTGCTTCCCAAGCCAGCACGCGCGTATCGCTCTCGAGAGCGGCTTTAGCCGAGCTCATACCCCCGCCGTAGCCGGGAATGACGCGCTCAGAGGCCATATAGGTTAGGGATAGGGCTGAGCTGCCAGGAGGCATAAGGGGCCCTAAGTGCTGAATGAGACTTACAAACGAATATGATGACGAGCTTAAAGCGGCCAAATAGCCATTTCGGGAGGTTTCAAGTAAGGGTTTTTTGACTTCAGGACCGTTGGCCAGGCTGTGGACAAAGATGTCGATTTGGCCAAAGTCTTTCTGGATAGCAGCTGCGACTTCGGAGATCGTGTACCCAGAGGCCTCTTGGTATCGTTTATTGTCGCGGATTTCTGCCGGAACGTCTTCGGGTTTATCAAAAGAAGCGTCGAGGGCATAAACCTTGGCGTATTCCATGAGTTTTCCATTGGAGAGTTTGCGCGACTCATCGAATTTTCCCATGCTCCAAGACTGGGTAAAGATTTTGAGGATAGGAGTCCAGGTACCGATGAGGATGGTTGCCCCTGCCTCGGCGAGCGCCTTAGCTATGGCCCAGCCGTATCCTTGGTCGTCTCCGATTCCGGCGATAAAAGCAACTTTTCCTTTGAGATCAATCGACAGCATAATGTCTCTCCTATGAAGAGCCAATTATGCCAGAGTTTAAGAAGATTTTCTATATTTTTTCATCATGAGGCGCTTCCAACCTGCAGCGGAAAGAAGTTTCCCTGAAGGGGCCTTCTCGGTTTTGGCAGGTGTTTTTTTACTTTTTTCCCTCACCGCCGTGAGGCGTTTTAGCGCTCTTTTGAACATATTTTTACTATAGCATCCTTAGAGGCGTCTGTCAATGAAAATATTTAATTTATTGCTATGCTCGTCAAGATGGATTACTATGATTCTTATGACACAGATAGACATAGAGTATTTAGGGCAGCTTCGAACCAAGTGCCTCCATAAAGAAAGCGGCAGCGTAATCGAAACCGATGCCCCCAAAGACAACCAAGGAAAAGGGGAGCTCTTTTCTCCCACGGATCTCGTCGCTGCGGCGCTGGGCTCCTGTGTCCTCACGCTCATGGGGATTGCGGCTAAGCGTCTGGGCGCAGATCTGACAGGCCTTCGCCTCACGGTTGTCAAAGAAATGGCCGCCGCGCCTTCGCGCAAAGTCGGCCGTCTCAAAGTCGACGTTTTCTGCCCGCAAGAATTTGATTCGGGGGCGCGCAAAAAACTCGAGGAAGTGGGGATGACGTGTCCCGTGCACCATTCGCTGCACCCCGATGTCGTTCAGGAATTTACCTTCCACTGGGGAGAGCCGTGAAATTCGCTACGGTTGCAGCTTTTGAAAAGCACCTCAAAGAGGCTTTTCCAGATCACTTAGCGCCAGTCTTTATTCTCGCAATTCCCTGCGATTTTGAGAGGCAGATGATGCTCCAAAAAATTGTCGAAGTGATCCATCAAAAAGACCCATCGGCACATGTGCTAAAATTCTCCGAAGAATCTCCCATAGAAACCGTTTTATCGCATCTCAACTCTCCTGGCCTCTTTAGTAAGCATGCCGTTTCTGTCTATGACGGCGCTGCAAAAAATGAGAAATTATCCCACTATGCCCAGCATCCCGCGCCGGGGGCTTTTTTGCTCATCGGCAGCCGCGATATGAAAGCTCTTGCGGATGTGTACCAGAAAGGGAAAAAAGACGTCGTTGTTCTCGATTTAAGTGAGGAAAAGCCGTGGGACAGAGAGCGCCGGCTGCAAGACTTTGTCTTACGCGAAGCCCACAAACAGGGGCGGCGCATGGAGCCGGCCGCAGCCGCACTACTCCTGGAGCTCGTGGGCCCCGATATGCCAAGTTTATTTCATGAAGTGGAAAAGATTATCTGCTTTGCCGGCGACAAAACACAAATCACAAGCACCGATGTAGAAGCTGTATCCAAGGCTCACCACCAAGCGACTCTTTGGAAACTCGCTGAAAGCGTGATTTGGGGAAAAGAAGGAGTATCTGCCGAGAAGAGCTCTGACCTTTCTTTTACTTTGCCCTTCCTCGGGCAGCTGCGTTACCAGCTCGAGATCGGACACAAAATGAGCCAGTTGAAAGGCAAGCGCGACGAGATCAGCCGGCAGCTTCCGCAGCTAAGACCCGCAACTTTAGAAAAATACTTAAGTCAATTTGCTAAAAAGCGTCAGAGATTTTTCCAAGACGGACTTATCGCTCTCTATGAATTTGAAGTCGCTCTCAAAAGTTCGGGACTAGATCCTGATCTGCTTCTTGACCGATTTATCGCTAAATTGCATGAAAACACTCCATCTGCTTCCTAATATTTTGCATCCTGCTTCGACGTGGAAGTTCACTCCTCCACCCATCCAAGCACTCATCGCCGAAAGCGAAAAAGGAGCCTATGCGTATTTCAAACACTTCTCAGTGCCCAAAGTGCCCGTTCATCTTCTCAACGAACATACGAAAAATCCATTAGAGCTCCTGAAAATTGCGCAAGACGAAGTAGGACTTATTTCTGATGCAGGATTGCCTTGCCTTGCCGATCCAGGGTCGCAGCTTGTATTAGCAGCGCGCAAAGCGGGGATCTCTGTACAGGCTTATCCAGGCCCCTCTTCTATTTTGCTGGCCCTCATGCTATCAGGCCTGCCAGGTCAGCAGTTTTTCTTCCATGGCTACTTGGAGCGCGAAGAGAAGGCATTAGAGCGGCAAATTCAGCAATTTGCGCCTGGGGTCACCCATCTTTTCATTGAAGCTCCTTACCGAAATCAAAAGCTTTATGAGACGATTCTTCGGACGTTAAAAGCAAGTGATCTATTGTGTATTGCCTCTGATCTCACCAGCCCTGAAGAATGGATTCAAACTACTCCTATCTCGGCATGGAAAACACAACCTGTGCCTAATATCCATAAAAAACCGGCTATTCTCCTGATCTTTAAGAGCTAATCGATGAGGATAATTTCCGTTGCGACAGTGTCATAGAAGTTTCTCCCGGCTTCGGTTAAATAGGCTTTAAAGCTGTCCATTTTTATCCATCCCTCTTTTTGCAGTTTTTCATAGAGGCTAGGATCTACCGGAAAATCTCTCATATCTACTCCCTCAACCAATCTCAGACGCACGGCAAGTAATTCATGCAGATGGGCTTTTTCGGAAAGCTTTTCCTCAAAATCGACAGGGGAGAGGCCCGTCTTTAGAAGCTCATGGTATTTTTTCAGATTTTCGATATTGCGCCAGCGCTTTCCTTCTCGGTAACTGAAAGCCGACGGGCCAAATCCGAGAAACGGCCGCGCTGTCCAGTAACCAATATTGTGATGCGACTCAAAACCGGGTTTTGCAAAGGCAGAAATTTCATACCGCTTGAGGCCAATTTTTTCGAGATGGGTTACGGCGGCTTGGAGCATTTCAAAACTGGTTTCGGGTGAAGGGAGCAGGGGACGGAGCTGTTTTTGCCGGCGAAAATAAAGCGTTTTGGGCTCGAACGTTAGATTGTAGAGCGACAAATGCGTGATGGGGAGATATTCAAGAGCGCCCAGAGTTGATTGCCAGCTTTCAAGTGTTTGCCCGGGGATTTCATACATCAGATCGATCGTGATATTGGGAATAAATGTAGCGGCCATTTTTACCGCCTCGATGGCTTTTTCTGCCGAGTGCTGTCGTCCGAGGGTTTTGAGAAGAGCGTTATCGAGTGACTGCACGCCGATACTGAGACGATTGATGCCAGCTTTGGCGAAAGATTCGATGAGAGTTGGGGTGATTTCTTGAGGGTTGGCCTCGAGGGTTATTTCCGTGCCCTTAAGGGGCTTGATCCAGCTCAGAATTTCCCCGATGGCTTTAGCGCCCAGCAGCGAGGGCGTTCCGCCCCCAAAATAGACAGATGCGACATTGCTAAAATGCTGCGCGCGGTTGTATTCGAGCTCAAGGCCCTCGAGTAGAATTTTATGAAGCTGGGTTTGATCGGGAGCTACGTAGAAGTGACAGTAAGGACAGCGCTTCGTGCAAAACGGAATATGGAAGTAATAACTACCAGTTGTCGGCATCGGGATCTTCCATCACGCCGCGGCGCCAACGGTTGCGGTCGCTGAAAGGATCTTCTTCTTCCTCTTCTTCGGCTTTTTCTTCTTCTTCCTCGCCTCCACCGCCGCCTTCGGTTTCTTCCGCGGAGGTCGTCTCGTAGTCGTAGGTTTCTGATTCCATGTCGAGACCGGCGTCGGTCATGTTTTCCTCGCCGAGATCTATATCGGGCATGCTAGCAGTATCTGGGAACGCTTGACGGGCATGGGAAGGACGCTTAGGTGGCACAAACTCTTCCATCGCGCCGCTTTCCTTGAGAAAGCGCAGGCGCTCTTTTTCTTCAGAGATACGATCTTTGAGCGCGGTGATCTCGACTTTATGTTTCTCGAGATCCTTTTTAGGAACGAGGCCCAGTTTGAGCCACTGTTCGAGATCTTGAAGTTCTGTTTCGAGTTTTTTAAGTCGTTCACTTTTGATATTCATCACGTGCCCCTGATTTGGTCATTCGCCTTTCCTTAATCAATTTGCCATTTATGTGCAAGGAGAGCGGATTATCCTCTTCTGAAGGTTTTTGCGACAACAAAATAAATTTTTATGATAAAGGTGGGTGATGGCCTTGATTTCCTTCGATAATGTTGATTGGATAGAAGAACAATTCCAAAAATTTTTATCTAATCCCAGTTCCGTAGAACCGACATGGCGTGCCTATTTCCAAGGCTGGGAAATGGGAAAGGCCGAAACAGGGGCTAGCCCGGAGCTGAGTGTTTATCATCTGATCGAAGCTTACCGGATGTACGGCCACTTAGCGGCTTCGATCAATCCCATCGCCGTAGAATCTCCCTCGAAAGTTCCTGAACTACAAATCAAAAAATATGGATTTTCGGATGAAAACGAGGTAGTGCCCACATGTGGTTTTTTACCGCAAAAAGAAGCGAGCGTGAACGATATTGTTAGTGCTCTGCAAAAGACCTACGCGAGCTCTGTCGGGATCGAGTATATTGGCCTGGGGATGCCAGAGCTCGAAGAGTGGCTCCAAAAGCGCATTGAGCCCGGTTTTCCTCTTCCTTTTACGAGCCAGGACCGGTTAGAGATATTGCAAGATTTAAATCGCGCGGAGCTTTTGGAAGCATTTTTGCACACCAAATTTGTGGGCCAAAAAAGGTTTTCCTTGGAAGGTGGGGAGACACTCATTCCGATGCTGGCCTTTATGCTCGAAGAAGCGGCAGAGTCAGGAGCCACGGAAGGCGTGATCGGCATGGCCCATAGGGGGCGTCTCAATGTCCTGGCCAACATCATGAACAAATCGTATGCGTCGATCTTCCATGAATTTGAGGACCACTACTCACCCGATCTCGAAGAAGGAACCGGCGATGTGAAATACCACAAAGGGTTTGCGGGGCAGCTGACGACGAAAAAAGGAAAAAATCTCCAGGTTACGCTCGCTGCTAACCCGAGCCATCTTGAATCCGTCGATCCCGTCGTCGAGGGACAATGCCGTGCAAAACAAGAGATCCAAGGAAGAGAGACGATCATTCCTATCTTGATCCATGGCGATGCATCGCTCGCAGGCCAAGGCGTCGTCTACGAGACGATGCAGCTGGGAAAACTCACAGGATACCAAACGGGCGGGACGATCCACATCGTGATCAACAACCAGATTGGCTTTACGACGCTTCCCAAAGACAGCCGTTCGACGAGATATTGTACCGATATCGCCCATGCGTTTGGCGCGCCGGTTTTTCATGTGAACGCTGAAAAGCCTGAAGAGTGTGTCTATGCAGCGGTGCTAGCTCTGCAGATCCGGCAAAAATTCCACTGCGATGTGTTTCTCGACCTCAATTGCTACCGCAAATACGGCCACAATGAAGGCGACGAACCAGCCTTTACCCAGCCTCTCGAGTACCACTTGATACGCGGAAAAAAATCGATCCGCGAGCTTTATACCGAGGAGCTTCTCCAGAACAAAGTTTTAGAGCCGGCACTAGCCGAGCAAATGCAAACCCAGTTCAAGTCATCCCTATCCGACGCGCTAGAAAAAGTAGAGCCTGTAGTGCCTCCAAACGGGCATGCACCTAAGGAAGAGCCTACACAAAATTATGACACAAAAGTGCCTCAGGAGCGACTCATCCAATTAGCTGAAGAATTTTGCCGTGTGCCCGAAGGGTTTACAATCAATCCAAAAATCGAACGCCTACTCAAAGAAAGGCTCGAAATGGTCCATGGCAAACCCGTGGATTGGGGAATGGGGGAGCATTTGGCGTTTGCGACGCTTCTAGACGGTGGCACCCACATTCGCCTCTCGGGGCAAGACTCGCGTCGGGGGACCTTCTCTCACCGTCATGCGATGTGGGTCGATCAAAGCGCCGAGAAAAAGAAGTACTTTGCTCTTTCGCACCTCAAGGATCAAAAAGCCAAGTTCGATATCTTCAACTCCTCTCTCTCGGAATTTGCCGTCCTCGGGTTTGAATTTGGATACAGTTTATCCATGCCCCATGCTCTCGTCATCTGGGAAGCCCAGTATGGCGATTTTGCCAATGGTGGCCAGATCATCATCGATCAGTATGTGGCAGCGGCCGAGCAAAAATGGGGCCTTAAATCCGATCTCACGCTCATGCTTCCCCATGGCTATGAAGGCCAAGGCCCGGAGCATTCCTCTGCGCGCATCGAGCGTTATTTGCAGCTCTGCGGCCACGATAATTTCCAGGTCGTGCAGCCCACGACGCCTGCGCAGCTCTTCCATGTTTTGAGAAGACAAGCCCATATGCAAAAACCCCTCGTGCTCTTTACGCCCAAAGCTCTGCTGCGGCATCCCGATTGCGTCAGTCCGCTTTCGGCGTTTTCTGAGGGAGAATTTTCCTCTGTTTTAGAAGACGTGCCTGCAAATCCTCGCCGTCTTCTTTTCTGCACCGGTAAAATCTACTATGAACTGGCCAAGAAAGTGCCGGACATCGGTGTCATTCGCATCGAAGAGCTTTATCCCTTTCCGAAAGCAAAAATTCTGGAGCTTCTCAAAAAATATGCGAGCGCAAAAGAGCTTTTTTGGGTACAAGAAGAACATGCCAACATGGGAGCCTTCGAGTTTGTACAGTCAGAGCTCAAAGAGATACCTCTTCACTTTGTGGGAAGAGACCGCAGCGCTTCTCCTGCCGCGGGATCTTTTGCTCTCCATAAAAAGCAGCAAGAGCAAATACTTCGGGAGGCCCTCGGGTGAAAGTTGAGATCAAAATCCCCAGTTTAGGTGAGTCCGTCGTTGAAGCAACGGTGGCGCAGATTCTCAAACCCAGCGGCTCCGTCGTTCCCCAAGATGCCGAGATTATTGAAATTGAGACCGACAAAGTCAATCAAGTCCTCTATGCTCCCAAGGGGGGACAATTAAGCCTTACCGTTAAAGTCGGCGATAAAGTCAAAGTAGGACAGGTCATTGGAACGGTCGATACCGATGTCGCTGTACCCACTGAGCAGCCAAAGCCCGCCGCTGCGCCCTCTGCGCCTTCTGCTGGTCCTTCGGCTCGCAAAATGGCAGGGGATTTCCTCGCCGAGCTGAAAGAACCTGTCACTCCTAAAGCGGCTGCGCCCGTCAAAGAAGGCCGCCGCCGCATGAGCGCTCTGCGCCGCACGATTGCTCAAAAGCTTGTCGAAGTGAAAAACCAAACCGCGATGCTAACGACATTCAACGAAGTTGACATGACGGCCATCATGGACATCCGCGCCCGCGAAAAGGATCGCTTCCAGCAAAAATACGGCGTCAAACTCGGGTTCATGTCGTTCTTTGTCAAAGCCTCTGTAGATGCTTTAAGAGAATTTCCTGACGTCCATTCGTATATCGAGGGTGATGAGTTCGTTCTTTTCCCGAATTTTGACATCGGCGTAGCTGTTTCTACCGATAAAGGCCTCATGGTTCCCGTCGTTCGCAAATGCGAGACACTCTCGCACAGCGAAATCGAAAAGCAGCTCGAGACGCTTGCTAAAAAAGCGCGGGAAGGAACCATCGCAGTCGATGATCTGCGCGGCGGCTCTTTTACCATCACGAATGGGGGAGTCTTCGGTTCACTTCTTTCCACTCCCATCTTAAATCCTCCTCAGAGCGCCATCCTGGGCATGCATGCCATTGTCAAACGACCCGTTGTCGTTAATGATCAAATCGTCATCCGACCCATGATGTATCTAGCTCTTTCCTACGACCATCGCATCATCGATGGCAGGGAAGCCGTTTTGTTCCTCGGACGCATCAAACAAGCTTTGGAAGCGCCAAGTTATGCCGACCTTTGATGTCATTGTGATCGGTTCGGGCCCCGGCGGCTATGTCGCGGCGATCCGCGCTGCGCAGCTGGGCCTCAAAGTCGCCTGCGCCGACCAGCGCAAAGTGCCCGGGGGAACGTGCCTCAATGTCGGTTGCATTCCTTCCAAAACCCTTCTGCACGATACAGAGCAAAAAGCATCTAACTTTAAAGCGATGATGGATCGCAAAGAAGGCGTCGTTAAAGGATTTCAGCAAGGAGTTTTGCAGCTCTTTCAGAAGAACAAAGTCACTTTTCTGCCCGGTCCTGCCAAAATCCTTAAGGCCACCGAAGTCCAAATTGCCGGAGAATCTTTTGCAGCCACAAAAGGCATCATTTTAGCTACCGGCTCAGAGCCCACCCCTCTTCCGTTTCTTCCCTTCGATGAGCGGCGCATCGTCTCATCGACAGGCGCTCTTTCTCTGGATCGCATACCAGGGCGCCTTCTCGTCATCGGAGCCGGCGTTATCGGCGTCGAAATCGGCTCTATTTATAGCCGCCTGGGTAGTCGCGTCACGTTTGTGGAATTCATGGACCGGATTTGCCCCACTCTCGATAAAGGTTTGTCTCAGGAATTAGAAAACTCCCTCAAGAAACAAGGGATGACCTTCCACCTCTCGACCAAAGTCACCGGCGCACAGGTCTCTGCAGAAGAAATTGTTCTTCGCACCGAAACTAGCGAGCTGCGCGGCGATGTCGTCTTAGTCTCCATCGGCCGCCGTCCCTTCTCGCAAAATCTCGGCCTCGAAAACGTCGGCATCACCTTGAATAAAGGCATGGTTCCCGTCGATGGGCAATTCCGCACAGTGGTCCCTTCCATTTACGCCATCGGAGACCTCATCGATGGCCCAATGCTTGCTCACAAAGCCTCCGAAGAAGGCGTCGCCGCAGCTGAAATCATCGCGGGGCAGTCACCTATCGTCGACTACATGTCGATCCCCAGCGTCGTCTATACTTCTCCCGAAGTAGCCTCCGTTGGTTTAACCGAAGAAGAGCTCAAAGATATTCCCTATGCCAAGGGACAATTTCCTATGAAAATCAATTCCCGTGCGCAGTGCACAGGGGAGACAGAAGGGTTTGTGAAGATTTTGGCCGATCCTGCAACGGATCGGCTGCTAGGAATACACATCATCGGAGCTCATGCCTCCGAACTCATTTCGGCCGCAGCTATTGCCATAAGAAACCGGCTTACTGCGATGAACTTGGCGCATACGCCTTTTGCCCATCCCACGCTCTCAGAAGCGATTAAGGAAGCGGCGCTTGCGATCCACCGTAGAGCGATACATAAGTGATTTCTTGATTCTTAAGGACGTTTCCTATATGATTTTTCCATGGAAATCACCGATATAGCCAGCGCCGAGGCATTGACTTCGCATGAGATAGATTCAAATATTTCATATTGGAATGGCCACTCGCTATCTACTAGCACTCCTGATCAAGCTAATCGCCTAGGGAATGCCCTCGAAAAAATTCGATTTCAAATGGCGCAGCAAGGTCCTGAGCAGCTCGAGAAATTCGATAATTGTTTGATTACTTTTTTAGTGTGGGAGCCCAATCCTTGCGCTCCTCTTTCAACAAGAGTCGAGAATCTTAAAAAATTGATGATAAATAGCCAATTCGATCCCCAGCTTGTCAAACTCCTAGAGGTATAAAATATGTATACGCGACCGGTTACTTGTGGACATACGCAGATAATGAAAGCCTTCGATAGATTTCCCAAGATTAATCCTTCATTTGGAAAAAAAGTTCCTCCAGTGCCTATGGAAACACAGATAACTTTTATCGTATGTGTCCTTGCCCTCACAGCGGTCCTACTCATCATTCATAGCATCTGGGATAGGTACCATCCCAAAAAGAAATAATCTGCACAAACTGCATGAAAACTCTCAGTTGTGCAGAATTTTGGATGTTCTAAATTCTGCACAAACGAGCAAAATGCTAGAGTTTGTGCAGAGCTGCTTTAAATCTTAATAGCTTTGAGATTTCCCGCAGCCGCAAGAACTTTTGACATTCGGGTTCGTGATTTTGAATCCGGCTCCATGCAAGCCGTCCACGTAATCGATGACGGATCCAAGGAGGCGTCCCACGATATTTTGGCTCACATGGATTTCAACGCCCTCAGATGTGAAAGTTTGGTCACCTTCTTTGGCTTTTTCAGAATAGTCGAGAACATATTCAAAACCACTGCATCCAGCGGCTCTGTCGGCAAAGCGCAGGCCCCAGCCAGCTTTACCTTCTTCCGTAAGGATTTCGCGGTATTTTTCGGCAGCCCGTTTGGTCATGGAGATGGTGGATAGATCCGATTTTTCCGATAAGATGGTATTGAGTCGTTTTAATAGGTCTTCGATATCTGTGTCGTTAAATCCGTGACTGAGCATGCCAGCTTCGAGAGTCTCCCAAGTAGCAGCTCCGCAGCCCACACAATTGAGGCCGGTGCTTGTAAGCTCTTGCGCAAGGCGCTGGCTTTTTTGGGGAAATTTCGTGAAAATCTCTTCAATCGTCATCTCTTTCGTAATCATAATAGTTCCTTAGAATTTAATTTTTACACAGGCGCCATTTAACTTGCATTGGCAAGCGAGTCTTTCTTTACCAGGAGCTCCCAAGAAATCAAACTCTTCTTGGGTGGGTGGGCTTAAGTTTTCTTCGCCTTCGATGACTTCGACGATGCAGGTCCCGCAGATGCCCTCAGTACAGGCAAAAGGGACGCCGGCTTCTTCGCAGGCGGGGGCTATTGGCTCACCAGCCTCGATCTCGACCTCTTCACCGCTATGTTCGAAAATTAGCTTACCCATGATTTGGGTCATAATTTAACTGAAAATCGCCTATAAAACAAGAGGGCAGACCCCGTGGGGCCTGCCCTCTATCTAATAAGTTAAATATGAAAGACTTACGCGAATTCCGTCAGGTCAGGCATCGTATTGTCGCCGCCTTCCTCGAGCATTTGTTCGATCGTAATCTTCAGAGTCTGAATACCATGCGGAAAGCCACAGCGTAATAGAAGATCGTTGATATAGCTGAGTTCGGTCTCCAAGTGGTCCACTTGTGACTCAAGCGCAGATACTTTATTCTGTAATTCCTGTGTAGTATTCATAATAGTTCTCCTGCATCTGCTATAATTATACATTATAATTTTTTATTTTCAAACATAATATATTTTATTTTGATTTCTGTAACTAACTGATAATTAACATCTTTATTGTATCTTTAAAATAAATATTATTGAATTTTTGTGTAACTAAATACTATAATAGTAAGCAACTGATTTAAAAAGACGTTTAATTATGGAAATAGTAAAAAGCAATACAAGTACAGTTTCGGTGCGAAAATTTCAAGACGCAGAAGTTAGCTGGGCTTTAGAGCAGCTATACGGAACGCCGTCTAAATGCGGCGAGACTTGGAATAAATTCAAATTCATCGGTCGAAGGGTCGATGCGATCCGCAATTCCAAATTTGTTTGCCGTCATTTCACAACGCTGGGAGGATATCAAGAAGCTGTTATTAGCGCGGTCGCTAAAAATAAGCTTGATCCTTCAGGAAAATCTGAGGCCGCTTTAAATACAGCACTAGACCAATGGGTTTCGTTCATCGATAAACATGCACGTGGTACGTCAACTTTTGATACTTCAGATAATCGCGCGCTTCTTTTTTACACAGCTAGAGCAGAAATCCTTGAGATGGGTCCATCTATTGCAGGCGATACGAGTTTTGAAAAAGGATTTTATAACCGAGTTGTTAATGCTCAAGTCCACGTCAGAGGAAATGGCATTGATATCGTTAGAGATTTAGACGCCATAGTTGAGTCCATCCAGCAAATCAGTGGCAAAGCTACCCCGCAAATCATGCGAGATGTCTCTCTTCCCTTTGGCTATCAATTCCATCCAGAAGACTTACTTAAATTGCCGGCGCAGACAGCCGATACAAAACGCAAACGAACTGCGGCTCAAGTACAAGATAGCATCGCCCATAAAGCCTGGGTTTTAGTGAACTATTCAGATGAAGAAATAACTGAAGATGTTGTGAAAGCGACGCTCGGCAAAGATACATTCCATATCGATGATGTGGGCGCGCTAGCCACTGCTTTAGAAACTTTGAGACAGCTTCCCGCGGAAAAGAAAAGATTAGAAAAAACCGTTGCTGATGCGATTCGAGCTCACCTAAAGGCTAAGACAAATTACGCACGTGCCAAAGCAGGTATTGAGAAACTGCAAGAAGAGCAGTTTATCGCAATGAATAATCGGAAATTATTTGATAAGATCATTGACCCCGTTTTAACCGAGATAGATCAGGCCATTATCGGTCTTGCACAAAACAAGAAGCTAGACCAGCAGTCTCTCTCGCAAGCTTTTGGCAATCGCCAAGCTCTTATTGATGATTTTGCAGGTCTTGCGACAGACTTGAATAAATTAGGCGTTGCCGGTCATGCATTGTCCGATCTGGAAAAGGCTCAAGTCAAGCTGTGCATCCGCCAGCATATTACGTTAGATACGCCCATCGAGGGAACTCAAAGCTTCCTGTTTGGCAAGCGCGAGGCTTCAAAGATCAACCCTAAACTTAAGGAAATCAAAGACTATCTCGTTTGGAGAGCTGGATTAGCCGTTAACGAAGAACTATTAAAGGTTTTGAGTGCAAGCAAACCCGCTTTAGAGACGAAGCAGAAAAATGAAAAGCAGCAACTGAGCGTGAAGCTTGACAACGATAAAGAGGGATTCCGCCGCCGCTTGGATAAAGCAAAAGTTGGGCTGCAAAAAGATAGGGCAAATCATCCAATCAACGCAAAGTTGCAAAATGCTCTGACGGACTTTCAAGGACTTCTGAATTACCCAAGTGATCTTAAATCAGCAGAGAAACTGAGATTAGAAGCAGGAAAATGGGCCGAGACCGTTGCTAAAGAGATCTTTGCACAACGTTCTGGACTCAATACAACCTTAAATCCCCAAGCTCTTCAAGACAATGAAAGATATCTTGCCCAATTGATGGGTGATATTCCTTTGGCTATTGCTAAATGGATTGAAGTAGAGAAGTCATATGAAGATGCTATTAAACAAACAGAGCATGGTTGCATCGATGGTATTAAGGCTCTAGAAGAAACTTATCGCAATGATTTACAAAATATGGAGCAGCGCCATATCCAGGAACTGGAGCAGAAAGCTCTGCCCATGGTGCAGCTTGAAAATGAAATCAATACCCTCAAATCAAATATCACTAATTCCGATGCCTTAAGAAATACCCCTACTGGTCGCTACAAATTAACACCTGACTATATGTGCGATTTTGCGCTCAGGTTAAACATCCCCAACACACCACCGGTTGTTGCTAAGAAAGGTGATGTAGCTCAGAACCTGGTAGCGAATATAAGCCAAAGAATACAGCCGCTTATCGCTAATCACACTGTAGAGCAGGGTAAATTAAACGAGTTCATAACAGCGATGCTTCTCGTGACTGCTGAATTTGAAAATCTTCAAAATGCAGAGTGCGCCCAAGACAATGCAGAGACTGAATTACTTCTATTCAATGCTGAAATGGTCACCGATCGCTTTACTAATCAAGCCTATCTCGAAGAACGAGAAAAAGGCACAAGAGAAGTTATCACTGCCGGCATTGCGAGCTGTTTAGTAGAAGGCACTATCGATCAGGCTTTTGAAGATAGAAATCGCGGTGTAGCAGCGCGCGTAAATAACATTTATGACAACGTCATTATACATACGTGGGATGTGATGACCAAAGGCCTCACAGCGGAAGATATCTGGAGAACAGAAGCAGCCGTACGGATAGTTCCAGTACTTACAAAAGTGTGTCGCAAGCAACCTTTAGAGGCTCCCGATGTAGTGATTTTGAGTCGCGCACGGAAATTTGCTGACCAGATTGAAATGAGTCAGCCGCATAGAGATGCGATATCCAAAGCCGATCTCAAAGACAATACGAATTGGGATGAAACTACAATAGATGCATTCACCGTCTTATTGAAGGGCTGCCATAGGTTCATTTTGAACAATGAACTCGTTTTGAAGCCAGTTCAACGTAAAAAATCTGAGGTGGAGGAGGTTTCTTTACCTGCGAAGAAATCTATACCTAAGAATGATAAGGATGAGGAAGAGTCTCTCGTGAATAATAGACTTACTAAAGCCCATTCACGTGAGCCTGCCCTCAATGTGCAGAAAGTAAATGATTCCTAAGGTGGAGGAGGTTTCTTTACCTGTAAAGAAATCTAAACCTGAGAAGGAAGAGGATGAGTCTCCCGTGAATTAAGACGCTAAGTACAGCGCATTCACGTAAGCCCGCCCTCGATTTGAAGAAAGAATAATTAACGGGTAATTATGACATCAGTTGTCCGACAATCTGTCTTGAGCCAGCCCGGTAGGGAAGTTGCAGAGCAACTTCTTAAGGGAGATTACACGAATAGTGGAGAGCAGTGGTCCAGTATTCCCTGGATTAACGCGATCCTTGCTAAAATTGTTAAAATCTATCGTACCTGGACGTTTGATCAAAAATGTGACCGGGTCATAAGTAATTTAGAAAATAAAGCCCATTCAGCAAAAGCTGTATATGACCTATTCCACTTTGCGACAACAAAAGTGGGGAATGCTGAAGATATTCAGCAGCGAGATTTAAGAGCCCCCCTTGCGGCTCTGACCTATGAGAAGATGTGCGAGAGGATTCAGAAGAAACGCCCTAAATTTCTTGACGATTTCAAAAATCAGTATCAAAGATATACCTTGCAAAATCCCCAGCTCATGAGCTCGAGAGCAGCCCATTCCGCAGACGTGATAGGCGAAATGGACCTTATTTCTCGCAGACATCAGGCGATAACAGGCAGTGGTTATCAAGACACTTTAACTACGTTGGGCCGAAGGTATAAGCCTGAAGATTTATCTAAGCCGATGGTGCTTGAAGACAAAGCAACTTATCGCGCAAAGATGGAAGAACGGGTTGTCGGCAAAATCGAAATGCTCATGAAAAATCCCGGAGATAAACCGATAGATGAAGAAACTTTGAGGTATGTGCTCGGAGACGATATCCATTGTATAAATCCTTTGCAACTTTCACATTTTGTCCGTGCCTTAAGAGCGATCCAAGAATATCCAGAGAATGCAAAAAAAGAAGCAGTTGCAAAAGCTGCTTTTCATAAAGCGTACGAAGAAGCAAAAGTCCATGAGCCCAAGTGTGAGGAGTTCGAAGATAACTACCATGCTAAAATTCCTTTAAGTCAGTTGTTTGATGAGATCAATAAAATGGTGGTGGAGCCCTTTGCTGCAGCAATCTTCGGCGGTGGCGATATCCCTGAAGGGTATTACTCTTTTATCGATGATAGAGCTCAATTTACGAAGGAATTACAATCGCTGACGACCAAGAGCGATATCAAAAAAGCTATTTGGCGCCATCTTTATCATTCTACTGGAGAGCCCAGCGTGGGTAATTATGAAGACGCCGAATCGGCTATAATTAAATGCTTAACGAGCCCGAAGTTTGACATAGAGAATTTGAAACAAATGATGAACTCAAACTTTAGTCTTTTGAATATCATGAAGCAGCCTGTTTCTTTTATTATCGAATGCCAGCGTCTGCGACAGCTTCATATGTCCGGCGCCGACATCACAACTAAAGTGAAGATCTGCCTTCAAAAGCACACTGACCGCACAAAACTGGGTCTCGGTTTCTTTCAAGACCTTAGAGAATTTGCGATGGCAGGAGAGGACATAGAAGGCTTACAAGAGAAGCTTAAAGATATAAAAGAAGATAGAGATGATTTTTGTGCAAAACGATTTAAAAACAATGCCATCCATGAGTCTTTAATCAGCGCTCTTCAAGGAGATGCAGTTCCTCAAAATGTTCAAGAAGCTATGATGCTTCGCGCCCATATCATTGAAGAATTTGGCTTGCTCCAGCAACAAGCGGGTAACCAGCACATCAGCACCATTTTTGGCACAGTAAATCCATTGGAAGCAAATCCTCGAATTATCAGAGCAAATGACGAGCTTGCGCGGCTCTCCAAACTTGGAGAAATCCTCCAAAAATGGATTATTTCTCAGCAGGAATTTGAATCCGCTTTAGAAGAAATGGACTGGAACATTGCCCGCTTGCAAAAGTTGATCAAGAAGCAATGCGGAGTGAACATCCACGATATCTATCATTGGGGGAAAGCTCTAGGAATTGATCCGTTCAAAATTGCTTCGGACCTTGGTCAAACATGGTCGGAAAAGGTAGTCGCTGAATATGCCTCGGTTTTAGAAACATTTAATGCTGCAATAGAGAAGTCGCAGAAGGCCGATGAAATATTTATCGAAGCTGACCTAAACCCTGTTAGATCTAAGCCGCTTATTCCTCAAAGCCGCATCACTCTAGAAAGATACTTGGGCGCTTCAGAGGCTTTTTTACCTGAGCTTGTCCGCTCCGTGCTCACAACAGATATTGCTGGTCTTCAGCAAAAGGAACAGGCACGTCGCAAAGAAGAAGCAGAGCGCATCACGCGTATCGTGATACAAGATGTTATAGATAAAACTGCTAAAGGAACACCCACTGAACTCGAGTGGCGTATAGTCACGAGCGGAAAGATATTGGACCTCATTCAAAAAATTTGCAGAACAGAAAAATTAGGTAAAGATGAACTCGCTTTATTCATGCAAATAAAGGCCTATGCTCAGAATTTTGATTTAAATGTCAATGAATTGAAAGCGATAGACGAATTCATGATCGCCGACTCACATCAATGGAATGAAGCTACAATCGATGCTTATGTAAAATTATTGACACTCTTTAACAGAAAAATGATTTCTTTTTAGAGATAAGCTTCTTCGCTATGGCAGAGCAGCTCAGAAAGCCGCACAAGCACATCCCTCAACACTTCTAAAGGCCGCTGATCAGCATTAAAACGAGAGATCTTCTCTTTTGGATAGTGCTCAAGAAGATGGACTGTTTCTTCAGCATAGACTTTCATACGCGTGCGAAGAACGGCTTCATCCATATCGTCCGTGCGCTTTTCAATGACAGCCCGGCGCTGCATCCGCTTGATAAGCTCCTCGGTGTTTGCCATCTCGAGGACGATGATGTGCATGAGCTTAATATGCTGGTTTAAGAGATCGGCTTGTTTCGGGGTACGGGGGATACCATCGAGAAGGAGCAGTTGTTGGTGGGGAAAATAGCGGTTGGTGGCGATAAGCCCTTCCATATAGTGATGCCAGATACCGACGGTGATTTCATCGGGAAGAAGATGGCCTTTGTGGGCATAGGAATGGAAAAGGCGTCCGGCAGGGGATTCTGGAGAAAGGCCCCGGAAGATATCTCCCGAGGAAAGGTGGAAATGGTTCCCAGCGCTACTAAGGAACTTACCCAGAGTCCCTTTTCCTGATCCTGGGGGTCCGAAGATCAGAATAGAGCGATATGGCCTAGTTTTGCCCGATATAAATGACTGAATATCAGAGTCTTTTCCCATAGAAGAGCCATTATATTTTATAAGTTATTAAAGCGCAATGGGCTATATTCAAATTTTATATAATAAATAGTAGCTTTTAATTCAAAATTTTGATATAATTAATGCAAAAGAGAGACAATAATTATGAGTAACATCCTTACATTAAAGCGCACGATAATTGGCGACTCGAGTTATGTCCCGAGCTTAAAGCTCTATGACAAAACGGGAAAAGCTGTCGATGCGGCGGGCTTGAGCTCCCAGACGAAGGCTGCTATTCAAAAAGTGGCAAGCCGGATTTTTGAAAAGATATCTGACCAAGCTGGGGATAAAAAAGTTCAATCACTTTCGGATTATGGACTATCTGTTGAAGAGGGTGCTGCAGTCTCGTTAGAAGATGCGGATGTCGATTACGAGTGGGAAACAATTTTGGCACTCATTGTTAAAGATATGGGAGAAAACATGACAGCTCCTATTGAGTCTCGCTTGCGTAGGACTAGCCCAGAGTCTGTAGTTCAATTGGCCGAAAGTAATGTCCTCATCCAACAAAATAAAGAATTAGAATTAGACAATGATAAAACAAGAGTGACTGAACGGTTTAAAGCTAAATACGGCTCGGATCAACTTTCATTTAAGATCCAAGCGTTTATTCTAAAATGGCTGGAGTTTCATAGCATTACCTACAAAGCCATCGTGACCAAAAATGCTCAAGGTCTCGACTCTTCAGAATCGGCGTTTTATGAGGCCTGCAAAAAGCTTGCTAAATTGCATTTAACACCCGATCAGCAAAACGGACAAAGTGATCTCGAACAAGTAAAAAAACTATACGAGATAGTAAACCATGTCATTCAACGTAAAAAAGATAACTAATGAATCCACTCCGCTGCTGGCTCAGTCGCGCGAACCGGGCTATCTAAATACTGTTGCCAAAGCTCAATTTCTCAGCGCACAAACTTTAACAAACCGTAGTGACATCCGCACTCCAGGGGTTTTAAAAGAACCCAGACGTCTCATGGGAGCCGATGGTCCTCTCCAACCCGTAGTCGATGCCTCTTCAGCAGTCCGTAATGGTGCGGCATTCGCAGGGGGAATGGAGTTTATCTCTTATGATCCGAGCATGGACATCTCTCAGCCGCTGATGGGGCTGACACTCGCCACATTTACTGTGAGCGCCGTAGCTCAAACGGTCGAAAACGTTAAACGCATGAATTTTGCCCAGAAAATCGGGGACACCGAGGGCCAAAAGCTTGCCGCAGCATCACTGGTCATTACCGTCCCGCTTGCAGGGGCTGGTATGACAGCTCTTGCGGAAAAGACTCTGCGCGTTTACGACATGGCCCAGACTCTGCAAAATGTGAACTATCAGCCTGTGGCCGAAGTCTCTCAGAGCATCACAGTACTGGGAACAGCGACTCTTGTTCTTTTCGGATTGTATAACGCTGCGCTCGTGTTCATCTCCTCCTTCAACTTGTACCGAAAATGGAAGACAAAAAACGAGGTCGAAAGTCTTAAACCCACCAACGTAGAAAATCAATATGAAGACGATGATTCTGTGCGCAATTGGCTCGGTGACAAGCTCGATGTCTCTTCTGAGCTTAATAAATGCTCGGAAGAAGATTTAATCAAGCTTGCCTTGAATGAGGGTGATGCATGGCTGACGAAGCTTGAAAAGGATTGGAAAAAGCTAGGGCTTGCTCCCTTAAATGGCACAAAAAGTAGAAATGAGCTTATCAAAGATCTCTTCCTTATCCATGAAGATGAGATGGCTCTGCATACGGGGGTTACCCATTTTGAAAAAGGAAAACTCCTCCTAGCGTTTGGAAAAAAGGTTAAAACTCAGGAGCTCCAAGCAGCAGCTCAGCAAAAGCTTATCCGCGTTCTTGGCAAAGATATCATTGATAAATTCTATACCACGACCGCCGAGATCACAAAAACCGAAGTCATTAAAGAAATCGATAAAGGCATGAATAAAAGCCGTTGGCTTATTTTCCTCGGAATACTGGGTGTGGCGCTTTGCATCAGTGCTATTGTGTTCACAGGAGGACTGGCAGGGCTTTTCGTAGCCTTAGCCTTCGTCCTTTCAGCGATTCTGTGGGTAGTCGGCTGGGATGGCAACCGTCTGATCAATCAATGGTCCGGTCAAGAGACCGGCAAATTAGATAAAGCAATGCTCATCTTTAGCTCGCTGCTCAATATCATCGCGGTCGTTGGTACGATCGTTGGAATGGTCATATTCACCGGAGGGATTGCACTCGTGCCGCTCCTCCTGCTCATAGGGGTGGGTCTCTTCTGGGCTATCATCAATATTCGAGGGGTTTATACGTACCACCGGCATACCTATCGCCCCTGGGAATTTGAAAAAGTCGTATCCTTTCAGTCTTTCCATAAGCTCGTCATGCAGGAGACCAATGCTGTAGAGATAGATAAGTATTTCAAAAAAATGCATCTCTCTGACCAGGCTTTATTTAGAGGGGATAAGAACTGGCAAAAAACGACCCCTCAAATCCTCACCGAGCTGGCTCAGCACCGCGTCCACCAGCTTGAAGAGCTCAATAACAGCCTTCGGCACTTAAGTCGTTCATAGACAATATCCTGCACTCAAATTAAATCTATATAAACCCTGGATTAAAATTCAAATAATTAGTATAATATAGGAGTAGGGATATGTATGTCGACTATTGTTGAAGAAAAGCGAGTTAGTACTCCTCCGCAGGCACCTGCTGCCCCCATTCAAGCAGATGCTGCGAAGTCGCATGCCCTTGCTCAAACTATTTTAGCAAAACAAAGCCTGACTCCTCCTCTCGGTGCAGTTAAACCTCCTAAGTCTTTACTGGCAGCGGATGGCCCGATGTTGTCGGTGATGGATATATCTTCTGCTACCCTCAATAGCGGGAAAGTCGCCTCTGAATGGGTCGAGAGTTATGATCCTACGACAGATCTTTCTCAGCCGCTCATGGGAATGACGCAAGGTCTTTACCTAGCCGCCAACACCGCATTAACTGTCGAGGGTGTCAAACGCGCTATTTTTGCCAACCACATTGGTGATACCGAAGGACAGCGCCTAGCGCTTGCTTCGCTGGGAATGACTGTTCCTCTCGTTGGCGCTGGTGCGACCGCTCTCGCTGAAAAATCTCTTAAGGTCTACGACATGGTTAGGGCCTCTGAGCTCATCGACCTTGAACCGATTTCTGGAGTCACAGATGCCGCTGCAGGGCTAGGTGTCGCGACGATGCTTTTGATTGGTCTTCAAAAAGTGTGCCTGGGCTTTACGGCTGCCTATAACATGTATCGAAAAAGTGAGTTGGAAGATGAATTATTAGCGCATCCTGATCGTACACGTGACTCAAAGATTGGAGAGAGTCCTTTTGTCGAAGACACCGCTTCCTGGATGAATAGCAAGCTCGATATTACCAAGGAACTTAGCACATACACAGAAAAAGATTTTACTAATCTTGCCTTAGATGAGGGTGAAAAATGGTTTTCCAAGCTCGAAAAAGAATGGAAAAAAATGGGGATCGATACTCATTTTCAAACACCTCGTAGAGAAATTGTCTTGCAGTTGTTTATTAATCAGCCTGAGAAAATGGCCCAATATACGGGCATTAAAGGAGCTAAAGGCTTAGAGCTCATGGTTGCATTTGGAAAGAAATTGATGAGTGAGAAATTACGAGCAGGTAAAGAGCAAGAACTGGGCCGCCATATTGGACAAGCACTCGTCGACAAACACAACAGAGGCGAGCACATAACGAAGAAGGAGATTTTGGCGGAGCTTGATAAAGGCTTCGATCGTCATGCATGGCAGATTTTATTGAGCATCTTGACGGTGGGTGTGATCGCTACGGTATTCGTCCTAACGGGAGGCGTCGGAGCTCTTTTAGTCTCGATCATGTTTGCGATTTCAGCGCTTCTATGGATGTACGGCCTCGATGGAACACGTCTCTATACCCAATGGAATGGTGAGCAGAAAGGCAAGTTTGATAAGGCCTTGCTCATCTTTAGTTCACTCCTCAACATTATAGCTATTGGGGGAAGCATCGCCGCAAGTATTATTTTCTCAGGAGGAATCGCCCTCATTCCTCTGATCATTCTCCTTACCGTAGGTAGCTTCTGGGGCGTGATCAATATCCGCGGTATCCAGAACTACTGGCGCCATACACAAACTCCCTGGAAATATGAAAAAGTCGTAAGCCTCAATTCCTTCTGCGAACTTGTGAAGAAAGAAGAAGATGATAAGATCATCAAGATTTATTTCGATAAAATGCATGAGCTCAATAAAAAGTTGTTCGAAGGACGACAAGACTGGAAGCAAGCGACCGTGGATGTTCTTGCAGCCGTAAAAATCGCGAAAGAAGAGCAACTGAGAGAGCTCCATAAAACCATGGCTGGACTTTAAGCTGCAAGCATTCTATCCTCCGATCATGGAAGATTTCCTGCTGTATCTGGGCTCAGAAAAGGGTCTCAGCCCGCACACACTAGCTGCCTATGGGCGCGATCTGAAGGCATTTCACAAATTTCTGGAGAGTAAAACATGGGAACTCGTCACGCAAGACGATGTCCTCAACTATCTCCAATACGTCAAAGACAAATACGCCGTCTCATCAGTCTGTCGCATGCTAGTGGCGATCAAAGTCTATTTTCGGTACTTAAAACGCGAAGGAATCATCCCCAGCGATCCCACGCGGTACCTCGATAGCCCCAAACTCTGGCAGCTCATCCCGGAAGTTTTATCTCTGGATGAAGTCACACGGCTACTTGCGGCTCCGACTCCAGAGGATGCAACTGGCGCGCGCGATAGAGCGATGCTCCATGTCCTGTATGCCTCGGGCCTGCGAGTCTCTGAACTATGTGGTCTTAACTTAACTGATGTAGATGACACGCGTGTGCGTGTCAAAGGTAAGGGAAACAAAGAGCGCATCGTGCCCATTGCCAAAACAGCCGTAGATGCCATCGACGAATACCTTACAAAATGGAGACAAAATGCTGCGGGCCCTTTATTTGTCACAGCGCAAGGAAAGCGCATCGACCGCGTCACGGTATGGCAGCGCGTAAAATTTTATGCTCAAAAGGCGGGTATAAATAAGCCCATTTCGCCGCATACTTTGAGACATTCGTTTGCCACCCATCTACTTGAAAATGGCGCAGATCTGCGGGTCATCCAAGAGATGCTCGGTCACGTGAGCATCCACACGACCGATCGTTATACGCATGTGAGTCAAAAGCATCTTAACGATGCCTTTGACCGATTCCATCCTAGACCCTAAGATGAGAGTTATATATCGCAAAGTTTGCCGTGGATGCGCATAACGTCCTGGAGTGATAGAATAAAGACATCGAGTTCGTTGTCTTTTAGAGTTTCCACTAAAAAATCCACAGCAAAGACAGGGTCTTTTAAAAAATCGTCAAGTATTTCAGTAAAATTTCGTAGCTTGTTAATGTTTTGACTAGCATTTTAATGACTCTACAAATTGTTGAATAGTATTACTGTCTCTTCCTGCCATACCACTTAGCATCCCACCACTCGCGTAGCTGCTCCAGATAAAGGTATGTGACGGGAGTTAGGTATAGGGTCAAAATTTGCGAAACAAAAAGTCCGCCGATAATGACGAGTCCGAGTGATCTTCGGGTTTGAGCGGTCATGCCTCCGAGGCCCAGAGCAATGGGGATGGCGCCCATGAGGGCGGAGAGGGTGGTCATCAAGATGGGACGAAATCTAGTTTTGCAAGCGTCATTGATCGCTTCGAGGGGTGTTTTGCCGCTTTGCATGCCTTCGATGGCGAAGTCGATGAGGATGATGCCGTTTTTAAGCACGATACCGAGCAGGAGGATAAATCCCACAAAAGCGTAGAGGGAGAACGCTTGACCAAACAGGAGGAGAATGGTCAGTCCTCCGAGAGCCGCGGGGGGAAGTGTCGACATGACGGTGAGGGGGTGGAAGAAGTTTTCGTAGAGCATGCCAAGGATGATGTAGATGAGGAAGAACGTGATTAGGAGGAGAAAGTTGAGGTTCGCAAAGGACTCTTTAAAGACGCTGGCGGTTCCTTGGACTTGTCCCATGACATTGGAGGGGAGGGTTTGTTTGGATGCAGCTTCGATGTTTTTGATAGCCGTGCCGAGCGGTACGTTATCGAGATCGAAGTAGATGTTCACCGCGGGAAGTCCATTGATGCGATTGATTTTGAAGGGACCGACAGCTTGGTCTATCTGGGTGATGGAATTGAGGGGAATGAGGCCATCAGTTGTGGAGCGTAAGTAGAGCTGGCTGAGCCAAGTGGGGTTGTTGTAGTACTTGGGTTCGACTTCTAAAATCGCATAGTATTGGTTAGCAGGAGCGTTGATGGAGGAGAGATAAATGCCGCCGTAGGCAAGAGACAGGGCATTTTCGATGTCTTCGGCTGTGAGGTTGAGCACAGAGGCTCTATCGCGATCGATTTTAAGGTAGACATGGGGCTGGTCGACTTCCAGGTCGCTGCCGATTTGTTTGAGACCGGGTGTGGTTTTTAATTTCGTTTCAAGAGCATGAGCTGAGCGGTAGAGATCTTCGGTGTTTAGTCCCCGAAGAGTGTATTGGTAGGGAGTGTAGATATCGGCTGTGGAAACTTGGAGGTCGATCAGGGGGAGGGTTTTGAGAAAGACTTGAACTCCAGGAGTGCTTTCTAAATCTTGTGTAAGTTCTTGCATGACTTTATCGATAGGGGGACGCTCCCGGAAGGGCTTGAGACGCATATAGATGATTCCCTTATTGCTATCGGGTGTAGCTCCAAAGGAGACCATCGATTCCATATGGGGATTATTTTGGGCGATTTTAGAAAGGCGCTCTTGGTACTTGTTCATGAGAAAGGGAGATGTCCCTTCCGGAGCCTGCGCATGGATAACGACAAATCCGATGTCATCGGGAGGAAGAAAATCGGTGGGAAGGAATTTGAAGAGGGCAGCAGAGGCGATCATGCATCCCAGACCACAGAAGGCTGTTATCTTTTTGTGTCTAAGGACAAATTGTAGAGACCGGTCATACCACTGAACAAGGGTTGTATTGAGGGTTTTGGAGATACGCTCAATACGCGAGTGCTCGCCCGGTTTTGTTGGCCTTAAGAAACGGCTGCAGAGCATGGGCGTGAGAGATAGAGAAACAAAACCTGAAAGGAGCATCGCGCACACGATGACGACGGCAAATTCATGGAAGAGGCGGCCGACGACGCCCGTCATGAAAAGCAGGGGAATGAAAATAGCGCTGAGTGACAGGGTCATCGAGACGATGGTGAATCCGATTTGTTTGGATCCTTCAAGAGCGGCAACGAGTGGGGATTTGCCCATTTCAGTATGGCGGAAGATGTTTTCGAGCACGACGATCGCATCGTCGACTAAAAAGCCGATACACAGTGTCACAGCAAGGAGCGAGAGGATGTCAATGGAATATCCCAGCACCGACATGATCGAAAACGTGCCCACGATGGCCATTGGAAGAGCAAGTGATGGAATCAGAGTATCGATGATTTTGCCGAGATATAAAAAGATGATAAGAACAACGAGGCTCAGAGCGATGAGGAGCGTCATCTGCACGTCATCCACAGACTCCTTAATAAAATCTGACTTATCAAAAATGCATTGCAGATCCACAGATCCTGGAAGCGTCTCTTTGACTTGTGGCAGCATCTCTTTGATGCCGTTGATGACGCTGAGAGCATTCGTCCCGGGCTGCGTTTGCACGCCGAAGACTACGGCGATGGAATCGGTCTTGTTTGTTAAATAGTGATCGTAGTTTTTGTCGTATTGCAAGCTGTCAATGGCGTTTCCTACATCGCGGATGCGCACGATGGCACCATTGTCATTGCGGATGATCATCTGGTTATAGGCTTCGGCATAGGTCAGCTGTCCATCGACATTGATGAAATACTCCCGAAAGTCTCCATAGAGGTTACCCGTCGGAAGATAGACGTTCTGATTTTGGATGACAGTGGCCACTTCGTTGATGCCGATTTTTTTTGCGGCAAGTTTTTGAGGGTTGACTTGCACGCGCACAGCAAAAGGGTTGCCGTAGACGACGACTTGCGCAACGCCCGGCACGGTATTGAGGCGCTCAGCGATGAACGTGTAGGCATAGTCGTAGAGTTTGTACATGGGCATCGTCGGGGATGTGACGGCAAAGTACATGACCGGCGAGGCCGATGGGTTCACTTTGGAATACGTCGGGCCGTAAGGGAGATTTTTAGGCAGGAGTGGAGTGGCGACATTGATCGCCGCTTGTACGTCGGTGGCGGCTTGGTCGAGCGATTTGTCTAGCGCAAATTGCAAAACGATGGTCGTATCGCCCGTCGCGCTCGTCGATGCCATGTTATCGAGGCCTTGGATCGTTAGAAACTGCTTCTCGAGCGGGCTCGCGACGTTGTTGGCCATCGTTTCGGGGTCAGCGCCAGGGTATGAGACCGACACCGTGATAGCCGGAAGGTCGATGTTCGGTAGGTCGCTTACCGGGAGTCGAAAGTACGAAGAGATCCCGAAGAACAAGATGGCCACCATGAGAAGTGTGGTCGCGATGGGGCGGCGGATGAAGATTTCTGAGATGTTCATTTAAGTATCTCAATACACCGATTTGCAATTTTCGTGCGAGATATCGCTTTGTTTAAAAGTCTCTGAGAGTTTATCCTGTTTTAAACACCACAGGAGGCTTAAGATGTCAGCAGTAGATGTGATTGATGATGTGTCCGGTTCTTCCATGGAGTGGACAACTGAAATGAAGTCCTACTCTCTTAATGATTGGAATGGAAGAAGTATTTCTATTTTACTGCCAACTGGTACCGAGTACAGTCGAGGGCAGATAACCACCAAAACGGAAAATGGATACTCAAGCAGGCCAGATCTCGTTGATGCCTCACCTGGTATTCCTGTTCCTGCTTCTGGAAAAGTATCACTTTCTATGAGCGTTCATACAAGCCGCAAAAATGGCGATACTGTCACGACTTCTAAAGTGACACAAATGGCAGCAGTATCTCTTTCTCTCTTGCCCACGTCAAAAGAAGAGTTCTTAAGTCAACTCAAGAAAAAAAGCGTGCAAGTGATTTCAGAAACAGAAAACGCTTTGATTACGACGACAAAATCCAACGATTATTTTATGTCTAATTCTCTTGTAAAAACCATCGTTTTTGATAATGTTGTGCTCCAAATTCAAACACCTATGCTTAGACTGGATAAAACGCCCGCCCCACAGTTACCCATGTACCAACTCTTCAAAAGAATTGAAGTGCAAAATCCCTAGAGGGGCTGATGAAGATAGCATTTTTTGATGCCAAGCCGTTCGATAAAGAGTTTTTCGATGCTGCCAATAAGTCGTTTGGTTTTGAGATCAAATATTTCGATGCGCATTTAACGCCGGACACCTGCGTTCTGGCACAGGGCTATGATGTCGTCTGCGCTTTCGTCAATGACAAAATCTCAGCAGTTGTGATCGGCAAACTCAAAGCTCAGGGTGTAGGGCTGATTGCACTCAGATGCGCCGGTTACAATAACGTCGATCTCAAGGCGGCAAAAAATCAGATCAAAATCGTGCGGGTTCCGAGCTATTCTCCGTATGCGGTTGCTGAGCATGCCTTGGGTATGATGCTGTGCCTTAACCGCAAACTCCACCGCGCGTATGGAAGAATCCGCGAGAATAATTTCAGCATTGTGGGGCTGATGGGTTTTGACATGCATGGCAAGACTGCAGGGGTGATTGGCTGCGGCCAAATCGGATCTGTCATGGTGGGGCTCTTAAAAGGCCTGGGTATGAAGGTCCTGGGCTATGACATCGATAAAAAGCTTGTCCAGAAAGCGGGAGCTGAATTTTCCGATCTGCAGACTCTTTACAAATCCTGCGATATTATTACACTTCATTGTCCGCTGACTCCCGACAATGTTCATATGATCAACCGCGATGCGATTTCTCGCATGAAAGAAGGCGTGATGCTGATCAACACAGGACGGGGAGGTCTCATCGACACTTCGGCACTATTAGAGGGGCTAAAATCCAAAAAAATCGGCGCTGCGGGCCTCGATGTCTATGAGGAAGAAAATCAGTATTTTTATGAAGACTTTTCAGCAACGTTCATTCCGGATGATGTGCTCGCGCGTCTCCAAACATTTCCCAATGTTCTCATCACTTCGCACCAAGCTTTTTTCACGAGAGAAGCGATGCACAACATCGCTCATACCACGCTAGTAAATATTCAAGCGTATAAGAGCGGAAAACTCGTGAATGAAGTATCTTCATAAACTTCAGTTGCTGATACAGAGCTCTAGAAATTTAACTTCCTATTTTTGTAATATTTCCCAGAGTTAAACCGAACACTGGAGTTACAATGACACCGACCGCTGGACCGACTACGAATGACAATCTTACGTTTTTGCAAAGGACCTTACAATTTCAATCCAACAACCAAGAAGCAGAAGATTTGTCTATGGAATTGACAGAAGAACCTGAAGTACAGGAATGCCAGTCAGACAATCTGATGGCAGGTTTCCTTTCTCAACTAGATGCAATTCAAAATAGGTACCAGGAAGTTCTTCTAGCACTGAACAATTTAACTGGGATATTAAATTCGAGCAGTACCGAAGAAAACTCAGATCGAGGAGCTCTCCAGCAGAAAATTGCAAATTTGCATAACGAAGAGAATCGCTTAAAGATAGAGTTGAAACTTATTAACACGACCATAAATCTATATAGGGATTTCCTGCCAAAACGATAGACAAGGCTATTGTTTAATAGCAACCTGGACATTCGGGTTCAGGTTAATTTGTCCTTCTAGGACGAGTGTCTCACCGGGGGTTACCCCTTTCTCAATGATCGTGACCTCGCCCTCTCTCTGTATGATCTTTACAGGGCGCATTTCGATATAATGGTCGCTTTTAACGACATAGACGTAGGGACCTTCTTGGCCCATAGAGATGGCTTGAGAAGGCACAACGGTGGCGTCCTCAATGATTTGTAAAATGGTGCGGACGTTGACATATTCTCCGGGCCACAGGGCGCGATCGGTGTTCGGAAAGAGGCCTTCGATGAGAATCGTACCGGTATTTTCATCGACTTGGTTATTTACGAGGTAAAGCTGTCCTTCCGCTGGAAGGCTATCTTGGAGATAGGCGAGGATTTTAACGGGAGATTTTTCGTGCGCGGCCATGAGCTGGGGAAGATCTTGTTCGGGAATAAAAAAGTTCACGCGCAGGGGCTGGATTTGATTGATGGTCATGAGAGGGGAGCCGCCCACGGGGACGTAGTTGCCCACGTAGATGAGTAGCTGTGTCGTTGCTCCGCCGATGGGAGCGCGGATGGTGCAGTAGCCGAGGTTGATTTTGGCGGTATCGACATCGGCTCTCGCTTCGGTAACGGTGGCTTCGCTGGCAAGAACGTTCGTGACAAATTGGTCATAGTCGAGTTGGGAGATGTATTGCTGCTGCACTAAAATCGCATTGCGCTCGGCGACTTCTTTGGCTTGGCGCAAATTAGCCACAGCTTGAGCCAGGGCTCCTTCCGCGCGAAGAAGCGAGGCTTGGAAGGGCCGGTCATCGATGGTGACGAGAAGATCGCCGGCTTTGACTTCGGCTCCATCTTGAAAATACTGGCCTGTGATGAGGCCTGTGACCTGGGCTTTGATCTCGACGGTTTGGTAGGCTTCGACGTGGCCCACATATTCTTTGTAAATAGGCATATCGCGTTTTTCGACGCAGCCGACCGTTACGACGGGGGGAGCCGGCGGGGGAGGAGGAGGTTTTGAGCATGCAGCGAGAGCCAGTAAGATGAGAAGTCGTTTCAATTGACCTCCTTCATGTAGGGAGGCTCAAGTGTTCCTGCTGCAAAGCTAAGTTGGACAAGCGAGGTTAGCCAGTCGCGGATGCCTTGCACCTGTGTGGATCTAGCATCGGCGAGGCTACTCTGCGCAGACATGAGCTCTAAAATGTTTCCGACGCCCGCTTTGTAGCGCGCAAGGGCCACGTCGTATTCCTGGCGAGAAACTGAGAGCAGCTCGTCCGTCACTTTTAAATTATCAAACGTTGTGCGTACGCCCGAGTGGGCTGTCGTGATATCTTGAATGACCGTGAGTTGGGTTTGACGGTACTGAGCTTCGGCCTGGGCTTGTTTGGCCTTGGCGGCTTTTAAATTATTGATCATCGAAAAGCCAGAGAAGATGGGGAAGCTCAAAGTGAAAGAGCTCTGCCAATCGCAGTGATCTTTGCCAAATTTACCAAAGTTGGTTTGCCCGTAGTTGAGGCTGTAGCCCACCGTAGGATAAAATTGGCTCCTGGCTAAATCGACATTGGCTTCCTGCGATTTGACGGCAGCTTCTGCGGCAAGTAAATCTTGCCGTTTTTCCATGGCAATCGCGAGAAGCACATCGGCGTTTTCTGTCATCTTATCCAGTGAGGGAATCGCAGGGATTTCTTCGACTTGGATGGCTTGGTGCGAAGAAAGGCCCATATCGGTGAGAAGCTGCGACTGCGCGACGACGATATTTTGTCTTTGCGATGTGATGTCGATTTGGATCTGGAGTAGCTGTGTTTTGGCTTGGAGAAGATCGGAGAGATCTTTCACGCCGGCATCGAGCCCGAGCTGCGCGGCATCAAAAGACGTTTGCGCAGTTTCGAGATCGGCTTCAAAGGCTTTGAGCTGCGCTCTTTGGAACAGAAGATTATAATAATCGTCGCTCACCGTCTGAATGACGGTTTGGATTTCGCGGTTGTGAGTAAAATCGGCTTCATAGAGGGCTTGTTTGGCAGCAAGAATGGAGTTTCTGGTTTGTCCAAAGTCGAGCAGCGTATAGGTGAGTTGTAGCTGCGGGCCCCACTGGCTGGAATAAAATTTCGTGGGGGCTGCGACGGCAGAGCCAGCTGTCGTAGAGGTGGATGCAGCTCCGGTTCCTGTTGTCGTCGAAGTAGAACTGGGAGAACTAAAAGAGCGGCTTCTCGAGTAGGAATACGTACTTCCAATCTCCGGAAAATCAGGCGCCTGAGCAATGCCATATTGCGCAGCTGCGAAGCGTGCTTGAGCCCATGTTAATTTGGTGCTTGGATTCAGGCGCAGGGCGATATCGACGATTTCGGCAAGAGAGAGGGGGATATCTTCATTGATGATGGGAGCTTTTTCTTCGCTTTTGCTGGGTTTTTTCCAGACGGCATGTGATGTGGCAGGCGCATAGCTATCGGGATCGACAACGGCTTTGTCGGGCATGCAGCCAGATAAAAATAAGAGCCCTAAGTATTTTGCCTTCACATACCAGGCTATAAATGATAAACATTTTTTTAGCCAGCTCTAGCATAAGATTTTCTTAGACCGCGGATTAGGAACATTAATTTTGATAATTTTCAGGCATTGATTAAGCTCTCTAACCGATTGATAAGGAGGGTTTATGATCAGTTTCTATGCATCTTTTCAGGCGGAGAAATGTAAACAACAAATCGTGAAGCAGCCTTTACAGCAAGTTTGTGGAACATCAATGGATCGACTTTGCACATACATTCAAGAGGTTGAAAAAGGTCGAGTGCTTTTGCAAGAGAAGTTCAAAGAAAGCAATCTTAAATTTAGGCAAGCTCTGATCGAATATAAAAAGAAAGAAAGTAAAGAGGAAGATGGCTACACAGCTACTCGTTATTGTTGTTGGGGCTTTGCCGGTGCATTTCTTGTTCCTCCCGTCGCTAAGGTTTTGATAGTCTACGGAGCGTTTTGTTGCGCAGCAGAATTATCGATTTCGCTTTATAAATCTTGTGCAAGAGAGTGGACAAATATCATAGGGAATACACCTGTCCATCAAGAATTTGCACCTACATATGATGAGTTGGATAAAGCACGCGTCTTATGGATAAAAAAAGTGCACAAAGAGATTCAGCATGAAATAGAGTGCATTAAAAAAAAGGCGCCGCCTATAACCGGCGAAGATTCTGAGTTGCTTTCACAGCTTCTTAAAGTCGATGAAACATTTTCTAAGGCCGTCGGCTATTTAGACATGCTAGAAACTGTGGCTCCCATCGAACTATTTCCTCTTCGACTCTGCATGAAAGTCAAAAACTCCATTGCGGGCATCTGGCATTGATGAAGTTAAGAGCGAGAGAAAAATTTCGCTACTTTTACGCAGACGCATGCCTTTGAGATAAACGGCGCTCATTTGAAAAGAGGGGAGTTTCAGGGCTTTCTCACACCGAATTAAGAATTTCTCACGACCATGCGTGATGTACTCTGGAAAATATCCGATTCCTAATCCTTCCTCGGCAAATTTTGCAGCCACAATCCAACTGCGAGCCTCAAGAAGAACGGCGGGTTCTTTTTTGTACTTACGAAAGTAGGCTTCTTTAAAGGGTAGCGTCTCTTCGGGCTCAGCGAGAATAAAAGCGTGATTTTTTACATCATAATCAGGGCTGCAAAAAAGGCCAAATTCACTCTCAAATAAAGGAATTTCATCGAACCCCGAAAAATCTGGCGGTTTTTTCAGAATGGCAAAATCGATGACTCCAACGGTTAGCAACTGGCGGATCTCATCGTAATTTCCCGAGAGTTTGACATTGATTTTAACGCTCGGGTGCGCGCGTTGAAATTCTCTTAGATAGGAGGGGAGAAGAGATAAAGCAAAACTAAACGTGCACGCAAACTCTAAACCACCAATCAAAGCAGAACCGATGCCGGCAAGATTTTCTTGCATGCTTTGCGTCCGTTTTAAAAGCTCGCTCATCTCTTGGAAGGCTTTTTCACCGGCGGGTGTTAAACGGAATCGATTGGGGTGTCTTGCGAGCAGGGGATAACCAAGAAGACCTTCGAGCTTAGAAATGCCTTGGCTGACGGCTGACTGCGTGACGAAATTCGCTTTGGCCGCGGCGGTGATTCCGCCGAGCTTGACTGCGTCGCAGAAGTATTTTAGGTAGAGAAAATCCAACATTTTCACCCTAAGAATATCTAATGCCAGCAATTAAGAACATTAATTTTTCTAAATCTACGAGGGCGAGATAATATTGGCTCATAACAAGGAGGACTTATGTCAACAGGAGTAACACTAGGAACATATCTAGGAAGCATGATTCATGACTTTAAAACAAAAAATGATACAGCATCAAAGGCGTTAGTATCGATTGGCACGATGGGTGCCAGTGCCAAGTTAATTTTCTTAGCTTTGCCTAAATTAACCATGCCTGAATATTTGACTTACTTTTCACCGGCGAGTTTTTCCATGGGGGCATGTGCTTATCATTGGTCGGGGCTTTTAGAGTGTCTACCTATTGAGCTAAGACCAATGACTCGCCATTTGGAAGCCGCGGTACTAACACTAACTTTTCAGCAAGTTATAACTGATTGTGCGCAGGGGCTGTCAGGTGGTGCAGTAGCAACAAGAGCCGCTTGGAATCTCTTTGTAGGTCAAGCCGCACCTTTGACATGGGAAGGACTGGCACTATTAAAGCGCAAATTAAGTCAGTTGTTTTAGTTCTTTGTTTACACGTTTTTGCGAAGAAGATATGGAAGGTAGGAGAGGTCATCCATGCAAAAAGCCAAAGCCTACGCAGCAACAAGTGCCACGTCCCAGCTAGCACTCACAGAAATCAAGCGTCGAGATGTAACGGAACGCGATGTTCAGATTGAAATCCTCTTCTGCGGTGTTTGCCATTCCGATATCCACCAAGTCCGCAATGAATGGAGCGCTATGCCCACCGTTTATCCGATCGTTCCTGGCCACGAGATTGTGGGCCGGGTGACAGGCGTTGGCGCAGCGGTAAAGAAGTTCAAGACCGGAGATATTGTGGGCGTGGGTTGCATGGTCGACTCAGATCGAACATGCCCTTATTGTAAAGCCGGTGAAGAACAATGCTGTCCCAAAGTAGTTCTCACCTATAACGGTGTCGATAAGCATCTGGGCGGTGTGACATACGGCGGCTACTGTACGAGCATTGTCGTTGACGAACATTTTGTGTTGAAGGTGCCTTCCCATCTCAACTTAGCGGGCGTTGCGCCTCTTCTTTGTGCGGGCATCACAACGTATTCTCCTATGCGCCGCTGGAATGTAGGGAAAGGAAAAAAAGTGGGTATCGTTGGTCTTGGAGGCTTGGGTCACATGGGAGTTAAACTTGCCCATGCGATGGGCGCGCATGTCGTGGTTATCACTTCATCGCCAGGAAAAAAAGAGGATGCTCTGCGTCTGGGTGCAGATGAGGTGGTTATTTCAAAAGACAAGGCTCAGATGGAGAAGCATCGGGGGAGTTTTGATTTTATCTTGGATACCATTCCGACGGACCATGACATCAATGCTTATCTGAACCTTCTGCGCGTGGATGGAGATTTGACACTCGTCGGTGCGGCTCCGAGTCCTCTGTCAGTTTCTCCCTTTGCACTCATTTTTGGCCGTCATTGCCTTTCTGGCTCGATGATTGGAGGAGTTGCTCAGACACAAGAGCTGCTCGACTTTTGCGGAAAGCACAATATTACGGCTGATGTCGAGGTGATCCCCATTCAGAAAGTGAATGAGGCTTACGAGCGAACGCTAAAATCCGATGTGAAGTATCGCTTTTCCATTGATATGTCGTCTCTTAAAGCTAACTAGTGGGAATACTTTTCAGTCGGTTGTTATATTCTTGGAGTCCTGCTCGGAAGCCAATATTGGGATCAACGCCACGGCGGCGTGAACGTACATAATTCAGAGCTTGGTCATGCGTGACGCCAAATTCCTTCATCAGATAAGCGATAAGAACGGTCGGGCTCCTGGATACGCCTCCACGGCAATGGATGAGAACTTTTTGGTCAGCATTGAGAGCATCTTGGATAAAAGTATAAGAATGGGCAAACCAGCTTTCATGGGTTGGATCATTGTCCCAAAAAGTTTGTGGGCTGGGCGACGAAGCATGGGCCACAAGTTCTTGAAAACGATCTTTTCGATCAGCGACCGGAATTGTTATTTGCTGGATGTGAGGATTGGTTATATTTTTGTTTCGTAGACAAGTAACGACTCTATCAATTTTAGCGATAGGGATCCCTTTATATTTAATCCAACCGTCTTTGTCGATTTGCTCAAAAGCACGGAGATCACCTAGATAGACACCAGGGATGATTTCTTGAACATGGATATGTCGTGCATTCCAAATGTAGTTAATCTGGCGGCAGAGTTTGTGAAGAAAATTGTAAAATATTTGCAAAGGAGCAAACGAGCTTTTGCGATGAAAGGAGATCTTGAATTCAGAAACAGGCAGTGTGTTTTCAATCGAAGCTTTAATGCGACCTTTCCATTCGTCGTAATTGACTTTTCGGTCCCCGTATACATCAGGGAGCTCAATCCGGTGTTTGACATAGCGATCGTACAAGTACTGATGAACTCTAGAAACAGGTTCAAAAGTAGGAGTTGAGAAGTCTTCTTCTGTGATTGCGGTTGTCATTTTAATGACTTCTTATTCTACATTAAATCAATTTTCTTGAGCAGCAGGTCATTAACCACCGCCGGCGATGCTTTGCCGCGGCACAGTTTCATGACTTCGCCCACCAAGAACGCAAAAGACTTTTTCTTGCCTTGCTTGTAGGCGGCTATGGCATCGGGATTAGCGGCGAGCACTTGATCGACGAGGGGCTCGATGGCGGATGTATCGCTCACTGGTTGATAATCGGGATTGGCTTTGACGATTTCTTCGGGGGATTTCGCGGAAGTGAGCATATCGTCTGCAACACTTTTGGCAATCTTGCCTGTGATGGTGCCCTTATCGATGAGGCGAACGAGCTCGGCAACATGCGTGCTGGGGATCGTATCCCAGAGATTTTTGCCGGTGTCTTTGAGGCGTCCTGTAAATTCGGAGGTGATCCAATTGGAGAGGCTTTTCGCATTGGGATGGAGTTTTAATGCTTCTTCGAAATAATCCGAGAGTTTTTTATTTCCCACGAGAAGGGCAGCGCTTTGCTCAGGGAGCTGAAGAGTGGTGAGATAGCGTTTGTACCGGTCATGGGGAAGTTCGGGGAGAGACGCGCGGATAGCTTCGATTTCGGCATCGGTGAGAAGAATTGGCGGAAGGTCAGGCTCGGGGAAGTAGCGGTAATCTTCGGCGCCTTCTTTGGCGCGCATGAGAACTGTGGTGTTAGTTTCGGTATCGAAGCGGTAAGTTCCTGAGGTGAGGAGCTCGTGGGGGTGCGCTATATAGTACTGGATTTGGCGGCGGATTTCGGCTTCGATGGCCAGTTCCATATTGCTAAACGAGTTCATGTTCTTGATCTCGATTTTGGGACGGAGCTTGGTTTCATCTTTGCGGCGCACGGAGATATTGGCATCGATGCGGAGCGACCCCTCTTCCATGTTGCAATCAGAGGCATCGATATATTCCATGACGGCTTTGATGGATTGTGCATAAGCGGAGGCATCTTTAGGAGAATGCATACAGGGCTCGGAGACGATCTCGAGAAGGCCAACGCCGGCGCGGTTGTAGTCGACGCCCGAAAAGGTAGAAAAGTGCTTGAGCATTCCGGCATCTTCCTCGAGATGGGCGTGGTGGATCTTAAAATGTTTGGGTTCTCCTTGGACATCAGCGATGATGTAGCCGCCGATGACGATGGGATGATCGAACTGGGTGATTTGATAGTTTTTGGGGTTGTCGGGATAGAAGTACGATTTGCGGTCAAAGCGGCAAAAGCGGGCGATATTGGCGTGTATAGCGCAGCCAAAACGGATGGCTTTATGGAGGGCTTCGCGGTTAAAGGTGGGAAGAGCGCCGGGCTGACCAGTGCAGACAACGCCGATGTCGGTGTTGGGCTCGCTGCCAAATTGGTAAGGCTCTGAGCCGAAAATTTTCGAGCGGGTCTTTAATTGTACGTGGATCTCGAGGCCGATCACGGGGACCCAATCGTCAAAACCAGTCATGGGGTCTCCTCTTCGCAAAATCGGTAGCTTGTTCAAAGTGATGAGCAAAGCGCAGGACGTCGGCATCATGGAGCTGGGGGCCGGTCAGGTGCAGTCCGATCGGTTTTTGGTCACTCGAAAATCCGCAGGGGATTGAGATGGCCGGCACTCCGGCGAGGTTGGCGGAGACGGTGTATATGTCGGCAAGGTACATTTGGAGGGGATCTTGGATGGCGCCGATCTCAAAAGCAGGGAAAGGGGAGGTGGGAGTGGCGATGACATCGCACTCAGCGAAGGCTTTTTTAAACTGCTGGATGATGAGGGTGCGGACTTTTTGCGCATGCTTGTAGTAAGCATCTTGGTAGCCTGAAGAGAGGACGTAGGTTCCGAGCATGATGCGTCGTTTGACTTCGGGGCCAAATCCTTCCTTGCGCGAAAGATCGAAGACTTGATCCATTGTTGTGGCCTCTTTCGAGCGGTGGCCAAAGCGCACACCGTCGAACCTTGCCAGGTTTGTGGAGGCTTCGGCCGTCGCTAGGATGTAATAAATAGCAATGCCATAGCGCAAAATATCGAGGTCAATGTCCACGAAAGTACAGCCGAGTTCTTTATAGACAGCGAGAGCCGTATCAAAATGGCTTTTCGCCTCAGAATTTAAATCTTTGAGAAAGCTGTGGGGGATACCGATCCGAGCTCCACGGATGGGCTTCTGCAGTTTTTCAAGGTAAGCTTCAGGAGGAATGGGAAGGCTCGTTGCGTCGAACGAGCACGGATGTCCCATCACTTCCATGAGAAGCGCGGCATCGGAGACTGTTGTCGCAAAGGGTCCGATCTGATCAAAAGAAGATCCAAAAGCGACGAGTCCGTAGCGCGACACACGGCCGTAGGTGGGTTTAAAGCCGACAACTCCCGTAAACGCCGCCGGTTGACGTATGGATCCACCCGTGTCCGAGCCGAGAGCCAACGGGCAGAAACGTGCTGCGACAGCAGCAGCGGATCCACCCGATGAGCCTCCAGGCGTGCATTTCAAGTTCCAAGGGTTTTTAGTGGATTGAAAAGCCGAGTTTTCCGTCGAAGATCCCATGGCGAATTCGTCCATGTTGGTCTTGCCGATCAATATTCCATCTTCGGCTTCGATGAGGCGCGTGGCTGTCGAGTCAAAAACGGCGCGGTAATTGTGCAGAATTTTCGAAGCGCAGGTGGTGAGCTCCCCCTGAACATGGATGTTATCTTTTACCGCAATGGGAATGCCCGCCAATTTGCCGAGAGGTTTACCGCTTTTTCTTTTTTTATCAAGCAGTGCTGCTTTTTCCAGGGCGCGGTTTTTCAACGTGCGGAGAAATGCTCCCACTCGGGAGTCAAATGTCTCGATATTGTGGAGTGTCTTTTTGACGATCTCTTCAGCTGAAATAGCGCCCGATTTAAACTGGTGATGTAGCTCCATCAAAACTCCTCAGCGCTTTTAATGACGGGAGGAACACGGATCATTCCACCGACGTGTGCCGGGGCGTTGGCAAGGAAAGCTTCACGAGATAGCGGCTGCTGAGGAATATCTTCCCTGAAAACATTGCTGAGCGTCTCTAAAACCGTATTGCACGGTGGGACTCCGGCAACGTCAACTTCCTTGAGCTGATCGACATAGACAAGAATTTGCCGAATGCTGCTGAGGAAATTTTGTTTTTCTTCCTCAGTGCAGGAAATACGACAAAGCTCGGTGAGTTTTTTGAATTCTTCTTCGCCCATAAGTTCTATGCATTTTAAGGTATAAATTTCCATTCTGCAACTGTTTCTTGCGTAAAGTTTGAATTTCAGATAGGATGGGAAAAGGAGGATATATCATGAAATGTCTTAACTATTTAGTGCTTATTCTTATCATTGCTGGCGCTCTTAACTGGGGTCTTTGGGGTTTTTTCCAATTTGACTTGGTAGCTTGGATCGCCAAAGGCAATACCACATGGCTAGCTCGTTTGATTTATTCCGTTGTTGGACTTGCGGGCGTTTGGAGCCTCGGATTCCTCAGCAAGTGCAAATGCATGTGCTGCGGTTCTTGCGGCTGCGGCTCAGGAAAAGGTGGCCAAGGATCCTGCAAATAAGCAATCTCTTTAAGGCGAGTCCTTTTGTGGACTCGCTTTTGTATTTATGAACAAACCAATCATAGTCTGGTTTCAAAACGATCTACGCCTACGAGATCATCCCGCACTTCATGCAGCTTCAGATCATCCCATTCTTCCCGTTTTTATCTGGTCTGAGGATGATCATCCTTGGGAGATCGGCGCTGCAAGCCGCTGGTGGCTCCATCATTCCTTAGAAGCGCTCAAAAAAAGAATTCCTCTCGTTATCCGCAAAGGTCCCGTTCTCAGCACGCTTAAGAGGCTTTTGCATGAAACTGATGCCGAGGCTGTCTACTTTCATCAGGGGCATTCGAAGCTGGATGAAACAATTCTAAAAAATTTTCCCTCAGAGGCCTTCAACGGACATCTTCTTTGTCCTCCTTCTCACGTGCGTACGTACCAAGTTTTTACCCCTTTTTACAAAGCCCTCCAAAAGGTAGATATCCCAAAGCCTTTGCCGCAGACTCGTCCGAATTGGGTGAGAGGAGTCTCTTCTTTAGAAGTCAAAAATCTCAAACTCCTCCCGCGTATCCATTGGTATGATGAATTTCCCTGGAAGCCGGGGGAAGAAGAGGCGCTCAAACAGCTACGCTCTTTCTTAAGCAAGAACGCGCGGCATTATGCTAAAAATCGCGACTTCCCAGCCGTGGGTGGCACGTCTCTCCTTTCTCCACACCTGCACTTTGGGGAGATTTCTCCACGCCAAGTGTGGCACGCTGCAGAGAAGTACCCCGCATTTCAGAGGCAAATTGCCTGGCGCGAGTTTGCTCATCACTTGCTGGCAGCTTTTCCGAAAACCCCGCTGCGACCGCTGCGCGAGAGTTTTGAGAACTTTCCCTGGATGAAAAATGCTGCAGTATTGCGAAAGTGGCAAAAGGGGATGACAGGCTATCCCATCGTGGATGCTGGTATGCGGCAGCTTTGGCGCCACGGATGGATGCATAACCGTGTGCGGATGATCGT
>JAFEGJ010000008.1 GCA_018240015.1 Verrucomicrobiota bacterium | reverse complement strand
GTCATCCTCGACGTCGTCTACAACCACACCGCGGAAGGAAACGAAGATGGCCCCACCTATGCATATCGAGGACTATCGAACTGCTCCTATTATATCCTAGGACCCAAGGGGGAGTATTATAATTACACTGGCTGCGGCAACACCGTGAGCTGCAATCACCCCATCACCCGAAAAATGATTCTCGATTCACTTCGCTACTGGGTCGGCGAGATGCATGTCGATGGTTTTCGCTTTGACCTCGCCTCGATCCTCACGCGCGACACGACCGGCGCCGTCCTCTCCAATCCTCCCATCATCGAGTCGATCGCAAGCGACCCCATTCTCGCTAACTGCAAGCTCATCGCCGAAGCCTGGGACGCCGCAGGCCTTTATCAAGTCGGATCCTTCCCCGCCCATGAGCGATTTGCTGAATGGAACGGAAAATACCGCGACACCATCCGCCGGTTTATCAAAGGAACCGATAACGAAGGGGGTAATTTTTCCTCGGCGATTTGCGGATCGCAGGAGCTCTATGCTCACTCAGGTCGTAAGCCTTACCACAGCATCAATTTTATCACATCCCACGATGGATTTACTCTCCGCGATCTCGTCTCCTACAACCAAAAACACAACGAAGAAAACGGCGAGAGGAACCAGGACGGGATGAACGACAATGACAGCTGGAATTGCGGAGAAGAAGGACTCTCAAACAAACCCGCCGTCAATGAACTACGCGAGCGCCAAATGCGGAATTTCATAGTGACGCTTTTTACCTCAATCGGCACACCCATGCTCCTCATGGGCGATGAATACGGCCACACACGCAAAGGCAACAATAACACCTACTGCCACGACAACGATCTCAATTGGTTCTTATGGGACAAGCTCAAGGAAAACGAAGCTTTTTATACCTTCGTCAAACAGATGATTGCGTTTCGCAAAACTCAAGGACTGCTCAGAAGGACAGAGTTTTTAACGGAGTCCGATGTTGATTGGCATGGTGTGATGACCGATCAGCCGGATTGGAGCGCCACCTCGCGCTTTATCGCTTATACACTCAAAGAGAGTGGGGAACCGAAGATCTATATTGCCTATAATGCTTCGAATGAAAAGTGCTCGGTGAAGCTTCCCGATCCGCCTGCGCATGCAGCTTGGAAACTCGTCGTGGACACTAACCAGGGTTTCTTTGAAGAGCCGCAAAACATTCAAGAAATTTATCCCATGGAGCCCTATAGCGCACTAATCGCCGTAGTTTAAAAGTCTTTAACCAAGTAACATTCGCTTGAATGGAAAAAACAACCGATTCTTTTCAAACTGTCTCTCGCAGTGCTCTACGCTTCTCTGCAGGAACTTTTCTTAGTCGAGTCACGGGGCTGGTTCGCGAGCAAGCCACAGCCTATATCTTCGGTACAAGCGCCCTTATCGCCGCTTTCATGATTGCCTACCGTTTTGCCCTGACACTAAGACGGCTGCTCGGCGAAAATGCCCTGCTCGCGGGTTTTGTCCCCCATTTCGAAGAGATCCATGCCAAATCTCCCAAAAATGCGGCTTTATTTTTTCGTGATGTCCAATATTCACTGATCGCATTGCTGCTGCTCGTCCTTACATTAGTAGAAGGGACCCTTTTTATTATAATTCAGTCGATGGACTTGAGCGTTGCTACCAAAGAGATCATCGTCCTCACCATGCTCATTGCCCCAAGTCTTTTTTTTCTCTCTCTGTACGCCCTATCGAGCGCGCTTTTGCAATGCACCAAACAGTTCTTTTTGCCAGCGCTGGCGCCCGCTTTATTTAATCTCACATGGATCGGCATCGTCAGTTTTGTCTATTTCCGCGGCGGAGAAAATACGGTCATTGGCCTTACCTTCTGCACGCTGGCCGCTTTTTTTGTGCAGTGGGCGCTCCTTCTTCCTTCGACGCTTCGCTTTATGAAAAGCTTTTTGTCTTTTGGTGAAATATGCCGGATACAATTGTTCTCAGGGGAATTCCGCGCACTTTTTAAATCGATTACGGTGACGATGATCGGTCTGGGCGCCATCCAAATCAATGGACTTTTGGACACGATTTTTGCCCGTATCGCTTCTTTAGAAGGCCCGGCTTTTATGTATTACGCCACGCGTCTGTACCAACTTCCTGTGTCTCTGATCGGGATTTCTCTATCATCCGCGATTCTCCCCTCTCTTTCTAGGGCATGGGAAGCAAAAGAGCACGATCATTTTAAAAGACTCCTTTCCACCTCTCTTCGCCGGGCGGCCAGTTTGACGCTTCCCATGACATTTGCACTTCTATGTCTTAGTGATAGCGCGATCAGCTTCCTTTTTTATCGCGGCAACTTCTCTGCAGAGTCGGTCTTTAATACTACGCAGTGTCTGTGGGCTCTGGCTCTCGGTCTCGTCCCAGCGACTTTTTCTCTTTTGCTTGCTCAGCCCTTTTATGCAAGGAAGAATTATCGCATTCCCACCCTTGCCTCTATCTACACGGTTGCCATCAACGCTGTGCTTAATGTCCTTTTTACTCTTTACTTTGAGTGGGGGGCCTATAGCATCGGAATCGCCACGTCGATAGCAAGTCTTTTCAATGCTTTTTACCTCTGGAAACACTTAGACGATGCCAGCGAGATTTCGACGCCCCTCTTTAAAGATGCACTGGCATCACTGCTGGCTGCAGGAACCACATGGGGTATTGCCTATCTATATTTTTCCTCCAGTGTCATGATCCCAACATGGGGCATGCCACAAATCCCCTCTCAAGTTATGGACCAGCTTATTCAACTAAGCCTTCTGACAGGCGTTTTCTTTGCATCTCTGGTTCTCTTTGCTAAACTCTTCAAAGCCTCTGAAATTCTCCACCTACTAAGACTGCAGAAATGATCGACCTACCTCCGCCCTCGGAAATTGTCCTCGAAAGGTCTCTCGGACGCGGTGAGCGCGCAGAGGTCTTTGCATGTAAGGGCGGCCGTTTTGCCATCAAACGGTATTTTACGAAAGACCAGATCGATCTGCCTGCAAAACAGCTTGCTGATTATTATTATGACGGAGATGGCAAATTTTTGGGCGCAGAGCGCGAGCTAGAAGTAGCTCAGCGACTCCTGCATCCCAATGTCATTCGTATCTATTCCCTTTTTTTTGATGGGACGACGACATATCTGGTGATGGACTACATCGAGGGAAAGCGTCTCGATCAAATCACGGACGAGATGCGCCAGGCGGCCCGAGATGTCGTGAGCGTCCTTCGTTTTGCTCTGAAAGAAAATCTGATCCACCATGATCTTCACAGCGAAAATTTTCTGGTCGATTTCCAAGGCAAAATCTACTTTATCGATCTCGATAGCTTTGAAGAGGAAGACGGCGCCGAAGATTGGGATGAATATGCCGACCATATTTACACCTTTATTCGATCACTCTTGCAATATAGAGAGCTCGAGACTCCGTCGGGACTTCGGACGAAAGAAGATCTCGATAAATCTCTAGAAGAATTAGAGCGAAAGCTTTTGCCGTAAATGGTGATCTGATATATTTATCAGAAGTGCTCTAGGAGGTGCGACATGCATAAGCGCTTAAGTTTTCTTTTGCTTTCGGTTTTGATGTTGGCGAGCTGCCAAAAAGATAGCGGCAGTGAAACAGCGGTTCAAGAAACACCTGTTGCCGGCAGACCAATTGTCGCCGTTGTTCCTTTCATCGATCATTCAGACCACGGCCTTTCTTGGAATGTGGCCGATGAGCTCACGAAAGGTCTCTATGTCAAACTACTCGAAAAACACGATTTATATCTGATGAACCATGATAAAGTCATGGCAGCGCTCAAAAAATTATCCAGCGACAACGACCCCTTTGGCACCAACCTCTCTTGGGTAAAGCGCGCCTTTGCTGGTAGCGAGTTTGTCGTTTTCACAGAACTTGCCCAGCACGAGGAAGTTCCTGAGGCCGGCTCCGATTCGGCAGCTGAGCTCCAAATCGCACTTCGCGTTCGTGTCATCGATCTGCGCGGCCAAAAACCCCAAATCATCCTGCAAGAAGTGGTGCGTAAAACAGAGCACGTGGCCCGTCCCTTTACGAAAGCAAACTTTACGGAAGTTCCATGGGGAGATGAGATGTTCGAAATTTCACCGCTGGGCATGACCCATGCATCGCTCACAAAAGAGCTCGCAAGCCGCATTGATGACTACATCCTCAGTTCAAAATAATGTCTGATTTAGCGGCTACTTTTCTTATTGCTCTTTGGGGAATCGGGGTGAACTGGATAGCCTACAAAAGAGGCTATTATAAGCTACCCCAGGTCTCCGCGCCCACGGTCCTTTTTCGCAATATCATCGCCATCTTTCTGATCTATATGGGCATGATGTATATCGTCGGGCCTTTTGTGGGCAATATGCTCTTTTCTCTTTCTAAACCCATGCCGCCACCAGCCGCACTCCTGAGCTTCTTGCAATTATTTTTGATGGCAGCTCTTCTCGTGATTTTTTATGGATATGCCCAGACAGCAGGCCATGGTTTTTTCCGCAAAGTCTGGAAAAACACTTCTGCTCCCCACGCAGAGCCAATCTATATAGACATTGCCATGGGGATGATGACGTGGGTATTAAGCTTTCCTTTTGTGGTCGTGGTGGGACAACTCCTCGATTTCTTCATTTACGCCATCTTCGGTGTCGAAAACTACGAGCAAGTCGCTGTACGCTATCTCAAGACGACCATGGGCTCCCCTTCGCAGCTGATTTTTGCTCTCGGGACGATTCTTCTTCTCGCGCCCGCCATCGAAGAATTTTTATTCCGCGGCTGCCTCCAAACCTTTTTTAAGCGCCACCTAGGAACCAAGTCGGCTATCCTTCTCTCTTCGCTGTGTTTTGCGCTGTTTCACTATGCCTCCTCTCAAGGCGTGGGAAATATTTCTCTGATTGGATCCCTCTTCGTTTTTGCCTGCTTTTTGGGATTCATTTATGAGCGGCAATCATCCCTTTTTGCGTCGATTGGCCTCCACATGACGTTCAACCTCGCCAGCGCTATCCGCATCGTCTGGGGTGGAGAGTAACAACCTATGCAACGGATGCTCATGGATATGGAAAGTTATGGCGTCACAGATATTGGCTCTAGACGGCAGAACAACGAAGATGTGTGGGCCGAACTTCCCGATTGTCAGTTCTACATTTTAGCCGATGGACTCGGTGGCCACCAAGGAGGAGAAGTGGCAGCTAAAGAAGCCGTGATGGGCCTTTGCGATGCCATCGATACCCTTTTCCTCTCAGATGAAAAACCGACAGCTGCTAAGGCCTCGCACGCTATCGAAAGCGGTGTGAAGCATGTCAATAAAGCGATTCGCGGCCTAGCGCTACAGCACCAAGAGCTCGCTGGCATGGGCACAACCATGTGCTGTTTTTTGATCTTAGAAAACACCCTCATCTATGCGCACATCGGCGATAGCCGCGTTTATCGCTTCCGCGGCAAACTAGAGCGCCTTACGCAAGATCACTCGCTGAGGCAAAAACTCTTAAGCTCAGGCGATCTCGACGAAACGAGTGCCTCTAAATTCCCCTATAAAAATATCGTCACGAGAGCCATCGGCACAACTCCCACCGTCAGCGCTGAAATCAAAACGAGCCCCATCCACAAGGGAGATATTTATTTCCTCTGCAGCGATGGTCTTACGGATAGCCTTTCCGACTTACAGATCGAAGAAATCTTGAAAAACAGCTCCTCGATTAAAGAGGCCTCTCTCGATCTCGTCGAAGCCGCAAAGGCGGCTGGAAGCAGCGACAACATCACGATTGTCATGGTAAAGACTAGTGCGTAAGATCTATTTAGACAACAATGCCACCACCGGAGTCGATCCCCGCGTTGTAGAGGCCATGCTCGAAGATCTCTGTGCGATCCCTGCGAACCCCTCGAGCGTTCATTCTTTTGGCAAAGAGGCCAAAAAAAAGCTCATGAGAGCAAGAGTTTCGATCAGCGGTTTTTTCCATGTGCGGCCCGAAGAAATCTTATTCACCTCGGGCGGAACGGAAGCGATGGCGATGCTCCTGCGCGGATTTTGCGCCAAACATCCACGCTGTCATATCCTTTCCTCCAATGTGGAACACTCATCGACGACAGCCCTCCTGCGTGATCTCGAATCCCAAGGCGCAAAACTGACGCTGCTTCCCGCAGGACTTTGGGGAGCTATCCAACCAGAGCAATTAGAAGCTGCGTTGAAGGAAAAAATCGATCTCATTGTTCTCATGTCGGCAAGCAATATCACGGGCGTCAAAACCGATCTCGAGGCAGTGGCTAAAGTCGCAGAAAAACACAAAATCCCCCTGATTCTCGACGGCGTCTCCCACCTAGGGAAAGAGCTTTTCTCCATTCCTAAGGGTGTGTCTGCTATGACATTTTCAGGGCACAAATTCCATGCACCCAAAGGCATCGGCATGGCCATCGTTCGTCACAACCTTAAAATCGCTCCCCTCTTTGTGGGCGGCGGGCAAGAAGGAAATCGCCGCGCCGGCACAGAAAATCTCGCAGGGATTTTGGGGCTTGCCAAAGCGATCGAACTCCTTCCCCAAGAGCTTCCTGCAGCCACGCCAAGGATGGAAAAACTCCGCAACCGACTTACCGATGGCCTCATGGACAAAATCGGTAATATCGTGGTCCATGGCCAGGGCCCTCGGATCTGTAACACCGTGCATATCGGATTCCCAGGCGTCGATGGAGAAACGCTTCTCATCGAACTCGATAGGAATGGCATTGCTGCTTCCCATGGATCCGCTTGCTCATCGGGCGGGCTCGAGCCGTCCGCTGTGCTTCTCAACATGGCCATTCCCATGTCGCTCGCTCGAACCTCGATACGGTTTTCTTTGTCGCGTTGGACGACCACCGAAGAGATCGAAGAGGCTATTGATATCATCTCCCGTCTTGTGCTCACACAAAAATAGTATTAAAATATTTGATATAACAGAAGGACAAAAACCCTATTTTTATATAAAATATCTTTTGAAATTAAGGATTTTAATGAATTCATTAACTATAGCTCCAAAAAGCATCACTTTTACGACAGAAACAGCTGATCTGCAAAACCCCACGAAAGAAATCGAAGTTCCGCCCGATATTTTTACCTATATTTTCGGTTTTCTTCCGCTGAAGAAGGTGGCTGAAATAGCACTAACTAGCAAAGACATCTGCGTCATCGCTTACGACTACCTATATTCGAGAAAAATCGAGCTCGACATAGAAAGAATCCCTTCGGCTAAATACCTGCTCGATGAAATTGCTCGCCAAAATTCAAGGCCAGAACAAAAAGTTCGAGAATTTTTTTCCACACTGCGTGTTTACAAAAATCGATCACTAGCCCAAAAAACTCTTAACCAAAAATTCGCTCTTGCACCTATTGCTAAGGAAATCCAATTAAACGTGATAGGAGTCTGGCGCAACCATAGGCATTTTTGCGCAGTCATTGCACAAGCAATAAAGGTTGATCCAATCGATAGTGATTTTCTGGAAGACTCTCTCGCTTTTTTCAATCTACACGACAAAGAGATCGCAGCTTTAAACGAACTAGACATTGTGATTAACGAGAAGTTCTATTACGTACCCCCCTTGATTGGAAGGTGCAAAAAATTAACAAAACTAACCTTCTCAGTACTTCCCTTTGATGACCCAAACAAGAACATCACGGATATATTTTTTTCTCTTTGTCCCCAAATAGTCCATTTAGAAAAATTGGAAGAATTCCGCTGCAGTCTCATTCCGACTAACTTCGTACCACTCTCCTCTAAATTCAAAAAATTGCAACTGGGATTTAGGGTAATAGACCAGAAGAGCTTGGAATGGGTGTATAGTCTAACTCACCTCGAAGAATTACAACTGTGGGGAGAAGGAACTTATTTCCCACTAACGACTGAAATAGGCAAACTTAAAGCATTAAAAAAGCTAGAAATCCAAGCCTCTTCGCTTCCCCCCGAAATCGGCCAGCTTACAGAACTAGAAGAATTAACAGTTCGATTACCAGATTCTTGTACTGCCCTTCCCGATGAGTTAGGAAATTTAACCAATCTCACCCTCTTAGACATTTCTGCTAAAAATCTTCATCGATTGCCCGACTCTTTAAAAAACTTGACTAATCTGGATGTCTTTAAACTTTACTCCGATCATATCAAAAGACCTCCGGATTGGGTCTACACCCACGTGAAATGGACACGCAACTATCGCTTGGCGGGCTTTCAGGCTGGTCGCCAGCTAATCGGCACGGGTTTCTTTAGTAATTACGGAGAATTTATATCTGACTGGTCACCTTACACTGATGACGCTCATCCTTCTTCTCCAACGCCTTCAAAATGGTGGCGCATACTTCTTGCAGGAGTAGGCATTGCTTTGATTTACAAACTTGCGACCTATTTCTTGAGAAAAAAAAGCTAAAAAAAGATGCTTGTGGTATCACACAAGCAGATGCATAAAAAAATCTTTTGCTCTCTCGTGGCCCTCTCTGGGCTCGTCGCTGATGAACCTTGCGATATAACCGTCCTGCCGGAGCGGCTCACCGCTCGTCATATCGAGGCCAAGGGCATCGGTTACGATCAAGGCTATTCAACGATCGAGGGTTTTTTTACCCATCCTGATTGGGTTGGTGGCAACTTTGTTCCTTTCCTAGATCTGCGCGGTCACATCTTCAATAATGGCAAGCCCGCTGCAAATGCAGGCGTAGGACTCCGTTATCTTGATTCCATGGTCTGGGGCTTAAGCGCCTATTACGATTATCGTAAAACAGAGCATCAAAATTACAACCAAGTGTCGCTGGGGTTTGAAGCGCTCGGCGAAGTGTGGGATTTTCGCTTGAATGGTTATTTCCCGGTAGGAAGAACCAAAAGCCACTTCTACCATCCCAAGTTCCACAAGTTCAAACAGCACCATATGATCATCTCTCTCAAGAAAGAGTTTGCGATGATAGGGACGAATGCGGAAGCTGGCTACCACTTTAACGCAGGCCGGCATGTCGATCTCTATGCCGCAGCAGGGCCTTATTACTTCGCTGGGGAGAGTAAGTATGCGATCGGTGGTCAAGGGCGCCTCTATGGCACGATTTGGGATTATGTTGGACTCGAAGTCAAGGGCTCCTATGACAGTGTCTTTAAAGGAATTATACAGGGCGAAATCAGCATTATCATTCCTTTTTCGGGTAAAAAGCAGGTAAAAAAAAGGGAGGGCAGGAGTTGCGCTCGCGACACCGCTCTTCGCAAACGCGCCTACCAAAGGGTCGACCGCGAGGAAATTATCGTCCTGGATCACAAACGGGAACATAAAACAGCTATCAACCCCGCGACAGGCCAGCCGTGGTTCTTCTGGTTTGTCGATAATACAAGTCACTCTCTGGGGACTATTAAATCTCCATTCCCCACTCTTGTGCAGGCACAAAACGCGTCTGCTCCCAATGATGTGATATATGTCTTTCCTGGAGATGGAACAACGACTGGAATGAGCACAGGGATCACCCTCCAATACGCCCAAAAACTCTTCGGTTCGGGTATCAACCAAAAGCTCAAAACCACCTATGGAAAAGTCAAAATCCCCGCGCAATCTAACACCAGTCCCCTGATCACTAACACGACGGGCAATGTCGTTACTATCGCTAGCGCATGCGAAGTCTCCGGACTCCAAATTGAGGCTACTTTAGCCGCAGGTTCCACCCTTATTTTCGGAAGCGGCGGCATCTGCAATACTTACATCCATAACAATTTGTTATTTGGCGCCGTTAAACACACGGGTATCGACATAACGGGAAGTGGAAAATTCATCATCGTCGAAAATCAAGTGATAAGCACAGGTCCCCCCACCGCTTCTTTTGAAGGGATTCGTATGACTACCGATAACGGCGCAATGATTATAGGAAAAGTCTCCAAGAACTTTCTCAGCGGCTATTTTGATGGAATCGGCATGAACATGAACAATGGTGGCCGCTCTGATTTCGAGATTTCGAACAATATCATAACGAATGGACAAGGAAGTACGGGCTTTTGCATATTTTGGGGACAAATTGCAGGAGTTGCAGGACCATACCATGGCCGCATAGTAGGCAACCAAATAGACAACATCCAAGGTCTAGGGATTACCGCTTTGGGCTCCAGCCCTAATCAATGCGTCGAGATTAACAATAATACGATCTTAAATGCAGGACTAGATGGCATTATTATAACAGGCCAATCTTCCAACACAGGGTCTTACAACGTCCATATCAATAACAATAAGATTGGTAATATTATCTCTCCTTCGCACGGTGTTGACGTAACGACGTCAGGAGCTTCCATCATCTGCCTGGAGCTCAAAAATAATTCCGTCCAAAGTGGCCCTGGCTTTCTTCTGAGCAATAACGTTGGAACCCTCAACCTAGAGCCCACGAAAAATAATGTGGGCAGTTTCACGACGCAAGGGATGATCACCCCAGTAAAAAGTGGCTCCTGCGATTGTGGTAACTAACCTAATGTTTTTACGTTCACACTTTTGACTTCGAGGACCGTCGATTCTTCGACCGTGATCTCAAAATTGCCGACTTTTACCGATTCTCCCGGACTGGGAGGATGATCGAGGAGTTCTGTGACTAACTCTCCAAGAGTTGTGGCATTCAGCCCTTCTAAGTGCGCCTGATACTCCGCGTTGAAATCCGATAAGAGCATATCTCCAGGCAGCGTTCTATCGACGACGATATGGTGGGAAAATGGAATCGCTTCTTCCATCGAAAGCCAGGTGTCGGACTGGCCAAAGATTTCGTCGATGATCTCATCGAGGGTGAGAATACCTGTCGCATGGCCTTTCACATCGAGCACGACAGCGACGCTCTGATTATTCCGCTGGAACTGCTTTAAAATCGAGAGAACCGAGTCTGTCTCTGTAATAAACCATGGGGGGCGGGCATAATCGCGCACCCGTTTGTTCTCCGCAAGGCGAAGGAGGTCCCGGGGATAAGCGACGGCCACGATGCTGTGGGGTTCTTTATGGAAGATAGGCACAAAGGGAGAGTAGTTAGAGGTGAGGAGCGCGCGCATCTCAGCAATGGTGCAAAGGGACGGGATCGTTTGGATGCTAGAAAGGGGTTTCATGAGCTCTTTGGCTGTTTCATTTTTTAAAGAGAAAACGTGAGAAACGATCGTGTTGAACTCGTCTTGTTCTTCCAAAATCTTTTGAAATTCCTCGCGGCTTAAATAAAGGCCGCTGGTCTCTGAGGTACCAAGCACCTTGTAAACGCCCTTGCAAAGAAGATCGAGCAGCCAAATGACCGGCCTGAGCAAGATCGATACAAAATATAAGATCGGAACGCCCAGCATCGCTGCGTGCTCCGCGTACCGCCTTCCGGCAAAGAGAGGAGCTACTTCCGCCAAGACGATCACCAAAAAGACTTGCGATAGCGGAGCCCAGGCAGGAGAGATCCCCAGCGATTCATAAAAGTGGCGCGATGCCTCCGAGCCGAGGAGCAGCGCGCCGTTGATGCAGAGGAGCGCTGTGCCAAAGAGCCTTCCCGGGTTATGGAGAAGATCGCTGAGCCACCGCGCCCGGCGGCTCCCTTTGCTGACATAGTACTGCAGCCGGACTTTGTTAAATGAAATCGCGGCCATCTCGACCATGGCAAAAAAGCCTTGAACGATCAAACAGATGATGATGAGAGTCAGGAAGAATTTCCAGGTCACCTTTTCTTGATCCTCCGGATATATACCCTTCGGACACGGGTGGGATCCGCCGCGAGCACATGGAAAAGAAAATACTCTGTTTGATACTTGCTTCCGCTTTTAGGGATATCGCCCATTTTCTCGGTGAGATACCCTCCAATGGTCACCATGTTATTTTCACTAAGCAGAGGATAATCGAAGATTTTTTCGATGTCCGTCAGCTCCATTTTACCGCTCGCGATGATGACATCTTCCCCTGATCTGGTATACATGCTTTTTTCATCGCGCCGATCGGCTATCTCGCCGATCACCGTCTCAACGAGGTCTTCCAGAGCCACAATGCCCGATACGGCTCCATATTCATCGACGACAATGGCAAAAGACTCTTGCTTGTCATAGAACTGTCGCAGGAGGATTTTCGCTTGCACGGACTCGGGGACAAAAAACGGCCGTTCTAATACCGACTTCACATCGGAGGCTTCCTTTAAACTCTCCCGATGGAGAAAAAACAGCCGGCTCGTCATGATCCCTAAAATCTGATCGAGTCCGCCTGAGCACACAGGAATGCGCGAGCATTCTTCATCGACGAAGAGATGGATGAGTTTTGAAAGCGGATCTTCTAGATCATAGAACAAGACTTCTTCTCTGGGGCGCATGCGCTCTTTGACGGTCGAGTCCTGAAGGGTCAGATATCCCCTCACAATATCGGCTTCTTGTGCATTGAGAACGCCGTATTTTTGGGAAGTTCTCAAGGCATGCTGCAGCTCATCGATGGAGATCTCTTCTTCTTTGCGCAGGAAAAAGAAAAAAATCCGCGCTGCGTAGTTCGTGATCGTCACCACCACTTTGCGCACAGGGAGTAGAAGTTTTTGAATCACATTCACCGTAGGTGCAACGAAATACGAAAACCGCTCGCTTTCGATCAGTCCGATCGATTTCGGGATGATTTCCCCTAAAACCACGGTCAAAAACAGAGGCAAGCCTACTGATAGCCACCAGCTGGCTCCTTCTCCAAAAAGCGCCGACGTCACGTTCTGAATCAAAATGCTAAACGTGATGAGGAGCATGATGAGCGTCACGAGAAGATCGCCCGGAGCCGCCAAAAGGTTTGCGATGAGCTGATTGCGGGGGTCTTTATCGGCTTTCAGCGTCTTGATTTTAAGTGAAGAGAGAGAAAAAAGAGCTGTCTCCGCAGCAGCCACCAATCCTGTTAAGATAAGCAGAGCCACCAAAGTGATGATGAGTAGCATCATTGATGATCAAAATAAATCTTCGTCGCGCCCTTCGGGGTCATCCCGAGTTCTTCCATCAGGCGCAGCTCAATCCAAGCCGGATCCGACTGACTCTCGATTTCCATTAAAAGCTCTTCATTTTGCTGCTTGGCGAGAAGTTTTTCACGTTCTAATCCTTGCAGACGCGCCTGAAGATCTTTTAATAGAAGAGCTTTATCTTGCATACCATGGAGGTAAATGAAGGAAAAGATTCCAATTGCTAGTACCACCCACCATGACTTTTTTAAGATTCTCTTCATAAGTTTAATCTACTCAGATTCTCATTTATCAAGCAAGAGGCAGCGTGATATCGACTTGCTTCATATACTTGCCCCCTCGATCGGCATACGACGTCTCGCAGACCTCACTTGCTTGGTAGAACAAGACTTGGGCAAGCCCCTCGTTCGCATAGATTTTAGCTGGGAGAGGCGTCGTATTGGAAATCTCTAGCGTCACATACCCTTCCCACTCCGGCTCAAAAGGTGTTACGTTGACGATGATCCCGCAACGGGCATAGGTCGATTTACCGATGCACACCGTGATCACGTCGCGTGGAATGCGGAAATATTCAACGCTGCAAGCCAGCGCAAAGGAATTGGGCGGAACAATACAATAATCCCCCTCGATATCGATGAACGCCGCATCGCTAAAGTTTTTGGGATCAACAATACTATTATAGAGGTTCGTAAAAAGCTTAAATTTGCGAGAAACACGCAAATCATAACCGTAACTTGAAAGACCATAACTGATCACTTTTTTCCCATCGATTGCTTTCACTTGTCCATCGACAAAAGGTTCAATCATCTTGTGTGTGAGGGCCATTTCACGAATCCAACGGTCTGATTTTACGCTCATAAATTCTCCATAATGTCACACACGAGCTTGGCTTTATCTTCGTGAGAAAATATCCATCTTCTCGGCCTTTTTGGCCCCAAAATGCTCATAAATAGTACCCTCCGGGCTATTTACTGTGCTTTTGAGCCCAAAAATTCTCGAGAATCTGTTCATTTTCTCTGCGAATTTAAAACCGAGCTCGTGTTTAATATCCTGTATATATAGCCGGACAATTCGTTTTTTGCTAGTCTTTCAAAAAGTATGACGGAAAAATTCATCGAGTCGTCTCTAGAAAATCCCGACGTTCCCTTTGAAAACACGCTGCGTCCGCAGTCGCTTCCTGAATTTATTGGCCAGGAAGCCGTTCGTGAAAGACTAGACGTCCTTATGCACGCCAGCAAGCAACGCGCTGAGCCCCTCGGACACTGTCTGTTCCATGGTCCTCCCGGTGTCGGTAAAACAACACTAGCCCATCTCATCGCAAAAACCATGGGAACTTCCATCACCGTCACATCCGGTCCTGTCCTCGAAAAAGCCGGGGATCTGGCAGGACTTCTCACCAACCTCAAAGACGGCGACGTTCTCTTCATCGATGAGATCCACCGCATGAGTCGCAACGTCGAAGAATACCTCTACCCCGCTATGGAAGACTTTTGTCTCGATCTCCTCATCGACAGCGGTCCGTCTGCGAGGAGCGTTAAAGTCAACCTGAACCGATTTACGCTCGTGGGCGCGACCACCCGCCTGGGGCTCATCAGCGGCCCGCTGCGCTCCCGGTTCCCCTTCATTACGCGCCTTGATTATTACGATCTGCCCACCCTCGAAAAAATCCTCCACCGGTCCGCCTCTGTCCTCGGCGTCGCCCTTCTCTCTGATGGCGCCTTTGAAATCGCCCGGCGCTCGCGCGGAACACCTCGTATCGCCAACAACTTGCTGCGCTGGGTGCGCGATTTTGCTCAATCCAAGGGCCATAAAAAAATCGATAAAGATGTCGCCTCGAAGGCGTTGCACATGCTGGCTATCGATGATCGCGGCCTCGATGAAATGGATAAAAAAATACTCGAAGTCATCATCGACCACCACCAGGGCGGCCCCGTCGGTCTTGCAACCGTTGCGGTTGCCATTGGCGAAGAACCCAATACCCTCGAAGAAGTGAACGAACCCTACCTCATCATGCAAGGTTTTCTAAAGCGGACTCTACGCGGCCGTGAAGCCACGCGCCTTGCCTACGAACACTTAGGGCGCACTCTTCCTAACAAGCTATCACAAGGAGAACTCATATGAAAAAAATCCTCATGGTTATCGCCGTGTTTTGCATGAGCTTTAGCACTGACTACTCGCAAAAAGCCAAACCCGCCACCATCAAAGTCCTCGTGGAAAAAGGCGCTGAAAAAGTCCTTCTCGACGTCAAAGGACGCCACCATGTCTACAATCCGGACGACGGCAGCCACATCACTTCCCACGTCACCAGCCGCAAACATCCTGTTACCGTTGAAGAATATGGCCTTCGCTGGGGAGAAAAATTCCCCGGAACATATCGTCTGCGCTTCGTTCCCGGCGACTCTACCAGCACCATCCTTGTGAACGGCATCGAATACAAAGGATGCGTTGAACTCCATTCCATCGAAGGGAAGCTTTTTGTCATCAACGAAGTCGATGTCGAAACCTATATTAAATCTATCCTCACCGCTCAGTTTGCTGAGCCCCGCTCAGAAGAAGTGATGAATGCCATCGCCATCATCGCCCGTACCAACGTTTATTATCTTCTCTCTAAAAATATGACCAGTATCTGGCATCTCGATGGAGCCGAGTCCCATTTTGAAGGAGCCGCTCTTCTCGGCACCAAACCCCATGTCGACCATGCTGTAGAAGTCACCCGTCATGCCATCATGACCCTAAACGGCAATCCGTTCCCCGCCACTTGGAGTGAAGATAGCGCCGGACAAACCGTCGATTTCGCAACGATGCTCCGCAAACCAGCTCTAGTTCCCAACGGCGTAAATGCCCCGATCGCTGCTCGTGAGAGAAAACATCATATGTGGAGTTTTACGACATCCAAAGAAAATCTCGCCAAGGTCGCCAACCTCCCCCACATCCAAGCCATCGACCTCTATCTCATTCCTCAAACAACGAAAGTCTACGGCGCCAAACTGAAATGCTCTGGCTCTAGCAACGATGTCGATTTCATCACCCTCCAAAAAGTCCTCGGAAGCCAGCGCCTGCGCAGCAATGATTTCACCGTTACCTCCAAGGGCGATCAGCTTGTCTTTACAGGGTATGGCGATGGCCTCAGCGTGGGCCTTTGTCTTTTCAGCGCAGAAGCGCTTGCGAAAAAGGGAGAAAAGGCCTCCGATATGCTAGCCTCCTTCTTCCCCAGCACCCAACTGGAAAAGGTAAGAGCGCTAGCCGTTGATACTAAGTAAGTTGGGCTAGGCTTGCTCCCTATCAATCATTAATGTATGATATAGGGTGCCGGGGAACTCATAGAATAGAGTGGTTCGAACCAGGTCAGGACCGGAAGGTAGCAGCCTTAAGGACAAAGCTCTATGCTAAGGGCAAATCTCCGGTTTTTTATTTTTGGCATTTTGCGGCGAGTGCATTCGAAGGATATTCAATTAAACAATAATCAGCGGTGCCATTTATCCTGCGTTCTTCCGGCAAATCATGATAGATAACTGCTAAATATCCTACGACTAATTTGCCACATTCCCATGCTAAAGTGACTCTATCGCTTTCACAAGAGGCAATCTGTACAACAGCCGTACCCATCAAATGAACGCCTTGCGCCAGAATACAGGAAGGAATCATCGTTGTCATTCCTAGGGCAAAATTAGGCAAAGAACTATTACAAGTAAAAGAAAAATAATTGGCTATTCCTGCACATGTGCCACGCAACAGGAATTTTGTTATTTTTGCTGATAAAAGATCTGATCCATCAGAAGGACGGCCATCTAAAGGTATAATAAGTTGTCGAATATTGAAAGGATCGGTTATGAATTTGGGAATCATTGCCATAGTCGTTTACTCCGTTTAATAAATAAAACATTCTACTACAGTAATTATAATAAAAAAAGATTAAAAATTAAACATACATCCACCAAACCAACCGTAATAGATTGCATATCCTCTTATGCGCTCTTTCGGTTCTTTATGACGGTTTTTCTGGAAAAAATCAGGAGCGCAGGCAACCCCTGCAAGATAAAAGACTTCATATCCTAAATAGACATCCCACCATTTGAAAGGACTCAAGGTCATCTTGAGGATGCCATCCCCCAGAAACGGTGCTTGCAGCCTGTGATGCGATAGTTCTCGCACCTTTACAGAATCATTGATGTCTCTCCAATGCGTATGCTGCCGGGCAAAATTAACCGCGACGCCGACTTTCGTCGTCAAATCCCATGAAATCCATTTCCAAGGATTCCATTCGAAAACAAGTCCCGTCTGGATGCCATATAAAAAGTTGTGCGAATCAATCGAGTAGTGGCTCTTATCTTGATTCTTTTCAAAGGTAATCTCCAGCCCCTCCGCCAAATACGTGTACCTCAGGCCCGCTAGCCACGCCACAGCAAAGTAGTCCTTCTTGCGAGGCGTCACATACCGGTAATAGTTAGCTTCGGCATTTTGAAGACCCGTTTCATATTCTGCCTCTCCATGATCGGCTGCGACATAGTCACTATTGGTATCCGTATCCTTGGTATTTAAATAGATTTTGCCTAAACCATTTCTCGTGCACTCAGCATGCGCATCGCGGATCCAAAAATAGGTCAGCTCAGTCGTCCAATTCGGAGTGAAGTACCCCATCCCTACACGGTACCCCGGCTCAAAGTGAAAATCATGGATGACATCCCGCACATTACAATGATCGAAATCACAGGTATTGCAAGGTGTCAGTGTACCCGAAGATTTATCATTGATCAGCTTCTGGTTGATACCCTGTGTCCGTCTGAGAGTCAGGAATTCACCCCAGACAGAATAGTGGTTTTCCTCTGAGGACATCAGAGGCAGTGTAAGGGATAAAATTGAAAGTACTAGCTTTTTTTTCATAGAAAAGATTAAATTATCACTAAAACATTTTTCAGGAAAGAAAAGAGTACAAGGAAGTAAAGATGGCTAGCGTTATAAAATCATATTTGTGGGGTAGCACCACTACCGATCCCAATACCATCATCACTCGTCTTGCTAGTTCTAACCCCCTAGCCCTGCAGCAAATTCAAGAAACACTCATCAGTGATAAACTACAAGATGCCCTATTTCTTGTAGATCGCATTGATGAATTCTTCGTTCCCGCTACGGAGAAAAAAATTCTCAAGGATTTTTTGGGTTCGGAAGACTGTGTAAAAATAGCCGTAAAAGTAAACGCGATCATTAGTTCACAACGAAGCTATTTAGGCGCTCAAGGAGAAGCTGCCATTCAAGGCGCAGAAAAAGCGGCCTTTTTAAAACCCTTGCCCGGCCTTGAAGAACTTCATCAATTAATTACCACATACAAACAAGCATTTGAGGCCTCTCAAACCCAAGAAGTTGTTTTTTTAGAAAAACTAAGTACCGAATTGACTCGCTTTGCTAAATGCCCCGGACAATTTCTTCGCTCTAGGACTTTGCTTCCTGATCAATCCAAGGAGATACAACTTCTCGCTAATTCATTAAGCACCAAAATGAATCCTAACAAGGACAGTGTGACGAAATGCGTAGATATTATTAACGATCACTACCGCGCCGAATGCGGTTTAGTGCCAAAACTCTTCGAAGATATTACTCTTGGTGGAAGTAGAGTTTATCAGCACTTTCAGAACGGTCTCCTAGCTTTGGTCGAAACTAATACTCCTAGCCCTGCCCCTGACCTCGCTGCAACAGCTACAAAATATTTCCTAGATCCCTTACAATCGTCTAATAAACCAGCTCTTGAGTCAAAACCAACAGAACTATCTTCAAAGACATCACCTGTAAAGAAAGATATTCCTACAACATCTGAAATATCCAAAGAAGCCCAAATGTTTATCGACAGTACGATAAATGGCATCGTCGCTGATATCCTTTTAGGAAAAATTGCCAAGATCGCTTTTAAAGAAGACCCCGCACGAATGAACAGCGTTCAGTTTGTTGAATTTCTGTTTGCTAAGATGAATGAATTGGACTTGTCGAAGCGGATTTGGACGAAATTTTGCTACTATTTTTTCATTCCCGTTCTTAGCCTGTACATCCGCCATTTCTGCTCCTCGGTTCAAGAAAAGTTGCTTAACTTCATTGAATATGGAGACGAAAGTCCTGTTATTCCTAGTGCTGGGAGGGTACCGACTGTAGATTTACAAAAAAAAGCCACACTCAAGAAGATGGATAAACTGGTGCATCCAGCGACACGAACATTCCATATCTTAAATCAGGTGTTTAAGGATGTTGCAAAGAGTACAAAGTCTAACGGGACGAAAGATGAGCTCATGGATTCTACCTTAAGCGACCCCGACTTCAACAAAAACCCTGGAGCACGCGATAAGGATCCTGGTCAAAAACCCGATGAAATCTATCGAAAAACTACCGCTATACTCGTCCAAGCTCTAACACCGAGTCTGGATCTATCTCAACATTTGCACAATCTCGTACAACGTATGCGTTTTTCCGAAACTTCGTATTTATCTTGGTTCAATTGGCCTATTGCCTTCATCTTGCAAGTCATCACTTTCCCCCTATTTATCATTTGCCAACTCTTTGATGCAGTCGTGAATTTTTTCACAAAAAAAACCCTCTATTTTGCTGCCAGCCAATTACAAGTTTTACAAACCATTCAAGATACAATGCTCGATGTGATCATCAACGATAACTTTGCAGCAGAACTCAACAAATTTATCGTAGAAAAATTAGACGCACTGAAAGTCGATCTTAAAAAGGAAAGTGCTCCTACCCCCACCAATCCTCCAGCAGAACCGACTCCCCTTCCTGTAGATGCTATTAAAGATTCACAAGAAGTCGTTGTAAGCTTCCTTTCTGCTCTGTACAAGATGGATAAATCGACACCTGAAGAATTAGGAGACTTCTTATATAATAATTCCAGTTCGACTCCTGAAGCGAAGCGCTTTTTAGATTGGCTAACTGAACCCCATAAAAAGAAGATCAAGGAAGCTATTGGAAAACACCTAGCAGAACTGATTTTCTCTTCTTTATCGGCCGATTCCTTAAAAGAAGTGGTTTATACTTTTTTAAAAACGGCCAACCAGCCCCCCGCTCCTAGAGCCCCTTCTCCCCTCAGCACTTCTGATCCTGGAGCCCTGCAAAAGCATCGCGTAGCCGTACAAGAAGAAGTTATCAAACTGCTGATTCAACAAGGTGTTTATCAAATCATCCAAGGCTTTAAAAGCACGCAAGAAGAGGCTGATCAGTTTATTGTTCATGCACAAAATCAGACCAATGTGTTTATCTCCGACATTCAGGATTTGATGAAAAAGGATCAGACCGATCAAATTTTACCGCGTTATACTGAATTTACAAAGCTACGCGGTCAAGTATTATTGGATATGGAAAAAAGCGTTCATGCCTCGAATTTTTCCAAAACGGAATTTAAACGCATTGGAGAAGATTTGCTCACCCAGCTATCCAAAGTCCCGTTTTATTTATTTGAGCTAACGGCTCGGTCAAAATGGGCTAAGGAAGTTAAAAAAATCGGTGTGGACTATCAAAGCCTGACAACGTCTCTTTTTGATCCGAGCGCATTATTAAAAAGTCCTACAGAGTTCTCTAGCTCACTACAAACCGGATTTGATGCCAACTCTTCTATGCAAAAATCTCTCCAAGAATTGGAAACAACTCTCACAAGGATGAAAGAGACTATTGAACAACAATCTGCAGCTAATCCTGCAGTAACTAATAGTTCAAGTAGATCTTCATCTCCTCCCATCGCCAGAAGTGATACGGGAAGAAATAACCTAGAATATCAAAAAGAGCTGGGTATAAAAAAAGCAGAAGTGGAGGGTGCGATAGGAGAAGTCAAAAAAATGGCACAATTCACAGTAGATCCATTAGAAAAAACCCTAAACACACTTAAAACTCAATTTTCAGAATGGGAAATAGCCCAAGGCCATATTAGAACGCTTATAGACTCGAAAAATAAAGTCCCTCAAAGCTCTCAACCTCCTTCATATTTGGAAAAGCTAAAAAGAGACCCGTTCAAAGATGCTATTGTGACTCTTCCTTCAAAAATTCAAGAAGAACTCTTAAAATATCCTACAGTAGGTAAAATAGAAGAGTTTATTCAAAGTTTTGAACAAACCAAAACAGATCTAGAAGAGAAAATAAAAAAAACAAGCATTGATTTCACATCATTCGAACAGTGTCAAACAACATTAACCAAAGACAACCCAACTAAAGTTGAAGAAGCAAAAGTCAACATCAATAAACAGTTTGATTCATTAAAACAATGGGTCAATAGCCTTCCCAAAATTCAGACGGCCCAAATCCCATTGATCGAAAAACTCTGTGACGCAGGTAGCTCTTACATCTGTGACCAAATCAACCCTATCACGCAGGAAATCCCTGTCCTCTTATCAAAGGATTACTTTTGGAAGACGCTTTTCCGTCAAATGATGCTACAATATATCCACGTGAAATAAATGCACCGACATTTTACAACCAGCGTCTACATCCTCGACAGCGGGAAAGTCCTCCTTCTCCCCCATCCAAAGCTGGGCAAATGGCTTCCGCCGGGAGGCCATATCGAAGCCGATGAAACACCCGTCATGGCAGCCAAGCGAGAAGTTCTAGAAGAAACCGGTCTTGCAGTCGAAATCATTCCGCAAGAAAACCTCTGGCTCGAGCATTGGAACGCCTCGAGTTTTGAAAGGCCCTACCTTTGCCTTCTCGAAAACATCCCAGCCTACAAAGAGACGCCAGCGCATCAACATATGGATTTCGTCTATTTAGCCAAACCCTCTGGGGGCGAGCTCGTCCCACCCGCTCAGTGGCTAACGCTCGAAGAAGTGGAAGGCTTTTCTGAAGAAGAGATCTTCGAAGAGACGAAAAATACAATTCGTCATCTGCTTTCTAATTTTGCAACAATCTGATCAGCGGAGATATTGTGCACGCACGCTCCGGTAGGACATGTGCGTAGCACTGGACACCGCCGCACAAACGTGCGGCCGTAAGGACAGGGGCCTTGCACATATTGGTGCTGATCCCCACAAGGTTTATAAACCTTGGGATTAGTGGGACCAAAGAGGCTAAACGAAGGTGTCTTGGTAAGTGCACAGAGATGCAGCGCAGCAGAGTCAACGGCGAGGACGAGATCAACATGGCGCATGAGTGCTTGCCATAGAGGAATAGATAGATCCCCGATCACACGGCTGCTTTTAGGAAAAAGCTTATGTAGCTCGTCGGCAACCATTTTCTCCTGCGGGCTGGAGTAAATGAGCAATAAATGGGCAGGCAATTTTTGCAGCAACCCCTTCAACGTATCAACAGTAGGCTGTTTATTTGGCCACTTTGAGCTCATGGCCACCATATAGCAGGGGCGCACTAAAGGAATGAGTGCGGAGAGCTTTGCCTCTTCTTCTGGCGTAAGGTTTAAATGGACAACGCTGGGGACGTAAGATGGTGCTCCGACTAACCTCAAGTAACGCTCTTGGATCGGAAGATCGGCAGGAACGGATACGCGCCTGCGTGTTGCAAGCAAGTTTGGTTTTTCAGGGACGCTTTTATAATCAAAGCCGATCTTTTCTTTACTCCTGGCCCACCAGGTAAAAAAAGCCGACTTGATGTTGCCTTGAAGATCGTAGACCTTGTCATACGATTGGGCCTTAAGCCTTCTGCGGACCTGTAGTATTTCTCTCCAGGTCGAGAAGCGAAAAATATTTTTTCGCCATTTACGGGTTGAGATGGCGATGACTTCAGCGACCTCAGGGTGGGCCTTCAATAAATCTGTATAAGTACTTTCAGCGACCCAATCGATTTCAGCATCTGGATAGATGGTGCGAAGGTGTGCAAGAGCGGGAAAGGACTGAAGGATGTCGCCGAGTGCCGAGCTTTTAATGATCAAAATCCGCATAGGGGAAATTATCTCAAAAACTGTTGTTGTTTCCTAACATATAATAGTTTGGCTTGTGCCTTAAGCCTCTGATCTTTAGAATCCCTGCGTATGAGAACTTTTTTTGACCCATTGAACATTAGACCCAAACCCGTCTTTTTCGAAGGGTTTTCTCGCGCAAGGGCCATTAAATTTACTTTGAGAACCGTAGTGGCGGGAGGGGGTCTGTGGGCAGCCTTCAAGACTCGTGAATTCAAAATGTTTACTGCGCTAGGAGCTGTGACTTTTGCTCCTTCTGTTCTTTTAGGAGCCGGAGGGTGGATCGCCTATACAGGCTCGGCCCAAATTATTAACTCTATCGCGGCTCTTACTCTCAAAGGGCTTGGGTTGGGAGTAGCAAAAGTAGGTGGGGGTTATTTATGCATCGCCTATCACGATCTTCCTGAAGAAATTCTGGGGATTGGCGGAACGCACGATTTAATTATAATTGACACTCTTTCAGAAATTTTCAAATAGAATGTCCAGCTCTTCTAAAGCCAAGAGAAAATCTTCCGGCGGCGCGTTAGAGACATCAACTTCCTCTCCTGTCGTCGGATGCTGGAACCTCACGCGGTAAGCATGGAGCAAAACACGTGAGGCCTCGAAGGGGCAGGTAAACTTCTTCGCATACTGTGTATCGCCTAAAATGGGATGGCCCATTTCTTTTAAATGCACACGGATTTGGTGGGTGCGACCGGTCTGGGGCTCGCAGAGGAGAAGCGATGCTTTTTTTCCTGCCTTCAGAACCTCCCAGTTCGTCGTAGCAAGCTGACCTTTAGCAGCCGAGCCGTAGATCGTTTGGCCTTGGTAGGTATGCTTTTTGGCAAGGCGCGTAGTGATAGTTCCTTTCTCTTTGGTGAGGCGTCCGTCGACGATCGCGACATAAGCTTTATAGAGAGCTTTATCTGCAAATAGAGCGGTCATTTTTTGGCGCATGCTTTCTGTTTTGGCCAAAATGAGAACACCGGATGTCTCCTTGTCAAGACGGTGCACGAGAAGCGCGGAGAAGTTCTCGGGGGTGCAGGTGACACCAGAGGGTTTTTCACAGATGCAGAGCTCGTCATCTTCAAACAAAATACGTAGAGTTGTTTTTTTGGCAGGAGTTTCGAGATCGATTTCGACGATGTCGCCGGGATTTAAAGGATGTGTCGAGAACGTCTCGATGCGTCCGTTGATGCGGCATTTTTTTCCATCGATGGCCCGTTTGAGGGCTTTGACAGAGGTACTGCCTGCGCAGTGGTCACGCAGGAAATAGAGGAGCTTCATCCCCCCTTCCGTTCCGCTGACTTTAAAAGAAAGCTTCATTTCTCAAGCGCGCTTAAAAACTCAACGAGCAGCCTAACCCCAAAACCCGTAGCCGGCGTGGAGTGGTAGTGTCGCGGATTAGAGAGAAACGCAACACCTGCGATATCGAGATGGGCCCAAGGAACTTTCTTTTCCACGAACTCTTGGATGAAAATCGCTCCTGAAATGGAAGAAGCCTTGCGGTCTCCTGCGTTTTTCATGTCAGCGATAGGCGACTTGAGCACTTCTTTGTACTCCGTGTAGAGAGGAAAGCGCCAGAGGCGCTCATAGGTAGCTTTTCCTGCTTCCCCCAGTGCCTTGGAGAGTTTATCATCGTTCGAAAATAGTCCGGCGACTTCTTCTCCCAGTGCGACGATAATGCCGCCGGTGAGTGTTGCTAAATCGATGATGCGCTTTGGTTTATAGTGTTTTTGCACATAGGAGAGCGCATCGGCCAGCACGAGACGGCCTTCGGCATCGGTATCGATGATTTCGACGGTCTTGCCACTATGACTCTTATATACATCGCCTAATTTGTAGCTGCGCGAACCGATCGCATTTTCTGTCGAGGGAATAGCGGCGAGGATGTTGACTTTGAGCTTGAGCTCTGCGGCGGCTTTAATGACTCCAAGAACAGTGGCGCCTCCCGACATATCGTCTTTCATGGTGATCATGCCGCTGCCTGGCTTGATGTTTAAGCCTCCCGTGTCATACGTGATGCCTTTGCCCACGAGGGCGGTGAGATCATCTCCCGAGGGGTTGCCGCGGTATTCGACGAGAATGAACCTAGGCTCGAGCGCAGAACCGCGGTTTACTGCGAGAAGCAGTCCCATCTTTTCTTGCTCGATTTTTTTCTTATCCAAGATCGTCGTTTTGACTGAGCTATAGTCTTTTGCGAGTGACTTGGCGACATCTGCGAGATGCTCGGGCGTCACATCGTCGGCATTGCCCATGATGAGCCCGCGGGAAAAGTTCACGGCGTTTATAATAACTTCAGCGCGCTTGCAATCATCAAACACTTCCTCGCCAATACCGATGAGACAGCATCTCGATATCGCAACTGGTGGATCTTTCTTGACCGTATGAGGTCTTAGCGAATCGAACACAAAGCTCGTCATCAAAAAACCTTCGGTCACCGGCACTGCGGCAGGGAAATCGGTCCTAGGAAGAGCGATGCTGACGGTGGGGATTTTTTTAGAGCGGCACCATTTGACAGCGGCTGCGATGCTGCGGCGAATACGCTCGGGATCGCACGCCTCTTTTTCTCCTAGTCCCAAAAGCAAAAGTCTCTCTTCTTTATTGGACTTTTTGTAGATCGGGAGCAGCTCTCCTTCTTTGCCAAAAAAGTCGCCGCTTTTTACTGCCGCCTCAAATCCAGCCGCAAAGGAGTCCATGGGACAAGCAGGAGTTGCTTTTTTTTCTCCTTGCCAAAAGGGAAGGATCAAAACGTCGGCTGACTTTCGATCAGCAAAACTAGGAGCATAAGAGAGTTGCATTAGAAGGGTACCTCATCATCGGCGATGGACGCTGTTGCTTTGGCTTTGCCGTAAGCGGGCTTGGAAGAATCTTCTTCGCGATCTTCTTCTGCGCGGCTTTCGTTATGAGCTGTCTCACCTTTCGCAGAATCAGGACGGCCAAATGGGCTGAACATGATGCTCGAAGCTGTCATGCTCATGGAAATTTGTGGTTTGCCATCGCGGTCGGTGAAAATTTCAGGTTTGTTGAGCTCTCCAACGACGATAATGGGGCTTCCCTTTTTGAAATAAGGGATCATCTTATCGAATTGATCTCCCCAAATCGACACACGCCACCAAATCGTCTCGTCTTTGCGAGCGCGGCATGCAACGCGCAGCGTCGTTACTTTTTGTCCGGATGATGTAAAGCGGACTTCAGGGTCTGCGCCGAGATGCCCGGCAATAGTTGCTTGATTCATAAATCCTCCCAAGTAAAGACATCAAAATACCTGATTACATATATAAGTTCAACGACGACGAAAAGCCAGATAAAAACCGATAAGAAGAAGCGGCAGTGACAAAAACTGGGCCATGTCGATCCCTCCTGCGTGCAATAAGCGGCTTTGCTCTTCTTTAAAAAATTCTATAAAGAAGCGGAAGGCAAAAATGAGAATAAGAGTAAGTCCCGTGGTGCGCCCTTCTCTCCACCCTTTTTTGCGAACATAGAAAAAAAGAAAGGCAAAAAGCGCCAAATAAAAAACTGCTTCATAGAGTTGGACGGGATGGCGCGGAGCGGGCACCGAATGATCGGCAGGATGGCCAAACACAACTGCCCAAGGAACATTCGTGATCGTCCCGAGGATTTCTTGGTTGACAAAGTTGCCGATGCGGATGCACGCGGCGGCAAGTCCGCAGACGATAGACAGAAGATCTAATGTTTTTAGAAAGGAAAGCGCGCGGTGTTTGCGACAAAAGAGGTAAACGGCAGCGATAATCCCGAGGACGCCGCCATGGCTAGCCAGACCCCCTTCCCAGACTTTCACGATCATCCAGGGATCGTCTAAATACACAGAAGGGCTTTGGTAAAAAAAGACATCGAAGAGGCGCGCGCCGATGAGCGTTCCTAAAATTACATAAAAGGAAAGGCCTTCGGCATATTGCTTTGCCTTAGAACCTATGAGGGGCCGAAGAAGATAAAGAAAGACATAATAGCTAGCGGCAAAACCCAAAGCGAAGAAAAAGCCATACCAAAGAATGGGCCTTCCCAAGATGGGGATGGGAAAGGAAAACATCTCCGGAGAGGGATCCCAATGGGTATAATTGAAAATGATAGGCAAAGCAAAAAGAGAGCGAGAGGGTAATCTGCAAGGCGCCGCCGCAGGCGGGTCCCCGATGCAGACAACCCCTTTATGGGGTTGGCGAAGCAGGGCAACGCTGCAGATTAACACTCGCAGCCACTTTTTGCTGTCTAGCATTTTCAATTATACCCATCCAAGTAAATCATGCGCGGACAGTGGCTGCTTTACGGTAGTAGAGAAAAGCTCCATTGATAAGGGCTGAGCCGACAGCGACATCCACAAGACCAACCCAATGCACCGGAATGGGAACCCATTTAAGGATCATTCCTAGAGCCATCATGCCAGCAATCAAGAAAAGATATCCTTTACCATACACCTGTTTCAAGGCTACCGGGGATGGTTGGGATAAGATGCGATGACAAACACGGTCCACTGTTTTGGAAAGGACAAAACGGCCTTTAAAAAATCCGATGAGAAGACCCACCGAAATGAGCAGGAGCGCTGTTTGCTCGCCTTCAGTCCCCAAAACAATTTTTTTTAGGCCCATCGTCAATAAAAAAACGCCGATAGCGAGCCACAGAGACCCTGACACAACAATCCATGAGGTATGTTTCATGGGTCGTATGATATCAGATCGACAAAAAAGATTTCACTACCTAAAATTGAAAAAATGAATATTTCCATCGCGTTTTTAAGAATATTTTTTATCCTTCTGAGTATCGTTTTTTTCACGATCTTCATGACCTCCACCCCAACGGGCGATTCCACAACAAATATATTGTGGGGAATGGGCTTAGGGATAACATTTGGATGTTTCCTCGTTGCACTCGACATGCTCTTTCGGCGCTACAATCTGAGGGCTTTTAATATCGCCATTATTGGAGTCTTCATTGGGTATTTAATGGGCGAGGCACTTCTTTTGGTATTCAATGCGATCCTTGAAATCAGCTCCATTTCCGTTGTCATCCAACCCCAAACTCTCGAGATCATTAAGATTGCCCTTTTCCTCTTTGGCATTTATCTCGGAACCATCATGACGCTCAGAGCCAGCGATGAGCTCTACGTCAGCATCCCTTTTGTGAAATTCACCCAAACGACCCAAAAGAAAAAAGACCTCATCGTCGACACCTCAGTTCTCGCCGATGCCCGCATCATCGATGTCGTTGCTACTGGACTCTTCGACCACCAACTCATCATTCCCCGCTTCGTCATCAAAGAACTCTACGCCCAGTCCGAGACCGGTGACGAGCCCACCCGTGTCCGCGCTCGGCGCTGCCTCGATGTCTCCAAAAAACTCGAAGCCGTCCCCCACCTCGAACTCCGCTATAATGACACCGATTTTCCTGAGGTTAAAGACACCACCGGCAAGCTCGTGCGCCTCGCACGCCTGCTCGATGCCAACATCCTCAGCGCTGATGTTTCTCGCGTGCAGATGTCTTCCATCGAAGGCATCTCCATCATCAATATGCATTCTCTGTCCAATGCCTTAAAACCCCTCATGCAAGCCGGAGAGTTTATCCGCATCAAGATCCAGCGGTATGGCAAAGAGCCCCGCCAAGGTGTCGGCTACCTCGAGGATGGTACGATGGTCGTCGTCAATGGCGGCGGAGACTTCATCGGCGATCTCATTGACGCCCGCGTTCTTTCCGTGAAACATACGACCTCCGGTCGTATGATCTTCTGTAATGTCGCGGATGAAAGCGGCGAAGCCCCCAGCGGATTTGAGGTAGAAGATGTCTAAAATCAAAGGAATAGGAAACGACATTTTAGAAATCAGTCGCTTTCGTAAAGCTGCGACGGATCATTTTGTAAAAAAGATCTTCACAGCCAAAGAACGGGCTTATTGCGCCAAGTTCCGGGATCCTATCCCTCACCTAGCCGTTCGTTTTTCCGGAAAAGAAGCGATCGCGAAAGCTTTCGGAGTCGGCTTTGGAAAAGATGTGCACTGGCAAGACATTGAGATCATTAATAACAAGGCGGGGAAGCCCGAAGTGTTTTTCTCTGCACGTCTCAAGAAAAAATTCAAAAAGCCCGATGTGCTCATTGCATTGAGCCATTGCCAAGAGTATGTCACGGCAACAGCTGTGTGGATCTAATTCAAAATCAAGCACCTACTTTTATAGATTCTGAATATATTTTTGACCGGCCGTAAAAGCTTCACTTGTCATATGCCCTGCATTGGTCAACCCAATGAAGACTTTGTTATCCGTGATACCTTCCTCAACTAAGGTGTATCCCAAGCTTGCATCAAATAGGATTGGACCATCCGTCTGAAAATGCTCTTTTTTTGGAGCCTTTGGGTCAAACTCATGGGTTGAGCATTGAATGATAATTTCCTGTATCTTTTTTTGCTGGAGTTTTTTCGAAGCCGCAACGGAATCCATTTCACAACCAGACCAAGTCACTGCTAGAGCAGCTAGATATTCGAATCGGCTGTGGACGATCATTCTGGCAAATTTACCAACAATATTGCTAGCACGATCAAATGTCATCTGACGAACAACTAAATATCGGATATCTTCTTTAAATTCATGTTTCAAAATAGCTTGTCCGATTGCAGCCCCACCCAAAGAACGTCCGGCGATAACTATTTTCTTAGCTTTAATAGCTGTTTCTAATAATAAGATACCAAGCTGCTGTGCATCACCCATTTCAGAAGGAGTTGCCTGGCCTTCGTTTTTTCCAACAGATGGGCCATTGATGCAAAGAACATTATAACCCATCTTTTGATAATAATTGAAAAAAATTTCAACCGAGTGTTCGATGGGTTCGGCATTGCCTGTCGCTTGAAGAACCCAATTGCCATTGCGTATCTTGTCCTCAGTTCCAATAAGAAGCCCGCTATAGCGGTTACCGTCTTTCTCTAATACGACTTGTCTGCACACATTGCCGTTTTTATTAAACTTTTCAGCAACGTCCTTTCTATATAAATCTAATCGCGATGTTCTTAGCATCGGGACAAAGAGCTTAACTATTCTACTTTGAGCTGGATAAATAGGAGTCATTAAAATTCGCTGAATAATGTATTTTCCTAAAGCGTAGATAAATAATGGAAAGATGACAATTTTGAAAATGACAAGAGAAATTTGTTTGGCCAATTCTTGCCAACTTTTTTCAGTTTTAACTGAGATATCCGCGGGCAATTTTGAGAGCGGAGTGGTATAGTCTGATGCTTTACTTCTAAATGACTCCCAATTGATATCAGTCGCTGTGTTAAAATATTTACTATAAATAGCGTCGGTAACCAGATTCATGATATCTCCTTAATAAAAATTATTAAAATATTATATCACGAATTGTTAACAATTGATATGTATATTTATTTTTAAAAACAAAACGAGAGAGAATAACACTATAGAAAATAGTTCAAAGTTTCAGAAAAAAGATGCGGCTTTCTGGAAATAGAAGCATCAATCCACTCCCACAGATAAACCAGCTTGCCTTTTTATTAAAATCTTCATTAAAATAAAAAACCAAAACAAAGGAATTATAATGTCAACAAACACAAATCTACCCCTGATTAACGAGCAATATAAATCAATGGTCTACCTCGCGGCTTTTGCCACAGGCGTTGCAGTTACAGCTGTTTTATCCCCTTGGGAAGCCACCAGAATTATCGGAACAACAGTACTAACAGGGGTAAGCTATGGGGTTGCTAATGATATGATAGCCTGCCGCGATTGCATAGAATATTTTACAGTAGGTCATCAATATGACGCCCAAAATCTTCGTAATCGCCCCCTCAACACCTTAAATCCTACTCTTAACGCCATAGCTTGGGGCATGATTGCAACATGGCACGTATGTGCAGTAGCAGGCGTTGTTTTAGCAGCCATTGCAAGAACCCCTTTTCCTGGAATGGCATTAAAAATAACCGCAGCTCAATTAGCTCCCGTCTTAATAATAGGTGCTCTAGCTACTTTTGTCTTTGCCCATATATCCAGCCGAATTGCACAGAAAAAAATGCAAGATCATCCACACCAAAAATATTGGGGTGTACCTACGGAATTCCAAGCGGGATGGGAAGCTTGCAACATTCGTAATTCAGCAGGTTACAGTGCTTTAGCAATCGGTGGTCTTCTTCTTTCTATTGGGATGGTTGCCGTTCGAGCAGGCGTTTTAGAGCGCATTCGCTAAAAAAACGTGAATGGTAGCGAGTAGCTCACCAGAAAAAAATTCACATTTTCAGGAAAAAGCCGGGCAAAAACGCGCCTTGTATAAGCAAATCGGAGCGTTCCCCAGTCTTCAAAAGCATAAGCATAGCTAGCTCCGACATCGATCGATCGGTGGCGAATGTCGGCATATCCATGGAAATGTTTTACATTCACATGGGTCTCTCCCCCATAGCCAATCGAGCTCGCGCCAAAAACTCCCAAGCGATGAGCAGCGCCGGGATGGCCTTCGAGGACGGCCAGAAAATTAGTCCAGGGAGCGCCATGGTTGGCGATGCCTGCAACTGCGCTCAAGTAGGCGCGGATCATCCAGTGGGGATCGAGCTCTTTGTACCATTCTTTGCCGAGGGTGATGGAGAGTTCGTAATTGGCATAAGAGGCATAGGGAGAACTGACATCTCGAACGCTGTGCCCCGAAACTCCCCGAATACTCGCTCCAGTTACGAGTGTTACGGGGTCACCAGGGATATCATCGAGCCATTGATAGCGGAGTTGGAAAGCGGAGCTTCGTAGCCCCATTTGTTGGCGAGGTGTATCGGCAAATTCGATATCGATATCAAAAGCCCATGTCTCTGAGGTAGCCACGCCGAGATCAAAAGCGAGAACTTTATCATTCGATGGGGCTTTGAGCTGAGGGTGGGCGCCTTGAACATCACGGTAGCGACTGTAGGTAAAACTCGAATCAAAATTAAATTCCCACTCCTGCCGAAACCACGGCTCGACTTCGAGAGCGCCCAAAGTGAGTGGAAACAATAAGAGCCCTTTATGCATGCACAGATTCCCGGGCTGCGAGCCATCTTTCCGCATCCAGGGCCGCCATGCAGCCCGAACCTGCGGCCGATACGGCTTGGCGATAGGAGGGATCTTGAACATCGCCGGCAGCAAATACGCCCTCAACGCTGGTGCGAGATGTTCCAGCAACAACTTTGAGGTATCCATTTTGAGCAAACTCGAGTTGGCTCCCTAAAAAAGAGGTGTTGGGTTGGTGTCCAATGGCAAAAAAGACGCCGGCGGCGTCCCGTTTTGTCTCTTTTCCTGTTTTGAGATCTTGGACGGTCACCGAGCGAACGACTTGGTCGCCTTCAACTTTGCTCACGACATGGCTCCAGAGCACTTCGATTTTGGGATGTTTAATCGCGCGGTCCCCCATGATTTTAGAAGCTCTAAACTCGTCGCGGCGGTGGACAATAAAGACTTTGCTGCCGAATTTTGTGAGGAAAAGAGCCTCTTCCATCGCGGTATCTCCCCCGCCGATGACATAGAGGTCTTTACCGCGGAAGATCGGCATTGCGCCATCGCAAACGGCGCAGGCGGTCACCCCTTTTTGCCAAAATTCCTTGTCGCCGCAGCCAGGAATCTCCAGGCGCTTGGCCGTAGCGCCGGTGGCGATGATGAGCGCTTCGGCTTCTACTTGGCCTGATTTTGCTTCGACGATGAACGGATAGGTTTTGAGGTTGACGGATGTGACATCCTCGGTGAGAATCGTTGTTCCAAAGCGAGCGGCTTGGCGGCGCATGAGGTCCATGAGCTCGGGTCCTGCTATCCCTTCAGGAAATCCCGGATAATTTTCGACATCGGTGGTGGTCATGAGCTGTCCGCCGGCCGGTCCTGAAAAAAAACCTTCGAACAAAAGTGGCTCCAAATTAGCTCTGGCCGCATAGATAGCGGCGGTATATCCTGCCGGTCCCGACCCTACGATCACAATTTTGTGCTTTCGCATTTTTCGTATCCTTTTTATGTTAATAACTAAATGTAACATGGTGTAGAATTTTCCCCTATGCGAAGAATACGACTTGAGAAGCTAAAAAAATCTATAAGTGGTCACACGATCATCAGTGACATCAACCTGACGATCCCTGCAGGCAAATTTTTTGCCCTGCTAGGACCCAGCGGATGCGGCAAGACGACGCTGCTGCGTCTCATTGCCGGTCTTGAAAAGGCTGATGCGGGCAAAATTATCCTCGGGGAAGAAGACATCACGGATGTCTCGATCCACGAACGCCCCATTAATATAGTCTTCCAAAACTATGCCCTCTTTCCCCATCTCGATGTCTTTGACAACGTCGCCTACAGCTTAAGGCTCCAACATCTGCCTAAAGGCGTCATCGAGCAAAAAGTCTTTAAAATTTTGGAAGCCTTCCATCTCGAGAACCACATCTATAAATATCCGAGTCAACTCTCAGGTGGCCAACAACAGCGCGTCGCGCTGGCCAGAGCCATCGTCAACGAGCCCGATGTGCTCCTTCTCGACGAGCCCCTGGCGGCTCTCGACTTCAAACTCCGCGAGCGGATGCTCATCGAGCTCATCGATCTGCAAGACAAACTTAAGACGACGTTCGTCTATGTGACGCACGACCAATTTGAAGCGCTCACGGTCGCCGATCAGATGGCGATCATGAACCATAAGGGACAAATTGAACAAATAGGTACGCCCAAAGAAATTTACGAGTTCCCTCACTCTTCCTTTGTCGCAAAGTTCGTAGGAACCACCAATATTATGAGCGGCACACTCCACAATCTCAGCGGTGAGCCTGAAATCCACATCCCCGACCTGGGAGCTCTCAAAGTCGGCATTGCGCAGAAAAAACCGTGGATGGTCGAAGGATGTGATGCCCTCATCAGCATCCGTCCGGAAAAAATCTTCATCGCGAAAAAAGAAGTGAAAAACTTTTCCAACACGCTCAAAGGTGTCGTACAATCGATTGTTTATCATGGACGCTCGACACAATATAACGTCCTCCTGAAAAACCACGTACGACTGCAAGTTTTTGAACAAAACGAAGAGCACTTCCCTCAAGAAGTGATCGATTACGATAATGAAGTAAATTTGTACTGGCAAAAGGATAACGTCGTTTTACTCGAAAAATGAAAATTGCTACACCGTCGAAGGTTCCTTTTACTCTGGGCATTCCTGCAATTATTTGGCAGGTCGTTTTCTTCTATCTGCCGCTCGTTTTAATTGTCATCTCAAGCTTCGTCAAAATCACCGAAGAAGGTGTCTTCGACGGATTCACGCTGGATCTCGTGACGCACTTTTTCAAACCCGTCTATTTAAAGGTTATCCTTTCCTCCATTGTCCTGGCTCTTGCTAACACCATCATCTGTTTTTGCATTGCCTACCCCCTCGCTTATTTTTTAGCCCTCTCTGGGAAACGGTTCAGCAACATCTTTCTATTCCTGCTTCTCATCCCATTTTGGACAAACTTTCTGCTCCACGTTTATGCCTGGTTTTACGTTCTGGAAAACCAAGGCTTTTTGAACAACCTCCTGATGCATATCGGCATCCTCTCTGAGCCCATCACGATGCTCAACTCTCTTTTTTCGATCATGGTCATGATGGTCTACTACTATCTTCCTTTCATGGTCTTGCCCATTTATTCATCTCTAGAGAGATTTAATACGAGCCTCATCGAAGCCTCTTTGGATCTCGGCGCTTCATGGCTTCAGACGTTTAGACGCATTATTTTGCCGCTGACCATGCGCGGGGTTCGCGCAGGCTTCTTTCTGGTCTACATTCCATCTTTTGGAGAGTTTGCGATTCCTGAACTGATGGGCGGCGATAAACGGATGTTCGTCGGAAACGTCGTCTCCCAATATATTCTCGCAGAAGGAACAGGGTCTCTCGGCGCAGCGTTCACAGTGATCAGTTGTATCGTTCTGCTATTCACCGCAATTTTCTTTTACTGGCTAATGGATCGGTATGTCCAAAAATCGTAAAATCGGCAAAGTTTCTAACCTTCTCTTTATCGCCTTCACTTACTTGTTCCTCTGGGTACCCATCGTTGTTCTTCTCGTTTTTTCGTTTAATACCGAAGGCTACCCTTCTCCCTGGACCGGTTTTACATGGAAATGGTACCGCGAGCTCATCGATTCCATTTATCTTTGGAAAGCCTTCGGCAACTCGCTCGTCGTCGCTCTATGCTCGACGTTTCTTTCCCTAGCGATGGGGATATTCCTTGTTTTTTACGCCGCTCAAGGGGGCCGCGTTGGAAGGTTCCTCACTCTCTTCTATGGTAATATCGTGATTCCTGAGACCGTGCTTGCCGTCAGCTTGCTCACATTTTTTAGTCTGCTCTCGATTCCCCTGGGCCTTGCTACACTGATTGTGGGCCATACGATTCTGGGGCTCGGATTTGTCGTTCCCCTCGTGTATGCCCGGTTCCTGGAGCTCGATTATCGCATCACGGAAGCCTCTCTAGTACTTGGCGCCACACCCATACAGACTTTTTTTAAAGTGACCCTGCCTCAACTAAGACCCTCTCTCATTACCAGCGCCCTTCTCGTCTTCATCATTTCGTTCGATGACTTCATTCTCACTTATTTCACGGCGGGTAGCTCCGTTCAGACCCTCTCCCTTTACATTCTCGCCATGATCCGTGCCGGTGTCTCTCCTGTTGTCAACGCCCTTTCAGCTGTTTTATTGTTTATTAGTAGCGTTTTAGTCATACTCTTTTTCCAACTGAAGACGAGATCAAGGATATTTTGATGAAAAAATTTGGATTTCGACTGGGCATGGTTCTCGTGTGGATCGGGCTGATATTCACGGTTCTTTATTGGCCCAAAAGTGAAATACCCCCCTTTGATGAACGCACCATCAACGTTTTTGCCTGGGGAGATATTTTGGATCCCACTATCGTTGCGCAATTTGAACATGAGACAGGCATCAAAGTTTATCTTAACTACTATGCTTCCAACGAAGAACTCGTCGTCAAAATCAAAGCCACGGGCGGTCAAGGATATGATCTCATCGTTCCTTCAGAATACGCCGTACGCACCCTCAAAAAAGAAGGACTACTCAAGCCGCTCGATCATTCCCAGCTCCACTTTCTAAATGGTCTCAACCCTGCTCTTTTGAATTTAAAGTTTGACCCCGGCAATCAATATTCGATCCCCTTTACCTGGGAAATCTACGGCCTGGGCATCAGCCGCCCTTTCTTTGAAAACCGTCCTTTGGATCCCAGCTGGAAGATGATCTTCGACCCTAAAGTAGTCGATTATAAAGTCGCCATGTCCAATGACCCTGTCCAAACGATCGACTTTGCCGCTTACTATCTCTTTGGGCCTATCAAAGAACTTAACTCCGAGCAGTTACAAGAAACCGTAGACCTCCTCATCGCCCAGAAGAAGTGGGTCACCGCTTATGCGGATTTTCGCGCAGATTACTTTCTCGCGACCAAAAACTGCCCTGTCGCCCTTTCTTTAAGCTCCTATATGATCCGGGCCATGCGTAAATTTCCATTCCTCGGTTTTGTCATCCCCAAGGAAGGAACATTTGTTTCTGTTGAGAACGTTAGTATTCCTGCTGCCAGCAAAAAGGAACACCTCACCTACCAACTCATCAACTATCTCTATACCGCTCAGTCAGCCCAAGCCCATTTCGATACGTATGGGCTATTTCCCGCTTCTGCCCAAAACCTTCCCGATCTTGAAACCGATCCCGAAAAGAAAAAAATACTCGAGTCGTGCCAAGAAGCCTTCCCAAAATCGTATATAGGGATTGTTTTAGCTTCCCAAGAAAAAATCCGCGATGCCTGGGTCGAAATTAAGTCGAGTAGTGATTAACGTTTTAAGAAATCCCAAAACCCTCTGCTTTCCTCAGCAGGAGCTTCTTCTACAGGTGCTTCTTCTCTGATTTCAAAAGAATCAGATCCCCCATCGTCTTCGATATGTTTGTGATATCTTTTATGCTTCGTGACGATGATCTCTTGACGGTCCACTCTTTGATAGACTTTTTCGCGTAGCGTTTGCTCTTGCGCGCAAGTAACATTACTACGCTTTTGTACTTGCCGTTTGCCAAAAGGAAAGATGAGGCTCAGCTCACCTTGAACGATGCCTTTAAACAGTGAATCGTACGATCCGGAAAGTTGCAACCCGAAATGATCCCAAATCGTTGCAAAAATGCGGCCTTCGCCTCCAAAAGCATGCTTTCCATGGCCAATAAAATAGTAGGGCCCTGCGGCTAAATAGAAGCCGATATTACGGCCCCCTTTTAACCTTCCACCCCATTCGGCATTCGCTCCCTTCATCGCAACTTCTTTTGTGAATGTCCATTTACTCTCTTCTATACGGGAATGAAAAGAATGGCTCCTCGTTTCTGCTACAGGCCAGTAGCCATTCACTCTAAAATCTATGCACTGCCCTAGCGCCTCAAACCCAGCTGAAATTTGGTTATAATTTTTATGGATCGTTTGTCGATAATCGTAGTAAAGATTGATGCCATAAACACGGTCTGAAACAAAGCGAATCCCTGCTCCAGCGTTTGCAGCCCATTTTCCATTGTTGAACACATGCGCCCTCATATCTAAAAATGGAATGAGCGTCGTGTTGACCGCTCTAGGCGGCGTGAAAAACCCCTCCAACGTCGAATACCCCTGATTATAACCAATGCCTTTGGACTCGATGTGGCGAAGCGTGATGCGCTCAGAGAATACAGGAATATCGCAAGGAGCCTGCACAGGACCAAAAGATTTCGGCTCCGTCATTGCTCTTTTGGCTTTGGAAAAAGAAAAGCCGCACAGCATGAGTGAAAGGGCCAAAAGAGAAGCGGTTTTGATCGGTTGCATTTCCTCTTCATACAATATAGAAAATATTTTAGCAAACTTGAGTAATAAAATTTTCTAGTCTATTCTTTTGGGAGAAGTAAGGAGGTCCTATGTCATCTATTTCTAGATCCCATTCAGCGGATAATTTGCTCCAAGATTTTTCTCGACTAACATTGGATCTACCCACAAGACCCAAGTATAGCAAGAGGGTAGCCCTCGAAGAGTTCAGCAGCATGACAGAGCAGATGGACAAGGGAGAATTTACTTGGCCTAAAACCGCTACTATTAATACCGGCTTAAAAAATCTCCTTTCGGAAACGATCGATGGATCAGTCTTGCGCGTCTACAACAATGTCGTCCATCAAGTTCAAGCTACAAGCGAGCATAAAAAAAACCTCCGCGCTCTTCTCGATGCTCCTAAAACATGCGGTGGGTTTAAAGAAAAAACCGCTATTTTAACAAATGCCACCCCCTTAGAGCAAATGATCGCGCTTGACCATCTCATCGATGCTAAATCCGCAGCTTGGCAAAAAGGGGCTCGGACTCTTTGCTTTGGCACCAAAGATAAAGACGATCTAATTCCCATTTATCTTCTCTCAAAAAATAACGTTCCAGCTTCGACGATGACAACAAGGCTCGGGACGGGCAGTCGTGGAAAATTCAAAGTGCCCAAGTACGACGAGCTCGCGGATAACGCCAACCTTGCCAAAACATCTCCTTTTGCTACTCCCCTCGAAGCTTTAGAAGTAGTTCGCCAGCCTTATTTTTCGGGAGCAACGCTTTTGAAGGGAAATGCTTTTTTGACGGGGACCATCGATGCCCATAGGCGCTATGAAATTTTGGATCCCAAGAACGCTACCCAAAATAGCCAATTTACGTGCGTGGAACCGAAAAAACAAAATGACCCTAAACTGACTCCCACAAAATCTCAAAGCGCCGGAGCTAATCTCCTCAGCCTCGAAAAAAAATCCCCCTCTAAATCCATCACAAAAAAACTCAGATTTGAAGAGTTTGCACCCGAAGGATACAAAGATGACGTGGTTCTTCAATTAAAATCGAAAGATTATTGGAGCTCGGTTCGTCATGCTATTATAGAAGAAGACACAACCGAACTTGACCGTCAAACCACGATCTTATTTTTGTCCAAATTTGGGAAGTTTAGCTCTGATGTTGTGAACAAATACTACGCGGATACTCTCTTTGAAGTTAAAGAAAAGTAAAGAACACAGATAGAGCCAGCACGAGCAGGACGATACCCATCCCCATCGATAATCCTCTTTGGAAGCGAAGAAAATAAGGCCGAAAGGCCGGATGCGTGATCACAAAACTCAAAATCCCAAACCATAGCAGCGCGGCGAGCGCCATCGTCAGTCCATAAATGCCCATCATCCAAGAAGAGGTATCGGGCCTTACGAACTGTGTGAATACGCCCAAAATAAAGAACGCGGCCTTCGGGTTGAGAATGTTGGTTAAAAACCCTGAAAGAAAAGCTTTGTGATAAGGTGGTGGACCTGCAGAAGAGCCTGGTTTAGAGGGAATCAGTAGGCGAATGCCTAAATATCCCAAATATATAGAGCCTGCCATCTGTATTGCATGAAAGACCTTTGGGGATTCGACGAGGAGAATGCCAAGACCGAGAGCACAATAGGTGACATGAATGAGGAGCGCAACGGCAATACCCAGTGTTGCAAGAAGGGCTGAGCGGCGAGATCCTGTGAGCGCATGGCGCGTAACAATGGCAAAATCAGGCCCAGGGCTCATCGCTCCGAGCAGAGAAATAACGAAAATGGAGATGATGTTAAACATAAAAAAGGCGCTTTAAGCGCCTTTTTTCTTCTTGATATAGTCGACGACGTCGCCTACTGTTTTGAGTTTCTCCGCTTCTTCTTCGGAGATTTCAAAACCGAACCTTTCTTCAAACGTCATAATGAGCTCTGTGAGGTCGAGAGAATCGGCATTGAGATCTTCGATAAACGACTTTTGCAGAGTTACATCTGCAGCGTCAACACCGAGTTGCTCAACGACAATGTCGATGACTTCTTTTTCGATCGATGACATAAGCATTTCTTCCTTCATATGTTTCCTTTTCGTAGAACCTACATAACCATTCCACCGTCGACCGTTAGGACCTGACCCGTGATGTAATTCGACATCGGGCTAGCCAAGAAAAGCGCAGCTTGCGCAATCTCTTGAGGGTGTCCTAAACGACCCATGGGGATCTGCTTCAAAATATTTTCCTTTTGAGCATCTGTTAACACATCCGTCATCGCCGTCTGGATAAAACCAGGGGCAATACAGTTTACACATACTCCTCGGCTAGCCAGTTCTTTAGCCAGCGATTGAGTAAAACCAATCATCCCCGCTTTCGCAGCTGCATAATTGGTTTGCCCTGCATTCCCTGTAAGCCCGACGACAGAAGAAATATTAATAATTTTTCCGCTGCGCGCCCGGATCATAGGACGAACGAGTGCTTGGCACAGATTATAAACAGACTTCAAATTCACGGCAATGACTCTGTCCCAATCCTCTTCGCTCATCTTCATGAGAAGCCCGTCGCGTGTGATGCCGGCGTTATTGACCAAGATATCGATGGAGCCCCATTTTTCAAGAATTTGGGCTATAGCTGCTTCAACAGAAGCTTTGTCAGCAATATCGACGAGGAGTGTCAAAAATTGTTGTTCAGGATGGGTGCGAAAACTTTCCAGTTCTTGCAAAACTTGCGCCGCTCTTTCGGCATTCGTTCCAAAAATTGCGACATGGGCGCCACTTTTGGCATAAGTCAGAGCAATTTCTTTCCCAATGCCCGCCGTACCACCGGTGACAAGTGTTTTTTTATCTTTGAGCAGTTGCATAGAGTGCCTCCAGTTGAGCCAAGTCGGCCGGTTTTTCCACACTAAACGTTTCACCAACTCCGATCTTTTTGTTCATGCCGGAAAGTGTTTTTCCGGGTCCGATTTCAATAAATGTTGTCACACCCGCTTCCATCATGGCGCGGATACCTTTTTCCCAGCGCGTCGGTGAAGCCACTTGGGCAATAAGATTTTGTCGCATCTCTTCCGCTCCCTGGACAAAAGCTCCAGGAACATTCATGACCAGCTCTACGTCTGAGGACTGCAGAGGAGCGCTTAAAAGAAGCGATTGTAACTTTTCTTGGGCCGGGCGCATGAGCGGTGTGTGAAACGCCCCCGACACTTCGAGAGGAAGCACACGCCGAGCACCTGCGGCTTTTAATTTTTCTTCGGCGGCATGCAAGGCTGTTTCATTTCCTGCAATCACCACTTGCCCCGGACAATTGAGATTTGCAATCCAGGCGCCCTCCGATAAGCAGGCGGCAACTTGGGACTCCTCAAGGCCGAGTACCACACGCATACTGCCTTTTTCCATCTCGCACGCTTCTTGCATATACTTTCCACGTGCGGCGACGAGTTTTAAAGCGCTGGCAAAATCGACACGGCCGGCTGCAACGAGCGCCGTATATTCACCCAGGCTAAGACCTGCGCAAACATCGGGTTTGATCGGTATACAGCGAAGAATAGCGACGCTGGTAACAAAAATAGCGACTTGAGCAATGGCCGTTTGGGTGAGTTCTTCCATGGGGCCTTCGAAGATGATTTTCTTTAAATGGTCGCCTGCTTCATCAAATACAGCTCTAGCTTCGGGAAAAGCTTCGTAGAATTGTTTTCCCATCCCCACATACTGAGCCCCTTGCCCAGGAAATATAAAAGCGATTTTCTTATTCATGCGTCAGTACCGCGGCTCCCCAAGTGAGTCCAGCTCCGAAAGCCGTTAGTAGGAGATGCTCTTTAGAATTAACTTTTTGTTCTTTTAGGAGTTCGTCGAGGGCAATGCCGAGAGATGAAGCCGAAGTATTTCCATACTTGTGAATCGTCACATAGACTTTTTCCATCGGAACTTGAAATCGCTTGGCCAGAGCCTCAATAATGCGCATGTTGGCCTGATGCGGAATGAGCCATGAAATGTCTTCTTCTTTCAAGCCTGCCTTCTCGATCGACTCTTTAGAGGCAGATTCCATGCGGCGCACAGCATGCTTAAAAACCTCTTTCCCTTCCATTCTTAAATAGTGAAGTTTATTTGCGACCGATTCAGACGTTGCTGGCTGGCGCGATCCCCCGCCTGGCAATATCAGAAGTTGCGATTGCTCCCCATCGGATCCGAGGGTGACGTTTTGAATGACAAGCCCTTTTCCATCTGATGCTACAACACAAGCTGAGGCGCCGTCGCCAAAGAGCACGCACGTATTGCGGTCTGTATAATCGACAATAGAAGAGAGCTTTTCAGCTGCGATGATTAAAACATTTTTATATATCCCCGCTTCGACAAACGCTTTGGCCATAGCCAGTGTATAAAGGTAACCTGAGCAGGCCGCTTGGACATCGACGGCTGCCGCGCATTTCGCGCCCAGACGTTGCTGAATGAGGCACGCTGTACTGGGGAAAACATAGTCGGGAGTGAGTGTGGCGACCAAAATGCACTCGACATCTTCGGCAGGCAGGTTAGCGGACTTAAGTGCTTCTACAGCAGCAGCAAGCCCCATGTCTGAAGTAAACTCTCCCTCGGCGGCCAAACGACGTTCTTTCATCCCGGTGCGCGTTACGATCCACTCATCGGAGGTTTCGACCATTTTTTCGAGGTCTTGATTGGTCAAAACACGGCTCGGAACATAGGATCCCGTGCCTATAATTTTTGCTTTACGGCTATTTTGCATCCCACAATTTTACTGAAAACCAGTAAATTTTAGAAGGTAAAGATATTTGTTTATGCGAAAAATTAATTTAATTGGGCAAAAATGCGCCCTATATGCGATACATGGAGTTTAAAATTTTGGATTGCAGGTCTTATGAAAAAAATAATTTGCACTTTTTTGACCGTCTCCTTGCTCTCAATTAGCCTTGCTCATGCCGGAGAATCCCTCGAGGATCAAAAGCATAACGTTGAAAAGCTCTGGAATAACGGCAAAAAAGGGACAGCGGCCAAAGATGGCGCGTACACTTCAATCTCGGCTGCTATGATCGGTACAGGTCTTGGACTCGCTGGATTAATTGCTTTACTGGCGGCCCTCTTTAGCAAAGGATCTTCAGGTGGTGGTGGAGGCGGCCATGCGCATCATTGCCACTAGTTTATTGCTTCTTCTCGGTAGCTTGCAAGCGAAGGATTACTATTACTTCGTTCCGCCCCCTGGTTGGGAACTAGCTGATTCTTCGACCAACACTTCCTTGACAAAGGCGAGTTTTATTTCCAAAGCCCACCCAGGCTGTGCGATTTCTCTCTCAATGGAACCAGCCGATGGATCGCTCAAAGACTACATCGCAGCCGTCAAGGCGCTTTTTGCCCATGATCCGAATGCCAGATGGCGAGATGTAGGGCCTTACAAAACAACCACCGGTGAAGGAAAACTTGTCGAAATCGAAATGAAATCGACAGGAGGAGAGCAAAGACTACTCCAACTCATCACCCTTCAAAACAACGTGGCTTATATCGTCACGACGACAGCTCCCAAAGGAAATTTTGCTCTCTTAGCTCCGACTTTTAAAAAAGTGCTGCAATCGTTTGCTTGCACCAGCGATCCGCTGATCGCTCTGAATGATCCCCAGAAAAAAACCTTAATTGAAAATGCGATCCACGCTTTCCAAACAAATGCAAAAGAAGTAGAATCGCCCGAAATTGCGCTGCAAAAGGTCGTCGTTGAGCAGTTCTCTGAAATGGGAGCGCTCTGGCAAATGGCCGTTTTGCAGATGGCTCAAGATACTCGAGGCAGTTGCAAAACTCTGGTGCAAGGGGAAAAACAATGATTTTGAACCAGTTTGCCAGCCGCTTTGCGGCCTTGTCCTAACTCTGAGCACATACTCCCATGGAGTAGGGCTCAGAGTTTAGGATGGCAAAATGGTTCAAAAGGGTGTTTTTACCCGCGCCGGAGTTTTGCAACTGGCTCGAACACTAAAAGGAGTAATATGAAACGTCTCATTTCCACAGTCACGCTTTTTGCTTTCACTCTCAGCCCGCTCATGGCCGATCAGGCCCCCGTCGCTGCCCCTCAAGAACAAACTGCGCCTCCAGCCGTTACTCCTGAAACACCCCCCGATGTGAAAGAAGTGCAAAAAGAAGACCAAGCCACTTCCTCAAAAAATAGCCGTTGGGTCGATTTTGCCATTGCCGCTGGAGCCATCGCTGTCGCCATTGGTGCACTTTTCTTAGTTAAGAACAATCGAGGGCACAAGCACCACGATAAAAAAGACAAATGATTTTGTTGCTCTTGCTTTGCAGCTGCGCAGCTCAAAATAATTGGCAAGTCTCTCACCTTCAAACAGGGAGCTCTAAGTTCGATTCCTCGAGGATTGTTTTTCCTACGCGCGATCTCGTAAGTGGCATCGATTTGGAGCTCACCCGCAGTAGCGATCAAATCTTTGCCCATCTCCAAGTCCACACTGATGCCATCACTCCCTATCAAGAACACCCCCGAGAAGCCTTAGTGCGTTTGACTGTGCAAAACCAAATCATCGAAGGTATTGCGCATCGCCATGAAGGCGGGCAGCGGCTGCTCCTTACCGAAACTCTCCAAGAGCCACTCCTTGCCGCACTACAAAAAGGAGAAGATGTTAAGATCGAGCTTATGGGCTATCGCACCATCATCTCACATGCAGGCTTTGCCACTTCCTACGCTGCCCTGCAGCAAACCCCCTTCCGTAACCCCTTACAACCCCCGGTACCTTTATGACCAAGCTAGACGAATTAAAAAAAATGACCGTTATCGTCTCCGACACCGGCGAGTTCGAAGACATCAAACAATTCCATCCTACCGATGCGACGACCAACCCTTCCCTCATTCTTGCCGCCGCCTCAAAACCTGAATACAAAGCCCTCCTCGATGAAGGCCTTAGCTACGCAAAAAAACAAGGCCATTCCCACAAAGAAGAAAAACAGCTCGCTCTCGATAAAATATTCGTTAATTTCGGGCTAGAAATCCTCAAAATCATCCCGGGACGCGTCTCCACCGAAGTCGATGCTCGTCTCTCTTTTGACACCGAAGGATCCATCGCAAAAGCCCGTACCCTCATCGCCCTTTATGAAAAAGCCGGCATCGCCAGAGAACGAATACTCATCAAACTTGCCTCCACATGGGAAGGCATCCGCGCTGCCAGCGTCCTAGAACATGAAGGCATCCACTGCAACATGACCCTGCTCTTTAGCATGGCGCAGGCCATTGGCTCTGCAGAAGCAGGAGCCACACTCATCTCTCCTTTCGTCGGACGAATCCTGGATTGGTACAAGAAAAACGAAGGCAAAGAATATGCGCCTCACGAAGATCCCGGCGTGAAGTCAGTCACTCAAATCTACAATTACTACAAGAAAATGGGCTACAAAACCCAAATCATGGGCGCAAGCTTTCGTAATGCCGACGAAATCACCGAGCTTGCCGGCTGCGATCTTCTCACGATTGCTCCCAAACTTCTCGATGAGCTCAAAAGAGCAGAAGGCCCCGTTCCTCGCAAGCTCGATCCCGAGCAAGCCTTAAAAATGGAAATCGCCAAAGTCGAAATGGACGAAAAAGCATTCCGCTGGATGCTCTGCGAAAATGCGATGGCTAGCGATAAGCTCTATGAGGGCATACGCAATTTCAGCAAAGACATTGTGAAACTCGAGCAGCTGATCGATTCCAAGCTTTAGCCTTGGAATTACAGCCTATTCAGTATAGAACTCTCGGACAGCACCCATCCCAATTAGAAACTTGAGATGGAGAGGCACGCCATCGTCATCCAGGGTGACTTGATTACTAATATTAGAGAGAATGCAAAGACCAATTGTCCCGAAAGCCCCGGCACATACAGCTAAACCATCTGCGTTCTCTTGACAACGGGTATAAATCGATGGATGAAGGCCATAAAAAAGCTCTCCAGTTCTCGCGTAATGTGTGAAGAGAGCTACAGAAAAGGAAAGCACACTCGGCATCTGGTAATCATGGTAGCTTTCAAGGCGTTTCTTTTGCTCATCATAGCTTTGGTTTTCGCTATCTTTGAGGATCGTTTTTGTCACAAGAATCCAATGACCTCTTGTAATAGTGACACTGCTACGCTCTTCTTTGCTGGGCCATTGAATACGACGGATCTCGCTCGCATTGCCTTGCAGAGGTTTTGTGACGAGCTGCTTAAGAGACTTTATACTGAGGCAGGTTCCATTAATCTTTTCAGGGATCCAACAAACAATATGCGTCTCTTTAACCCTCTTTCCCTGAGTAAAGGGGCATGGCTCTTCGAGAGCTCGAACCAACTCTTCAGGAATAGAATCAACCTCTCCGACATCGCCAAAATAGGTGTTCCATGCCTTTTTGCCAAAGACAACATCTTCTAGTTCAGCACGACGATTGTTCAATATAATTTGTAAAACTTGGTTATCTGTCCGATAATTCGCTAAGGCTCTACAGGTTTGGCTTAAATTTAAAATAGACCTATTGGGGAGAAACTCCATAATCCTGCGCCAAATATCTGGAATTACAGATATAACTCCTATTGCTACATCCTTTAAAATGTAGGATGAGTCTTTTAGCTGGGGAAAGAAAAAATTCCGTAAAGTAAATGGAGCAACTGTGTGTGCAGGCTCATTGCTTTCATCTGTACGAACCCTTTTGTGAGGACGCTGATCTACTACGCATTCCATAATTAGACTTCTTCTTTTGGTAAAAGTGTTTCCGCCGATTGTGATTTAGCTTCAGCTCTTTCTCCGCGAAGCGCTTTCATGAAATTATTTGCCGTACGTTGCCTTAGAAATTCATCGCCTGTACCGAAATCTCTTCCTATGCGAAATCTTCTAACTTGCTGGCGGGCTGTAGAAAAGAGAATATGTAATAGGATACCACCTATAATAAGAGCAACTCTTTGCAATGCACTGTCTCCTGTCATACGCCCGACAAATGCCAATGCTACAACGATAAGCACGAGGCTTAAATAGCGTGGAATCAAGGGAATTTTTCGAATGTGCTCTCGAGCGGCAATATCTACCAACTTTACAGCCGAATTAGCAGTAAGAGTTCCAACAGCCAAGAAAAGGGCGTCATTTGTTGTATGAGAACCATGGAGAGTGAGTCCCGCCAGCGTCGTACCAGCCAAAACTAAAGCTCCATCCGTTTTCCAGTTAGATCCACCTGTTTGTTCTAGATCCAGGGTTGCGATTTTTGTGGTCGGCTCTAAAGATTGCACCTTCGCAGCACTCTCAGGTAATGAGGAAGTGTCACTATCGTAATCTTCTAAAGGGCCTTGTCTATTTGTTACAGGTTCCATACATATCCATCCTTGTTTTAAAAATTATAATGATTATACTAAAATTTTTAATTTACATCAATAACAAAAATCATTCTTAAGTAATTAGCTATCAAATAGATATGATATTTACTAGGGGAAAGAATGTAAGTCATTGAGACTCAAGCTAATCCAAAAAGTAATGAATTTTCCTAGCAGAAAACTCTATAAATCGAGGTCTGGTAAAAAATGTTCATCAGACTGTGCCCTAAAAATTTTCCTCCTTGAAATTTAATCTTCTGAATTTAAAATGGTCGCGTAATATTTCATCTTTTCATAAAAAACGGAGAAAAAAAATGACTTCATCGATCGACGAAATCAGCACCGACGGTTGGCACAACATTATCGACACTGGAGAAGTTTATACAGAGCAGGCCATTGATGAGGCTAGAACTATAGACAGTAGAGATGACGTTGCAAGGATTGCAGCACCGGTTCTCGCTATTATTGGTGTGGGCAGCGGCATTGTTTTCCTAGCCACCATATTGAGTAATAATCACTCTTTTTCCGATGGCGTCCCCTACCTATGTATAGCTGGAGCCGCTTTTTATGGTCATCGTACAGCTGATAGTTATATCGACTCTTCGGGGATACAAAAACTTAAGGATGTGCGCAGATTTGAAAGAAGCCAGCTAAGCTCAGCTGAATTGAAAACAGAAACCTCGGCATCCGCTCGTCTGGAGGCGATAGGAAAGACTTTCGAGAAAATGGCTAGTCAAGAACGAATAGACAAAAAGAAAATCTACAGCGTCTTCTTTAAAACACTCGCCCATCACGAAAATCTTCAATATGTGCGCCCGAAAGACCTCTATGATATTAAATCCCACCGCAAGCAAGTGAGTGTGGTTCCTAAACCTATTCCTGTGATAAAAAATGGCCAATTCCTTGATCTCGATGAAATGGCTATAGAACAATTCCGCACTGAATTTTCTGCCGAACTGCAAAAGCTGTACACAGTTGAGGAACCTGCCGTGCCCATCACCGTAGAAGAGCCTGTGCAGCAAGATACAGAATTTACCGATAAAGAGCTCCCCAAGGATTCCCTTGCTCCCTCTTATCCCAAGCATGAGGATCCATTTTCCCAGGTAATAATGGGGGGATGAACGACCCCCCCTTAAAACCAACGACTTACAATTAGTTGCAAATTAATTATAAAATCTTTATAATATCTTTATAAACAAAATTGGGAGTTTATAATGACAGCAAGAGCAATTTCATCTTTAAGTTCTGACGCCTGGAAGAACCTCATCGATACGGGAAAAATATATGATGATGCAACTATCAAAAAAACGAATGAAGCCCAAAAAGTTGATTCTTTAGCTTTTAAAATTTTGCTTCCTACTTTTATTACAGGCACTGCTTCTATCTGCGGCGTATCTTATCTCTCCATATCAAAAGCTTTACAACGGCCTGTTCATATTAATAAAGACTTTGTACTACCCCTCATGGCTGGTATTTTACTTTTCGTAACTATAACGAGCATCGTAGGCCTCACTTATTTGGTTACCAATAATACACCAGACAATTATGAAAGAAAGTGCGTCGACATCTCTTTAGCAAAAGAAATCGAAGACGTAGTTAAAAATGCTAAATCCCCAAAAGAGCGTATCGAAGCGATAGCCAAAGCATTTGAAAATAGCACAGAGATGCGAGATAAAATCCTCTCGACTTTCTTTCGCGTCCTAGCTAACCATGATGAACTAAAGTACTATCGACCTACCAATCTTTATGGTGGTACGTCAGATACTCTATACCGAACATCATTCCCTGTATATGCAACAAGCCAACCCAAAATTGCTCAATACGTCGATGCTTTCTGTGAAGATTTTAAGAAGGAAATCGCTAAAATCTCATAACGGATCAGCTTCTCTTATTCTAATCGAGAGAGCCCTTTCATGCGGCTCTTCTCGAACATGAAGCTAAAGAGCGATGTGGTCATCAAAAAATAGACCAGATTGAGCCCCAGACTTGCCCAAAAATAATGCTCGGGGAATGTCCCCGATGTCAAAATAGAGCGCATCCCTTCAAACGTATACGTCATGGGAAGACACCACGCGATGGTTTGTCCCCACGCGGGGAGCGAATCAACGGGATAAAACACCGCGCTAAAGGGAGAAAAGACATAGGCCATCATCCAGGCCATCATTTGGAACCGCTGGCCCCAATAGACGATGATCGAGGCCGATAGGAACCCAATCCACCATCCCGATAGAATCAGGCAAAGCGCAAATGGCAAAAAGGCCCATCCGACGGTAAAGACGTTCGTCTCATATAAGAAGTAGACCAGGATCGACCCAAAAGTCAGGCTGATGCAGATTTTGAAAAGACCGAGCATCATCAGTCCCCCGATCCACTCGACGATTTTGAGAGGCGTAGAGAAGAGATTGACGAGGTTGCGGTTCCAAAATTCCATGAGGAGATTGACGGGAACTTCGTAGTTCGCCCTCCAGATCATGTGCCAGAAGATGAGCCCCGTTAAAATGATGAGGAGCACGTTGGGCACTCCGGCTTGATGCTGCTGGATCCATACCGATGTCATTCCCCACAGAAAAATATCGATAGCAGGCCAGTAGAAAAGATCGGAGATCTGATCGAGCTGAGTAGATACATAAAAGTACCGAAGGAAGACGGCCCACATTCTTTTGAAGCTCATTTTTTACCTGCCATTTTTAGGAAGTAATCTTCAAGGGTGGGTTGGATCACTTTAATGTTGGTGTAAGAAACACCGGCTAGTGCAAATTCCGAGAGCACCTTGGCAATCTGTGTCTCATCGAGCTCGATTTGGATCATGCGATGCTCGACTTTGTAGGGAAGTTTGAGTTTTTCTACGACGGCGATCGATCGCTTCATTCCGTCACCGACGAGAAGTTCAATGCTGCATTTAGAGACGCTGTAAGCAAGCTTCTCAGGAAGATCATCGGCGATGATTTTGCCTTTTTGCATGAACAGAACGCGATCGCAGAGCTCGGCCACTTCATCCATTTTGTGCGAGGTAAAGAGAACTGCTGTCCCCTCTTTGTCGCGCTGCTCCAAAATAAATTGGCAGACATCCTGGGCAACATCGGGATCGAGCGAAGCGGTGGGCTCATCGAGAAGAACGATCCGCGGTCGTGTGAGGTAGGCTTTGATGATCATAAGCCGGGTCGTTTGCCCCGCAGAGAGCTGCGTGACCATAGCATTTCTTTTTTGCATGATGCCAAATCGCTCTAGAAGAGGGTTAGCTCTTGCAAAAATCTCTGCCTTCGATAGGCCGTAAATGCGGCCAAACACTTCCAAATTTTGGGCAACGGTGAGCTTCCAAGGAAGACTCACGTAAGCGCTGGCAAATGATACATGTTGGAGCACTTCTGATCGGTGCTTCCTCAGTTCTTTGCCAAAAAACTGAATCTCTCCCTCCGAGTAGGTCAGGGTACTGAGGAGCATTTGGATGGTGGTGGTTTTTCCAGCGCCGTTGGCTCCGAGAAGTCCTAAAATTTCCCCGGCGCTGAGCTCAAAAGAGATCCCATCCACCGCAACAAAAGGGGGCTTTCCGGGGTAGACCTTGCGCAAGTTACGAACGGAGAGAAGGATAGGCATAAAGCAGAGTCTACACCATTGGAGAATTATTTGCTCTCCTGTGAGACAAATACAAACTAAATAATTTATTAGAAGATGAACTTATTACTAAATTTGTGTATAATATTTGCCATGGATTTAAAAAAAGTTGCGACATATAGCGCTGCGGCAGGGTTAGCATCACTGACAGCCATATCTCCTATGGTTCGACTCGATCCTAAAGCTGCTCTGCTGGTAGGTGTCATCGCGGGAATTTTTGCCCTGGCTCAAGAATGGATAGCCAAACAATCCGATACTGATCCAAAAAACAAAGTAGAAGACGCCCGCGTTCTTCATGGGCTCTCCGTTATTGTTACCACTTTGGGGCCTGCTCTCCTGACGCTCCCCATTCTCAAATTAGCCAAGTATGACACCTGTTTTGCAGGAATCTTCTTGTCCTATTCAGCAGGATACTTAGGTAAATTCATCGTTGAAGCTTATTCTAGAAAAAAAACCGATTAATCCCTTAAACTTCTAGCCTTTACTGAGGTATCATGATCTTTCGAAACCTGCTATCTACTCGACCCTTTATTCCTTATGAGGCGGCTCTGGGCCTAACAATAGGAACCATAGCTGCTATCAAGCTTCCATCCAATTTACAAATGCTCGAAATCTCACTCAACCTATCCCCTGAAACTCTCTTCTTTGCAGGGATCGCTGGAAGCCTATTTCTCTTGAAAACAGATTACCAGCTGCCAATTTTGTTCAAAACCCCCTTAAAGAATCGCATCGTTCAATATTTTTTAGAAAATGTACAAATCGGAATTTTCCAAATATCGATGATGTACATCATTACTTACGTTGCATTCAGAGCGATGAACAGTTCGACTAGTCCAAAAGAAATCGCTGTATTAGTCGGATCCATCTATGTGTTGCACCGCGTTTTTAAGTCTGCTCTGGATTTAGGCCGCTGGCTACGCAGCATACACGATACAAATTCTAAAGCGTACGATCCATGAATATTAAACCCAGCGTAAGATTTTTCGCGCCTGCAGCCGTCTCTGCTCTTGCAACGACGACTCTTTTCAAAAACAATGATTTTTTTTCCAAACTCGGGACCCCAACGCTTTTTGTAGTGGGGGCTTGCGCGGCCATTTATTTTGCTAAAGTCAATTTAGAAAAAATTATCCATTCCATCGAGAAAAGTAGCTTTTGGGCTGCGCGGGCTCTTACAGCCAGCAAAAATGCCGGCGTCTATCCATGGGTAAAAGACATTCCCAAAATTGCTTTTTTGTTTTTCGTCTGCACAGCCCAGTATGCATTGTCAAATGAGCTTGACACTTCTGCTGTGAAAGAAATCGCCCATTTTGTTTGCACGGCATATATCGTTCATCGATTTGCACAAGGATGCGTGGATTTTTGTTCGTGGCTTCGCACAGCGAAGAATCCGAAGGAAACGTATAGAATGTTGGCCGGGACAATAACCGTTTCTTGTGCTGTGGGAATTTGTGCAATACTTGCAGAGAAAGATTTCTACCCTCTTCCCTTCTTAGAAATGGGTGGTATTTCTTTGGCAGGGATTTGCGGAAGCATTTTCCTATCTCCCTTGCTTTACAACGAATCCTATAAGAATCAAGAAGGCAAAAAAGATTGGAGAGCTGACATTCCGAGAATTGGCTTCTTATTTGCCACATTTCTGACACTAGGGTCATTCTATAAGTCTTCCACGACAAAAGACATCGCTGTTATCGTAGGAGGAGTTTATGTCCTTCATAGGCTGGTTCAAGGAGCCTATGATTTAGGTGTCCGGCTACGCATTGAGCGTAACAAAAAAGCGTCTAAGCCAAAAAAGCGCCGTCTTTAAGACTGATTTGTTTGTAGACAAATATGGATCAAAAAGACAAAATTTTTTCTCAATCAACAAAGGAGTCATCATGAGCGAAATGACATGGTTTAGAGCAGGAATTACCACCTTAGCTGGGTATGGAGCTGGTCATGGTGTTGCCATGGGCTGGCATGCTTTAAAGCCTGTTTTTCTACTCGACCCAAGAGCTGCGGGAATTGCAGCTGCTACAGGAGCGTTGTTTATGACATTTAGACACAACGCGGAGTTGAATCGTGTTCACATTCCAATTGATCGCGATCAATGGCGGAAAAATTGTTGGAGTTTCGGCTTCACAACAGCTGCAACATTCGTTGCATATCACATTCTAAAACATTCGAAATTCAATTCCACCATCGGTCAAACACTCACAGGGGTTTTCATCGGCATTGGAGCTAAGCTCATCGTTGACTATTTCTTCTTGACTAAGATTTCAACTAGTGAGCAACGCTAGTTATTCTTTGTTATTAAAAAATCTGTGCCAAGCTTCGTTTGCAGCTTCGGCACAGAGATAAGCACCACAGATTGTCACGAACACTTGTGTCGGAGTAGCTGTATTGCCGCTGGCATGTAAAATACGCCACGTTCCATAAGCGCTCATCGCGAGTGTTGGATAAGAGATCACCTTTTCTAAATAGACATTTTTAATGAGAATACGTGGGATGTAAGTAACCGCGCCTGTAACTGCGATAGCGCCAAGAACATAAAAAGCCCCAAATGCAGGGTGCATTTGGGGACTTATCAACTTAGTGATGAGAGCAGCGCTGCCAAGACATACTAGGGAACCAGTCCAGCTCGCGGTCGCTGCCACTCTTTTTATCCTTTAGTCGTTAAACGCAAACTCCAGTACGTCTACGGCTTCTTCACCGATACCATACTTGACCATACGATCGCGGAAGGGTAGGAACCCTGTTCCGCCGGGGATCATGTGGCCCATGATGAGGTTCGATTTGAAGTCGAGAAGGTAATCGGTCTTGCCTTCCGATGCAGCTTCCGTGAGAACACGTGTGGTCTCTTGGAACGATGCAGCAGAGACGAATGATTCGGCAGAAGTCGCTGCGCGAGTAAGTCCGAGGAGGACTGGGGTCGCTTGAGCGGGTTTACCGCCGTCATCAATGACTTTGCGGTTTTGGGCGTGGAAGTGTTTCTTATCAACATCTTCGCCGTAGAGGAAGGTCGTATCACCAGGATCGGTGACGCGGACTTTTTGGAGCATTTGGCGCACGATGATCTCGATGTGCTTGTCATTGATGTCGACCCCTTGGAGGCGATAGACTTCTTGGACTTGGTTTACGAGATATTTTTGGAGTTCGCGCACGCCGCAGATCTCGAGGATCTCTTGGGGCACGACGAGTCCGTCAGTGAGCTGCTGACCCTTCACGACGCTATCACCGCGCTGGATGATAAGGTGTTTGGTGAGAGGAATGAGGTGCTCTTCTTCCATACCGGTCTCTTCATCGCGAACGACGACGATGCGTTTGTTCTTCTGCACGCCGCGGAAGTCGACGATACCGTCGATTTTGGCGATCTCAGCGGCTTCTTTTGGACGTCTGGCTTCAAAGAGCTCAGCGACGCGGGGAAGACCGCCGGTGATGTCCTTTGTTTTGATCGCACCTCTGGGGAGGCGAGCGAGGAGGACACCGGCAGAGACGAACTGCCCTTCTTGCACGGAGATGAATGCTCCAGCAGGAATGGCGTACGTACCGATGAGGTCTTTGCCTTCTTTATCAGCATAGATAACAATCTGAGGATGGAGCTCGCCGCGGTGTTGTTTTACGATAAGCTCGGTCTGGCCGGTTTGCTTATTGACTTCGCGCTGGGTTGAGATCCCTTCGACGAGGTCTTCGTACTTCACATAGCCAGGGCGTTCGCAAATAATTGGGATATTGTGCTGTTCCCAAACGGCGATCTTGGCGCCTTTTTTTACTTTGGCACCATCGGTGAGGAGAACGCGGGTTCCCAGTTCGATGTTGAACGTTTGGAGGGGCTCAATTGATTTAGTGCTGAGGAGTTTTTTATACTCTTCGAGGGGTCTTCCTTCGTCGCGAACGATGTGGAGAGATCCGTTCTTGTTGAGAACGATCCACTCCCCTTCTTCGTTTTGGACGGTGCGGAGGTTGTCGTAGATGACGAGACCTTCGAAGTCAGCGACGAGTTCAGGAGAAACGGCGGCCGACGCGATACCTCCCAAGTGGAACGTTCTCATGGTGAGCTGCGTTCCAGGTTCCCCGATCGACTGAGCGCCGATGATACCGACAGCTTCTCCAAGGCCTACGAGTTTACCGTTGGCAAGGTTGAGGCCGTAGCACTTAGCGCATACGCCGCGGTGGGACTCACAGGTGAGGGTGGAGCGGATTTTGACGCTCTCGATACCGGCATCGTCTATGGCAGCAGCTTGTGCGGCATTAATGATATCGCCGATTTTGGCCAGAACGATTGTGCGGTCGCCAGGTTGGTAGATATCGTCGCAGACGGTACGTCCGAAGATACGATCGCGGATGGGGAGAAGTTCTTCTTGCCCCTGCTTAATCGCGGCGACTTCGATACCGCCGAGTGTTCCGCAGTCGATTTCGGTGATGATCACGTCTTGCGCAACGTCGACGAGACGCCTTGTCAGGTATCCGGAGTCGGCGGTTTTCAGCGCCGTATCGGCAAGACCTTTACGAGCACCGTGTGAAGAAATGAAGTATTCGAGAACCGAGAGACCTTCACGGAAGCTTGAGGTAATCGGAGACTCGATAATCTCACCGGAGGGTTTCGCCATCAGACCGCGCAGAGCGCCGAGCTGTTTTACCTGCGATTTGTTACCGCGGGCTCCCGAATCCATCATGAGGAAGAGCGGGTTGAGCTCCATGCCTTTTGGCTGGCTGATCAAGTGGAACAGTTCTTCAGAGAGAGAGTCGGTGACCTCTGTCCAAATACTGATGATCTTCGATTTGCGTTCACCATCGGTGATGACGCCGTCTTCGTATTGTTTACGGACGGTGTCGATACGCTTGTAAGCTTTTTCGATGACTTCTTGCTTATCGGGTGGGATGCGGACGTCTTTAACACCCATCGACAGAGCGGCTTTCGTAGCTTCCGAGAAGCCGAGGTTTTTAAGGTTATCTAAAAACTTAACCGCTTCTTCGAGACCGATTTTTTTGTAGGTCTCTAAGATAAGCTCGGAGAGTTTTTTCTTGCGAAGAGCGTAGTTTTGGAATCCCAGCTCTCTGGGTACGATCGTGTTGAAGATGACGCGTCCTGGCGTCGTCTCAATGACACCTGAGGGCAAACGAAGACGGATCTTCTCGTGAATAGCCAGTCCCCTACCGAGCTCGTCGCGGCGTCCTTCTTGCATAGAGGCGGTGCCACTCGCAGAAAGAGCGAGAAGCACTTCTTCTTTGTTTCCGAAGAGTTTGATTTTTTTGCCGTGCTCTTCGGGATTGAAGAGAGGGTCGTGCATGAGGTAGTACAGCCCCAAGATCATGTCTTGGTGCGGCACCGCAACGGGTTTTCCAGAAGAAGGGAGGAAGATGTTGTCGGGAGCCATCATCAACGTTTTGGCTTCGATCTGCGCTTCTACGGAGAGCGGCACGTGGACAGCCATCTGGTCACCGTCGAAGTCGGCGTTGAACGCCGTACAGACGAGAGGATGAATGCGGATCGCTTTTCCTTCGATGAGGGTCGGCTCAAACGCTTGGATACCGAGGCGGTGGAGCGTCGGTGCGCGGTTAAGAAGAACGGGGTGGCCTTTGATGATCTCATCGAGAACATCCCACACTTCTGCCGATTGTTTTTGGATCATCTTTTTCGCTGAACGGATCGTATAGACGAACCCGAGATCTTTCAGACGTTTGACGATAAACGGTTCAAAGAGTTCGAGGGCCATCTGCTTAGGCAGACCGCACTGATTGAAGCGCAGTTCAGGACCGACGATGATGACCGAGCGTCCGGAGTAGTCAACCCGTTTTCCGAGGAGGTTTTGACGGAACCGGCCTTGTTTCCCTTTCAGTGTGTCGGAAAGGGATTTGAGCGGACGGTTGCCGGCGCCCATGACGGGATGTCCATGGCGGCCGTTGTCAAAGAGCGCATCGACGGCTTCTTGGAGCATCCGTTTTTCATTGCGGATGATGACGTCGGGGGTCTTGAGTTTAAGGATCGACTTAAGACGGTTGTTACGGTTGATGACGCGGCGGTATAGATCGTTAAGATCTGAGGTCGCAAAGCGGCCGCCATCGAGAGGAACCAGAGGTCTAAGATCTGGAGGTGCGACAGGCACGCACGACATGACCATCCAGTCGGGTTTGTTCGGTGATGATGCAAAGCTCTCGACGATCTTAAGGCGTTTTGCGAGCTTCATACGAGCTTGCATCGACTTGGTCTTACGCAGCTTGTCTTTGAGATCGACGACGAGGGCGCTTAAATCTTCTTTTTCGAGGAGTTCGCGGATCGCTTCTGCTCCCATGCGGGCGGTAAAGCTATCGGATCCCCATTTTTCTTGGGCTTCGCGCAGTTGCACGTCGTTGAGAAGTTGTTTTTTCTCAAGGGTGGTGCGACCGGGATCGACGACGACGAATTCTTCGTAATAGATCACGCGTTCGAGATCGGCTGTGGACATCCCAAGGATGTTGCCGAGGCGTGAAGGCATGGTTTTGAAGAACCAAATGTGCACGACAGGAACGGCGAGATCGATGTGTGCCATGCGCTCTCTTCGTACTTTGGAAAGAGTTACTTCGACACCGCAACGATCGCAGACGATGCCTTTGTGCTTAATTTTCTTGTACTTTCCGCACGCGCACTCCCAGTCTCTCGTGGGTCCAAAGATCTTCTCGCAGAAGAGGCCGCCTTTTTCGGGTTTGAATGTGCGGTAGTTGATCGTCTCGGGTTTTTTGATCTCCCCGCGCGACCACTCGTTGCGGATCACATCGTCGGATGCGATCTTAATCTTCAACTTATCGAATTGTGAATCTTGGTTTTCAGCCATCTTCCTTCCCTCTAAAAAATTATTCTTCATCTGCATGCAGCGGTCGCACATCGAGGCAGAGCGCTTGCATTTCTTTCACGAGCACGTTGAATGATTCTGGCGTACCCGCGGTGAGGACGTTATCGCCCTTGACGATTGATTCGTAAATTCTGGTGCGGCCTGCGACGTCGTCCGATTTAACGGTGAGCATCTCTTGGAGTAGGTAAGCAGCGCCGTAAGCTTCGAGCGCCCATACTTCCATCTCCCCGAAGCGCTGACCTCCCATCTGCGCTTTACCGCCCAGCGGCTGCTGGGTGACGAGCGAGTAGGGTCCGATCGAACGAGCGTGGATCTTATCAGCCACAAGGTGACTGAGTTTGAGCATGTAGATGTAACCGACGACGACACGGTTATCAAACCGCTCGCCAGAGCGTCCATCATAGAGCCACATTTTGCCGTCATCGGGAAGACCTGCTTCTTTCATCATCTCCCAAATGCGCGACTCAGGGAATCCCTCGAACACCGGCGTTTTAACGTAGATACCAACTTTCTTCGCAGCATAACCGAGGTGTGTCTCGAGGAGCTGTCCCATGTTCATACGAGAAGGCACGCCGAGCGGGTTGAGGATGATTTCAACGGTAGAACCATCGGGTAGATAAGGCATGTCGGCTTCGGGCACGAGTTTGGAGACGACGCCTTTGTTTCCGTGGCGTCCTGCCATCTTATCCCCGACTTGGAGTTTACGCTTGGAGGCGATATAGACTTTCACTTGGCGGATGACGCCAGGATCGAGTTCGGTATCCCCTTTCTTCATGTACTCGATTTCAGACTTGTGCTGGGTTTGCAGAGTCTCCATTGCCACATCAAATTCGCGCAGAATTTTTCTGAGCTCTGTGTACATGTCGTTGGCCGGCATGAGGAGATCTTCGGCTTTTTCAGACTCGAGCATTTCGAGCATCTCTTGCGTGATTGCTTCGCCTTGCTTAATGAGCACGTCGCCCGTTTTGCGGTGCATGATCGCAGCAGGGGCATTCTCACCGAGGAGGAGCGCACCGAGTTTCTCATGGAGTTCCATGATGAGCTGCTCTTCTTTCATCTTATAATCTTGATGGACGTCTTTGAGGCGTGTGGCTTCTTCGACGAGTTCATCATCTGTTTTGGAAAGACGATCGCGGCGGCTGAAGACTTTCACATCCATGACGACCCCTTCGGTTCCAGGAGGCGCTGTCAAAGAGGCGTCTTTCACGTCGGCCGCTTTTTCACCGAAGATGGCTCTAAGGAGTCTTTCTTCGGGAGCGAGTTCGGTTTCAGATTTAGGCGTGATCTTACCCACGAGAATGTCGCCGGGTTTAACTTCGGCGCCGATGCGGATAATGCCATCTTCTCCGAGGTTGGCGAGAGCCTCTTCAGAGACGTTGGGGATATCGCGGGTGATCTCTTCTTTTCCAAGCTTGGTATCGCGGGCTGTCAGCTCAAACTCTTCGAGGAAGATAGACGTATATGTATCTTCGCGGATGAGTTTTTCAGAGATGATGATGGCGTCTTCGTAGTTGTAGCCGCACCAGGGCATGAACGCGACGAGAACGTTTTTACCCAGACCCACTTCCCCTTTGTCTGTGGAAGGACCGTCGGCGATAATGTCACCGGCTTTGATTTTGTCGCCGATGCCGCAGATGGGGGTTTGGTTCAAACATGTGCTCGCATTGGAGCGCATGAACTTTTTCAGGTAGTAAGTCTTCTTGTTGAGCGGATTGCTCTTCGCAGCGATGACGATTCTGAAACCATCGACATATTCAACGGTTCCGTCTTCTTCGGCCACGATCACAGCGCCGGAGTCGCGCGCAGCGCGGAGCTCGAGGCCCGTACCGACGAGAGGAGCTTCGGTTTTAAGAAGTGGTACCCCTTGGCGTTGCATGTTCGAACCCATGAGCGCGCGGTTCGCGTCGTCGTGTTCGAGGAACGGAATGAGTCCGGTTACGATCGAGACGAGCTGCTTGGACGAAACGTCCATGTGGGTTACTTTGCTCGTTTCAATTTTGAGCGATTCGCCTTTGTAGCGGGCCCAGCAAATGGGTTCAGCAAACATGCTGAATTCATCGAGAGGAGCCGATGCCTGAGCAATGACGTTTTGCTCTTCTTGGTCGGCGGTCATGTACTCGATCTCTTCGGTTACGACTCCATCGCGAACGATGCGATAAGGTGTCTCGATGAATCCGAGTTCATTGATTTTAGCGTAGGCAGAAAGAGACGTGATAAGACCGATATTCGGACCTTCAGGTGTCTCGATCGGACAAATACGTCCGTAGTGGCTAGGATGCACGTCGCGCACTTCGAATCCTGCGCGGTCGCGGTTAAGTCCGCCAGGCCCCAGAGAAGAAAGACGGCGCTTGTGCGTAAGCTCAGCGATGGGGTTGGTTTGATCCATGAACTGCGACAGCTGCGAGCGTCCGAAGAAATCCTTCAGAACGCCGGCAAGTCCCTTCGCGGAGATCACTTTACCGGGAGTGAGCGTGTCAGCAGAAAAGTCAAAGACGTTGATGCGTTCTTTGATAATTTTTTCCATGCGGGCAAGACCCACACGGCATTGGTTTTGTATGAGCTCTCCGACGGATCTGACGCGGCGATTGCCGAGGTGATCGATGTCGTCGATGGAGGCGTTTTCATCGCCTTTTTTGAGTTTGAGAAGGTATTTCAAGGCGCCGATGACGTCTTCTTTGCGCAGGATGCCAACTTCGAGCTCTTGATCGCCCGTGTTAAAGCTGAGCTTGCGATTCAGTTTATAACGTCCTACTCTCCCCAAATTATACCGTTTGCCATCAAAGAAAAGGCGCATCATTGCCGATCTGGCGTTCGAGAGTGTGGCAGGCTCGCCCGGACGGATTTTGCGATAGAAATCTTTCAAAGCAGACTCGTAAGAGTCAGAGGGGTCCTTCGCGAGCATTTTGATGATGGGAGAAGTTTCATCCGCATCTTCAGCAATTTTAATGGCGGCAACACCACTATCGAGCATGCGCTTGAGCATGGCAGTGGTGAGTTTTTCGCCGGCTTTTCCAAAGAGTGATCCCGCTTCTTGGTCGGCGACATCCTCAGCGAGGATTTTTCCGACGAGTTTGGGGAAATCTTTTTCAGATTTAATTTTTACGCGCTGCGTAGAGAAGAACTCTTCGATAATATCAGCATCGGTAGAGTAGCCGAGAGTTCTGATAAAGCTTGTCGCAAGGATCTTGCGGCGACGTTTTTTGCGATCGACATAGATGTGGATCATGTCGTTCGTGTCGAAAGCACCTTCAAGCCAGCTTCCGCGGTAAGGAATG
>JAFEGJ010000007.1 GCA_018240015.1 Verrucomicrobiota bacterium | reverse complement strand
TCCTGTGTTTCCGGTTGGTCCCGTCGGGCCAGTATTACCCGTAGGACCAGTCGGTCCTGTCGGTCCGGTTCCACCTGTCGGTCCCGTTGGGCCCGTCGGACCAGGAGGTCCCGGATCACCTTTATCTCCCTTATCTCCTTTGGGACCGGGAGGCCCAGGAGGACCTTGTAGGGGTGCTTTTCCGCAGCTGCCCTCATTCTTTACTTGGGGTTTCAGCTGTCGTTGCATCAATATATTCTGAAACTTCTTCGCTATGCGTTGGAGGAGTGTTGTCCTATTTGATTTGGAAAAAGTTGCGACGGATTGGACATGAGATGTTGTTCGCAATGGAGAAGTATCAGCAAAAGACCAGCTTGAAAGAAGAATCGAGAGTAAAACCAATCTACTAAATAATGAAAACTTCGATAAAAGCCGTTTCATGCGAGCACTCTCCTAAATTATAGGACCTCTTAAAATTGGTATTTACAATCAAGCAAATTTTTGATCAATAAATAAAAAAAGAAAACTTGATAAGGACGATGCTGGAATGCTAAATTTCCTAGGAGATGAACAAACTTTTTTTATTTATTTGGTTATACCTTTTGACACTTCCGCTCCCCGCTTTAGAATTAAAGCGCGTTATCTTGTCCACCAATAATAATCCTAATTACATCGAATTTTGGCCCGTTGTTGCGCCGATTTGGACTGCGATAGGAATCCGTCCGACGCTGGCGCTCATTGCGGATGAACATTGCCCCGTAGATACAAGCATAGGAGATGTCATTCGCTTCCCTCCGCTTCCTGATATTCCTGAGTCGCTCCAGGCGCAAGTGATTCGTCTATTCCTCCCCATTATGTATCCTGATGAAGGTTGTCTCATTTCAGATATCGATATGATCCCGATATCACGTACCTACTTTATAGAAGGTGCAAAGCATTGCCCTGACACTGGATTTCTTGTGTATAGAGATAAGGGAGCCATCGGCGATGAATCCGTGCGCTATCCGATGTGTTACAATGCCGCGAAGGGCTCCGTTTTTGGATCCCTTTTTGGTATCTCTCATCCCGATGAAATCCCCCAAATGATCGAGCTCTGGGCCAGCGCGGGCTTGGGTTGGAATACCGACGAGCTGCTACTCCACGCCCATATTATGCAGTGGGAACGAAATGGAGGACTGGTTATCCGCCTAGGCCATGGCGTTGAGGGGCGGCTTGATCGCGGAAACTGGAACATCGATTTTGACCATCTCGATGTATCGCAATATATCGATTGCCATTGTCCAAGACCTTATTCAAAGTATAAAGACTCGATTGATCGCATTGTCCAAGAAATTTACAAACAGCTTTAGAAACCTAAGTTTTAGAAATTCGTTTCCCAGCGACAACATTTAAAGACAGGAAGGATCTCAGCTCGTGGAATGGGCCGGTAAAAATCGTCGCAATTTTTTCTCCCTTTCTTTCCCCCGCCCCATGAAATCGTAAGCGCGACTTCGCCTTGCAATTTGGTGCCAAAAACACGGTCATGCGTCACACCAAATTTAAAACGCATGTAATTTGTCACCTGCATGGTGTAAGAACCGAGCACTCCGAAAAAATCGCGATAAAAATAGGGACCTACTTCCAACGTGCTCGAAAACGAAGGAAGATTGGGAAAACGAAAACCAAAGCGCAAGTCAGCGCCGCCTAGCAGTGTAGCCGTTTTATTTTTTTCCATAAAAAACCCGCCGGGATAATCAAACCGGCAATGGAAAAGCTGAACCTGATCGCGCCCTACAGGAATATAACCATTGGCGTTGATGCTCCAATGCAAACCGAAGATTTCTGCGCCGACACCGACTTGGTTGAGACTGTGGGAATGGTAGCCTCGGTAGTCGTAATAAGCATTCATCCCAAAGCCGATACACCGATCTTCTAAATTGGCGCGAAATCCACCGCCGATATTTGCCGCAAAATTACCATCATTGAGGTGATGACCTCGCACGTCGAGAAAGGGACTCACATGATCGTAGGAAAAGCGCCGGAAAACCAGACCATCTAAGGAAGAATACCCATGTTCATTGCCCGGAGTTTTTCCAAAATTTTGCCGGCCTGTGACGGTGTTGCGAGAATATTCGGTAGCAGTAGCTGAAGAGATCGCAAGTAATCCAGAAAACAGTATTGCACGCCGAAGCATAGATCTCTTTGAGTCCATGTTTCGGTATATAATTTTATTTTAATTCAAGATCAATAAATATTTTATTCGGGATGGGCGTATTCGAAAAGTGCGCGGTATCCGATGGTAACTTTTTTCCCTCCTTTTAAAGAGATATCTCGAGGGCCATTGATGACATCGAAACTCCGATACCAATCCCACCAAGAAATTTTCGGCTTTGCTAAATCTTCGATGTGTTTGACCAACTCCGGGGGAATTTTTTCATCCGACATGATCCCGTAGCGATATGCCCAATCCAATTTATATTCTCTTACTCCATAAGGATCGGCAAAAGGTTTGATGATGCGCACATTTTGTTTACCGGGATTGTTGATGATCCGCACATGGTACTCTTTCCCGCCGATTTCATAATGGAACACACGGCTTACAAATTCATGCGAAGCAAAAGAATCGCGGATGAGTTGATTAAATGTCCCATCCAAATTCCCATCGCGGTTGATCATGATGGGCCCCAGCCCTGCCGTGCGATGGAAATGGTCGTCGAATAAAAACCCTTCCGTCGGAACATATCCCACCGTTTTTTTCCAGCGCACTTCGGCGAGTTTTTTTAGATGCGCGACTAAATCTTTCGGAGGATTTAGACCTGATATAATAATGGCGTAAGGGAAATTAAAAACCTTCGTCGCCCCTTCGGCCCATAAAGGAAGCTTATCGGGATTATTGATGATCCGGACCTGGTAGGTATCTCCTTTATATATATAGGTGATGGCCTCGCTCACAAACCCTTCACTTTGAAAACAAGCCGCGATACGATCATCGCCGGGTACATCGATCGACAGCCCAACTTCCACAGGAGGTGGTGGCACTACCGGCACTATCTTCATCGGCATAACGCCGATGAACCCCATCAAAGAGTCTCCCTTCTGTTGTCGCGCGAGCTTTTCGACATGCATCTGCAAAGCTGCAGGAGGCGCCTCTTTAAATAGGAGCGCATACGACATCCCCGAAGGAACTCCGTCCTGTCGAAGGCTCTCGCCATCCGCTGCGCTGAGAACCTTAATCTCCCAAGGACGGTAATCGAAGCTATAGACGATTGTCTTTTCGCCAAAGGCCTTGAGCGCTTCACGAAGACGAAGATCGCCTTCTTTGTCGCGCTGCATCTCGGGCAAAGATCCCACATCGCTCCCCGTTTCACTCGGAAGCATCGGGGCAGTGTCTACTACATCAACCGATCCAACATCCACGGCTTACTCCTTAAGCTCTGGCGCGTTGCCATAATTTCATCGCTAAATATCCAAGTCCTACAATTAAAGCAGGGATACCGGTCCACATAGCTATCTTTGACCATAGGCTCAGAGATTTTTTTGGTGTTTTACTTACCTGTGGAGGCGCTAAGTGAACTGGTGGAGAAGCGTCCGCTGGTGCAGGATCGCAGATGACAAGATGACCATTGAAACGAATTGTTTGTGTGGGCAGAGCTGGTTCAAAGTTTATTTTGCCCCTGAGCTGCTCGGTAATAATGAAGGGGATATATGGAGAGAGAACGATCGTAAGCGGGCTTTCACGCGCCTCAATAACTTCATAGAAACTAAAATCCACGTTGAACTCTGAGTTGGGATCTGTTTTCAGATAAGAAATGTCGAGTCTATCGATAGTATTAAGCCCTTCGAACTTTGTTAGTTTTTTGAGGGGATTTCCACGAAGGATTAAATTACGCACGTCTCCAAGATTTTGAGGTACTTCTGTAAACTGATTATAGCTCAAATCTAATGTAACAATGCTCTTTGGAAACTTCAATCGATCAATACTCGCAAGCTTGTTATGGCTAAGGTCTACAAACTTTAGACCCTCATCCATTTGCAACGACTCTAACATCGAAAAACCTGAATGTTGCAAACTCAACTCTTGCGTTTCTCTTGGATAAACAAGGGGAGTAACATTTAACCCTTTAGATTGTACATATTGTGCTAGTTCCTGATGGGATGCAAATTTCTTTTGGGTTAATTCCTGAATTCTTGAATCTTTTCCATATGTTCGTGTTACTCTTTGATAGAGATGATTTCCTTGTTGGATTTCAACCAATTGTACGAGCCATGGTCCAGCTTCAGCGGGAGAATTATATTTAAGATCTCCCGAAAGAAAACGACTCATCCACTGTTGCGACCCTTCATATACCCTCTGAACAAACCTATCGATCATGACCTGAGAACGATTAGGAGCATTTTGAGCCGTGTTGTATTCAGCTTCATGACAAAAAGGGTATAGGATCTCACATTCTTTATTTTGTTTTAACCAATTAAAAAATTCTGGCGCTTGATCACTGTGTTGAATTTTATAAGTAGTACTCATAAAAGACTCCTTAATTTAAAAGTTTATTCTGCATTCTTCATCGATAAAACGCTGGCTTCCTTGTCGCGCTGTATTCTACATTGCTCCCGGTTTGAAGAACTCCCACGTTAACGAGAGAGATTCTTCGAGGATTCAAGGCAAGCCTACCTAACCCACCCCTAAAAGGGGCGGGATTGCGGCATGGCAATCGTTCATTCGGGAGCATTGTGGCGACTTCTATTATATCAATCGTCTTAACTCCTAAGCTCGGGCGCGTGGCCATAGTCTAAAGGCCAAATATCCAAGTCCTGCCAGCAAAAGAGACAGACCGGTCCACCTTGCTATTCTTAGCCACTTTCCTGCACTGTTCATAGGATTTGAGAGGAGTACTGTTTTTGATTTCTTCGATTTTGAATCTTGCTCGAGCACTTGTGCAGGCTCGCATACGACATTTTTTCCATAATTGCGAATTGTCTGACCAGGCTTTGCTGGCTCAAAATTTATTTTGGACCTAGCATCCTCTGGAACCTGGAAAGACATACCCGGTGAGATAACGATAGTAAGCGTTGATGTGCGCTGTGCAATGGCATCCCAAAATCCTTGGTCTATCCTAAGCACGCTTTTCGGGTAAGAGATATCAAATACATTGAGAGTCTTTAGCCCCTCGAACCCTCTTAATTCAGTAAGATTGCCTCGCATGGATAAGGTAGTAACTTTGTTTAAATTTTCAGGTGCTTTAGACTCATTAGTATAGCTCAAATCCAGTGTTTTCAAGCTGTTGGGAATAGGAAGTCTATTGATGTCTATATTGTAGCTATAGCTGAGATCCAGCTTTTCTAAACGGTCGTCATACGGTAATAGGGAAGCTTCGCGGGCTTGGATGCTTAAGACGGTGGGCTTGGGGTTTGAAGTAGGTATAAAAGCAGGCTCGTTTGAGTGAATGATAGAAATTAAATTTTTGTTGCGGAAAAAACTCAAAAGGTTGCCCGCTAACTCAAATCTTTGTGTCGACATTTCAAAAAAAGCTGGGGTTTCCCCGAACATGTTTTTTAGAGACTGATAAATATGGTTTCCCTTTTGAGTCTCAATCAATCGATCGAGGAGCCACTCAGAAACATTGCTAGAACTATAAGTAAGCTCTAATCCCTTTGGAGGAAGACTGCTTGTCCACTCACTCGCTACCTTGTAAACCCTCTGAACAATCTCATCGATCAGAGCTTGAGAACGCTGAGGAGTCTCTTGAGGAATGTCACACTCAGCTTCGTGGACAAGGGGTATTAAAACTTGTTGAGATTGAAACTGATTGAGCAACTTTGTAGAAGCATTTGCGTCGTGTCTTATGCGAACTACGGAATCCATAGGGGTTCTCCTTAACTTAACAGGTTATTCAGCGCTCAAGGATATTACGGATTATCCCTGATTTCACCAAGAGGATTTTATGCATAACTCTTGCTTTATGCCTTTTTCCAGTGATTCCAGAGTCTGTAAAGACCATAAAGCATTGCTCCAACGATGGCTAAACCACTCAGCGTTTTGAATAAAGACCAACTGTTTTCTTCTTCATCGGGATCGTCACCCTCGCTTCGCTGACTACTGTGAGTGCTACTTTTGGATGAAAGTTCAGGGATCTCTTCTTCCTCTTCAATTTCTGCAAACACAACCTCTTGGTCTTCGATACTGGCCGTTCTGTCAAATTGATCAATAATTGTGAGTTTTGAGTCATCAAACCCTTTAGGAACCGACAATGTCATGTCCGTCGAAACCTTCAAGGTCATTTCCTTGCCGCTTAAAAGATTCCAAAAGCTATCCGGGATAATCGTCCCGCTCATATAAGAAATGTTCAGTTGGAATAGTGCAGGAGGTAATTTGTCAAAATCCAGTTTCGGAATGAACCTATTTCCCGAAATATCCAACACTTCCAAAGAATCCGGCAAATTTTTGGGCACTTCCTTTAGTTGATTATGGTGAATATGAAGTTCCTCTAGATTAGCGAAGCTCGATAAATCTGCGGTATTGAGACGATTCCAACTCAAATCGAGGTAAGTGACAGTTGCCGCATGGTCAAACTGTGGCATTTTATCTCCCATACAATTCATCAAAGAGATTTTCGTGGATTTTGATTTAGCGCAGTGATTCAAGAGGGTTGGGCCAATATGCGCGATTTTCTCTCTATTTGGAATTATAAATTCCAGGTTTGCCGCGGTTTTCCAAAAACCACACATGCTACCCAGAGTTTCAAAATTTCTCGATTTAAATTGAGACATTTTTTCATGGGATTCAAAAATTCGGCTCAAATTCGAGTAATGCAAAGTATCGAAAAAAAGATCAAATATCCTCTGATAAGTCAACTCAGACAACGGTATGGCGCGATTTCTTTGCAATAGCTGAGACACGGTTGTACTCCAAACTTGGGCTTCGGCATAGACTTTCTGAACGACTCTCTGTAAAATTTTACAAGAAGAAGTTACAGGGGGACTATCGACCTTTCTTTCTTCGATAAATTGAGAAAGCTCGCGATTTTTCTTTAATTCATTTAATTTACTTGATGCGTCTAGCTCATCAATGGAAGGGTCAAGCTGAAATGCGGACGTTGAATAACTCGGAAAAGACGAAAGTTTAGATGCTTGTGAAGCCATATTTTTCTCCTTATGAAGCAGTTTTGCGAAAAGTTTATAAGAGATTTATGACTTTTTCATCAAGAAATTAATGATTCGTCGGGAACGATTCCCACCCACCACCCAACGCCTTGTAAAGAGCGATGAGGTCGACGAGAGTCGTCTGCTGGCTGCTGAGGAGATTTTGTTCGACTGCAATGAGCTGACGCTCTTGGGTGAGAAGATCGATCTTTCCGACGAGGCCGGATGTATACCGGTTGTCCGTAAGACCTACGAGAGCTCGATTTTTTTCCGTGGCGACTTGGAGCTGCTGCATCGTGGCGATGTCACTTGAGCAGGTTTTAACGGAGGTTTCGGCATCTTGAAGAGCGCTGAGCACGGTTTGTTGGTAGTTATGAAACGCTGCTTGCTCGGCGGCTCTCGATGCCCTTAGGTTGCCTACGAGCTGTCCCCCTTCGAAGATCGGCACATCGAGGTTGCCGCCGATCGCCCAGGTGCGGCTGGCTGCTTGGAAAAGATTGCTGATCTGTAGCGACTGAAAGCCAAAATCGGGAGTAAACACGAGAGAAGGGTAAAACGAAGCGACGGCTACGCCCACGTTTGCAGTTGCAGCGGCGAGATTTCTTTCGGCGCGGCGGACATCCGGCCTGCGGCGCAGGAGGTCGGAGCGAAGACCGACGGCCACCGATGTGGGAATCGAAGGAAGCGGCGCGTGGGGCATAAGCTCTTCGACGAATGTCTCGGGCGGATGGCCCGTCAAAACGGCGATCGCATAGATGCTGCGGTAGATTTGAGCGAGATACGTGGGAAGCGCCGAGCGCGCGGTAGCAACATCTGCTTCGATGCTTTCCACATCGAGATCGCTGACATAACCGGTGGAAAACTGATCCTTAACAATGGCGGCGTTTTCTTCGATAAGTTGGATGTTGGCTTCCGTGAGCTGCACCTGTTTTTGGGCAGCGCGTAGATCCATATAATTGCGAGCGAGCTCGGCAAGAACCGACAAGAGTGTGTCATTTCTTTGCTGGATGGCCGTATCAATTTGAGCGTCGGCGGCTTCGACGCTGCGGCGCGTTTTGCCAAAGAGATCGATTTCCCAGGAAGCATCGAAGAGAGCGTTGAAGAGATTTTGGATTTGGGGAACTTGAGGAACAAACGGAAGGCCTGTGGTGGTCGATGAGGTAGAATTGGTATTGCCGCCGGCGGTGCCGATGGCAAAGACGGGTCCGTTTTTACTGAAGAAGGTTTTTGTGGCATTGATGTCGGCCGAGACTTGGGGGAAAAGAGCCGAAGCCGTGACGGTGCGCAGACCTCTGGCTTGGAGAATATTCGCCTCAGCGGTCAGGACATTCTCATTATAGCGGGCAGCGAGCTCGATGTATTTGGTGAGCAGCGGATCGTTGAAGACTTTCCACCAATCGGTGAGGGGCGCGTCTTGTGTAACCAGGGCATCTTGGGCTGCCCAGGTATTTGAGGCAGTGATAGCCGGTGCCTGATAATCGGGACCGACTTTGCAACCGGCTAAACAAAGACAAATCAGCAATGCCTTCTTCATTCAAGTCTTCGCCGGAAAAACATTCCAGCTCCTAATAAGTTAAAAATCCCAATCATAGCCATAGGCCATACATTTTGCCAAACGATCCAAGCTGGCATCGCTTTCAAAAATAGGCCTTTTGAAATCACGAGCATGTAGCGCATGGGAATCAGAAAGGTTGCGGGCTGGAGCCACGTGGGCATGTTCTCGATGGGCGTTGCAAACCCTGATAAAAGCACCGAGGGCGTCATGAAGATGAACGTGCCGAGCATCGCTTGCTGCTGGGTCATCGATAATGATGAGATGAAAAGACCCACGCCGCTGATCGCCGTGACGTAGACGATGAGACTGATCAAGAAAGGAAAAAAAGAGCCGACAAAAGGAACGCCGAAAATAAAGACACCGATCGACATGAGAAGGACTCCCTCACAGGCGCCGATCAAAATCCCTGGCACAATTTTTCCAATCAAAATCTCTACAGGAACAAGCGGTGAGACGAGGAGTTGATCAAACGTCCCCAGTTCGCGCTCACGCGCGACCGACTGCGTGGTGACGACAAGGCAAATGAGCATCGATAGCGTCGCCACGAGAGACGGTATGTTGTACCAGTAGTAGAGAAGGTTGGGGTTGAACCAGTAGCGAGGTACGAGCTCGGTATTTTGCTGTTTGATATCGGCTTTGACAGCAAGATCCCGGTTGAACTGCTCGACGATTTGGCTGGTATAGCCGGCGACGATCTGAGCGGTGTTGGATTTTCTGCCATCGAGAATGAGTTGGATCGAGGTGGGCGTTTTTTCATCGAGCTTGCGGGAGAATTCTTCGTCGATAGAGACGACCATCACACCTTTTTGCTCATCGATGAACGGCTGGATCTCTTCGACCGCCTGTAGGTAGACGATCTTTTCGAAGAATCTCGAACCATGAAATCGCTGTACGAGCTCAAACGCTTGCTCGCCATTATCGCGATTGAGTATGCCGACAGGAACATTTTTCACATCGAGGGTGGCGGCAAAGGTGAAAATGCACAGCTGGATGATGGGAGGCATGATGATCGACATACGACTTTTTTGATCGCGCAGGACCGCGAGAATCTCTTTCCAAATCAGAGCTAGTATTCTTTGAATCAATCCAACCTCTTGACGGTTTTTCGAGCCGTTAGAAAGAAGAATAGCAGACCGATGGCGATCATAAATAGCATATTATAAAGGAGAATACTCCAAATGTTGCCGACCAAAAAGAGCGTTTGCAGGCTCTGCACAAAATACTTCGCCGGAATGATATAGGTGATCCATTGGATTACTAAAGGCATGCTCGTGATCTCAAAAAGAAATCCCGACAAGATATACGCGGGCAAAAAGCCTACGACGATGGCCATTTGCGAGGCGATGATTTGATTTTTGGAAACCGTTGAGATAAAAAGTCCCATCGCGAGGGCGCAAAATAAAAAGGCCGAAGAAACAAGCAACAGTGACGTCCACGATCCTCTAAAGGGAAGCCCGTAGCCCAAGGTCGACACGATCACGCAGATCGCCATCGACACCATGCCCAGCACAAAATAGGGAATCACCTTGCCGGCAATGAGCTGCCGGATACTTACGGGTGTGGACATCAACGCTTCCATCGTCCCCCGCTCCCATTCTCGCGACACTACGAGAGCAGTCAAAAGTGTGCCGATGAGTGTCATGATGATAGCCAGCGATCCTGAGAGTAGAAAAAAACGACTTTCGAGCTGCTCGTTATACCAATAGCGCGATTGAATGTCGGTTAGCGATGCTATCTCCCCCTCCTGATGCAACCAGTTTAGATACGCGCCGCGCGCGTAGTTTTGCAAAAAATTAGCCGTGTTCGGCTCGCTTCCATCGGCGATCACTTGCAATGGGGCAACTGTAGAAGGGCGGTTGCGAAAAGATGAAAAATACGAAGGGATGACCACGAATCCGCGGATGTGGCCTTTCATGAGATCTTCTTCGAGCTCCCGCCTGTCGCGCACAATCTTCACATCGAAATAAGGAGAATCAGTAAACGATTTGATAAGACTTTGGACATCGGGCGCTGTGTCTTCCATGACGATGCCGATGCGCAAATGGTCGAGATCGAGCGACACCCCAAATCCATACAAAAACATCAGGATCATGGGCAAAACGACACTGATCAAGATCGTGCTGGGATCTCGAATGATCTGAAAGGCTTCTTTCTTAATCAGCGCCCGAAGTATTCGCATGTATTAACCGAATAACGCCATTTTCGCTAAGCCATAGATTGATAGCGACAATTAAATCTTCAATAGATGCTGCTAGAAGAGAACCGTTTGCTCATTGGCTCTCTGGGAGTTCTCCATTAGATTTGCTTGGCAAAATATCGACATATCGATATTATTCGATATATGAAAAATCCCTGGAGCCAAGCTGCAGATTGCCTGAGAACTTTATCTCACCCTCACCGGCTTCAAATGGTCGATTTGCTCCTGGAGAAAGAACGAAAGGTAGGAGAGTTGGCAAAAGCTTGTAAAATACTGAGTCACGTGGCTTCAGAACATTTGCAACTGCTTAAGGCCAAAGGGCTCCTTTCTTCTCAAAGGAAAGGTAAATGCGTCTATTATTTCGTATCGGAAGAAGCATTAGCCTCAATTTTAAAATGTGTTCGAAACAGATTTTTTAAAAGGTAGTATTATGTTTTTGAAGAAAAATATTTGGTCACCCTACTTAGTAGGAGCATTCATTGGTCTTTTGCTCGCAGGTCTATTTGTTTTGGGGCAGCGCTTTGGAACTTCGACAGGGATTGCCAAAGTCGGTGCTCTTATCGAGTGGTTTGCCTTCCCTTCGCATGCTCAAAACACCCCCCATTTTAAAGAAACTTTCCAAAATTTAATAATCTTTGATTGGCCGCTTCTTTTTGTCATCGGGATTTTCTTAGGTTCTCTAGCTGCATCAAAACTATCGAAAACCCAGCAAAGCGTAAGAGACACCATTTGGCAGAAAAACTATGGCCTTAGCAAGATCAAGCGAGGGATGGCTGCCTTCACAGGAGGTATTCTTTTGATGTTTGGCGCCAAGCTGGCGGATGGCTGTACGTCTGGCCATGCCATCACTGGAGGCTCTCAGTTATCGATAACCAGCTTTGCTTTTATGATTGCCCTCTTTGCAGTGGCGATCCCTACTTCCATGCTTCTTTATAGGAGAAAAATATGAACTGGATCCTGACCTTGCCCTTACCTCTTTTTGCCCTCGCTTTGCTAAGCGGCTTTGTTTTTGGTTTTTTACTACGCAAAGGCAATGTCGCCCGCTTTGACGTCATCGTAGGGCAGTTATTGCTTAAGGATTTTACTGTCATGAAGGTGATTTTGACAGCGATCGTTGTCGGAAGCCTTTCAATCTATACACTAGATGCTTTTGGATTAATCCCTCTTTTTCGCCTTGCCAAACTTCCGATCTTCTTTAGTGCGTTAGGTGGCGGCATCTTTGCTTTGGGAATGAGCCTGTCCGGTTATTGTCCTGGAACGATGATTGCTGCCGTTGCGGACGGAGCCAAAGACATGATTTGGGGAGTTGTAGGAATGTTGGTCGGTACCATTCTTCATATGGAAGCATCCGTGCACTTATATAAGTGGACGTCGCAGACCGATGCATTTAGCAAACAAACCCTTTCGACATATTTTGGCATTTCGCCTTTTGTCTTCATCACCCTCTTGGGGTTAATTTTGTTGGGCCTGGCTTGGAAAACCCGTAGGAATTTAATTACTTAAAAAGCAGTAGGTTTCTGCTTTGATCAACTGCTCTAAATCAGATTTCATAACGTAAAGGCTTCAACATAAGGATTTAAATCGATTCGCAATTTTTGTGCATATTTCAGAAGTTTGTCAATATTTGGTTTTGCTGTCTTACTTTTTTGCAGATAAATTTGTAATGATTTAAGTGCTGTTTCTTTGTCTAGATATCGAAAGGCATCGATAACAGTGCGTTCTCGATCAAAAATCTTTATCTTTTGATTTCCTATTTGAACTGTGGTTTGGCCAAGGGAAATATTTCGCATTCGAACAGCATGTATATTTTCTCTTGTAGGAGTCGAAGTCGAATGTGGAACAGCGATCCAAAACTCTCTCATAATCTCGTCAGTTAATTCATAATAGCTCAATGCAGAAATAAGACAGATAACGCCCTTTCGAGTGCTTAAGGCAGTTAGCGCGAGATCTTCCCATTCAAAATCGCTTGTGAAACTAAAGTCTTTGACTTTATAAACCCCTCTACAAACTCGCTCGATAAGTCCTTTTGAACAAAAATAAGCAAGCATCCTCGAAGAAATCCCAGCTCTTCGTCCATCCGCTGATGAAAACAGGTTTTTTTTCGATAACTTCTGCAATGCCTTCGTATATTTTGACGCCATATTTGGAGTTGTAACAAAAACACCCATTTGATTCAAGCGGGTGTTTTTGTTACAAAAATAAAACATAAAACGCTTTCGGTTAAAGGATTACGATTTATTTGGCTATTCTGGGTTAATATCCAATAATAGACAAACCATTAATTTTCAATTACTTGCACTCTTCATATCATACTCCTCGATGAGTTTGATGAACGCATCTTCGAGGGTGGGATTGGGATTCTTTTCGGTTTTGGCGATTTCTTTGAGATGATCCGGGGTGTCCATATGGATCGCCCTACCTCTATAGATGAGAGCGATGCGATCACAATATTCGGCCTCGTCCATGAAGTGCGTAGTGACCATCACCGTCACCCCTTTCTCGACGAGTCCATTGATGTGGTTCCAAAATTCTCTGCGCATGATCGGATCGACCCCGGATGTTGGCTCATCCAAAAAGAGCACTTCGGGATGGTGCATCGTAGCGCAGGCAAGAGCAAGCCGTTGTTTGATGCCGAGGGGCAGTGAACTTGCGGTGAGAGCAAGATAGGGCTCAAAGCTGAAAATTTTGATCATCTCATCGATGGCCTTGGATCTACTTGCGCCGCTCAAGTTATAAATGCCGGAAAAAAATTCGAGGTTTTGCCGAATAGTGAGCATGCCATAGAGAGAAAATTTCTGGGCCATGTAGCCGATGTGCGAGCGTGCGGGACCGGGCGCTATTTGAAGATCGAGACCGTTAACGAGTGCTTTTCCACTCGTGGGAGTTAAAAGTCCGCATAGCATTTTGAATGTTGTTGATTTTCCGGCGCCATTGGGTCCTAGCAGGCCGAAAATCTCTCCTTTTTTGACTTCAAAACTCACATTTTCGACGGCCGTAAATGATCCAAACTTTTTGGTCAGATTAATGGCAAGAACCGGTGTATCTGTTTTAGCCTCCACATGCGGAGTGATCCGCGCCAGCTCGGAGCCCCCACCAGGGCCGCCTCCTAAAATGTCGATGAACGCATCTTCAAATCGCGGAGTTGTTGGAACGGCTCCTTCGATTTTTTTGTGCGCCACGATGCGTAGATCTTGTCCTTGGATCACGCCGTCGATCACGTCCGGGTCATGGAGAATCTCAGCGAGGAGTTTGCGGCGGCTGCCGGAGATGTTGGTGATTTTGAAGACTTTTCCTTCGACGCGCGAGGTCAGATCTTGTGGTTTTCCGCTGAATAGAAGTTTTCCTTCGCTTAGGAGAAGCACCGAGTGGCATTTTTCTGTTTCATCGAGATAGGCGGTGCTCCAGACGACGGAGATGCCTTGCCCCAAAAGGTCGTAGACCATTTTCCAGAGTTCGCGCCGGGAAATCGGATCGACGCCGACGCTGGGTTCATCCAAAACAAGTAAAATAGGTTTTGTCACAAGAGCGCAGGCCAGGCCAAGCTTTTGCTTCATGCCGCCGGAGAGATCGCGAGCTAGACGATCGGTAAAAGGAGCGAGCCCCGTAAACTGAAGAAGGCGAGCAAATGTCTCTTTTTTTTCTTCGTTTGGCAGCGATCTAAGCTCAGCGTAGAGCTCTAGATTCTGCATCACGGATAAATCTTCGTAGAGACCAAATTTCTGCGGCATGTAGCCCGCGATGGCATGGATGGCTTCTGCATCTTGGATGGTGTCCTTTCCCGCTACTATGATCTTTCCTTTCGTGGGACGCAAAAGCCCCACGATCAGCCGAATCAGCGTCGTCTTGCCTGACCCGTCGGGTCCGACGAGACCAATGATTTGTCCTTTGGGAATTTCAGCTGTGATGCCATCGAGAGCGGGAGGCGTGCCTTCTTCAAAAGCTTTCGAGACATCCTCGATAGCGATCATCTCTTATGAAGTCTCACGGTCACAGGCATCCCCTGTTTGAGGAAACCGTCGGGGTTGTCGACGTAGATGCGCAAACGATAGACAAGATCGGTCCTCAGCTGCGTTGTCTCCACCGTTTTCGGTGTGAACTCTGCGACAGGAGAAATGAATCCGACTTTTCCTGTGTAGGTCGGTGCGTCTTTCGTGTCGGTGAAAACCTCGGCTGTCATGCCAAAAAAGACATCCGCAAGATGAGGCTCATCGACAAATGCCCGGATCCACACAGGAGATGAAACCGAGAGCGTGTAGACAGGATCTGACGGCTGCACAACGGTGCCGGGCTCACGGATACGCGTTAAGATGATACCCTTCGTCGGCGCATAAGCCTTCGTGTAGGCCAAATTGTCCGAAGCCACAGCAAGTGCTGCCTGCGCTTGCACGAGATTTGCTTTGAGTTCATCGCGACTCGCCAGCGAATTATCGAGATCTTCTTGCGATACGCCGCCTGTCAAAATGAGTTCCTCACGGCGCTTTAGGAGCTTTTCAGCATTGGCGAGGCTCACCTTGATCGTCTCGACACTCGCGGCTGCCTCGCGCACTTGGCTATCGTACGGCGTGGTATCGAGGGTGCACATGAGAGCGCCTTCGGGCACCACATCGCCCTCTTCGAAAAAGAGCTCATCGACCAAACCTGCGACACGAAAACCGATATCGACTTGACGTACATCGACATTGCCATAGAGCACGAGCTCGTGGTTGTTTTTCGAGCGCGCAAAGAAAAGATAGACTTGGGTAAACACAATTAAGACAGCGACAAGCGCAAGAATAATGAGGATCTTCTTTTTCATACGCAAACAGTCAGAATACGGAAAAATGATTTCTTACAATAGGAAAATCCAGATGATGCTGACGATAAAGGCAAGAGGAACAACCCAACTCGCATGGAATGAAAGCCTGTTGGCCCATTCTTTTCCTTTAGAACCATATATTTCACGGAGTGTGCAGACAACCACAGAAACACCGATACTCAAATAAGCAACTAAAAAGGCTTTATCGATCACGGTCATGTAGCCGACACGTGGCAAATCTTGATTGAGGGTGAATTTTGCTGCGAGGAAAACGAGGAACGAAGCAAGGCTAATTCCAATCGTTTGCATGAAATCGGATCGGTAAGCGAAAAACACAGTGCAAGAAATTCCCATAACGAGAAAGAGCGGGATGAAAAGTTGATAAACAAAAAAGCCCGATTTACGTTCGATGCTTATGGTAGCGACGTAAGTAGAAAACTCATCACTATTGCCGAAATTTTTTAAGCGCAAACCTTTCGTTATTTCAGTTGAAACTTGAATATCAACGATCTTTTGATCGTTATGGACATGAGCTCCACGATTTCTAAACCCCACCTCTGCAGGGGCAGCAGCGAGCTCCACTATGTTTTTATTCCACAAAAATGAATCGATTTTGATGGGAAGAGACTGAAAGTCAAAAGGAAATTTGGTTAAATCGAGATGACTCCTAAAAATGCCTGTTAAAGCTATATTATATTCGACTTTACCATCTGGATAAATAAAAAGAGCATGCTCAGTGTAATCTAATTTTCCCGCATTGATAAATTCGATTTGTGGCCACCAAATGGTTTTTAGCATATCTAGAGCGCTTTCATCTAAAAAGACTTTAGCCGTTTGCCCTTCTGTAGGAGTGAAACTCAGTCTTGTGTCTTTCCAATCGCACGAAAAATAAATATCCGCAGAAAAACTTTCTTCTTTATCTAAAATGGAAACAAGGTCGAGGAGATAGAAGCTGCATTCGACGCGAACAGGGAGATCTACCGGCGGTGTGGTAATATTCACCTCTTCGCTGTGGATGCGAGCTGCGAACAAAAGCAAAAGTACAAAGAGTAGCTTTCTCATATTTTAATGATGTCCGCCACCACCGTGATGTTCGCCGCCGCCATGATGGCCCCCTTCATGGTGCTCTCCATGTTCATGGTGTTCTTCGTGATGATGCTCGCCGCCATGATGATGATCGTAATAACGCTCGTGTTCGCCGTAGGTGTCATCAAAGCGATCTCCCCGGTTAGAGCAAGCAGAAAGCGCAAGAATGCCGATCAGAAGCGTTAATTTTTTCATAAAGACACCATGTGTTATTCTTTGCATCATGCAAGAAAATAACTCCCTTTGTCCTTGTCATAGCAGAAAGACGTATTTTCAGTGTTGTAAGATTTTTCACGACGGGAAATTGCCGCCAACCGCCCTCGATCTCATGCGCAGCAGGTACTCTGCCTATGCTCTTCGTTTGCCTCAGTATATTATCGACACCACTCACCCCGACCACATCGATTTTGGAAAAAAAGAGACCCGAGAAATCGAGCACTTTTGCAATACCACGCAGTTTGAAAATCTCGTCATCGTCGAATTTGACGCCGGCGAATTCGTAGCAACGGTCACTTTTACCGCCCATTTAAGACAAAATGGAAAAGAATTTGCCTTCACCGAGAAAAGTTGGTTTGAAAAAGTAGATGGTCAGTGGCTCTATAAAAAAGGAGAAATCCTCCATGGATAAACATGAGGTGGCACGCATCCTCGATGAAATTGCCATTCTTCTTGAGCTCAAAGGAGAAAACCCTTTTCGCGTCCGGGCCTACACCAGAGCTGCCCGGACTCTCGAGAGCATCGACGAAGAGCTAGATACTCTGGTTGAGGAAAAGAGACTCGATGCCCTTCCTGGCATCGGTGAAGGGATCGCCGAAAAGATCGCCATCCTCGTCAAAACAGGACGGCTTCCTTACCTGGAAAAGCTGAAGAAATCGACCCCTCCCGGACTTCTCGAACTCTTGAAAATCCCCGGTCTTGGCGCAAAGAAAGTCAAAATCCTGTACGAAAAACTTAAAATCAAAACAGTCGCCGACCTAGAAAAAGCTTGCCGCCAAGGAAAAATTGCCAAGCTCAAAGGATTTGCAGCAAAAACTCAGGAAAACATCTTAAACGGCATCACCAAACTACAAACTTTTGGCAAACGCATCCTCTTGCATAGCGCCCTGAAGATCGCCGAGCCCATTTTGAAAGCTCTTTCAAAACAAAAAGAAGTAAAAAAATTCGAGCTCGGAGGCAGCGCCCGCCGGCAACTCGAAACCGTCGGCGATCTCGACTTTGTCGCCAGCTCGTCCTCCCCGGCGAAAGTGACCAAGTGGTTTGCCAAGCAGCCGTGGGTTGCAAAAGTTCTCGGCCTGGGCGCCACCAAAGCCACCGTGCAACTGCAAGGAGGCATTCAAGCCGACCTGCGCGTCGTCTCAGACAAGGAGTATCCATTTGCTCTCCTTTATTTCACCGGAAATAAAGATCACAACATCCATCTGAGGCAAAAAGCCAAAAAACTTAAAACCTCCCTTAGCGAATACGGATTTGATCCGCCTCTCAAAAAAACTCCCCGCTCTGAGGAAGAAATCTACAAAGCCCTGGGTTACCACTATATTCCCCCGGAGCTGCGTGAAGACACGGGAGAACTCGAAATCGCCGCAAAGAAAGAGCTCCCCAAATTAGTCGACGCCAAAGATATCCGGGGAGCCTTCCACTGCCACACCACCGATTCCGATGGGCATAACAACTTAAATGAAATGGTGAGCGCCGCTGAAGACCTCGGCTGGGAATATATCGGCATCTCAGACCATTCCCAGTCGAGTTTCCAGGCCAACGGCATGGATGAAGACCGTCTTTTTGATCAAATCTCTCGCATTAGAAAACTAAAGAGACGCAAAATCCACGTCTTTGCGGGACTCGAGTGCGACATTCTTCCGAGTGGCAAGCTCGATTTCTCCGATGCTATTTTAAAAGAACTCGATTTTGTCATCGTCTCCATCCACCGCTCATTCAATTTAAGTGAAAAAGCCATGACTGCCCGCCTCATCAAAGCCATCGAAAACCCCTACATGACGATGGTAGGCCATGCGACAGGCCGCCTCCTTCTCAAGCGTGACCCTTATGCCATCAACCTTCCGAAAATCATCGATGCGTGCGCGCGGAATAAAAAGATCATCGAGCTAAACGTTCATCCCATGCGTCTCGACATGGACTGGCGTTACTGGAAAAAAGCCGCAGAAAAAGGCGTGCTCTGCTGCATCAATCCCGATGCCCATCGCGCCGAAGATCTCAAGTATGTGGCTGCGGGAGTCGGGATCGCTCGCAAAGGATGGCTGCAAAAAAAAGACGTCTTCAACACGCTTCCTCTTGCAAAAGTGAAGGAATATCTGAAACGTTAACGGAACTCTGTTAATTCTACCTGGAGCATTTCAACCCGGCCCTTCAGAATATCAGGAGGCAAAGGTCTCGCTCCAAAAAGCATGCGCCAGCCAACACCTAGCTTAGCGGCAAAATCCTTCGAGGGATCTACGACAACGATATGCAAATGCCAGTGAGGAACAGTTTGTCCGGCCCAAGAACCTGTCTTATGAAAGAGATAGCAGTTGAGACCCTTGGAAAGATAGTGGCGTACAATTTTGTCTGCCGACTCCATCGCTTCAACAAACTCGTCCCTTTGCAGGTCTCTAAAGTCAGTGCGATGGGCTTTAGGCACAATAAGGAAGTGCTCGTCGCCCTGAGGAGCATAGTTGAATAATATCTCTACCTTTCCTTTTGAAAATATGCGCTGACGCTCTATCACCTGAGGATCACAAAACGCGTCTCTTCCTTCTATCTTATGAGAGGTCGCAACAGGAGATACTTTATATCTCTCTAGCGTAGCGCTGCGCTGCTGCGTACTTTGCGCAGCCGCTCCCCGGATGACAGACCAGAGCACAGAAAATTGCTGGGTCCAAGCATAGGACTCTCTCGTATAAGGGATAAATTCCCACTCAGTCAGAGACGGCCGACTTGTATAAATAAAAAAATCATCCCATTGAGCCGCCGCTTTTTGGAGCAGGTCAAACATTTCTCCATAATTCTCATTTCCACGCACCTGCAGTGAATGAGGCGCCAAGGGCTTTTCCGGTACGAATAACTCATAATGAGACGATTTGTCCCAAATAAAATCTTGATCAATAGGTAAAGACATGCAACAATTATATGCTAAAAGGAGCTTATATGTCAGCCAAATCAATGGATCTCGCCTGGATTGTCGTTAAAGACCTCAAAGAAGCCGTCAAATTCTATACGGAAGTCGTTGGTCTAAAACTCAGCGAGATACATGAACAATTTGGCTGGGCAGAGCTCGCTGGGCCAGATGGCGGCTCACGCCTGGGGATCGCCCAGGCTCAGCATGAGCCCACCGTTGCCCCCGGCTCGAACGCTGTCGTGACCTTTTCTGTCAGCCACATCGAACAAGTAGTCGAAAATTTCCTTAAAAAAGGCGCCGAATGCGTGGGAAAAATCCAAGAAATCCCAGGTCACGTGAAGCTACAAATGGTGCGCGACAAAGATGGGAATTACTTCCAGCTTGCTGAAATGATTGCAAAATAAATTTTATACTCATATCTTAAGACTATGCCACTGCCCAATAATTTTTCCGGAGCTCCTCATGAAGAGCCCCACCGCTATTTTCGCAATGCTTGCATTGCGTTCAAGAAAACCGTCCATGAGACCAAAGATCTCAATCTTCTCCAAGATGAGATGGAAAAGTTCATCAATGCCGCTAAGCAGATGAACTGGCATCCCAAAACAACAGGCACTTATCACAAAGACGAAGGCGCTAAAGCCGCTGACAAAGTCTGGAAAGAGTTTGATCGGTATTTCCGCGATCTTACTAAAGACGCCAAAGCAGCTTCTCCCAAAGACCTGCTCGAGGCTCTGACAGAAGTCGAGCGCCTGATCCACAACCTAAAAATTACATGAGCCGCCGTGCTTTTCATGGTAGCGTTGGTGGTACTCTTCTGCCTTATAGAAAGGCCCTGCTGCCACGATTTCGGTCACCATCTTTCCTTTGACACGAGCTCTTGCCGCATTTTCTTGCTCGGGCGAGTGGTAGAAGATCGCTGATCGATACTGCGATCCCACATCCGGTCCTTGCCGATTTTTCGTCGTAGGGTCGTGGATCGAAAAAAAGAACTCGAGTAGCTCGTCGTAAGAAATTTTCTCAGCGTCGTACTCGATGCGCACCGCTTCGGCATGCCCTGTCCTGTCCATGCAAACTTCTTCATAGGTGGGATTTTCAGTTGTTCCCCCCGTATATCCGACGACAACATCGAGTACGCCGGGAAGGCGCCGAAAAGCTGCTTCGACTCCCCAAAAACATCCCGCGGCAAAAGTTGCATAGGCCATAATCCGAAAATACTATATTTAACAAATATGCGCATACTACTCACTGGTGCGACAGGCTATGTCGGAAGAAATCTCCTGTCCCTTCTGCAAAAAATGGGCCACGAGATCGTTTGTCTCAGCCGCCAGCCGCGTATTTCAGAGGAAAATATCACCTGGATCCAAGGAAGTCTCGATGATCTTCCTTTCCTGAGAAGAACGATGGCCGGCATCGACATGGCCTACTATCTAGTCCATGCAATGGAAGAAAAAGGAGATTTTACAAAGCGCGATAGGCAGTATGCAACGAACTTCGCGCAGGCAGCCAAAGAGCGCGGAGTCCACCGCATCATTTATCTCGGCGGTCTTGGCAGTGACAACCATGTTCTTTCCAAACATCTCAAAAGCCGCCACGAAGTCGGAGAAATACTCCGCTCCTCCAAAATTGAAACCGTCGAATTTAGAGCCTCGATCATCATTGGAAAGGGAAGCTTTTCATTTGAGCTCCTGAAAAGACTCGTAGATCGGCTTCCTTTCATGCTACTTCCTAAATGGGTCCATGTGCCAACGCAACCGATCAGCATCACCGATATTGTACGCTACCTAACCCTGGCCCTCTATCTTCCTGTAGGCGAGAGTCTCATTCTCGAAATCGGCGGGAAAGATGTTATCACCTATGGTCAGCTCATGGAAAAATACGCCCATCTGGCTCATCTGAAACGCAAAATGATCCCTGTCCCTTTTCTCACTCCTTGTTTATCAGGGCTTTGGATTGCCCTGGTAACACCGTATCACTTTCGCGTGGGAATGAAACTTGTACAAAGCCTACGCTGTGCAACCGTGGCCCACGACATTAAAGCACGTCTTCTTTTTCCCTTTGAGCCGATGGGCATCGATGAGGCGCTTCAAAAAGCTCTCGATCTTCAAGGGTAAACACCGACCCCGTCACATATTTTTCAATCAAATCGTCATCATGGCAAATCACAAAAAGAGTTAGCCCCTCTTTTTCAGTAAGCCCCTGCAGAAACGCCATCACCATATGGCTATTGGCAAAGTCGAGTGCAGCAGTAGGTTCATCGAGCAGAAGAATCTCCGTCGGTTTTTGAAGGGCCATGAGAAGCGATAAGATTTGTTTTTGACCTCCTGACAGCAACTCTACTTTGGCATTTCGATCTATGCCTATCTCAAAGGAAGGTATATAGACAGTCGCTATCGGTTTTTTCCAAAGCGAAGGCTTTCTACCAAAAGCCGCAAATTGAAGATTTTCCTCAAATGTAAATAACCCTGACATCATTTTTTGCACATCTTGATCCACATAGTTGGAAGGCAGCTCCCTATCAAGAGCCCGAAACAGCGTCGATTTTCCCGATCCATTTTTTCCCCGCAAAAAATGGAGTTTTCCCTTTTCTAAAGTAAAAGAAAGATCCGTAAAAAAAGGCTCTCCATCTATGTCCAGTGAGAAATTTACGATGTTAAACATTTTAAACTCCCAAAAGTTCGGTTTTTTTGCGCCCGGCGCTCATCAGCAAAACGAGAACAACAGCTGCCTGGAATGTGTTGTAGTATTTCAGGTTGATCCCCGCTTGCAAAAGAAGCTGCTGCAAGAGAAAATAAATCGCCGCGCCAAGAAGAGGCACCTTGACGCTAGGACTAGGCGATCTTACAACCTTTTTTCCTAAAATGAGCGCTGTGATCGTAAGAAGTACGATGCCGTATCCCATGGTCATGTCGACAAAACCGCCACTTTGCGCCAGCAAAAACCCTGAAACACCCGCCAGCCCGCTCGCAAGCATCGAGCCGATGATGACGACATACGAACTCGATATCTGATAGCGCTCTAAAAACGAGGGATTATCTCCATAGACGGCAAGGGCATATCCCATTTGCCTTTTGAGGCCCGCACTCAGCAGGACAAAAATAGTGACAGCGACACCTGAAAGGACCCCCAGTTCTGCATACAGCCCTTTGAGCGGTCCTTTGAACGTGAGAAGCGGCGATCCCATCACAGCTTGAATCACACCATGAAAAATCCCGTTGCAGAGGATTGCCGCCAGCAAAAAGGGAATGCCGATTCTCTTATACAAAGTCGAAGTCAGCATTCCCACTACGCTCCCTCCTGCAAAAGCTGCCGCTAAGCAAACCAGCAGCTGCTGTATTGGAGGAAGTCCCAGTGTTGAGACAAGTGCTCCCAGCGCACCCCCGAGTACGAAGGCGCTCTCCAGACTCAAATCTGGCAGTTTCATGAGCGACATTGTCAAATATGCCCCGAAAATGAGCGGCAGCATGAGTAAAAGATCATATAAGTACGTCATAGTTTTAACAACCGACTCAATAGTTCTTTATCCTTAGCCTTCCAGGAAAAATACTCTTCTGAAACAGGCCGGATCGGGATGTCTCCTGGCACTTTGTACTCTTCTAAAATCTCAAAAGCCATCTTCGCCGCTTCAACACCCTGGGCATATTCTTGCATGCTATAAGAATACGTCGCTCCCCTTCCCACCGAATCGAGATCGCACGCGATGAGAGGAATGTTTTTTTCCTCGCATAGCCTCACGAGTAGATCCAGTCCCGAGACCACCGTGTTGTCTTTGAGAACCAGCACCGCATCAGCGGAAGAGAGAAATGGCGGCACTTTATGGATCAACTCGTTGGATTGAAAGACCTCCACGAGCCTCAGTTCGATCCCTTTTCGCGCCAAAATCGCTGCTACTTCATCGCGATCTTTTTGAAGCCCTGAGGTTGTAGGGTCATAGACAAGCGCAATTTTCCGAATATCTCTTTCTAACGAAGGCAGGGCCGATAGAATCCGCTCAAAATAGACAGGCTCTTGAACCCCAGTGACATTTTTCTCTGCCTTCAGGCCGATATCGTCCGGCCGTGAAACCGCCGTGAAAACAATCGGCACCTTCACATCTCTTTTTTCAAACTGCTCCTTGCACATGTGAGAGGACGTCGACGCAATGGTAAAGACCAAATCAAAATCCCCCTTGCCCGCTTCGTCAATTTGGGCATGAAGGAGCGTCTTGCTCCCTTGAGCATTGAACGTTTTAAAGGAGCAAGGCCGTCTTAAGGTTTGCTCGCACGTTTCTTTAAAACCCCTTTCAATCGCTTCTAAACTCGGATGGATCGCCGGAGTAATGATCGCGATGCTAAAAGCATCAGATCTGTTATCTCGCTTAATGAAATACAAAGACACAATCAACAATGCAAATATAATAAAAATTCTTCTCATATATATCCTTTAAGTTTTAATTGATTACAACTTGACTAACGCCAACGAAAAGACTTTAGAAATGCTTGACTGACACTTTTGAGGGCATTGGAGCCCCTAGTGATCTGAGAAATACTGACGCCTAGATCTTTAGCGATGGTGCGCTGAGTTTTTTTGCCTTCGAGCAAGGCCTGGATAATTTGTAGGCGCGCCATGAGCATCTCTTTTTCCTCTAGGGTAAAAAAAAGATTAAACAAAGCTTCTAGATCTCCTTGTTTGGCACCTTGTTCCATCAGCCTTATGAAGGCCTCCCATGACGTTTTTTTCTTCATAAATTGTAATGGTATACCGGTACGCCATTATTTGTCAATAATTAGGATGCTTTTTTTTTATGTCCACATTAGACTTTAGCCCCATATGCAACCGACCCATTCGTGCTATCGAAAATTCGACTATCTACTTACCACCGCTTGTAAAGGAGAATGCTCCCCAGAAGATAAATCAACTATCGACCATTTTTGGGATCAAGTCGAAGAAAACCCCGCCTTTATGCAAGAAATGAGAAAAGAACATCAAACCGTTTTAGAAGAGGCCTATTATCAAGCTCACCATGACTCTCACTTTCTCAACAATCGATACTACCGTGATGAAGAAGAGAGAAAAAAAATTTTCATCTTTTTCTTTCGCGACTATCTGAAAGTGCCTATTTCCCCTAAAAACCCCCGCCTCCAACCGTATTTACGGTTAAGAGCTAAATTAATTCACTCCACGTACTTTAAAACAATGACCGCTGAAGAAATTGGCTACGGAAGACCTCCTTACAAGCCTTACGAGGCACTCCTTGCTAAACTGTGGAAACCCTGCGAAAGCCGGACATTTGAAGAGGAAGTAAAAATGCTCGAAAGGTTCATCAAAAAAGCGCAGCAACCGGACAACATCATATGAGTGACAGAATTTCGTGGAGGGATCTCAAAATCCATCGTGATCCAGAATTGGAATTTACTCAGATTCCACTCTCGATAGAAGAGCGATTTTATAGCAAGACAGACAATGTCGATGCGCTAAGATACATCGAAGTCAGCATGATGTCTGGGTATCTCAAGCATGATGTAGAAAGATGTAAAAATACCGTGCGAGAGTTTTGGGATCTTGTCAAAGCCCAAAGGATCCAGCCTGCAACATGTGTCGCCATCGATAAAAAATGCGATTTCATTTTTCAAAAGATCTTACAAAAATTTTCCGAAAGCGCGGTCAAGCTTAAAACAAAATTCTCCATCGTCGATGCTAAAACAACATTAAATGAACTCGATTACGTAAGAGCTTCAATTGCCGCCGATCAATGCAACGAGCCTCTCCAACAAGACCTCATTCTTCTCGATTACTACATCCTACGATCTTTTCTCGTGGGCGCTGTGTTCATCAAGCATCTGCTTAGGTTCCATACCAAATTAACGATAGCTGATGTTGAAAATGAGCAGATAAAAAGAGAAGATTCCGCTGGAGAATTTTACGCCGTTTACGATGACCTGCCCGACCCTCTGGCCATGAGAAGGGGGCTAATTGAAGCCTCGCCCGTTGAAAATCTTATCGAAGACGAGTGGAAATTAGTAAGTATTGACGCGAGAAATTTTACGGTCCAATATCCTTCCTGCCAAGGAAGTAAACGGGAAGAATTCTTGCAAAAATCACTTACTGCTTGGAAAAATTTAATGAAAGCAACACCAAATAAGCCTTAGAATCCATTTTATGGATGAAAAACGGCTCTTCTTGGGAATTCCCGTGATCGGAAGTTGGCCTTCCTCCTTCCCGGATGGTAGGCTCATCGAAGAAGAGATGCGCCACATCACGCTGGCTTTTTTTGGAACCACTTCATTTGAGCGACTCATCTCCCTCCTATCTTCTCTTCCTCAGCCCCCGTTTTCCATGGGCCTCGCAGGCGTGGGCGATCACATCAAATTCTTTTCCCACGTCGCTGCTGCACACGTGACCTGGCTTGAGGAAGTTGACCTGTTTAGCAAGTATTATGAGGGCGTTCAAAATTGGCTGAAAAATCATCGCTATCCCGTTGACACGCGCCCGTTTCTTCCTCACATCACACTCGCAAGGAGCCCCTTTTCATTTCATGAATGGAAAGCGTTTTTCGCTCCCATTCCTTTTTATGGAAAAAGCATTTGCCTCTATGAAAGCCTCGGACAGTCTCACTACAAACCGCTCTGGGAAATCCCTCTTCCTGCCCCCTTTGTTGAAATCGAACACACGGCTGACATCGCGTTTTGCATCCAAGGAAAAACACCCCGCCAGCTTCTCATGCACGCATACCTTGCCCTCGCTTTTAAATTCCCTGCGCTTTTGACAGAAAAAATCCCCGATGATTCTACCCACTCTCTCGATGATGTCATTATTGCTCTCAATGATATCATCAGCAGAGCCGATCAAACTCTCGGAGTTCCCTTTAAAGCCGTGAGCTTTCACGGGGAGCACCAAAACAACCAGTGGACGATGATTGTCGATGTATAAAGAAATTGCCCCCGGTGCATTTTTGATCCCAAAGGAAGGCGGCATGCGCGTGCCGGGCCTCGTGATCGCCTCGCAAAAACTCCTCGAAGAAATGGACATCGAGCAGCCCCTGGAGCAAGTGCGCAACGTCGCCCACCTCCCTGGCATCGTGGGTTATAGCATCGCCATGCCCGATATCCACTGGGGATATGGATTTCCCATCGGCGGTGTCGCTGCGATGGATGCCGAGGAAGGCGTCATCAGTCCCGGTGGCGTGGGCTACGACATCAACTGCGGCGTGCGCCTCGCGCTCGTCCCGATCCCCTTTAACACCATAGACGCACGCCACAAAGAGATGCTCATCCAGCGCATCTTTTCCCTCGTTCCTGCCGGTGTGGGCCATGGTCACCGCGGACGCGGTCTCTCTGATCGCGACTACCACGATCTTCTTCGAAAAGGCGCGCGCTGGTCCGTCAACCAAGGCTACGGATTTGAGCGCGACCTCGATCACATCGAAAGCGGCGGCATGATCGAAGATGCCGACCCAGACGCCGTCTCCGTGCATGCCAAACAGCGCGGCAAAGACCAACTCGGCAGCATCGGTTCGGGCAACCATTTCGTCGAAATCGGCGAAGTTCAAAACATCTTCCTTCCCGAAGTTGCTAAGCATTGGGGCGTCGAGCTCGGACAAACCTACATCCTCATCCACTCAGGCTCGAGAGGATTTGGCCACCAAGTCTGCCAAGACACTCTAAACACCTTTGTGAAAAAGGGATTCGCCGAGGGACTTCCCGACAAACAACTCGTCGCAGCCCCCATCAAAAGCCCCGAGGGGCAGCAATATTTTCAAGCCATGGCTGCTGCTGCCAACTTTGCCTTCAACAACCGGCAACAAATTCTCCACCTCGTTCGACAAGCGTTCCACGACGTCCTGCGCATCCCACAAGAAGAAATCAAACTCCTCTACGACGTCTGCCACAACATCGCCAAATTCGAGACCCACCAAAACCGCCGCCTCTGCGTCCATCGCAAAGGAGCCACACGCGCTTTTGGCAAAGACGCCGAAGAACTCGCGCATGTCTTCCGCACCACAGGACAGCCCGTTCTCGTCCCGGGCGACATGGGACGCGCCAGCCATCTCATGGTGGGCCTAGGCAATCCCCTCACCTGGTGCACCGCTTGCCATGGCGCCGGAAGAGCCCGCAGCCGAGTCCAATCGATGAAAACCTGGCAAGGAAAAAATGTCTTCGAACACATGGCCAAAGAAGGCATCACCGTACTCGCCTCTTCGGGACGCACCGTTGCCGAAGAGATGCCTGATGCTTACAAAAATGTCGACGAAGTCGTCGAAGCCGTAGAGCATGCGCAGCTGGCCAGTCGTGTGGCGCGGCTCAAGCCCAGCCTTGTCGTAAAAGGCTAAAAATATTCCAAATTCTACCAAACGCACCCAGTTTGCATAAGTGAGTGCATTTAGTAGAATATTGTCTATGGATTTTAATCCCAATTCTACTGTTGACCTTTGAGTCCAAAGTTTCTTACAATTATTCTATGCCTCTTTTGTTGCTATTATTATTTTTACTTTGCTCATGTAGTTCACCTCCGGCTCAAAAAACGGTTTGCATCATGACTTATAAAGTCCCCGGCGAAAAGCCGTGGGATCCCAGCAGCCTTGAGCGCGGCATCTCCGGCTCTGAAGAAGCCGTGATTTACATGTCAGAGGAACTAGCCCAGCTGGGTTACAAAGTTACTGTGCTGGGCCACCCCGCCTCTGACTCTCCTGCTACTGCCAACCCTCGCTTCATCGATATCGACCACGATGATGGCTCAAAATACGACATCGCCATTTCCTGGAGAAAACCGACCAATGCCAAACAACTTAAAACAAGGGCGTCCAAAGTCTATTTTTGGCCCCATGATCCCTGTAATAAAAGACTCACCGATAAACAAATAGAGCGCATCGACGGCATTCTTTGGCTTTCCAAATGGCAAAGAGATCAGTGGATTTCTCTAAATCCATCCATGGCAAAATTTGCCACGATTTTTGGAAACGGCATTCGGCCATCTTCTGAAAAGCCCTCCATAACGAATCCTTACTCGTGCATCTACAGCTCCAACTACGGAAGAGGCCTTGAAATCCTCCTCGACATCTGGCCCGAAGTCAAAAAAGAGTATCCCAAGGCAACCCTCGATCTTTACTACGGTTGGAAGCACTGGGGACATTTAACTCCGGAAAAGGAAGCCCACATGCGTGCTCAGGTAGCGCAGTTGGCCAACCTTGGTGTGCGCGATCACGGCATGGTTAGCCACCGCGAGCTCGAAAGTGCCCATGCCCACACTTCTTTGTGGACTTATCCCTGCATTGCACCCGAGACATTTTGCATCACAGCCCTTCGCGCCCAAGCTGCTGGAAACATTCCTGTCATTCTGGACGGCTCCGCACTCACTGAAACCGTCCGGCATGGATTTCGATGTGACAGCCGCGAAGAGTATCTTGCCACACTGCTGGCCGCCCTAAAACATGCTGAAAACACCACGCAGCAAGAAAGAGAAAACATCGGCGCTTTTGTTCAGAGCGAATTTACCTGGAAAGCCGTCGCCTTAAAATGGAAAGAACTCTTTGAAGCACAGCCTTAACACCCTTAATGCCTGCGTAGAAAAATGCCGTCTTTGTCCTCGCCTCGTGCACTATCGCGAAGAGGTTCCGCCCAAAAAAGCGTTCGAAGATGAGCCCCACTGGCGAAAACCGGTGCCGGGATTTGGTGATCCCAAAGCTTGGCTGCTCATCACCGGTCTTGCCCCTTCCGTTCAAGGCGGCAACCGAACAGGTCGCCTTTTCACCGGCGATGAATCGGCCCGTTTTTTATTCAAAGCCCTCCATGATGTGGGCCTTGCCAACCAGCCCACATCCACCAGCAGCCACGACGGACTTCGCCTCCACGGATGCTACATGACCGCCGCTGTTAAATGCGTTCCGCCGCAAAATAAACCCACGCAAGCCGAGTTTCTTCGATGCCATCCCTATTATGAAAATGAGATCGCTCTACTACCCCATCTGAAAGCCGTTTTGGCTCTGGGAAAATGTGCATTTGATGCCTATTTATCCCATGTTAAAGCGAAAGGACACACGATTCGGGGAATGCGTTTTCGCCATGGAGAAGGGTATGCATTTGAAGGAATGCCTACCCTTTACACTTGCTACCATCCCAGCCCGCAGAACACGAATACAGGAAAACTCACAAATACTATGATGAAAGGCGTTCTCAAAGAAATTATTAAACTATCGACTTAAGATAAAAACTTATATAATTATTAACATGTTAAAAACAATTTTAATCACCCTTTTATTATTATCTCCATTTATTCACTGCGAAGAAGTCATAGTTAAACCTCAGGATGAGTACGCTACTATCGATACGAAAGAATCGAATCATCTATTAGATACTCTTCTTGACCCTAATAGCCCGGCGAAAACAAAGCGCTCTATTATAACTCAAATCGATAAGGATCCCGGCTCATATATCCCCATCGTTTTAATGGCGGCTGGCATCTACTATTTGGAGCACGATCTGGACAAAGCTGCTCACTATTGTCGCGCAGCATCTTTCCGTACTATTGTAGATGTCGAGTGGGCCCAAGATTCTAGTTTACAAGATGTGCCTGGCATTATTCATTACAATATCCAAAAAGCAGTCGCAAAGCACATCACGACACCCGAAAAGAAAGAGGCCTGGCTAAAATCTCTTCAAAAAGCAACTCGAGAACTCATTGCGTGGGATAAAACTACACCTCGCAATTATGATCGCCGCTGGGTCTGTTTGCATAGCATAGGAGCTTTTACAGGCCGTCCCATCGCTTCATTATCCGAAGAGAAAAAGAAAGAGATCCTCGAAAAAGAATACGCAACGTTCACAAAAGAAAACAAAGCTGTTCTAGAGCAGAAATGATATTTCGGGGTGGCGGGATTCGAACCCACGACCTTTTCGTCCCGAACGAAACGCGCTAGCCAAACTGCGCTACACCCCGAGAGGGACAAGTGTACTCTATAGAGGAATTTTGCTCTTGTTAAATTTGAGTTGGGATTTCATGCTGAAAAGATGATCATAATGATTAAAGTCATCCCTAAAGCTTCGCGCACTGAAATTGTCGGCTGGGAAGGCGAATATCTCAAAATTCGCGTCAAAGGCGTGCCCGAAAAAGGAGAAGTCAACCTGGCGCTCATCGATTTTCTCTCTGAAAAATTAGGTATTGCCAAATCGCGCATCGAAATCATCTCGGGTCAAACGAGCCGTCTCAAGCGAGTGAAAATAGAGGGCATTGAACAGGTTACAAATCTTACATGATATTGGCGATCAGGCCGCTCCAACCAGTTTGGTGCGATGCGCCCAGTCCTCTTCTCGTATCGCCATGATAATGTGCAGGAAAAAGAGGATAATCAGATCTGCTCCTGCATTATCTTGATGTAAGGGATCTTTGCTGTTTTTTCGGAAAACGAAGATCCTTATCAGTTATAATAATCCAAAAAAAATGCTGTGATAGAAAGGATGTATAGAGCTCTTGTTCAGAAGAAAAAATATCGACGATTAAATGACTTAGAGCAGCTATCGAACAACAGTTAGAATGCTATCACTGCGAGGGAGTCTTGATCACAATTGAGAATGCGGATATATTGTTTTAAAATTTAAAAAAATGTTTCAGTCAATCTCAAGATTATTTTCTAAGCCTACCATCGATGAACCACAAGAAGAGCTGTTTCATCGATGGCAAGATACAAGCGGTACATCTGTGCATTTATGTCGACAAGGTAATCGTCTCTACACGAAAAGCATCACTAATACAGTCATAGGCGAGAATTGGAAGACAAGTACAATCGACGGTGACATCAGCTGGATCATCGATACGCACGTAATGAAGATTGGCAAGCATGTAATTAGCTTAGAGGAAAACTTAAGTCAGCAAATCACATGGAATTTTGCTGATAGACAAGTGACTGTATATGAAGAGAATAGAGATTTGGTCTGGCAAGTATGTGACAAATATGCAAAACGAACAACTCAAACCAAGCTGAGACACTGCTTCGATTATTTTCTCACAAGAACTTATCCTAATAGTAAACGTTACGTATGTGTGACTAATGAAAGCGAAACCGACATCAAAGATAATTATCGTGAGTCGCCCGTACAGTTTACTAGTATCGATGATATTTTACAGATGCTGGCAACTTGCACATTGACAAGGATGGAACTGGATAACCAAGGTGCTTTAAAGTTGGTGGAGTTCTGCACCCAGCAAGTCCTTTTTTATGAATGGGGAGGTTATGGCCCCCAGATACGACTTTTTAAAGAAGGTGAGAAGCTCTCATATACAGTGCTGGATGCAAAGCTTTATTCTGGCAAAATCGATACCGTTCAGGGATTGAATGCAGAGCAAGTGGCAGATGCGCTTCTTGAAAGCGAGCCCCGGTGGAGAATTTCCTCTATAAAAACAGAGCTGTATTTCGAAGAGAAAAAACGTTTGAAGTACGTTGAATTACCTAATAGAAGAAGTCTTTCTTTGCTTTCGGATGCCTCCTTTTGGGAACTCGTGGATAAAAACACTAAAACTATTTCACGGATACCCTTCGAACAAGTGAGGTTTTTTAATCCTTTGCCTACAACACATGTTTATCCTGGTTATTTTGAATGTCGACTTGAGAAAGGCAATCTTTCTGCAAGCGATTGTCAGGAACTCACACAGGGATATATTTCAGGCAAATTACTGCGTAAAGGATTTTCGCATTTTGATCGCATAAATTTTGTTATCGATTGCGTCATTCAAAATGTTGAAACATTTGGTAATGAATTCAGAGCTCTTACTCTTTCTCCCGTCTATTTTGCACAAAGTCGTTTTGATCCTTATAAGGTTGTCGACAAATACATGTCGGCAATCACTTTGGTGAGTATGGGTGCCGATTTTTATGGTCATGCAGCTTTGATGTTGGAACGATTTGACAAAAGCAGCAACAGATATGTCATGGAGAAAGTGCACTTTCGGCTAGATAAAAAGATTAAGACGTTGAAAGCATTGAATACATTACCTGGTCGCGTGGAAGTGGAACCATTCAGAACTAACGATCTTTCTGTCATCAAAGAAAAAAGAGAAACGTGGCTTCTCCCCAATTGGCGTGTGGATAATATGATGAAAAAAGTTAACGAGGCAGTGGAGCAGCAAAAAAATGGAATAAATGCCTTTATGTTCAATATCAGGGGACACGAAGCCCTACTCGTTCCAGCGAAAAAAACAGATAAGGTTTCTGGGGAAAAGCTTTCCGTGGAAAATTGTATGACTTTTGCCAGAACAGCACTCAGTTGGGCAGGAATCGAATTGGAGGAGATGCCGCCTACGGTTCTCGCCGTCCCTCCCAAGGCTTACATGACGCCAGGTGAAAGACTCAAAAAAGAGGATGATTAGTTACCTCAAGTTGTCTGACTATCCTTCTTTCTATTGGATCCCAAAATTGACATGCTTGAATGAACCCCATGGTTAGTTGAGCTTTGAGCGCCATTTTGAGTGGCTTGATTAGCTTTGCTGAATGAAGAGTCAACCACAGGTTTTACCAAACTTTCTTGCACTGAGCCAGGCACACCCGCTTTATTCATTGATTGTGCTAAACTTTCTTGTGTACTTCCCTGGACACTTCTGAAGCTACTGTTAACAGATTCTTTGGCTTTTGCCCCCACATTTTCTTTAAGTTGTCTTTCTAACGCAGCGTCAGAAATACGAGCTGTGTCAACAACAACTTGATTCACTTTAACAGCTGTGGGCACTCCTGAATTATCTAATTGAGACTGTGGCATTCGTTCAGGCAAAGAACTATTTTTGCTATTAGACAAAAAGGGTTGGCTTTCTGATGAGTTTTGTGGGGCGGGTCGTTGGCAACAACTAAAGATGCAATGCATAAAATCCTCCTTGGATTAATTCAAAAATTGTATGCCCAAATGATATTAAATGCAATGTAGTTTCTTCACTTATACATGTAGAACTGATCATAAATCTTGAATGATATTGGCGATGAGACCGCTCCAGCCGGTTTGATGTGATGCGCCCAGTCCCCTTCCCGTATCGCCATGATAGTGCTCGTAAAAGAGCGGATGCTCGTTGAGAAGATCGGCGCCGGCATTGCCTTGATGCACGGGACGCTTTCCGCTTTTGTCTTTGCGGAAAATAGATAGCAGGTTTTGCGCCAGACTTTGGCGCTGCTTTCCAAAAGACACGCCACCTTCTTTCTCCAGATGACGGAGCGATTTATAGAATAGATAGTTGATCGGCATCCAAACAGGCCCGCGCCAGTTGGAGTTGCCGCCTTTGATTCTTTCGAGCGATTCGCCCGGTTCATAGCCGACGGTTGTGGAGGCAAATGTGAAGGGATGCTTTTCGTGGTATTTCGAGAGGCTACGCAGGCCGAAAGATGAGAAAAACTCGGTGGGATCAAAGGCTTTTTGCAGGAGCTTTTCCATCTGGTGGATGGTCATGAGCGAAAAAACATAGCCCTTCTTTTGGAGAGTGACGGGGCTGATGCACCGACCGAGGAGCTGCGGAGAGTGTTTGAGATAGAGCTGCATTTTTTCGTAAAAATGAGAGTGGTATTTTTGCAAATCTTCCTCACTAAAAAATTGGAGAGTAAAAAACGGAATGAGGCCGACGTAGGAGCGGATCTTGAGGGATTCATGGTTGCCATCGGGGTAAGCGATGGCATCGTAGAAAAATCCATCGGTCGTATCCCACAGATCGATGGCGCGCCCTTTTGTTTTTTCCATCGCGGCAGCGATCGCGATAAAGTGCTCGAAATAGACGAAGCTTAATTTTTCGTAGATGGGACGTGTTTTGGATAGTTCGAGAGCGATGCGCATCATGAGAACTGCAAAAAAACCCATCCAGCCGGTGGCATCGGATTGCTCAAAAAAACCGCCGCCGGGGAGAGGCTTGCTGCGGTCGATGACGGAAATATTGTCGAGTCCTAAGAATCCCCCTTCGAAGATGTTGTTGCCCAGGCGATCGACGCGGTTGACCCACCAACTAAAATTCTCCATGAGTTTGACGAAGTTGGCTTCGAGAAAATTGACGTCTTTGTCGAGTTCGTACAGATGCCACAGTGCCCAGGCTTGAACGGGAGGATTTGTGTCAGAAAAGTTCCACTCGTAGGCAGGAATTTGTCCGCTGGGATGTTGGTAGCGGCTTTTGAGGAAAAGTCCGAGCTGCGCTTTAGCAAAGGGAAGATCGACGAGCGAGAGCACGATCGTCTGAAAGGCCATGTCCCACGAGGCGAACCACGGATATTCCCACTTGTCGGGCATCGAAATGAGATCGGAGGCATGCAGGTGCTGCCAGTGGACGTTGCGAATGCGGGCATGCGCTGCAGGCGGAGGAACTTTGTCGCCCTTGAGCCATTTTTCGACATCGTAGAGATAAAACTGGGTGCTCCAGAGCATGCCGGCGATGGCCTGTCTGTGTATTTGTTTTTCATCGGCGGAGAGTTTTTGAGGTTGGATCTTGGTATAAAAGGCATCGGCTTCTTGGATACGCTGGGAAAAAATCGCGCCTGCATCCTTCAGGGGATTTTTTGTTTTTGTGGTCGTGAGCCGAAAGCAGAATGTGCGAGATTTTCCGGGCGGAATCTTGACGCTGGGAAAGTGGAAGCACGCTTTGCTCCCCTGCGATTTATTATTTTTTTCTTTTTGTATCACCGCACGGTGGAAAGCATCTTTAGCCCCTGTCTCGTTCTCGGTAAACAGTATGTCTGCGGGCGACTCGCTATAAAGATACAGCGGCGGCAGATGGTATTCTTTGATAAGCCAGTCTGGAGATGGAACGTTTGTGGGATCAGCATACAAAGCACCATCGATGGCTTTTATGGTTGGCGCAGAAAGCGAATCCCACGACCAGTAGTTGCGAAAGTAGAGCTGAGGAAGGATATCGATGCTGGCTTCTTGAGAAGATTGATTGGTCACCTCAAGACGAATGAAGGTATCATCGGGGGCATTTTTGGCATACTCGATGCTAATGTCAAAGTAGCCCTTCGCAAATACGCCGGTGTCGGCGAGCTCATACTCAAGGTCTTTAGTTGTTCGCTTCTTGTTTTCATCGACCAATTGTTCATAGGGAAATTTCTCGATCGGATATTTGTAGAGAAACTTCATGTATGAGTGCGTCGGTGTCGCATCGAGATAGAAATAGTACTCTTTGACATCTTCGCCGTGGTTGCCCTCGAAGGGAGTGAGTCCAAAGAATCGCTCTTTGAGAATCGGATCTTTGCCATTCCAAAAAGCAAAAGAAAAAACCAGGAATTGGTACCGATCGCACCAACCAGCGATGCCGTCTTCTCCCCAGCGGTAAGCGCGGGAGCGGGCCTCATCGTGCGAGATGTAGTTCCAGGCGTTTCCATCTGCGCTGTAGTCTTCGCGCACGGTACCCCACTGACGGTTGGAGACATACGCTCCCCACCGCCGCCACGCCAAATCATTTAATCTTTGCTCTTCCATTGATTAATTTTTCTATAACAATTAAATATAAAAAAATGAAAGCTATTACCCTCACGCCTCATACAACGCAGGTCCAAATCAAAGACTGGCCCGAGCCGCAAATTCAAAATCCTGATGAGATTAAGACCCAAGTCCTCAGCGTCGGTATCTGCGGAACCGATCGCGAAGAGGTGTCGGGCGGCAGAGCCGATGCACCCTTAGGCGAAAAAGAGCTCATCATCGGCCACGAGATGCTCAGCCGCGTCGTCGAAGTGGGAAAGCAAGTGAAGAATTTTAAAGTAGGCGATCTAGCCGTCATCTCAGTGCGCAGAGAGTGTCCGAATTGTCCGGCTTGCAACATGGCGCGCTCCGATATGTGCATGACAGGAAATTACACCGAGCGGGGCATCAAAGGGCGGCATGGATTTCAGGCGGAGTTTGTCGTCGATAAAGAAAAATACGCCATTCCGGTTGCTCCCGAAGTGCAAAAAATCGCAGTCCTGGCAGAGCCGATGTCGGTCGTGCAAAAAGCAATCGAGCAAGCAGGCATCATTCAGCGCGCGCGCCTTCCTTACCTGCAAAACAAACCCAATTGGTTAGAAGGCAAATGCACGATCGTCGCGGGACTCGGCCCCATTGGAATTCTGGCGGCGCTGGCACTCCGTCTCAGAGGCGCCAATGTCGTAGGTCTGGATATCGTCGATGAAACAAGTCCGCGGGTAAAAATTTTGCAGGAAATCGGCGGCACTTACTTCAATGGAAAAAAAGATGATCCTAAAGAAATTGCGCAAAAACACCCGTACATCGATGTGATCTTCGACGGAGCCGGGATCGCCAAACTGGACTTTGATCTTCTCGGCATGCTGGGCATCAACGGTATTTTTGTTCTGACCGGCGTTCCAGGCGATCAGCGTCTCATCAACGTCGATGGAGCCGCTCTCATGCGCAAGCTCGTCCTAAAAAATCAGGTGATGGTCGGCAGCGTGAATGAGAGTCTCGAAAATTTCAAAATGGGTATCGCCGACTTGGTGGCAGCTTCGAAAAAATGGCCCGGGACTGTCGATAAAATGATCACGCAGCGCTACCCTTACAAAGATTTTGCTGCGGCTTTTGGTAAACACACACAAGACGAGATTAAAGTTGTCATCGACTGGACATGATTATGTGATTATTGGAAGCGGCGCAGGCGGTGGCACGCTCGCTTATGCGCTGACGAAAAAGGGCAAAAAAGTGCTCCTCATCGAGCGCGGACACTATCTTCCCCGAGAAAAAGAAAACTGGCAGGCCAGAGCCGTCTTTCTCGAAAACCGCTACCACACGAAAGAAAATTGGTATGACAAAGATGGTAAGGCCTTTTTGCCCGGAATGAACTACTACGTGGGCGGCAACACCAAAGTCTACGGCGCGGCTCTTCTTCGCCTAAGAAAAGAAGACTTCGGTGAAATCAAACACTTCGGCGGTATCTCGCCGGCGTGGCCACTGTATTACGAAGATTTTCAGCCCTACTACTTGAAAGCTGAAGAGCTCTACACCGTCCACGGAGAGCGCGGAGAAGATCCCACGGAGCCGCCGGAAAACGCGCCTTTCCCCTACCCGGCGATCAGCCACGAGCCTTACATCCAAAAAATAGCCGACCAGTTCAAAGCTAAAAACTTGCACCCGTTCCATCTGCCGCTCGGCCTACGCCTCAACGAAAAGGATCCTGAAAATAGTCCGTGCATTCGCTGCGACACGTGCGATGGATTTCCTTGCCTTGTGCATGCGAAATCCGACGCCCACATCAGCTGCATTATCCCCGCTCTGGCCACCGGAAATCTCACGCTCATGACAGATGCGAAAGCACTGCGCCTTATTGCAGAGGGGAAAACGATCAAAGAAGTGGAAGTCGTGCAAAACGGAAAAACTGAGCGTATTTCCGGCAAAACTTTTATCGTCTCATGCGGAGCCATCAACTCAGCCGCGCTGCTGCTGCGCAGCAGTGTCGCCAATAGCTCTGACTTGGTGGGCCGCAACTACATGTTCCACCAAAACTCGGTGATGATCGCCATCTCCAAAGAGCGCAACCCCACGCGCTACGAAAAAACGATGGCCGTCAACGATTTTTATTTCAATGCTCCTGACTCTCCTTTTCCCCTCGGCCATATCCAGCTTCTCGGAAATGTGAAAGGCGAAATGCTCGCTGAAGAAGCGCCCTCTTTTGCGCCTGAACTATCTCTGGATTTTATTGCTGACCACAGTGTTGGATGGTGGCTCACATCGGAAGACTTGCCCGACCCGAATAATCGCATTACGCTGAATGCGAAAGGCGAAATCGTACTCTCCTATACGAACAATAACGAAGAGGCTCACAAAAGGCTTCTCGCCAAACTCAAAGACCTGCTCAGCGGATCTCATACCCATTTTTTCCCGAATAAAATGTATCTTTCGCAAAGAATTCCGATCGCGGGATGCGCGCACCAAGTTGGCACGTGCAGATTTGGAAAAGATCCTAAAACTTCGGTTCTCGATTTGAATTGTAAAGCCCATGATCTCGACAACCTCTATGTCGTCGATTCCAGCTTTTTTCCGTCGATCGGTGCGGTAAATCCCACTCTCACGATCATCGCCAACGCTCTTCGCGTAGCTGATCTAATTGATTAATGTCACTTCGTACCATCGCCTATGTATGATGTGGCTCGACGAATAAAGGTATTGGACGAAAACCTGCATGGCCTTCAAGTCATCAAAGACAAGAATATGTTCTTGATTTTGCTCATCGAAAATACCGATCACTTGCGTAATTTGTACTTTGCTGTCTCCCAACGCATTTCTAGGATCAAATAAGGGAAGTACTCTTAACGGGATATTTTTGACTTTTTCTACCTTAGGATCTTTGGGACCCACATAAAAAGTCCCAGGGAACTTCTTTAAGTATTCGACAGTTTCTCGATAGAACTGGGCTGCCATCGACATATTTTACTGCTCGCTTTGTAACATATACCATTCGCGATGGATCACATGGCTTGAAGTATACAAGTAGTTTATACATTTTTGTAAACTCCCAATCTTCTCAAAAGCAATGATGTGTTCCCTATTCTCATCATCGAAAAGCCCAACTGCATAAACTTGATCTAAATAAGCGGCTTTTCCCATGAAGGATGCTGGATTAAACGAAGAGAGTTTGCTGATCTTCACGGTTTTAAGATCGCCCGGCCGTATTAAAATTGTATGCTCTAAACTTTCTAGATAGGCAATACTCTGCTGAAAGTAAATTTTCGCTGTCGGTGTCATTATTCCTCATTAAATTAGAATTAAAAAAATTATTTTCTACAGATATGATATAGATAATTAGAGTTTTTGAGAAGTAATAATTTCGCCACCGCGAGCGGCGATGGCAGCCAAGGCCTTATCGATATTGCCTGGCTGCAGGTTGATGCCGCGACAAGCATCTTCGATGATATAGACTTTAAACCCCAAGTCTACGGCATCGATGGCAGAATAGAGCACACAATAATCGGTGGCGACCCCGGCCAGGTAGACGTCGGTCACGCCGCGACTTTTGAGATAATCGCTAAGTCCCGTTGAGCGGAGATGAGCATTGTCAAAAAACGCACTATAGCTATCGATACTTTGATCGGTCCCTTTATAGAAGTGTGAGGCAATGGGCGTTTTGTCTAATCCCTCGACAAGCTCGGCTCCGGCCGTATCCCGCACGCAGTGGACAGGCCATAAGACTTGGGAAATACCCTTGATTTTGACGCTCTCCCCCACTTTTTTGCCGGGATGATTCTTTGCAAAACTGCAGTGATCGAGCGGATGCCAATCTTGCGTCGCAATCACCAGAGGAAATTTCTTCATGAGAGGGTTGATGAGAGTGGCAAGTTTGTCTGCACCTGGAACACCGAGGGGGCCTCCGGGCATGAAATCCTTTTGCAAATCGACGATGATCAGCGCCTTCATCGCTTCACCTCTTGAATGAGGGAAAGCTTACGTTCGTATAAAGAACGCTCCAGTCCCATGAAGTAAGGTTGAGGATACAAGAACCTGCGCATCGCAGGGCGCAACTCGTTTTGCTGAGATATGCTATTTTCCCTGATGGCCTTTAGAGTGGGCGAAGTGTAGATGAATTTTCCTTCCCGCATGATGGGAACGAGAAGATCAGTGAAAGTGCAACCTTCTCCAAGCTCTTTCACTTGGGTCGGATCGAGGGGATCGATGGCCACAGGAGTTGCAGGGACGGAAGTGGGCACATCGTAAATCATATCTCCGGCAAATCCTTCATCACTTGCATATCGCCGCACCTGCAAAATCCCCGGGTTTGTCACTTTGACGAGCTGCTCGGAGATTTTCACTTTGTAACGCCACGGAGCTTTTTTGTTATCGCGCACCGCTGAGAGTTTGTAGACACCGTCCAGCGCGGGCTGGTCTTTGCCCGTCACAAGATGCGTTCCGACACCCCAGAGATCGATTTTAGCGCCTTGGTGTTTGAGATCACTGATGATGTATTCATCGAGTTCATTGCTCGCCATGATTTGCGCAGAAGTAAATCCCGCCTGGTCAAGGAGTTTGCGGATCTCGATGCTCAAATGGGCTAAATCGCCCGAGTCGAGACGAACGCCCATGATGCCGATTTTTTTGGCTTTTAGTTTTTGGGCAATTTCGATGGCCCTCTTCGTGCCGCGCAGACTTTCATACGTATCGACAAGAAAAAGAAGATTACCGGGCATGACCTCTCCCCAGGCGTCAAACGAGGCCTTCTCATCATCGAAAGCCATGATCCAACTGTGGGCGTGGGTTCCCTTAACGGGAATATCCAGCATTTTTCCTGCGAGAACATTCGAAGTGGAATGGCAGCCGCCGATGAAGGCGCCACGAGCGGCCGAGAGAGCTCCGTCGATTCCTTGCGCTCTTCTCATACCGAACTCTACGACATGATCGCCGCGAGCAGCATAACAAATGCGCGCCGCTTTGGTGGCGATGAGACTTTGGAAGTTGATGATATTGAGAAGTGGACTTTCGAGGAGCTGAGCTTGAATGATAGGCCCCGTTACACGAAGAAGAGGCTCGTAAGGAAATACCACGGTCCCTTCAGGCACGGCATCGATATCGAGCGTGAATCGAAAATGAGATAAATACTCGAGAAATGCCGGCTCAAAAAGAGGTTTATCGTCGACACCCTTTAGCGTTTCTAAATACGATAAATCGTCTGCTTGGTAGCGGAAATTTTTCAGGAAGTCGATCGCCGTTTCTAGTCCTGCGGCGATGGCAAACGTACCGTTGAACGGCTTTTTGCGGAAAAAAAGATGAAAGGCGGCTTCTTTTTCGTGGAACCCTTTTTTCCAATAGCCATAAGCCATCGTCAGTTCATAGAGATCGGTTAAAAGGGCCAGCGATGTTTTATAAATCAAGATTCACCAAGCTCAGGGTGAAACTGCAAAATCTGCTGTTTTTGCTCTTGAAGCGCATCGATTTGCATCTGAATGTCCATCATTTGCCGTCTTTCGGCATCGGCCTTGGCCCAGTTGGCGTAGGCATCTTGGATATAATTGGTTTCGTATTGCCAATTATCTCCCAGTTGTTGGTATTTCTCAGCGGCAAGAGCGTGCTGGTTCCGCTCCTTGGTTAGCTTTTCGATTTGAGAATCGATCTTCTGGAGCTGTTTTTCTTCTTCCGACATCGGTGCTGCGGTGACTGCAGCCAGTAAAATGGCAATAAACATGTTTCTAATATACTCTAAAAGTTTTAGATTTCAAGTATGTCACACGAACATTCGCACAGAGCGCTCCACCGCTCCCTTTGGATTGCCTTTGCTTTCATGTTGATTGAGATCCTCGGCGCCTACTTCGCCAACAGCTTAGCGCTCCTTTCCGACGCCATGCATCTTTTCACAGATGTGGGCGCGCTGTCCTTGGGGCTTCTCGTATCCCACATGGCTAGGTGGCCTTCAACTCCTACCATGAGCTTTGGCTACCACAGAGCTGAAGTGATTGGAGCCCTTGCTAGCAGCATCTCTCTGTGGGCTCTTTCGGGCGTGCTTATCTATGAGTCGATACATCGCCTATTTCTTCCTGAAACGGTTGAAGGCCCCATCGTTCTCGTCGTCGCTGTGGTCGGCCTCATTGCCAATGTGATCATGATGCGCCTACTCCACTCTCATCAATCCCATAACTTGAACCTCAAAGCCGCCTACCTCCATGTCCTAGGCGACCTCCTGGGTAGCGTCGGCGTGATTATCAGTGGACTCCTCATATGGCTCACGGGATGGAATCCGTTCGACTCCATCGTCACCATTTTGTTCACGTTGAGCATCCTCTATAGCTCGGGCAAAGTCATCCGGGAATCCCTCACCATCCTCATGCAGCGGGCGCCAGGCCATATCAACCCTCTGGATGTTTTTGAGACCCTTAAAAAAATTCCTGGAGTGCGTGAAGTCCACGACCTCCACATCTGGTCCGTCAGCTCTCGCAAAGTGGCCCTTAGCGTCCATCTTATCGCCGATCCATCCTCGGATGTCCTGGGACCTGCCCACAAAATTCTTGAAAAAACCCATGGTATCCGCCATATGACGATCCAAGTGGAAAGTCCCTCGACTAAATATTGTTCGGATTTCAAAAATAAGATAAACTGGTGAGAGTGAAAAAGTTATTTTTATTACTAATCATTACCTCTTGTTTGAACGCATTTTGCGTCAAAGATCGCATCGCCTCCGGAAAAGCCGGCGACTATGTCGTCTTTGCTCAAGGGCGGATGGCCGCTGCCCTTCTTCTTAGAGCCACCTCTCAAACGACGCTGACCCTCGAAGAGATCACGATCCCTCTGACAGAAAGTGAGGGAAAAAATTGGAAAGCTTGGATCGAAAATAAAGCCCCGGGCCACACTTCCTGGACTTCCTACACGATTGATCTGAAAAAAAACCAAGTCCTCGAATGCTACTCCCACTCGCGCAAAGCATGGATGGCAACAAGCGATCCTTCCCAATTTCTCACGAAACTTCTCGGCCTCCATCTTCAAACCACTCCTGCCGATAAACGCAAACGCATCGGCCCTCCACCTGCAGCCGATGAACCCGATCGCCGCTCTCTTTGGCTCCCCCCCGTCAGCATCGAAGGAAAAAAAATTAATAATCCCAGCGTCTCGGTTTGGAATGGGAAGTGGCCCCACGATGAAACCCTTCTTTCCGATTGCACCATCGAAGTCTATTTTGGAGAATTTGCCTTTCCCTACTGGATCGAAGTCAAATCTCCCCACTATACGGCATCCATGCGCACACTCGACTCGGGGCGCAACCTCATGTCTCCCATGCCACCCACTCCACAAGCGCAGTTGGAGTCGTTTTTCAACAAGCGTGTTCCATAGAGGAATCGCACAGTTATCAACAAACTTTCCACAACAACTTTGATCATCCTTGCGCAATTAGAGCCAGAGCAATAATATTGCTGTTCAACTTATGGCTTTTCAACTCAGTCACGTCTGTAAAAGTTTAGCCTATCTTGGTCAGAAATACGAACTTTGGCCGGTTTACGCTCTTAACCACTTTGCACAAATTGACTTACTTATTTTGAAAAAATCTTCCCCCGAGCAATTTGATCGCATCCAAAAAATAAATAGCTTGCTTTTCCTCGGAAACATTGGATTTTTTCTATGGAGCGCAGGAAAACTTTTACATATTGCAAGCGAGAGATTTTCTTTCATCAAACTGGCGGATATCCAGTGGGGCGTCAAAGCTCCCTTTCGTTTTGAGCTCGCCATTTTAGGAACCATAATTGCATGGACAGTCATTACGAGCTTCATCGTCTCTCGCATCCAAAAGAAGGCAAGCCCACCAGCGCCACCTCCATCCCCCCAAAAAACTGTTAATGATCATCACAACATTAAACTCTCCTGGGCGCGCCCTTTCTCTGTCTGTTTTGCTCAAGGAATTCATATTTCACAGATGTGTGTGAATATTGCCCTCGCTTGCTTTGGGGTGAATCCCATTTTTTATTCCATCAGCACGCTCGTCGAAGGCGTTCGATTACACAAAGCATCCAAAATATCTTGGGTTCAATTCGAAAGGCATTATCCCGATCCAAAAATCGATTTCATTTTTGGCTTTGCTCTCCTTTCTTCCACCGATAAGTTCTCTACTTGCCCAAATCACTCCCACACTCTTCCTGAAATCATCGACCATATCTATGCAAAAACGAGCTCCATAAATTTTACCATCGAAAAAGCGAAAAAAAATCTTTCCCATCGCAACTTTGCTTCCCCGGACTCTCTTCCAACTTGCCCCGACTGTACTTCTCCTCTGCCTGGCAGCTACCACATAGCAAGTGCAAAGAATCAAAAAACTTAATCGGTTTTAACCCTAATTTATGATATAGTAGAACCTTATGGGAATTTACCGTTTGGCAAAGGCAAAAAAGATTTTGCTTCACACGTATCACCGCTTCTTGCGGAAACGTAAAGTTCTTTCCCAAAACGCACAGGAACAACTCCAAAGCAGCCTCCAGTCGCTCGAAAAAGAGATTCTCGCAAAAAATCGCCTTGCCGCTTCTGAAAGAGCCCACCAGCTCCAAAGTCTCGCCAAAATCCATTTAAAAAAAGGCTCGTTTGAGCAGATCCGCGACTTTGTCTTAGGACTGGGAGTTGCTCTTGCCATCGCCGTCGTCGTCCGCCTATCGTGGTTTGAGCTGTATGAAATCCCCACCGGCTCCATGCGTCCCACCTTCAAAGAACAAGACCGTCTCTCCGTTTCGAAAACATCTTTTGGCGTCAACGTTCCCCTCACCACCGACCATCTCTATTTTAACCCCTCACTCATCGACCGCGCCAATATCGTTATTTTCACCGTCCAAAACATGGACTTCCAAAATCCTGACACCATTTATTTCTACGTTTTCCCCGGCAAAAAACAACTCGTCAAACGCCTCATCGGGAAACCCGGCGATACCCTCTATTTTTATGGGGGACAAGTCTATGGCATCGATGCAGAGGGTAAAGACATCTCTTCCACCATCAATCTCCCCGAGCTTTCCCTCATCGACCACATCCCCTTCTTCAATTTTGAGAACCGAATCACGACAACCCCTTCTCCTCAGCAAGGAATCTTCTCGCCCGTCATACTCAGTCATTTCAATGAGCCCATCGCCCGCTTATGGGTCAATCAACTCAGCCAAGTGCGCGGTGAACTCCTTCCCAAAATAACCCATGGTGATCCCTCCATCCGTTACGGCCAGCTTTGGGGCATGGATAATTTTGCTATGGCAAGGCTCCTCACCAAGGAACAAGTCCGTCTTTATACCGACCAGGATCCTTCCACTTTGGAAGAGGGAGTGCTTTACCTCGAACTACGCCACCATCCCAGCCTTGAGACGGCTCACCTCGTCTGCGATGAATGGAATCGCGTCCGTCCCACCGTTGGCGTTTCTACTTCGATCATTCCGCTCCAAGAAGACCAATTGAAAAAGCTTTTCTCCAACCTCTACACTTCTCGTTTTGTCGTAAAAAATGGCCTGGCTTGGAGATATGGCATCGATCCCAAAAGATACGGCAACGCTTCTCTTTTTCCTCATTTGCCCGGTATCCCCGATGGAACTTATGAATTTTATTATGGAAAAGGCAGCGGCGTTCATTTTGAAGGCATTACGACTGAGCTTGCCTCATCCCACCCGCTCCTGCGCTTTGATGTCTCTCGCCTCCAACTCCTCTTCAATACAGGAATGGAGTTCGATACTCGCTTTTCTCCTCAGTCTAAAGATCAAACCTTCATGCCCGCCCGCTACGCCTACTACCGCGATGGCGATCTTTATGTGATGGGCCTTCCCTTACTCACCAAAGACGATCCACTTCTCCAATCTTTTATCGAACGCGAAGCCCGCCGCAGCGTCTCATTCCAAGGACAAAAAGTATATACCCCATTTATAGACGGCGGACCTCCCAGCACTGAAACCATCCAGCGCCTCGGTCTAAAAATCCCTGAAAAATCATACCTTGTTCTCGGAGATAACCACGCGAACAGCGGCGATAGCCGCGAGTTTGGATTTGTCCCTGAAGACAACATGCGCGGCGGTCCTTCTTTTATCTTCTGGCCGCCCGGCTCACGCTTTGGACTTCCCCTTCAGCCTGGCTACCCTTTATTCAATCCTGGCCGCATCGCCGTCTGGATACTCGCCACCATCTGCTTTGGCACGTGGTATGTGATCCATCGCAAGCGATCACGCTTACCCCTTGAATTTTAACCACTTAGATCCGACCAATTTACGATATGTCGTAAAATAGTCGCGACTAAATTACGATATATCGTAAATTGTTCGAAGAAATTTTTATAACGTTTTAGCAAAAGAAATCTTGGTCTTCTCGCCATTGATATCGAGCTCTTCGGAATGAACAGGCTCGAATGAGAAACTCTTAGCTAGCACCTCATAACAAACATAATCTCCGTGCTTTTCAAGCGCTTTACACATGGAGTCGTCTCGACTTCCGATGCGATACGAACGGTGCGCAGCCTCAATGGGGATAAAACCTATTACAATTTTGCATAGGTTTGCACGACAAAACGAGTATATTCTGGATAAAATGCTTGTAGATATTTAGTGAATTCGCTTCTAAAATCAGCAGCGCTATCGTATTCGCAAACACCAAAATTATCGTCCATCCAGCGGAAGACATTATTAGACTTATCTATCTGCAAATTGAACGTATGAGCAAAACCTTTTACATCATAAAGCACCAATAAGCATTGAAAATTAGATGATTTATCTTCTTCAACTCTTTTACTTAAGTCGTCCATCATGGATGAAAAAACATTCGTTTTCTCTGTCGATAGAATTTCCTTAGACTCCGTCATTTTTAATCCCAATAAATGGGAAGTTTGCATTTGAAAATCATTTGCTTGCTCGCGGGTCATCTTATGATAGGCTAGTTTAACCGTTGCACGAATCATTCTTCCTTTCATGGAGCTACCCATTTCGATATTATGGCTTTCTAAAGAAGGGTTTTCCATCAATAATCGGATCCTCTCCAAGGAATTCTGCAAACACGTTCCCCCATTTTGTTCCCGATCGACATCTAAGCTCTGGCAGTAGCACCATTTAATATGCGAATGATTCTCATACATCCATAGATGTTGCTTATGACAGTTAATTTTAAACATTTTTTTGAATGAATCAGCTAATTCAAATGTTTGCATTTCATGATTGGCTTTCTGAATGTGCTTATCGACATCTTCCGAACCTAAATGCCCTAGAGTCGACATCTTCAACATATTGAAATATCGCCCTTGAATTAACTCTAAATAATCAGGAATGTATTGGAGCGGATCATGCATGGGGTAATTTTTGATTAATTCTAAGAACTCAGGTGAATATACATCTGGCTCTTGAGCTTTCCATCTTTCCCATTCAGAATAGAAAAATGGAAGCGCAACTTTAAGAGCCATGTGTTCGAACGCTTTAAGTATTTTGGGGAGATGTTCTGGGAGTGCCGAGCCCATGTAATAGTTTAAGTCATAACCCTGGGAATAAAGATAGGCCAACCGTTTCGAAATGAGCGCAGATTGAGCGTCTCCAACCATGGCGTTTATCTTGCCCATCCACACATCCATATCAGACTGTTTAGATTGAAGAACCTTTAGTAAATCTTGCCTAAATGATTCAGCAGTTATAGCACTATAGTTACCATTATTGGACAACACTATTGCAAAAGTATGAGGATAATTTTTTGCAAAGAACTCGTAGTATCGCTCTTCAAACAAAGAAGGATGATAATAAGAATGGCTAAGTAACAATAAATTTAATGCTGTCACCAAACTTTCAATCTCAGTCTTTTTTAAACCCTTTTTTTCTAAACCAACAATTTTTTTCTTAATTTTGGAAATAATAGAGGATAGATTATTTGCATTTAAATTTATGGATGCAATGTCTTCCTGTATCTCTTGTAATAACTGCTTTGATTTTGTTGGAGTCTGATTATCTATCAAAGATTGAAAATGAACCACGTTTTTAGCAACATGATTTGTTTTTTTGGCCTGAGATAAACAAGACAATAACTCTGTCTTATAAGCTGTGACTTGACTTAAGGATTCTTTTTCAAAATACGGCTCTATTAATTCAATCTTAGTAACAAAGTCTCTGAGTAAGGAATCTCCTTTCCTGTGCTCAGGAATGGCTTGCAAAACATCTTTAATCAAATTTTCTACGAATGTAAGGCTATGCGTACGAAGGTAGTTTTGAACCCCGCTTTTATCCAAACTAATAAAGTCGATAAATCCACTTATATTACCAAAGATCATATCTATAATTATAAACAATTTTTTAAATAAATTCAAATTATTTATATATAAAATATGACATAACATACTGACTTTCAGTATGTTATAAAGAGACGCTAAAAATATTTAACTAGTTGATTAGCAGTAACTTAGATTACAAGATACTTAGACTTTGGATTGGGAATCAATAAGTCGTTGATACGCCTGACGCACGTCAGTGGGCATTTTCCCAACTTTGAACTCATTTACTTCTTCTGTTGTAAGAGGTTCTGAAAACCGACTTTCAAGCCTTTTTCTAACTTCAGAAGATGGAGGTTTTGTAGGCGCTGGTGGGGGTGCTTTACCAATCTGCATCATATACATTTCCTCCTAAGATTTGAGCAAAATTATAACTGAAAATATACATTAAAAAAATGATTAAAATAATTTATATCTAAAAACATTTTTTTGACAAATCGTTAAATGCTTTTAGAAAAAGAAATCTTCGTCTTCTCGCCATTGATATCGAGCTCTTCGGCTTGGACAGTCTCGAATGAGAAACTCTTAGCTAGCACTTCATGACAAACATAATCTCTGTGCTTCTCGAGCGCTTCTTTAACACGCGGAGTCGTCTCGACTTTCAGCGTGATACGATCGGTAACCTCAAGATTTTGTTCTTTGCGCATCGTATTGATTTTATTCACAAGCTCGCGTGCCATGCCCTCAAGCAATAGATCGGAAGTTAGCTGCATATCTAGCGCAATCGTCAATCCCCCGTCTGTCGCGGCGACAACGCCTTCTTTAGTGACGCGCTCAATCGCGACATCTTCTGGCCCAATATCGAAACCGAGAACTGCCACAGTGCTACCTTTCAAAATGCGGTGGATCTCTTTTTGGGGAAGTTTTGTAATCGCTGCTGCCATTTCTTGCATTTTGCCGCCCACTTTTTTTCCCAGCACACGGAAATTGGCTTTAATATGCAGCGATACAAACGCCTCTTCTTCGCGGCTAAACTCGACATGTTTGACGTTGAGCTCATCGGCGATCAGCGCAAAAGAGCGCTGCATCGCATCTAATCTCTTCTCATCGCTGCAAATCACATGCGCCTTGGCTAGAGGCTGCCGGACTTTGAGTTGGTGGGTTTTTCTTAAAGCATGGCCGATGCTGACGACGCTTTGCACCTCTTGCATTTCATGCTCGAGCTGCAGATCTCTAAGCTTCGCTACGTAGCTCGGGAAAGAGCATAAGTGAACGGAGTCGGGGTCGCCCTTGCTTTTGAGTTCTTGATAAATCGCATCGGCAAGGAACGGAATAAATGGAGCCGCGACTTTAACGAGCGTCAAAAGCACCGTGTAGAGCGTCGAAAAGGCCTCTCGCCGATCGGGCGTATCATCGTCCGCCCAAAATCTTCCCCTACAGCGACGGATGTACCAGTTGGTGAGTTGGTCGATAAAATCGGTGAGCGGAAGCACCGCTTGTTGCAGCTCGTAAGCGTCGAATCCTTGCTGGACATCTTGCACGAGTTTTTGCGTGAGCGACAAGATCCACCGGTCGATATCCGCATGTGGGACATGATGGTCACTGGATGGTTTCCACTGATAAATCTGCGCATACGTCGCTAAAAAGACATACGAGTTCCACATCGGAATGAGCACTTGCCGCAGCACATGCTCGACACCTTTGCCGGAAAAGCGCAGGTCATCGGCTACCACGGCCGGACTGCTCAGCAAATAAAGCCGGATAGCGTCGGCTCCATATTTTTCAATCACCAGCTCGGGTGGAGGATAATTTTTGAGGCGCTTCGACATCTTCGTGCCATCTTCTGCCAGAACAATCCCATTAACGATGACATTTTTAAATGCGGGCTTATCAAAGAGAGCCGCGGAAAGCACATTGAGTGTATAGAACCAAGCTCTCGTTTGATCGATGCCTTCGGCAATAAAATCGGCAGGAAATGCCTCCATCGTCTCAACTTTATGCTCAAACGGATAGTGTTTTTGTGCATACGGCATCGATCCTGATTCGAACCAGCAATCGAAAACATCGGGAATGCGGCGGTACGTCTTTCCCTTTTCCACAAACGTCAAATCGTCGATGAAATGCCGGTGCAGATCGATGATTTCTTTTCCCGTACGATCTTGGAGCTCCTTCACACTCGAAATCACGATAATATCGCCGTCATCGCTTCTCCACAGAGGTATCGGCGTTCCCCAATACCGCGACCGCGAAATCGCCCAATCTCTCGCATTCTCAAGCCACTTGCCAAAGCGACCATCCTTGATGTGATCAGGCACCCAATGGATCTGCTGGTTGGCACTTAGGATTTTGTCTTTGATTTTCTCCACCGCAACAAACCATGTGCGCACGGCCCGGTACATCAGCGGCGTGTCCGATCTCCAGCAAAACGGATACCGGTGACGGATTTGCGTGTGCAAAAACATCTTCCCCTCTTTCTTGAGGCGGCGGATGATCTCTTTCTCGGCGTCTTTGAAAAGCATGCCCGCATATTCTGGGATTTCGTCCGTGAAATGACCATTGCCATCGATCGGACATACGATCTCGATCCCCTCGCGCATACAGGCGTAAAAGTCGGTCTCACCAAATGCCGGCGCCAGCTGTACTACCCCGGTTCCGTCCTCGAGCGTGACAAAACCATCTCCGATGACCCTAAAAGCATTTTCCCTCTCAGCAAAATACGGAAACATCGGCAGGTATTTTTTGCCCACCAAGTCTCTTCCCTTGTACTCTCCCAGCACCTCATACTGCTCAAAGTAGTTCTTCACTCTCCCTTCAGCCAAAATGTAGACACCCCCTTTGTCATCGCGTATTTTGACATAGTCAAAATCGGGACCCACGGCGAGCGCTAAATTCGAGACGAGAGACCAAGGCGTCGTCGTCCAGGCCAAGAATGCAACATCTGGCTCATCTTCCAGGAAAAATTTCACCACAATGGATGGATCATCGACATCGCGGTAATTTAGATTGGCTTCGAAATTCGATATAGGCGTGCCGAGCTTTGCCGAAAAAGGCATGACCTTAAATCCTTCGTAGACCAGCCCCTTCTTGTAGATTTCTGAAAAGACCCACCAGACCGACTCCATGAAGTTTTTGTCCATCGTCTTCCAGGTCTGCTGGAAATCGACCCAGCGCCCCATGCGCTCCACGGTCGTCTCCCATTCACTGGTATATCTTTGGACAATCGAGCGGCACTCTTCATTGAACCTTGCGATCCCAAACTTCTCGATATCCGGCGCGCCCGAGAGCTCCTTCGTCTTTTCGATCTCATTCTCGACCGGAAGACCATGGCAGTCCCAACCAAACTGCCGAGGAACATACCTGCCCCGCATCGTCTGATACCGCTGCACCACATCCTTAATCGTTCCCGCTACGATATGGCCATAATGGGGAAGCCCCGTTGCAAAAGGGGGGCCATCGTAAAAGGAAAAAAGCTTACCCTTTTTGGTCGCTTCGAGACTCCTCTGGAAGACCTTTTCACGCTTCCATAGGGCCAATATGCGCTCTTCCCGATCAGGAAAACTTTCTTTGTCCTTGAGACTAAACATTCTATGTACCGTTAAAATGCCTCATAATATATCATAGACGCCGTTTACGTCTATGTGTTAGAATTTTATTGGGGGTGAAAGGCTTCGACTTGGAGGCTAACTACCCGTGGCATGCAGAGGTCGTTGATACCCTCTTTAAACCATCAGCAAATAAGAACTGACAAAAAAGTCGTTCGTGGCAACTTCGGATTTAATTCTGAAGAAGCTCTTTTAGCTGCTTAAGCTTAACCGCTTGTAGCTTTCGGTGTCCTAGGGCCTGACCAGGAGCGTTAGAAACACTGTAATAAACCCTGGTGTGAGCCTCGCCGTTGCTCTGTAGGCGAGGAGTTCGAGATTAATATGGAGCGCTAAGGTCCCGAGTGGGGCGTCTTGCAGCAAGACCTTAGTAGCCCAAGGCGATAAGCATGTAGTCATGAGTAGAACGTCTACTGAGGACGAGAGTTCAATTCTCTCCACCTCCAAATGAAAAGGCCGGGAAGTTCTCCCGGCCTTTTTTATAAAAAATCGAGAGCTATTTTCTAGCGATACAATGAAAAGTGCAAGCTGGGTTTTGATTCATCGTCTTAAAATCGAATTGCTCAAACCATTTGATATCAAATTCCTTGAGCAAGTCCATGATCGCGTGTGTCGTATAATGCCGAACAGTTAAATTTTCATTCGTTGTATAGATGCCCCACTCTCCAAATTCTCGAGCTCCTTGAGCGTATCTTTCTTGATATCTTGGATGTTCGCAAACAAGAAAATCAGTAATGTACAAAATCCCTTTCTTTTTCAAGACTCTCAGAATATCCCTCATTAAGCCTAAAGACTCTGCTTTATCAACCATGCAGCAAAGAACAGTGGACATCATGACAGCATCTAATGACTCATCTTCAAAAGGAATAGCTCCTGATGTTTTCAATAACCTCAAATCGAGATCGGGGTTTTCTTTTTGTCCTCGTGCAATCATATTCGGCGCAAAATCGAAACCAATAAGATTCTCATAACCGCCTGTTTTCAAAATACGCATCATGCGCCCATACCCACATCCATACTCGACAATTTTAGAAGCCGGAGATAAAAATTTAGAAAGTTTGTCCAGATAAACTGGATCTTCAAAATCCTTTTTGGAGCCGATTTCATTCCAATATTCTTGCGCCAACATAGCTATCCTCATTAAAATTCTCGAATCGTTACAATAGAAAAACATTCCACTTTCTGCCAATCAAAAGTTCTGAACGGCCTGCCATGCCGCAACCTCATCCCTTTACGGGTGGGATTACGGCATGGCAGGCAGTTCAAGATGGGCGCAGTCGAGAATTAAAAGTTCAGCCTAATACCAACATTGAGACCCTGCTCCCAAAAACTGCTTTGCTTAAAATGAACTTTGGGTGCCGATTTCCCTTCGGGTGCGGGAGCAGATGCTGGAGTCCCAAATGAAACAGGGCCCGTACCAGTACCCGTCGTTGCTCTTGAAGCATCGGCTAGAGCCGTGCGCGTTGAATTGATCTTTCGATCGATTTGATTTCCGGGACGAAGAACTTTGCTGATCCAAAGAAAAGTGTACCCTATATCAATCGACCAATTTTTGGTGATCTCAATCGAATTATTCAGCCGAGTTTCTACGGCATAGGCAAATAGAGTTTTATGATGCGTTCCTATGTTAGACGGCTGAGCAAAAATACCCCCAGGCAAAGTCTCGCCGGCAGTGCCAGATGTAAGAAACCACACCGTTCCTGTTATGGTTTTGCTGGAACCGTGGATCTTCAGTTCTTCGATAGAAGCGCCGAGTGCTCCTTTGACAACTCCTTCCAGCTGCCAGCGCCCCCATTTGTACTGGCCTTTTAGTCCCATTTGGCCCCCTACAAAATTATTCGTAGTGTGGAACCGATCGATGAATTGGGAAGCATTGAATGGGTCGGAAGAATTGGGCACTCTGACAGTACTTACTCTAAACTTCAGTGATTCTTCTAATTGGAACCATCTCAGACCCCAAATCCATTCGAAAGCATACCGAGGCTGACTTTTTAAAGCATAGAGCCCACTCAATTCAGCTCCTTGAAATTGACTCGAAAGATCGATATTAAATACTCCCGAAAAAAAAGGACTGCCAAATATGGGGCCCGGCAAAATAAAAATCGTTTCCCCCGGCACACCATTCAGACCAAACACGCCCGTAACATCAAAAATGGGAACAGCCAAATTTCGAGAGCCGACTTGACCAGATGTTTTAGTCGTTTTCTTCTCATGCACTTTTGGCAATAAAAAATACGCCGCTTCGAAGCCTGCTTTTTGATGGATCCACGATTTTCCCCTCACCTCAAAACCTTGCATCCAACCCATTCCTATATCTTCTTTTCCTCGAAGAACACGTGTGTGAGGCTGTCCAATGGCTCCAGGAATGTCATCATCAAAGGAAGCTGAAGTTACGAGCGGCACCGGAAGAGGATTTTTTTTGCTAAACCATGCGAGATAGTCAGCCTCGAGTTGAAACGTACAGCTCTGGGCAAGGCCTTTTCCTGAAAATAATAAAGCTAATAGAACCAGTTTGCGCATACTTTTTTGGATTCAATTTTCTATAACCTAAGTTGCTAGTTGTCTCTCGGAGATCTCGGCCATGGAAAAAGCGATATTCAGCGTCGGTCTGCATCGCCCTTCTTGAATCTCGCCTATTCCAGGCCAATCTCTCTAGAGATCCAACTAGCAACTTAGGTTTTCTATATTTTTGTATGCACAAAAAATCGAATCTATTCCACTGAAAACATGGCTTCTTGATTCCGTGTAATCAGCGAGTATGTTGAATTGGAGAAAAAACAAAGCTCCACTTTAAAAATTCGCCAGGCCTTAAAAAATGCGAGGAGCTTTATGGGGATGTTTATTTTTTTTGGGTCGCCATTTTTTCTTAAAATGCTGCTGCTGAAACGGCTTGCCCCGCTTCGCTTGCATCTTTTTAGGACCGTTTGAGGCAGGTCTTCGTTGGTCTTTTCTTTGAGCCTTCGAAGAGTTTCGCTCATTTGAATTCTTCAATGATCCATCTTCCGGAGCTTTTTTAGCGTTTGGATTTAGTAATCGTTCAATGGCTCTCCATCGAAAATTATCTTCGGGTGAAATCAAGGATAGGGCAAAACCTTCGGCTCCCGCCCGGCCCGTTCTTCCAATCCGGTGAACATAATCTTCTGGACACTCTGGAAGGTCGTAGTTGATCACATGCATGACGTGAGGAATATCAAGGCCGCGTGCGGCAACATCGGTAGCCACGAGAATGCGAGTTTTAGAGCTTCTAAAGGAATGGATTACCTTCTCGCGCCTGCTTTGCCTTAAATCTCCATGCATAGCGTCGGTACCATGTCCTAAAAGCTTCAGTTCTTTCGATAGACTTTCTGCGCGTCTTCTTGTTTTGACGAAGACGATGATCGAGCCTTGGCGCTCATAGAGTTCTTTTATTAATTGCGCTTTTTTTTCGCCTTGCGTTGTGCGAATAACATCTTGTTGGATTTTAGGAGCGGGTTGATTGCTCGTATTGACAGCTACTCTCTTGGGATCCTTTAAAAACCTCTCTGACAGACGAATAATGTTGGGAAGAAAAGTCGCAGAGAAAAGAAGCGTTTGGCGAGTCTCAGGAAGGTGTTTTGCAATCCGGTCCAGCTGAATTCCGAAGCCCATATCGAGCATGCGATCGGCTTCATCGATGACCAAAAAGCGCGTGCCACTTAAGTTCAGACTGCGCCTGTCGAGATGGTCGTTAATTCTTCCCGGTGTTCCCACAATAACGAGCGGCTGCTTTTTTAGTTCAGCAAGCTGACGTGACATCGAAGCTCCGCCGATGAGCAGAGTCGTTTTGAAATTCGGTCCCGCCATCTGTTTGAGGGCTTGGTGAACTTGCATAGCAAGTTCCCTGGTTGGTGCCAAAATTAACGCGGGCGCTTTCGGATTTTTAGTCAGCGCTTGAAGAAGTGGGATGAGATACGCTACCGTTTTACCCGTTCCCGTTTGGGCAGAGGCCAAGATGTCACAGCCATTCAGTGCGAGAGGTATTGTCTCTTGTTGGATAGGTGTGGGCGTTGTAATCCCCATACGCGTAAGCGATGCAATCAGTGAAGCAGGTAATTCCCATTGAGCAAAATTAGTCATTTTTTTCCATTTTTATAAGTGATAAATTATTATAGACTAATAGAGACTAAGAATGCACGATAATAATAAATTTGCTTTGAGCGAAAAAAGAGACGTGTATTATAATTTTTAATTACAACGAGGCCGCCTATTCTCCTTCACTAAAAAGACGGCAAGTCCAGTCTTTGACGATGGCAGTTGCTTTATCTTGAACGCAGGTTTCAAAAAAATTAACGACATATGCAGACTTTACATGGGCCTCAAAGGCATCCATATCGGTATATTCCTGGAGAAGAACAATAGTGTAGGGAGACTTCCCCGGAGAAGCCGGATGAACTAACTGCCGAGTGACATGGGCTCTTATGCAACCGGGTTCGTTTTCCCGTGTTAAAGTTAGTACTTGCTTAGCCCGCTCCCAGAGCTCTTGATCTTTACCCTCAATAGCTAGCCACTCCGAAACGATAAAAACATGGCCTGACATATACTTCCCTCCCCCATCTTTGTAGGCATAGCGTTCTTCAGCTCTCAAGCAAGCAACAACAAACACTAGAATGAGAAAAATCCACCGCATACGAGCTCCTAAAAATATTTAGTCGCATTATAACACACCTAAACAAAAGCTTGAAATCATCTATTTTGACTTACGTTCTTTCATCTTCGCAAGAGTGATTTTAAGATAGCGGTTATAACCTTGGATGCTCATCCAGCCCTTGGGACAAGCTACTGGTTTTAACTGAGCTGCTTTAAATTGCAAAAATTGATGGGTCTTGCTGGTCTTTCTCTGGACGCGGACGACATAGAGATTACCCAATTTTCTGCGGACTCTACCTATCCGTCCATCGGGAACTTTTACACAACCGCCGATAACAATGGCCTTTGGCATATTTATAACCATGTCAGCCAGCACCGTAGAAGCGCTGTAATGGCTTGCGGCATTTCTAAAGGGCTCATATGTCCCGAATCCTCCACGATGGCAAGTTTTGCATGAGGAATCCGCTCCACTAATTCTTCATGCTCCTCGAAGGAAAAGTTTTTGTCTTGGGCAGCATGGATCACAAGCGTAGGACAGGCAATACCAGGTAAAATGGGCAGCGTTTCCTTGCGCATAAGCATGGCTTCTTCTTGAGAAATCAGTGCCTCTTTCCCTACTTCTAAAAACATTTTCTCGACATCTTTTTTAACGGCGGCATTAAGCACCAGCTTTCCGACAAGTTCCTTTACAACATTGGAAAAACGGCCTTCTTTTGCCTGCAGTATCATTTTCTGGCGGTTTTCTTTTTTCTCCTTGGAATCATCCCTAGCTGTTGTATTGACAAGGCAAAGTTTAGAGACGCGCGAAGGAGCCGTCCGCATGATCTCTAAACAAAGCCACCCTCCCATAGAATGACCGGCCAGGGCAAATACAGGCGGAGCCTTACCCAAAATCTCTTGCACCATGAGTTCGGGAGTATTTTGGATAGGTGAAACGACTTGTATCGAAGAAGTAACATCTCGTAAGTGACGGACTTGATGCTCCCAAAGAGTATCGCTGGAGAGCAAACCAGAAACCAGAACCAGCGGAGCTTTCTTCACATGCCGCTCAGCAGCATCCAAAGCGCCATCACACCCATTACCAAATCTTCCGTGAGCGTGACTGTCGACAGCGGCACGTTTAAAACAGTTCCCATACAAGCGCAGCGAACATCAAGACCTTTACGGAGCGCGCGGACAACTCCAATAGCGCTGACTCCCATAACGATGACAGTAATGGTGTAAGTTAGCATGGGCCTAAAAAATGCAAGATACGAGAGACCCAGACCCAGTTCGATGAAGGGATAGACCAAAGCATATCCTCGCAGTTTTTTGGCTACGAGGTCATACATCTCAAAACCTTCGGCAAAGCCGGATACGTTGAAGAGTTTTAGCATGGCAAACTGGCAAAAGAAAAAGCCCATAAAATAGTGCATCCAAGCAAAAGATTGCGCAGAGGAGTGGCTTAACGCCTTTGCAGCTAATGCTGCGATGACGACTAGAACAACTAAAGGCAAGTACCGTTTCATATTTTTCCCCTTTGATTTTACTCTTACTTTTTCTAAAAAATATTTCAACACAAAGTTGTCTTTTGCTAGAGTTCAACAATATGAAACTCATCACCCTCAACATTTGGGGAGGTCATGTTCTGGGTCCCCTCCTAAAATTTATCAACGCCCATCAAGACATCGACATCTTTTGTTTCCAGGAGGTCTATCATAATGCAGAAAGACGCATCTCTACCGATGTAGAAAACCCCGTATTCCTCGATATCTTTTCAAAGCTACAGGCCCATCTGCCCCAGCACCGAGGTTTTTTTACCCCTGTTGTGAATGGCAGCTACGGAATTTGCGCATTTGTTAAAAAAACCACCCAAGTAGTCCGAGAGGGCGAAGAGCTCATCCACGAAAATCCCCACTACAAAGGATCCGGTCCGACACACTCCAGAAAATTACAGTGGCTGCAGTGCCGAGCAGAAGGTGATTTTTTGATCATCAACGTCCATGGACTGTGGAATGGCCAAGGCAAAACCGATGCTCCCGAAAGGCTTTTACAATCCCAGAAAATCAAAGCCTTCATGGACACCTTTTCACTTCCAAAAATTCTCGTCGGAGATTTTAACTTAAGACCTGAGACCCAGAGTATGAAAATCCTGGGGGTTGGAATGGACAATTGGATTCAAGTCCATAAGACTGCCTCGACGCGCACGCGTCTGTACACGAAAGAAGAGCCTTATGCCGACTACATTCTAACATCGGGTGTGACAGTAGATGATTTCCAAGTTATGCCGCATGTTGTATCCGACCATGCCCCCCTCCTTCTTGACTTCAATGTACATGTGCTCGATACAGTCATGTAATGTTCTTGCTGCTCGGGTTTTGCTTTTTAGCCGGTGTCTTCACGGCACTTTCGCCGTGTATATTACCTATTCTGCCAGCGATTTTAGCATCTAGCGTTGGTCAAGGGAAGTTAAGACCTCTCGGCACGATCCTCGGGCTCGTAGGAAGTTTTTCTTTCTTTACCTTAGCGCTTTCCTGGGTCGTACATGTCACGGGCCTTTCACCTGAAATCCTCAGATACTTTGCGATCGCATTTATTTTCTTCTTCGGCCTCGTGATGCTCTGGCCCCGACTATCGAATTGGTTCGCTAAGACAGCAGCACCCATTGCAAATCTCGGCCAAAAAATCCAGGGAACCAAGGCCCGGCCCGGATTTTGGGGCGGCATCTTTTTTGGCATCGCTTTGGGCCTTTTATGGACCCCTTGCGCTGGCCCCATTTTAGGAGCGATCACCACCCTCGTCGCTACGGGATCGATCACCTTCAAAGCCGTCTTAATGACCCTCGCCTATAGCGTAGGAGCAGGCATCCCATTGTTTATCTTCGCGTATGGCGGAGCAAAGCTCGTCGAAACTTCCCATTTCCTCTCGAGCCACTCTGAGCGCATCCGACAGTTTTTTGGTGTTTTGATGATCGCTTTTGCTCTCATTTTGACTTTTCATTGGGAGATGCTCATCAATGAAAAAATCTCGCGCGCTATTCCTGAGTTTCTCACGGAAAAAAATCTACCCAGCGAGACAAAAACGCTTCCTGAAAATGGAAAAGCCCCCGAGCTCGTCGGCATCACCGGATGGATCAACTCACCTCCTCTAACCCTTTCAGAACTGAAGGGAAAAGTCGTTCTGATCGATTTTTGGACCTACAGCTGCATCAATTGCCTTCGAACCCTTCCCTATCTCAAGAACTGGTACGCCGATTACAAAAACTATGGCTTTGTCATCATCGGTGTCCATACCCCTGAGTTTGCATTCGAAAAAGACTACGACAACGTCAAAAAAGCAGCACGCGATCTAAGCATCGACTATCCCATCGCACTCGATAACAACTATGCGACGTGGAATGCCTATGATAATCGCTACTGGCCCGCGCATTATCTCATCGATCAAAACGGCGTACTTCGTATGGAGCATTTCGGAGAAGGCGGCTACGAGGAAACTGAAAATGCGATTCGTCAGCTCTTAGGGTTGGAGCCCTTACAGACCACCGAAAAGAACATGGCGCATCGCCCCATCTCCCCCGAAACCTATCTCGGGCTTGAAAGAGGAAACAGCTACGCCATGCATCTGAAATCGGGCGAAAATGACTATGCATATTCCCCGCCACTGGGAGAAGACGAGGTAGGTCTTAAGGGCCCCTGGCGATCTGAAGACCAGTTTATCGAAGCAAGAGGAGATAACTGCTATCTCGATTATAATTTTCTAGCGACGCGTGTGTATCTCGTCCTATCAGGCACAAGCCCCGTCTTTTTAGAAATCTATCTCGATGGGAAGTTCTATGGATCTATCCACGTGGGCGGCGATCGGAAATACGACATCGTCCGCGCTCCATACGGACGCCACTTGCTCTCTTTAAAAGTTCCTCAAGGGATAAAAGCCTACGCCTTCACTTTTGGCGATGAATAAAACTAGACTAGAAGTTATAGTGCTTTGACATGAAAAAACTGTTATTTTTTGTCTCAATCTTCCTGGTTCCCTATATCCATGCCGATGTTATTTTCACCTTTCAGTCCCTCTTAAAAAGCGGGAAAATTCAAATGATCGACGTCAGTGATTTAACAAACTCTGAAATGTATACCTTAAAAGAAACTTCCTCTCTACTCCATATCATTAAGTGCCCTAAAGGGACTCAGATGCCAGTCACATTTTCAATAGAGAATGCTATTATCTCTGTCGATCCCCAGGCCGCCGAGTGCGTCATAAAAGCAAACGAAGATATGTACTTGGTTCTTTTAGAAAATGATCATCTATATTCTCTCGATATGCAAAACTGGTTTCAAATGAGTAAATCTTTTATCGGCAGTATAACTCACATTTGGATGAAGCCCGTAGATAAGGGATTAAAAGGCTCTGTAACACTTAGCTATCAATAGCTGAATTCTGCATGATCGGGCTGGCAATATCTCTTCTTCTGATCCAAGCTATCGATTTGATCTCTGTCCTCTTGCGAGAGCGAAAAGTCAAAAATCTCCAAATTTTCTCGGAGATGCTTTTCGGATTCAGATTTGACAAGAACAGGAATATTTTGCTCTATCACCCAGCGCAAAATGACTTGAGCTCCTGTCTTGCCATATTTTTGTCCGATCTTTGCAAATATCGGTTCATCTTGTAGGAGCCGCCCTTTACCCAAAGGTCTATAGGCAATGAGACGGATATTCTTTGCATTGCAGTACAGGAGTAATTCATTTTGATTTAAATACGGATGAAACTCGACTTGATTTGCATAAGGCGTGTGTCCCGCTTTGCCCAAGTCCTCTAGATGATGGATATTATAATTGCTCACGCCGGCTTTTCTTATTTTCCCTTGCGCTACTAAATTTTCCATCTCTTCAAATATCTGATCCAAAGGAAAATCCCGATAGGGCCAATGGATCAAATAGAGATCGAGATAGTCGGTGCCGAGTTCTTTCAAGGCGTTGTCACAGGCTTTTTGCACAGACTGCGTAGGCTTTTTGGCATCGACTTCTTCTTCAATTTCTAACTTGGAAGTTAAATAAAATTTTTCTCTATTAAACTCTTTGAGCGCGGGACGAATCGCTGTATGATTTTCATATGAATGTGCCGTATCGATGTGCGGATATCCCATCTCAAGAGCTTGCCTAACCACCTTTGTGCATGCATGCCCTCTAAGATCCCACGTGCCCAAACCAATAAGAGGTAATTCCATTCCTCGAATCATACAAAATTTGCTTTTCCTTGGCTCAAAAAAATTTGCTTGCTTATTACTTTAATTTTAAATTATCTTCTTGGCTTTCTATGCACGCAGAACAAATTCTAAAAGCCCTTGAGACAGGAGAATCCTCGGACTGGGAGTTCAAATCAGGAGCCGGTGGCTTTCCTGGTAGTTTTTGGCCCACTTACTCCGGAATGGGCAATACCGATGGTGGCGCCGTTGTCTTTGGTGTGCGAGAGACAGAAAACAGGCTACGAATTGAGGGCCTTACCCCAAACCAACTCAACTCCTACCAAAAAATCCTCTGGGACACTCTTAACAATCCCAGCAAAGTCAATCGCAATCTTTTATCACCTCACCACGTTCGTGTCGCAAAAATCGGCGAAAAAAATCTTCTCATCATACAAATTCCGCGCGCCGGAAGAATGGAAAGCCCCATCTATATCGGGCCTACCCCATTTAATAATACCTACAGGAGATGTCATGAAGGCGAATATCGATGCAATGATGCTCAAGTCAGACGCATGCTTGCCGATGGAAGTCTCATTACTCCGGATCAACGGATTTTGCGAGGATTTTCGTTGCAAGATTTGGATCCCGTAACACTCGATCAATATCGTCGCATTTTTCTCACAGCCAAGCCCGACCATCCTTGGCATTCCCTATCATTACAAGACTTCCTCGAAAAAGTCGGCGGCTGGCGCAAAGATCGCGAATTTAACGAAGAAGGTCTGACACTCGCAGGCCTCCTCATGTTTGGAAAACACCACTCTATTATCGATGTCGGTGCCGCGCCCACTTACTTTGTCGATTATCGAGAAAAACTCGATCCCAATAACCGCTGGAACCATCGAATTTACCCCGACGGAACCTGGGAAGCGAACCTTTTCCAATTTTATCAACGCATTTGGCCCCATTTAACAGCCGACCTCAAAGTCCCTTTTTATCTTGAAGGTGTTCAGCGCATCGATGAGACCCCCGTGCACAAAGCTGTCCGCGAGGCCCTCATCAACGCACTCATTCACTCTGATTACGCAGCAGCGGGCGGTGTTATCGTCGAACGATACCGCGATCGTTTTTTGCTCGACAATCCTGGAACCCTTCTCGTCTCGTTTGAACAACTCCGGCGTGGAGGTATCAGCGAGTGCCGCAACCCTGCGCTTCAAACCATGTTCATGCTCATCGGCGGCGGCGAAAAAGCCGGCTCCGGAATCCACCGCATCCAAAGTGAATGGAAAAACCAACACTGGAGAGCACCCGCTTACTCTGCCACAGACCATCCCGATCGCGTCCGACTCGTTCTTCCTATGGTTAGTCTCATTCCAGAGTCAACTCTTGATCTCATGGAAAAACGATTTGGCTCCCGCTTTAGGAGCTTAAAACACCTCGAAGTTATCGCTTTAGCCACCGCCGACATCGAAGGTGAGGTAACAAATACTAGGCTCCAAGAACTACAAACCGACCATCCGGCGGACATCACCCAAATGCTACAAAACCTTTGTGCCAAAGGCATGCTCATATCAGATTATCGTCGCCGATGGTCACGTTATCGTATTCCGAGCTCCCCTCATTTGACCCCGAACTCCCCACATTTGACCCAGAGCTCCCCACATTTGACCCCCCACTCCCCACATTTGGAGAACGATACGCTCGAAAAAATAGTCTTACAAATGGCTAATGCAAAAAAAATATCAAAACAACAGATGCGCCAAACTATCGTTAGCCTATGTGAAATCAAAGAGTTAACTCTCGAAGCCCTTGCCCGCTTGCTGAAAAGAAGTCCTAAAGGTCTACAGAATCATTATTTGACCCAAATGGTTGCCGAAGGACAACTAGAGCTCAAATACCCGGATACTCCCAACCGACCCGACCAAGCTTATACAGCAAAAAAATCTTGATTTTTTTGCTAAATCTTTACATAATTTTTGCATCATTTAGGAGATAACCATGGTATCTGGACTCGGCTCTACTTTTCGAAACTTACTTCCCTATGGAATCGCCGCTGGGACCGTTGTGATCTTAACAAAAGTCTTCCGCTACGGGTATAGCTATTTCACTAAGCGTAAGGAAGATCCTATAAATGACTTTTCTTCAGTTTGTCGCAACCCCCGTCTTTGGGAAAAGATCCCACAGAATACCCCCATCGAGCTCGGCAAAGGCAATCCCCACTTCCTCGTAGGAGCCGCGACATGCACATACCAAGACTCAGGCTCAATAAATTGCATTAACTCGCAGTGGGCGCTGCGCGAGAAAACAATGCCGGCAAACAATCGATCGAGCAAAGGCCCCAATCTTTTTGAAGTTTATCAAAATGACCCGCAGCAAATTATCGACCGTCTCAAAAAACTCGGTGTTAATTCTTACCGCTTCTCGATTGAATGGAGCCATATACAGCCGCATTCTGAAAAAGACTTCGATGAAGTCAAGTTGCAAGTCTATGTCAACTTCTGCAAAAAGTTGAAGGAGTCGGGAATTAAACCCATGATCACCTTGCACCACTTTTCCGAGCCCCAGTGGTTTTATAAACTGGGAAGCTTTGAAAAAGAAGAAAATATTCAGCACTTTGTTAATTTCTGTGTAAAAGTCTTTCCAACACTTGCCGAGCACTGCGATTATTTTTGCACCATCAATGAGCCCACCATCGAAGCGTTTTCTCGCTACGTACGGGGAGCGTTTTTGCCCTGCGTCACAATAGATTTCAAACGGGGAGGAGATTTCCTGCGAGGCGCTTTAAAAGCCCACAATCTCGTCTATGAAAAATTAAAAGCATTGAAACCCACCGCTCAAATTGGTATTGTCCATCAACGTCTCTCTTTCCGTGCTGCGAATCCTCTCCTTTACCCTATTACACGCACGTTAAGCTACTTTGTCAACGAAGTAACACTCAACTATTTCAAAACTGGCATCTTTGAAATGAAAATTCTTTTTTTCTGCCGTATGCGTGATGAGAAGCTCGGCAAGCTGAAAACCGATTTCATCGGACTACAATATTATGTCCGTCCTCTCATTGGATTTGGTCCTACTTCGGACTTTGCCCCTATGACACAAATGCCCTTCCACGAAGATCCCGAAGGGATTTATGAAGCTATTCTCGAAGTTCACGAGGCGACTGAAAAACCCATCATCGTTACAGAAAATGGCATATCTACGCATGACGATACGCAACGCGCTAGATACATGTGGCGCGCTCTTTATGCAACAGCAGAGGCCGCCAAGAAGATACGAAAAGAAGGCCTCATGGCGACCGAAAATCTTTTGGGCTACTACGTCTGGTCACTTTGCGACAATTTTGAGTGGGACATGGGAATGAATCCCCAAAAATTTGGAGCTTATTCCATGGAGAATGGGACCATAACTCAAAACCCCAAGGAAGGCATGAAGCCATTTATAGCGTGGGCAAATTCACTCAAACCTTCAACTTCCCAAGAACAAGTCGTATAATCGCAAGTCGTTGCTTCGACTAATTTGCAAGGAATTGCAAATTAGTCATGACTTTTTTGCAAACCACTGCAAAAAAGTCAGGTCCCAAGTTGATGGAACTTTTCAAAAAGACGTTTCAGCGCGCTATTATCTGCAGCGATATCTTGCACCTGCGCAAGGAGCTTCGACGTCTCTTCCCGTACCATTTTGATTGACCCTTTTGCGAGCGTCGCAAGTCCTAGGAAAAACGACCACGCGCAAAACGTACGGTAACCCTTTTCTTCGAGAGGAAGCGAAAGAATATAATCGAGACCCGCCTCCGCGTTTTGTTGAGCGCTCGCTATCACAGCCTCTCGATCGGGAACGAGGTGGCGCCCGCTTTGCTCATCTTCATTTTGGTCTTTGAGGATATTGACCTTTTGCAGAAAGAGGCCAAAATGGAGCGCATTTTTCTTGAGCGCTTTGCTCGCAGAAAATTGCGGTTTGTAGAGAAGAAATAGCTGCGTCAAGAGTTTACCGACAAGTCCCGCGACAAAATAGCAGTAAAGGTTCACTTTTTTGAGCGAGGTGAGACGTAGCGAGCCTTTATTTAAGAAACTTTGCATGCCCCGACTCATCTGAGCAGCCGACGTTTGTAAAACCTTCTTAATCTCCGGCGCAAGTTCATGAATATTCTGAAAAAGAGTGTTGGCATCGTTAAGCAGGAGCTTTTCTCCCTCGGGAACATCTTCAGGAAACCGCTGCGCCCATGTCTGCACTTCTTCACTACTGGGAGGATTTTTCATAAAGGCGTCGAATGCGGCAAATTGCTGCTTGCGCATTTCTGGGCTTTCCCATTTCGAGTCCTCTACTGTATCGAGGATGCGGCAAATGAGATAAGAGAGAGAAACCCAATACCGAAACGGCATCGGAAGCTCCTGAATACAAAAAGCAAAGCTGCGGCTGACGCGATTGAGATGGTCTTGATAAAATTGGATTTCCTGCATCTTATCACTCTACGACAAAAGTTTTAACTCGTCTAGAATAAAGCCAGGTAGTTCCAACGCATAAAATCACAAGACCCGCGATGATGACGGGAACCGGACCCCAGATATCTGTCAAAATACCCCCAAGGATCGGCCCTACTGCGCCGCGCAGTCCGATGAAGAGAATACTCGTGCTCGTGAAGGGAGAGCTATCCCCTTCTCCGGCAAAAAGGGTTCCCCCCAGGTTCCATAGGAGATGGCTCCCCGCCTGTGCGATCCCATAGAGGAAGAACGCAAGGAACAAAAACATATTAGAAAACGGTGCGAAGAGCAGAAGAAGCGGAAACGTGGCAAAACCGATGAGTACCCACAGCGTCGATCGGTGGGCAGCATAGAGCTCCATCCGTTTTTTCCAAAACATCGTCGCCAAAGTCACGCCCAGGCCCATGCAGGCAAAGCGTGCAAAAGCGATCACGCCATGGGACAAGTTCAAGGTCTTGGCATAATAGATCGCAAGCGCGGGGGCGATGAACATGAGGACAAATCCCCCCAGCATAAAACTCCACTGGAAGTGGGCAAAGTCGGGGCGCTGGCGAAGGAGAGATATAGTTTCTTTGAGAGGATGCAAAAGTCGGTTCGCGGGCGGCGCTACAGGCTCTTCAACCTCGGGCTGGAGCTGGATGCGCATCTGCACAAAAATACTCGTCAAACTTAGGAGCGCTCCCATAAAAAAGAGAAACTTCCATTCGGCTAGCTGGTGATCCAGGACAAATCCAAAAACGACACCGAGAAGAACACTTTCCAAAAAGCTCCAAATGAAACAAAGCGAATAGAGATGCTCTCTGGGCTGTTTGGGAATATTGCGTTTCAAAATCTCAATGAGTGCCGGCGTCCCTGCCTTATTGAAGAGCTGGTAAAGACCGCAGGCGATGAGGAAATACCAAAAATGATGGATGAAGGGAAAAAGCAAAAACGGAAGGCGCCCGAGCACCCAGGCCCCGATGAGGTTAGGAAGGAGTTTATTCTTCTTATAGGAAACGTGCGAGCCCCAATAAAACGAAAGAACGGATAACAGAGGCCTCAGCGTGATAAACATCGTGATCTGGTAGGCATTGGCATTAAAATCTTTACTTAAAAGAAAGGGAAAAAGGCTATAGAGAGCAACCAGTGGCTCATCGACCAGATGCATCCAGAATAAAGCAAGGCGCGTCCGACGCATAAAAGTGCCAGCATATTAGCACTTTTTAGGCTATCCTCACAACCTGCCAGAAAAATATTTACTACATAATCTCTGCAGCAATGGCAGCAAGCTCAGAACGCTCTGTGCGCTCGAGGAAGACGTGGCCGTAGATCGGATACTCGCGCATCTTGCCCACGACGTAGGTCAGTGCGTTGGAGTCCTTATCGAGATAAGGGTTATCAATCTGCGTCGGATCGCCCGTTAAAATAACTTTGGTGTTTTTGCCCGCGCGTGAAATGATCGTCTTCACTTCGTGCGGCGTGAGGTTTTGCGCTTCGTCGATGATGATGTACATCTTCGGCAGCGACCGGCCGCGGATATAGGCGACAGCTTCCATCTCGAGTTTTTTGCTATCCATGATCCACTGCTGCGCATCTTTGCCGCTAGCTTCCCCCGTCGTCGATTGGCAGAGGAATTCAAGGTTATCATAGATCGGCTGCATCCAGTGGAAGAGTTTTTCTTCCTTGGTGCCGGGCAAATATCCGATGTCTTTTCCCAGAGGAATGATCGGACGGCTGATCAAAATTTTCGTGTAGACACCCTCGTCGAAGACTTTGCGCATCCCTGCAGCGAGAGCCATGAGCGTTTTACCGGTTCCCGCAGGTCCTACGAGAGTCACCAGCTTGACATCGTCGCGCAGGAGCAAATCGAGAGCGCATTTTTGCTCTACGTTGAGCGGAAGTATTCCCCAAATATCCTTGGCAAGCTTCATTAAAGGCTCGAGCCGTTTTGTTTGAGAATTGTATTTGCAAACCGCCGATGATTGCTCAGGACTGGTCAAAATACAGTATTCATTGGGAGAAAAGTCAGTGGCTTCCATCGCAAGAAAGCCGTCTTTGAAAAACATGTCGACATCTTTTTTCGGCACTTCGAGCTTTCGAAAACCTTTGTAGAGCTTGTCATAGGAGAATTTCAGGTTTTCATAGTCTTCAGCTTCTAACCCGACGGCTTCAGCCTTGACGCGCATGACAAAATCTTTAGAAACCAAAACTGTCTCTTGGCCCGATTCTTTAAGTTGGAAAGCGATCATGAGGATCTTATTGGTGATACGATCGAGCGGCAGAGGAAATGCTTTTTTCTCCGGAGGGCGGATATCGACGTGCACTTTGACACGGATATCATTTTCAATCATGACACCCGAAGAAAGATCTCCCTCGCCCTGTCTTTTCAATGAGTCGATGTAACGCATCACATAGCGGGCGTTTTTTCCCAGCTCATCGGAAAGTCGTTTCATCCCATCCAATTCTTCGAGGACCACGAGAGGAATAACGATATCGTTTCCTCTAAATCTTTTGATCGCATCGGGATCATGTAATAAGACGTTGGTATCGAGAACAAATGTTTTTCGTGCCACTTTTAGACTCCTGTCTCGCGTAATATATGATTCTGTCACGTTCATTTATCGCACCATAGCGTAATTGAGAACCAGCATCAACAAATTTTTATAACCACTGATTTTCAATGGGTTAACCGATGTCTTCAGCACTCATAATGCTAAAGTGCTAATTTTGTTGACTCCCATTTTGGGGATTACTATAATGAGGTTTACTATCGGAGGTTCTATGAAAAAGTTCAACACCAACGTTCTAAGCCTTCCACCTTACCTATCCACCGCATGGAAAAATGTCGTTTCTCTCCAGGTGATTTCCAAACCTTGGGGAGCCGTTCTCGTCGTTGAACTCCCTTCTGGCCCCGTCGAAGTTCCGCATCTCGATCGCGAAACGATCGAGGGCATCTTCCAAGCACATTCCGAATACCTTCAGCAAGAGACAAAGCCCGCACTGCCATTTTCATTTCCTGGCTTCGAACAGATGACATCCGTTATTCAACACAATCCTGAACAATCCGATAGCCCCGATCTTCCTCCTGAACTACTTGAAAAAATCGCATCCACAGTAAATCTGATCGGCGTGTCAGACACAGGTTCTCTTCCAAAAGCAGAACCCCATTGCAATTGCAATTATTGCCAAATCACGCGCGCGATCCATGCTAGAGTCGAAGACAAAGAAGTTGAAGAGGATATCTCCGAAGAAGATCTTCGTTTCAAAACGTGGGATATTCAGCAAAAAGCTGACAAATTATACGAAGTCGTTAATCCTCTCGACAAGAAAGAATCTTACAATGTCTTTTTAGGCGATCCTGTGGGCTGCACATGCGGCAATAAAAATTGCGAACACATCCAGGCAGTTCTAAGAAGTTGATTTTAATATAGCGAAAAAAACGCCACTCCTCCTAGAATGGCAATTAATCGTACATTAGGAGGATTTTTTCATGTTCCAACGTTATTTACTTTTGCTCACGATCGGATCTCTTTCTCTCGCATCCGCAGATGAAGGAGAGTCTCTTCCCTCATTAGAAGTCGCCATCAGTGAGCCTATCCCGGACCTTTCTACGCCTATTATGGTCGATGAAACACCCACGCAACAAACCATCTCTGAAGTTGTCTTAGCGCCGCCCCCTCCTCCACCTGTAGCTCCTAAACCCAAAGTAGAAAAACCGTTCGTTGCCTTCACGGGAAAAGTCAAAAAAAATAAAGTGCGTCTGCGTGCCAATGCTGATCTCGACAGCCGTGTTGTTCGCGAACTTGCAAAAAATGATCTCCTCGTAATTACAGGTGAGAAAAATGACTTCTACATGGTCGAGCCTCCTGCTGGTTTTAAAGCTTATGTTTTTAGAAGCTTTGTCCTCGATGGTGTCGTCGAAGGAAGCCGTGTCAATGTTCGTCTCGAGCCCTCCCTTGATTCCGCTGTGATCGGCCACCTGAACTCCGGCGATCGCATACAAGGAATCATCAGCGCTCTCAACCCCAAGTGGTATGAGATCGACCCTCCATCGACCTCTCGTCTCTATGTCGCGAAAGAGTTTGTTGACTATGTCGGCAGCCCTGAAATGAAAGAAGAGCTCGACAAGCGCAAAATGGCCGCGCAGCAACTCCTCGATGCCGCAACACTTCTGACACAATCAGAAATGAATAAGTCTCTTCCTGAGATCAACATCGCCCGTATCGAGCAAAACTACGAGACGGTGATGAAAGAATATGCTGACTTTTCTGATCTCGCAGATAAGGCAAAAAGCGCTCTTGCCACACTACAAGAAGACTACAAACAAAAGCGTCTAGCTTACCTCGAAGAAAAAGCCAATCTTCCTAAGCCCGAAGATATCGCTCGTAGGAATGAAGGCTTTCTCTCCCCCACGGAGCGCATGAAAATGTGGCAACCCGTTGAAGAATCGCTGTTCCTCGCTTGGAGCACCCGCAACGACGAGCGCAGCAAAGACGAATTCTACGATGAGCAAAGACAAAACGGACAAATGATCACCGGCGTTGTGGAACCCTACACATCTCCTGTGAAACAAAAACCGGGCGACTATCTCCTCCGCGATAAAGAACTTCCTGTGGCCTACCTCTATAGCACCCACATCAATCTTTCCGACTTCGTCGGCAAGAAAGTGTCCGTGTTGGTCACACCCCGTACTAACAATAACTTTGCATTCCCGGCTTACTACGTCCTTTCCGTAGAATAACCCGATTTGTTATCCTAGGGGCCTAATTATGGGCCCCCCAAGGATAATGTATCTGCATGGAACTTCGTGAATTTGCTACCCACATCTTAAGTGCTGACACCCTCAAAGAAAAACTCTTCACCCCTGACGTCCTTACCGACGATCATCCTGGACCTGTTGTCCTTTGGAAAGAACCCTCTCGCCCCCTCAACCTCAGACTCCAAAAATACAGCCGCAAAGATCGCCTTCCCTCTCTTGCTGACCACAAAGACCCGGATAAACGAGCGATTTGTCTCCACCGCTTTGCCGGCCACGAACTCCTCGCCGTCGAGATAATGGCCTATGCCCTTCTTGCTTTCCCCGAAGCTCCCACAGCTTTTCGTCGAGGTGTTGCCTACACCCTCTGTGAAGAGCAAGAGCATGTGCGCCTCTATATGCAGCAGATGCAAAGACTCGGTATTGCGTTTGGAGATCTGCCCCTTTACCGTCATTTTTGGGCCTATGTCCCTTATCTCACGACTCCCCTCCATTACTTAAGCGTGATGAGTCTCACTTTTGAAATGGCCAATCTCGATTTTGCACCTCTCTACGGCGCATCTTTTGCCAAATACGGCGATACTGAGTCCGCTGCTCTTATGGAGCGGATCTTGCGCGATGAAATTGGTCACGTGGCTTTGGGACGTCGTTTTTTAGAGGAGTGGAAAAAACCTGAAGCATCTGATTGGGAGACTTGGAAAGCCCATCTTCCGCCTCGCATGGTGCCGAGCAGGGCTAAAGGCTGGGAGTTTTTCGAAGAGAACCGCAAGAGAGCGGGGATTTCTTCAGAGTGGATTGAGAAATTGAAAAATTCCTAAGAATCTTCCTTAACTGACAGCTCTCTAATTTGCGTATCGACGACCGTAGTCTCAAGAAGCTCATTTGAGGCCGATGCCGCCCCCATTTCATGGAACTTTCGAGCGGACGAAAGCACCCGCGACTCGAGGGACCCCGTTGCCTTGTTGTAAGAGTCGACCGCTGCCGTCAGCGATTTTCCTAGGCGTATCCAGTGGGCTTGCAAATCGCACAGGCGCTTATAGAGTTCGCTGCCGAGCTTTTGGACTTCTTCGGCATGTCGCGAGAGGCTTTCTTGTTTCCACCCGTAAGCGACAGCGCGGAGAAGTGCGATGAGGGTGGTCGGTGTCGCCAGAATCACATTTTGGACGGCGCCAACGTCGATGAGAGATGGATCTTGCTCCAGCGCGGCACCAAACACGGTCTCGGAAGGAAGAAACAGAATCACAAACTCGGGGGCGGGATTGAAATGATCCCAGTACGATTTGCGGCTTAAATGGGCGATATGCTGGCGCAGTTGCCGGGCGTGGTCTTTCATCTTTTGGATGCGCACAGTATCATCCGTGGCTTCGAGGGCTTCTAGGTAAGCCTCGAGAGGCACTTTGGCATCGACAACGACTTGGCGGTCGCCGGGAAGGCGAACGAGTAGATCGGGGCGGTGCCGCCCATCTTCATGGCTATGCACGGCCTGCTCAAAGAAATCGCAATGGGAAAGCATCCCTGCCAGCTCGACAACGCGGCGGAGCTGGATCTCTCCCCAGCGGCCGCGGCCGACGGGAGAGCGGAGGGCTTTGACGAGATTGGCAGTTTCTTTTTTGAGTTCGCGGTCGGTTTCAACGAGGGTTGTGAGTTCGTGTTGCAAAGAGCCGTAATCGGTTTTGCGCTCTTTTTCAAAGACATGTAGCTTTTCTTCGAGGCGCTGCATGGCGCCGAGGACGGCTTCTTGGTTTTTACCGAGAGAACTTTCGCGAAGGGAGAGCTTTTGATAGAGAATCCACAGCCAGATGAGCAGTCCCGCGAGTACGATCAGGAGGTAGATCACTCGCCATCCTCATCTTCGGGTTCAAAGTCTTCAAGGGTCTTGGATTTTTTGCCAGCGATGAGCCGAATGGTCGAAAGAATCCATCCTAAAACGATATAGCCCCAGCTAATGACGAGCAAAGTGAGTGAGAAGAAGTGGAGAACGCCATAAATCAAAATGATGGCTAAAATCACGGTCATAAGCACGAGCTGAAACGATGGCACACGGAAATGGAGAACTTTAAGGCTCGGAAACTTCCAGCGGCTGATCATGAAAAAGCCCAAGATGATCATTGCGCAGCTAAGAATAATCGCTGTGGTCTTTGAAGAAAGCTGCAGAAGCTCCTGCACTTCAGGCGAGGCAAAGAAGAGGTTGATCGAAACAGCCGCAATGGCCGCCGCATCGATGGGAAGGCCTGTAAAATGCTTCTTTTGGGCGAGGATTTCTTCGGGGGCTTTGGGCTGGGCAGCCTTCACATTGAAACGAACGAGGCGCAGGACCCCGCAGATCGAATAGAGCATGGCCCCAATGATGGCAAAGAGCGAAAGGCCGGTTCCCTGCTCAAGCGAGAGGCCCTTCAGGAGTAAAACCGAGGGTGCTACACCAAAAGAGATCGCATCGGCTAGAGAATCGAAGATAACGCCAAAATCACTCTCCGCCCGGATGATGCGTGCGACGGCTCCGTCTAGTAAATCGGCAAAAGCAGCGACTAGGAGAAGTAGAAGAGATGTATAAAGAACATGGTAACTGCCGGCACCCGGCTCGACCATATTGATCTTAAAAATAACAAAAAGACCGCAGGCAAGGCCGAAAGCGGTAATAGCATTAGGAATGAGGAAGACTTTCTTCACTCCTTCAATCTAACACATTTGTATAAAAGAAAAAACCCCCTCGATGATAATCGAGGGGGTTTAAGAATGATTATTTAAAAATATCGGGTGAGAAATCCAGATAAAACAATGCTGTATTAGATACAGTTTTAGCAGATGCGATATCTCCTAAAATTGTCTTTCCACTTGCTTCAAAAGTGTGCGTTGTACTTGTGCATCCCGAATCTGTTTTATGAGTTACTCCATCAACAGTAGAATTTTTTGTTTTAGTATAGTTTGAAGTAGCATCGCTATAACTATCAGTTTTAGAGGAACTATAGCTTGTTTTACCAACTGCACCAGATCCTTCTGATTGCCAATGATAAGTCTCATTAGGATTATTTAAGAGTTGCAGCATGGTTACACGATTACCATTTTTATCGAGAAGATAAGTCATCTCACCACTTTTTGTAGCACTTTGCATCGTGACATCAATTTTAGAAAATCCGCTTTCGAGCTTGCGAATAGTTTCATCAAGAACTGGATCAGATCCACTGCTCGCTCTTAGAGCTTTCAAGCGCTCATAAAGCTGGATGCGATCGGCCATAGATGTTTCGCCGTGTGCTGCGATTTTATTCCTCTCAGGGTTAACGAGTTTGTCGTACTCATCCAACGACGAACCCATGCTTTGTACAAGCGAGGGTTTATTTAACTTTTCCAAATATAAATATGCCATAATTTAATACTCCTACAATTTATCTAATTATAATTTAACATTATTGCAATAAAAAGGCAAGGAATAATTTTAATAATAAGTGGCTGGAAATCAGCCTTTTATGTGAGTCTCTGGGGGGCGGGGGCGCTTCTTTTTCTTGGGGGGCTGGATTTCTTCTTTCTTTTCGCGCACAACCTTTTGAATTTGAGCAAGTTGCGCCCTATCCTGGGGGGATAGAGAGGTTCCCGCAACTAGCTCCTGCCAAAGGACTTGGGCAGGCCTGCCGCTTTCTTTAGCAGCTTCGGCTGCAAGCCTGTCCAGCTCAGTGAGTAACCAGGCGATCTCTTTTCGGGCCTTTTCCTTGACCGCCTCATCAGGAGAAAAGAAGTCTTTTTGCAGGCGGGGGATTTCAGGGATAATGATCTCGACGGCTTTGCGAAGGCGGGCAAGGCCTTTTTCGGCGATGTTATGGAGAGGGTCGCTTAAGGGATAGCTCATCTATTTTCCTATAATCAATTTTGCCACTAGGGAGCAAGGGAAATTGCTCAAGGTGAATAATCTCATGCATATGGAAGAGATTACTGAGGCCTAGCTCCCGAATAAGACTATTGACTGTTTGAAGATCAAGAGATTGATTGGTGACAAGAATTAGTTGTGGATGATGGAGAGGATTTTCTCGGAAAGTCAGAGCGAGTAATAGTTTAGGATCCTTGAAAGCATCGATTAAAAGATGTTCGATCATGCTCAAACAAATCAATTCTCCTCCGATCTTAAGACTACGACTTTGCCTGCCCATCAACACAAGAGATCCTTTTTCTATTTTTCCTAAATCTCCCGTGATAAACCAGCGCTTATCTTGATGCATAAAAAAGGGCTCTTTTCCATTTTTTAGATATCCTGCAAAAATATTAGGGCCTGCGGCAACGACCATACCTACTTCGCCGGAAAACAAAAACATGCGCGAATCAGGATGAATAATGCCGATTTCTACGCCTGGAATGGGAGGACCAACTCCAAGAGAGCTTTCTTCCTTTTGTAAGGTGAGAATAGGTGAGCACTCGGTGAGTCCATATCCTTCCAAGATAGTGAGGTAGGGAGCTTTTTCTCGGAGAAAGCCAGGTGCCTTCTCCGCTCCTACAATGGCGAGGCGCACGCTTTTTCGCTCTTCTTCTGAGGCCGTTTCGAGAAGAAGGCGAAGAAAGGTCGGCGTGCTGCAGACGAGAGTCGCTTCATACCGATCTAAAAGCGTACTATGCCCTTTAAAATCGAGGAGATGAGGACTTAAGATGACACGAAGGCCAGCCAAAATAGGAAAAATATGCGTTAAAGAAAAACCAAAGATATGAAACGGCGGTAGGATTCCGAGCATACTATCGGAAGAATCGAGAGTGATAGCAGATAGGGCAGATTTTTGATTGCTTAAGATATTGCGATGAGAAAGAGGAACTCCTTTAGGCAAGTCTTCCGTTCCACTGGTAAATAACAAGGCAGCGACATCGTCTGCTGAAAGATCTTGGAGTTGGAAGTGATCTATTAATTCTTCATATTTCAATCGAGAAAGTTCTACGGCTTTTAATTTTTCAGCTGCACTGATTTTCAAACCATCTATAAAAGTCACAGGGAGTGGTACTTCAAAGGGTATGGCTTTCAAGAAAGACTGCGCCGACAAAACGACTCGAAGATCTGCAAGCTGTCCCACTTCTTTCAAATGGCGCGGCCCCAACGACCAGTTGAGCATGACGGGGACTTTTTTGGCGAGCCATAGGCCAAAAAGAAGCGCTAGCCACCGAGTCGTTGATGGGAGAAGAACCCCGATGTGCTTTTGTGGGATTTTGCGAAGCTGCTCTGCCATTCCAATGGAGAGAGATAGCAAACGGGTATAGGTCATAAGTGTCTCAGGATCAACCGCGGCGGCTTCATCTTTGCGCTCCGTGCAGCTACGAAGGAAAGCTTCAGTCAATGTGTCTCCCTTTATTCCCAAAGGCTTGCGGCGCCCTTGCCATTTCTTCAGGGTGCGACGATCAATTTCTGCGTGGGGCTGGAAGACCTTGCGGCCCTCAGCCGTGGATAAAATATCCTGGACAGTTCTTAAGTTTTCAAAGACCGCAGCATGACCATAGTTCTTTTCTATGAACACCACGAGCTCGGTGACATCGAGAGAATCGAGCCCTAAATCCTCATAAAGGTCCATTTCGGATTTGATTTTCTCTAGAGGAAGATGAGATAGCCGGGACAGTTCACTGAGGATTTTATCCATAGCCTATTTATAACTGCTTGAGCCTGAATTATCAACAATTTATTTGAATTTTGTTTATTTTTCTGCTATTATTAAGAGTAGGGAGATCTAAACATGGCAAATGACATCCTGAAAAAATTTGATGAGCTTTTCGGTGATTTAGATGCTATGACGCCCCAAAAAGTCGAAATGCTCGTTCATGAGACATTAAAATTCTTCGAGCACCTTAAAACGCAGCTTACGTCTGGCGATGAAAAAGCCCGCAAAGAAGCACTCGATACAGCGATGGAACTTCAGAAAAAACTCGAAGCATTTTCAAAAAAAGCATTAGAAAAATCCGGCATGACGCAAGAGCAACTCCAAAAATTCATCTCCTCTCCCACGAACTTTTCTCCCGACGAATGGAGAGCGTTTCAAAGCTCGCAAAAAGAGATTTCTGATTTTGAAAAAATGAACCCTGGTAAAAAAGAGGATCGTCCCCCAAGACCTCCTCGCGTTAAACATCCTAAACCCACAAAAATTTAAAGACATGGAACCCATACGCCCCGGCCAGACTCCACCCTCACAAGGACCCTCCTCTGGGACTCCAACGCCTCAGACACGCTGGTCTGCCGCTGGCGCTCATCTTGGTAGTCGCCTGTCTATTGCAGAAGCTAATATGATCAACGGAGTCGGAGAAAGTTCTAAAGAACAAAAATATGCCGATACCGCCATAGAAGTCTTTTATATTTTTGCACAACTCCGAAGATTATGCCAAGAAAGCAATCCTCCTAATCAAGAGAAAGTAAAGGCATTATTGGCTCAATTGAAAGCAATTAACCCTGATCTTGTTTTCAAAGGCGATTTCACCATTATAGAAAATGGAAAAGAATATAAATTTAATCTAAAACAATTGATCGATTTAGTTTCTACTGCAACTAGTTTTGCCACATCAGATCAATTTAATCAAATGTGGCAAGGATACACTACAACGCCACCCTTTTTTGAGATGCCCCCTATCGCCCTTTGTATCGTTGCAATACTGCAATACAAAGGTTCCGATATGAAAATGGATCTCTATGGCAACCCCAATGGAGCGAAAAACTTTTTTGAAATTTGCATGGTCATGGCTGAAATCTCTCAAACGAGCGCCATTCGCAAAAATTTTGATGCGACATTTTGGGGATGGAGTGGAAGCTTTGGAAATTTCGCCGATATCTTCCCCGATATGCTCATGGTTTACCTCTATAAGGAGTACATCAAAAACGATACTCCTGAAGAGTGGAAAAAGCTCCAAGATGAATTTGCTCGTATCTTAGGGCAAATGCCTGTGCCTCAAAAAGATAAAGATGGAAAGTATGTAACCCCCCATTACGCAGCAGCTTACAACAAGCTTCAAGAATGGGCTAAAGATCGGGGCTCTTGGGAATCCTGGGACGATTTACCCGTGGGCTATTCTCGCGACTTTATAGAAAATGATGTCGCCTTCCCCGCCTGGAAAGAATGGCGTAAGACCTAAAGCATCAATCACTTACACAATCTCTTTATTTTCAGTCGCTTATACTATTATATGTATTAAATTATTTATTTGACATTATCAGACATTATCTGCTAAAATTAACAACGGGTAGGTAGAGCATAATTAAATTAGCTCATAAAAAGTGGAATAAAAAATTATGAACGAAATTAATAACTTAAGAGTACTACAGCAACAACCAATCTTCAACTTAGAGGAAGACCCGAACGATGACGTTGAATTGGGATTGGCCTTACTAGGTCTTTCTGCCATTCAGCTCAGCCGCTCGGCAAAGTCTGCCTTTGGTGCTTCTTCTGTGGATGAAACTACAGAAACTAAGACTGAGAAAAATTGGGATTCCACATGGGTTGGCAATAAAGACTGGGGCTACGTCGGAACTACATCCGCAAATGGCAGCGCTTTTGACCCGAACGCCAAAAAACCGAACTTCAATACTAAGTTCGACCCGAACAACATCAAGGCAATGATGTGGCAAATCGAGCAAATGATCGCTTGGATGAAAGCCAATAATATGAACCTGAACGCGATTCCTGAGTTCCTCGCCTTCTTTGAAAGCATGGGAAAAGAGTGGGCCAACATGTCCCCTGAAAATCGCGCTAAAATGACTCAAATGCTCAATGGTCTCTTATCTGCTGATGGTCAAAGTATTTGTAAGATGATCATCGACGCGATGGTGCAAGGAGCTTTCTATCGCAATGGTGGTAACATAGATGCTGCAAGACAGACAGCTAAAGACTTAATGAACCTCTTTGCTGGTTATTCTTATATCGATAACCCCTGGTTCCAACGTTTCTATGAAGCCGCAAAATGGGCTTTCGAGCACGTGGGTGATTTAAAACCTGGGATCACATATGAGGAATGGGTCATCGCTTATGAAGGGCAGTGGGGACGCTTTCTGAACAAATCGAATGGCGACGATTGGATCAATGCCTTTTATAAAATGCAAATCGCCGAAATCCTGAAGCTGGGCAACCCTGAGCTGATCGTTCTGATGCTCATGATGCTCATGGTCAACCGCGATGACGACGCCCAAACGGCCCTCGGTGGTCTGGGAGATCTGACAGATCGTATGTCGGGATATGTTGAAAAGATCCGCGCACTGACAGCGAAATTCCGCTCAGGAAACTGGACAGCTGAAGATGCTCAAAAATTCTGTGAAGGGCTTGACAAGCTGGGATTCTTGATCGATAACAACCCGAACCTCGATGGTATTAAAGCCACCATTAACGGGTCGCTGGGGTTCTTCTTAAACTATAACACCGGCAATGGAACGATTGGCGACTTGATGAAAAAAGGTGATTGGAAAGGCATTGCTGATTTTATGAACAGCCAGGCCCCGGGCTCGCCGTTCTATACAGGTGCTAACCAGGCCCTTTCTGATATCGGGACTGCAATATCGAGCATCTCGCAGCTGACGGGACAAACGATGAACACGATGCAAGGTACCAACCAGCAGCGTGAAGGTCTTATTAGTGCGTTCTTGAAAGGTCTGACTGACCTCATGAGCCGCATTAATAATAACTCAAGAGCTTCAAGATCATAATAAATAAGGAAAACAACATGACAATAGAAAAACTAAACACAGACTTAAGCGCAGCCAAAGAGAGAGTCTTTGGCGACCTAAAATCCGAAGGCGGAGGCAGAACATCGGGGGCTTATTCCTTAGCTTCTGGATGCGCGGCTCTCTTGATTGCCTTATACGGGCTTCAATCCGAGATCGCTTTATCGGTTGCAAAAGCAGCTGAGCATAAAGCGGCGCTCGCGAAAGACATCCAGAAGAAACTCGATGACAAAAAGAAAGAAATGGATGCTGAGCAAGGTAGCCTCACGTCTTCAGATACGAAGACAAAAGAAGATGCCAATATCAGGTTCCAGAAACTCAGTACGGACTATGACAGTATCTCTTTGAAGGGGCAGACGGATCAAGACAACCTGAGTGTCAGCTCGAACGTTCTTCAGGGATATATGAGCCAACAATCGCAAGGGATGCAAAGCTTTATTGAGTTTATGAAGATCATCAACTCTCAAGGTCCCTTTATTGCAAACTTATTGAGGTAAACAAATGTTAGTTAATTTTAATACAGAAAGCGAAAGAGTCGCTACTAGAGAGTCTACGCAAGCTGGAGAGCAAAGCTATAGCAATAGCGATGCGATGCAGATCATGCTGTCGGCCATGTTAAAGGCGATGAGCAGTCTGATTCAGCTCCAGTCGAAAGACATGCAAGGGCGGTCTGATATTTCTAAGATTTCGAATGACGCGTCGATGAAGACCTTAGAGTCTTATAAGACCCAAATCGAAGAAAACGCGAAAGCCTTAGAAGAAAAGCGCACATCGGATGATGTCCTTAAGTGGTTGGGAATTGCTGCGACGGTTTTCAGCATCGTGCTCGGTGCTGTCGTCGGGGGCCCTACAGGATTTGTCATAGCGCTGGGCCTTGCTGCTCTTTTAACGCCGGGACTGACAAGTCCTTCGAAGAATGGCGACACGACCCTTTTAGGAAAAGCTCTCGATGATCTTTTCTTAGAAGATGCCTCTCCTGAAGTGCGCGGCATTGTCAAAATGACGACGATTTTAGTCCTTTGCGCTGCAACCGGGAAAGTTGGCTCGATGGGCCAAGCGGCTACGAATGTCGCTGGGGCTACAACTAAGGCTGGAACTTACTGGGCTGTTCAAGCAGGAGTGCAAGGACTCTCAGGCCTTAACCCGACCTATGACCTCGCAATGATAGGCGCGGATAAAAACGATAAAGACCGCAAAGAGATTGCACAGTGGGTATCCATGGGTGTGAACCTCGCTGCTGGCCTTGCTAGCATGGGCGTTGCTTATAAGACGTTTGTAAACAACCCACAATTGCGCAGCTTCAACGTGCTGGGCTCAGAAGCTCAGATGGAAACCTTTAATCGCACGGTTTTAAACACCGGCGCAGGTGTTGAAGCCGTTAAAGATGGCTTTCAAATCGACGGGGGTTTCACTCGTTTAGATATCGCCAATAACTATGAAGCGCTTGCAAATACTAGTGCAACGATGGCGATGCAAACAGGAATGCAAAAACTCGCGCAAGGACAAGTGTCCCATAGTGCCAAAGAGTACAAGAACACCGTTGAGCGAGAAAATGCTGCAGTGAACCAGTATGCCGATTGGACTTCGGCCCTGTACGCTTCAGCTAATGCGATTGCGTCAAATGCAAGTTAAAGAATTAAACAAACAAGGAGAATAAACAATATGGCAGACTTAAACATTTTTCAAGCAGGATCCGCTGGGATTAACTTTGCGGCCTTCTGCGCGATGGTTAACGCAGAAACAGACTTTATGGTCACACAAAGAGAGCAGCTCTACAAAGGGCTGACCGACAGCGAAGGGAACGAAGTAGGTCTTAACTACCTCACCGCCCTGCAAGTCAGGTCATCAGCCGATGCCGCTAAGCAAAGCGGTCTTGACCAAGCTGCTGCCACACGATCTGAAGCCATTGGCTCAATGGTGAGCGGTTTTGCATCTCTGGGTACCTTAGGGGCGACAACCTTGAGAGCTAACCAGCTGGAAAGCCAAGCCAAAAAAATTCGTGGTGATATCGAATTTAAAAAAGGCGAACAGGCAAAGCCGGAAGAAATCACAGGAAAGACCGATGTGAAACCGAACGAAACAAAGCCTCTCGACCCGCAAGAAGAGATTAAAAAACTCAAAAATGAAGCAAAAAGTCTTAGCGGAGAAGCCGCCAACATGCGTCAATTGTCGTATACCCTTGGCAACTCTCTCGAAAGGTTGTCTACAGGGGTTGGAGGTTGCTTTTCTGCGGGATACAAAACCGACGCAGCTTACCAAGACGAGAAAAAGGTATTCGCGGACGGTATACAGCAACAGATCGAACGCACGATGCAAGGAATCATTGCGTCGATCCAAGCGGCTGAGCAGAGACAACAAATGGCTATCCAAACTCAGGCGGCCATTGTTCAAGCTACGCACGCGTAACAACTCCTCCTCCACCACCTTACCCGTGGGGAAAGGGAGCCGTAAGGCTCCCTTTCTTTTTGTCCGGATTCTGTGTGCACAAGTGGGCACGGAAATAAATGGATATCGGTACTTCAAACACTCATTTCTGCACCGTTTCTGACATATTTTTCAGATTTTTTTTCGTCTCGTAAGTCTCGCTTAAATTTCTAATCAACTCATTTTCTTGGAGTTGAAATCGAATTCTCTTTTTTGGTAGACTTATCACTTCACCTACTATATATGGTGTGTAAATAGGGTAAATCCTACCAGATGTAGTAGAGAGCGCTCCCTATAATAATAGACCAACTTAAAGGACACTATATGGCTAAACGCACTGCCACCTCCCCCACTGACTTCGTTGAAATGCTCAAAGAAAAAGCAGCTCCTACAGACGAAAAATCCAAGCAACTCGGTCGCTTTACGGTTGTCAAACGCGGCGGCGCCATCGTTCCGTTTCGTAAAGAACGCATCGCCCGGGCCATAAGTCTTGCTTTCCACGATACGAAAAAAGTGAAACTGGAAGAGACGCTTCCTGCGAAGTGGCAGTCCGAAGTTGAAAAAGTCACCGATCAAGTGATCGATCTACTCCTTTCTCAAGCGCAAAAAGGAGCTAGCCTCACGGTCGAAGGGATCCAAGATGCCGTCGAAGTGACGCTGATGAAACTGGGCCATCATGATGTAGCGCGCGACTATATCATCTACCGCGACCAACACAAGCACCTGCGCGAAGACTCCCCTCAAAATCTAAAAGTCCACCGCCATGATGGAACGCTCGCCCGCTTCAACCCCATGAAAATCGCCGCGTCGATCGAAGAAGCATTCCGTAGAGCCCAGGGCATCGTCGAGCAAACACCTTCCGACATCATCGATGCCGTCAACCAGCTCACCGAAAAAGTCGTCGAGCGTGCAGTCGATCTAGTAAAAGCAGGGACACCGCTCTACGTCCATACGATACAAGATGAAATCGAACATCTTCTGATGAAAGAAGGGTTCTTTAACGTTGCTAAGGACTACATCCTCTACCGAGCCTCCATCGGCGAGCAAACCCTCATCTCAACCCTCGAAAAAGAAGAGGTAACCAAGCGCGAGTTCCACATCACGATGGCCGATGGATCCAAGCGTCTTCTCACCGAAGCGCAGTTGAGGAGCCGTCTCAAATACGCCTGCCGCGATCTCAAAGAAGTATCGGTGGGTGAGCTGCTCGAGACCACCATTCTCAACTTCTATGAAGGCGTCAAAGAGACCGAAGTCGACCAAGCCACCATCATGGCCGCCCGCGCTAAAATTGAAATCGAGCCGGCCTATTCTAAAGTCGCCTCTCGCCTGCTGTGCGATGTCCTCTACCGCGAAGCGATGGATGTGAGCGCCATGGAACCTTCCATAGAGGCCTCCCACCGCGCCTATTTCAAAAAGTACATCAAGAAGGGGATCTCTCTGCAACGCCTAACACCTTCTCTTCTTGAGTTCGATCTCGACAAGCTCGGCAAAGCCCTCGATATGAAACGAGATGATCTCTTCGGATATCTGGGCATGCAAACTCTCTATGACCGCTACTTTATCCACGACAATGAACGCCGTATGGAAACACCCCAAATTTTCTGGATGCGCGTGGCGATGGGACTGTCTCTGGGAGAGGGCGAGCAAAAAAATGACCGCGCCATCGAGTTTTACAACCTCCTCTCTTCGTTCTACTTTACCTCCGCAACACCGACGCTGTTCAACTCGGGCACGATGCACTCCCAGCTCAGCTCTTGCTACCTCTCTACCGTCATGGACGATCTCGGCCATATCTTTAAGGTCGTCGCTGACGATGCCCAGCTCTCCAAATGGGCCGGCGGCATCGGCAACGACTGGAGTAATGTCCGCGCCACAGGCTCGGTCATTAAAGGCACCAACGGCCGCAGCCAAGGTATTATTCCCTTCCTCAAAGTTGCGAACGATACTGCAGTAGCCGTGAACCAATGTTTTGCCCCTGAGACGATGGTCCATACTTCCGAAGGCGTCAAGCCGATTGCCGAAGTGGAGCCCGGCCATTTAGTGCTCGGTATCAGCGGCACCTACAAAAAGGTTCTCGATAAATTCACATACAACCAAAAAGATCCGATGGTCGCTGTCACTCTCAAGCACGCGATCGGACCCATTTCCGTTACAGCGGGTCATCCTTTCTACGCTCTGCGCGGCGTTCCGATGGAGCAAGCAAACCACCGCACACTCAACTGGATCCAAAAAGGCAAAGTCCAATTTGAGTGGGTCGAGGCCGGCCAGCTCCAAAAAGGAGATTATGTAGCCCAAGTGATCCCTTCTGAAATCGTTGCCACAGAAGGCATCGGCGAAGAAGAAGCTCGCCTCTATGGTATTCTGCTGGGCGATGGCCACCTTTCCAAAAATGGACATCAGTGGGGCGTCTCAGGTAACCCCCAAGTTGACACCCATCTCGAGTTTGTCCGCTCTTATCTCGTAAATCGCGGCATCCATTTCTGGGAAACAGGCCGCGGAGAAAACTACATCCAAATCCACTGGTCCGCCGGACGCGGCGCCGTGCGCGATGGAACCACGGGCCGCATCGTGAGCAGCGGAGAGGCTACTCTTCCTTTTACCCATGATGATGTTTACGATACTCAAGGCCAAAAACGGATCGCTCCTGCGATGTCCCACCTTCCCCGTCCGCAGACGCTCGCACTTGTACAGGGACTACTCGAGACCGATGGCAATGTCTCGCGCGGAAAAGAACTGACGTTCTGCAATACCTCTTTACCTCTGGTAGAAGGCCTCCGCTATCAGTGTCTGCGCCTCGGCATTCCCACCGCAGGAAATTTCCGCGTGCGTCAAAATGACCACACAGGAAAACGGTCCGATGGATCACTCGCCCACTTTAAAGGCGAGACCTCATGCTACGACGTTCGCATCCCTGCAACAAAAGAACTCGCCGATAAAGTCGGCTGCGCAGCTGTGACCAAGCACAATTGGCTCACCTGGGGCAAATTCCTTTTCACCCGCGTCAAAAAATGTGCAGAAAGAGCCGTTACTCCGTTCGTCTTTGATCTCCTTGTCGAAGACGACGAGTCGTACATGACCACCGCCGGCCTTGCCCATAACGGCGGGAAACGCAAAGGAGCTATGTGCGCCTACCTCGAGACGTGGCACCTCGATATCGAAGACTTCCTCGAGCTGCGCAAAAACACCGGCGANNCATGAACACCGCGAACTGGATTCCTGATCTCTTCATGAAGCGCGTCAAAGAAAACGGCATGTGGACGCTCTTTAGCCCCAGCGATGTTTCCGATCTGCATGACCTCTATGGTGCTGCGTTTGAAGAAAGATATCTCGCCTATGAGAAAATGACCGAGAACGGAAAAATTAAGCTCTTCAAAAAGATCGAAGCGACCTCGCTTTGGCGCAAGATGCTGAGCATGCTCTTCGAAACAGGCCATCCCTGGATCACGTTCAAAGATCCTTCGAACATCCGCTCGCCACAAGACCATGTGGGCGTCGTGCACAGCTCTAACCTCTGCACCGAAATCCTCCTCAACTCTTCCGAAGAAGAGACGGCTGTTTGCAACCTCGGATCGATCAACCTCCCCTATCTGTGTACAGAGAAAGGGCTCGATGAGAAAAAACTGGAAAGCACCATCCGCACTGCGATGCGCATGCTCGACAACGTCATCGATCTCAACTACTATCCCACGGTCGAAGCCAAAAACTCCAACCTGCGCCACCGCCCTGTCGGTATGGGCCTCATGGGGTTCCAAGACTGTCTCTATATCCAAAACATCAGCTACGCCAGCCATGCCGCGGTGGAGTTTGCGGATCAATCGATGGAGATGATCTCGTACTACGCCATCTTGGCCTCTACGGAGCTCGCCAAGGAGCGCGGCGCTTACCCCACCTATAAAGGCTCCAAGTGGGAGCGCGGGTACCTGCCTCTCGATACGATGGCGATCCTCGAGAAGGAGCGCGGCCTGCCCATCGATATGGACCGCAATAGTCGTATGGACTGGAGTCATGTCCGCGAGATGGTGAAAAAATACGGCATGCGCAATAGCAACACGATGGCCATTGCCCCGACCGCGACCATCTCCAACATCACCGGCACGACTCAATCGATCGAGCCGATGTACAAACATCTCTTCGTCAAATCGAACCTCTCGGGCGAGTTCACGATCCCCAACCTCTACCTCGTCGACCACCTCAAAAAAGCAGGTCTATGGGATCAAGAGATGCTCGATGATCTCAAATATTTTGACGGATCGATCGCCGAAATCGATCGCATCCCCGATGACATCAAACAAATCTATCTCACAGCGTTTGAGATCGACTATGAGTGGATCATCGAGTGTGCTTCGCGCCGCCAAAAATGGATCGACATGGGTCAGTCGCTCAACCTCTATCTCGCAGAGCCCAGCGGTAAGAAGCTCCACCAAATGTATTTCTTTGCGTGGGACAAAGGCCTCAAGACCACCTACTATTTACGTAGCCAAGCGGCGACACAGATCGAAAAATCGACAACAGATATCAACAAGCGCGGCTTGCAGCCCCGCTGGATGAAAAACAAATCGGCTTCGAGCAATATCCAAGTCGATCGCACAGAGCCGCCCAAGGCCTGCAATCTCGGTGAAGCCTGCGAGAGCTGTCAATAATTAAGGAGTAAAAATATGGTAAAATCTAATAAAGAAATGCGCGTTAGAGTCGCAGAAAAACGGCTCATCAATTGCGGAGCTGTGGACGTCAACCAGCTCATGCCCCTCAAATACAAATGGGCCTGGGAACACTATCTCAACGGCTGTGCTAACCACTGGATGCCCACGGAAGTTCCGATGGGCAAAGACATCGAGCTTTGGAAATCCAACAAGCTCAGCGAAGATGAGCGCCTCGTGATCATGCGCAACCTCGGATTCTTCAGCACTGCAGAAAGCTTGGTGGGCAACAACATCGTCCTCGCGATCTTCCGCTACGTCACCAACCCCGAAGTGCGTCAATACCTCCTTCGCCAAGCGTTCGAAGAGGCGATCCACACCCACACGTTCCACTACATCGTCGAATCTCTCACCCTCGATCAGGGCGAAATCTTCAACATGTACAACGAAGTCAACTCGATCCATAACAAAGATAAGTTCGAGATGCAGCTGACCGAAGACATGCTAAAAGTTGGATTCGATACCAACACTCCAGAAGGCGCCCAAAAGTTCCTCGAGAACCTCATCGGGTTCTACATCATCATGGAAGGGATCTTCTTCTACAGCGGCTTCGTCATGATCCTCTCGTTCCACCGCCAAAACAAGATGACCGGCATCGGCGAGCAGTTCCAGTATATCCTGCGCGACGAAACCATCCATCTCAACTTCGGCATCGACCTCATCAACGGCATCAAAGAAGAAAACCCCCACCTCTGGACCCCCGAGTTCCAGAAGAAGATGACCGAGCGCATCCAAGAAGCTGTCGAGCTCGAGTACCAATACGCCGCCGACTGCCTCCCCCGCGGCATCCTCGGTCTTACCGCTCCAATGTTCCGTGAATATGTTCAGTACATCGCAGACCGCCGTCTCGAACGCATCGGCCTCAAGACGCTCTACAAATCCAAGAATCCATTCCCTTGGATGAGCGAGACGATCGATTTAGGAAAAGAAAAGAACTTCTTCGAGACACGCGTAACTGAGTACCAATCAGCGGCGAATCTCACGTGGACCTGAAGAATTAAAAAGTCCTACCAAATCGGTGTTTGATAATGGGGGAAGTCGTCCTGATTTGCCCCAGCATCTTGGCGTACTCCAGCTTGCTTTTCGCAGGGAAATACCCTTTCAGATACTCCACCTCGCGGGTCAGCTTAGTTTGGTCGCCATTTTGAGTAGCTTCCTCGGTATAACGCATAAAGTCATTCCCGAAACGTCTTGAGGAAGGTAGGGGTGCAATGGTAGTTCCTTCGATCGTAATCACCTCTTTTAGCCCGCCAGAGGGGAGTTTAAAAGGCGCAGTGCGCTTTTCTGCTCCATAATAATCTTCACGTAGTTTTTGGGTGAAGCTAGAGGGTGTTAGCTCGAATTCCTTATCCAAGCCGACAGGAAGGAGATCATAGCGTTGTCTAAGGATGAGTTCGTTAGAATGCCTGTCATCAGAAATGTCGATGGGATGCTGTTTTTCGATGGTATATTTTCCATTGTTTAGATGCGGTAAAAAAGAGGATGAAAAAGCAGTTTTAGCTTCTTTGAAGTCTTCGATATCACTGCGCATCGCATCTGCATACGCTCCAAACATATGAGTGGAACAAGAAAAAAACACTTTTTGTGCGGTGGTATCGACTTTTACAGCTGTCTCAATCACCGTTTTTGCAAGCATCTCCTTATTTGGAGGGCAAGGCGTCAAATCGTTTGTCGTTGGATCCAATACAAGAGCATATTCATATCCTGAGAAAGGCCTAGTTTTGATATCTCCTCCGCGATGATCATCGATCGGTTCTACCCAATAATGTTTCCCCTCAATAGAGATGCGAAGGAGGGTATGGTCAAAAACGTGATAACCGGGAAGGCTTTCGGGAAGTTTGGGGTTTTCATCAAAATCCGTGAGTGCCAGTTGAGAGTTGATTCCCATCATACCAAGAAGTGTGTGGAGAAGTAGACTCTTATCGCGGCAGTTCCCGTATCTCACACTCATGGTCCCCTCGGGTGGAAAAGGAGTAAAGTTCCATTTTCCGCCGCGGTCGTTTTCAAATTCGATCTCATCTTGCACAAACGTGAGCGCAAGAGTGGCTGCTACGTAGGGATCTCCTTTGGACTCTTCTTTCCATTTTGTTACGAGCGTTTTCATCTCATCCGTCGGCACAAAATCTTTGGGAAGGGTGAAAAGAGGAAGCTGCGCTTTAACAACCTCATTCCAGTTTTTAAACTCAGAAACCTCTAACCGAGGCTTTGAATCATACCACATGGGTTGGTAGTTCTCGTAATTGTAAGAAGCGCGAGGAGGTTGCCAAGTATAAGCATCCAACGTGTCGCTCAAGCGTTCCTTTTTGGGCAAAGCAGAAGTATTGAATGCCTTAAAGGATAACGATCTTTGAGAACCAGTCACGATACGATAAACAGATTGCTCAGCATCATTTGCTCGCGCAGCACCGCTAAATAACGGAGAAGGTCTCTTATGCTCTCCTTGGATGCTAAAGGAAATTTCGACCATATCCCCTTCTTGGAGATTGTCTAAAGATACCTCGATCCCCTTTTCTCCTTCATCGATGAAATCATCCTCTTCATGAGTTTTCAACTTAATGGCAGTAGGACTTAATCGATCCTCTTTCCCCTTTTTCGAAATGACATTTAGAGAATGCACCGTACATGTCTGAACAGTAGGATCAAAGGAAGGGAGGTTAAAATCTTCGAGATCATCCGCATCATCTACATAACGCACATATCGATAAAACTGGGTGTGGGTTTGAAGATTAATCGACTCCTCAATAAAAACTGCGTTAGGATTGGAATTAGGCTGTTCTTTCCAAACAATATCGATGTTATTTTGCGCAGATGCTGTCCACTCTGGGAGCTTCCGATCAATGGCTACTGAATCTTCTTTTTTCTCTTCAGCGTGTACGATGTTTTGGTAAGCTGCGATCGCAAACCCCAATCCCAGCGATGCCAGAATGCCCCAGAAAATGCGGCTTAAGTCAAAAAAAGAGGAAGTTGAAAATTGCGGCGTTGCGGTCTTATTCCATGAAACATTTTCTTTTTGGCCAGTGAAGATGGACCCGTGAAAGAGAGAGTTGAGTTTTTGGGGAGGCGCTTTGTGCACATTGGAGCCCTTCTTTGCACTTGTAAAGATATTTTTATGAAAAAACTGAGGTTGTTTTTTAATAAAATGAGACGAAGATAAAACGTTCTTAAACTTGCTTATAATCATAATGCAAATATTATAAACAAATTAAACGTTAAAAGTAATTCATAACTATTTGTTTAATAAAAACTTAAAGCATTGATAATACTTAACTTGTAGAAAAGACTAAACAACCAGTTCTTGTATTACTTGCTGCAATAGAGTCTGAAGAGCTCTATGTTGAGAAACAAAATGCTCATCGGGATTGAGCTTTTTTTCACCATTCTTTTCAACAACTGGAATGAGATGATTTAATAGCTGGTTCAGCTGATTCAGCTTACCCAAATCCAGCTTAAACATTTCTTGCTTGATCCATTGCTCATTGTCGGCCGACAAACCCTGCTCTGCCCAGTTTTTTCTGACAAGATTCAATAAAACAGATTTGGCTAAACCAACATGCATTTCAGCCTCTATAAACAGGGGAAGCTTAACGGTCTTTAAGAGATCATCGACTTCTGGTTTCGGGGAATTTGCAATTCGCTTTCTGTACATCATACAAACTGCTACTATTAAAGTTAGAATCGCAAGGCAAAATATACCAACTCGCTCTTTCTTTAATCCTACAAAGCTCCATTTCTGAGCTGCAACAGAGACAAAGACTTTTTGAACTTTCTCTTCGGCCGCCGCAGCGGAAAACGACATAGAAGGAGACGTTGTAAAAGTTGGATCTATTTTTTGAATATGGTTCATCATTTTCCTTATTTTTCAAAAAATAGTAACACGTTTTGCTTTTAATAACATTTTTTAAAATAATGTGTTGTCGATTAATCGTAAAATTAAAGAGCTCTATGCGTTATGGGTTAAGCCTTTCTAGGCCAAAATAGGAATCGCCATAAACCTTCAAGCAAACTCCATAGCCCCTTGAAGAGGTAGTGAAAGAATCGAGAGCCAGTGTCTTGCCGTTTGATTTTCACTTGGGGAAGATTTTCCCGGATCCGTTGAATATCTTGCATATAGGCATTTTTATTTGAGGCATCTTCGGTTTCTTTTTTCTGTGTGAATTCAAAAGACCAGCTGTAACGAGCAGGCGCGGTGGATCGTATACACGATTGTTTGTATGAAAAATTTGTGTTCTCAATTTCAAAGCAAGAGCTGTCGGGCAATTTATTATAAGGATTTATAACAGTTATTGTTTCAGAAAAATGCAAAGAACGCGCTTCAGGGTCGATTTGGTTAGAAAGAAAGTTTTGCACGGAAAGGACACAATGCAAACCCCGTCCTCCTTTCTCATTTAAAGCTAGATCATATCTTTCGGTTGTTGTGAATTCATTTTTCTCACGATCATCTTGAATGGTCATGAATCTGTGGGATTTGACTTTTCCATACGTAGCAGGAAGAGCCTCTAAACGTTGTTTCGTAAGGGTTTTGCACCCTTCATTATGCCACTGATATCGCATACTATCAGCTTGCACATCAAAATAGAGAGTCTTGATGACCAATTTAACCATTGTTGGGGAAGTGTATTTAAAAGTAACAAATCTCTGATGAGGACACTTCTCGAATGGGGGTAGAGGAATGGAAACGATGTCTGTAGTTTTGGAATTTAAAACGAGTCCCCATTGTTTAGTAAGCTGACTTGTTTTCTTAAGAGAACCTCCCTGCATGGCATGCGTCGTTTCAATCCAATACTCTTCTTCCTTTATCGATGCTTTTAATAGAACATGACCAAAGCTTCGCATGGGTAAAATTTTCTCTCGATGCTCAAAACCATTAGTATTTACGAGAACGCAAGAGGACGGAATACCCATGAGATGAAAAAAAGCATGGAGAAGAAACACCTTATCGCGGCAACACCCCTGTCTTTTCCGGAGTGTATCGTTTGGATGATCTGGTTGGCTACCGAATAGCGATCCCTCTATGGAGAAATAGATAATCTCATCTTGAACAAATCGGGTCGCAGCCGTGGCTTGCTGAAGAATGTCTGGAAGCGCTATCCACCTTGCCACTAAATCCTTCATTTCCTGGGATGGGTTAAAATCTTTTGGCAAGGTGTATTGCGGAAGGTTTTGCTGGGCAACCTCATTCCAATTTTGAAATTGACTGATTTGAACACAAAGATTTCCCTTGGACCAATGGGGTTCACTAACAGGCTTTGTACTTTTTTGAATCCAGGAATAAGCCTTTAACTCGGAGTTGATATTTTCTTCCGTTCTATCAACTTGGCCATGTAGAACTTTTGTCGATATGGGGTTCTTGGGATTAAATACGACTCGAAAAAAGCTAATATCAGTGCTCTTCTCATGTGATTCGAAATGGAAAAACCTACTGATTTTTGTGTCTTTTAAAAAAGAAGCCAACCCTGCAATTGAAACGGACCACTCGAAAATATCACCGACTCGAATATCTTCTACGATAAGAGTTAATATCTGTGTTCCACTATCCAGTTTTTTTTGGGTCAATTGAGGCCTTATTTCTCGATTTGTCCATTCTCCATTACGTAATATTCTTAAGGCATGGTAAGTAACTCTACTATACATGGGGTAATAGGGTGTTACGCGAGTTAAAAGACTGCGCACTCCCCTTAGCCCAAGAACTTTAATAACTTCACGTGCATAATAGACTTGATCTTCCTCTGCCAAGTTCCATTGACCCTCACTTAGAAGAACTTGCACACCTGAATGGTCCTCATTTAAAGGGGCCTTTTCATCAAAATCTTGATTCTTCACCCAAGAAGGTGTAGCACTTATTGAATATATCGGTATTGACGCTTCCATTGTGGGTATAATGTTTACTTGATATTTAGTTTATATTCAATAAATCATATTTAAAATAATACGTTGTCGATTAATCATTAGAACGGTAGACTGCGATAGTTATGGACATAGGTGACACCTATAAAGGCTTTGCCCTTCGTCGTATTCTTCCCCTCAAGGAACTCAAGGCTGAGCTCCTAGAACTCGAGCACGAGCCCACGGGCGCCTCTGTGATGCATATTGCCAACGACGATACGGAAAATCTCTTCTGTCTCTCGTTTCAGACGCTTCCCTATAATTCCAACGGCGTAGCGCATATTTTAGAGCATACTGTTCTCTGCGGCTCTCAAAAGTTCCCTGTGAAAGATCCGTTCTTTGCCATGACGCGTAGAAGCCTCCACACCTTCATGAATGCCCTCACAGGATCGGATTTCACCTGTTATCCAGCGGCGAGCCAGGTGGAGAAGGACTTCTACAACTTGCTCGAGGTTTATCTCGATGCTGTCTTCCATCCGAACCTGCGCAAAGAAAGCTTTTGGCAAGAAGGACACCGGCTTGAGTTTGTAAAAGACCAGCTCGAGTGGAAAGGGATCGTCTACAATGAAATGAAAGGAGCTCTCATCAGCCCAGAAACAAGACTGTGGCACCATGTCATGGAAGCACTGGTTCCCGATCTTCCCTACGCTCATGTCTCGGGGGGCGATCCGAAAATCATCCCCACGCTCACCTATGAAGAATTAAAAGCGTTCCATGGAAAATACTACCACCCTTCGCGGTGCCTATTTTTCTTCTACGGGAACTTGCCCCTCAAAAAACATCTCGATTTTTTGGTGGATAACTGTTTGAAAGATGTTGCTAAACTTCCGCACCTGCCGCCTCTTCCCCTACAAAATCGGTGGGGAGCACCGCGGGATCGGAAGGGATTTTATCCGACGACAGAAACCGAAGACCTCGAGAAAAAATGCTATGTCGCACTCGCCTGGCTCACCGCTCCCATCGTCGATCAAGAAACAGCGCTGGCCCTCACACTCATCGATGCGATTTTAATGGAGACAGACGCCTCTCCCCTGAAATACCCTCTCTTGCAGTCGGGACTGTGCGTCACCGCAGATGCGTTCATAGATACGGAGATGTCCGAGCTGCCCTACGTGATCGTCTGCCGTGGATGCAAGGAGTCGGATGCGAAAGAGATTGAAGCGCTCATCTTAAAAACGCTAAAAGATGTTGTGTTCGACAAAGAGCTCATCGAAGCAGCGCTGCACCAACTCGAGTTTTCTAGGACAGAAATTGTCGGTGACCATGCGCCGTTTGGGCTGACGCTGTTTTTCCGCTCAGCGCTGGCCAAACAACATAATTGCCCTCCAGAAAATGCCCTTCTCATCCACCAGCTTTTTGACGGCTTGAAAAAACGCCTAGAAGATCCCAACTATTTGCCCTCGATCGTGAAAAAATACTTCTTGGATAATCCCCATCGCCTCCGCGTGGAGATGCTGCCCGATCCTGAACTCATCGCGAAAGAAGAGGCGACCGAAAAATTACTCCTCAGCGAGATCGACGCCAAATTAAGCACCGAAGGCAAACAAGAAGTTTTAAGTAGAACCGAGAAACTACACCACTACCAAAAAGAGATCGAGGGACAGAGTTTAGAATGCCTTCCGAAGGTGACGCTGCACGATGTGCCGGTTCTCACCCGCGATTATGAACTCAAGGAGCATAAACATGTTTTCTATAACGAGAATTTCACAAACCAGATTGTTTACGCCGATCTCTTCTTCGACATGTCACACATTCCAGAAGAGGATCTCTCCTTTGCCCAATTTTTCATCTCTATTCTCCCCGAACTGGGCGCCGGAGCTCGGTCCTATATCGACAATCTTTCCTATATCCAAGCGCATACTGGGGGAATCGGCTCTTCGTTTGCTCCTTATGTCCTCTCTCAGGATTCCAAAGCGTTAAGGCCCGCCATTGCCATCCGCGGAAAAGCTCTCTACCGAAAATCGAAAGAACTCTTTTCGCTCTTAAAAGAAATGGCTGAAAGTCCTCGCCTCGATGAAGAAGAACGCGTCGAAGAACTCCTGATGCAAACCCAAAGCAGCCTGCAAACACGCCTTGCGAGGAGTGCTCTGCGTTACGCCACGCAGCTAGCGCTCTCTGGCACCTCGATTGCCACAAGGCTCTCTCACCAGTGGTATGGCCTGGCGTTCTATCAAATGATCAACGACCTGGCTGCCGAAAAAAACATCAAAAAAATCTGCCAGCGCCTGCAGACTCTCAAAGAATCGATTTTAACGCTGCGCTCTCCCCATCTCGTCCTCAGCTGCGACAGCTCGATGCTGAGCCATCTGAAGAAAAAGAAATTCCATGGCCTCCTAGAGCTACCTACGCACTCTGTGCCCACGTGGACGGGCTCTTACCCTCTTATCCCTGTCTCTTCGCAAGCCCGGCCCGTCGCAACGCCCATTGCCTCCACGTGCATGGCGTTCAAAGTCTCTCCCTATATCCATCCCCATGCGCCCTATCTTAGCCTCGCATCGCACCTGTTCGACAATAAAGTGCTCCATCCCAAAATCCGCGAACAAGGCGGCGCCTATCAATCAGGCACGTCCTATTTGGCCGGAACGGGCCAGTTCACGTTCTACTCGGGCCGAGATCCACAGATTGCTCATACGCTCAAAGTCTTTGAAGAAGCCATCGCCTACGTCGCTGAAGGGAAATTTACCGACCGCGATCTCGAAGAAGCCAAACTCGGCATGATCCAGCAGCTCGACTCTCCCATCCCTCCAGGAGGGCGCGCTATCGCTGCTTACACCTGGTGGCGTGAAGGAAAAACTCCCCAAATGCGGTCCCACTTCCGCAAAGCCCTCCTCGAAGCAACCCGCGCCGAAATCCAGCGCACCATCGAAAAAGAACTCCTGCCCCAAGTCAAAGAAGGAGTTGTCGTGACCATGGCCAATGAAGAACTTCTCAAAAAAGAAAATGACGCCATGGCTCACTTTCGAAAACCATTGCCGATTATCCCTCTTTGAGCTAAGATACGAAGCTTTTTATGGGCGTATAGCTCAGTTGGTAGAGCGCCTGTCTTACACACAGGTGGTCATAGGTTCGAGTCCTGTTGCGCCCATAGAAGTAACGCCGAGTTGGCTTGAAATTTGAAGGAGAAAAGGTCAGATTTTCAAGGATTTTTGAGCACAAAAGCGCAGTTGAATAGCCTGAAGGGTACTATTCACGAGCATTTTGGGATCAAAAAGACAGAAAAGATGATCTTTTATCCTCAAAGTTAAAGCCAAGTTGGCGTTACAAAATTGCGGGAGTAGTTCAATTGGTTAGAGCGCTGCCCTGTCACGGCAGAGGTTGCGGGTTCGAGCCCCGTCTCCCGCGAATTTTTCTTTAAAATATTCGCTATAGTGGGTAATTAAAAAATTATGCCTGCACATACACCACGATCACTCGCCCATCATATCTGGAGTTATTTTTGGCTTGCCGTCGGCGCCTTTTTGGCCGCCTTTGCCATCCGCATTTTCCTCCTTCCCAATTACCTCATTGACGGAGGCATCACTGGTATCGCGTTGATTTTGACCCGCCTTTCGGTCGATAGCTACCTGTCGTTCTACCTCATCGCCCTGAACATCCCGTTTGTGTTTTTAGCCTACAAATTTATCCGGCGTACTTTCCTCATCCACATGTTCGTAGCGCTCGTTCTCTTCGCGGGATTTTTGTGGGTTCTCAACGCTGTTCCCCATTTTAAAGGAGACCCCATCGAAATCATCGTCATCGGTGGCGCCCTTCTGGGCATCGGAACAGGACTTATCATCCGCAGCGGCGGCTGCGTCGACGGCACCGAAATCCTAGCTATCATCATCAATCGTCGCAAAGGATACACCGTTGGCCAAGTCGTCCTCTTCTGCAACATCTTCATCTTTTCGGCGTATGGCCTCCTCTTCAACTGGCATATCGCGCTCCAGTCGCTCATCACCTACATCGTCGCTTTTAAGATGATCGACCTGGTGATCATGGGCCTCGACGAACTCAAATCAGTGCTCATCATCTCTTCGAAACCCCAAGAGATCGCCGCGATCATCACCAAAGAACTGGGCCTGGGCCTCACGATCGTCCATGGCCGAGGAGGATTTACGGGTGATACGAGAGAAATCTTATTCATCATCATTGAACGCCTTGACCTCTCCGAACTCAAAGAGATCGTCCTGCGCGAAGATCCTACAGCCTTTATGGCGATCGAGAACCTCCACGAAGTGGTCTATGGGAAGCAAGCTCCGAGGTCTTCCTACAAGAAAAAGTGGCGCGGTATCTTGCAGCCACCTATTTGATTTATCTATGGACCCGAGCCGCTTTTTGTAAAACTTGAGGACGATAAAAACCTTTATCTACCACCTCAAGAAGACGCAATGCGGCGTGACTTGGAATCCTTTCTCCCGATTCCCAAGACTGTACTGTTTTTACGCTAACATTTAGTACTTTGGCAAAAATCCCCTGAGAATAATGACCTTTATGGCGAATTTTCTTAATATCTTTCGCTTTATATTTCATGGGAGGTTCGGGGATATCGATATATTCAGTACGCAGAGTAATTTTGCCTTTTCTATAGGCAAGAATCTCCTCAAATCCTTGTTTTAGATCATCGAATAATTTTCCCATTTTTCACCTTCTTTTTACTCGCTCGGCAAATTCCTTTAACGTCTTTTTTTCTCCAGGAGATAGGTTTTCCTGTTCATTCTTAGCATAAATTTGCATCAGAAATAATTCTCTTCTTTCAGGATCATCAAAATAACACACTCTAAATCCTCCGCTCTTACCTCTAGAAACGGATTTAAGTCTAATCTTACGTACCCCTCCTGTGCCTGGTATTAGATCCCCATCTTCGGGATTTTGTGCTAATCTCTTTTTAAGCGCTTCAAAATCCTCTAACAATAACTTTTTCTTCCGCATAAGGTTATCAACCTCTCTGCTAAAAGCTCGAATCTCAATTATAGCTCTCTTCATTTTATTTATACCACACAGTAGGATATTTTTTTCAATGAATTTAAAAAATTAAACGCAAGACCCTTATTTATAAATCTTTTAGGTATTTTCTAAAAATCTATTTTTGAATTTGATTTTGAAAGCTCTTTTCAGCTATCTCAAAGAATCATGGTCGATAAACAAACTCACCATTGGGACGCTTGGCGCATCTTTCGTATCCTCGCCGAATTCGTCGAAGGATTCGAGGTGATGACGACACTGGGGCCCTCCGTCGCTATTTTCGGCTCAGCCGTGAGCACGGGCGAAGATCCCTACTACAATCAAGCAGCAGTTCTCTCTTCTAAACTCGTGAAGAAAGGATTTGGCATCATCACCGGCGGTGGTCCTGGGATAATGGAAGCAGCCAATCAAGGCGCGCAAGCAGCGGGTGGAAAATCGTGCGGTCTTTGCATCGATCTGCCCAATGAAGAACTGCCCAATCCCTTCATCGACCGTAAGTACCTCCTGCGCTTTCGTTACTTTTATGTGCGCAAAGTGATGTTCGTGCGTTATGCGCAAGCGTTCGTGGTTTTTCCAGGGGGTTTTGGCACGCTCGATGAGCTCTTCGAAGCGCTCACCCTCATCAGCACGCAGAAGATCGAACACTTTCCGGTTTATCTCGTGGGTAAGTCGTTCTGGGAAGGGCTCATCGAATGGATGAGAAATACCTTGGTTGCTCAGGGCAAAATCAAGAGGCAATATCTCAATCTCATTACCATCACAGATAGCCTCGATGATGTTGCCAACGACATCGAGAAGCACTATCAGCAGACAAAGTGGCTTGAGAATTTCTAGCTGAATGTGATAGCGTATTTTTCTTTTTATGACTACTGCAACCGCTGAGTGCTCCTTTCCATCCATCTCGTATATCTACTACCCCATGGGGCGATCCTTCGGATACTTAAGCGTCGGACATGTGGAGTTGGAGATCGATGGTACGGCCTTTTCGCTCGTGAAGCGCCGATTTTTAGATAAAAAACTTCAAGACATGATTATGGCAACGAAGTATCAGGGACGCCCCTTTTTTCGCTTTGAAATTCGTGTCACGCAAGAACAATTCGAGGCATTAAAAAAAATCAAAGCTTGGGATCATTGTTCCTATGTTAATTGCGCAGTTGGCGTGGCAAATACCATTTCACATTTAGGACAATATTCGATACCTTTGCCTCTGCGCCTCGCGACGATTACCTCTGCAGCCTATTTAGCTTGTGCCTATATTTTAGGATCTAAAAGAGTGACGAAGATCGAGTATTATGCTGATTCTTCTCGCAATATTCGAAATATTTTTCAGTGCTGCATGGGCATTTTGCTCGAGGTGATCGTGATTTCCGCATACCTGTTTGTAGCAAAAAAAGTCGCAGATATCTTTGTTGGTTTTTTACAACATTCTCAAATGCCCGCCCCTTTCTAAATATTTGCAACTTCTTTAAAATCTACGGCTCATACAAGGAGCGTTTTATGGCAGGTGTTGTTGGTCTGGGTGCTATTGGACTCGGTGGTGCCCTTCGTTTGTTTACGGGAAATGTCTCTGATCTCATCGAACAAGCAAGGCAAGCGGGGCTTTCTCTCGAAATCGAAGCGGGGCGGCAAGCAGGGCTGGCAATTGATCATTTTAGTAACGCCTATGGCGAAAGAATGAATGAAACGGTTGATCGCCTCGATGCGGCTGCACAAATACACCTTGCAAATCTACAAGCTATAGTCCAAACAGCTCAAGACAGAAACCAAACGCAGATCACAGATCTAACCGCGCGCGTACAACAATTTATAAACACTCTGCCTGCGGCTAATCTTCGACCACAAGTAAGAACGGTCTCTCCTCGCTGTGTTGCCCCCGTGGCAGACCAAACGCATTTCATTTTGCGCATTCAAGGGAATTTTCCCAATATAGGACGACCCGGACACGCCCCTCGTCTCGTATTGAGAGGCAATGACTACCAACCGCAGCAAGCGACCGTTCAAGAACTGACATACAATCTTCCAAGAACTGTCTTGGGCGCCGGCGAAGAGAGACGCGTAACCTTGACGCAAGGTGAGCTCCATTTTCCTCACGAAGAAAATGTACTGCTCGGCTTTGGAAATCGAAGAATCGAAGATATTTTCCATCTCTTTATTGGAATGCTTCCAACAAGTCCAGGAACTATCAGGGTGCACATAGTATCTCCGGGACGCCCTGCACGAATAACTCAGCAGCATGTCTCCCAAGAGTTCACACAGACCGCTCCCGAGATAGATGAGCGCACCTATGAAATTGCTCCCTCTCAGGGTTGGCATGTTGTACGGGGAACGGCTCGTATCCGCATTTTGCAAGAAAATACTGAACTTGGAGGAGTATCAAATACTTTTGAGCGAGATGATTCTGATCGAATTCTTTGGAAAGTATCTACCTGGGTAGCGTGGCCAGGCCACATGTTCCTTCAACCGAGAACAGCACCCAATGGCGTGTTGATTCCTGGGAGAAGCGGACCCTCCTTAAGATTCCAAATTGTATTTCAAGAATACCAAGATGCGGCGCAAGAAGTTAATCATGAAGAAGAAATCCAACTACATTGGAGAAATTCTAGAGTTGTAGAGCTTCCTCCGCATGCGCGTTGGCGTGTCGTTTTAGATGCTTTTGATCGATCTCATCATGAAATGGCTCAAACAACCATGGACAACCGGTTCATCACGGTTCAAGCAACAAGTAACAGTTTGACACTAGGTACGGTCAATCCTGCTACACTGGATGTGCAATGAATCGATGATCCCCCACCATCAAATTTTAGACAAATATTAGGCCGTAGTAGATCGTTCCGAAAATGATTCTGCTTTCTCAAATATTCAATTTAACCTATCATTTTTTCTCAAAAGGAGAACTTTATGGCAGGTTTTGTTGGTCTGGGTGCTATTGGGCTCGGTGGTGCCCTTCGTTTGTTTACGGGAAGTGTCTCTGATCTCATTGAACAAGCAAGGCAAGCGGGGCTTTCTCTCGAAATCGAGGCCGGACGTCAAGTCAGGTTGGCTATCAACCATTTTAGCAACGCTTATAGCGACAGAATGAACGAAACAGTCGATCGTCTGGATGATCTTGGGCAAAGACAATTTGCAGAATTGCGAGCCATTGTTGAAGCGGCTCAAAATAGAAATCATGACCAATTTGCCGACCTAACTTCTCGTATACAACAATTTGTGAATACCCTCCCCTTTGCAAACCTTCGCCCCCAAGTTCGGACTGTCTCCCCTCGCTGTGTTGCCCCTGTGACAGATCAAACACATTTTATTTTGCGTATCCAAGGGAATTTTCCCAATATTGGACAACCCGGTCTGGCTCCTCGTCTTATTTTGAGAGGAAATGAATACCAGCCGCAACAAGCAACAGTCCAAGCTATTGAGTTTAACCTTCCAAGAACAGTCTTGGGCAACGGCGAAGAAAGAAGTATAACATTGACACAAGGAGAGCTCCATTTTCCCCACGAAGAAAATGGGCTACTCGGCTTCGGAAATAGAAGAATCGAAGATATTTTCCATCTCTTTATTGGAATGCTTCCAACAAGTCCAGGAACTATCAGAGTGCACATAGTATCGCCCGGCCCCATTGTGCGAAGAACTCAGCAGCATGTCTCGCAAGAGTTCATACAGACCGCTCCCGAGATGGAGGACCGCACCTATGAAATTGCTCCTTCTCAAGGTTGGCATATCGTACGGGGAACGGCTCGTATCCGCGTCCTGCAAAAAATCACTAATTGCGGAGGAGTAACTGATGAGTTTGAACGAGATGATTCCGATCGCATTCTTTGGAAAGTATCTACTTGGTTAAAGTGGCCAGGTCACTTGGTGTATCAAGCCCAAAACACTCCGCCCACCTTAAGATTCCAAATTGAATTCCAAGAATGTAAAGATGAGTCACAAGAAATTACTCGCCAAGAAGAAATACAACTACAATGGAGGAACTCCAGAGTCATCGACCTTCCTCCGCATGCGCGTTGGCGTGTTGTTTTAGATGCTTTTGATCGATCTCATCACGAAATGGCTCAAACAACCATGGAAAACCGGTTCATCACGGTTCAAGCAACAAGTAACAGTTTGACACTAGGTACGGTCAATCCTGCCACGCTGGATGTGCAATAAAACTAGTTTTTCTCGCCATTCTCAAACGTACACCCTTCCTGCATGAGTTGATCGATGTAGGTAAGCGTGTAGTCATGATTTAAGAAACGAGCATCCTCAAGCATATAGAGATGGAACGGGATGGTACTGTGGACTCCACCGATATGGAACTCTCTTAGAGCGCGTTTGGCAATCGCGATGGCATGGGTACGGTTTTTGCCGCGGACGATGAGTTTCGCGATCATCGAGTCGTAGTTGGGAGGAATGCGATAACCAGCGTAGCAGGCGCTATCGACGCGGACGTGGGGACCGCCCGGAGGAATATAATACTCGAGCGTGCCGGGAGAAGGGGCAAAATTTTTCGCCGGATTTTCGGCGTTGATGCGCATCTGGATGGTATGGCCACTAAGGACAACATCTTTTTGGCGCAGTTGTAGTTTCTCTCCATTCGCGATTTTGATCTGTTCGCAGACGAGATCGAGGCCGACGAGTTCTTCGGTGATGGTGTGCTCGACTTGGATGCGGGTGTTGACTTCCATGAAATAGAAGTTTTTGTCTTTGTCGAGAAGGAATTCAACGGTGCCGACGGAGTGGTAACCCGCGGCTTTGACGATGGAGACGGCCGCTTCACCGATTTTACGGCGCATCGAGTCATTGAGCATGGGGCTAGGGGCCTCTTCGATGAGTTTTTGGCGGCGGCGCTGGATCGTGCAGTCGCGCTCGAATAGGTAGAGGTAGTTGCCGTGTTTGTCACCGATGACTTGTATCTCGATATGGCGGGGATTGACGATCATCTTTTCGAGATAGACATCGGGGTTGCCGAAGCTCACTTCAGCTTCGGTGCGCGCTGCGGCAAATTGGCGGGTAAACTCTTCTTCGTCGTGGGCGATGCGGATACCTTTCCCGCCGCCGCCGGCAGAGGCTTTAATGAAGATGGGAAAGCCGAGTTCGCGAGCGACTTTGAGGCCTTCTTTCACATCAGCCACGATGCCATCGGAGCCGGGAATGACGGGGCATTTAACGCTTTTAGCGGTGGCTTTAGCATTGGCTTTGTCGCCGAGGAGTGAGATGGATTTCGAGGAGGGACCAATGAAGTTCACGCCGCTGCTTTCGCAGATGGAGGCGAAATTGGCATTTTCGGAGAGAAAGCCGTAGCCAGGATGGATCGCATCGGCGCCGGTGATCTCGGCAGCGGAAAGGATGTTAGAGATTTTAAGGTACGATTTGGCGGAGGGCGCTTCGCCAATGCAGATAGCCTCATCGGCATGGAGAACATGGAGCGCTTCGGCATCGGCCTCAGAATAGACGGCCACGGTCTTGAGACCCATGTCGTGGCAGGCCCGGATGATGCGGACGGCGATCTCGCCGCGGTTGGCGATGAGGACTTTTTTCATGTTATGCGAAATAGTTTGCTTCCAAATTCAACGGGATGGGCATTTTGAACGAGGATTTCAGCAATGGTGCCGCTGACGCCGGCTTTCACTTCGTTCATGACTTTCATGGCTTCTACGATGCACACAACGGTATTTTCATCGACTTTATCACCGACTTTGACAAAAGCTGCGTCTTCTGGAGATGCGGCGGTATACATCGTCCCTACCATGGGAGAGGTAATGAATTTGCCAGAGGCTTCTGTTTTTTTCTCTTCGGGTTTGTGGTGTTCTTCGGCGTGGTGGCCTTTGTACGGCGGAGTGGCATGAGACGGAAATTTATGGGGTTCGGGATGGGGGTGGTAAATGACGGGTTGGGGAGCTGGAGGCGCTGATTCTTTGCGCTCGAGCTCGATTTCGAAATCTTTTTCTTTGAGACGAAGACGCCCCATGCCTGCTTTTTCCATGGCAGCCATGAGCTCTTTAATTTGTTTTAACTCCATATTAGACTCGCTGTATGTATTCGCTGGTTATCGTATCGACTTTGATGATATCGCCCGTGTCGATGAAAAGGGGCACAACAATTTTCGCTCCGGTCTCGAGAACAGCTTCTTTGGTGGTGTTCGACATCGTGGGCGCGCCTTGCGGAGGCGGATCGGTTTTGACGATCATGAGCTCGAGGAACTGGGGCAGTTCGATCGAAAAGACATTGTCGCCATAAAACATGGCTTTAACTTCTATCCCTTCTTTCAAGAAATGGACTTTTTCTCCAATGATGGAAGCGGGGACGGTGACTTGGTTTAAAGTACCAACGTCGAGGAAAAGGTGGTCTTTTCCTTCGAGATAGAGATACTCGAGTTTGCGCTCCAGGAGCGAAACATCTTGTATCGTTTGGCCGATTTTGAAGTTTTTCTCGACAAGCTGGTCAGAGATGAGGTCTTTGAGCTTGGTCTTGATAAAGGGGTTGCCTTTCGCGACGGTGACCTTGACGGCCGACTCGACGCGATAGATCTTGTTATCGACGGATATTGTAGTTCCGGGAGATAGCTGGCTGCTGTTTAGCATAACTGTTTGATAATCTCTTCTATTTGTTTGAGCTCGGTTACGGTAAAATCTACTTCGCGCTCTAAATGCTGGGGAGCTTTTTTCCCACGGCCTTGGCGCACATGGATCGTTTTGAGGCCCAGCTCTTTGGCGGGCACTAAATCGATCGCTATGCGGTCGCCACATACGATGGTCTCAGCGGGGGTCATACCAAACTCCTCCAAGAGACTTTCGTAATGCGGTTTTTTATCGCGCACTTCGGTAATAACGATTTTACTAAATAAGGTGGAATCGATACCAGCTTTTTCCATCTTGTACTTTTGCTGCTGCGTCTTGCCTATGGTGACAAGCGCAAGTGTGTGATGCTGAGAAAGTTCCTGAAGCACTTCCAAGGCGTTCTCATGGGCAAAAATAGGGAGATCAGCTGGAATGGGGCCGTAGACTTCTTCAAGGGCCATCGGGTAAAATTTTTCTTCGACATCGAGAATTTCAAGAAATTCTGATAGAGCGCTCTTCGCGCTATCGGCTCCCCGATCGAGCCTCTTTAACATATCGGAGGCACCTCCACCGCTGGTTACTGGAAGACCTTCTTCGATCATGCGGCGGAGCGCACTCTCCAATTGGATGGGAGTGATCGATCCGCTGGTATCAATGAGTGTGTCGTCGAGATCAAAGATTATTAACAATGTTCATCAGCTCCTGGGCTAATTTTTTTGAATCATGACGAATCAAACTGCGCCGGATCAAATCTTTCTTGTTGCCGACTTTCATTTCACCGAGCAGCGACACAAAACGGGCGCGCCCGTCATCGAGGTCGTTTTCTACGAGATCGCCTTCTTCGGCATACAGATCAATAAGTTCTTTAGGAGGTTTTTGATCGTTGACAACGACATAATCAAAGACATCTTCTCCGATGAAGCGGGAGATCTCGGTGACGTAATCGCTCACTTTAAAAGATGTCGTTTGGCCGCGGCGGTTCATCAAATTGACGACGAAGACTTTTTTGGCGTCACTTCTGCGGATCGCTTCGCTGATCCCTTCGACCAGGAAATTAGGAATGAGTGACGTGTGCAGTCCACCAGGCCCAATGACGATGAGATCGGCATTCATGATCTCGCTGATCGCGTGGGGGTTGGCTTTCGGATAAGGCTCGAGATAGATGCTGCTGTAGCCTTTTTCAATCTCCTGCGAGAGATAAACTTCCCGCTCTCCCTCCAAAATCTTGCAGCTTTTGAGGATCATTTTGAGACGCACTTGGTGCGTCGTCACAGGGATGACTTTCCCTTTGATGAATAAAATTTTCCCGACTTCTTCGACAGCTTTTTCAAAACTTCCTGTCACTTTCTCCAGAGCAGAGAGAAGCAGGTTTCCAAAGCTATGCCCTTCGAGGCCGCCTTGTTCGAACCGGTAGTTCATAAGACTGCGCATGAGTCTGGAAGAATCCGACAGCGCAATTAAGCACTGGCGCACATCGCCGGGAGGAAGAACGCCGAGTTCGTCGCGTAAGATGCCGGTGCTTCCACCATCATCGGCCATGGAGACGATCGCGCTGATGTCGACTTCATAATTTTTAAGGCCGCGCAAGACCGTAAAGTTCCCCGTTCCTCCGCCGATCGTGACTATCTTTTTCATTTTTTCGTTCCTCGGAGAAGACGGATCGCTTCTTTCATATCTTTGGATTTATAGACATACGTACCGGCCACGAGACTCGTTGCACCGGCTTCGATACAAACGGGCGCCGTCTTATTATCGATGCCGCCGTCGACCTGGATCGTGAGATCCAGCTCACGTTTATCCGAGGCTGCCTTTGCAAAGCGGATTTTGTCGAGAACATCCGTCATAAAGGATTGCCCACCAAAACCGGGATTGACCGTCATTAAGAGAAGGAGATCGATTTGATCCAAATATTTGGGGATCATTTCGAGCGATGTCTCAGGGTTGAAAGCCATACCCACTTCGACATTGCATTTGCGAATGTAATCGATAACTTCAGGGATCTCTTCCGTGGCTTCAAAATGGAACGTAATGCGATCCGCGCCGGACTCCACAAATCTTTCGATGTAATCATAAGGATTGTAGATCATCAGATGAACATCTAAGAAAAGATTTGTCGACCTATTGATGGCGGCAACGGCTTGCGGCCCCATCGTGAGGTTAGGAACAAAATGGCCATCCATAATATCGAGGTGGAGTCCATCAGCCCCTGCATCCTCAGCCCGTTTGGCTTCGGTGGCAAGGCATCCAAAATCGCTCGCAAGAATGGAAGGAATTACTTGTATATCTTTTTTCATGGCGGAGAATAAATTTTATCTAACAGCTCCCTTCTGGTCAATCCTCTTCATACACCGGTGTCACCAAGCGCCGTGGAAGACTTCCAATGAGAGTTCTATCCATTTTTTTCTTGGCGAAAGAAACGAGTTGGAGAGGAAGGAAATTTTTGGCGGCCAATGCGACGCACCGAGCATGCAGAGTGCTCGCTTCATTCAAAGTAAGATTATAGGCTTCGACATAATTGAGCTGCTCCATTGGAAGAGCTTGGGAGTAAAACTCAACTTTTTCCGCTTGGAGCGATATCCCTAAAGCGACAGCTGTCGTATCCGATCCGCCTCTTCCCAGAGTCGTGATCTCGCCATCGCGGCTCACCCCTTGGTAGCCTGCGACGATGACGATTTTTCCCTCTTCTAAATGGCGCTGGATGCGCGCGGGACGTACCTCTAAAATTTTAGCATCGGTATGGCGAGAAGTCGTAATGATTCCCGATTGACTCCCCGTCAAGCTGATCGCCTCTTTTCCTCGAAGAGCAAGAGCCATAGCTAGGAGGGCCGCGCTGATGCGCTCGCCCACCGAAATGAGCATGTCGACTTCGCGGCTCGGAGGACTCGGATGCACCGTTTTGGCCATCGCCATGAGCTGATCGGTGGTATTACCCACGGCGCTTACAACGACGACAACACTCCCCGCCTCTTTTTGCCTTTGAACAATCAGATCAGCAATCGCTGAAAACCGATCGGAGCTCTCTGTGGCTGCTCCCCCGAACTTCATCACGACGACAGGCATCTTCTTTTCGGTCATGCTTTATATTTATAGCCCCTTACCGAACACCGATCAACGGTCAAAAAATTATTACCACAAAATCACAAACGGTCTTGCGTTAAATAACTGAAAATAAGTAAAATGCTCCCCGCTATGTCCGTTCTATCCGTACAGGCCCTTTCGAAACAGTATCGCGTTCCGAAGCGAAATAAGGGCTTTTGGAAAGAAATCGCCGGTCTCCTCTCTCGCTCTCATGAAACAAAAATTGCTCTCGATAAAGTCTCCTTCTCTGTTAATGAAGGAGAGCTCGTTGGCTATATCGGTCCCAACGGCGCTGGTAAAAGCACTACGGTTAAAATTCTCTCCGGCATTTTAGTTCCCGATAGCGGCGGCGTCACAGTCCTTGGCAAGACGCCGTGGCAGCATCGCATCGAAGTCGTAGCGCAGATCGGTGTCGTGTTTGGACAGCGCACGCAGTTGTGGTGGGATCTGCAAGTCATCGAGTCGTTTGAGCTGCTCAAAGCGATCTACAAAGTTCCCGATGCAGAGTACAAAAAAACGCTCTCCACTTTGATCGATACACTAGAACTTGCTCCTCTTCTCCATGTGCCTGTCCGCTTGCTCAGTCTTGGCCAAAGGATGCGCTGCGATCTAGCCGCTTCCCTTTTGCACAGCCCTAAAATTCTGTTCCTCGATGAGCCAACGATTGGCCTCGACGCGGTGAGCAAACTCGCCGTGCGCGATTTTATCCGCCATCTCAACAAAGAAAAGAGAGTCACGATTTTGCTCACGACACACGACATGGATGACATCGAAGCACTCTGCGATCGCGTGATCATTTTGAGCGACGGAAAGATCGACTTTGATGGATCCCTCAATGGTTTAAGAAAAAAAATCTCGCCCGAGCGCCGTCTCGTGATCGACCTTGCCAAAGAAGGAGAGACGATCGCGGTCAAAGAAGCTCTGGTGATCCGCCAAGAAGGACACCGCGTCTGGCTCAGCTTCAACCCCTCACACATTACAGCCCCTGCCTTGATTGCCGAGATCACGTCGCGGCATGCCGTGGCCGATCTGTTTGTGGAGAACATTCCCATCGAAGAGACGATCGCCAAACTCTATCGGAACCACAGATGAACGGATACGCAGCTATCCTCAAAATCCGCATGAAGACGCTGCTCCAGTACCGAGCCGCCGCCCTCGCGGGCATTACGACACAGTTATTTTGGGGACTCATCCAAGTGATGATTTTGCGCGCTTTTTATTTAGGATCTAGTGCCGCGGAGCCTATTTCTTTAAGCCAAACCATCACGTTCATTTGGATTGGCCAGGCTCTTCTGCAACTCCTTCCTTGGAACATCGATAAAGAAATTGAAGCTCAGGTACGCAGCGGCAACGTCGCCTACGAACTCCTACGCCCCCTGCACCTGTATGGACTTTGGTATGCTAGGAGCTTTGCCATGCGCTCGATTCCTACACTACTAAGATGTCTTCCCATTTTTCTTCTCGGCGGATGGTTTTTTGGTCTGATGGCGCCCATTTCTTGGCAGGCTGGCGTGCTGTTTGGTTTTTCCACACTGCTCGCACTCCTTCTTTCGAGCGCGATGACCACGCTCGTGATCGTCTCTCTTTTTTGGACCATCTCAGGTGAAGGCATTCAGCGCTTACTTCCTCACATCACCGTCCTCTTTTCAGGGATGATCGTCCCGCTGCCTCTCTTTCCCACGTGGATGCAGCCCTTTTTAAATGTGCAACCTTTCAGAGCCGTGATGGACATCCCCTGCCGACTTTACACCGGCGTCATCCCTTCTTCAGAAGGTCTCTATTATCTCCTTTTCCAACTTGCTTGGATTCTCTTCTTTATGATCATCGGACAGTGGCTCCTGAAAAAAGCCGTCCGCCAATTTGTGATCCAAGGGGGTTAGGATGTTATATTGGAAACTCATCCGCGTCGCTATCCGCTCCCAGATGCAATATCCCGCCTCTTTCCTCATGCTCACCGTGAGCCATTTTTTCGGTACCCTGGTCGATATCCTCGCTATCTGGGTGCTCTTTGACCGTTTTCAAATGATCCAAGGATGGACACTCCCTGAAGTGGGCCTTATCTACGGCATGGTCCATATGGGTTTTGCCATTTCTGAAATCACAGGCCGCAGCTTTGATACGTTTTATCTCATCGTCAAACAAGGTGATTTTGACCGATTTCTTCTCAAACCCATCAGCCTCCTTCTTCAGATAGCCGCCCGCGAAGTCCATCTCGCTCGTCTGGGAAGATTTTTCCAGGGCTTTTTGGTCCTTCTGTGGTCGGCTCATGCCCTCTCCTTCTCCCTTTTCTCCCTCCATGCGCTTGTCATCCTTCTCTCCATCTTAGGCATAGCCAGCCTTTTCTACGGCCTGCTCGTGCTGCACGCTGCTATCTCCTTTTGGACGATAGAAAGCCTCGAAGTCCTCAACATCACCACCTTTGGAGGACTCCAAGTCGGACAGTATCCCATGAGTATCTACCCTAAAGGCTTCCGCCTTATCTTCACTCTCCTTATCCCTCTTGCTTGTGTCGGCTACTATCCCATTGCTATTCTTTTACGTCATGAAACGCTTCCCTTTTGGCTTAGCTTCATCACCCCTTTAGTTGGCTTTTTGTTTCTATTTATTTCTTGTCAATTTTGGCATCTTGGCGTCCGTCACTACCGATCAACCGGCTCTTAAAATATTACCTTTACAAACATTCTTTGATAAAGTGTTGCAACCTCTTCTTCGACGTGCAATTCACCATACCTAGAAAAACCGAAGCCGCCCATCAGGCTCAATAGACCTTTTGTGTAAGATAAAGATGGGGGTGCGGTAGGCAGGGCGCTTAGAAAATCTCGCTAAGGGAATCGCTTAAACTCTTCTAAAACACGACGAGGAAACATGACTTCTTTGTATTCTTCATCTTTGTAGAAATGTGCTAGAGCTGCGGCTTCCGTCATTTTATTCACTTCCTCATAGGTTAGAAAAATAGAACGCATTCTACTTTTACCAACACGGCGGAGTGCATCTTGTTGAGATATGCCTTTTTCCAGCGAACTACTTATGGTTTGCGAAGCCTTCTCATCAATCGCAGCATATATTATAAGAGCTTCTTCAGGGTTTTCTATAAAAATTTCTTTGAAATACTTAAATGGCGCATCGTCGTCAAAAAGGATCTGAGCTGAACCCTCCCTACATTCCACAATAAAAATTCTTCTTATAGAAGGGTGGGAAGGCAAGTTACGGCACGCTATTGGTATAACACCTTGAAGATCATATGGATTGGCTGCATTAGCTGTGGATCTATACACTTCCCCTTGAAAAGTGGGCCCCCCCTTTCCTAATATAGATCGAAACATATGGGCTACCAGATAGAGAACTCCTAAGCTCAGAACTACCGCGCCTATGCTATAAATGATTTTTTCTTTTCGAGAAGCGGGCACAGATAAGAGCGAGAAGACAGACCGGAGCAACGGATAAGAAGAGGACTTTGTGCTCTCTAGGGAAACGGAAGAGGGAGTGATGCTAAAACTTTGTTCAATACGCATATATCCAAATATATTACTCCTTTTCTGCTAAAAAAACAACCCTATTAGTAAGAATTTGAACCTATCACGTCTAGACCATTTTCCTTTATGGCTAAGCCTCATCGCTCCCTTAGCTGGATTTGCGTTCTTGCTCCTGGCATGCCAATTTTGGCGCCTCGGTGTGAGGCACTATCGCTCAACTGGTTCATAAGATTTAGATCAGCCCAACCACCTGTTAAATAAAACTTATATTATAATAATTTATATAACAATTTGTAATTAATTGTATTTTAATTGCAAATGCAATAATATAATAAAATAAAACAGGAGAAACTAAAAATGACAACAAGAATAACCTTTCAATCGCAGAGTCAATATGCGTTAAATAAAAACAACTCGCCTAAAAAGACCATAGAAAAGAAACCACTTATAAAGCAGCAAATCAATGCATTAGCACTCGCTTCTGTCAAAACAAACAATTTGAAAAAATCTTATTGCGCCCCAAAAGAAACCACAACAATGGAAGTTATGGAAACTGTAAAAGTTGTACACATACCACTCAAAACTCAACTGGAAATGATGGAACAAATGATGATGAATTGTTATTTTCCTGAAAAAAATAAAACCAATTTAGGCAGCAATTAACTATAGTCCCGGTCTCGAGACCGGGAGTTTTATAATATTTTTTACCCAAACTGAAGGGGTTTTTTCCAACATCAATCCACTCGAACCTCTTTTCCTATTGCTGTAATTTTCAACCATTTGCTATCTTGTTTGTTTCGACGAGTAGAACTTGTTTCTAGTCGGCCGAAAATTATTTATTAGGAGAAACCTTTAGCATGTCCAAACAGACCAAAGATTGGAGTACCAACAATATAATCGACGATGTCGATTTCCACGAAGCGGATGCCGAGCTGTTTAAAAAGCTCCTCCATAAAAAGGAGAAAGGCACCGAAGCTGGTTCCGTCGCTTCCATGAGCGCGGGGGAGGTACTTAAAGGACGTATCGTCGAAATCACGAAAGACTTTGTCGTGGTCGATGTAGGTCTCAAATCGGAAGGTATTGTGCCGATCGCGGAGTTCGGAGATCCTGCCGAACTATTCCTCGATAACGAGGTAGAAGTTTTCCTCGAGCACGCTGAAGGCGAAGATGGCCAAATCGTTCTTTCTCGCGATAAAGCCCGCCGTATGCGTCAGTGGGAATACATCGTCGATCATTGCAAAGAAGGCTCGATTGTCCAAGGAAAAGTCATCCGCAAAGTCAAAGGCGGACTCATGGTCGACATCGGAATCGAGGCGTTCCTGCCCGGTTCTCAAATCGACAACAAGCGCATCAAGAGCCTCGATGAATATCTCGATAAAACCTACGACTTCAAAATTCTCAAAATCAACACAGAACGCAAAAACATCGTCGTCTCTCGCCGTGAGCTCCTCGAAGAAGAGCGCATGACGAAAAAAGTCGAGATGCTCGAGCACATCCAAGAAGGTGAACTCTGCCACGGTATCGTGAAAAACATCACGGACTTCGGCGTCTTCCTCGATCTGAATGGCATCGATGGCCTTCTCCATATCACCGACATGACCTGGAAAAGAATTAAGCATCCGTCAGAAATGGTCCACCTCGGTGAAGAACTCGAAGTCATGGTTCTCCATGTCGATAGAGACAAAGGACGTGTCGCTCTCGGCATGAAGCAAAAAGAGTCCAATCCCTGGGAAGAAGTAGAGCAAAAATATCCTCCTGGCACACATGTAAAAGGCAAAGTTGTTAGCCTCGCTCCGTACGGCGCGTTCATCGAAATCGAGCCGGGCATCGAAGGACTCATCCACGTCTCTGAAATGTCCTGGACCAAGAACATCGCCGACCCCAGTGAAGTAGTGAAAAAAGGCGACACTGTAGAAGCGATCGTTCTCTCTGTGCAAACAGAAGAAGGAAAAATATCTCTCGGCATGAAACAACTTGAGAGCAATCCTTGGGATGATGTTGAGAAAAAATATCCTGCAGGAACCAATGTCCACGCCGAAATCCGTAACCTGACTAACTACGGCGCATTTGTCGAGATCGAGCCTGGCGTTGAAGGTCTCATTCACATATCCGACATCAGCTGGATCAAAAAAGTATCGCACCCCTCTGAGCTCTTCAAAAAAGGAGACAAAGTTGATGCGATCGTTCTCTCCATCGATAAAGAGAACAAGCGAATCACTCTCGGTGTGAAACAACTTTCACAAAATCCTTGGGAAAACATTGAAAAAACGCTCCCGATTGGCTCTCTCGTGAAAGGAACAGTCACGAAAATCACCGCCTTTGGTGCGTTCGTTGAGCTGGAAAACGGTCTCGAAGGACTCATCCACGTGACTGAGCTCTCCGATCAACCATTCGGCAAAGTCGAAGAAGTGATCTCGAAAGGACAACAAGTCACAGCGAAAGTGATCAAGATTGACCCCGAGCACAAAAAGATTTCACTCTCCATCAAAGAGTATTTGATTGAGAAAAACAAAGAGAACCGCGACGACATCGTTGTGGGCGAAAAGAAAAAACGCAGCCCTAAGAAAAAGGCCAAAGCAGAAGTAAAAGATGAATAAAGATCTAGTTGCCATATTTGAATATCTAGAGCGCGAAAAAGGAATCAAGCGCGAAGTGATCATCTCCGCGATCGAAGAATCGCTCTGCATGGCAGCGCGCAAAAGTATCAAAGGACTTCTCAGCGTTGCCGTTCACATCAATGCCAAAACAGGCGCTATCGATGTGACAGCACAAAAGGAAGTCGTCGACAAAGTCACGATTCCCGATGAAGAAATCACGCTCGAAGAAGCTAAAGTCATCAACCCTTATGCGGAACTAGGCCAATGGATTGAAATTCCTGTCACGCCCCAAGACTTTGGTCGCATTGCTGCTCAAACAGCGCGTCAAATTATCGCCCAAAAACTCCGCATGGCGGAGCGCGACGTGATCTACGAAGAGTACCGTCACCGCGTTGGTGAACTCATTTCGGGATCTGTGAAACGCAATGTGCGTGGAGCAACACTCATCGTTGATTTGGGTAAAGTCGAAGGGATCTTGCCCGATCGCTTCTATCCCAAAACAGAAAAGTACAACATCGGCGACCGCGTACAAGCACTCCTTTACGAAGTTAGAGATACTGAAAGCGGTGGAGCCGAAGTCATTTTGAGCCGTAGCCATCCTGAATTTGTCTCTCAACTCTTTAGTCAAGAAGTTCCCGAAATCCGCGATGGAACAGTCTCTGTTGAACGCATCGTCCGCGATGCTGGATACCGCACCAAACTCGCTGTTCGCTCGACCGATCCTAAAGTCGATCCTGTAGGCGCTTGCGTAGGCGTCCGTGGAACCCGCGTGAAAAACATCATCCGCGAGCTGAATAACGAAAAAATCGACATCATTCCGTTCGTAGAAGATCCGATTGGACTCCTCCAAAACGCTCTAGCTCCCATTGAAATTAAGAAAATCAGCGTAGCCGAAGATGGCGCAACCATTTCGATTGTCGTCCTCGATGATCAGTATCCTGCAGCTCTAGGTAAGCGCGGCATGAACGCCCGCCTCTGCGGCCAGCTCGTCGGAGCAGAGCTCCAGATACAAAAAATGAGCGATTATCAACAGATGATGACCTTGCAGCGTCAACAGCTCGCTTCTGTAGATGACCCATCTCTTGACCTCGAGCTTTCACCCGAAGGTATGAGCCCGCAATTCCGCTTCGCGATACCCACGCTGGTATCCGCAGGCTTTAATACCCCTCGCAAACTCCTCAATGCTTCACCCCAAGAACTTGCCGCGATCCCAGAAATCGGCCTTGAACTCGCCGATAAGATCTTGGAAGAGGTGCGAAAGAAAATTACTGTTTAGATTAAGAGAAATTTTTGGCAAAGAACCTAAAGCTCAATATTAAAAATGCCCAGCTGGCCGAAGCTTTAAAAAAATTAAAAAAGCCTGAAGCCCCTGAGGAAAAGAAAAAGCCGGAGCCCAAAGAGGCGCCGCCGCCACCACCACCTCCTCCTCCTAAGGAAGAGGTAGCTCCTCCCGCGCCTGCGCCCGAAGCAGAAAAAGTCGAGGAAGCTCCTCCTGCTCCTAAACCCCCAGCTCCAAGGCCTGCCTCTACTGTCCTGCAACCCCGTCCTCCTTACCGACCCGCTCCGCGCCCCCCTTTAAGACGCGAAACGATGTCCTCAGGCCCAAGGCCAGCTCCACGCCATGCTCCCGGCCAAGCTCCGGGCGCTAGACCTCCCTTTATGCCTGGTACAGGCGCTCGTCCGGCACCACGCCCCTATACCCCCAGGCCTGGTGGACCAAGACCTGGCGCACCCCGTCCTGGAGGCCCTCCAAGACCCGGGTTTAGAGGCCCTCCCGTTGCTCCCGCTCCCATGCCTAAAGAAGGTGAAGAAAAGCGCACAAAGAAGGCAGCCGTCTTCAAAGATTTTCGTGATTTTAAGGCTCAAAGAAAACCAGGCGATGAAAAATCCTTCGATGCCAGAGACAGACAAGGACTGCGCGCTGGTGAAGACGAAATTTGGCGCCGCAAACGCCGCGCTGGCGGAAAACGCATGGAAACCGAAGAGCAAGTCATTAGGCCCAAAGCCCTCAAAGTCCGTCTTCCCATCACGATCAAAGATCTTGCCGCTGAAATGAAGCTCAAAGCTTCTCAGCTCCTTTCTAGCCTCTTCATGAAAGGCGTCGTACTCACGCTCAACGACGCGCTCGACGATGAGACCACTGTACAACTTCTCGGCCACGATTTTCAGTGCGAGATCACCATCGACACTAGCGAAGAAGAGCGCATCAAGATCACCGACAAAACGATCAAACAAGAAATCACAGAAAGTCCAGCTGATGAGCTCATCTTAAGACCTCCTGTTGTCACCTTCATGGGCCACGTCGACCATGGTAAAACCAGCCTCATCGACGCCATCCGCAAATCCAACGTAGCCGCAGGTGAAGCCGGTGCTATTACTCAGCACATCGGTGCATTTAAATGCCACACAGCTGTGGGAGATCTCGCCGTTCTCGATACCCCCGGCCACGAAGCATTTTCGGCCATGCGCGAACGCGGTGCTGACGTCACCGACATCGTCGTTCTCGTCATCGCAGGAGATGAAGGCATCCGCGCCCAGACCGTCGAAGCTATGAACCAGGCGAAAGTTGCCGGCGTGCCCATCATGGTCGCTCTGAATAAATCCGACAAACCCAATTTCAACGCCGAAAATATCTACCGCCAGCTCGCCGAGCATGAACTCCTGCCCGAGACATGGGGAGGCACCACGATCACCGTAAATTGCTCTGCTCTTACTGGCGCTGGCATCCCCCAACTTTTAGAAATGCTTGCCCTGCAAGCCGAAATCTTAGAGCTCCGCGCCAATCCCGCCACGCGGGCCAGAGGAACCGTTATCGAATCTCAAATGCACAAAGGACTCGGTGCTGTAGCAACCGTGCTCGTCCAAAACGGAACTCTTCGCCTCGGTGACGCCGTCGTATTCGATCAACACTTTGGTCGCGTCAAGAGCATGCACGATGAGCATGGACGCGAGATGCAGGAAGCAGGACCCTCGACTCCCGCTAAAATCACAGGACTCTCAGGACTTCCTGAAGCCGGCAGTGAATTTATCGTCGTGAAAAACGAAAAAGAAGCTCGCGAACTCTCAGAAAAACGGATCCTCCAGCGCAAACACACTCTCCTTCAAGTCAAGCGCGGCGGTCTTGAAAATCTCCTCGCCCAGCAAGTCCAAAAACAAGAGAAAAAAATGCTCGCTGTTATCCTGCGCGCCGACGTGCAAGGATCCCTCGAGGCTCTCAAACACTCTCTTGAGAAAATCAAATCCGAAAAAATCGAACTCAACATCACCTCCGCAGAAGTCGGAGAAGTTTCAGAGTCCGACATCGAACTGGCCGCTGCTTCAAAAGCTGTAATCCTCGGGTTCCACACCGCCATCGAAAGCAGAGCAGATAGCCTCATCAAGCAGCACAAAGTTAATGTTCGCCTCCACGACATCATCTACCACGCTGTCGATGATGTGAAACAGCTCATGATTGACCTTCTCGATAAAATTCCTCAAGAAAACGACATCGGCGAAGCTGCCGTCAAAGCTGTCTTCAAATCTTCTCAGCTCGGTCTCATCGCTGGTTGCCAAGTCACCGATGGTATCATCCGTCGCAATAGCCACGTCCGCGTTGTTCGCGACAAAGAAGTTATCTGGAAAGGCCCGCTCGCTTCCCTCAAACGCGTCAAAGAAGACGTCCGCGAAGTCTCCAAAGGACACGAATGCGGAATTCTCCTGCAAGGCTTTACTGACATCAAAGAAGGCGACACCTTGCAAGCCTTTGACATCACCTACCTGACGCAAGAGCTATGAAAAGAACTGACCGTCTCAACTCCCTCCTCAAAGAAGTGATCTCTGAAGTGATCACAAGAGACGTTCGCAACCCCAAAGTGCACACGCTCATCACCGTCACCGGCGTCGATGTTTCGAAAGACCTGCACAATGCTAACGTTTACATCAGCGTCATCGGCTCTGCCGAAGATAAAAAGCAGACACTTCAGGCCCTGCGCTCCGCAGCTGGGTTCATCTCAGTCCAAGCCTCAAAAAAAGTCGTTCTCCGGTATTTCCCTCACCTCACCTTCCATCTCGATGAAGGCGTCGATGCTCACCTGCAAATCGATGCCGTCCTCCAAAAAATCCATGACAAAGAAGAGCACCGTAAACATCAGTGAAGGCATCTGCCTTGTCGACAAGCCCAGAGGGAAAACCTCTTTTAGCCTCGTCTCCGCCCTGCGCCGCATCACCGGCATCCGCAAAATCGGCCACGCCGGCACCCTCGATCCTTTTGCTACAGGACTCATGGTCATGCTCATCGGCTCTGCCCACACCAAACTCTCGAACCTCTACATCTCGCAAGAAAAAGAATACACCTGCACTCTTCGCCTCGGGATCACCACCGACACCTACGACTGCGAAGGAAAAATGGTAAATGTCTCCGATAAAGTTCCATCCCTTGAAGAACTAGAAAACGCCCTGCGCTCGTTCCAAGGCACCATTCTCCAAACACCTCCCATGTTCTCTGCCAAAAAAGTCCAAGGCCAAAAACTCTACCACCTCGCCCGCCGCGGCATCGAAATAGAACGAAAGCCCGTCGTCGTCACCGTTAAAACAACCCTTCTCTCTTACAATTACCCGTTCGTTGAACTCTCCGTCGTCTGTTCCAAAGGCACCTACGTCCGCTCTATTGCGCACGACCTCGGAGAAATGCTCGGATGCGGCGCCCATCTCTCTGACCTACGACGTCTTCGCTCAGGAAAATACGATGTCAGCGCTGCCATCGATGGAAAGCTGCTATATGAAGATCTTCCACAGCCTTGAAGAAATCTCCGCTCTCCCGCTTCCCATCGCTCTTACGATCGGTGTGTTCGACGGCGTCCACATCGGTCATCAACATTTACTCAGCGAGCTGAAAAAACATGGCACTCCCGTTGTTCTCACGTTCAGTAACCATCCTTCCGAAGTTCTTCCTCACCGATCTCCCGTCCAGATGATTTGCTCTTTAGAAAAAAGACTCTTGAAACTGGAGCAATGTGGCGTAGCAGCTACGATTGTGCTTCCCTTTACGAAAGAACTTTCGCAAACTTCCTACGATGCTTTTTTACGCCAAGTGTACGCGCATCTGCCCTTCGCTACGCTTCTACTCGGCGAAGGAGAATCGTTTGGTCATCATTGCGAAGGAACTCCCGGGCGTGTGAGCGCTTTTGGCGAGGAAGTGGGCTTTAAAGCTATTTATTTAGAAAAAATAATTTACCGCAGCGAATTCGTCTCTTCTAAACGTATTCGCGCCCTTCAAGCTCTTGGCCTTACAGAAGAGGCAAATAGCCTTCTCAACAATCCTTCTCTTCATGCATAATAGATTCCCTTATGGCACAACTTTCTTGCGGCATCGTCGGCCTGCCTAACGTCGGCAAATCGACCCTTTTTAACGCCCTCACGCGCAAAGCTGCGGCCGCGGCCAACTACCCGTTTTGCACCATCGACCCTAATGTCGGTATCGTCGAAGTTGACGATCCTCGCCTTGCCGTCCTCTCCGATCTGTCGCAGAGTAAAAAAATTGTTCCCGCAACCGTGACTTTTGTCGATATTGCAGGTCTGGTGAAAGGCGCCTCCGAAGGTGAAGGCCTTGGCAACCAATTTCTCACCAACATCCGTGAAACCGACGCCATCGTCCACGTCGTTCGATGCTTTGAAGAAGGCGACGTCATCCACGTTGCAGGGAAAGTCGACCCCATCGCCGATATCGAAGTCATCAATCTCGAGCTCGTTCTCTCCGACCTTCAAATGGCTGAAAATATCGCCCAGCGCATGGCGAAACAAATCAAAGCGAAAAAAGAACTCCAGGCGCAGTACGACGCCCTCCAAAAGGCGATCGCTCATCTCAATCAAAATAAACCGCTGCGCTCGCTGGACGTCAGCGAGGAAGAGCGCGCCCTCATCGCCTGCTTCCCTTTCCTCACGAGCAAAAAAGTCCTCTACGCGACCAATGTCGGCGAATCTTCCCTCCCCTCCATGGAAAATGAGCTCGTAGCTCGTGTGCGCGCATATGCCGCTCAAGAGGGCAATGTCGTCATCCCCATCTGCGCCAAACTCGAAGAGGAACTCGCGCAGCTCTCCCCTGCGGAAGCACAAGAATTCCTCGCCACACTTGGCCTCGAGCAAACGGGCCTGAATCGTCTCATCAAAGCCGCCTTTTCTACGCTCGGCCTCATCACCTACATCACCGCAGGCGAAATCGAAACCCGCGCCTGGCAAATCACACAAGGAATGAATGCTCAAGAAGCTGCAGGCAAAATCCATACTGACATTCAAAAAGGGTTCATCAGAGCCGAAGTCATCTCCTACGACGACATGGTGAAGTACAAAGGCCGCGTGGGAGCCCGCGAAGTCGGAAAAGCCCGTTCAGAGGGAAAAGATTACATCGTGCAAGATGGCGATGTGATTCTTTTTTTCCATAATTAAAAACGATCTTCTCTATCCAAAGAATCATTGATGCTATGTTTTGTCAGTTTGGCTTCAATTTCAGCAGCAGTTGGTAAAGCACCCTGAAGCTCTTTGGGTAATGCATCAACAATAGTTACATGATACTCAGAAACACTCATCGGCATGATGCTGCGTTCTAAAGAATATTCCACTTTTAAATCGTTCTTGGTTCGGCAAATAATCATTCCAATTGAAGGGTTATCGGAAGGATGTTTAAGCTGTCTATCGACCGCGGCTAAATAGAAGTTCAACTTTCCTGCATATTCGGGTTTGAAGTCTGTCGTTTTCAGTTCCACTACGCAAAAACAGCGCAGCTTAATGTGATAAAAAAGCATATCCAAATAATAATCATCTCCAGCAATTTCTATAGGATACTGCCGCCCTATGAAGGCAAATCCTTGCCCCAACTCAAGAATTAATTTTTCTAAATTATCTACTAAACCTCTTTCTAATTCTTGTTCAACATAATCATCTGTGAGAGTTAGAAAGCCAAAATTATAGGGACTTTTTAAAATCTCATTTGCCAAACGTGAATGAGACTCTGGAAGCCGTTCATCAAAATTTGTAATAGCTTTTCCAATTTTTTTATATAGATTTGATCGAATAGCCTCTTCTAAAGACCTGCCGCTCCAGCCTCTTTTTATTACTTCAACTGCATACCATTTTCGTGACTCTGGATCTTTTAACTTCTCTAAAATGAGCAGATTATGCCACCAGGGTATTTGTGCAAGCACTGCTTGCACAAATTGAAGATCGGCGTAAACTTCTGCAAATTTACGCATATATTTCAAATTCCTAACAGAAAACCCCGACATGCCTGGAAATTCAGTTGATAAATCTGTGGCTAATCGATCAATTACCTTCGCACCCCAACCTTCTCCTTTTTGCTTTTCAATAATCGATCTACCTATAGACCAATACAAATATACTAGTTCTTTGTTAACAGATAAACTTGCGCGAAATTGCGCTTGGCGAATTTGGCATTTAACTTCTTCTAAAAAATGCTTATATTCTATAGGAAGAATTTTATTAGAACTCAATAAAGAGCTTGATTTCATAAAAAATATTGGTTTATATGCGTATAAATTTTTCCACTTTCTCGAAGAAAAGTCAATATTTTATTTCCCCCACCAGCTGAAAAAGTGATGCATCTCTCCAATACAAATGCTATTATTAACCTCTTTAGAGAATTTTATGACGGCATTTGTCTCCTGCGGCTCAAATCTTGAAGAACTCCTCACTCAAGAGCTCAAAGCTCTGGGCATTTCCTCCACCCTCGGAAAACGCGGTGTCTTTGTTCCTCAAGAAATGGACGCCATCTACCGCATCAACTATGAAAGTCGCCTCGCAAGCCGTGTTCTATGGCCCCTCGTCCAAGCTCCTTGCCGCGATCGGCAGGACCTCTATAAAGCCGCTCTTTCCATCGACTGGTCGCGCTACATTTCTTCACTGCAAACCTTTGCGATCGATGTTGCAGGAGCCCACCCTGCCTTCACCAACACGCTTTTTGCTGCCATGGTGGTGAAAGATGCGATTTGTGATCACCACCGCAAGAAGTTTGGCTCCCGGCCCAACGTCGACGTGAAAAATCCCGACGTGCAACTCCATCTCCTCCTGCTTCCCGGCAAAATCATTTTGAGCTTCGACACTTCAGGCTCTCCTCTATACAAGCGAGGATACCGCATCCAAACGGGCATTGCTCCGCTCCAAGAGTCCCTGGCCGCCGCCGTTTTACAGCTCGCTGGCCTGACATCTGACGATGTCTTTTGCGATCCTTTTTGCGGCTCGGGAACATTTCTTATCGAAGCGGCGATGAAGATGACAAACACTCCCGCTGGATATTTCCGCCAAAAATGGGGCTTCGAGAAGATGCCGCAGTTCTCCGCTTCTGCTTGGAAAAGTTACAAAGAAAGCGCCGACAAAAAAGTTACAGTTTTGCCTCCAAAAAAGATCTTTGGAAGCGATCTCGACCGTCATGCCGTCGTTCATTCGCGGGATCATGTAAAGCGCACCGGATTTGCCATTGAAGTGGCGAGCGGCGATGCGAAAAAAATTACCCCACCTCCTGGAATCACTTGCGTTGCAACCAATCCTCCCTATGGAAAACGGATAACCGCTGATAATCCTTATGCAGATCTGGGAGTTTTTTTAAGTCGCTGCGCGCCATCAAAAATTGCCGTGCTGTGCGCAAGTGACGCAGAGATCACTAATGTGGGCATTCCTTTAAGACGCGCCAAGACACTTTCAAATGGTGGTTTGGAGGTATCTGTGTATTTGCAAGCCAGCGAACAGAAAACACAAACCTCAATCTAACTTTTCATCATCTTTATACGTGGCTGCCCCAAATAGCATAAAGCCAGCTAAAAACATTCCACTATAAAAACCAAAATTGTTTTTTTCTTGAAATCCTTTCAGACTCTCTAAAGAATAATACGCAGAACAAATCCCCAAATACTGCCAAGTTCTTATCTTCTTTTTGCTATGCAGCACTTGGCAAGCAAAAGCACCCATTGTGAGCGCCCCAGAAACGGGATATCCAAGGTAAATCTGAACAACTCCTGAAGCGGCAGCCGCAATATCAAGAAGAAAGCTCGCGTTATCGACGATAGACACATAGCTCCACTCCTTCTTTCTCTCGCTGAAAAGCTTATAACCTACCATGCATACAGCTCCCACTGCCACTCCTTTAAAAGTTGTACCCATCAAGCTCGTTTGATCGACGATGGCAGGTAGAAACTTCTGATGTGCGTTTAAAAAGCCAAACAGCTTTGAGAGACTATATAATTTGATACTAACTGCCCCAGTAGATAGCAACTTGCCTTCACGTCTTGTGATATTTCCATAAAGAAGAATGCTGTTATTAAAGAGTAAAAACTGTTGAGGGAAGATATTATTAGGCAACATGGGAGCTCCTTTTTTAACTTTGAAGAATCCTTTATCAATCAAGGGGATTCTCGGAGGATTTAAGTAATTGACCAACTCAGGCACGCTAAAGCCTACCCCTTAAAGGAATAGGATTGCGGCACGGCTGATCGTTCAAAACTTTAAAGAACTATAAAATTTATCGAAAGCAAAATATAAATCCTTTTTTTTGCGAATCATCGATTTTTCGAACCTCCTAACTTTATGCAAGTTACGTCGCTTAATAAAATCATCAACTTGCAGAAAATCGATCAAAAATCTCCCGCAAAGCAATTTCCCAGAGGCTTCCTAAGGAGATACTGAATAACTGCTTTGTTGAAGATTTCTAGCGAATGAGTTGTTCAGTATTTCCCTAAGCAGATTGACAACAATTTTATTTTGGTTAGATGATGATGATTATGATTAAAAAATGTGTTTTGATTTGTGGCATTTCCTGTGCTTTTCTTCTCGCGGACAACCAGACAGCGACAGTCAGCCCCGTGCTCCCCAGCAATCTCCCTTTTCGTATAAAAATTGAGATCGCCGATTTTTCGCTGCCCATAGGGGTGCAGACCTACGCTTCAGGCATATCTAACGATAAATATGTGATCATCGCTGGACGATTGGCAGGCTCGCATACATTTAATCTTCCTTTTCCTCCGGATGGACAAAACCCTTTTGTCTTTGTTATAGATCCCGAGAAAAAATCGGTTTCCTATAGATCACTCGCCGACCCATCATCCGGCCTTTCCCAAACCCAAATTGATGCCCTCTCCACTGTAGCTCCGCAGTATTATCAATCCGGGCAAACCCTCTATGTGTGTGGAGGATATGGAATAGATACAGCCTCGGGGCAATTCAATACTAAAAGCTCTATTGCTTCTATCGATATGGAAGGACTGATTCACTGGGTGACACATCCCAGCAAAAAAGGGAAGGCCTCCAAGCATATCCGATTTACTTCAGACCCCCTTCTTCAAATAGCCGGCGGCTATCTAACACAAACCAATCCCCACCTTCCCACCATGCTCATTTTCGGGATTAATTACACGGGAACAGATTTCGCTAATGTCAACGGTGTTTATTCGATGCAAATCCGTCGTTTCAATGTCGTGGATAATGGACACAACTTCTATGTGAGACCTGATGTCGCTACTTCGATGCAGCCTTTTTTCAGGCGGCGGGATTTGAACATTATGCCCGTGATGAAAAAAACAAAAACTACTTATGAGCCAGCGCTCGTTGCTCTTTCGGGAGTATTTACCACGTCGCCTATAGAACCCAATATTTGGACTGTCCCTATCGAAATTTCCCAGACTGGAGACATGTTCATGCCCGATCCTAATGCGCCTAGCACGTTTAAGCAAGCGATGAATAACTATGAATGTGCAAACGTTGGTCTTTATTCAAAAAAGCATAACAACATGTACTTAGTCCTTTTGGGTGGACTTAGCTATGGTTTCTTCGATAATACGGGAACATTTCAATTAGATAATTTTATAGGGTATATCAACCAAGTAACCACCATACAAATTGACAAACATAATAATTACCAACAATTTATAATGCCTGATCAATACCCTTTCATCGCCTCGTCCGTCCCCGGTGACTTTTATCGTTTTGGTGCTGGGGCCAAATTTTTTCCAGCAAAAAATGCCCCCCTGTTTGCTAATAAAGTTGTTCAGCTGGATGAACTTTCTCGATCAAAACCCACTCTGATAGGCTATATCATCGGGGGAATCCAAAGCCCCGAACAAAATCTTTTAATGGGAACTATAGCTTCAACTTATATCTTCCGAGTTATTTACCAACCCCTCTAGAGGCAGCTCTCAAAACCACTGTTCACGGAGAACATGGTGATTTTGAGTCAGTACTTAAACTGCTTTCTTAACTATAAAATTTATCGAAAGCAGAATTTAAGCAGTTCGCTTCTGTAAACTTGGGTTACCGCTATCAAAAAATCAGAAATTGAGATTGGTGTCGGTTAAGAAATTGCTGTTATTCGCCATCGGAAAATAAGGACCAAAGCTATCTTTCTTGCCTTTTTCTACTTTTGTACTCCCAAATGAATACGTCAAAGCAATAGCGATATCTGAGGCATAGCGGCGACTCTGAAATTCTCCTGGAGAAGAGCGAGGGCCCATATAAGCAGCATGGCCATCGATGCTCCATCTACGAGTTAAAGGTACTTTAAAGTCCACTCCAGCAATAAATGTGCCGGCCGGGCCTGATTCAAACATCAACCCTTTACGATAAGGAACTCCGGCCCACACCATAGCTTGAGCCCCATTAAAGAAATAATGCCGCCAAAATAAATTGATTTGACTGATCGCACGAAATTCAACGGGGATGCCATCTGTCGTGTGGTGAGAGGTGCTTACTCCGTAAGTTCCCCAAAGCCCTAGTTCATTGGAGCCTCCAAACAAATAGGCAAGAGCAGCGCGAAGCTGACCAAAATTGGGATTCAAAGAAAAGACACCAAAATTGTCGTTGAACATCCAATCCACAACAAGATTGAAATTAATACCCGATCGCTGTGGAACATTTCTAAAAAGACCGGCTGTAATAAAACCTTGTTGCTGGATTTCACTTATATGGCTAAAAAGAGCCCCTCGACCTTGCCACTCATAGAGGCCAAAACTGCCTGCAAGCTGCATTCCGTAGCCATGTTTAGAAAGAGAAGGTCGGGAAAATCCAAAATTTAGACTTGTATACGCGCCCGTATTACCTTGCCAACTTCCATCGGGCAGACCCCGAAAATTTTCAAAAGCTACAGATACCTCAGCAAAGAAAGGATAAGCAGGCGTCTCTACAGGCTGTGAGGGCTGAACTTTCTGCGATGGTTCCTCAACATGCTTTTTTTGAGGCTTTTGGCCGGGGCCTATCAAAGCGAAATGGGATCCCAAGGCTATCATGGAGTAAGTTCTTAGGCTTTTTTTAAGTATATTCATAAATCTCGACATATAATTTTTTTTATATTTACGCAAGTTGACAAAAATAATTTTTTGTAAAAAATTAACGTTCATATGCTAAAAAAATCTATTGGTTTTATTCTAGTTATGGGGATATCGCTTAATCTCGTTTGGGGGGACAATCAGACCGATACGATCAGCCCTATCCTTCCTAGCAATCTGCCTTTCCGCATTAAGATAGAATTCGCTGATTTTTCACTACCCATGGGCGTCCACTCTTATGCTTCAGCCATACATGAAGGAAAGTACCTGATAATTGCAGGACGCATTAGCGGAGCCCACCCCTTCAATGGCAATTTTCCGCCAACGGGGCAAAACACGTTTGTTTTTGTTGTAGACCCTAAGCATGGGTCAGTAGCCTATAGATCTTTGGCAGATGGATCCTCAGGATTGACACAAGCCCAAATCGACTTGCTTTCTGTAACCTCCCCTCAATCTTTCCAATCAGGAAATACTCTTTATATTTGCGGAGGCTATGGAATCGATACCGCGTCGGGACAATTCAATACGAAAAATTCATTAACAGCAGTCGATATACCAGGTCTTATTCATTGGGTTACCCGGCCTCGTAAAAAAGAAAAAGCGTCCTCTTACATTCGTCAAACATTCCATCCCCTTCTCCAGGTCGCGGGAGGATATATGGATCAAATCAATCAACATTTGCCTGTGCTACTGGTTTTCGGACAAAATTTTACAGGATCGGATTTTAACATTAACGGTATCTACTCAGAACAGGTTCGCCGCTTCCGTATCATAGATAATGGTCGCGATTTATACATTAAGCCGGAGGCATCTCATGCGCCTGATCCCAATTTTCATCGGCGTGATTTAAATGTTGTCCCGGTCATTCGGAAAAGACCTACTTCATTTGAGCCGGGATTGATCGCTCTTTCTGGTCTGTTTACACAAACTCAATTTACCCCTCAAGCCTGGACAGTCCCTGTTGAAATTTCAAAAGAGGGTCATGCCTTTATGCCTGACCCCAATAATCCTCTCACTTTCAAACAAGGCATGAATAATTACGTCTGCGCTAACTTAGGTCTGTACTCAAAAAAACATGATCTAATGTACCTCGTACTAATGGGAGGAATCTCCTATGGCTATTTTGACAGCATGGGATTTGAAGTGGATGCTTTCCTAGGATACATTAATCAAGTAACTACCATTCAAATCGACAAAAACAACTTTTATCAACAATTTATCATGCCAGATGAATATCCTACTATTTTGAACCCCATGATGAGTGACTTTCTCCGATTCGGAGCAGGAGCTAGATTTTTCCCCAGCTCGCATATGCCTCTCTTTGAAAATGGAGTCATTCAGCTCGACAAGCTCGATTCAAAACCTGTTCTTTTGGGCTATATTGTAGGAGGCATCGTCAGCCCGGCACAAGATCTTTTATTTGACACAACATCGGCTTCGGCCTACATCTTCAAAGTTATCTATGAGCCTCTTTAAAGACTTTCTGGAGTTTGCGATTAAGCTTCATCTGTGAGATAATTAGGACTGCATGGCCGAAAAAACCGAGAAGGCGACCCCGAAAAAACTCCGCGATGCGCGGAAAAAAGGGCAAGTCGCCAAATCCCAAGATTTTCCATCTGCTTTCACATTTGTCGTCTCGATTGCGGCAACGCTTTTTAGCGCGGGATATCTTTTCAAGATGCTCGCCGGCTATATGATCGGCACGTTCCGCAGCATCGGCGGCAATATCGATCTGTCCCACAAAGCCGGAGGCTATTTGGGCGAGAGCCTCGACGTGATTTTAAATGCGAGCCTGCCCATCTGCATCATCACGGCAGCCGTCGGCGTGATCGTCTCTTTCTTAATCGTAGGACCCGTATTTTCTAGCGAAGTTCTCAAGCCTGACCCCAAGAGGCTTAATCCGGTCACAAACATCAAGAACATTTTCAAAGTTCGCACCCTCGTTGAACTCATCAAATCGGTTCTTAAAATTTTAGGCGCCCTCATCCTCATCTATTCGGTTGTTTACAATAGCGTCCCTTCTATCATCGCCACAGCTGCCATGCCGGTGATCGGAAGCGCCGAAGTTTTTTCTGACTTCTTATTTAAAGTCATCGTTCGCGTCGGGATTTTCTTTCTAGTCATCGCTTTTTTGGACCTCGCCTTCCAGCGCCAAAACTTCATGAAAGAGATGAAGATGGAAAAATTTGAGGTGAAGCAAGAGTTTAAAGATACCGAAGGCGATCCCCACATCAAAAGTAGGCGCCGGCAAACCGCTCAAGAAATCGCTTACCAAGAAGGTCCGCCGAGTGCAAGGAGAGCCAGAGCCATCATCACCAACCCCATCCACATCGCGGTCGCTCTCGAGTATAAAGAAGAAAAAGAGCCTGCGCCCCGCGTACTCACCATGGGACAAGGACTCATCGCCGACCAGATCGTTAAGTTTGGAACTGAAGGGCATGTTCCCATCATGAGAAACGTGATTCTTGCACAAACCCTTTTCGAGAAAGGCAAAATCGGCGAATATATACCTGAGGAGACCTTTCAAGCGGTGGCAGAGATCCTGCAGTGGCTGAAAAGTCTCGAAGCAGAAACAGAACTATTTAAGGGCTAATGAAAGATTTTATTTCAAACCTTGTCCGTCTAATGGGTGGTGATCGAGCCCTTCGAGTTATCTCAGGATCGAGCGATATCATTCTCGCGTTTTTCGTCATCACGATTGTGATGATGATCATCATTCCAGTTTCCCCGGGCTTCCTCGATAATTTGATTGCGATCAACCTCACTGTTTCCATCTCGCTCCTCATGGTGGCGCTCTACATCCCTAAGGCCGTACAACTCTCGATGTTCCCCTCGCTGCTCCTGATCACGACCCTGTTCCGCCTGGGGATTGAGATCTCTGCTACGAGACAAATTTTGCTCTACGCCTATGCCGGCCACATCATCCAGACCTTCGGAGGCTTTGTCGTCGGAGGCAACTTCGTCGTGGGTGGTGTCGTCTTCCTCATCATCACCATCGTCCAGTTCATCGTCGTCACGAAAGGTGCCGAGCGCGTCGCGGAAGTCGCCGCCCGCTTTACTTTGGACGCGATGCCCGGTAAACAAATGAGCATCGATGCTGACATGCGCAGCGGCGTCATCGACGCCAACCAAGCGAGAGACCTGCGCCTGGCGCTAGCCAAAGAGAGCCAGCTCTATGGAGCCATGGACGGCGCGATGAAGTTCGTCAAAGGAGACGTGATCGCCGGTATCGTCATCGCCGTCATCAACATCGTTGGGGGACTCATTATCGGTGTTGCCATGCACGGCATGACAGCGCTGCAAGCGGCCCAAACCTACACCCTCCTCTCCATCGGCGGTGGCCTTATCGCCCAAATTCCCTCCCTCCTCATCTCACTGACGGCCGGTATCGTCACCACCCGCGTCTCGAGTGAGAAAAAAGATGCCCATCTTGGAAAAGAAATTTCTCAGCAGCTCCTCGGCCAGCCCAAAGCGATCATGATCGCTGCGACGGTTCTCTTCCTCTTTGCGTTCATTCCTGGCTTTCCCAAAGTTATTTTCATGGTCCTCTCTCTCGCACTTGGCGCCATCGGATTTACAACCTGGTATAACTCCAAAAAAGCAGCCGCAAAAGCAGCCGGCGGACTCATCGGCGCCGCAGAAACAGAAGTCGAAGGGCACGCTCTCGTGCGCGGTCCCAGTGACGAATATGCCCTCACCCTTCCCGTCATCTTAGAAGTCGGAAAAGGTCTCTCTGTCACCATCAAAAAAGATCGGCAGGGAATGACGTTCATCGAAGATATGATCCCCAAGATGCGCCACGCTCTTTATCAGGATCTCGGGGTGCGCTTCCCGGGCGTTCACGTCCGCACCGATTCTCCGACCTTGGAATCCGACGAATATTCCATTTTCCTCAACGAAGTCCCTACCGTGCGCGGCAAAATTTTAGAAGGCGCTCTCCTCGTCAACGAATCTCCCGAGACCCTTCGCCGTTACAACCTTCCCTTTTCTCAATCCAAAACAGCCTTTGGTCAAATGTCGATATGGGTCGACTCCCGCTACCAAGAAGTGCTCCAAAGAGCTAGCATCAAGTTTTGGAAACCCCTCGATGTGATCATCCTCCACCTCTCCTACTTTTATCGCCAGCACGCCGCCGATTTTATCGGCATCCAAGAAGTGCGCGGCATCCTCGAGTTCATCGAAAAATCGTATCCCGACCTCGTCAAAGAAGTCACCCGCCTAGTCCCCCTGCAAAAACTCACCGAGATCTTCAAGCGCCTCGTCCAAGAACAAATCTCGATCAAAGATCTTCGCACCATCTTAGAATCCCTCAGTGAGTGGGCCCAGACCGAAAAAGACACCGTCCTCCTCACTGAATACGTCCGCTCCTCGCTGAAACGCTACATCAGCTACAAATACTCCCAAGGACAAACCGTCCTCGCCGTCTACCTCCTCGACCCCGAAATCGAAGACATGGTCCGCGGCGCCATCAAACAAACTTCTGCTGGTTCTTACCTCGCGCTCGATCCCGACTCGGTGCAGATGATCCTCCACTCCATGCGCACCGTCATCGTTCCGACGCCCATGGGAGGCCAGCCCCCCGTCATGCTCACCGCCATCGACGTCCGCCGCTTCGTGCGCAAGCTCATTGAAGGTGAATTCCCCGAACTCCCCGTCGTCTCCTACCAAGAAATCGTCCCTGAAATCCGCATCCAGCCACTTGGCAGAATTCAACTCACGTGAAAACACCTTGGACTGCAAGTTTCTTCTATTTTCTAGCGTTATTTGCTTTGGGATTTGTCTTGGGGACGCTAAGAGTGGTGTTTGTTGCTCCCCAAATAGGCGAACTCTTTGCGATCTCCCTAGAGCTTCCCCTCATGCTGGGAGCTTCCTGGGTGATTTGCCTACGACTCTTACGCCAGGCCACCTTTCTCTTAACGAGAAAGAACCTATGGATCTTTGGAGGATCGGCTTTTGCCTATCTTATGATCGCTGAATGGTGGGTTGCCGTCTCAATTATAAAGATTTCCATGGGAGCTTATTTCACTCATTTTGCTACTTGGCCCGGCATGATCGGACTTGCGGGTCAAATTGTTTTCGGACTACTTCCGAGGCTCTCTTGGAAGCACACTCTTAAAATGGATGAAGATTATAGAGGCATTCGATAGACTGACGAAATATGCCCGGCGATCATATTATCCCTCATCGCGTCGAGGGAATTAAGAGCGAAACGATCCGAACACAGCAAACTCTTGCTGCGCAAAAACTCGTTCAATACGATATTTATTTAGATTCTGCGGCGGAAGAGTTTCAGGAGTGGAGCGAATCGACCTGGAGTCCGCTCGTGCTCATGCGCAATTTCCAAAATCTTGAAAAGCGCGCTAGAGAGCGGGCTAGAGCTCCCGACCAAACAGAGCAAGAGGAGCGCACCGAAGAGGAAGGTGAGCTCAAACTCATTCAACGATTAGAAGCCATCTCCAAAGAATACCAAGACCGTAATCCAGAACTGCAAGCCCGCACCTTGCAACTTCTTCGCTCGCGTATCTCGGCGCGCGATACGGTTGAGGATATCATGCGCAAAGTTCGTTCTACTTATATCGATATTTCTCTTGCCGATGAGGCCCTGGATTTCTTGTTAGAAACAGCCGATGCGGCAACGAGAGAAAAGATCCTGCTCGCCAAGGAAGAACTCAATCGCATCTACGAGCGGGAAATCCGCGCGGGACGCAATATGAGCTCGCAGGCCCGCGAATTTTCATCGCAAGGGCTTGGTTCGGCTAATGCACTGCGCGATCTCTATCGCAATATCACCGGCAACCCACGAGATGCATCGACACTGTTCCAAGAACTCACGACAGCGTATCCGTACGATAAGATGAAAATCGTCCTCGAGTTCTTGCTCCATTCTTTGGGAGCTGATCTCAAATCGAAGGGAACATCCATTTCCCGCGCCGAACTACAAAGACTCATGACCGAGACACGCAACATGCAAGCGATCCTCGGCGTCTTCCGCTTTTTCCTCTCGCGCATGCCCATGATCGCGAGCTCCTTTGACAGGCAAGGCCTACCTCTGCCACCCAAGGTGACTTTCGAAATGCTCGCAAAGCTTTTTGTGAAGTTCCTTCAAGAGAGATACCCTTCGGTAGATAAAGCGATGCAACTAGGAGGGCAACTCGGCCTTTCTGACGAAGCCGTTGCGATGATGATCATTTTTGTGCAATACCGTGATGCAGTAAGGCAAGTCGCACCCAGACTTTTCCGCGATGAGAAACACCGGCAAGATATGCTCACGTGCTTCATCGAAACTCTGGAAGAAATCGACGAAACGCTCGAAGAAGAAGAGGAAAAAGAGAAATAGATGGATAGATTTGCAACACTCCTTGCCGATCTCGGAACGCTCATCAATGTTCCTCTGCATCCCGACAGCAAAAGGCTGTGCCGTCTCAACATCGACAACAAAATCCACATCCAAATCCAAGAAGAAGAAAACCAAGATCGACTTTTGGTTGCCTGCTTTGTGGGAGAAATACCTGCGGGAAAATTTAGAGAAAATCTTCTCAAAGCCACTCTCAAGGAAAATAATGCTTATCCGCGCCTTGGCACTTTTGCGTACAGCGCAAGAAACAACCAGCTCGCGCTCTTTGCATACATTTATTACCCAGGTCTTCACGGCGATAACTTTGCCGATTTTTTAGGCACGTTCCTTGAAAAAGCCTTCACCTGGAAAACAGCTCTCGAGACAGGTCGTATTCCTGAGCGCGGTCAGACCCTACAAAAGACGGGTCCGTCCATCTTTGATATCCAGAAAAAATGATTTGAGATAAAATCTTTGGCAAATTCTGTGTCCAAGGAGATTTTATGATACATTTTCCGAGCCCCGCTGCAACACCAAAGAAACATCACACTATACAGATTACCCCGACAGTGGGTGATCTCTGTAGCCGCATCTATCACCTAATACCTAGACTCAAAGGAAATGTGGAACATTCTGCAGTTCGTTTGACGCTTGAAGATAAGGCCCGAACACTTGCGACGAGGCATGATCTAGAAGTTCTTTCTAGAGAAGATACCGACTTTTATTTGAACGTACGCCTGCTTTTCGACGAAAAAAACAAAGTCGATCCATCCATTGCCAATCAGCTGATAAATCCTCGCGTTCCTCCCTCAACACCTCAAAATCTAATATTTAAGCGACCTGCAGAACAAACACCGCAGGTAGAAGGATCTGTCAAAAAGCAGAAATTGGAAACTCCGCAATCCACTCCCCTTGCCCAGAAGGTCGCTTCAACCCCATTAAGACCTCCCGCAACAACTACTGATAAAACCAAAGATCCCACCATGACTTTTGGATCGAGTTGTTATGAAAAACACCTCGGCAAAGTTGGGCAAGCCCTTCCGATCCCGGACAACCTCATTACCTTGATGCAAGAGCCCTGTCCGTTCTATCCCGACAAGATAATTTACCAGACTCATATTTTCCGATTGATCGTTCCTGAAATCAACGGTAAACCCTACACGCTTGCCAATCTAAACGACTTTTTTAAAAAAACCTCCCACCCAACTAAGATGAGCCATATCGAAGCCGATGCTCTAATGAAATATGGGAATGAAGCACCCGCTAAACCTTACTGGATTATGGTTACGAGAGAGCCCATCCCAGAAAGCCTAAATAAGACGCGCGAAGAGCAGGAGGCTTTACTAGCCAAATATCCCAATTATCGGATGGGTACTATTTTAGAACTCTCAACCAGTTTCCTCACACAATACGTCGAATGTCAAGAGCGACTCAATGCAGATACTTACTCACGTACACTAGAGCCAGGCCTAACACTCGGTTGTTTTTCAGTGAGTGGTCTTTTTCTTGGAGAGTATGACGATAACACAAGACAAATCAAAGTGGGCATCAATGCTGTGCGACAGATCTCCTGACAACAAATCTTTTCACGTGATATCTAGAGGAGATGACGCATCACGGGATAGATCTACCGCTCTCGGCGCTTCGCACCCAGAAAAGCTCAGGGATCGGTGAATTTTTAGATCTTCTGCCCTTGATCGATTGGTGCGAAGGTCTTGGACTGGACACCATCCAACTTCTTCCGCTGAATGATTCCGGGCACGATCCTGGCCCCTATAACGCCCTCTCCTCTTGCGCGCTCCATCCGATCTATCTATCTCTGCACGCACTGCCCGGTGTAAAAAAACTTCCCGATTGCAAGCATTTATTATCCACCCCGCGCGTAGCATATGCTGAAGTCCTCGCTCTTAAGCTCGATTTTTTGCGCACATATATTGAGACAACCGGACCACAAATTCTCAAAGACCCTGCCTTCGATCATTTTCTCCAAGAAAACCCCTGGGCTGTCTCTTACGGCCTCTTCAAACACCTCAAGGACCGCTTAGGACACACGTACTGGATGAGCTGGCCTGCAGAGATTAAAGAATCCTCCGAAAAAGCCCTCGTGAAAAAATATTGGGACGAGATTCTCTTTCATATTCTCGTGCAGTTTTTGTGCTTTACCCAAATGAGCAAGGTCAAAGCCCATTCTAAAGATAAAAAGATCCAGATAATGGGAGATATACCCATACTTATAAGTACCGAAAGCGTCGACGCTTGGCAAAATCCCGATCTTTTCGACTTTTCGCTGGCCGCAGGGGCTCCTCCCGATGCTTATAATGCTGAGGGGCAGCATTGGGGTTTCCCCCTTTTTAACTGGGACGAAATGAAAAAACAAAACTTCGCCTGGTGGAAAGAGAGGCTTAAAGTCGCCAGCCACTATTACGATCTTTATCGCATCGACCATGCTGTAGGCTTTTTTCGCATATGGGCCATACCCCATGGAAAATCACCCCAAGAAGGGAAGTTTATCCCTGAAAATCCAGCCCTATGGATCCCTCAAGGCAAAGAGATCTTACAAACACTTCTCGATGCAAGTCCCATGCAAGCGATTGCCGAAGATTTAGGAGATGTGCCGCCCTCCGTTCGCACCTGCCTCACAGGACTTGGCATTCCAGGGACCAAAGTGATGCGCTGGGAGAGGGAATACAACGACCATGGAGCTTATATTCCCCTCGAAAAATATCCCCGTCTATCACTGACGACCGTCTCAACCCACGACTCGGAAACCTTGCAACAGTGGTGGCAAAACGACGTCGAAAGCGCCAAGATTTTCGCTGCGGGGCGCGGATGGACCTACTCACCCGACCTCACGTTTGAGCACCGCCTTTCCATTCTCCAAGATGCCCACCACACACCCAGCCTTTACCATGTAAATCTTTTCCAAGAATATTTAGCTCTTTTTCCTGAACTTGTCGCTCCACGGCCCGAAGACGAACGGATTAATATCCCAGGAAAAGTTCTGCCCACCAATTGGACCTATCGGTTAAGGCCCTCGTTGGAAGACATTGTTGCCCATGATCCTTTAAGGAAGTGCTTGACCAAAGTGGTCCAAAAATAGCTTTTTCTTATCTCTTCGATCTATTAGACTGATGCAAATTTTCTACGGGAGAAAATCGATGCAGAATACCTCACCTTTAGTCCGTCCAACACATATAAACATTGTGAAGACAGATATCTCATTCAATCAGCCTGCATTGCCCTATGAAAATATACCCTACTTGATAAGAACCATCTCGCCCCTTGTTCAAGAAAAAAGATTCCTTAGTGCTTTTGCGGCTATTGAATACGCCTTCCGAAAAAATATAATCTCTACTGCCCAGTATTATTACTGGGTCGGAGTTGTTTATGAAGCAGAGGGGAATTTCCCAACCGCGCTGAGAAGTATCGAGCTGGCTATGATCTTGTCACCAACAAATACAGCTCTCAACGAAATTAAAAATCGTATTATCACCCAATTATATAACCCGCTTAATAGGTGAACCGAAGAAAAGTGCCTTCCCACTTCCCATCTTATCTTCTCTATACAAATCTATCCAAAACAGCTTTTCATATTCTCTCATTTGCCGTAAAATTGACTATTTTTGAGGTTCAATATAATGACACGACCGCTCAGTTTATTTGATTTATCCCAAACCGATTTTCCCCTGCCTCTCAATGAGGAACAAAGGATTATTGCTTTAATCAGAAAAAACAAGATCGGTTCAGCCTTGGAAATTCTGTCCAACAAACTAGATAACAATCCGAGCCCCGACATCAACCTCCTGGCATTACGCGCCGCTGCGCATTGCCGAAATCAAAAACCCTATCCGGCCCTTCTCGATGTCATACGAGCATTAGAATTGGATCCCCGTAATCCAAAACTTTTGAAGGCACAAGAAAATATTCATAAAGCTGCTTTCTCCACTACGAAAAGGAAACCTTAATATATGCACATAACCACCACCCTTTCACCTGCTCAAACAAGTGTACTAACTACCGTCGAACAAGGGGATTATTACTTAGCACATGCCTTAGTAAATGCTCACCATCAATTTGGCCATATGGATCTGTTTGAAGCTTGTGAGTGGCATATAGGCATTTACGTGGCTGAAAAAGACCTTCCTACAGCGATGGAACTACTCAACTTCTGCAAATCATCAATCCATCCCCATTTACAAACGCTTTATGCCCAAACCATATTCAGCGCTCACAAAACATTTAGGTATCACTTAAAACATTTCCAATTTAAAAAAGCTGAAAACTGCTTAAACCTTCTTATCGATCACATAAAAGACCCAAATCCTACCCTGCGGTGCTTCCGCGCGTTCGTATGTTATATGCAGAGTCAGCTAGATAAGGCTAAGGAAGATCTTGTGCAAGTACCCCAGCATCAATCGAAATTTGAGGAGTTAATAACAGCGATGGCACAAGCATTCATCAATCGCAATGAATACCAACAGGCAATTTTAATGCTCTCTCCTTTATGCAAAAAAGAAAATCAATGCACCCATTTTTTCCGTTGGCGCGCCATCGCCTACCAGTCTAGTGGCGACAATGCCGCTGCCCTAAAAGATGTAGAAGAAGGACTCACGATAGACCCCAGTGACACAGTTTTGCAAATCTTTCGAAAACAGCTACAATCTTCTTTGCGAAGCGCATGAGATAGCGCTATATTAGTTCTATGCGTATAGCTGGCTTTTTACTTTTATTTTCCACTCTTTGGGCAGACTCTGGCCACCTCAAATCCCTCCTCTCCAGCCTCGATCCTCTCTCTGTTTCGCAACATCTCGCGTTCTACAACCTCTACAGTGAAACACCCGAAGGGCAAAAAGCGCTGAAACACGCCTGGCATCTACTCAGCGGGGGAAAGGTTTCTTCTACACCACTGCAGCTGCCTTCTCTTGATATCCAGGCCATTATCTCGCTCATCACCCGCGATTCGCATCTGCCACCTCCCGTATTGAGTGAGGAACAACTCGGCGCTATTCTCTCTCTTGCCAGCAAACTCTCTAATCGCTTTCTTCCTGGCCACCAAGTCTGGACCAAACAAGAACTCCTGGCTCTTCCTACCGAGCACGTCGATTTGGGTAGAGGCCTACTTCTGTATCAATTCGATGAAGATAGAGGCAAGATCGAGCAATACGAAGCGCTCCTCGACCTCATGGCCCTCCAAATTCTCGCCCGCCTTCCCTCAACTGCCACATCCTATGACAAAATCCGCGAGATCAATCGCTTCATCTTTGAAGAAATGCACTTCCGCTTTCCGCCCCACTCACTCTATGCGAAAGAGATCGACCTCTACACCTTTCTTCCTTCCGTTCTCGATAGCCGCGAGGGCGTTTGCCTCGGCGTCTCCATCCTCTACCTTTCCATTGCACAGCGCATCGACCTTCCCCTTGAAATCATCACGCCTCCGGGCCACATCTTTGTTCGCTACCGCGAGGGCCTCCGCGTTACCAACATCGAAACCACAGCCCGCGGCATCCATCTTCCCTCGGAAGTCTACCTCGGCATCGAAACAAGACGCCTTGCTCAGCGTACGATGAAAGAAGTCATTGGGATGGCCTTTGTCAACGAAGCTTCCGTTGCTTGGACCCAAGAAAAGTACGATAAATCGGTCGAGCTCTACCTCAAAGCAGCTCCGTTTTTACCCGATGATCCCCTGCACAAATTTCTCCTGGGACTCAATTACCTGTTTCTTGGAAAAAAATCGGAAGCCAAAAAGCTTTTAAAACCGCTCCAGAAGTTCACCTACGACCATGCTGTTTCCGCTGAAACCATTCCGGACGACTATTTTGCCGGGCGAATTAATGCTGACGGCATTAAAGCGGTTTTTCAACACGTCGATTCTAACCGAGCCTCCATCGTCAAAAAGCAAAAAGAACTCCTAGAAACCCTGCGCCGCTACCCGCGCTTTCGCGCCGGACTTTTCCATCTCGCCATCACCTACCTCCAACTCGGGCGCATGACCGAAGCCAAAGACATCCTCGAAAAATACCACGCCCTCGACCCCAACAATGCCAGTGTCGAATACTACCTGGCCATTTCTTCTCTAGAAAGATATGACTACCTCAGCGCTTGGAAATATCTCTACAAGACCGAAGAACTCCTCACAGCCCGCGAGCACAAATGCCGCGCCCTGCGCGGCCTCAAAGACCATCTCCGCCGTCTTTGCCCTCCATCGGCCGCTCCTAATTAGATCATTTGGGTTGCTGCTTTTGCCTTTTGCGATGTTTTGATTCCGTCCTCGTCACCCATATGCAGCTGCGCATATGGGCTTCCTCGGCCGTCTCAAAACCTCATCAAAAGTCATAAAACATCAACTCCAAAGCATCCAATCAGGAACGACCTGTTAAAAAAATTATTTACAATATTATCACTCCTTCGTATAACAGCTTTCAAGGAGTGTCCTATGCATTTTGTCCGCAGTATGCCCGCTTTCGCCCTTCTCTACGCCCTCATGTTTAGCCATGGCATGGGAGCCGCAGAAGCACCCAAACCAGAAATTTACCTCTCCGAGAACATCAAAGGCGGCACGCAGCTCCGCTTCAGCGACGGCAGTGTGTATGAAGTCGCACCCCAAGATCGCGGGACAACTCAATTTTGGATTACCCCCTTTTCTGCCACTTTTGGTCCTTCGACGGATACCCAATATCCTGTAAAAATCACCAACACCGTCTCAGGCACTTCGGTGAGTGCCAAAAAAATCGGGTAATTTGGTAAAATGAGGCGCCTATGGCGCCACAATTTACAGATTCTGTCTCAGAAGCTCTCCAAACAGCGATCGAGCTTGCTAGATCACGTAAACATACCCAGGTGACCGAGCACCATCTTCTCCACGCTCTATTCTCGGACCCCCAAGGATATTTTTCTTCCTTCGCCGCTTCTCTAAAGCTAAACCCCTCCGATCTTCTTACCCAAATCGAAACTCAGCTCAAAAAATCGCCTACCTTTTCAGGCACCCCTTCCGAACCGACGATTTCATCCACTCTTCAATCCGCTCTCTCCGAGGCCCAAGCGATCGCCCACAAATGGAAAGACACCTATATCGCCACCGACCATCTCTTGCTGGCTCTTCCTTTTGCAGGCTGGAAACAAACGCCCGCAAAGCTCGAACAAAAAGTTAAAGAAATTAGGGGAAATCACACTATGGACTCGCCCACCGCTGAATCTTCTCTTCAAGCCTTAGACAAATACTGCAAAAATCTCACAAAACTCGCCCGCAGCGGCAAGCTCGATCCCGTCATCGGCCGCGATGAAGAAATCCGCCGCACCATGCAAGTCTTATCGCGCCGCACTAAAAACAATCCTATCCTCATAGGAGAACCCGGCGTTGGTAAAACCGCAATCGCCGAAGGCCTTGCCCAGCGCATCATTGCCAGTGACATCCCTGAATCCCTCAAAGGCAAGGAACTCTTCGCCCTCGATATGGGAAGCCTCATCGCAGGGACAAAGTACCGCGGAGAATTTGAAGAAAGACTTAAAAGTATCCTCACCGAAATCGAAAATAGCGAAGGAAAATACCTCCTCTTCATCGATGAAGTCCACACCCTTGTTGGCGCCGGGGCCTCCGAAGGCGCTATGGACGCCGCGAATCTCCTCAAACCCGCCCTTGCACGCGGAACGCTGCACTGCATCGGCGCCACAACCCTTGCCGAATACCAAAAGCACATCGAAAAAGATGCCGCCTTAGAACGCCGGTTCCAACCCGTTCTCGTCGAAGAACCCTCTCTCGAGGATGCTATCGCCATCCTCCGCGGCCTCAAAGAGCGCTACGAAATTTATCACGGGGTGCGCATCACCGAAGCCGCGCTCCATGCCGCCGTCTTTCTCTCCCACCGCTACATCACCGATCGGCAACTTCCCGATAAAGCTATCGATCTCATCGACGAAGCCGCCAGCATGATCCGCCTCCAACTCGGCAGCGTTCCTCTGCCCATTGACCGTAAAGATCGAGAGCTCGCTAGCCTCATCGTCAAACAAGAAGCCTTGAAGCGCGAAGGACTTCCCACCGACGACAAAGAAATTACCAAACTCAAAGAAGAACTCTCTGCTCTTCGCCTACGCTGGAATGATGAGAAAAAGCGCATCGATGAACTGAAAACCAAAAAAGACCAACTCGAAAAGCTCAAATTCCAAGAAGAAGAAGTCGAGCGCGCAGGCGACTACAATAAAGTCGCTGAGATCCGCTACAGTAAAATCCCCGCCCTCAAAAAAGAACTCGAAGACCTCCAAAAAAAACTCGGGGGCGAGCAAAACCGCCTTCTGCAAGAAGAAGTCGATGAATCTCTCATCGCCCAAATTGTCTCAAAATGGACCGGCGTTCCCGTTCAAAAAATGCTCCAAGGCCAGGCCGAAAAACTCCTCCATCTCGAACAAGATCTTCAGGCCTTAGTGATCGGACAAAACGAAGCGATCGTGGCCGTCAGTGAAGCCATCCGCCGATCCCGCGCGGGCCTCAGCGACCCGAGCCGCCCCATCGGCGTCTTTCTCTTTGTCGGCCCCACAGGTGTTGGAAAAACCGAACTTGCTAAAGCCCTCGCACGCCTCCTCTTTGATCAAGAAGAAGCGATGATCCGCCTCGACATGTCAGAGTACATGGAAAAACACACCGTTTCCAAGCTCATTGGATCTCCACCCGGCTATATCGGCTACGAAGAAGGCGGACAGCTCACTGAAGCAATTAGACGCCGTCCTTACTCCGTCGTTCTCCTCGATGAAATCGAAAAAGCACACCCCGACGTCTTCAACATCCTCCTCCAAATCTTCGACGATGGACGCTTAACCGATAGCAAAGGCCGCACCGTTAACTGCAAGAATGCCTTATTCATCATGACCTCTAACCTGGCCACAGATGCCCTTCGCCGGCATTTTAGGCCAGAGTTTCTCAACCGCCTCGATGAAATTCTTCCCTTCCATCCCCTCACCGAAAAAGAGATCGAAAAAATCGTCGGCATCCAGCTCAACAATGTTGCGATGCGACTCTCCGAAGGCCACATCAAGCCTGTTTGGAAGGACAACCTCCTTGCCTACCTCGCCAAAGAAGGCTACGATGCTGAGTATGGCGCACGTCCCCTAAAACGCCTGATCCAACATGCCGTTGTCAGCCCTCTTTCTACTGCAATCCTGAAAGGAGAAATTAATTCCGGGCAAGAAGTAGAAGTCTCTGCCAAAGATGATAAAGTCGTGATTAGTGTGAAAAAAGCAGATTAGCCAGGAGCAAGCAAAGGGGCTTACATTAGTCAGCACATATTAGACACAAGCCATTGATGCGTTCATTCGGTCATAAACTTCTCTCCTCGTAATGAGAAACAATCAAGCTCTTCTAAAATAGGCGAAACAAGCCTTGACGCTGATTTGTCAATATTTTCTTATCCTGATAGAATTTTCTATGTGAAAAATTGCCAAGATCTAAAAGCGGTTGTTATTACAGGTGGCGCCGGATTCATTGGTAGCCACATCGCTAAAACTCTTTACCGAGCAGGATATCTTCCTATCGTCATCGATCATTTAGGAAGAGGAGACATGACTTCGGTTCAATGGGGCCCTTTGGAAAAGGGCGACATTCGCGACCGGTCTTTCGTTGACGATATCTTAGAAAAATACCAACCAGTCAGTGTCATCCATTGTGCCGCTTTAGCCTATGTTGGCGAGTCATGCGCTCACCCAGCGATGTATTATAACACTAATGTCGAAGGAACTTTAACATTATTGGAGAGTTTGGTTCATGCAGAGGTGGAATCGATCATTTTTGCCAGCAGCTGCGCCACATATGGCCATGCACAAACTTCGCCCATTTCTGAAGACCATCCTCTCTCGCCGATCAACCCTTATGGCTGGTCAAAATGGATGGGAGAGCAAATGATCCGTGATTTTGCGAAGGCATATGGATTGAAATATGCGATTTTGCGGTATTTCAATGTCGCTGGCTCTGATCTTGATTATCAAATCGGAGAAAATCACCATCCGGAAACCCACCTTATTCCTCTCGCCCTTGAGGCAGCCATGACAGGAAAACCGCTCCAGATTTTTGGGGAACAGTATGCAACTGTAGATGGAACTGCTGTGAGAGATTATGTCCATGTACAAGACGTCAGCTCAGCCCATGTGTGCGCCCTAGAGTTTCTTCAAGAAAGCAAGGCCGTAACGCTCAATATCGGTTCAGGTCAGGGCTATTCGATACGGCAGATTCTTGACGAAGTAGAATCTCTCCTAAAAAAACCAGTTCCCTACAAAATAAGACCACCACGCCCCGGCGACCCTCCCTATCTCATCGCTGATACTCAGCGTGCAAAAGACATCTTAGAGTGGCATCCCCAGCACTCGGATTTAACTACTCTCATTTCTACAGCCTGGGGTTGGTACAACCAAAAAAAACAACTAGGATATATCTATGAAAATACTCCAACTCATCCACGGTTATCCTCCCAGGTACAGTGCGGGATCTGAAGTATATACCCAGCTTCTGACACACGCTCTTATATCAGAAGGGCAAGAAGTAAAAGTCTTTTCCCGGCAAGAAAATGCCTTTCTTCCCGAATACGCTCTCACACGCGAAAAAGACCCTCTCGAAGAGCGCGTTGAAGTAATCTTAATCAATATGGCAAGGACCAAAGATCGCTACCAGCACACAGCTGTTGATGATGCTTTTGACAAAGTATTGGAAGAATACAACCCTGATATTTTGCATATCGGTCATCTCAATCATCTCTCGACATCGGTAGTTAAAAAAGCGGCCGACAAAAAGATTCCGATCGTATTTACTCTGCACGATTTTTGGCTGATGTGTCCCCGCGGACAATTTTTGCGTACGTTTTCTCAGCCAGGAGAAGAACCTGACCCTCTGTGTGCTCGCCAAATAGATCACGATTGTGCACTCGCATGCTACTCCAAATATTTCACCGGAGACGCGAGTAGAGAAAAAGAAGATATTGCCTATTGGACGAGCTGGACCCGCCAGCGCATGGAGCACATCCGAGAAATGGTAAAACTCATCGATTTATTCATCGCTCCATCAAAATATTTGCTCGATCGATTTGTGGGTGAGTTTGGTCTGCCCAAAGAAAAAACCGTCTATCTCGATTATGGTTTTAATCTAAAACGCCTCGAAGGACGCATCCGAGCGCCGGAAAAACCATTTGTTTTTGGCTATATTGGAACTCATAAGCAAGCCAAAGGTATTCACCATCTAATTCAGGCCTTTGCTCAAGTCAAAGGAAAGCCCCTGCTCAGGATATGGGGCGGCGAGTCTCCTCCTTTTACCTCTTCGCTCAAAACTTTTGTCCAAACGCTTCCGAAGGATGTCCAGCAGCGCATCGAATGGAAAGGGGGATATGCCAATTACCAGCTGATAGAAGATGTCTTTAACCATGTCGATGCCATCGTCGTTCCTTCTATTTGGGGAGAAAATTCTCCACTGGTGATTCATGAAGCGCTCCAATGCCGCATTCCTGTTATCACTGCCAATTTTGGCGGCATGGCCGAATATGTAAAACATGAATACAACGGCCTCCTCTTTGAACACAGAAATCCCCACGATTTAGCCCAGAAAATGGAACGACTTGCTCATAATCCAGAGCTCGCAAAAGAGTTAGGGCAGCGCGGGTATCACCTATCGGAAGACGGCAACATTCCCGACATCACATCTCATGCTCGTACGATAATAAAATTCTACGAAGATCTGCGGACAAAAAAAATTCCAGGCCCTTGGCGGATCACGTTCGACACGAACCCCGATGATTGCAACTTGCACTGCATCATGTGCGAAGAGCACTCGATCTATAGCCAGTGTCAAACGAAGCGAAAAGCCGAAGGAAGACCACGAAGACGCATGGATATCGCTCTCATTCGCAAAGTGCTTTCTGAAGCCAAAGGATCTCCCTTGCGCGAGATCATTCCTTCGACTATGGGCGAGCCACTTCTTTACCGTGATTTTCCGGAAATCTTGAATCTCTGCCGGGAATTTGGTGTCAAACTCAACCTCACTACCAATGGAACATTTCCCGGCAAGGGCGCCACGAAGTGGGGTGAGCTGATTATCCCCTTGGCCTCCGATGTCAAAATTTCCTGGAATGGAGCCTCGAAGGCCACGCAAGAGCTCATTATGATCGGCACCTCATGGGAAAAAGTTTTGCAAAACGTAAAAGATTTTATCCGGGTAAGAGATACGCATGCTGCTCTAGGGGGCTCGTACTGCCGTGTAACATTTCAGATGACGTTCTTGGAGCACAACGTCAGCGAGCTTGCTGATATCGTACGCCTGGCCATAGATCTGGGCGTCAACCGCGTCAAAGGCCATCACCTATGGGTCTTCACGAAGGAGATGGAGTCCCAATCCATGCGGCGAAATAAAGAAGCCATTAGGAAATGGAACATCGCTGTCGAAGAAGCCTATAGCGTCGCTGAAAATCTCCGTCTTCCTTCGGGAGAAAAAATCCTTCTCGAAAATATTTTCCCTTTGAGCGAAGACGCCACTGAAGAGATATTGCCCGAAGGCGTCTGCCCCTTCCTAGGAAAAGAAGCTTGGGTCTCGGCTGAAGGCCGTTTTGGACCTTGCTGCGCTCCTAATGAGCAGCGCAAAACCCTCGGAGATTTTGGAAACCTCTACGATCGTTCCATCGCCGAAATTTTTGCGAGCCCTCAGTACCTTAAGCTGCAAGAAAACTATCTCCAATATCCCGTTTGCAAGGGATGCAATATGCGTAAAAAAGAGGAAACCTATGGACACTTGGAAACAACTACATGTTGCTCCCCAGCAAACCCATCACCTGCGCCAAGGTGAGGCTGCTTATACCCGCCGGTTTACTTTCGTTGGAAAATTCCATTTTCCTGGTCTCGCACCCGTACGCGACAAGGAAGGGGCATATCACATCGATGTCTTAGGGCAGCCGCTTTATGCTCAGCGCTACGAGGCCACTTTTGGTTTTTATGAAGGAAACGCAGCCGTGCAAAAAGCTGGTAATTGGTTCCACATCGATACAAAAGGAAAGCGCATCTATACCAATTCGTTTGCTTGGTGCGGAAATTTCCAAGAAAAAGCCTGCGCGGTGCGCGATAAAAACAGCTTCTATTTTCACATCGACGACAAGGGAAATCCTCTCTATTCTCAGCGTTATGCTTATGCAGGCGATTTCCATGACGGGGTAGCCGCTGTACAAAATAGCGAGGGGTTGTATACCCACATCGACCATACGGGCCATTTTTTGCACGATCAATATTTTTTAGATCTCGATGTGTTTCACAAAGGATACGCCCGAGCCAAAGACAAGGCAGGATGGTTACATATAGACATGCAGGGAAGACCTCTTTACTCCCACCGGTTTGCAAACATCGAACCCTTTTATAATGGCCAAGCCCGGGTGCAGAAAAGCGATGGATCGATCTTGGTGATCGATGAGCAAGGCTCCCTCATACAGCCTATTCGCTCTGCCCGCACCACCGCATTCGAACAAGCTGCAGGAGAGCTGGTCGGTTACTGGCGCCTTTTCGCTATTGATGCCGCCATCCGTTTAGGACTTTTTGATTCTATAGAAAAAAGACTCGCCCACCCACGCCTTACGAGAGCTCTAAGGGAAATGGATCTCGTACATAAAGCAGAGCTCACCGACAAAGGAAAAGTGTTTAATAGCGACCATCCTCTTTCTCTTGCCAGCGCTGCCCGCATGTGGAGCCAGGAACATCTTCTCGCCTGGAAAGAGCTAACGATCTCTCTCGAAAAAAACACCGTAGGTTTTGAAATTCTCTCAGGCGGCAAAGGATGGTTTGATTGGGTCGGAGAAATGAACGAACGTGTAGAAGATTACCACCGAGCCATTTCTCCCTACGCCCGTTTCGATTACGAAAAACTGCCTGAGGCGATCGACTTTTCGCAGCACCGCCGTGTCATCGATGTCGGAAGCGGGCAAGGAATTATCTCGGGATATTTAGCTCAAAAACATCCCCATTTGCACATCACGCTTCTCGATCGAGAAGAAGTTTTAGCTCAGACCAACCTCACCTCTCAAATACACACAGCGGCCCACAACTTCTTTGAACCCTGGGAACTCGCCGCTGACGCTATTATCCTCGCCCGCATCCTCCATGATTGGCCAGACGAAGAGGCTAGATGCATCCTTCAGCATGCAAAACAAGCTTTAGACCCCGGAGGCAAAATCTACATCCTCGAGCTGCTCCTCGACGAAACAACCGGAGCTGGCTCCCTTCTTGACCTCAACATGCTCGTCATGACCGGAGGAAAAGAAAGAACTGCTGCTGAGTTTGATGTACTATTTGCTGAGGCCGGCTTGAAATGCTCGGAGAGAAGGCCTCTAAATCCCGTGGTCACCATTCAAATTCTGGAGCCACTAAATGCTTGAAGAACTCCTACGCCTGCGCAACCCTTTGCAAGGTCGCGTTCTCGACCCCGACCAAATCTACGGACCGTGTATGGGAAACGTCTTTCTCAAAAACATCATTGCAGATGAAAACCTTTACATCGGTGACTTTACATATGCCCATGTCGATCACCTCGAAGGAGACCAAATTCTCAAAAGCTTAGTTCCTTATTCCTTTGCTGACAAAAAACTCATCATCGGTAAATTTTGTTCGATCGGATGGAAAGTACAATTCATAAGTCCTTATGCAAACCATCAAACGACTTCTTTTACCACCTATCCCTTTTGGCATATTTTTAGCACGCACGCGAATATCGAGCCGTGGCTAGAAGGCGCTTCCAAGAAAGGAGATACCGTCGTCGGAAACGACGTGTGGTTTGGAAGAGAATCAATGGTCATGCCAGGTGTGCAAATCGGCGATGGTGCAATCATTGCTGCACGAGCTACGGTAGCCGAAAATGTCCCCCCCTATGCCCTCGTTGCAGGAAATCCTGGGAAAATTGTGAAATATCGCTTTTCTCCCGAAGTCATTGAAAAACTTTTGGCTATTCAATGGTGGAATTGGGATCTTGAAAAAGTAATCCTTCACCACGCCGTTTTAATGGGAAATGATCTGGAAGCGCTCAGCCGTCTCGCGCACCCAAATCTCCAGCACGAGAAGATTTAGAAGAGACCTAGCCCTATTACTCTGACCGCTGACATGTTCTTGAATAAGCTCCGTAATTCCTCGCATTAAAAACCAACCTGTTTCCTTTAAACTTCCATCTATTAGTCTTTCACGCATCCAGTTGTGTAAGGGTCCGCGAAACCACTGCGCCAAAGGAACGCCAAATCCCATTTTTTTTCTTTGCAATGTTTTAGGAAGGAGCTTGCCTTGCATGGCGCGGCGCAGAATGTGCTTTCCCCCTTCAGGACCAACAAGGTCTTCTAAAGAACATCGAAGAGCAAATTCTGATACCCTCTTAGTTAAAAAGGGAGCTCTCGCTTCAAGAGCCACGCTCATTGTGGCTCTATCAACCTTGGCTAAAATATCGTCTGGAAGATAGGTTGTCATGTCGAGCGAGGAGCGCTCTCTCCCTCCATCGCAAAGGATTTCTGGGCATAAATTTTGCAAAAAATCAGGATGGCAAATTTGTTGAAGAGAGGCCTTTGAAGTCGCCGCAAAAACATCGCTGTATTCCACCGGTGATCCTGGGAAGAAGTACCGCTCATATCCATGGAAAAGTTCATCGGCACCATCGCCCGTCAGCACCACATCAACCCAGTTTTTAGCAAACTGTGCCAAACAAACTGTCGGGACCATCGATTCATCGGCGAAAGGCTCATCATAATAGCGCGCAATTGTCTCAAAATGTTCCTGGAAATATTTAACATCGCACAACATGCTGTGATGAGTAAGGCCTAGCGCTTGAGCGACTGCGGTCGTAAATTCCTCTTCAGAATACTCTTTTTCATTCCAATGCAGCGAAAAAACAGGCGCTTTAGGTCGATGCCGAGATAAGAAATAGGCAACCGTCGACGAATCGAGACCTCCACTTAAAAAAGCCCCGACAGGCCGGTCTGACACCAGACACTCTTTTACACTTAGGTCCACCATTTCAAAGAGGGCCTCTGGATTCGTTTTTCCTTTTGCCACTTCCGGTTTAAAATAAGAAGTTTCTGACCATTTCCCTGCCTGCCACATGAGCCAAGACCCGGCACGGAGTTTGCGAACCTTTTTCCAGCCAGTGTAGGGTCCTGCGATGTAGCTCCTTCGTAAAAAACCCGGAACATCCTCCTCTTGCATCTCTTGTTCGATGCTAGGCCAACCCCATAGCCCTTTGATCTCCGAGGCAAAGGCAATAAAGGCGGATTCCGCAACATAATACAGCGGCTTCTCTCCCCACCTATCGCGTGCAAGGTATAATTTTTTCTCCTTCTCATCCCATATGCCGCACGCAAACATTCCCGATACCTGGTCAAAAATCGCCGGACCCTTTTCTAAAAAACCATATAAAAACACTTCAGTATCACTTTGCGTTTTAAAGACATATCCCACCTGCTCTAATTGCTTTCTTAAAGGTTCGCATCCATAAAGCTCCCCATTGAAAACAATCGTCACACCGTTCGTTTCCATGGGTTGCACGCCGCGAAGCGAATCTCGAATAGCCAGACGTGTCGCCCCCAAAGCTACATCCGGCCTTATCACCCAGCGACAATCGTCCGGGCCCCGGTGGGCCAAAGCCCTACAGGCAAGCCCTATGCCTTTCTCCAATTCTTGAGGAGAACCTTCTCCTACGAAACCGGCAATGCCGCACATAATTGTGATCGCTGTAAATGATGTTTTAAAACATTTCGATCCAAAAGCGGATATTTTTTCATCTGGAATCGAAGATAGTCCAAATCATCGCTCTGACTTTTTTTGTCATGATTGTGAACGTTGCCCGCGTGGAGCCTATAGACATACAGAGGTTTTTCAATAAAAGCCACGTGCTTTGGATCTCCGAGCATCTCGAGCATCGGATAAACAAATGCACTATCTCCTGAAGCTTTGATAAATTCTCCCGAAGGTCTTAAAAATCCTCTCGGGTCAAGATAGTCCCATAGCCACCGGCGAAAAGTCCTTAAATGAAAACACCGAAAACCATCCTCCCGAAACGTCCGATTTTTCCAAACCTCCAAGGAATATTCCGTATTGACTGTCCCCTTATCATAAAAATATTCCTGTTGCACATCCTGATAAGGTCTAAAATCGATAAGAACATTTCCATATGTCATGGCTACATTAGAATTAGCGTAAGCCTTTGCTAATTCTTTGAGTGCATGAGGGAGCAAATAATCATCAGCGTCCACAAGACACACGATACTATTTGGAGATGATACCAGTGGCACTGCTTTAGAAAGAGAACCAATTTGATAATGACGCTCTTTAAGACAGACAAGCCTTCCATTAACTGGTCTCAGTAGATTTTCAATGAAGCCCAACTCCTCTTTTCCATAGCCAGAGGCATCATCGACATAAATGACCGATGGGGAGAACTCTCCTAGCTGTGCTTGTATTGATCCAAGACACTCCTCAGCCAAAGCAATCGCTTGCCTTCCCGTCACGACAAAAACAAAATCCATACAAATGATCTATCTACTTCAAGAATTCTTGAAACTGTTCTTGCAAAGAAGTCGGAACGACTTCTTGGATGCCATCCTTATCGTACATGAGAAAGTAGGTACACGCGATCATGATGCCCAGAGCCGGGCTAAATAGAGCGATAAATAGTGAAATCCCGCACACACCGGCGCGCTTTAAATTCATCCATTGCCGGCGCACCATCTTTTTAGAAATTCTCCATAGACCCAGTGTCATCACCGTCAACAACACACCTACTCCAAACACAAAAACACCATACATCGCCCAAAGAACATCTCCGATCAACAGTAAGAAGAACAAAATGCGCGTCGTCAGTGATGAGAACAGTCGATCCTTTTTGGTAAACGACCTGGTTTCTGATTCTTCTTTGTGTTTTTCTGCGATGTCAAAAATAGCCATGCTTACCTTTTGTGCTTAACCTTATTATAACCGTTGAGCGCTGCGATCCGGTATCCTTCGGCATATGTCGGATAGTTAAATACCTGATCGATAAAATAATCGATCCGCGCATTAAAACTCATCGCAACTTGTCCGATGTGGATCACTTCCGTTGCCGCGCGTCCCACGATATGGATACCCAAGATTTCTAGTGTATCCGCGTGGAACAAGATCTTGAACATTCCTGGATCATTGCCCACGATCTGATTGCGCGCGATCTCGTAATAGTAGGCTCTTCCTACTTCAAAACGGAAGCCCAGCTCCCTTAATTTTTCTTCAGTATAACCACACGACGATATTTCAGGTATGGTGTAAATTCCGATCGGATAAAGCGTAGGGAAATGGTGCGTTTCCACTCCAAAAGCATGACGCGCTGCGAGCCTTCCTTGCTCCATACTCGTCGATGCCAGTGACGGCCCGCCGATCACATCACCTGCTGCATAAATATGATGCACCTCCGTCTGAAAAAGCGCATTCACGGGAATATATCCCGCTTTATCGACGTTAAGACCTGCTTTATGAATACATAGTGGCGTCACATCGGCTTGCCGGCCCAGCGCATAAAGAAGCATCTCGGCCTTCACCTCCGTTCCATCGGTGCATTTCACATAGGCATGGTCTTTCACTCGCTGAATCACCGCTGGTTCTTTGCGTCCCAATACTTTCAGATGAAGCTGCGCTAGCGACTTTTGCAAATGCAGACCAATCTCTGCATCGAGCAGCGGAAGAAGATGCTCTCTTTTGTCGATCACCGTCACCTCTGTTCCCAGCGCCGCAAAAAAACTCGCATACTCCGATCCGATAATACCGCCCCCCAGCACGATCATCGTTTTCGGCAAATGATCGATGCGAAGCAGTCTTGTCGAATCGAGTATCACTTGATCATCGAAAGGAACGTGGAGAGGGTTGCGCGGCTTCGATCCCGTCGCAATCAGAAACCTATCTCCTTTCACCTTGATTTTACCGCCCACCACCACATGAAAAGGATCGACAAACGCCGCCGTCCCATGCAAAACACGGATCTTATTTTTCTCAAATTGCCGCGCTAAATTTCTGCGCTCTTCTTCCAGCACTCTATTGAGACGAAAATTCAGATCATTGATCGAAATCTCTCTTGGCTTTTCCTCTCTTCCATAAAAGTTACGACCAAAAAAATCAGACAATTCCAAAATCGCTTCTCTCAGCGACTTCGAAGGAATCGTTCCTGAATTAAGGGAAGCGCCCCCAAGATAAGGGTCTTCTTCAATGACGATCACCGACCGGCCCAGCTTTGAAGCCTGAATGGCCCCTTTTTGACCCGCAGGCCCCGACCCCATCACGACAAAATCAGCGTACAGTTCTTCCATAAAATTAGGAAGTCTCTGTGAAATTCATTTGCAGAATCTTTCTGCAAATTTTTGGCATACTTGTTTTTTCTAACTCGCTAACTTGCAATAGGTTAGCTGCGTTCTCCAAAAACTTCGTCTGCCAAAAATTTGCTTAAAATCTTCTACAAAGCAATTTCCCAGAACCTTCCAAATTTTTCTTCTATCACCAACACAATTCTTGTTCAATAACAATTCAATTGCTATACTGCTTATCTTTAAGAGGAAGTTATTATGCCCAGAGAGTGCCAAGTCACCGGAAAAATCCCGGTCCGTGGAAGAAGCTATGCTATCCGCGGTATTGCAAAGAAGAAAAAAGGGATCGGACTTAAGATCACCGGCATCAAAAAACGCCGTTTTCTCCCCAATCTCCAAAAGAAAAAATTTTGGTTCCCTGAAGAAAATCGTTTCATCACCTTAAACGTTTCCACCAACGGGATGAGAACGATCGATAAACTCGGTATCAGCGCCGTCGTCCGCGACATGCGCTCCCGTGGTGAAAAGATCTAAACTTTTAACTTTATTTCTTACAATCTGTGCCGCATGTATCTATTTGATCTATGCGGCCTTGTATCCCTCCCTCCCCACTCCTAAAAAATCTCTTATCTTTTACTCCAACCAGCACCATCAAGATTTTCGTTTAACCCTCATCCGCGCCATCGAAAAAGCTCAAAAAAATATTCACATCATCATCTATGCCATCACCGACACCAAACTCATCGAAAAACTCCATCAAAAAGCCCTCCAAGGCATCACAGTCACCGTCATCGTCGATCCCAAAGCCGGCTCTCTTCCCCTTCCGGCCCCCATTATCTGCCGCGCTGAAAAAGGACGCGGACTCATGCACCGCAAAATTGTCGTGATCGATGAGTCCTTAGTTTTCTTAGGCTCCGCCAACCTAACCCCCTCCTCCCTTCTCTTCCACGACAACCTCTCTCTTGGCTTCTACCATCCCCAGCTGGCCCACTTTCTCACCGAGCAAAACACAGGCACTTTTACCTCTCCTAACTTCGAGCTCCTGCTCCTGCCCCATCCCGGCGCCCTTCCGAAACTCCTCTCCCATATCGAAAGCGCCCAAACCTCCATCACCTGTGCCATGTTTACCCTCACCCATCCCGAACTCGCCCTGGCCCTTATTCGCGCTCACAAACGGGGCGTCGATGTTAAGGTTTTCCTCGACTATTATGCCTCCCGCGGCGCTGGCAAAAAAGCAGCTGAGCAGCTGAAGACCGCAGGCATCCCCATTAGACAAAGTCAAGGCATGCAACTCATGCACCATAAATGGGCCCTCATTGATGAAAAAACTTTGATTCTCGGTTCGACGAATTGGACAAAAGCAGCCTTTACCAAAAACCGAGACTGCCTTCTTTTTTTAGAAAATCTGGGATACAGGGAAAAGAAATATGTATCTCACCTCGAGCATCTCTTGCAACTCGAAGGGCGATCCTGATACAATAAAATTATGGAAATACTTTCAATCGCTTTTACGCTTTTCCTTTTAATCGATGCTGTAGGCAATATCCCTTTCTTTGTTACGATTTTAAAAGATATAAAGCCCGCTAGGCAGCGCGTCATCATTATGCGCGAGCTTTTTATCGCCCTGGGTGTAATGCTATTTTTTAATTTCCTGGGCGACGCAGTCTTAAGTGCTCTCCATATTTCCCGTTACTCCGTACTGATTTCAGGAGGTATTATCCTCTTTATTCTTTCCTTGAAAATGGTTTTCCCTTCCAAGCACGACACCGAGGTGGAAAAATCGGTGGAAAAAGAACCCCTCGTTGTCCCCTTGGCTATTCCTTTAGTGGCTGGCCCTGCAGTCCTTGCCGCCATTGTGCTCTATGCAGGCCAAGTCAGTAGCGGTTGGATCTCCTGCTCTGCCATTGTTCTCGCCTGGGCAGCCTCAGTACCCATACTTGTCGGATCCTCCTATGTGAAAAAGATCTTGGGAGCCCGCGGCATCATTGCGATCGAGCGTCTTTTTGGACTCATCGTCACCATGCTCTCCATTCAAATGCTTCTCTCCGGTATTACGGAGTATGTTCGAGCCCTTGCCAGTGCGTAATCTCTGTCTGACCATCGCCTATGATGGCACCGACTATTTGGGCTGGCAAAAAACCAAAGAAGGGCCCAGCATCGAAGCCGAGCTCCAGCACACCCTCGAGCAAATTCTGCAGCATCCGGTTTCTCTTCAGGCCGCGAGCCGCACCGATGCAGGCGTGCATGCTGAGGCCCAAGTCGTCAATTTTTTCACTCCCCATGCAAAAGATCTTGATCGTCTACAAAAGAGCCTAAATGGTCTTCTTTCCCCCGCCATTTCTGTCACCGACATCGCAGAAATGCCGACCGCTTTCCATCCTACCCTCGACTGTTCGGGAAAAGAATACCACTACCACCTCTGCCTCGGGTCCTTTCAACTGCCCCAGTATCGGCATTATTCGTGGCATTATCCCTATCCTTTAGACGTGGGTGCCATGCAAAAAGCTGCCCCATTCCTTCAAGGCTACCATGATTTTTCGGCATTCACATGTGAGCCCCAAGAGGACAACCATCGTGAAGTTTTTTCTATAGAAATAGAGCCTATTTCAACCCACCGCCTACAAATCCGCGTGTCAGGAAACCGTTTTCTCTATAAAATGGTACGGAGTATCGTGGGCACGCTTGTGTATGTGGGATGTGGGAAAATTGAGATGCAGAAACTTCCCTCTATTCTTGCCAGTCAAGATCGCAAACAAGCCGGCGTAACAGCTCCCGCCCATGGACTCACGTTAAAGAAGGTATTGTACACATGCAGAGAAACGACCCTTGTTGGTGCGGAAGCGGCAATAAGTGGAAAAAATGCCACTACCCTCTAGGCCCTGCGCGCGATTTTTCCTCTCTTGCTTTAGAATATCGTAAACAATTCGGCATTCTCCTCAAAACTCCCGAGCAAATTGAAGGCATCCGCAAAGCCTGTAGGCTCACCGCTGACATCCTCGATGCTCTGTGCAAGCATGCCCAAAAAGGTGTCACGACTGAAGAGCTCGACATTCTCTCCCGCAAACTCCACAAAGAGGCCGGTGCGATCGCTGCGCCGCTAGGCTATGGCGATCCTCCCTACACCAAAACGATCTGCACATCTCTCAACGAAGTCATCTGTCATGGCATTCCGGATCAGCGCCCTTTGCAAGAAGGCGACATCATGAATATCGATGTCTCAGCCATTCTGGGTGGCTACTATGGGGACTGCAGCCGCATGGTGACCATCGGAAAAACCTCAGAGGAAAAGAAGCGCGTCGTCGATGTCTCCTATGAATGTCTCATGCGCTCGATTGCTATCCTAAAACCTGGCCTTCCCATCTGTGAAATCGGACAAGTGATCGAAGATTATGCGACTGCCCACAAATGCAGTGTCGTCGATCTGTTTGTAGGTCACGGTGTGGGCGTCGGCTTTCATGAGCCGCCCCAAGTTCCGCACCACTATAACGACATCTCTATTCCGCTAGCTCCTGGTATGACATTTACGATCGAACCTATGATCAATGCGGGTGTGCGCAAAGCTGTGATCGACAAAGAAGATGGTTGGACAGCGCGCACGGCCGACGGAAAACCGAGCGCTCAATGGGAACATACGCTGCTAATTACGGATACCGGTTGTGAGATCTTGACACTCCCTCCTCACAAATAAAACCTTTTATCAAAATTCTTTACAGAATTATCCTTATTCCCTTTAAAGGAGGCTCAATATGGCAGCCATTGGGTTTCATGCATCTCCCCAATCAAAGATAACTTTTTTAGAAAGCGCGGGGCAAATCACCGCTCATCTAGGAGAAAATCAAAAAACTGTCCCTGTTGCTTTGCCGGAAATAAATTATCCTCCGCACTGCCTATCAACTGTCGACAAAGTCCAATTCCTTCTCCATAATTTCCATTTTCTGCCCACACTCACTCCTGCTCAAGGAGGAACCAAGGCAGAGGAGATATCTTTCACACCCCTCAATCCAGAAGATAAAACATGGGAAAAACAGGCTGAACTCACAATCCCTTCCGAAGACGTTAAGTGGGTTGCTTTAGCTAACGGTTCGATTGTCTATGCCTCCTACAATACTCTTACTATTTGGAATTGGAATGAAAACACCTTTAAAACAATAGCCTGTTCCTTGCGACGTATCACGTCTCTGGCCGAAATGAAAGGAGGCGAGCTTCTAGCTGGAGACGAGAAGGGATTTCTTTGCATCCCTGGCCAAGAACCTTTTGATAGTGGGCTCAAAGCAAGCATTTCCGAGATCGTTCCACTCAATGCATCATTTTGTCTTATCAAAACTGAAACAGAAACCTGCGTCTTTAGCTTCAAAGATAAGAAGATCGTGGAGCGACTTGGGAATCCCCAAAAGACCCTGGCATTAGAAAATGGTGATATTTTGGCATTGGAGAGCGACCAGGTTTTTCGATGGACCTTGTCTTCTGAAAAATACACAAAAACATCTACCAAATTCACAGGTATTCAGACTATGCAACGCGCACAAGGAATGTCTGTCATTTTGGCTCTCAATCATAAAGAAGGCGAAAAAAAACAAATTACTCTTTGGGACTTGGAGAAAAACGTTTCGCAAGAATTTATTAGCGCTCAATTATGGAATAAAACGATCAGCGACCAGCTCATCCTGATAGGTAAAGATCGTTTTGCGATTCCTTTGGGTACTGCGATTCATTTCTATGAGAAAACGGAGGTTCAAAGTCAACCTGCTGCGGGAAATTGGGGTATTACGTGTCACTTGTTGTTGTCAGACGGCTCTGTCATGTTTGCTACTGATACGAGAGGCTCGGGACTCCATGTTGCTACTTGGGATGGTAAAATTACATTCACATCTACGGAATTGCTGCAAAATCAACAAGTACGTTTACTTGTAGAATTCTCTAGCGGCTCCGTATTGGTGAAATTTCCGCAGTCTTTCATGATTATTTGTCCCAAAATTAAGGAAGCCAAATCAGCCAAAGCCGAAATCGAAAGAGTCCAATTGGAACTTAAGCTTAACCCTACCAAGCTGAAGTTATACCATACCCTAGCTCAAAAACAGGAAGATATTGAGCTGAAGTATATTACTTACTTAGCAGGCTTAGAAGCCGCCATGAAAAGCCGTGACACCTATCAAGCTCGCCGCTTTTATAAAAAAGCAAGAGATCTAAAACCCGATAGTGAAGAGCCAACGCAAATCTACCTTTCTTATCAAGAAAAGGGCACTAAAGAATACGCCCGCGTTTCTTATGAGCTAGAGCGCATACATAAAAACATTTCTTCTAGAGCCTCTTCTGTCTTGAAAAAGCGATTGTTCATTGGTGAAGGAGACTTTAGCTATACCGTTGCGCTCATCGAAAAACACCAAGCTAAATATCCCCAGCTTCCAAAGTTCATTACTGCAACTGAATTTCTTGAGCCAGTTAACGAGGAAATGGTTTTGAAGAGAGTCGAAGATTTAAAAGCAAAAGGAGTCACTGTACTCTTTGGAACCGACGGGCAAGAAATCCATCGTACTTTTCAAGGCAAGCGCTTTGAGAGAATCCATTGGAATTGTCCTTTTCCTTTCGCTAGACAAAGAGAAGGCATGGAAAAAGTAATGCCTCGCTTTTTTGAATCGGCAAGCAAGCTGCAACTTACGGGGGATCGTATCCACGTCACTTTAATGCAAGGAACCTCGGATAATTACTGGAAAACTCGCCAGAGAGAAAACCCCATTTTAGAAGGGGCAACGTATGCTGGCTACCGACTGATTCGTAAACGCCTATTTGGAGGCCAGCGATACCCCGGATATGTTCACGTTATGACTGGAAGAAAAGAGAAATATAGTGCTGGAGGCGTTGAAAGAGAATTTGTCTTTGAAAAAACTACTCCTCCTAACATCATGCCTCCAACCTTTAGAGAACAAGCTGAGGCATTAAAAGATCCCCAAGTTAAAAACTATCAAATCAATACAGATGCAGTAAAAGATGCTAAGCCTGGAGACTACTATATCGAATGCAGTTCCGATGAAGATTCTTCTGGATATGAGACGGATTAGATTATTTTTTGCGCCCAGCAGTTTTTTTTGGCACTGCTTTCTTTTTTTCCTGCATCGCTTGTAGCTTTTGCTCTAGATCGCGTTTTTCCTCTTCGACTCGGCTGATCTTCTGAGCGAGAGATGTCTCGAGGATATTGCGTTCGTGCTCCATGTCGGCGAGTTGCTTCTTGGCTTGCTCATACAGAAACTCAAACTCATTATCCCCGCCTGGCACACTTTTGGGATCGTTCAGATAGAGTTCAAGCTCCGCAATGCGGCGCGTTTTGAGAAGAATTTCGTCGCTAAAGCTTAGCTTTTCGCGCTTCAGGGTTTCCACTTCGGCGGCATGCACGGCCACTAGCTTTTGCGCGCTGGCTAATTTCTCTTGCGCTTTGAGGAGCTTACGTCCGGTATCTTCGATTTGCGCCGACATGAGCTTTTGCTGCTCAGCCATTTTTTGCTCAAGATGTTGCACGATGGTGATATCTGTTTTAGGAGTCTGAATGCGTTTTTCTTCGAGTTTGAGATAGGAAAAAAGCGCCGTCAGAAGTCCCACGCCCATCACATTACCGAGAAGAACCCACCAAAGAGGGGCATGATTATGGCTAAAAATAGCGACTAAAAATGCTAGTCCAAAACATGTAGCACCACCAATTGTCCAATTCATGCATTTACCTTGGCGAGTATTCGCCCTATCGTTAAAAAGCCTTGACGCAGCCGGTCCAGACCAAAATGCTCATTCGGAGCATGAAAATCATCCGTATCGAGGGCCACACCGATCATGGCTACTTCGGCTCCTGTCACTTCTGCAAGAAGAGATGTTATCGGCACCGATCCTCCACAGAGGAGCTTTTGGCAAGGCTTTCCTAAAACTTCTTCATAAGCGCCGGCGCAGATTTGTGCAATAGGGGCCGAGGGCGAGCTGCGATGGGGATTTCCTCCGTGATCGAGTGTTACTTGCACCTCGAGCTCCGAAGGAAACTGATCCTTCAAATACTTAGCAACTAAAGCGGCAATGGTGTCGGGGTCTTGGTCAGGCACAAGACGGCAGGAGATTTTCGCTTTAGCAACACTCGGTATCACCGTTTTGAACCCTTCTCCGGCATAGCCGCCGCTGATCCCATTGATTTCCATAGTGGGTCTTAAGAAGTTGGATTCCCAAAGAGAAAAGCCAGGTTCCGGCTTGAATGCGCGGATACCAAAATTTTTGGATAGCTCAGTTTCATCGAACGATTGGTTGAAGATCTTCTGTTCTTCCTTAGTGGGCATTTTGACAGCGTCATAAAAACCGGGAACTGCGATTTTGCCACTGGCGTCCCAGAGCTTGGAAAGAGCGTTAACGAGAGCGCGGTTGGGATTTAAGACAGTGCCGCCATGTCCTCCAGAATGCAGATCGACATTAGAATTGCGCACAGTCACTTCCATCGTCGTAATCCCGCGCAGGCCGAGCGTAATCGCCGGTATGCCAGGAGCCGGTATTCCAAGGTCGACGATGAGAAGGTGGTCTGCTTTTAATTCTTTCGCGCGCTTCTTAGCGATTTCAACGCTACCACGGCTACCACTTTCTTCTTCCCCTTCGACAAAGACTTTTATGTTGAGCCGGAGGGCGTCGCAGAGCTCAAAAAAAGCACGGAGAGCCGCCATCGCGTAGAAGCACTGCCCCTTGTTGTCTGCAGCGCCCCGCGCATACACTTCCTTGCCTCTTATTGTAGGCTCAAAGGGAGGGGCTTTCCACAGCTCGAGAGGATCGACGGGCTGTACATCATAGTGATGGTAGAAGAGAATCGTCGGACGATCTGCTGCAACCATTTTGCTGGCAAAGACAACGGGATAGTGAGACGTCTCCCAAAGTTCTGCCTTCATACCACTCTTTTGCAAGTAATCTCTCACCCAATTTGCTGCAGAGAGGACATCTTGTTTGTAAGCGGGGTCAGCACTGATGCTCGGAATTTTCAAGAATGAAAAGAAATCATCTTGGATCTCTTTTTCGTGTTTATCGTACCACTCTTCGAGTTTACGAAGCGTCGGATTCGATGAGGTTGTGGGCGCTTTCAACGAGGTAGGCGGCAAGCGTTGGATCTCCTTGGTATGTCATCTCTACTTGCATCTTACCATCTTTGGCAGGACGACCACAAGTGATGAGAACATAACATGCATGATCTTCTGCGAGTGCTTGCTGCACACTGACGGACTGTTTTTTTTTCATCCAACCGATTTTGCGCCAAAGATCTCGCATATATCATACATGCATATCGCCTCTTTCTATTTATATGCAAACAATTATGAAAATCTAAAAATTCTTATCTATCTTGACAAGATTATTAAAATAGTTTTTAATGTATTGTTAAAAGGAAGTGAATTATGGGATTTGCCAAACGTATCGTCCTGTTTCTCGCGGTAAACATACTCGTCGTCCTGACGATTTCGCTGATCTTAAATTTTCTAGGTGTGCGTCCGTATCTCAATGCTCATGGTCTCGATTACAATTCTCTCATGGTCTTCTGTCTCATTTGGGGTATGGGCGGAGCCTTTATATCTCTTGCGCTGTCGCGCAAAATGGCGAAATGGATCTTAAGAGTTCAAGTCATCGACCCGAATACCAACGACCCTCACATGAAGGAGCTCGTGCAAATGATCTACGAACTCGCGCGCGCTGCAAACCTCCCAGAAATGCCCGAAGTCGGCATCTACAATTCTCCTGAAGTCAACGCGTTTGCCACAGGGCCTTCTAAGCGAAGATCCCTCGTCGCTGTTTCCTCCGGACTTTTAAATCGCATGTCGAAAACCGAACTCGAAGGAGTGCTTGGCCATGAAATCTCCCATATCGCCAATGGTGATATGGTGACGATGACGCTGCTCCAAGGCGTCGTCAACGCCTTTGTGATGTTCCTTGCACGCGTCTTGGCGTTTATTTTCTCTGGTCTTGGCCAAAATCGACAGCGGTCATCGCAGGGATCGTACATGTCCTATACGCTCTTTGTTTTTCTCTTTGAATTCGTCTTTATGATCCTCGGCTCTCTCATCATCGCTGCTTTCTCTAGGTTCAGAGAATTCCGCGCTGATCGCGGAGGCGCGCAGCTCGCAGGAAGAGACAAGATGATCTCTGCATTGCAAGCTTTGCAGCGCACAGTGGCAACGCACGATGTCGCAGCAGAAAAACCGGCGCTGGCAGCGTTTAAGATTTCACATCCCTCCAAGCATGGCGGGCTTATGCATTTATTTGCGACCCATCCCCCACTTGAGAGCCGTATCGAGCGCTTGCAACAAGGAATCTAGTAGATACTTAATCGTTTGGTTGAATAGACTGCTGAGGCCATATGGCATCAGCAGCTGTTCTTTGGTCTTTTGTTCTGCCTACGGTCACCGCATTAGAGGTGAGACTCAATACAAACCTTAAAGTAAAATGCACAAACCAAACATTTCTGCTGCCTTTAGTTCAGCAAAATGAATGGGATCGCTTGCAAAAAACGGCTCGATCGATTCAGAAACTTCCCCTTTTTACCTCTTTAATATTGAGAAAATCTCCCTTTGCCTCCGAAACAGAGCTCTTGGAATTTCTAAAAAAAACACCCTCCTTAAGCGAACTCGAAATCTCTTGGTTTAGTATCACCGATGAATTTCTCCAAACCGTGGTAAAACTATGTCCTCTATTGGAAACCGTGAGAGTTTCTTTTTGCAAGGAAATTACAGATGAGGGAATTGCATCTCTGATGCAACTGACCAAACTTCGGACTCTTGACTTGGCTGGATGCAGCAAAATAACAGGGAGTGCACTTACTTTGCCAAAAGCTGGGCATCCTTTGACCTATTTGAATCTGAATCATCTTCCGGAACTCTCAACAGAAACGATGCTCACTGTTTTTGAGCTCCATCCCCAATTAAAAATGCTTTTTTTGGCCGGCTGTAAACAGCTCGGGGGCAAGATTTTTGAATCCGGGAAAATCCCTCCTCTAGAAAAACTTGGTTTGGCTCATTGGGAAATTTCAGATCAGCAGCTTTTTGAGATTGCACAAAAGACACCCTTGCTCAATTTTCTAAATCTGAATCAATCCAGGGGGTACAGCTGGAAGGGGCTTTCAAGGGCTCTTCAACAGTGGAATCAATTACAACGTCTCGAATTTGTCAGCGCAAAGCTTGATAGAGATGACCCCGATGCTCAGCTTATGGCGCGCTTTGCCCATATCCAACTGATCTGGAGTCTTAGGACATAAAATCTATTTTCTCAAGATAGAACAAAAGTTCAAAAACTCTTCTTTATTCATACACAAAGCTGCATCATAAGCATCCAATTCTTCGTCCCAGGGCCTTAAGGCATTCTCATCCATGCACGCAGAAACGATGAGTTCAAAAATTTCAGCATTCCCTTCTTTGAAAAAGCTGCCTTGCACCATCCACCAAAATAGGGTAGGGATCAAAACACTTAAATAATCTGTATTCGCATGCCATAATCTAATAGCAAACAACAAATAGTCGCACTCTTGCATGATATCCGAAAAATGGGCTGGAGACGTCAGTTTAAAAACTGCTTCGTGCACTTCTCCTTCTTCGAACCACACTGTGAACTGAGATAGATCGATCTTATTTCCATTAGAGAGCTGCGTTAAAAAAGTTCCTGATTGAACGCCTTCTTCTGTCCATTCACCTGTTGTATCCCACCGGATTTCCTCATCGTCTTGCCAAAGAAGCTCTAATTTGGGGAATAATTCCTCTGAAATTTCATAAAAAGAAGAGGTCGTCCGCAAACGTCCAAAATCGGGGGCAGAATAACGAGGCAGTTCTTGCATTTCACGAAGCATCATAAGAGCATGACTCATGACGACATTAATAGGCTGTCCAAAGTGGATGGTTTCTCTCAAGGTTCTGACCATTCGAAGCAATTTTTCCTCGAAAGCTCCTCTTTCATTCGGAGGAATTCCTCCTGCATTGGTATATCGAATGGGGTTGATAATGGATCCAGGAAGGATGTTGCCTACCGGAGATTCTGGCCTGTATTCTTGAACAGCTGTGATTCTCCGATTTGATTCTATTGTCATACGGTTTCCTCTATTGAATCTTTTGCTTTTTCTGTGATGATTTTTGTTCGTTTCCTACTGGGGTTATTCTCCCTCTTAAATCTGCGCTGATAGAGGGAGAATTTAAAAGAGTTTGCCGCGGGGTGTGGTGAAATCTGTCTTCGTGATCTAAAGAAGCACCAAACTGAAGAAGAACCTGTATAACGGGTTCTAATCTCTCAGCATCGACAGGAGATTGGACCTGCTCTGCTAAAATGCCGAGCAATGTTTTCTTTTGTGCATATGTCTGATCCACTTTGACGTGGGGTTGACGCAGGATCCTTTCCACCATCCAAACATAACCGCGTGTAGCAGCATGGTAGATGTGGTCTTTGTGTAAAGGAGCTCCTAATTGGATGAGTGCACTTAAGGCGTCTGTATTTCCAGATATTGTAACCTCATTTAAAGGAACTGTCGTGTTATTCACCCGGTATTGCCCTTGACTTACACAGTAGCGAATTATTGCGGGGTCGCCGGGGCAAACGAGTAAATGAATCGAAGACATCGTGTTTGCGGGATCATGCGACTTCAAATAGGCATGACTAATGCAAAGAATGTCAAAGCAGTCATTTACCAAACTATTCGTGATGGCATGGAGCATAAGGGCAAGAATTTGAAAACTATCGACTTTTTGCTCTTCTAACACTCTTAAAAAAGTCTCAAAAGCATGCGGAGACCGATAATTGATGATAATCTCAACAGCTCTCTTCTGAATTTCATAAGGTACTTGGCCTCCAAAGTTCTGACTTAGTTTGATAATGTTTTGAATAAAAACATTTAAATCTTGGTTGAAGATGGGCATAAATTTTTCGAACAGGTAATAAGAGCATCTTTGTTTGGCTATACTTATGCAATCGCTGCGCATGGTTTGAAAAAAGACAAGATCTATGAGGAGAAAGCGGTCTTGGCTTCCATATAATTGATGAGCTTTCAAAAGCTGGACTTTGATCTCCTGTCGAGGGGCTTTTTCGACGGGATAATCTTTGCGTGTTTTTAGCTGATACAAGAGATAGTGTTTGTATTTCAGCGACCACTCAGGGAGAAATGTGGGGTCACTGAACCACGAAAGATCTTCGTTAAATATTTGATGATGAATCATCCATTCTACGAATTCAGCTAAAAAAATCATTTGCAATTGCGAAGCGCGGCCTTTCAGCTCGACCCCTGACAAATGGGGCAGTTTTTGAGGAAGAAGCAGGTCGATAGAAAGAACTTTTTTGAAATCATTTTCGATTAAATCTTGGGTCGCGAAATAGAATGCTTTACTGACAGCCGCCAGGGCATGTTTTTCCGTAGAAAAACCCAAAATCCCTTTAACTGGACCCTCTGGAATAGAATAATTATAAAAAGTAATCGCCATATTGGCATATATTATATGCGCAATTACAATATCAAAAAATATAAGATATTAATATAAATGATAGTATAATTTTAATTAAATAATGATAACAGTTGTTACTAAGCCAGAAGGGCTTGGAGGTGATCGAGGGTCTGGAGCCTTCCTTCTTGGATCACGAAGAGCTCGTTAGGATGGATGATAGAGCAAAGATTTTTTAGACTTTCGCACTTAAGGACGACAAAGTCGACTTCTGCAAGAGACGAGAGTAGGAGAACAAATTCCTCATCGGGATGGGTGTCGCGGACATAGAGGATGAGTTTTTGGTCGGGGTCTCGACTCGAGATCTCTCTGATACTGCGAAAAAGAGCGGACGACATCCCTTGAGTGCTATCGAGGCCTAAAACAGAGTAGCGCTTGCCTTGAAGTGCTTGTTGTAGAGCAAAGAGGTGTTCTTCGTCGAAGACTTTGTTTTCGACGTCAAATTCAAGGAGCCGGCTAGCCATATCAGAAAGGTTGATGCGAGCGCACCCGAGGCGTTCGATCGCAATCCCTGCCGCGATGTTCGCAAGCTGGGCTGCATAGCGTATTTCGATGCCGTTGGCAAGCGCTACGCTGATCATCGCGAGAACGGTATCGCCAGCGCCAGTAACATCTTTGACTTCTTTAAGGCGCACGGGGAAATTGAGCATCTCGCCGTCTTTTGAAAAGAGAGAAATCCCTTCCTCAGAGCGTGTGATCATGAGTAGATCGATGGCGGTATTTTTAAAGATGGCAGCTGCGACTTGTTCAAGAGGAGCTTCGCGCGCGAGTTTGGCGGCGGCATAGGCTTCTTGGAGATTGGGTTTGAGGATGGTAGCTCCGGCGTATTTGGAAAAATCGTCGCCTTTGGGATCGACGATCACGGGAATACCCCGGACTTTAGCAAAATCAAAGATCGCCATGAGCAGCGAGCGGGACAAAAATCCTTTGCCATAATCGGAGATGGCAATGATCTGTACATCGGATAAAAGTTCAGGAAGTTTTTCGACGACACTTTGCTCTACGACTTCGGGAATAGGAGTGATCGTCTCAAAATCGACGCGAAGCACTTGCTGGCTATCGGCGATGAGCCGATTTTTCACAGGTGTTTTAAACCCCTTTTCTGTGAAGAGACCGACAGTCTGAGCGCCTTCCGATGAAAGGCTCTCCCGGATTTTTTCGCCTGCCATGTCGGCTCCGACGCGGCCAATAGCTACGACTTGAGCTCCTAAGGAAATTAAATTGAGAACGACGTTGCCGGCGCCTCCCGCTAAGCTCTCTTCCTTTTGCACATGGAGCACAGAGACGGGAGCTTCAGGGGAAATTCTTCGTACTTTGCCCGTCGTGTACATATCGAGCATGAAATCCCCGATGACGGCTACACGCACACGATTAAAACGACTGAAAAGTCCAATGAGCTTTACCATGGTTGATCCTTCAGCAGATGGCTTTGCACGTAATCCGCTACGGCACTCTTAATATGGTATAGAGTGGAAGTTTTTTTTCCGCTAACAAATTTTTCCATATCTGCGCAGGTATAGTTTTGGTACTGCTTTGACAGATCGGGTGGCATGTCGATGTATTCAATGCGAATAGGAAGGTGTAGAGCGTCAAAAATCGCGGTAGCCAGCTGATTCCATGTCGTGATAGTTCCCATGCCGATGTTGTAAATACCGCCCCTCTTATCGTTTAAAAAGGAGCACGTCATCGCCGCAGCATCTTTAACATAAATAAAATCGCGGCACTGCTCTCCATCTCCAAAGTTGGCTGGATCATTCGATTTATAAAGACGCACGACGCCTTCTTTTTGGATCAAGGGGACCATTTTGTAGACCATCGAGGCCATGCGTCCTTTGTGGGCTTCGTTCGGCCCAAAAACATTGAAATACTTAAGGCCCACGATCTGATCTAAAATGCCTTCCTTCAGAGCCCACAGATCGAAGTTGTGTTTCGATTGGCCGTAAGGGTTTAGGGGCTGCAAAAAAGGGAGCAGAGCATGGTCATCAGAAAATCCACGACTTCCATCGCCGTAAGTGGCTGCAGACGATGCGTAGATAAAGCGTATACTGTGTTTTAACGCGTACTCTGCGAGGCGCTTGGTGTACAGGGTATTATTTTCGTAGAGAAAATCGGTGTTGGTCTCGAGGGTGTCGGAGCAAGCGCCGAGGTGGATAATAGCTTCGATTTCAGATCCTTTGCCTTCTAAATATGAAAAGAGTCCTTCGATGGGAAGAAGCTGTTCGTAAATTTTGTCCGCGAGATTACGGTTTTTTTCGGGATGATCTAGCCTATCGACGAGTATGAGCCGCCTTCCTTGGAGATAGCGGACAATGCCGGAGCCAATGAATCCAGCGGCTCCGGTTATAACGATAGATTTCATGCGCCTTGTATAGGAGCATCGCTCACGATATTGAGCGTATATCCGCAAGCTACGCCTTCTTTGAGCTTCAGCGTAAGTTGGTGCACGCCCAGTTCTTTAATGTGCTTGGAAGGAATGACGACATTTTTCTTGTCGAGCTTGACGCCTTCTTTTTCAAACAGATGAACGATTTCCACGGGGCCCACAGATCCGTACATATGACCTTCGGGATCGACCTTCACGGCGATCTCCAGTGTCATACCTTCGAGCTTTTTCGCGAGTTCTTCTGCATCTTTTTTATCGACGGCAGCTTTTTTCGAGCGCTCTTCTTGCAGACGGGCTTGCATGCGCAAAGCGTGGGCAGTGGCGGGCACTGCTTTTTGCTGGGGGATCAAGTAGTTGCGAGCAAAGCCGGGCTTTGCATTGATGATCTCGCCACTACGACCGACGTCTTCGACGTCTTCCAAGAGTAAATATTGTTGTCTCATGTTTAAACCTCCGTCACAAAGGGCATCAAAGCCATGTAGCGAGCCCTTTTGATCGCTTTCACGAGCGCTCGTTGGTGGAATGCTGACACACCGGTGATGCGGCGGGGCAGGATTTTTCCATTCTCCGTCACAAAACGGCTCAGGGTGTTGATATCTTTGTAGTCGATATGCTTGATACCAGCCGCTGTGAAAGGACAGCTTTTGCGTTTCTTACTAAAACTTGCTTCTCTAGGTGGATATTCCATAATTATTTTCCTTATTCTGGAAGCGGTTGAAATTCAATTTTCTCAGGGACAGCTTCTGCACGAACTGTCATAAATCTGACGACGTCTTCATTGAGACGGTATTCACGCCACATTTCTTCGACCGATTTAGTCGGCGCTGAAAAGTAGAAGAGAAAATAGTGGCCGTCGCGGCGCTTTCCAATAGGGTAAGCCATCCGTTTGCGTCCTTGATCCATCACTTTATGGATCTCTCCTCCTTTTTCCGTTATGCTGCCTTTAATCTTCTCGAGCACACGCTCTTTAGCGTCCTCGCTCAAAACAGCACTGAGGATATACATCCCCTCGTAGAGGTGACTTCTCTGGTTTTTCATTCTGTCTTGTCTCCTTTGACATTAAACTGGTTCATCGCCTTCAACGTCCCCTCCTCCAACCACAGACTCAGGGCACTCGAGGCCTTTTCTAAAACTTTTGGCATCTCGGCTTCTTCGGCTGCCGAGAACTTTCCGAGAACATAATCTGCCAAGTTATGTCCCTTGTGACTACCCACTCCGATGCGGAGCCTCGGATATTTTTGGGATCCGAGATGGGCTTCGATATTTTTCAGCCCATTATGTCCGCCGCTACTGCCTCCTTCTCGGATGCGCAGCTGCCCAAAGTCGAGAGCCACATCATCGCAAACGACCAACATCTGCTCTGGGGAAAGTCCCAGATCTTTGAGGCACTTGCGAACCGACTCTCCGCTGCAATTCATATATGTCAGCGGAAGGAGCAATACGAGACTATCTTCCATCGCAGTCTCGGCGCTCCATCGGGATTTCTCGCGCCATTTCAATCCTTTCTGACTTGCGAGATGGCGCACCACTCGAAAGCCGATATTATGCCTCGTCGCTTCGTAGGCAGAGCCAGGATTACCCAGGCCTACGATCAAACGGGTATTAGCCGCCCGCGCGTTTTGAGATGACCACAACGACTTCATCCATTTTAGCATGTGGTACAACTCCTTCTGGCATCGAGATATCGCTCAGTTTTTTCGCTTGCTTAATCCCTAAATCGGTGACATCGATCGTAAATTCTGAAGGGATGTGCTTGGGCAAACATTCGACTTTCACATGGCGCTTCACTTGTCTTAAAAATCCGCCGAGCTTGATGCCGGCGCACTCCGCCACACCTGTGCACTGGATCGGCACTTTGACGCTGACAGGAATTTCCGAGAAAAGCTCTTCAAAGTCTATGTGGGAGACACGGTAACTGGTGAGTTGATACTGAATGTCTTTGATGATCGCTTTTTTCTCCGTCCCATCGATCATGAGCGAGAACGTCGTCGTCGGAAGACGTCCCGGTTTCATGTTGCGCAGGACAGCATTGAACTGATCGGCATCGATGATGATTTGCTGAGTAGCTTGCCCCGCAGAATAGAGCACGGCAGGGATTTTCCCGTCGCGCCGAAGCTGCTTGGTTTCGCTCTTCTTGCTAGTTGTACGCACATTTGCGGTTAACTTCATAAAAAACTCCTAATTTTGACCTAATTTAAAACTCGAAATAATTCGAATCCTGAATTAGATAGAAGAAATAGCTTTAGCGATGAGTGGAGCAATGGAGACCACCTCCATTTCGGTAGTCTGCGGAACTGAGTCCGTTACCCAAAGTTTGTCGACGGCACTTTCTTCATGAACTGCTGATCCCACCATATGCACAACCGCTGCGGAAACACTTTTGGCTCCGAGGTCAAGGCAAGTCTTCGCTGCCATGTGCAGCGTCTTTCCTGTCGAGTAGATGTCATCGACGAGGATGACATTTTTCCCTTCAGGCCTTCCCAAAACAGCGCCTTTTTCGACGCGGTGCGCACTCACTCTCTCCTTATCGATGACCCCAAAGTCGCATCCTAATTCTTCTGCAAAAGCCTTCGCGAGTTTGACTCTTCCGATATCAGGACTCATCACATAAGGATGACCGAGCTTCTCCTTGCGGACCTTTTCTACCAGCAGTTTGCAGGCTGAAAGATGCACCACAGGGATATCGAAAAAACCCTGGATCTGATCCGTGTGCAGATCGAGGGTGAGAATGCGAGATGCTCCCGCCGTCTCTAGTAAATTCGCAACGAGCTTCGCCGTGATGGGCGCGCCTTCTTTTTCCATTCGGTCTTGCCGGCTGTATCCCATATAGGGAAGTACCACCGTAATAGACCGGGCAGAGGCCCTTTTCAAAGCATCGAGCGTGATCAACAATTCCATGAGATAGTGGTTAGGACGCCGTGCTATCGTCTGCAAGACGAAAACGTCTCTACCGCGGACATTCTCCAATACGTGAACGCCTATCTCTTCATCTGGAAATGTTTCTATCTGGATTTTTCCCTCGCTTACCTTCAAGTGCTTCGCTACCTCTTGTCCGAGCGCTTTATGAGAAGAGCCCGAGAGAAAAACGATATCTTTTAGATGGCGCATGGAAACGTCCAGTTAAACCTTGGGGTGGAAGGATTCGAACCTCCGAGTGGCGGTACCAAAAACCGCTGCCTTACCACTTGGCGACACCCCAATTTGGTATAAGGAGATTATAGTAGTGCTCCTGAGATTTTATTGCAAGGACAGGGAGGAACTTATAACAAATTCTTGGATCGTCGTGATGCTTGATGATGCGCAATCACAGGATTTAAAACTTTTCTAGCATCTTCCGGGTGGTCAAAAATTTTCACATATTCGAGTGGAAGGCATCGAATATCAGCACTGCCCTTTTCCCGGGCGATAATGCGCGCGAGCGCCATCTGATCCCAAAATTCGACGGTTCTTTCAGGGTTGGTCATTTCTTTTTGACATTCTAGGGCCCAGGCCCTAACGAGTCCCGCGCCTTTATCAGTGGCATTCACATAAACCGTGCCTGATCGAACTTTGGACCGGTGATCATCCGTTAGTTCTGGGGCCATATAGGCAGAAAGATCTCCTTGAAAGACATCTAAAATTTGAGGCTTTTGAACGAAGATGGCATCGGCGTCGACCCAAAGCAGAGGCCTTCGATACTTCTGAAGCTTGGAAAATAAAAAATAGGGTTTATAGGCGCAATTGAGCTCCCAGGTTCCGAAGGAATCGATCCCTTCGATGTCATATTCGATATTAAATTTTTTACACGAATCGATGAGATTCTGGACTTCGAGTTGATAAAGGGTACCCCGCGTGTAAAAAGAGACAACCAAAGGAAAATGCATTCCCCCACTCTAAATCGTTGAAGGATTATTATGTAGGCATGTCTTCTCCACTTACATTACTTCCTTTGGAGCTTCAAAAACTCATTTATGGATACCTCTGGGAAGATCTCCAGCCTCTATCATGCGTGGATAAATTGAGAAATCAGCTGGCCAATGAAATCGCTCAAGATGTTCTAAAAAACCTCGTCCCTTCTTTTATTGGTAATTCCTTTCCCCCGGATTTTCCTTGGGACAAATACGTGAGCAGCCTTTTTTTCCATGTGCCCCCAGACAAGCGGGGGCTTTCTTCTATCGCGCAATTAAAGTACGTGGTCCACGAAATTTTCCTCGAAATTTATAGAAAAGACCTATGGACTACGATCAATATCCCGCAAAAAACGCGCGCTATTTGCCAGTGGATGCTCAGGGAAAATGTCGATTTCAAGAGTGCATCTTTTCAACAAGCGTTCAAAGCAGCGTATTGGCATTTCTCTGCAAATCCTGTTTTCAATATAGGAAATTTCACCCTCAATAACCCAAGACCCTATCAGCCGCCTAGCTCACCTCCAACTCTAGCACTGACAGGAACATCACAATGGCTAGAGGCAGGGCGGCCCTCATTGAATTTTGCTGAATTCCTGCACCGTGTCCCGATAGCCATCCAACAAAAGCAACTTTCTTGGAAAGAGTGCATGAGTACATTGATGGGAACTATTCCGCTCATGAATGTCATCTACAATCAAAAAGAGCTGACTCCTTTTCAAACCTCTCTTTGCTGCAAAGCTTTTCAAAGAGTGTTCTCTTTGATGCTAGAAGAAACTTCCTTTGAAAACACTCCAATGCATTCCAAAGAATTAAACGCCTTTCGACTCCTATTTCGTCTGGAAAAAATCTCCTCTCTTTTTTTGCAGAGATTAAAGGAGATTCCATCTTGTAACGAAATACTAGCGCACAATTCTGACATTCTCTCTATCATCTTGAGCAAACCCGAAACCACCGATACAGATGCCATCGATTTCATTCAGCTGTATTGGAAGCGCCTTCAACAAACGGAAGAACCCTCTCAGCCCGTCTTAAGTTTTCGTTTGACTTACCTCGATATAGCCCTACCCGATCAATGTCAGCGAGTCTCTGCCTTCTTAAGAGCCTATCAAGCAATTGGTGGAGACGTGAATGAACAAGGCGTGTGGCTGTCGCTGGCAAAGCAAACATCGCACCCCGTACGATATTGGAATGCACTAAAGGATCTCCAAAAAATATTCCCGATCAACCTAGAGATGACAAATAAAAAGGGAAAAACCATTCCTGATATTCTCGAAAAGCGTAAAAGGAGACTACTCTATGATCTCTCTAATGCGATCCACTCCTCAGTCTTTGAACGGCAAAACAGCACTCTGGCCGAAGTAAGAAAGCAAGAGCAGACGATCGCTACAGCCGCTCAAACCCTTCTCGAATTTTTAAAAGAAGGATTCGACCCTGCCTTTCCGATTCCGACTTTGGATGGAAATTATCAGACAGCTAGCGAGCTAGATGCTGAAACGCAAATAGAGGTAACTTCGACTTTGACAACACCGCTAGCTCTTGTTTTATCTTCCCCTTGTCTTCCTCATTTTTTCGTCGAGCAGCTGCGAGCTCACCCTTGCATCGGCAAATTTCTGACTCCACCGAATTTACTCTCTCCCCTCCTCACCTTGATCGCCAATCCTACCATTCCCCTCGATGAATGCACCGAATACCTGAAAATTTTCTCTGAGGCTGGTGGGCAAATAGATGAAGCTTCGTTTATCGAGACCTACTTTCACTATTTCCCTGCACCCCATCAAGGCAATAGCCCACCAAAGTTTTCATCCCTGCATGTTAGATTCAGTTTTTTTAATGGCACACACATCGACTCAAAAAATTGGGATCAATTCCTGAAACTCTATTGTTTAATCGGTGGGGATTTAAACAACCAAAGCAATCGTTTTTCCTGCACCCCTTTACATGTTCTGGCAACAAAAATGGCTCCCGCCCTTCTAAAAAAGGTTCTTCACCTCTTTGTTAAACACGGCGCAGATATCGCCTTAAAAGACAGCGACGGCAGAACCATCCATGATATGAACAAACAAATGGATTATCGCATTGACAAAGCCTTTCCCCGCGCTTTTTGGTTCGACTAAAAAGAATCGCTGCTTATGATGCCGATTAATGGAGATCGTGCATCTAGCTTCCGAGTTTGCTCCTCTCGCTAAAGTCGGCGGACTTGCCGACGTCGTCGCAAGTCTTGCCAAGGCGACGCAAAAAGAGGGCCACAAAGTCACGGTCTTTCTTCCCAAATACGAAGGACTTTTTACCGACGCAAAGATTGTCCTTCCAAACCTCGTCTCTTACGATGGACCCTATCCCATACGCAATACTGTCTGGGAAATGAACGTCGGAGGCGTGCGGCTCCTTCTGCTAGAGACGCAGCATGAGCAGCGACTTTACGGTCGTGGCAAAATCTACGGAGAAAAAGACGACTTGGATCGCTTTTTCTATTTCTGCCGCACCGCTTTAGAAGCCCTCTTCAAAATGGGCCTCTCCATCGATGTCCTCCATCTGCACGACTGGCCAACAGCCCTCGCCGCCGTATTATACCGCGATATGTACGCAGGACTCGGGCTCAAGGTCAAAGGAATTGTCTTAACGATCCACAACCTCGAGCACCAAGGATGGTGCCTGCCTAAAGATGTCACGCGCACAGGCCTGCGCGGCGATGACTTACTACGATCAGAAAAACTCCAAGATCCTCAGCGTAGCGACCTTCTCAATGTTCTCAAAGGCGGCATTATCTACAGCAACTTTGTGACGACCGTTTCTCCCAACTATGCCAAAGAAATTCAAACGCCCGAAGGTGGATGCGGCCTCGCTGAGGTCTTGCGCGCCAACAACCACAAGCTGCAAGGCATCCTCAATGGCCTCGACTTTGAATACTGGAATCCCAAAACGGATCCTCTCATTCCGGGACATTATGATGTCGAAAGTTACAAACAAGGCAAAGAAATCGACCGTAAAGAGCTCGGCACGGAGTTTCGGCTGCGCGAAAAAAAGGCCCCTCTTGTCTGCGCCATCACGCGCCTCGTTCCTCAAAAAGCCCCCGATCTCATCGAGTATGCCCTTCAAAAAACCCTCGAGATGGGAGGCCAATTTTTCCTCCTGGGATCCTCACCGACTCCCGAGATCGATCAAAAGTTCCGCGCCCTGCAAAAAAAACTCGCGCGCAACAAAAATGTGGCGTTTTGCTTCGATCACAACGAGACGCTGGCCCACCAAGTCTATGCCGCAAGCGACATGATCGTCATCCCCTCTTTATTTGAGCCATGCGGGCTGACACAGATGATTGGGCAGCATTACGGGGCGGTTCCTATTGTCCGTGCGACGGGCGGCCTTGTAGACACCGTCACCGATCAAGAAAACGGCTTTATGTTTCTCTATCCGGATAAAGCAGGCATCGATTGGGCACTGTCGCAAGCATTTACATGCTATGAAAAAAATCCGACAAAATGGCAATCGATTGTGCATAGAGGCATGCAAGCCGATTTTAGCTGGAAAAAGCCTGTAAACGCCTACATAGAAATCTATAAGAAATTCTAGGCAATATGTTTCTTAATAACATTCCAGTTAGCAATGAAATACTCGATGCCAGAGAGCACCGTATACGCTGCAGCCACTGACGCGACAGCGAGGCTCATGCCACGGAGAGACTCGAGATCAAGACACCCGTAGCTATAAGGGATCATCAAGATCAAAATGAAGAACGCAGCCGATGCTTGAACAACGGCTTTAATTTTTCCGCTCACTCTTGCCGAAAGAACAATACCGCTGAGTGCGCAAAGAGTTCTCAAGGCACCCACAATCGCATCCCGGAAGAAAAAGACGAGAACGAGAAGAAGAGGAAGCTGAATCACACCTTGCGTGAAAGAAAAAAACACCGTGAGACGGAAAATGCTATCGGCCATCGGATCGAGCACTCGGCCCAAATCAGATACCTTGCGACGACGGCGCGCAATAAATCCATCGAGAAAATCCGACATCTCACACAGTCCAACAATCAAAATAAGCAGGAAAGGCAAATAGATGCCATCGATTCCCATTTTATCACCGTAAAGATAGACGATGAGAAATACGGGGCTCATGACGATGCGAAGAAGCGTAAGGTAAAGCGGCAATCCTAGCATTCCTTTTGGTATACTTTACTTTGATAATTTTCGCACGAACATTTTTGGAAAAAGAGATGCCTCAGCCGCTGCTGAGGCAAATCACCGATCGCGATCTCACGACCCATGCTCTTATTAAAAAGCACTATTTTCGATTGTGTTAGACATACGTAGTATGCTTCATCGGAATTATGCTCAACGGACGAAATCTCTGAGGCACGGAATTTTGGTTGGTCTTTGTATTAGAATTAGCTGAGGATTCCTTGTTGGGAGGGACGTCGTTGGTATCGAACAGCTTACTGCTTTCTTGAAAAAGTTTCTCTGTTTTTTCTTTCGCGCTCTTCAAGCTGTTGCTATAGGGAACATATTGAGAAGATGCGGATGAACCGGGTTTTTTATACGGAGAGTAAGCAGACCTCGAAACCCTTTTTGCCCCCGTATTTGCAGAAGAAACAGTGTGACTGGGACGTGGCGCGTAAGGAACATAGGTAGTGTTAGAAGCGGAAACGTTTGACTTATTGCTATAAGGCCGATACGGATGTGAGGGCTGTTTATTGCCTGAAGGCGTTGTTTTGTGTGTTGATCGGGGTTCTATTTTCACATTCTGGCTATTGTTTTCTGTATGAGTTGCTTGCGATCCTTTTGCTGAAAAATCAGCCGGTCTCGTGTGCTTAGAATTGCCGATCCCCGCAGTTGATTCCATGTCCGTTGATTTGAAAGCGTCAGAAAGTTTCTTCAATGCGTTCTCTGCAAGGAGACTGGCTTGTAACGCTCTTTCGGCATTGTTCACCGCAATTTGAGCTTTTTGAATCTCTTCTGAAATACCAAACCCTTTTTGTTTGAACCAAGCATCAAGAGCTGCAGTTAAAGTGGCATTGGCCGCTTTGAGCTTGGCTTCCGCTTCGACTTTCGACACAGCAGCCTCGAGCTGAGTACTCCCTGTGCGTGTTGCTTCAGATACAGACATATGTTACTCCTTGACCGCGGTTGTTTGGTAAATGAATATTATTTCATCAATTTTGGATCTATCTGATTTAAAGCCTTATTAATTCCATTAAACCAAAAATCCACTTTTGTATGATATTCACTTTTCTCTATTTTAGAGTTCTGAGAGAGAAATTGCCCTACCACTATCTTTTTTTCTTTGATTTTTTTTATAAGTTGGTCAATCTTATATTTGCTCAGATCACAAGTATTAAATAATTTTGCCATAGTATCACACAATTGGGACTTCTCTTTGGTTTTTCTATCTAAAACGTTTCTAGCGTAATAAATTTTTTCTAAAAAGGCTACTTGTCTAATCTCATCAGCTACCAGCGGTTGATCATTAATAAGAGGATTTTTGTTGCGCTCGCTCTGCTCTGCTGCAAATAGCATTGCTTCTATTTTTTTAACCCATTCCGAGAACGCTTTAAACCGATCTTCCGCTGGCATATTGACTATTGGATCTTCCGCTGGCAAAAGAATCGTAAGTGTCTTCTCATTTACTTTTGCACCTGCGGTTACAATTCTATGAAGAAGATCGGCTGAGAGGTTAGAGCTGCAAGCAACATTAAAAGTAAGCTCATCTGGCTTTCCATCAGCGATAAGAATTAGCTCGACAACTTTTTCCCTCTCTGTTGATTCACATGCGAGAGTCAGAGTATGAGGTCCTGGTTTTGGCTTATTGAACAAAACAGCTTCGACAATCTCTACTATCCCTGTTTTCAGAGCTACATCAAGAGTATCCACCCCAGCTTTAACACCTGCTTTACCAACAGCCTGAACAATCTTAACATTCTTTGTTTCACAGGCAACGGAAAGAGTCCCTTTCGTGGCTAAAGAGTCTTTACCCTCAGGATCAGGCCCTGCTCCTGCTTTAATTACAGCATTGACAATTTCCAATTCTCCCGATACACAGGCCCAATAAAGGGTGTCCTTGACGGGTAATGCACCCTGTTCAATCATCTGATTAACAAGATGTAATTTCCTTGTTTTGCATGCCGTTGTTAAACGATCGTCAAGTAACCTGGCCGGCGCAGATGTAGTCTCTAAAGGATTAGTCTCTGCTGGTACACTCTTCAATCGACCCTGGACTAAGGTATTCACAAGATGAATAATCTGGTCGTCTTTAGTTGATTTTGCAATTTCTAGGGTTTGGTCGCTGGGAAATGCACCTTTGCTAATAGCGCGCTGAACAACTTCGAGATTCCCAGTATTGCAAGCCGCAGTAAGAGTTTCCTCGTCGGGTTTGGCTCCTAACATTTCCACAGCATCAACGATTTCTATTTTGCCTGTCCAACAGGCCCAAGTGTACGTCTCGCTGTTGGGCACAGCCTTTTTTGCAATAGCCAGGTTTACAAAGTCGATGTCTTTTGTTTGGCAAGCTAAATTGAGCACTTCAGACGAAGTGTTCACTGGAACCTGGAGTCTAGCGAATTGGATGTTATTATCTGCACTTGATGCCATCTCGCCTCCTTTAGCAGGCCGCTTTCGGGCAAAGATTGTATCAAGAAACTGTTTGCAGCGCAAGCTGGCCGCAAGCGGCAGCGATATCTTTGCCTTTGGTGTAGCGCCATGTCGTGGGTATGCGCGCCTCTTCCAATACTTGCCGAAAGGCTTCGATATCTTCTTTGATTGGACGCTTCAGAATGAGTCCTTCAACAGGATTGTACGGGATCAAGTTGACCGTGCACGGATGGCCTTTGACGAGAGCCGCGAGCTGCTTTGCGTGCTGGATGGAGTCGTTGAGGCCTGCCATTAGCGTGTATTCATAGGTGATGTCACGGCCGGATTTGTCATGATAGTAGAGCATGGCCATGAGAAGATCGGGAAGCGGATTTTTGCGGGCGTAAGGGATAATTTTTTGGCGCAGCTCTTGTGTAGGAGCATGTAAAGAGAGAACGAGCGGAACTTTATACCCCTCATCGGCAAAGCGGCGGATTTGGTTTACGATTCCCACAGTTGATACCGTAATTTTGCGGTGGGAGATGTGAAGTCCTTTAGGGTCGGAAAGAATTTTGATTGCTTCAGTCACAGCTTCATAGTTTTCGAATGGCTCGCCCATGCCCATAAAAACGATATGACAAACACGCTCATCTATTTTATGAAGGAGACGATCGATTTGTAGGACTTGCTCCACGATCTCGGAAGAGGTGAGGTTACGGATCCACCCTTTTTTCCCAGAGGCGCAGAAGGCACACCTAGCAGGACATCCGACTTGAGAAGAGACACAAACGGTGCGCCGATCGGGAGCACGGATGAGAACTGACTCGACTAATTTATCATCGGGGAGTTTCCAGAGATATTTTGTGGTATCTCCGTCATCGGAATCGAGGGTGCGCACAAGCTTAAGAGAATCGAGAGAAAAGTGGCTAGCTAGCTGCTCACGTAGATCTTTAGGAAGGTCGGTCATCTCTTCCCAGGTAGACGCCTTTTTTTGATAAATCCATTGAAGAATTTGCGCCGTACGGAAAGAAGGCTGGCGAATATCGGATAGATATTTTTTTAAATCTGTTTCAGAGATGGTGAGAAGTTCTGCCATATATTGCTAGCCAAATAAAATTATTCTTATGGATGCATAATTCTAGCAAAAAAAGGTTTTCTTTCCCACTTTAAAAAATATCATTTTTTTCATATGCTTTATTGCTATAAAATTGAAATAATTTACTTCTAAGGAAGATTATGGATCCTACAAATTTACAAAATGCCAATCATGATATGACAAAAACTATCACAGAAAACCATCTGTGGCATTACCTCCCAGCTCTTTGCCAGACCAATAGAAAAGGAAGAGATGTCGCCCATGCGATTGCACCGAGAGTTTTTGCTCTTTTAGAGGCTATCTTTTCTCCTCACTTTCCTCCGAAAGCGTGGGAAAATTTCGTCTCTATTCTTTTTTGGGGTCAAGTTCCAGACAAGAAGTCTATTCGCATGCAGGATGTCAACTTTCTGTTTTATCACACTCTTAAAGCACTATATCCCGAGCACTTTTCTCAAGTGGCAAGTGGAGCAGAGGCTAAAACCCTATTTTGTTGGATGTCAAAAGAAACGGTCAATGCAAAGTCCATTCGTTGGAATTGGACCGCGAAAAATGAAGTGTATGGTAAAGGTTTCATTCATTTTGATCTGGGGAGTGTGATCAAGAAAAATCCCTCGACATATGAGCACCAAACCTTCTCAAGGCTAACCAACTTTATGCTTATAAATACCATAAGCACCTATGATATCGCTTCTCAGATAACCCCCGTTGCAGGATGGTGTCGACACATAAATGGAGATTTAACACAATTCCTCGGGCGGCCGCAAACTACAAAGTGGATGGAAGAAATCACCCTACAAGCCTCTGGTCAATTAAAAGTGTCGCAAATTTTTAACGTCGAGCGCATTTTTGTCTTCCTAATAAAGCAAGGAATTAATCCTTCAGAGTCCGTTATCGTGGATCGCGTAGATACAGGATGGGCGGATATGTACGACAATCCGGTTTATAAAGATATCACGATGATACCTACGGAAGTATTTGGGAAGCTTGTGCCGAAGTCTCCTCATTTTGTTGCAGCGTTACCACCGCCTCCGCAATAAGCCTATCTATTTTCGTCGTCTTGGGAAGGAGCAAGCCCATTCTTATGAGGCCTCTCTTCGGCCTGAGCAACCGGTGCCTTATGCGAATAATAAAGAGGAGTGCTGCGCCTGTGTACATGCGAGGTCTGGGGGGCTTTCGGAGGGGTATTTACTTTTAGATCAGGGGCTAAGGACGTCGTGAAATCGTCTTCTGCTGCGGGGCGCGGTTTTTCCCAATTGTAAATCTCGATGCTGTTCAGAGTTACTTTGTTGGGCCGGTATCCGGGGAAAAACGAAAGACGCTCCTGGCTCGGGATCCGGACAAAGATCGATTTCCCGCCTATTTGAATGTCGCTTGCGGTTTGTAAGTTGAGGGGTGCTTTCTTGGTGCCGAGACTTCCTGTCCGAGCAAAGCACCAAATACCCTCATCGGTTCTGATGGCAAACGATCCTTCTTGAAAAATGCTGACTTCTGAATCGAGATGGACAGGCCCTGCCGCTTTGATATCACCGCGCAAATAAATCTTCTCTGCCTCGACAAAAAGAGTGTGGATGTCTTTGATTTCTCCTAGCATTGCGGGTCCTGATACAATTTTAACACTCCCGCCTCCCATGAGACTTGAAAAACTAAAGGCACCACCAGGGGTATCCACAGTCATGTTCCCCGACAAGTGGATCTGACCTTGATTAAAGTGCACCGGGCCACCACCGCCTGCAAATACGACATCTCCCATCGCAAATATAGGAGCGATCCATTGCTGCTCATAAGCTTGATAGTGATGTCCTGTAAAATCTATCCGCTCGGAAACTAGTGCGTAAGCTCTATGAGCCTGCAGGTCTCCTACGTGCAGAGTCTTGGACATCATCGCAAGCGTGTGGAGCGGTTTATTTTTGCCTATGCTTCGATGAAAAGTAATATGTCCCTCTGGAGCTCTTAAATGTAAATTGCGAGAAGGCATGTCCGCATCCAGCGTTTTATAAAAGTCGATATTGCCTTTCGATGCATTGACTTTAGTGTGGTTAATAAGTCGCACAGGCCCCTTAAACCAGATGTCTCCCGTCTCCGCTGAGATATTTGCTCCTAAAAGCAAAGCTCCTGCAAAATCGATATCGCCTTTCGTGCGTAGAGTCCCTTCCATTTCTGCATAGGGTGCATCGATAGCGAATGTGCCCGCTTCGAGTTCAGCGGAGGAGGCGATGTGGACGACCCCTTCCTTTTGGATGATGCCTCTTCCTTCGATAAAACCATCCATGTTCACAACAGATCGGATAATCGAATCAGCCGCAGCCACCTGGATCATCATTTGCTGAGCGGTGACTTTTCCTAGCTGCTCAAGGACAAACGATTTGAGTTTCCCTTCTACGGCAAAGGAGAGCTTTCCATCCCCATTAAAATCGACCGTGACGATTTCTCCTGCAACCATATCGAACCGCCCTTGGGGAGCGTGGATCACACCTTCATTGCGAACCATCGTGGAAATGAAAGTCACATCGCCCTGGGAAGTAATCTCGCCTTGATTCCAAATTTTTCCGCGCTTTTCTCCCAAAAAAAAGCGGTACTTGCCGCTGATAAAATCGGAGTTTTTGATATCGAGAGTCGATGCGATGAGCGATCCGACATTCACTTTAGAGTGTGGACCAAAAATGATGCCGTTGGGATTGACGAGAAAAATCTTTCCGTTAGAAGAGAGCTCGCCCAAAACGCTCGAAGGATGCCTTCCGATATCGCGATGAAGACTAATCGACTTTGGAGAGGGATGGTTGATCTGAACTTTTTCTCCCTCTAATACGGAAAAATGACCGTATTCTACGATGGCTTTATCGGAGACCGAGATCACAGTGGTATTTTGATCGGGATGAGAAACTTTTAGACTGCCGTGAACGCTCTTCGGCTCATGCGGAGCCGCGAAAAGTACCAAAGGAAAAAGTAGTGCAATTACAGTACGTTCCATGCAACTCGGAAGTATACTATGCTATTAGAAGTTTTATGTCTTTTCGTCAAAGGAAAGCCGACATCGAAGCTTGCTTCTAAATTCCAAGGACCGTAGAGGCGAACGCCCGCACCTGCTGAGGTTAAGATGACGCGCCCCGGGTGCTCGGCGTCACTTTCTTTTATTTTTCCACTTGGCGTCTTGGTCCCCTCACGGATAAGCTCATGGCCAAAGACGAATGTTTGTCCATGATCGAGAAAACCGACAAACTGTAAAAAATCGCCCCACCGTTTTTTCATCCAACCGATTTTGTGATCGCGCAAAAACGGCGGAGGAACGTGGAGCTCAGCGGTTGCATAAAAACCATAATCGCCCAGACCCACGGCGAGCGGATAGCCTCGGACGGTATCGATGCCCCCGATGTAAATCTGCTCGGGCAAGGGGAGCTTTTCAAAAGCGTACTGACCAACACCATTGAGAAGAAGGAAACAATCATACGGCAATTTTTGGAGCCTTTTCGCTGTCGCATTGAAACGGAAAAATTGCCCTCCCGAACCTTCTCGGCTGCTTTCAGGGTCGGTGGCATCCGATCCCCCCAAAATATCGGGCAGACCTCCTGCCACGAGAGCGGTTATGAGATTTCTTCCGCGCAAACTATCGACATAATCGAGTTTCATTCCGCCTGTTAGAACGCGGAGTTTATCAAACGACGTGCGCACATCCGATGTGAAGTTCTGGATTTGTTTGTAGTCGAAGGAAGCAAAAAAATCGGTGCTCAGGCGCCTTGTGCGCTGCAGTGCCTGATCGAATTTCGCGGTGGCGATATGCGAGATGCCTTTAAACCGGACATCGTCGATGCGATCGGTTTTAAATTGAGCGAGAAGGTAGGATAAATCGAGCGATCCTCCATAGGCATTGACCGGAACATGGTAGATGATGTCCGTGAAATTAAGCCCCGTTACAGGGCTTCCGACAACCTCGATGACGGTGAGCATGTCTCCATAGGTAAAGATGTTGCCTGCATCAAACCGCGCGCCCGTGCGCTGTGTTGGTGTATGGTCTGATCCGTAGTTGTTGTGATCGAGGACCAAATGGATCGGTGCTTTATCTTGGACGCGTACGATGAGGTCGGCGGTTCCAAAGGTTTTTCCTTTTTTCAATACCGCGCCCACTTCCAGATCACGATTTTCATCCAGCAAAAAGAGGGCTTTCAAAATGTGATCGTACTGAATGGCCTTTCCTTGGAAGCGCTTGAGATATCGCCTAATGAACTTCTCGCTATAGTGCTCGTTTCCTGTAACGATAATATCGCCCAGATGCCCTTCGATGACGGTGAGCTTAAGCACTCCGTCTTTGATGACTTGCGCTGGCGGATAGACCCGGGTTAAAAAATATCCCCGCCGGTTGTATTTACGCTGAACTTTGGCGCAGATCTCTTGCACATCCTGCATCGTGATATCTCGTCCCACATAGTCTTTGGCTTTGCGCTCGAGAACCTTCGATGAAAAAACATCATTTCCCTCAAAAACGACTTTTTTTAAGTGTAGTGACCCTCTGCCGAGATCCAATTTCTTTTCAGGAATGTCGATCTCTAGAAGAGGGACTTGTTTTTCCGGATCGATTTTTTGAACTTCGTATTCTTGCTCGATTTGTCTCTCGACAATGCCGGCAGGAGGAACCGGCGGGGGATTCGATTCCCCGATTAAGATTACAGGAAAAAAAAATAGAAAAAACCTAGCTAATCGCATGGCGCTGCCAAAAACATCGTTTTAGCATTTTTGCGCACCATCTCACAAGTCTTAAGTAGCTACGCCCCATCCAGACAAAAAAATGGAAATGGATTCCATAGTGTTTGAAACTGATCGCTGCTGTCTCAGAAAATTCTTTCGCGACAGTCGAAGTACGAGGGCGGCGGTATTCGTAATCGGTCACAATTCGCCTCAAATGGGCTTTTTTCAGCTGAGGCGCTGCAAAAAAACGACAAAGAACATCGAGCCCCGCTTTTTGATCATATTTTGTGGAGAACTTCCCCATGAGCTGGAGCGTCTCTGTTTTAAACCAGTATGGCTCAAGCGTGGGCGCTACTTCTGCTCTTTTTAAACATTCGATGGTTAATGGATCTAACATGGGTGTTGGAGCCTCAAAGCGATGCCGCACAAAATATCCCGAAGTGATGAGATCGGGTTCCGCATAGCCTCTTGCACATTCTTCAATCCAAGAGAGCGACTGCGTCGACATATAGAATTCACCAGGAAGCAAAAACTGGACATATTTCCCTTGTGCTATCGGAAGAGCGGCATTCATCAGCGTAAAAAGATGGCTGGAAGGAAGAGGAATCCTCTGCACAGGAAAAGCCATCCCTTTCAGGGAAATCCCTCGATGAGTTCCATCGACGATAATGACTTCAAATTTCGACTTTTGCTGAGCCAAAAGATCAAGAGTTAGCGGAAGTAAGTGAACGCTTCCATCTGCAACGGGGATAACAACACTAAAATAATAACCTGGCATAAAAACATTATACAATGAAGGGGTTATTCTTCTCTTTTGCGTTTTTTCTCCCGCTCGCATCTCGAATAGTGATTTCCCTTATGGAAGATCACAACTTCTTCTCCCTCATCACCATAGGTAATGGGATCCCCAACTTCTAGCAAAAGGCGGTGCGGCACAATCGTCAGTTTTATTTGGGTGGCAAGAGCCACCATGCCCAGCTCCAAATCGGAAAAATAATAATCCTCTCTTTTGCATGCAACTTTGTAAATTGACAAAAGAGCTGTTATATTTTTTCTGAGAAAAGCGATCATCAAATTCTGCTTTTCTAGAGTAATTTCCTCTTTATCTTTGTGGATTTTCTCAAGCTCTACTCCCAGAGAAGAACTACCTAATATTCCTTGGATTTTTTGAAGATTTTCAGAGCAAATGCTCAAGAAGAGAACAGGATTAGGAACATACTTTGTTTTGAAATCCTCCAAACTGACATCGCCGCGGAGTTTTTCTAAAATTTTCTCCCATTCTTGGGATGGACAAGTCCGCGGCAGATTATTGAAAAACACTTCCTGCTGCTGAGAAATAGTTTCCCATTCTTGATCACATTCTTTTAAATCTTCTTTTAGCTCTCGTATCGGCCCCTCTATGTCAGAAGATCCGAAGAGAAACCTGGATTCGGGTGTGGGATGCGCACCCAGATATTGTCTTAGCATATCTTTAAATAGTGGAACAATCAGCTCTCCAGTTTTCGATGTATTCTTATTGATAATATCCCAATACAACTCACGAATCTGAGAATAAGAGTCTTTTAATCCTTCGGGCACAGTGAATTCGTATACACCACGTAGGGGCTCTCCAATGAGCGCATGAAGTCCGCAGGCGCCATCTTTTTTGGTATCACATATCTTGTAGGGTTTTCCCTGGAACTGAAAAGTGTCCCCCTCTTTCAGTTCTTTGTATAAGATCGTCGTATCCACATCGGGAAGCTGCCTTAGAGTGGCCGGCACCGAGCCTGGCGCCGCAGCCCCTTTGCTGCTCTCAATAGGAACTTCGCATATCCTCAACTCAAACCCCATCTCCTCGAGATCGTTTTTCAGGCGCAGGAGCTCCAACTTAGCGACATTGGAGGGTATGAGCGAAGTTTGTTTTTTGATACTGGCAAAGAGCTGTTTTTTGGCAGGGCTTAAGAGATACTGACTCGAGAACTCTGTAGCAAATCGATCTTGCGTGCATGTTAAAAATTTGGTCGTCGGACATCCCTTTTTCGATAAAAAATCTTGTTTTTTTAGCTCCTCGAAAATACCTTTGCTATTTTTTTCAAATTCCGCGCCAAATTTTTGAATCCTTTGGGCAGACATCTGCAAATCCAGATCCTTTTCTAAACTGAGACGATGGAGTGTTTGTACATCATCGACAACCGCATAGACAAAGACAATTTTCTTACTAAAGAGCTTAAGAAATGCTTTTTCGCCCATTTCCACAAGCTCTTTTTTGAGTTGCAGCCTGTGAGCCTCATTGCCTTGATAATGCGTCCCTAGCTCAAAGAACTTCTTCAAAACGGACGAATTGAGTTTTCCTTTCGGCTTCAAGTTCTTTGCAGAGCTCCGGATTTGCGAAGCACCAGTCCGTATATCTTTGTCCAAACCCCGCTTCACTTGAATCAAGTAGATCTCTTCATCATCCACTTTTGCAAGATCAAATAGCTCAAAATTCAAGGGACAAACCCCGTCCCCAAAAATGATCCCTTTTTCCCCCACATACTTCCTGTTATACACAGGCTCACTTTCGCTGAGCGAAAATGGTTTAGAAAGAGTCGCCGGATGGTCACTTGGAAGCAGCGACTCCTTTAGCATCGCGCAAAATTCTTGCTGAATCAAACTCAAATAATCGGCCCTAACTTCATACCACATGCTCCTCAGGCGCCAAAAACTACTTCCATCTTCGAGAAGAATTTCCCCTTCAATGTATTCTCGGAAGGGTCCTCTTTTGATCTTCCCATCGAAAGAAAAACCAACTTCCACCTGCTTGAGAAGCTCCGAAAATCCCTCGACACTAGAGCACTGAGCAAGCGTTGGTATTTTATTCCTTAACATGTCTACCATCTCTACAGCCGAAAGAGGCTTGGACCATTCATGAACTTGTTTTTTTCCCAAGTAGAGGGTGTAGGAAGCTGAAAAGAAGTAATCGCTGATGAACTTATGACAAAAATCTAAGATGGGAAGCCTAGCTTTTCCAGTGACGGCATTCCACAAAACCGTATCCAGAGCTAGGTTCAGGCGGTGAACATCGGTGATACTGGCCGGCTGCCTAAAATCGAGATAATCAAAATCCTCCGAATCGACTTCCTCCTCCTTTAGAAATGCTTTTTCTTTTCTGCCAAATTGATACGTTTTTTCTCCCCGACTGATGCGCGAGCACATATCAAGCAAAGCTACGTAGCGCTCCGGCGGAGCTTTACGCTCGATACGGATCATTCCAATGCCCAACTTAAACAGGAGACTCTCCGCCCTCTTCTGCTCAGCAAATTTCAGACTAAAGACAGAGGCCGCAGGTCTAGCATAGGTCTTCATCCGCATAAACATCTGATCGATCACTTCCGATTTAGTCGGTTTTGTTTCTTGCTTAAAAATCTCATCGACCATGAGAACCCTTCCCAAAAGAGGGCGCTTTGTTTGACCGCTGAGCTCAGGTTTGAGCCACCTTCGGGCAATCTGTCCCGGAAAGGAAAAATCCCGAAACTTCTCGAGCACACGCCACGCTCCCCCCGTCGTCAGCCCAAAGATTTCGGCTTGATCGATACTATGAGGAGTCTTTCCCACATACCGGTAGAGAAAAAAGACATATTCCGCTTTCTTCGTCACCGCATTAAACGTGGGCTCGAGCCCATGCACCCATTTCGCAAGCCGCGTCGTTCGCTCCGTGACTTTGGCAAAAATGGCCATACGAAAGGCAGGAACAACCGGTTCTTCTGTAAGCGGGTGAACACGGTCCGTTATGAAATCAAACCCCTCGGATTCATCGAGATGTTGGTTATAGAGAGCCACCACTCTTCTAATCAAATCCAAAAGAGGAACTTCTTCCCCGGAGATCTTCATCTGAAAAACAGAAAATATCTTTTTTGGATCTAGCTTATGAATGCTCATAGGCTGAGACTCGACGACATCCACATCCTCCATTACCTCATCTGAAGGAGCCTTGACGGGCGTAGGAGAAGCTGATCTCGAACTCGGAGGCGTTGATATTTCTAGGAAAGACGGCGAAAACATGACAAATCATTTTACACCGTGAAAAGAATTTTCTGCAATCTTACTTCTTTCTATTTGAGAAGCAGAAGCCTTGTTTTGATATGCAGAATCTTTGCAAGCTTCTTTGCAACTTTTTCTCCAATTCCCCTTTTGCCATTTTCCATACGAGAAAGATTTTCCTGGGAAATTCCACAACGATGCGCAAGCTGCTTTTGAGAAAGACCTTCTCGATAACGCGCCCCTCTTAAAACAATTCCCGCCTTTTTGTAGCGCACTAAATTTTTAGCAGAAACTTTTTCCCATGGTATAGCGTCTTCCCAGGAAGTAATAAGCTTTGCCCATTCTTCGCACATCTTCTTGAACTCATCTATCTTTCTCTTAATATCAGGCGTATTGGGAAGCTTAAAAGAAGCCTCTTTATTTCCAGAGATACTCAGGGTCACTCTTAGGAAATTATGAGATCCACTAGTACGGTGCGCCCTCGTGTGTGCCGACATAAAATACCTCTATTTTCTTCTCTTTCTCGCTAACTACTACCCAACAGGCTACGTAGGTAGGCCTCCCCTTCTTCAAATGGCAATGATGCATATTTTCCGATAGCTTTCCATAGTTGGGCCAATTCTTGCGTATGGGTCCCTCTTCAGCCAACTCGACAAGTAGAAAGTCAATCAGCGAGTTGATAGAAGGCCTGTGCCCCGCCCGTCTTAACTTTTCATATTGCTTTTGTGCATAATTGGAAAGCCTCACATGCCATTTGCTTTGCATACTTGCTTAACATCCTCATCTTAACAAGAAAAATGACATATGTCAAAAAATTATCGATTTTTTGGCAACTGCCACTTTAAAAAAAGAAGTTTAACTATTATATGGCATTCTCTACAAGCTCTATGCTGGACTTTACACTTGGCGAGAAAATCTAATGTCTATAAGCTCATAGAGAGTTTATGGCACAAGAAAAACAAGTTTTACTCGAAGAGATCGTCGCTTTTTGCAAAAGACGCGGCTTCATTTTCCAAAGCTCTGACATCTACGGCGGACTTCAGGGCATCTACGACTATGGCCCTTTTGGCGTTGAGCTTAAAAACAACCTCAAAGCGGCTTGGTGGAAATCGATGGTCTATGAGCGCGATGATATCGAAGGAATCGACGCCGCGATCGTCACCCATCGCCTAGCTCTCAAACACTCGGGCCACGAAGAGACTTTTACCGATCCCTTAGTCGATTGTAAAGCTTGCAAACACCGCATGCGCGCCGACCACATCGTCGGTGGCAAGTGCGACAACTGCGGATCGAAAGACTTAACACCTCCGCGCCATTTCAACCTCATGTTCCGCACGAACCTTGGCCCTGTCGACGATGGCAGCAGCTTTGCCTATCTGCGCCCTGAAACCGCTCAGGCCATCTTCATGAATTTCAAAAACATCGTCGATGTCACTGCGCGCAAACTCCCCTTCGGTATCGCCCAAATGGGAAAAGCATTCCGCAACGAGATCACTCCCCGGAATTTTATCTTCCGCGTCCGGGAGTTCGAGCAGATGGAACTCGAATTTTTTGTCGAACCGGGGACCGACGAAGAATGGCACAAAAAATGGGTCGATACGCGCCTTTCTTGGTGGATAGAGCAAGGTCTATCCCCTGATCGCCTCCAGCTCCAGTGGCAAAAACCCGAGGAGCTAGCCCACTACTCCAAAGCCACCGTCGATATTCTCTATCAATTTCCCCACGGACTTGAAGAGCTCGAAGGCATCGCCAACCGCACCGATTTCGACCTCGGCTCTCACACCAAGGCCCAAGAAGAATTTAGCCTCGTGGCAAAAGTAAAACCCAATGAAGACTCCAATGCTAAACTCGGCCTCCTCGATCCTGAAACGAAGAAGTTCACCATTCCCTTTGTCGTAGAACCATCGGCCGGTGTTGATCGCGGCATTCTCGCGATCCTCTGCAATGCCTATACCAAAGAGAAGCTAGAGAACGGTGAAGAGCGCGTCGTCCTTAAAATTCGCCCGCATCTAGCTCCCGTCAAAGCTGCCGTCATCCCCCTCGCTCGCAACAATGAAAAAATCGTCGCCAAAGCCAAAGAAATCAAAAACCAACTCCAAAAACTCGGCATCGGCCGGATCCGCTATGAGGATACGGGCAACATCGGTAAAGGGTACCGCCGCAACGACGAGATCGGAACACCTCTTTGCATCACCGTCGATTTTGACACCTTTGAAGGGGCTACGGAGACCGTTACAGTCCGGATGCGCGACACGATGAAGCAGGAGAGAATCGCCGTTCAAGAATTAAGCTTGTTTGTAAAAAATTATTTTTCTTCGTAAGAATTTCGCATTTAAGTGTTTGCTTTTCAAAGAGATATCTTAGCTATTTTTTAATAGAAATCTAATGCCAACCTATTTAAAATTGCTGCATTATGACAAACAAATACACACCAGTTAATGATTACGCAAACAACCAATCTATTATTTATTGGGGAGCTATCTCAGAAGATAATGACAAGCAACGCCAATCAGTTATCTTGCAAGACCGCGTTATTTCTATTCATAGATTAGTTCTAGATGCGGCCCGGGCGGCTCTCTTAACTCCCTTAAGAGAATTCCTCCTCCCAGGAAAAATAACAGCTGATTTAGATGGCTCTTCTTCTAATGCTCAATTTATTGTTTCACAGAAATGCGATAAAATTAAAATAATTCCTTCCAGTGAACGAGCCGCTTTCTGCCAAGACCCCCTTACTCATAAAAACATCACACCCGACGATTTGAGGACCAAAAAGGCCCTTTTTATTGGCAACTATGCTTTTCATGTAGATTCTCTTTTACTGCACTATCTCAAAAAGACTCCATGCGCGCAGCTTGAACACCCCATAGAAAAGCGACCTTTAACGCAATTGGAACAAGTCCAACTCATTGCTGAACTGAGTCTTTGCCTTTCTATTGACGACTCCTATCTATTAGAACAAACCCTTTGCGATCCGAAGCGCTTAAATGTTCTTCAATTAATCACGGATAAGTCCGATTTGATCTTTTTGATCAATGCAGAGCAACTTTTCTCTTGTATGAAACCTGCCCGCATTCGAATTTTAACTCCTCAGATTTGGAGGCAATTTGAGACCCTACTCAATACTCCACAAATCTGCGAATTACTCCAGCGCCCCATTCTTAAAACGTATGACAACAAGTTTTTCGATGTCCTTCTCCATCAGGAAGAATGCAAAGGACTCCAGCTAAAAGCTCCAGATCCACTAAAAGACTTTGCCGATAAAAAATCTTTCATATTTTGGGGAATATGTCCTGTCAATGAACAAGCGAGAGAGAAGCTGAAGCTAAATGTTCCCGGCGTTGAGTTTGAAGACGCCTTTCCCCCTGTCGCTGACATGATGAAAAGAGGTTTCATGCAAGACATCTTCTATCTAAATGCTCTTGTAGCAAATAATGGAGACATACTTTTAGCTCCCTCCTGCAACACGCGCATTCAATTCTCAAAAAAATACAATTGCTGGCCTTGCTATGAAAGAATCATTCCGATTCAAAGAAAAATAGTCCCTTCATTTTTCTTGAATCAGCAAGAAGGAAATACCCTTTTGGATCCTATCACTTTGGATGAAATACCTTTGGATCAACTGAATGCACCTCATATCATCAGCATCGGAAACTATGTTCTCACGCTGACCAGCTGTTTACGTACAATGCTCTCGAGGACCGTGAATGATGATGATGAAATACTACATCCTGTAGAAAATCGAGCCCTTACCTACTCTGAGAGAATGAACTTCATCGTAGATGTTTCCAAAAAGCTCGGCATTGATAACCCAGGAATGTTAGAAGCCTATTGTTTTAATCACGTCGAATATTCGTTTGTCCAAAAATCGAAAAATCAACACTTTGGGGTAGCTCCCTTTCCCTCGGTCGATGATACCCCCCTTGGACCTCAACTCAATCCGAATCCATCACTGACGGGCGATGTTTTCTTTGCCGCCAATTTCTCGCTTTTATTATCTAAAGTTTTATCTTCGAGCAATCAACCAATAACCCCAGGCCACCTCCTTTGGGAACTTTCCCTAAAACATAAAGCACTCTCTGGTTGGGCGCAAAATCTTGGCAAGACTATGATCCAAATGGTCATAGACGTCGTCGAAGCAAATAGCGACGACGAAGGTTGATTTCTTCAACCCGTTCTGTTAGATTTTTTTCGAAAAATCTATGGAATCTTCTTTTTCTCTGTATGCCTTCAAGCAAGTGATGTCCTCTGACTGGCTCTATCCCTCTCAATGTGAGCAACGAGCCGTGGACCCCCAAGAATCTCTTTCAGAAACCCTCTCAAACATCGACCTCCTTAATGCAAAGCTTATCAACACAAACTACCCTGTGCTAAAAACAATTGTGCGCTATGTGGCACGGATTTTTGCTCTTGCTTTGATCGGCATCTTCGTCGCCCCCATCGGAATCCTCTGGCATGGTCTGGCTATCACTGTGTATGCTCTGAAATATTGGAGAGGCACCTCTGTATGGGAAAAAGTTGAGCATCACACCCGCTCATTTTTTAACGACCTCAAGATCGCACTGTGTATCGGCCTTCCTTGGTACAATATCTATCAACGAAACTCTCGTTTGTTTTATTTGCTGGCTTTAGTAACCGTCACTGCCGCCGCAAGTCGCGCCAAAGGTGTGGCCCTTTTTGCTGGAAAAAATGAACGCGTTCCTCTTTTTAAGTCCATTTATCTGCGCAGAGAGTTTGGTATTGTGGATAAAAAGAGAGAATTTCTTCCTTACGACCTTCAAAAAGATCAAGAGGACTTTGCAAATCAAAAAGGATGGTTGTTTGACGTGCATAAAAAGGCCGCTCACTTCTTACTCACAGAAATTAACCAAATCCAATCTAGGCTTCCTGAAAATTACAATCTCTTCTTTGAATACCCACCGAATGTCATCTCAATTATAAAACGCATCAAAACCTGGCAAGATCTAAAGCTAGAGCATCCAACTCCCGAATTTTGCCAAAACCATATCGACGAACTGGAAAGCGCTCAGGAACTCTACGATGAAACAACTTCTAATCTTCAGCAGGCTTATCAAATGCAAGATATGCTTGGAGGATTTTTAAGTCCTTTCATAGAACAATCTCATATCGATGTACGTTTTCCCTACACAGAAGGTGAAACGCGAGATTATTTTTGTCGAAAGCCAGTAGCACAACCTCAGACACCTTGGGGTATTTATATAAAGAGCACTTATGAAAAAATCCAAGCTGAGTTGAAGTTGGCCAATTTAGAAAATCTCTCGGAGCTATCAGATTTTCGAGATATCGTATCTGCTCTAAAAGTAAATTCCTCAGCTCAACAGATTTTGGGATCTACCGCTGAAAAACCCCGAGGTTTTTTTAATAAAAAGGCCCTTATCGTCCATCAAGACTATCTGGAAAAAAAACTGCCTTCGAGCGTCTCTAAAGAGCAAAAACAAGCAATTCTCGAAATTGGTAAACTGCTGCTGGAATGCTTACAAAAAGCGAAAGAAGAACCTGCTACTAAATCATAAAATTTCGGTTGTACGATTTTTTCGTACAACTGGGACAAACATGGCAACTGTACGATTTCTTCGTACAGTTGAGGGCTTCTTCATTCAAAATAGCCGCCTATGGCGCGCCACAAGTCTGTAAAAAAAATCGACGAACGGCACAACATAGAGCCACCCAACTAGCTTCCACTTCCCACCGAGTAGCCACAAAATACGCATGACCGCGCGTCCGCGGATCCACTTCTTCTTTCCTTCCACTAAAATCAGTGAATCTGTCTCTTTTTTTAGTGGCTCAAACGCAAAAATATGGTGTTTGTCACGCTGTTTAATCCATGCCACGGAGCGCTGGCATAGCGAGCATGAAGCGTCATAGAAAATCGTGTTCATGGCAACTGTACTTCAGGCATCTGCTTCTTCAGGGCATCGAACTGGCGGGCCAGCTCCAGTGCCTCTTCCTCTTCAAGTTTGCCGGTGTGTAGCTGCAGCTTGATTGCTTCACGCTGCTCCATCCAGTCGCGCTGCAAGATTTTACGCACAGTCTCAATCATCCCCTCTTCAGCCTTTTGCAGGTTCACTTTTTTCTGTAGGATGTCGGAGAGAAACGTTTGTTCTTCGGGCCGATCAAACACTGCCCCCAGTGCGAGGAGATCGGAGGCTGTGCCCTGCGCTAAGATGTGACCGTAAAGACGGCGACATATGTCGATACGGAAATGATTTTCTTGGAGGTTAAGGCGGGCAATTTGAAGAACGCGTGGGACAGCGTCTCCAGCAAGGAGGAGCCAGCGGAGCAGATCCGTCTCCAAGATACGGTGCGGATCGATGCCCCAGGGAGTGATATGGCCGGTTTTAGTTAACGGAATGTTGGTGGTGGACTCGATGCCGATAGCCGTCTCAGGAAGATCTGTGAGATGGGCTAGTTTTTTGAGTGTCTCATGGACATGGACGGGATGGTCCCATGTGCGCACGGCTTCCACAATTTCTTGAACGAGGCTATTTTTTCCTGCTGCGGAATGGATGTCGTAGCGCTTGGAGAGATGTTCGATCCAAAAAGGTAAAAATTCACTGGGGTGTTGGAGGAGTTTGGCGAAATGGTGCGGACCCTCTTCGCGCAGGAGGGTATCGGGATCTTGCCCTTCGGGCAGCTTGAGAACAAAAACTTCAATGCCGCGCTTTTGGAAGAGAAGTCCGATTTTAACCGTCGCTTCGCGCCCTGCATTGTCGCCATCCATAGCAAGAAATACTTGTGTAACCCCGAGCTGCACAAGTTCTTGCACGTGTTGCTCTCCAAAAGCCGTACCCAAACCTGCGACGGTCATGTCAAAGCCCGCAGAAATCAGTTTGAGAGCATCGATCTGTCCTTCGACGATGATGGCTTTGCGTTCTTTGGCGATCCGTTTGCGGGAGTAGCTTAGACCAAAGAGAACGCGCGATTTCTTAAAGAGTGACGTCTCGGGCGTGTTGATATATTTACCGCCGCCGGTCTCTTCTTTAAATTTGCGTGCGGAAAATCCGATTACGGCGCCCGTGGCATCGCGGATGGGGAACGTAATGCGATGAAAAAAGAAGTCGCGCACACGTCCTTGCTCGGTTTTTAAAATCAGGCCCGATTCTTCGAGAGCCGCATCGGAAATGTTTTGCGCGTGCATGACGCTACGAAATGCCGTGCGATCGCGCGGTGCATAGCCGACTTCAAAAAACTGGATAAAGTCGAGATCGAGCCCGCGCTGATATAAATAGAGAAGCGCTTCTTGTCCTTCTTCGGTATGCAGGAGCGCAAAATGGTAAAACTGACTGGCGCGCTCGAGAGCTTCTTTGAGTTGTCCTTTGGTGGGACCTTCGCGCGAACGCGTCTCTTCTTGCTCCAGCGCGACTCCAAAACGCTCGGCGAGCATCTCGATGGCTTCCGTAAAGCTCATCTTCACATGGCCCATCAAAAAAGCGATCGCGTCGCCGTGCGCTCCGCATCCAAAACAGTGATAGTGGGAGTCTCCTTTTTGGATCATGAACGACGGGGTCTTCTCATCATGGAAAGGACACAGCGCCTTATAGGAAGCGCCGGAGCGTTTGAGCTGAACATAGGAACCAACGACTTCAGCGAGATCAATCCTCTGTCTTAGTTCTTCTAAACTCTCTTTCTTATATAACGGCATATAAACCGATCGTAGACATTTGCCTCTTTACAATAAACCATTTTCCGTCGAAACTTGGGGGATGGGCTCCGATGATTCTCCAGCCAACCTGAGGAAGTTAATCCAAAAAACTTTTCTTTCCACCATTGAGAAAGTGGGTGCGGCCGAGGCTTGCAAAGATTTAGGATCCCGTCTACTCTCATCTTCTTCAGAATCAGGCCTTAAACATTTAGATACCCTCGAAGAAGAACTCAAAGCTCTGCAAAGCTTAACAGAAGTTTGTTTAAAAAGAATCGAGGTTACACGCCAGCGCTTACAAGAGGAAGATAAGTGACTCCGATGATGGCCCAGTGGAAGTCGTGTAAAGAAAAAAGTGGAGGCGCTCTCCTTTTTTTTAGACTCGGCGATTTTTATGAGGCGTTTGAAGAAGATGCTGCCATTTTATCCAAGGAGCTGGATCTTGTCCTAACCAAGCGTCAAGAAACGCCAATGGCCGGTGTTCCCGCCCACATGTGCGAAGTCTACATCGACAAGTTGATCGCGAAGGGCTACCGCGTGGCGATCGCGGAGCAAATGGAAGATCCGCAAGTCACTAAAGGGATCGTTAAGCGCGAAATCATCCGCACGGTCACACCGGGCACCCTCATCCAATCTAACCTCCTCACCGATAAATCCGCTAATTTCGTCGTAAGCATCCATCAAATCAACGATGTGTTCGGTCTGGGGATTTTGGATCTGTCGACGGCTGATTTTCGGGTGATGGAAGTCGAGGGAGAAAAAGCCCTCCACGATGAGCTCACGAGGCTCCAGCCCAAAGAGATCATCGTCTCTTCTAAATCCAAATTATCCCTAGACGGAGCGCTCATCATCCGTAAGGACGAATGGTGCTTTAACCTTCAGACGGCACAAGAAAAGCTGTGCAAACATTTTTCTCTGCACTCCCTTGATGGGCTCGGACTTTTTGGCATGAATGCCGCGATCAGCGCCGCGGGAGCTTTGTTCATGTACGTCCAAGGAGATCTGCAGCTTCCTCTCTCTCATATTCAATCGATCAAAAAAGAAGAGACAGCCCGTTTTATGGCGATTGATAGCGCTACGCAGCGCCATCTCGAGATCGTCTTTCCTCTCCATCCCAAGGGAGAATCTCTCCTCGGTCACCTTGATCATACTGTAACTCCCATGGGCGGAAGGCTCCTTCGCTACTGGGTCCTCCACCCTCTTCTTTCCGCTGAGGAAATCCATGCCCGCCAAGACCGCGTCGCATCTCTTCTGTCCGCTGACATCCCCGAGCTCAAAGAAGTGCGCGACCTCGAGCGCCTGATCATGCGCATCGAAACTGGCTACAGCTCGCCCAGAGACTTAAGCGGTCTGCGCTTTTCTTTAGAACCTCTTCCTGCGATCACCCGCAGCGCAGAAAAGCACGGATTTGCACCCCTACCGGATCTTTCCTTTTTGGCAGATAAAATTAAGGCCGCTATCGTCGACGCTCCTCCCTTGCGTCTCTCAGAAGGAGGGATTTTCCGCGCCGGTTTTAATGCAGAGCTCGATGAGCTGCGGGGATTAAAAACTCAGAGTGTTACCTGGATGGCTTCCTATCAAGCCAGACTGCGAGAAGAACTTGGCATCAAAACCCTCAAAGTCGGCTTCACAGCGGCTTTTGGATATTTTATCGAAGTCAGCCGGGGACAGTCCGACAAAATGAGCGACGCTTTTCAGCGCAGACAAACTTTGGTCAGCAGCGAGCGCTACACTTCTGCTGAGCTCAAAGAGTATGAACATAAAATCCTCTCTGCTGAAAGCCGCATGGCCGCTTTAGAAACTCATCTATTCCATGAACTGCGAAAAGAAGTCGCCGCGCATGCCACCACAATTAGGCAAGTTGCGCATCAGATCGCTGAGCTAGACACCCTCCTTTCACTGGCCACCATCGCACGCATCCACCACTACGTCAGGCCTACTGTGGACACCCAAGATCTTTTGACCATCATCGATGGCCGCCATCCTATTTTAGATGCGCAACTGCGCGAGCAGTTCATTTCTAACGATGTGCTTTTGAGCACGGATAGGCGCCTTCTTCTAATCACAGGGCCTAATATGGCCGGAAAATCGACCTATATCCGTCAGGTAGCCTTGCTAACCCTGATGGCCCAAATTGGCAGTTTTATACCGGCTAAAAGCGCTCACATCGGTATCGTCGATAAACTCTTCAGCCGCATCGGTGCCAGCGATGATCTCGCCCGCGGTCAATCGACATTCATGGTCGAAATGACCGAGACGGCTAGCATTTTGCATAGCGCCACCGACCGCTCTCTCATCATCCTCGATGAAATCGGACGCGGAACCAGCACCTATGATGGCATTGCGATAGCCTGGGCTGTCGCGGAGTATCTTCTCACAACTGCCGGCAAGCGGGCTAAGACACTCTTTGCCACACACTACCTCGAACTCACCCAGCTCGAAGAAGAGATTACCGGCGCCATCAATCTTTCCGTTGCTGTACAGGAAACCTCTAAAGGAATCGTCTTTCTGCACAAGATCGTGAGGGGTGCCGCCGACAAGAGCTACGGGATTCATGTTGCCAAGCTCGCGGGGCTTCCTAAACCGGTGGTTGAGCGGGCAGAGCATCTCCTTTCTAAGCTCCATGCCCAGGGCGCCCAGCCTTTGAACTTAAGAGAAAAGCAGCTAGAGCTTTTTTAAAAATATCTTTTTATTTGGAAAACGACCAAAATTTTGCTAATTTATGCTTGTAAAACGACCAAAAAATCCTTAAGCAATTATAGAACAAAGACTTGTAAATTAGGATAAAAAATATTTGAATCTCGAACACTTCCCCACCGATAGTGGCGTCTACTTGATGAAAGATAGCCGCCAAGAAGTCATCTATGTGGGCAAAGCCAAAAACTTAAAAGTCCGCATTAAACAGTATTTTATCCCGGGAAGAGACTCGCGGCCGATGATCCCCTTCCTCGTCGAAGAGATCCGGCATATCGATACGATCGTTGTGCCCACAGAACGTGAAGCGCTTCTCCTTGAAAACACCCTTATCAAAAAACACCAACCGAAATACAACGCTTTTCTCAAAGATGATAAGACATTCATCAGCCTCATGGTCAATCACAAACACCCCTGGCCCAAGATTTCTCTTTTTCGCTACAAAGGCAAACCACCGAAAGACGGACTTTACTTTGGACCTTATACGAGCGCTTTTGCCGCAAGGCAAACGTTCGATTTATTAACTCGGTTATTCCCCTTAAGGCAGTGTTCCGATGAAGAGCTCAAAAGACGCACGCGTCCTTGTCTTTTGTATGGCATCAAACGGTGCATCGCTCCTTGTGTGGGGCTGTGCACAAAAGAGGAGTATCAGACGTTTGTGCAAGGTGCCATCGACTTTTTGAAGGGGGAAGACAAGAAAATTCTCGCTAACTTGCGGAGCGAAATGGAAAAAGCGGCCGATAAATTAGAGTTTGAGAAAGCCGCTGCGCTTTTGCAGACGATAGAGCAAATAGAACATGTCACGCAGAAAAAGAGCGTTATCGCCAAAGCCGCCGGAAAAGACATCGATGCGCTGGCACTGCACCGCGCTGGCAACGAAGTGATGGTGGTACAGCTCCTTTTCCGCGAAGGGAAGCTGGTGGGATCAGAGCACTATAGTTTCTCGGATGTGATGGAAAGCGATGAAGAGCTTTTTTCTTCGCTTCTTCTGCAACTTTATCAGCATAAAAAACCGATGCCAGAAGAGATATTGCTACCCGTTTCGATCGATCATAGTCAGATGCTATCCGACATTTTAGGTACGACGATCCATCATCCTCTCAAAGGGGAAAAGAAAGAGATCATCGCCATCGCCCTGCAAAATGCGAAGGCCAATTTTGAGAAAGAAAAGAACCACGCTTTTGTGCGTGAAAAACTGCTGCTCGATCTGCAAGACAAGCTCAAACTCACAAGATTCCCTGAGCGCATTGAATGTTTCGATACGTCGAACCTTTCAGGCACCAATCTCGTCGCTTCGATGGTGGCATTTACCCATGGGGAATACGACAAAAAGCGAACAAGGCTCTACAAAATCCGGGATATCCATAAAGGCGATGATTATGCGGCGATGCACCAAGTTCTCTCCCGCCGCCTGATACGCGCGAAAGAAGAAAATGATCTTCCCGATCTCATTATCGTCGACGGAGGTAAAGGACAGCTCTCGACGGCCATGAAAGTGATTAAAGAGCTCGATATCGCCACCGTCGATGTCGTGGCTGTGGCCAAGCAAGAAGGAAGGCACGATCGGGGCATTACCCAGGAGCAACTCTTTTTACCCCACCATAGCGAGCCTATCTTACTCGATACACGCTCGCCACTGCTATTCCTACTCCAAAAAATTCGCGATGCGGCGCATACACGGGCGATTGGGTTCCAGCGAAAGAAACAAAAGTCGGCTCTTTTCACATCGGCACTCGCATCCATTCCGGGCATTGGACCAGTAAAACAAAAAAGACTCCTGAGTCATTTTGGAAGTCTTGAGAGAATCAAAAAAGCTTCGGATGAGGAGCTGAAAAAAGTGAAGGGAATCACTGCGAAAGAGATTGCGGCGATTCGTAAGCTGTAAGAAAAAACGATTTTCGATAACCGAGTTGATGGGCTAAAAGAACGCCCAGTTCTTGTTCGACTTCAATAAATAGAACTTCTTGAGCTTCGGCATCTAAAGCAGGAACTTCAACGATGCATTCAAGACGAGGCCCTGGATGCAAAATGACATCTACAGCATATTCGTTTTCGGGAAAACGGTTTTTCCAATAATTTTCTAACAGCTCACGAAGAAGTTTAGAATCGACAGTGTATGACTGCATGGAAAGCTGAGCAAAGCGGCGGCGATAGATCATCAAAAATCCCACGAACATCAAAAGAGATATTGAAAGAATGATGATTCCTATAGGTAGTAATATATCGAATCGATTGAGAAAAAATTGAGCTAGTTGCAATCGCACTTTGGGCGCCCAAGGGAGAAAAGTCAAAAAAGCGCCTGCGCAAAACACAATCGAAGTGAAGATGAACTGAAAAGCTGAAGCTAAAAGATTAAAATTCATCGGAGTATGTAGTTTTTGCGGGGGCGGGAGCTGCAGGAGCAGCTCTTCCGATCAAGTCTTTAAAAATCACATGAACAGAGGCGACGTGTAGTCCTGTATGGCGACTGACTTCTTCGGAGATTTTGGTTTGGATTTCTTCGGCTTTTTGGGGAATTGAAACGCCGTAAGCGATGAGCACTTCGACTTTGATGCGTACGGCATGATTTTTTTCATCTTGCTCAACGGTAATGCCGCTTAAATGCTCGAGAGGGTCGCGCCCCAAAAGATAATCGATGATATTTCCTTCGACGAGAGCAATTCCATCGATGCGCGAGAGACACTGCACTGCGATCGCCTGAAAAACACGCGATTCGATGTTGTGGATAAATGCAGTCTCGGGGAGCTGGAGTTCTTTAGGGTCTATATTTTTCAGCTGGTTATACATACCAGCCGATTGTATCTAGATCCTCAAATTTTTACCAGCTGGCTTTGACGATACCGGGGATAAGCCCTTGGTTGGCCATCTCACGGAAGCAAAGACGAGAGAGTTTAAACTTTCTCAAGAATCCGCGCGCACGACCAGTGAACTGGCAACGGTTGCGAAGACGGACTGGGGAGGAGTTTTTAGGCAGTTTATTGAGGGAGATCATGGCAGCTAATCGCTCTTCGTCACCCTTGGTAGGATCACTGACGATCTTTTTAAGGGCTTGGCGTTTGTCCCATTTAAGTTTCGTGAGACGCTCACGCCGTTTTTGCTTTGCGATAGATGACTTAGTGGCCATTATTTCTTTCTCCCTGGACCTTTTTGACGTTGTTTACGATTCGGATCTGTTTTATTGATAACATAAATGCGGCCTCGGCGGCGAACAATTTTATCGCCTTTCGAGGGATCAGCTTTAATAGAGGCTCGAACTTTCATGGTTTCCTTACCCGTTAAAGGGCATCATTCTAGCGATTTGGGGAATTTCTTGGCAACAATTTCGATCTGGGTTAGACTAAATACTCATCAGGAAAAAACATGAAAAGAACATACCAACCCAGCAAGAAAAAACGTCAAAAGACATGCGGATTTCGCAAGCGAATGAAAACAGCGAAGGGACGTCAAATCATCAACCGACGCCGCCAGCGCAAACGCAAGCGCCTCGCTCTCTAAGGTTTACGAAACGATCCCGTCTGAGAAAACCGGCTGATTTTCAGCAGATCGCTAAAAATGGTCGCCGTCTAGGCGGAAAAAGTGTTAATGTCACGATGGTGAGCACCGTGCAAGGTTCACGTCTTGGCGTGACTGTCTCCCGTAAATATGGTAAGGCGCATGTAAGGAATCGTTTTAAACGCCTCTGCCGCGAAGCGTTCCGCACTCTCGCGCCTGGACTCACAGGAAATTTTCATCTGGCGCCCAAGGGAGGAGCCCCGATGCCCACACTTCAAGAGATCAAGGAAGACTTGAAATATGCTGAATCCACAGCAAAAAAAGGCCGTTGAGACGACGAAGGGAAGAGTCCTCGTGCTTGCCGGGGCGGGAAGTGGGAAAACCAAGGTCATCACCCACCGCATCGCCCATCTCATAAAAAATTTACATGTCAAACCCAGCCAGATTTTAGGGCTAACTTTTACCAATAAAGCAGCTGAAGAGATGCGCAAACGCGTAGCCGAGCTTATCGGTCCTGAGAAGGCAGCAGAAGTCACTCTCTCGACCTTCCATAGCTTTTGCATGAAAATTTTGCGCAGTGACATCGAAAAGCTGGGATACACGCGTCATTTTAGTCTGTATGACGAGCAAGATGTACGGCGTATGGTTAAACAACTGGCGGGACAGCTGCTGGGGCAAGAAAAGAATCTACCCGCCATGGAAGAGACGATCGCTGCCATCACTCGGGCCAAAAACCGTGGAGAAATTGCAGAAGGCAGCGCGATTGTAAAAGAGATCTTTACTCACCTCGAGACTTCGATGCGGGCCTATAACGCGGTTGACTTTGATAGTTTGCTGTCGCTGACGCTCCAATTACTTCAGGATCATCCCGATATCTTGAAAAAGTACCAGCAGCAGTTTCAGTACATCATGATCGATGAGTACCAAGATACCAACCCTACGCAATTCAAGATCGCCGACCTTCTAGCTCGCCACCATGGAAATCTCTGCGTCGTGGGCGATGATGACCAAGCGATTTACAGCTGGCGGGGCGCGGAAGTACAAAACATTCTCCGCTTTGAAGCGGATCATACCATCAAACTCGAGCAAAATTATCGCTCGACTCCGGCGATTTTGGGAGCTGCTAACCATGTGATCCGCCACAACAAAACTCGGCACATTAAAGAACTATGGGCGGCAGGACAACCAGGAGAAGAGGTAACGATTTTTCATGCACCGACCGAAAAAGATGAAGCCGAGGCAGTTGTCTATAGGGCTATGCAATTTCATAAAGCGGGCATTCCTTGGAAAGAGATGGCGATTCTTTACAGATCGAATGTGCTCTCCAGCCCTCTCGAGATCGCTCTCATGCAAACATCGTGGGAAGATCGAGGCCAGTGGGTGCGGGGCATACCCTATGAAGTCTTTGGCGGCACGGAATTTTATGAAAGGAGCGAAATCAAAGATATCGCCGCTTACTTAAGAGCGATCATCAATCCTCAAGACCAAGAAGCCCTGCTGCGCATCATCAATGTTCCACGCAGAGGTATTTCTGATAGTGCACTGGATAGACTCACGAGTCTCAATCGCAAGGAGCGCGTGTCACTGTGGAAAGTTTTAGAGCATGTTGATGTCGAAAGTGGTCTCTCGGATCGGGCACTTGCGGGTGTTGGATCATTTGTCCATCTCATCGAAGAGGCTAGGAGAAAATTTGAGCACCCCCCTTACGGAGAAGCGCTGCGATGGCTCCTGCAGAAAATCGATTACACAAAAGCCATTCAAGAAGAAGTGAAAAGCGAAAAAGCTCAGCAAGCTAAGTCCGATAACGTCGAAGCCTTCATCAAAGCATTGGAATCTTTTCCCGGATCTCTCACCGATTTCCTTGAGTCGCTAGCTCTCGGAGAAAAAAAATGGGAAGGTTCTTCTAAAACGGAAAACAAAATCAACCTCATGACACTCCACAGCGCGAAAGGGCTCGAGTTCAAAGTCGTCTTTGTCGTTGGACTCGAAGATCACATTCTTCCTCATGAAAAAAGTGTAGCCGAGCGCGGCCTCGAAGAAGAAAGACGCCTTTTTTATGTCGCCATCACACGGGCAAAAAAACATCTTTTCCTCAGCATGGCGAGGAGTAGAAAAAGATATGGGAAGGATGTTGCGTCCACGCCTTCGCGTTTTTTGTTTGAGATTCCCAAAGAGCTTCTGCGTGTCACCAAATGGGATTGCGCATAAATATCTAAATTGTTTACTTTGATTCCTTTACCGGAGGTACTTATGACAGAAGTCGCAGGAGTCGGCGCCGAACAAGAAATCAACGCAACTGCAGCAAGAGATCCTATCGAAAGAGAGTGGAATGGATCGACAGTAGTCTATCTACATCAACCGAATTTTTTCTTCTTAAATATCGACAGTCTGAAACTCGAAGATAACTCAAAAGAGTTAAAACTCCGCATTTCTCAAGTACCCGATGAAGAACTGTTGAAGCGCATACGAGAATTACTCGAGATGCAAGGTTTTGGCGATGCAAAAGTTCAGATCGTCACCGATCCTATTGCGGTTAAAGTTTAACCACACTCGCCTCGGGTAATTTTGACGCGAGGCGTTTTATGACCTCTTTTCCCCAGTGTCCCACCCAGTGAATAATCACGGCATCTAAGCTAATTCCGTGTTTCATCCGCCAGTTGTACTCTTCGGGAAGCAGGGCGATTTCGATGTGATCACTCTCAATAATAAAGCTGAGAACATCTTGATCGCTCATAAATGTATGGTTGAAATGGATACATCCGTCCATCCATTGTTTCAACAGAAGTGAATCTCGGTGATAAACGACGACCCCAGAATTATAACCCCTACCTTCTTCCTGCGCGATTGCTATGCCCGAATGAGGATGTATCTTGTTAAAGAGATGGCTTAAGCTACCGATAACTTCGCAGTCGAGATCAACCCATAGCGTTCTTTCAAAAGGTGTCTGTGCCATGGCGAAAGGTTTACGAAACCAACTTTGGCGCGGACCCCAAACATCGCCGGCATAAGCCTCTTCCCAGCTTTCTGCCAAATGAGGCTCCACAGTTTCACCGCTTCGAATAAAATCAAAGCTCCCCTGCAAATCGAGAAGCATTCCTCTTTTGGCGCAAAACTCCCGTCCCATCTCTGACATGCCCCAGTCGACAAAGGCAACGGGAAGATGATTGAATTTACTGTAATGACTCCACCACCACGGAAGCATCCACTCCATGTGAGCATCGCAACCAACTATTACGCCATCCATCATCTTTGTTCCTTAAGAAAATTAAGTGTTGTTTGTGCTTGTTTTTTTTCTGCTTCAGGTGCCATTTTATGAGCCATCTCCGCATGTTTTAATGCCTCGTCCCACTTTTCACCTCTTATCAAATACTGAGAAATGAAAAGATGGGCGCGCCACACCTCATTTTTTTCTTTCTCTCCAAACTTATCGATGTAGCGCTTCAAAGGTTTGATGACGGAAGAAATGGGCTCATTATGATTCAAACGCTCCTGAGCGTCAATGATCGCAAGTTGAAGCTCTGCGCCGCGGATCTGCCGCTGCAAAATTTGCTCGCGAATACTATGCGCTTTTTTGCTATGGACAGCTTTGAGAGCCGCATACTTTTCGAGCAAAAAGAAAATTCCTGTATCTTTTTGGATCCCACATTCCAATACTTTAGCTTTCCACTTTTCGCAACTTAAAAGCGATACTGTGTTATAAAGCTCCTTCAACTGATCCGCAGACTTCTCGGTTAATTGATCGATTTCCACTTGAAGTGCACATATTTTCAGTAAGTGATCGGCAAAGGCCTCGGGAGTGAGCGGAAGGTAGCTAAGTCTCGTTATTTCATCGCCCGTGGCAGAAAGAAGGATGAGGGAGGGAACTTCGGTAATCTGATACCTTTCTTCCATCTCTAGGGTGGTGCTGCGTGTGATATCGATTTTTCCTTCCACATTTTGTTGAAAGGCTTTTTGCGACAAAATCTCTTCTTCAAACTTTCCACACCACGGACACGTCTCAGGCCGCATGAATACCATAAGAGTAGGATTCTTGGCCCAAAGCACGAACGGAAGAAGAGCAAAAAATACCAACACTCGCATATACTAAAACTCCAATATCCACCCCCATATAAAAAATGTTTTACTTTCCTCCAACAATTATTTTGCGCCACCGGCGGGAGAACCTAAAAAAATGCTCTCTTTCAGGATTAGAAACGCGCGAAGATATGCGCTTTTACACCTATCCCAAAGACTCTCTTCCGGACGTTGCAGGATATGTGTTATTGACGATGGATGCGCCGGTACTAACACCGGCAGATGCGGGGCGCGGTCTGCTACTCATTGATGGAACTTGGAGATACGCGGCTCAGATGAGGCGCGTTGTTCCCGAAGGAATTATAGAGAGGTCTTTACCTTCCCAATATCGAACAGCTTATCCTCGCCGGCAAGAAGATTGCCCCGATCCCGAAAAAGGGCTTGCTTCTATTGAGGCGCTTTATGTAGCTTACCATATTTTGGGAAGAAGCACGGAAGGGTTATTGGATTGTTATTTTTGGAAAAATGGATTCTTAGCCCAGATGTAAATATCAAGATTTTCATCATGACGATGTTTAAAAGTGACGGCTATGGCCCATGTCATTTCGTCATTTTCAAAAGCTTTAACAATTTTTTTTGCCGTGTCGAGTTGTTCCGCTTCAAGGCCTGTAAAATTATCTATAACCCGAACGTCTTTGCGCTCCCAAAAGCTGAAGGGTTCTATGTACCCATCTCTGCGGCCTCTAGTGGCAAATAGCTTTTGCGTTTTCTCTATATTAGATGGAATAAAAGAAATACTTTCAACTAGGGGAGAGCTTAAAGCTGTGTAAAATGTCTTCGCCTTCCATAGAGATGCTGAAGGAGCTGAAAGCTTCAATTCATCGCATCGTTTCTGCGCTTCTTCGAGGGAAAATTCGACCTTCTTTTCATGTGTTTCGATCAGGGGAGCATTTTCCTGTGCATGAGCCTGATAAGCCCTTTCCTCCTGCCCACAAGAACGCGCTGCGGAAATTCCACCGGACACAATAGTCAGCGTTGTCATGGCTAAACATATTAGCACTAAATCAATTAAAGTCAAATTTACGTATTTAAATAATAAATAATTTAATTCAATTATATACAATAATTTACCTTTCCATTATTTCATTAATATAATAAACTAATTGTTAAAAAAAGGAATTTAAAATACTTATGCATAAAATTTCAGGAAATAAACAAAATTTTTACTTTCCACTTGCCAATCCTTCCAAAGATGAGGATTTCGATATTAAGCCCAAAACAACAGCTCTACTAGAAGAAGACCTCTTTGAAGATTTTCCAAACCCGACGAGCACTCTAAACGACTTTAGTAGCATTGAACGCCCCAAGACGCCTACAACGCCAGAAGAGGCAAATATCACAAAAAAAATCGTTACTACCCCCAAAAAAACTCCAACAGCATCCAAACCCAGCGTCGAGAAATTTCGGCAATTTATGAAAAGCGAAGACACCAGCCAGCCAACTCTTCCTGCGAATAAAATGCAAAAGTTAACAGACAACCTCGATCAAATTGTTGATAAAACGCCGCCGATGGAGAGACCGCACGTAGCCCGAAAATTGTATGCAGAAACGCTCAATGCCTTTGAAGATCAAGGCAGAAAACGTAAAATTGTGGGGGATACCCAACCCTCCAAACGCGCTTGCGTGAGCGTCGATCAAGAAACACTCAACCAGCTCGATGGCTCTTGGGTTCAAACGATTTTATCCTCTTTCAAAAAAATGTACCACGAATCCAAACCCGTCGGACAAAAAGAACTTCCTCTACTCGTCAACGAAACACATATCGTAGAAGTCGGTGATAAAGGATTTCACCTTGCCGAACCTAATAATGAACACTGCATCAGTGTTATCATAGAAGATGCGCTCAGCGGTATCCGATTTGGAAAATTTAAAACACCCAAAGACCAAAGTGAAAAAAAATCGACCTTTTTTCCTAGAACATGGACATTTTCTAACGTTTTAAAAATGCTTTCTGAGGCCACCCTCGTGGCCCAAGGAAATGGAAGAGCGCTCATGGAAACGAAATCTGAACCCTTCAAAATTGAAGTTTTACAGAAAGCAGGCGGATCAGTTGCTTGGTCTGTCTATCCCATTTGGTACTATGCTCCCTACGATAAAACCGCTCAGTACCTCATCTTTGCAAACCCAACTTATTCGTCTCAGCAAATTTTATTAGCAGGACGGGATAGCAGAAGTAAAACTGTCTATGAGCTAAAAGATGGATCCCTAATTGTGGATATTGCACCTTCTCTCCAAGGCTGCCCCATTGACCGTGGAGTCTACATTACCTTTACTAAGGCAGAACTTGACAATTCGTAAGTGTTTCCCCTAATCTCTTACGGATGAATCCGAAAATCTATTCCGAAGGTGAGCATGGAATTTCCCTAGAGGACATCGATCCCGATGCCCTCTTTGTGATGGAAAGACTCCGTTCGAAGGGGTTTACTGCTTATTTAGTCGGCGGCAGCGTACGCGATCTTTTGCTCAAAGAGCGCCCGAAAGATTTTGATATCTCAACCTCGGCCCTTCCTGAAGAGATCCGCCAAGTATTTCGCAACTCCATTCTTATCGGTAGACGGTTTCGTCTGGCGCACATCCGCTTTGGGAAAAAAGTCATTGAAGTCGCAACCTTTCGATCGGGTGCGACAGAATCCGATGCTCTCATCCTGCGCGATAACGAATGGGGAACCCCTGAGCAAGATGTGCTGCGCCGCGACTTTACGATCAATGGACTTTTTTTTGATCCCGCAGAAAAAACGGTTATCGACTATGTCGGCGGATATCCCGACATCCAAAAGAAGGTTCTGCGCACCATTGGACAGGCCTATCTTCGATTTAAGCAAGATCCTGTGCGGATGATCAGGCTGATCAAATTCCAGGCACGCTTTGGGCTCAATGTCGACCCAGAAGCGAGCCTGGCTCTCGTCGATTGCCGCAGTGAAATCATCAAAAGCTCCCAAGCACGCATTCTCGAAGAACTCCTCCGCATGCTCGAGTCGAGAGCAGCAGAGCCGTTTTTTCGTCTGATGACAAAACAAGGGGTTTTGCAACTTCTCCTTCCCGGCCTCGGTGCTTTCCTGGAAACCGATGAAGGCGAAGATGTCTATAGTTTCTTAAGAGAAATCGACACGACGTTCCATGCCCCTGAGGTAGCTCCTCTCGATCGTTCGATTCTTCTCTCGTGCCTTCTCTTTCCCCTTTTTGAAACGCATCTCAAAGTCCACTTCCTCGATCGGGATAAAAAACCTCATCTAGGAGAGATTTTTCATGAAGCGAGAGCCAGCGTCGATGAGCTCTTCAGACCATTTTTCTTGCTTCCGCGAAGACTCAAAGTCAGTCTCGTCTCTATTTTGACCACGCAATTTCGTCTCACACCTCTCGAGAAGAAAAAGCAGATACGTCTGCGCGCTCCATCAGATCCCGATTTTCCTTTTGCCTTGAAGTTTCTCGAAGTCCGCGCCTGCCTAGAACCCGGTCTGCAACAGACGGTAGAAGCTTGGAAGGAAATAAAGCTGCCCCCTCCAGAATCGAGGCCTCCTCGTAGGCGTAGACGTAGAAGGTGATGCATGGAATATATCGGCCCTGATCTGAGCGCAGGTCCTCTTCCGGCCGTTTTTTATTTTGCTCTGTCTGCGAAGGACTCTCTCTTTACAGCCCCCTTCAACCAGCCCGCGCAGGCTCTACTGCAGTATAAATTGCGCGTCTTTTCTCTGACGCTTCCCGGTCATCACTTGCCCCCCAATGATGCTCTTCCTTTTTGGGCAGCCGAGGTTGCTGCGGGGCGCGATCCGCTTGCCGATTTTTTAAAAACAGCAGCAGATACGATCTCTGGCCTTTTGGACCGGCACATCATCATTCCCAATGCCTTCGGTGTGATGGGACTTTCTCGCGGCGCATTCATCGCTGCGCATGTTGCGGCCCTTTTTCCGACCGTTAAAGCCGTGCTTGGGTTTGCTCCGCTCACGCGCCTGGATTATGCCAGCGAGTTCCAAGATCTTCACAATCATCCGATTGTCCAAAAGTCCAGTTTAGACCATTTGGTTCCCGCTCTTTACAATCGCCACATCCGTCTCTACATCGGCAACCACGACATGCGCGTGGGAACCGATCACTCTTTTGCATGGATGAAAAAACTCGCCGATGCTGCGTGGGATCATCGCATTCGCTCGTCTCCCATCGAACTCCTTATCGGCTCTTCTCTTGGATATCAAGGCCACGGCACATCAGAAGAAGTCTTTACGAGTGGCGCCGAGTGGCTGGGCAAAACGCTCGGAGCCTCCCATGCTTGACCTGTTTATTTTTGCTGGCGAGCTCAGCGCTGACCTTCATGGAGCTAGGCTTCTCAAAGAACTGTACGCAAAGAATCCTGAGCTGAAAATTGCCGGTGTCCTAGGGCCCGAAATGCGCAAATTTCCCGCCACGTGCCTCCTGCCCATGGAAAAATTTGCCGTCATGGGTTTCGTCGATGTCTTAAAACAACTGCCGCGCCTCTGGCGTCAATTTCGCTTTGTGCGAGATACCATTTTAAAGGTCAGCCCTTCCGCTGTCGTCACGATCGATTATGCCGACTTCAGCTTGAAACTAGCCAAGTCGCTACGCAAAAAAGGATACCGCGGAAAAATTTGCCACTACATCTCTCCTTCGGTGTGGGCTTGGCGAAAAGGTCGCATCCATACGATGGCCCAAAATCTCGATCTTTTGCTTACAATTCTTCCCTTCGAAAAACAGTATTTTTCTTCCACATCACTTCGCGTGGAATATGTCGGCCATCCCCTCATCTCACAAATACAACCGCGCACCTCGTTTACACCCAACCTCATAGCCCTTTTCCCGGGCAGTCGCGCCCACGAAGTAAAGCGCAATCTTCCTCTCCAACTCGCAGCATTCCAAAAGCTACAACAAGAAATTCCCGAACTGAAGTGCACCATTTCGGTTGCCCACGAAAATCTGCGCCCTCTGATCGATTCTTTAGCTCCCGTCGCTTCAACTTCTTCTAATCGCATGGAGCTCATGCAAAAGCCCCAAGTCGCCATCGCCAAATCGGGAACTGTCACCCTCGAACTCGCCCTTTACAATGTGCCCACAGTTGTCACGTATGCTGTCTCTAGCTTCGATGCTTTTTTGGTAAAATATATTTTACGCATCCTTATGCCCCAATATTGCCTTGTCAATATCATTGGAAATAAAACCATCTACCCCGAATTTTTTGGGCCCCACCTCTCCGCCGATGCCATCGCTCAAGAAGTTAAAAAAATGATTGCCGACCCAGCCCCCTGTCTTGCCGGCTGCGCCGCGGTAAGGAAAATTTTGGGATCGCAAGATGCCAGCCAAAGATCGGCAGAGTTGATTTTATCTCTCATTTTTAAGTAAAATCCTTCTATGCAAGTTCATATTGATCGTCTGCGCCAAGGGCAAGCTGAAAAAATTGCTTTGGAGGCAAGCTCTGATTTTATCGATATTAAAGAGGAAGATCTTTCTTTCTCTACCCCCGTCTCTTTAGTCGGCGAGGCTCTTATCATCGATGAAGAGCTCATCATCCAGCTCCATGTTAAAACAAAAGCTAAAATTCCTTGCAGCATCTGCAACAAACCGATCGACCTAAGCATTGATATTCCCGATTTTGTTCATACGATTTCTTTAGCAGAGCTCAAAGGACCTCACTATAACTACAGCGAAGCTGTGCGCGAAGAGATTCTTCTACAGATTCCTGCTTTTGCTGAGTGCGAAGGATCTTGCCCTGAGAGAGCCAAAATCGCTCCTTATCTGAAAAAACCTTCTGCCGAAGTCTTCCCATTCTCTAATTTATAAAAAATTCTTTAGCCTTTAGCCAAAAAGATCGATACACTATAATTGCTCCAAACTTATAGGAGATTTTCTCATGGCCGTACCACGTAACCGCACTTCCAATGCACGAAAAAATTCCCGTCGTTCGCACCATGCTAAGACCCCCAAAAATCTCGCTGCGTGCCCTAACTGCCGCGAGATGCGCCTGTCGCATCGTATATGTCCTCATTGTGGACATTACGCAGGTCGGTCTGTAGCTGCTAAATGACAGTCGGTTTTCCCCGCATCGGCGTCGATCTGATGGGGAGCGACTCCTCTCCTCATGATCTGTTTTCCGCCGTTTTACAACTCTCGCAGCAGCAACCTTCCATAGAACTGGTCGTTTTTGCCACAGCCCCTGTTTTAGACGAAATTTCTTGCCCGTTTGAAGCTGTCATCGCTAAAGATTTTATCACCATGGATGACGATCCTCTGGTCGCCGTTCGTAAGAAAAAAGACTCTTCGATGGCACTGGGCCTTCGTCTCCTCAAGGAAAAGCGCATCGATGCTTTTGTCACCACGGGAAATACCGGAGCTCTTCTCCTCTCTGCTAAAAAAAACCTCTCGACCCTTCCCGGCATCGAGCGTCCCGCTCTCCTCACCGTCCTTCCCACCCAAGGCCGCGACCTTGCTGTTCTCGATGTGGGAGCTAACCTCGCCGTAAAACCTCGCCATATGCTCCAATTTGCCGCTATGGGCATTGCCTACCAAAAAAGCCGCGGCGTTGAACTTCCCACTGTCGGTCTTCTCAATATCGGAAGCGAAGCTCAAAAAGGAACACCAGAGCTCCGCGCAGCTTACGCCGAATTAGAATCACTCAACCACGACCGCATGGTTTTTGTTGGCAACATCGAAGGACGTGACGCGTTTCTTGGCGACATCGACGTTCTCGTGACGGAAGGATTTACCGGAAACATCTTCCTAAAAACTGCCGAGGGCATCTCCGCCTTCATCTGGGAAGAACTCGAAGAAACAGCTACGATCGAAGCGCCACCCCATCTCAAAAACCTTCTCACGAAACTTCGACACCGCCTCCACTATGCTGAATATCCCGGAGCGATTTTGTGCGGGGTCGATGGCATCGTCGTCAAATGCCACGGCGACGCAAGCCCCGAAGCGCTTCTCAGCGGCATCAAGGGCGCCATACGCCTCGCCGAACACAACTTCCTCGAACGCATTAAATCCCAACTTTAATGTTTAAAGAGTCGGTCTATACGAGCCCGCCACCCTATATTAGAAGGCCAAGGCTAGCTCGACACTGACTCCTTGGAGTTGGAGATTGCCGTTGGACCTATTCATTGTCGATGGTGCATTGCCAGAACTTGGATCAACAACAACCGTTTCATTGAGCTGCCGATTTTGATTGAACCAATAGGAAAAATCGTAAAACGCTGCGAGAGAGACACGATATCGACCGTGATGGAAAGGAGCCTGGCACTTTAAACCAAGCTTTCCTTCTAAATTGGGATTGAGTCTGGAATCATGGTCTTTGAGTCTGATTGTCTCAGGAATGACTACATTAGCAACTCCCACTTCACCTGAAACCGTTTCCTTCAAATGAAACTGCCCATAAAGTAGAGAAGCGGAAATGTTGCCGAGAATCGACCAATGCGACGAGAGGAACCACTGTAGATCAGACCCCAGCCGAATACCGCCGGCTTTTAGATCCTGTTTGGCATTGAATTCATTATCATGAAAGACAGGGGCGTTATTAGCGAATTGTGCGCCACGGTAATGAACCTTATAGTTTTGCTCAATCCACGCGCCTCGAACGCCGACAAAAGGTTTCATCGCCAGATATTTCCCTAAGAAAAGATTTCTTCCTAAAGTTAGATCTCCAACATTATAGTGCATGCTCCATGCTGCGTGGGCATTACTGGCTACACTACCCATCAAAAGAGGTATCCACGACGGCTTCAACTGCTGCCTCATCAAAGTAGGATCATCGACGTGGGCAGAGCCATGCGCCTTAGCAAATAGGTATGTCCACTCAAGGGAAATATCCCATTGTTGCCTCTGTGGGAAAATATAACCCAGAGCGACCTTGCCACCCGGGTTCCATTCAAAAGTCAACTCTTTGAGCTCGGCTTTTGCTGCTATCGCATTTGTGATTGGATCTGCTGTGAGCTGGACTTTCTGTGCATATTCGAGACCATCCACCTTGGCTTGCCAAAGAAGAGCTGTCGCACTGAGTGTCCACCCTTTATCGACACTCGCGCTGGCACTTTTTCCCTGAATGCCACCTAAAATATTTTTTTCCGACACATCTGTAACGGGAGGTGGCGGAGGCGGTGCCGGTTGGGGCGCCAAGTTTTTCTTAGGAAAACCATATACTGACACCGTTAGTAGTGAACAAAAAGCAATAAATCCCATTTTTCCGTAGTGCATGAGAAACTCCTTAGTTTTTGCCATTCTATTATTTTTTTTAAACTAGTCAATCTCATCTTTTGCGTTTTAACACTTCACGGTGTAAACTAAAGGTTCAAACTAAAGAAGTTTACACATGGAAGAAATTCTTTTAAATATTGAGTCTAAAGAGCGTCGCTATGCTCACCTGCGCAATGGGCAGCTGCATGATCTGATCATCGAACGCAAAAATACCCGCCAGCTCGCGGGAAATATCTACCGAGGACGGGTCACCAACATCCTCCATAACATCCAATCGGCATTTATCGATATCGACGAGGGAGAAAATGGATTTATTCACATCTCCGACATCATCGAGAATGCGCAGAAATTCCAAGAGATGTTTGATATGGACTTTGACCTCGAGCTCGAAGAGGGAAAAGGCAAAGGCCGTCGCAAACAACGCGAAGCCGATATCGCTAAATTGCTCAATCCCGATCAACCTGTTTTGGTGCAGGTCGTGAAAGAACCGATCGGCACAAAAGGCGCTCGCCTGACATCGAACGTCTCCATCGCTGGACGCTACCTCGTGCTCCTGCCCAACACGCCGCACCGCGGAGCTTCGCGCAAAATCGAAGACCGCGCTGCAAGAGAGCGTCTCAAAAAACTGATTCGCTCCTTCGAAATGCCCCAAGATATGGGCCTCATCTGCCGCACATCGAGCGTGAATGCCTCAGCCGAGCAGCTCATCGCAGAAGCCCATGAACTCCTCGCCACCTGGCGCGAGATCATGGAGAAGTTTGAAAAATCGACAAAGCCGACGTGTCTTTTCGAAGAATCAGATCTCATCAAGCGTGCGGTGATCAATGCCGTCGACAAAAAAATGGACCGGATCTTGATCGATGATTACACGACTTTTCAGCGCTGCAAAAACATCTACGCTAAATACAGCACGGAGCATCCGCTCAAAGTCGAAATGTACCGCGATAAAATTCCGATGTTTGAAAGATTTGGCGTGGAGCGCGAAATTGAAAAAGCTCTTCGTCGCAAAATATGGCTTCCAAGCGGTGGTTATCTCTTTTTTGACCGCACGGAAGCGATGCACACGATCGACGTCAACTCCGGCCGCAGCAAAGATAACCAGGGCGGCGGCTCTGTCGAAGAATCTCTCGTGCGCATCAACATGGAAGCTGCCGATGAGATCGCGCGTCAGCTGCGCATCCGCAATGTCGGAGGTCTCATCATTTGCGACTTCATCGATATGCGCTCGCGCAAAAATCAGCGCCGCGTCCTCGATCGCCTCAAAGAAGCGATGAAAGACGACGCTGCAAAATGCACGATTCTTGGCATGAGCGAATTTGGTCTCGTCGAAATGACGCGCCAGCGCCACCGCGAGTCACTAGCGCAGACGCTCTTTACCAACTGCCCCTACTGCAGTGGCAGTGGAATGATCAAGACCCATGAAAGCGTCGCGATCGAAATCGAACGCGCACTAAAAAAACTCATTCAGCAGCAGCAACAATTCGCTCTTGAGCTCGTCGCTCATCCCACGCTGGACAACTTCCTGGGCAATGGTGACAAAAACAGGCTCCGCGACATGGCGGAAAAGTGGAATGCCGTGATCCAATTCGGATCGGATGATACGCTCCATCTCAACGATTTTGAGTTCTATTCGACGACCAATGGCAAGCGCATTGAAACTTAATGAGGCCCTTGCCGTATCTCTGAAAAAGGGCGAAATCACAGAAAAAATCGCGGCGCTACTCAGCGAGTTCTACAAAAGCTATAACGCGTCGCTCATCGCCCACCATATCGATCCCGCGCCTTTTGCTACCTATTTCTTAACTTATTTAGACCTGATCAAATTGCAACTAAAAACTCCTTTTGTTTTTCAACCCTTCCACCGGCGCGTGCTGCACCCTTTTGACTACTACAAATTTGGTATCGAGTTTATGCGTCCTCTCGTCGATGAAAAACTCTCGCATGTTCATGGGAAAAAAAACCTCCAAGAAGTGGAGAACCATCTTAAAAAGGGAAGTAACGTCGTATTTCTCGCCAACCACCAAATCGAAGCCGATCCTCAAGCGATCAGCATCCTGCTCGATCCGCTCTTCCCCACCATTGCACCCGAAATGATTTTTGTTGCCGGTGAGCGCGTTATCACGGATCCACTCGCGGTTCCCTTTAGCATGGGACGGAGCTTGCTGTGCATCTACTCGAAAAGATATATCGACAATCCCCCCGAAAAAAAAGCTGCTAAACAAGCCCACAACAAAAAGACCATGCAGCTCATGAGCCATCTCCTCAAGGAAGGAGGCAAATGTATTTATGTAGCGCCTAGCGGTGGTAGAGATAGGCCTGGCGCAGACGGGAAAATAGAACCAGCTCCCTTCGATGCGCAGAGCATCGAAATGTTTTACCTCATGGCCCAGAAAGCAAAAACACCCACTTATTTCTACCCCATGGCGCTATCGACGTATGATCTTCTGCCACCTCCCGAAACCATCCAAGTCGAGCTAGGAGAGGTGAGGACAACCCAGCGCGGCGCTATCCATCTTGCCGTGGGGCCCGTCATCGACATGGAGCATTTTCCCGGATGCGAAGACCCCGACAAACACGAAAGACGACAGAGACGTGCCCATTTTATTTGGAATCAGGTATATAAGGACTATACCACGATCGCATGAAAATTAGCCATTTGGGCTAGCGCGAAAACTCCCGGGGTTGAACGATCTTAAAAGGGTCCATATTAAGTTAATATTGACCCTTTTAAGATCGTTCAACCGCGGGGCTTTGGCGCAGCCGAAATGTCTAATTTTCATGCGATCGTGGTATGCCAAACCTTAGGAGCTTGAATATGCGAAGGCTGATTTGCTGTGTTGCGCTCATTTTAATTAGCGCAGCACCCTACAAAATCATCGAAGATAAAGTCACCGTCCCAACTCTAACGCCCTCACTTGCCCAGTGCAAAATAGCCAAAATCGAACTCCCCAACGGCCTAGAGGCCTATCTCATTTCTGATCCTGATGTTAAACAATCAGCTGCGGCTCTTGCCGTCGAAGCCGGATCTCTGGACGACTCCACACAGTATCCAGGTATCGCCCACTTTCTCGAACACATGCTCTTCATGGGCACAAAGGCCTATCCCGAAGAAGCCGACTATTGGCAATACATCAACGGCCACTCAGGGACGGCTAATGCTTTTACCGCTCCTGATCGCACTGTTTATATGTTCTCCATCAATAACGACGCCTATAAAGGAGCCCTCGACCGTTTTTCTCATTTCTTCATCGACCCTCTCTTTTCGACCTCATCTGTATCGCGCGAGCTCCACGCTGTGAACCAAGAACATGCCAAAAATATCGAAAATGATCCCTGGCGCATCTACATGATCTGCAAGGAGACCGGCAATCCCAAACACCCCAACGCCCGTTTTTCTACCGGCAATGCCGAAACACTCCGCGGCATTCCCCAAAGTGCCCTCATTTCTTGGTACGAGAGCCATTATTCTTCTGACCGCATGCACTTCGTATCGATCTCATCTCTTCCCATCGAAGAGATGATCTCTCTCACCGTGCAGCATTTCTCGGCTGTCCCCCAAAGAGCCACCGAGCCGCAGCAATATCCCTTTGAACTCTTTTCGGACGCGCAGCGCGGCCACTTTCTCTACATTCAGCCGGTCCGTGACATGAAAGTCCTTTCCCTCGCTTGGCAAGCTCCCGCGGCCTATGCTTTTGACATCGAACGAAAACCCCTCTCCGTCGTCGCCTTCGCGCTCAGCAGCGCCACGAAAAACAGCCTGCGCGAAGAGCTCATACGAGAAGGCCTGGCCGATGATGTGCGATGCGATGCCGATCACTTCACACAAGATCAGACCCTCTTCAACATCGACATTTCTCTCACAGAAGAAGGCGCCAAAAATGTAAACACCGTCATAGAGCGCACCTTCCAAGCCATTGCTCGGATGCAAACCCAAGGAATTCCTTCTTACATCTTCGACGAAATGCAAACGATGGCCACTCTCAACTACGAATACCGCTCACGCGATGATGTGTTCAAGACCATCAATGACATGGGCGCCCATATCATCGATGAGCCTCTCGCAACATTCCCTCAAAAAAGCGCCATCCCTTCTATCTACGATCCCGTCGCTATTGCCGCCGTACTCAAATCCTTAAAGCCCGAAAGCTGCCTCTACATCGTTTGCGCCGATCCCAAACTCACGGGTGTGACACCTGACAAACAAGAAAAGTGGATGAACGCGAAATACGCCCTGCGCCCCATTGATTCTAAACAATTGCAAGCCTGGGCTCAGTTAGGGCCCCACCCCAGCATCGACCTGCCCCGACCCAATCCCTACATCCCCAAAAATCTCTCCCTCATCGCCGCAAGCGTAGAATCCAATCCCACCCTTCTTACTTCTAGCGATAAAGGGAAAATCTATTTCTCTTCCGATGCCCGCTATTTTGTTCCAAAAACCAGCTGCATCTATGGTCTTAAAACACCTCTCATGGATGGCTCCGCGAAAGCCACCGTACTCTTCGACCTCTACAGCGATGCCCTCCAAGAAAAACTCGCCGAAGATTTTTCCTATGCCAGCGCCGCCGGCATCCAATGCCAGCTCGTGCAAAAAGATCTTTCCTATATCATTAGCACTACCGGTTACAGCGAAAAAACCCCCAAACTCCTGCAGACTGTCTTCTCTAACCTTCGCAAAGTCCATCCCTCGCGCGAAGAATTTGCGATGTTCAAAGAAGCCCGCATGGCTGACTACGAAAACATCTCCAAAAACCTTCCCGTTATGCAAGCCATCCACCTCTTGCAAAGCATCCTGCTCAGTGATGCCCCATCAGGCTCTCTCAAAGCAAGAGCCCTCCAAGATATCTCCTACGAAGAGTTTGTCTCGTTCTGCCAAAATGTTTTCCAATCGACCTATATCCAAGGAGTCGTCCACGGCAATCTTACTCAACCCGACGCTAAAAACCTCCAAGGCACCCTTCAAACTTCTCTGGCTAGCTCCCCTTACCCTGAGTCCCTCCACCACCAAAAGAAAATCCTCGTTCTTTCAAACGGCCAAGGACCCTACCGCGTCTCCAAAACCACTCCTCGTCAAGGCAACGCCGTCATCCTCATGCTGCAAGAAGGACCGTTCTCATTTGAGCGCAAAGCCGCCCAGCTCATCCTCTCCGACGCCCTCGAAGATAGCTTCTTTGACACCCTCCGCACCAAACAACAAACCGGCTACATCGCCAAATCCTGGAATGCCGAGTACGAAAAGCAACTCCTCCAACTCTTTGCTGTCCAATCGATCACCCACCATCCTCATGATCTCCTTTCACGCTTTGAGCTCTATCTCGAAGACATCCACCGCAACTTCCCCGAGCGTGTCCCTCAAGACCGGTTCGAGACCTTGCGCACGGCTGCCATCGAACTGCTTTCCAAGCCCCCAGAAAATCTCTCTCTCATGACGCAGCGGTATTTCGATCTCGCATTCAACCAAAATGGCGACTTTGCCTTTGTCGACAAACAAATTGAAGCTGTGAAAGCATTTACGTATGACCAACTCGCCGCCTATGCCGATGAGTTCTTATCGCGCAAAAACTTAAAGCGCCTGGCTGTACTGATGGAAGGCGTCTTGCCGCAAGAAAACCTCTTCCGTTATGAAGAGATTTCGCAGGAAGAGCTGACGCATACGGGGAAGTTCATCTCATCCCGGTGATTTATGAGTTCCGAGCTGCTGGATCAATTTGGCGATCAGCCCTGTCCAACCCGTTTGATGGGAGGCTCCGATACCCGCCCCATTGTCGCCATGGAAATACTCAAAAAAGAGTAGATTGTCTTTGAAGTAAGGATCAGTATCAAAAATCCTCTGGCTGCCGTATACAGGACGATGGCCTTGATCATCTGCAGCATAAATTTTGACGAGCCGTTTGGAAATCTCCGCTGCCACTTCCCAGAGATTCATCATATTTCCTGAACCTGTAGGGCATTCGACTTTGAACTCATCGCCAAAATAATAGTGGTACTTCTGGAGCGCTTCGATCAGGAGCATATTCAGCGGGAACCACACAGGTCCTCGCCAGTTCGAGTTTCCTCCATACATGCGAACAAATGACTCGGCAGGTTCATAGTCGATTTGATACTCCGCCCCATCGATAACGAGAACGTACGGTTTGTTTTCATGATATTTCGAGAGCGACCGAATTCCGTAAGGACTGAAGAACTCATTTTCATCGAGCATGCGATGCAAAATGCGCCGTAATCTATCCGGCGTAGCCAGTGAAATGATTTTACGGCCCATCTGCCCTGTTCTACGTAGAGGTGCGATGCTGCCGCATAGATCCGTCCGGTGATCGATGAACCATTCCATCCTCTTGCGAAAGCCAGGGAATTGATTCAAATGGTCCGGCGATGCCGTCGCTACCGATAAAAGAGGAATGAGCCCCACGATGGAGCGGACTTTCAAGGGGACCCATTTGCCATCGGGAAGCACAATAACATCGTAATAAAATCCATCCTCTTCATCCCACAAACTCACGGCCCCTTCCGCCGTATAGTTCATCGCATGAGAGATATAGAGAAAGTGTTCAAAAAACTTGCTGGCCATGTCTTCATAGCTCGGATTTTTCTGCGCTAGCTCCAGTGCAATCACCAGCATGCTCAAGCTGTACATCCCCATCCAGCTCGTCGCATCACTTTGGTAGAGCTTTGTTCCTGGCGGCAGATCACTGCGGTTGAAAATTCCGATGTTGTCGAGCCCTAAAAATCCGCCGTGGAAAATATTTTTCCCTTCAAGGTCCTTGCGATTGACCCACCAGGTGAAATTCAGGAGAAGTTTTTGAAAAACACTCTCCAAAAATACCCGATCTTCCCTTCCCCAACTCTTCTGCTCGATTTTAAAAGTCCGCCAAGCCGCCCACGCATGAACCGGGGGATTCACATCTTTAAACGCCCACTCATACGCCGGGAGTTGTCCGCTCGGATGCATGTACCATTCTCTCGTGAGAAGTGTCAGCTGTTTTTTGGCAAACTCAGGATCGATCATTGCCAGCGGCAGCGCATGAAACGCCATATCCCACGAACAAAAATAGGGATATTCCCATTTATCAGGCATCGACAAAACATCGTCGTTAAAGAGATGTTCCCACTCCTGATTTCTCCTGAAATTGCGCGGTATCTCCTTGAGCCATTCTTCCACCACGAAATGATAATATTGTTTATTCCAAAGCATTCCCGAGAGCGCTTGCCGTTGAACCTTCCTTAAATCGGCAGCGATTTCGGGGCAGCATACTTCCCCGTAAAACTCGTCCGCCTCTTTTTTTCGCTTCTCAAAAACCTCTGCTCCTCCCGTGAGTCCTTCTTCTTTAGCAAGCCTTAAAATCACGCTCCTACTTTCACCACTCTTCACCGTCAGCTCATAATGCACGGCAGCCTTTGTTCCTACCGGATGCGTGTGAATGGCACCCTTTTCTCCCCTGACCAAATATCGATGGAAAGCGTCTTTGAGGCCCGTTTCATTTTCAGTAAAGAGAACTTCTTTTTCCCCTTCAAAAACAAGACGGTAGCCACTCAGTTCAGGATGGCTGACCGCAACTTTCCCTTTAGATCCCTCGAGCGTCGGCTTAGCGACCGTCCCGCCCCAGCTCCATGTATTGCGGTACCACAAAGTCCCGAGCAGATGAACTGTTTTTTCTTCTGGACCCCGATTCGTGACCGTCATGCGGATCCAGACATCCTCATACCCTTGCTTCGCATACTCCGCCACGCAGTCAAAATACCGATTCTCCGCCATCACCCCTGTGTCGAGCAGCTCGCATTCCATATCGCGAGGACCCCGTTTTTTTCCCTCTTCTACAAGCTTCTCATAGGGGAAACGTTTTTGCGGATATTTGTAGAGATACTGCATGTACGAATGCGTCGGCGTATTATCGACATAGAAATAGAGTTCCTTCACGTCTTCCCCGTGATTTCCCTCAGGGCCCGAAAGACCAAAGAGACGCTCTTTCAAGATAGGATCTTCGCCATTCCAAAAAGCCCAGGCAAAACAAAGCCGCTGGTGATTGTCACAAATCCCTGCAATACCATCCTCGCCCCAGCGGTACGCTTGGGCTGCGGCTTTATCGAACGTCAGAGATTCCCAGACATGGCCATCCGCGCTCAAATCCTCTCGCACGGTTCCCCACTCACGCTCGCTGAGGTATGGCCCCCACCTGCGCCAGTGACTTTTCTTGAGACGGTCTTCTTCTAAGCGATCTTTTTCTGCGCCCATTTCCTTTCATATAGAGTGAAGAGAGAAAAGATTCAAATGATAGGTTATTTTGCTAGGAGAGCTTGCGAGGTAGTACCTTCTAAATAGCGATCTAATATTCTATAAGTCCGATTTTGGAGGGAAAGGGGATAATTATCACTACCACCATAGCGATAATGAGGATCTTTTGAATGGGCAATCGCCCTTTCTTTCGCAGCGATTCCTAAAATTTGTCGGAAAATCCATCCAACTAAATGAACTAAAGGAGCGAGCACAAAAAAACGTTGCCATATGGCTTCCGCACGGCACGCTTGCCATGCTTGGACATTTTCTTGATGCTTCCGCAAGGGAGTAAAATATTTCTCTTCGAATAACTGTATATAAGAGACATTCTCGGGTTTGCTCTCTGATACGGCGCTGAGAAGATGCCCTCGAATTTCAGCATAGATATATTTAAAATCTTCTCCATCTCCTGGGTGGTAATCCAGCCCCCCACCAAATCTATCTTGCAAAGATAAAGACCAGATAATTGACTTTGCTCCATCCCACATCCGATCATCATGTGCTTTGTCGATAGTTAGCATGAGCAGTAGTTGCTTAAGAGCCAAATCCAGGCATTCTTTACGATATCTTTCGCTAACGCCTAGATAATCCCCCCATGTCCACTCCTCTGCAGGAGGTGGCGAAACTATCCGAACAGTTGGGAAGGATGCCATCTTATTCTATTTTCATGTTATGCGTGACAGAATCGACATCATCGAGAGCTTCGATCCAATCGATGAGTTCGAGATTGGACTTAGTGTCTTCCGGCGAGCATTCGACCCAGACTTTGGGAATGAACTCGAGCTGCGCCGACTCGCATTTGACGCCCATTTTGTCGATCGCTTCTTTGACTTGGAAAAGAGATTCGGGAGGAGTTGTGATGAGATAGAGGTCATCGGCCACTTCAAAATCCTCGGCTCCGGCGTCCGTCGCTGTCAAAAAGAGGTCATCTTCGAGAGCATTTTTTTTCAGAACTTGGATCACACCTTTGCGATCGAAGTTAAATGCCACGGATCCAGGGCTTGCGATGTTGCCGCCACGTTTGTTCGTCGCAATACGCATGTCGGAGGAGATGCGATTTTTATTGTCGGTCATCGCTTCGACGATGATGCCAACGCCGCCATGACCATAGAGTTCGTAGGTGACTTCAGAATAATCGGCCTGATCGGCGCTCGTTGCTTTTTTGATATTGCGCTCGATATTGTCGCCGGGCATGTTGGCCTCGCGCGCTTTTTGCAGCACCAAGCGAAGTCTTGTGTTAGATTTAGGGTCGGGACCGCCGAGCTTGACAGCGGTGATAATTTCTTTAGTAATCCGGGAAAAGATCTTTCCCTTGATCGCATCGGCCCTGCCTTTGCGATGTTTAATATTTGCCCATTTACTATGTCCAGCCATAGGGCAAAATTCTACCAGGTAAAATAATTAAAACCATCACAATTTCTTCTGCATCATGATCTTGTCGATATACGTCCCATCTTCTTGCTTGATGAACTTAGGATGGCGGCCATACTCGACAAATCCGAGCTTGGTATAGAGGCCGATGGCGGGATTGCCATCGTAGACCTCGAGATGGAGGAGCTCGATCTTAAATTTCTCCTTAGCGTAACGGATTACTTCGCCCAGGAGCTGCGTTCCGACGCCTTGCCCGCGGCAGGAGTTCTTCACGATGATGGCAAAAAGGCATTGATGAACAAACTTTTGATAGGGCTGGATATAGATATTGGCCATGCCCACCGACTCTCCGTCATAGACAGCGGTAACGCCCGCTTCCATCTTGGCGTAGCCTTGCCAGGTTCGGACAGAGTCTTCGATTTCTCGTTCGCTCGCCATGGGGAACCACTTGAGAATTTCAGGATTATTGAGCCATGAGCCAAGAGTGGGGCCGTCTTCAGGAGTTGTAAGGCGGAAAGTTACCTTCATAGAGGAGCCTCAAAGAGAAGGCGGGCTTTATAAGAGTCTCCCACTTTCACGTAATCATCTTGCTTCGCAAAAAAATTAAAGCCTTGGCTCTCTAAAATCTTGGTCAGAGGATTGCCTTCGAACACTTCGATATTCATCTGTTCGAGGTGGAAGTAGTTTTTTGCCAGGTGTTTTAAGTTTTTCACGAGAGAACTTCCAATCCCCTTACGTTGCCACTTGGGATCGACGACCACTTTGAACAGACAGTGGTGGGCGACTTTTTTATACGGCATCAAAAAGAGTGTTCCCATCGCCACCGGCACGTGTTTGACCGTCGCGGTTAAACTAGCGCACCACCGGCTAAATCCAATCCAGCACTGGATCGAGTCTTCGAGCTCTTTTTCCGTCGTGATCGGAAACCACGGCGCAATGGCAGGATCGAGAAGCCACTGTCTTAAATATGACGTGTCGGTGACGTAGGTGTAGCGGATGTCATAATCGGGAATGTTCAAGCTCCAAACTCCTTCAGATATGCGAGAATAAAATCATCGATGTCGCCATCCATGACAGCATGGATGTTACCAACTTCGTAACCTGTCCGAGCATCTTTGACCAGCGTGTAGGGCTGGAAGACATAACTGCGGATCTGATGTCCCCATGCGATCTCTTTTTTTTCTCCGCTCATTTGCTCGACTTTACTTTTTCTGGCTTCCACTTCTTGTTTATAGAGCTCAGCGCGCAGCATTTTCATGCACGACTCGCGGTTTTGGATCTGGCTGCGCTCTTTTTGGCACGAGACAACCACACCAGAGGGCAGGTGCGTGATGCGCACAGCCGAATCGGTCTTGTTCACGTGCTGACCGCCCGCTCCCGAAGCCCGGTACGTATCCACGCGGAGATCTTCGGGGCGAATCGCAATCGTAATATCGTCGCTAATCTCCGGACTCACATCGACGGAGGCAAAGCTCGTATGCCGCTTGGCATTCGCATCAAACGGAGAAATCCGCACGAGCCGGTGTATGCCGCGCTCCGCCCTACAGTATCCGTAGGCATACGGCCCGCCGATTTTCATAGCGATGCTCTTGATCCCCGCCACGTCTCCTTCGAGCACGTGGAGGATTTCGACGTCCCAGCCCCGTTTTTCTGCCCAGCGCTGGTACATCCTGGCCAGCATCTGCACCCAATCGCATGCCTCGGTTCCCCCAGCCCCCGCATTGATGCTTAAGAAACAGCTCTTATCGTCCATTTCTCCGGAGAGCATCTTGCGGATCTCCAGCTCCGAGATCACCTTTTCAACGCCATCTAGTTCTTCGATGAGCTCCTCAAAAAGAGAGGGATCTTCGACTTCGGCCTCGGGAAGAAGGGCGACAATGTTATTAAATTTTTCTTTTACCTCTTGGTACGGAACAGTCCACTCGCGGAGCTGGTTACACTCCGCTATCACTTTTTGGGCCGCTTGGTTATCGTCCCAAAAGCTTGCCTCTTCCATCTTCAGTTGAAGTTCTTTAACACGGGCCTCTTTTTGACCCAGGTCAAAGATACCTCCACATGTGAAGGATACGGCTCTCAATGCTCTTAATGCGATCTTGGGTTTGTTGGTTCATAGGCCGCTACTTTAGCACCCCTCTATTAAAAAAACAATTCTCAGTACTGGGCAAAAATTTTCTTCCAGGGGCGAGCGAGGCAAGGCAGAATTGATCTGACAGGCGTTGGAAATAGCCCAAGGTGCTATTTCTGAGGAGGAGGATCGATTATGCGAAGCTGTAGCCGGCCCTGGAAGAAAATTTTTGCCCAGTACTGAGAAAACAATTAGGGGATGTCTATTTCTCAAAACTACTACTAGAAAAACTAGAGTCCCTGCTATAGTACTACCCCAGTTACAATTAAAATTGGGATAAACCCTCATGGCAGTACCAACCACCACTTCGACATCGACAAAGACAGAATCTGTTACTCCTTCTCAGAATTTTGAATTCGAGAAAATCCTCGAGCTCATCAACAAAGATCTTATCGGTTTTACTCAATTTTACCTTCTGCAGCTCAATAATTTAATCATTGACGAACTCTATCCTGAGTCAGAGTTTTTCAAAACGTATATTGCTGTTTTGGTTAAAGCTTTTGAGGGAAAAATCCCGGAAAATCCCTCAGCTAGACTCCAAGAAAGCCGTGATAAATTACCCAACTTTCGGTTTTGCGATGTTCTTACCTTGGATGCCTTGACCTGTCTTTCTACCCGAAAAATGGAGATCATTCAAGACGAAAAAAACGGCTCGTTTAATCGTTATGCTCTATGTATTAATTTTGGCGTGATCTGTTATTTCGGCAAAGTCGAGGGGGTTCCTGCCGGGTCGAAGGATTTTTTGAAGCAGGTAGAGTATCAAATCCAGCTGAGAAAAAACGATCTTGAAAAGGAGCTAGCTACCAAAGATAAAGATCTCGATCAAGAAAAAGTGCAGCTCACCATCTCGATTCGTGCTTTGGATAAATTGCTCGAATTTTGCGCCGCGGCCAACAAACTTTGCGTCGGTGAAGTCCTTGATGAAAAATTGTGGGATGAGTTTTGGACAACGGATTTAGGAAAATTTACCGGTGTTATCTACCTCATAGAGGCCTTCAAACGAGATTATCTCCGATTACAAGAAAATCGTCACGATCCTATGAACAAATGGGCCCATACCGTATTGCTCGGATGGATTGAAGAGCTTCTCCTAACCTCTTTTCCAGATCTCGTAGAAGAGTTATGCGACATTCTCCAACAGGAATACAAGCTGTCGCAAACAGATGAAAAAGCAGCTGTAAATAGTGATGCGATCAGATTGCTACTGATATCAACAAGCTCTTGTCATAGAAATTATTACAACTCTCGTTGGAAAAATTATCTTCAAAACCTTCCCACCGCTGATCCTCAGCTGGAAAGAAATATCAGCCTCCGATTGCTTCAAGATAAAAAATACAATAAGAAACCTGGATGCGAAAGCTTCTTAAGAGACGTGACTTTAGATCTCGTTAAATCTGAGCTTCCTCTGGCGTCTATCTGCGCCTTAAATGATAATCACCCCAAAGTAACACCCACCCTTCAACCTCTTTTACATGAAGCAATTGATAGCATTTACTACAGCCGCTTGTGGGGAAAATATATTAAGCTTCTCATGAAAGCCTATCCCAAAAAGCCAACGGAATTGGAATTCCCCTCGATCGAAAAAGAATTGGTAGAAGCAGTAAAGACTCCCTCCTTTAAAAAAGCTATTCAAGAATCTTCCACAGCCCTTCTAAAAGATCCTTATATTAAAACTTTCGACCTGGCAACCCTCACCAATATCTGGCGAGAAAAGCGCGCGGTCTGCAAACCACTCCAAGAGCTAGTGGATGATTGTTACAACGTTTTATTTGGATTTAGAACTTATTCTGTAGCAGAATCCCACAACTCGCTTTCCCCGACGCGTGTTGCTTCAAATATGATGGTTCTCAACTTTATGGCTGGAGGCGGCGGTGTTAGACCCATCACCCAAAGGCCCCCTCTTCCCCCTGTCGAAACCGTCGAGTCGATTGAGCAAAAACTCCATCTCATGACGACATCTGGTCTCATCACCTGGTATTTCAAACAATTGGAAAAACCTCAGAGCGATTTGCACCTTCAGGCTGGGGTACAAGAACTTGGGAAACGTAAAGTAGTCTACAAAGATGTCCAAACCGACAGTCTCTCGATCGTTTCCATGAAAACACTGCATGAAAAAATCCAGAGCACGAACCTCTCATGCAAGCCCGTGTTCTTGGATGTTTTATACAAAAGCATCAAAACGAAACTAACCTCTCCTTCCCCTCAAGATATAGACGAATTTATTCAATCTATGGAGTCCAGTCCTCCCAATGGATGGGGACCTTTAGTCCAAATTGCTCATGCAGGACAATTTCTTAAGCTATGTACCCTTTATTTTCAAAATCTTAAAAAACCTTCCCAACTTCTTCCACAAATCGAGTCAAAAGTCCAAGGTAAATTCGCAGCTTTTGTCGCGAATGAAAAAGCTATCGATACCCTCTTAGATCCCTTGAGCGCCTCCGAACTCCAAGCCCTTCATTTGGCGATATCTAATCGCTTGGCACTTTCTGATGAGCCCAAAAAATATCTTCTCAAAGAAGTGGAGCGACATCTCCTTAAAAAGATCGAAGCGATGGACCTTCCCAAAGCTCTCAAGTTCATCAATGGGTTAAGAACTGAAGCCGAAGACGTTGCCGATTCCAGTGGAGTTCTCTTTAACCTAGCAGAGAAGCACGTCCAAAAATGCCTTCAGAAAATGTCTAACGCCGATCTCCTCAAAGCCTATTTACAATGCCGTTTAGATATTTTAGAGAAACCAACCCTTGCCCTCACGACCCAGATCGCTGCCCTAGAAAAAATGCTAGGTGACAAAAAAAATCTCGAGAGCACTGTGGTTGAAATTCTTGGCCAAAAGAAAATCTCTTCGGCATTCTCTTTAAAAGGTCTCATTGCCTTCGAAAAGACACTCGATATGCTCTTTGACGAAAGACATCCCCTCAACTGCCTTAAACCGTTCGTACAAGAACTGATTGCCATGAACATGTGGAATCGTACCTATCACGACCTCTTAAAAGATTCGGTCCACTCGCCTTCTCCTTTTGTTAGAGAACTTGCCGCACAAAGAGCTCACAGCTCCCATCCCTCAGGCAATGAAACCGACGCCGTTACTCTAGCGCTCATCGGCGACCCAGAAAGACTCCAAGAACTTTCACTTACAGCTATCCAAAAAGCCTGCAAAAGTTTGGAGCATTTAAAGTCTTACTCTTCCTGCCGTGTCCAGTCTGTCGTAGACCGGAGCAAAGCATTAAACCTCTTAGTGGCGAACCTAAAACTACCTCGCATCGATCCTATGCTTCGAGAGCTGAATCCATTATGGAAAACCTATTTCAAAAACTTAAGAGATTCTTGGGCCTCCCAAACCTTTGCTATGAGGGACATCGAACAAAAACTGTCTCAGCACCCGGAAAAATCGATGGCTGCTCTTCTCAAAGACACCCATTTTGTTAAATCGCTTTCCCTCGCACAACTAGAACGGTTAGAAAAACGCTTTCCACCCAGTGTTAAAACACCTTTTGCTCCGCTTTTTACCGCACTGATCCATGAACTCATCGCGATCAAAGTCTGGGAAATGCCGCTCAAAGAGCTACGAGCTATAAAATCCAAAAGCCTCTTTGTCACAAACCTTGCCCAGCAGCGCCTTCGAGCCCTCGAACTGAGTAATCCCAAATTACCTCCTTCAAAAAAGGACTCTCCGGCCGTTTTAGCTCTAGCCATCGTCCTTAGACAAAACAAACAACCTGAAGCCAATGTCGCCGATCTTGAGACCGCTGTAGAAAAGCGGCTGCTCAGCAGCGCCCAAGAGCCAGATGTAAACGAAATGGCCCTTTTGACTTATCTCTCTAAGCTGAACCTTCCCTCTATCCAAGATCGCCTCAGCGCGTATCTTATTTTAAAAAGCCACAGCGATTTCAGGCGGCTACTCCAAATGTCTATCACAGAATTTTATCAGCACTATATCGATGCTCTTCTTTACGACCGAACCAGCGATATAGAAGTCTGCGAGAAAGTTCTGAAGCAAAAAGGAAAGCCCTCACCTGCCCAAATCCAACGTGCTGCTGAAGCCCACCTAAGCAAACTCGAAGGACTTGAGCCGGAAGAAAAGCTCAGCTCAATTGTTAAAAAATTACTAACCGCTTAAATTTTCTTATGGCACAACCGGTTTCGGCGTTTTCCCGCTTGCCCTTCTTGCCTTCACTAACATGGACGCCCACCGATATTCTAAGCACAGCGTATCAATACTTGGAGCCCTACGTTCCACGCGTTCTACAGCTCTTAGAAAATCGCCTGACACTGGCCTTGGGAAGTGGAGCTTTGTGCATAACAGCTCTCGCTCTTGTCTATTTGCGTAAAGGGCATTTTGAGAACAGTAGCACACCCTCAAGCCTCGCCCATGATATCAAAGCTCCACCCATCACTGTATCCGAACACAAAACACCCGATTTTGAGGAAGGAGATAATCCCCTCGATAACTATGAAAAGCAGCCCCCTACATCCCTTTGGAAAGAATATATCCTCTCCTTTACCCAACTCCCCCAAACACCCATCATCGATGAAACCACCGAACTATCTCTTTGCAGACAAGCCATCGAAAAGAAGCCTACTGATGTTAGTGTTTTCTTGGAAGTTGCCAAAGACAAAGACTTCGTCCAACTTTTAGATTTGAAAGCACTCATTCGCTATGAAAAAGCGTTTAGCACTTTTAAACGGCCTTTTTTTAAGTATTTCACCAAGATCCTTCAAAAAATCATCATCATCAAATTGCAAGAATGCCCAAAAGAAACTCTTCAGCGGTTACAACAAGAATCCTGTAGTACATTTGTCTCAAATCATCTGCATTGGCAAGAACTCGCTTTACATCGTAAGTCCTTAAAATTTGCAAAACGCATAGATCCAGAAGTTGGCGAAATAGCCGTCGCGATAGAAAACCTTCCTGACGACCAGCTTCCTACCATAAACCAGTATGTCAAAGCAGCTCAACTGCGTCGCTTACAAGCGAATATCTTCTCCTTAAAAGACCTCATAGAAATGCATCAAAAAATGGAGAAAAGCACCCACCCCGATTCTCAAAAGATCCTTCTCCGCATTCAAGAGCTTTTTTGGAATAATCTAAGCACATTAAAATCCGAAGAGCTGCCTCTTGAAAAAGACATCCCTTCTTCAGATTTAAAGCAAATTTTATTGCAATACACCCAAGCCTGCGAGCTCGCACAAAATAAAACACCTTCTCCCAACCACGGCTTTCCCTATGCCCTCGCTTTAGCTCTTTTACCCGAAAATGCTCAAAATGAAGCAACGCGCAACAAACTCATCTGTGAAATCCACAAAAAAAACCCTAAACGAAACAAAAAAGCCAATCCTCTACAAGAACAAATCCACTTCTTAGAATCCATCCCCCATAAAACCCCTTTCATGCAAAAGCGACTTAAAGCTTATCAATACCTCCTCGACCCCCCTCCTCTTCCCGCTCCTGCTGCTATAAAACCCACTCCTTTAGAACCTCCTCCGCCTCCTAAAAAAGCAGAAAAAAACCTCAAAGACTTCTCTCTTGCTTGTTTCCTCGAACTTCTCAAAGAGACGCCAGACATAACCGAGCTTCAAGGACAAATCGATAAAATCACCAAGACTACCAACCCTAGGGAAGTCGCTCTGCATTGCCTGCCTCAGCTACAGCACTTGAGCTTAGAAGAACTAGAAAAACTATTACTTTCCGTATTCCAAAAATTATCTAGCCCCACCGCCCAAGAAAAACTCTCTGGCTGCGTAGTCGAATTGATCTGGGAAAAACTCGCAACTCTCAAGTCTCACGAGATTGCGGCTTACGTCAATAACCAATCTCGCCTTCAAAATAAGGAACATCCCGATATTTTACGTCCCATCAAACAGACTTACGATGCTCGCCGATTAACCCCCATGAACACAAAAGATGCTCTCATCCAATCTGAAACAGACCCCTTTACATTGGCACTAGCCATTGAGATGCAAAAACCCCAAGGCCGAACCATTTTATATACGACCCTCGATAACCTTTTAAAAAAGACACACGGCGAACAAAGAAAAACGCTCCTAGCAAACTATGAGACACTTCTCAAAGGTTTACCTTCCAGCTCCAACCTAGCTCCCCTTACAACTCACCGCCGCAATGCTTACAAAAAACTCTGCACAAAACTAAAAGAACTACTCCAATGAAGATAGATCCTACAGCGCCTTCTGTCCCATATCAGCCCCTTGCTTCTGTATCCGATCCTCTCACCCAGCTTTTCCAAACACTAGCTCCTCACTGGCAATGGGCACAGGGTCGTTTATTCGATACACGAGTTGTTATCGCAGTACTGGCCGCGGCCTCATTTACTTTCATTTTTTATCGCATCTTTTTTCCTGAAAAGAAAGAAACCCTTGTAGACCTCTACGCCAACAAGAGCTTCGAAGAATTGCTCAAAATAGCCGTCCTTGAAGCAAATTCTAACGAGCTAAGCAAACACATAAATCAAAAATGCGAAAACAATCAACAAATGCTAACTGTTTTTGGAAGCTTACTTAAAGACAATCAGGTCTTAAATCTTTCGATGGACGAGCTCATTTCAAAGTTCAACGTAGCACAGATGAGTGAAAACGCCTCTTATTATTTGATCATCGAGTTGATGTGGAAAAAAATGGGAACAGAAAGAGTAACGATAGACAAGGCAAACCTTCCTTGGCCGCTTCTCTATGCCAAATGTGTACAAAACGTCATCGATAATGTACCTCTTTCAAAAGGCACCGTCGATCCAACGATTGATGCATTCTTTTGGGCCCTAGTTTGTCAAAGAGCCCCCAAAGATACAAGAGTTGCCGAATGGCAGGAGAAAGCCGCCTCCTGTTTGAAACAGCTTCAAATACGTACTCTTACCTCACAGCAAATCGTTGATGATTTGATAACACAAAATTCTGCAGAACCTGGTTGGACTCAGCAGCGTTTGGATGCTTACCGATATTTGGCAAGTTTAGAATCACAGCAGAAAAAATAGCCCCTCATTTTCTCTCGAGAAACCCGAAAAAAAATTAGCCGGATTTTTATTTTTTCTTTACTCAAATCTAATCTTGCATATAATTTCAATCTATCACTTAACCCAAAACCACCTTTGAAAGGAGGATTTTTCAAATGTCACAAGCAACCAAAGCACTTCCACCAGTAACAACTCAAGCAATGCGCCCTGTAGCAAAAGCCGTTGAACAAGACGGAATTGTTTCACGTGTTTTCAATGGCGCTTTCAATCTCGGAAAAACTGTCGTATGGGATTTACCCAAGTGGTCCTTCGCAAACCATCCTTATGTTTCTGTAGGAACATTACTCGTCGGAGCCTATGCCTTCGGAAGATGGAAAGGTTGGCTGACTGTACCAGGCGAAACAAAAACACCTCCTAAGTCATCAGTTCCTCCTAAACCAACTGAAGAAACAAAAGCTGCTCTAACTGAACAAATGACAGCTCTGAAAAAAGATGAAGCACAGAAAAAGCTAGAAGACGGCGTTACAAAAATTCAAGGGGAATTGGATGATTTACAAAGAGTCGATGTCAACAAACTAGCTCAAGAAAAAGACAAGAAAGTTCAAGCGATGAAGAAAACTCTAGAAGGAGTAGAAAGTGAGTGGTCGCTTTTCTCCCAACTTGAGAAAGCTAAACAAAACTCCGAGACAGGTGCCGATATCATGAATAGAAAGGCTGCGGCAAATAAAGCTTATACAGAAGCTCAAGCCGAGAAGGTGAAAACTGCCGTAGAACTGGTTCAAGAAGTAGCGGCAAAGAAAGTCGAATTACACCAAGCTCAAGGTAAGGTGATCGAATTCGAAAACAAAGTTGCAATTCTTCAAGCAAAAATCGATTCAGCGAAAGTGTAAGAATTGTCTCTTATCTTTTAAGGCAGCGCTTAAAACGCTGCCTTTTCTTTTTTGAATTTCTATTTCTGGATTTGTAGCAAGATGTGATCAGAACTATCTGCGCTATATTCCCAATGCCAAGTGGGCTCGGAAATAGCCTCTCTTTCAAAGACCACTTCGCCATTCACTTCTTTAGCGATGAGTCGGATGCCATCTTCGACTTCAATGAAATGATCCCCGGATAAGGTAACGTTTTCAGCATAGAACTCGCTCATACCGCGGAGGATGATCTGGCATGTCTCGAGGCGGGCGATCTCATTTTTCCAATAGACATTGGGCATTTCAAGGTCGATGCCCCGGTTGCGGATGCGTACATTTTTGAGGGTAGCGCGCCCGCACCGCTCGGAATAGGTGAGGGTGTTTTTATCGAAGTGGCCCATGATGTTATCGGCTTGGATGCGCAGCGACCCTTCGATGTCGAGATTTTCGATGTCGACTTCGGCGATACCCAGTTGGAGTTCGCTTCCCGAAGAAAGACGTCCTCCGCGGAGTTTTTGAGCGATGATGGAGTAGAGAGGGCCGAGAGCGGGGTGGTAGAGGAAGATGTGGGAAGGACCGCTATGGAAAAACATGGTGGGATCGGCGTCTTCGGGGACGATAAAGCCGCACCGCTGAAGAAGCTCTTTGGCGTTGTGGAGGATTTCGAGGAAGCACCCTTCGGGAGTTTCGAGGAGGGAGGATCCGAGGGTGAATTCGCGCTTAGCGGTGGCAATCGTTTTGCGGCGAAGGTTGTAGGTGAGATAGGAGCTTAGGGTATGAGCATCGTCGGGAGAAAGACGGTGAGGAAGAGACTCGGTGAAAAAATCGGCGATGTTTTGCATGGTCGATTCGAGGCGGGCGATTTCTTCTTCGCGTTTTTCTCCATTTTCGGTGCGGTAGGTGAGTTTTTTGAGGTTGACGAGGATGCCGGGGATGGGACACTTTTCTACAGCGGTAAGAATTGCGGAGAGGTCGGCAAAAAGTATGTTGGTGTTGGAAGGAAAAAGCGAGTAGGAGCTGCCGGGTTTCGAGGGCTGGTCGGCGATCCCGAGGCGCTTGAAGTCGCAGTATTCGATGTTGGTAAGGGCATAGGAGTAGCTTCCCTCTTGCTGCTTTTCGACAAGGATGTTGATCCCTTCAGCAGCGCGCACTTGGCGCGGACAGGAGGCAAACCCAAAGGCTTTATCTTGCGCGCAGCCAATGCCGGTGAACGCAAAGAGGCCGTAATCGGTGTTGGCAACGGGGTTGTTGATTTGGCGCACGAGTGTTTTTTTGCGGCCCAGAGAAAAGAGCCAATCGAACACGCCTTCTTCCCGGGCGAGCTTCCAGATGACACCGTGGCCGCCGGGTTTTAAAAGGGGCTGCGCCGGCCCTTGAAGACACCACTGACCTTGTTTGTTAAGAGTGGGAACGAGAGGCTGCACAAACAACCGAAAATATTCTTTGGACCGTCCAAACCATTCATGCTCTTCAAAAATCGATACGATGTGGGCATGGTTCTCTTTTTCCATCGAAGTCATGATCGCAATGGGCGTTGTGACCTGAGCATGGAAGAGTTTGTAATAGAGATACTCGCGGGATTGCAGATCCGCGATGATATTTTCGAGAAGGGTTTTTCCAAGAAAGGGAAGACAAGCCGCGGGAAGTGGTCTTCCTGTGCGCTCATCATGCAGTCGAAGACGATCAGCGGCGCCGCCTAAGGGATAAAGCTCAGCCATGAGAGGAAGGGACCTGATCCCTTCGAGGATCATGCGGCGGACAAAATCATTTTCTTCGGTGATATCGATACCTTGAGGAGGGAGGTATTTAGATGTCTCTTTTTTAGAGGTCGAAGAAGAGATGAGACGGAGCATGTGCGCATGGTAACCGACGAGACCTCCGATATCGGCGTAAAATCTCTCGACGGGAATCAGAAGATCGAGAAGGTCTATCATCTCTTTCCCTGCATAGGGACGCTCGAAAAGACGGTCCGCTTGGCCCAGAGCTACGAGAGATTTAAATATGAAGTCTTGCTCTAGAGTGAGATTAGCAGGGAATTCTTCCCAGCTTTGAACCGCAGGGAATCTCTCGAGAAGCGCCTTTTTTTCTTCCGTAAGAGTTGCTTCCTTCAAAAGAAGGGCTAGCTCCTCTATAGTATTTATTTGACTGACCGTTACCATTACCCTTCAGAGATACCCAAAATTACCCTAAATTACAAGCATAGAGCGCACCTAAGGAGAAATTTTTCTATTTCGAACGATTTTTTTTGACTATAATTCCCTAGGAGAGCTACAAGATGTTCCTTGAGGATACATGTATGTCCTTTAAAATTTTCCTAGTATAACCATTAAACCTATAGGAGATTATACAATGGCAAAGAAGATGTCCAAATTTATGGCCCCGATGAAGCTCAGCAAAGAGCTGGAAGCCGTTATCGGAAAAGGCCCACTCCCACGCACAGAAGTAACAAAAAAGCTGTGGGCGTACATCCGTAAGAACAACCGTCAAGACCCCAGCAATCGTCGCAACATCCTTGCAGATGAAAAACTGGAAGGCGTCTTCGGCAAGAAAAAAGTCAACATGTTTGAAATGACAAAACTCGTCAGCAAACATCTTTCTTAAGATTGTTCTCTTGGCAGAGCACAGCTTTACGCTGTGCTCTGTTTCTTTATGAAATATAAGTTACTTTTGGCGTATGACGGAACCCAGTATGGCGGCTGGCAAGTGCAACCCAATGCCATCTCGATCCAGGCAACTCTCGAAAATGCTCTAACAATTGTTCTGCGCACTCCCATCGCTATCACAGGAGCAGGTCGCACGGATGCCGGCGTCCATGCGCTGGGACAAGTCGCTCATTTTAGTTTTCTAGAGCCTCTTGATTGTTTTCGCATTTTGGGATCTCTTAATGGTCTGCTTCCGCCCGATATCCGCGTTTTAAGCCTTGAGCCTGTGCCTGACGAATTCCATGCTAGATACAGCGCCAAGTCGAAAATCTATCACTACCATCTCCATTTAGATCCCGTCATGAACCCTTTCTATCGACTGTACCGACACCATATCCATTTTTCGCTCGATCTAGAGTTGCTCCGCAGTGCTGCGTCACTTTTTATTGGAACACACGACTTTTCTGCGTTCGCTAATGAAGCAGCGGAAGGCGCTGCGGCGAAAAATCCCATCCGCACCTTAAGCCGCCTCGATATTGTTCCACAGGAAGGTGGTGTGCGATTAGAGTTCGAAGGAGAGAGTTTTCTCTACAAAATGGTGCGTAATATCACAGGAACGCTTCTCGATGTTTGCCGCGGTAAAATTTCCTTAGAATCCATCCCCGACATCTTTGCATCGAAAGACCGTCGCAAAGGGGGCACAGCTGCACCTGCGCAGGGATTATTCCTAGTTAAGATCCATTACGGAAAATGAATTAAAGTGACGAGCTCGATCACTTAGCGGCTCTTTTAATTGCGGATGCTGTGGATCACAAATCAGCACAGGCACATCCACACAAGCCCCTAAAAGGGCATTTAAACCGCGATACGTGTCTTCAAACCCAATTACCCGACCTTCCGGCCTTAAGAAAAGGCTTTTGGCTTTTAAATACCCTGCAGGATGGGGTTTGGGATGTTCGTAATCTTCCCGCGTTAACCAATGGGGGATAAGTTGGAGCACAGGCAATTGACTCCGAATCAACTCCACATCCAAAGCACGAGAATGGGTGACGACGCAGCTCTCTATCTTATTCTCGCTTAGTGCTTTAAGAAGAGGCTCTACGCCCGGCATCAATTGAAGGGCTCCTTTTTTCAAAGAATCAGACAGAATGGCCCTTTTTTCGGCGTAGAGAGTGCCCCACTCGAAATCTCTAAGTTCGGGAAACTCTCTATAGAGATGCTCGGCGATATTCCCCTCGCCGATATGGGCAGCCTGGAAGTAACGCATTAAATCCCAGGATAGGTCGTAGCCCCGCCGGCGAAGCATTTCCTTATAGGCTTGATAATGAAGCTCTTCTGTATTTACGAGAAGACCGTCCATATCAAAGAGAAAAAGATCAAAGTTCTTAATCCATTGCATAAGAAAAGAATAGCAAAAAACCCTTTTCTCTTAGGAATTAAAATAATTACTTAACGCCTTAATAGTAAATTAATTATGTTATTACTTTAATATTTAATATAATAATTAGCAAACAATGGTATTAATATGACAACAACAGTAAATGATTTTGAAGGTTTTGAGATTATCAACCCCTTTTCACCGCTTGAACAAAAGCATTATAACGGAGCCCTAGAAGACAGCGTCCACCCTTTTGGCGGCAAAACATCCTTTCTTACTTCGCGGATCTTTGAAAAAGATTTCGCCGAGGTAAGACCTGAGCAGCGCAAGAATATCTTCAACGCTTATAACTTAAACTATTATGAGGAAGAAGACCTTAGAACAGAACTTCCTAAGTATTCATCCTTCACACGATCGGCTCAGATAGGAGAAGAAATCGAAAAAATCGCAGGTACTGTCCAAGCCTATAGCGCTGACCTGAAACAAAGAAATGTGCGCATGACAGGCGAAAATTTCACTTCCCTGACAACCATTGAAGCAAGCTATCTTTCAAAAGCCAAAGAAGCGGCGAGTCTAGACCGCACAAAGAAAATTGCGGCATTGTGCAAGCATATCAACGAGCCGGAGTTTGCCCAGGTAAGCCCCGAGAAAAGACGTATCATTTTTAGAGCTTACGATTTTGATGGCGATCAAAATTTCGAAGAGCAAGACCTCATAAACCAGTTGCAACAAGCAACCGATCAAATATTCACAGAAGCTACATGGTCTCGTATCGACGAGCAAGTTAATAGCACAAAAGAAAGAGTAAGCTGGGTGTTTTCTTATCTGGATAACTTAGAAACAGAGAGAAAAATGAGTGGCTTGCGAAAGGTCTTAGGAATGCAGCAACAAAACACCTATAAAATTGCTGGCATACCTTCCCATTTCACAGTAAATGAAGCTGTAGCACAATGCCATAAACGCATCAATGAAGCGCGCAAGATTGAGACAAGAATTGAAGTAGAAATAGTCATTAGTACTTTCCATGTATACAACGAAGAGCTCATGGGAAGACACCTTCGCATCACAGGAGAAACGCAGAATCTAAACAAAGTTGAAGAACAGTTTTTAAGCAAAGCAAAGGCCGTCAAAGACGCTCCTCTCGCCGAAAAACTGGTAGCTCTTTGTGTACATATAAACGAGCCTGAGTTCGCAGAAGTAAGACCAGAAAAACGAAAAATGATCTTTAGAGCCTATGGTTTTGCGCCGGATCAAAAATTTGACAGAAAGCTTCTCATCGAAACGCTTCTTCCTTCTGCCGATCAAATTTTGTCAAACTCGGTAAAGACCAAAATTGAAGAATACACACAGGCCCGAATTGAAAAAGCTCAGTTCGCACTTTGGAGCCTCGATGATCTCGAAAAAGATAGAATAAGGCTGGGAATTCCCGATGAAATCCTCATAGAAAAGACTCCTATCCGTTCTCCAACTATTGTCGCGGTAGAAGAGCATCCCGTTCCCCAAGCTGTTACGAATGCGGCGTCTCTGGTAAGCACAAGTGTAGAAAGTGTGTTTAGCAGCCCTTTTAGACTCGCAACATGGTTTACAACGGTACACAAAGCATGACAACAAATATCCTAGCGACTCTACACAAGCGGACGCAGTACTTCTCTAAGGAAGCGATCCAGCTTGAACTGTCGCTGGCAAAACCCGAAGAAAAGGAAACCATAAAAGTTTTAGTCGCCTGCGAGTTAAAGGGCGAAAGCTCTCGCTATTCTCAAAAATGGCTAGAAGCAGTGCAAGCTGTAGTGACTGAAAATCTTGCCCCAAAAAAGGCAATAGATCCGCTTGATTCCTCATGGCTACGCTCTCAATTGTCCAAAGAGGTAAAGTACCGTAAAGAAGAAATCTTGTCCGACTCTCGCTTTAAGGAGCTAACTTTATCAGATCAACAGATCATCTTGTACAAATTGAAAGGGGCTGTGCATCCTGCTCGTTTGTGTGACTTGCTCCCGCCCGATTTTGATCCTGCGCTGGTTGATGTGATTGACAGAATGTATTTACCCAAAGAGCCTCCTTCAAATCTCGAGGGGAAACACTTAGTGAATTTTTACTTAAGCCAGGCTGAATCTCTCACCAGCAATCAAAAACGTCTATATGCTCAACAAATAGTGAATTCTTCCGCGTTTGTCACTCAACTCATGAAAGACGAACAACGAAGTGTTCTCACTGGCCTTCATCTGGAAAACTATGAGAATTTAAAGCAAAATTTAAGCGAAAATCACTCCCATTTGATCCCACTGATTGATTCTCTGTCGGGAAATAGCCAAGCTCTGGTGCCTTTTAAGCCTAAGAATTCACCTGCAATCATCCGAAAACCTCTGAATGAACAAGATTGGATGCAGGAGCTAAAATTCAACCCCCATGTTTTCTCTTCGCTGCAAATTAAATCTCTCGTCGGCACTAAAGATCAGTTGATTACTTTGAGAGATGCTCAAGCTATCGTCAAAGTTTTTCCGAACTCCACACAATTTTTGATCTCAGGATTTTCTATCACGACAGAGGCTCTAGAATATATTCAAGAAAAGGCACCCCTCTTCCGTTGCCAGGGCCTGGCGATAAAAAATGCTGCAGCCTCTCCTGACGGTCTCACTCCCGAAAGCCGAGAATTAAAATGGATAAACGCAGCGACGCATGTTATCTATAGGGATCTCGCTTCTAACCCAAACCTTCCAAAAATCGACTGCAAAGATGCTCGGGCCATTATAGACAATAAAACCCCTACCTCTATTAAAGGTTATGTAATCACAAATGACGCTCTTGCATTATTCAACCAACATAATATAAACATCGATCTGCGGGCGAATTTGATTATTTCCGGGGAGCACTCTTCTGCTTCGACGACGGATTGGAACGAATTGATTGATAATTGCACTACTATAAGTCCTAAAAAAACGGATTTTGATGAACTGAGCCAACTCCCTGATTTAGATCAGGCATTAGAGCCCAATAAACGAATGGCCATCGCGACAAGCCCTACTCTCATCGACCTAGACGCTGCAGTTGCAATCGTAAGCAATTTAACAGACAAATCTCCTGTCCAATTGATACGTTATGAGTTGACGGCTCTTGCTGCGAAGTACCTCAGGGAAAATGCGCCTCGGTTACAGTTTAAGGATGAGCAAATCGGCAAAAAAAGCGATCCTGCTATTGCACGAAATGAGCAGCTATTGGCCCTATGGGAAAAGAAATTCCGAAATTCCGAACCTATATTGTCGTGGCTCCTCAAAACGCTTGGATGGAAAATATCCTCATCTGAGGGAGAGATTATAACTCTTCGACACGCCAAGGCCTTTTTACAAATTTTAAGTGAGCATGATCTCAAACAACTCCCCTTTCATCTAGAAGGGTTCTACCTCACTCAAGAAGCTTGGGACTTACTCCAGGGAAAGGTAAAATTAGAAGAGTGTATCCTTACTAAAGAAATAGACCCCACTGCTCAAGAAAGACATACATGGTCTAAGAAATTTGCAGAGAGCATTCCCGTCTATCAATTCAAAGAAGGCATAACAGGTGGGTTTCATCTCATCGATGAGGCGGAAGTCCAGCATTTAATCCAAACTCGCGAAAAGCTCAACATATCGAATCAAATCTGTATATCCGGATATGCTATCACAGACAAAGCTTGGCTTATGCTCAAGCAGCATTTCCCTTCGATGGAGCTCTATCCGGAACAAAATAGGATTGTCACAAGCGCTGATGAAGAAGGAAATTGGAAATACCCCGGTTTTGGAGGCCTTCTCGCCTCCCATGCTTCCTTAGATGGCCATCTTTCAAATATAACTCAAAGCCAGCATTCCATCATCGATGATGAAAACGTCGAAGCTCTTATTGCAGCTATGCAAAAACTCTTCCCCGATCAGCGAGTGGCTCTGATTGGCTACACAGTTACCGAAGATGTGAAATCCCGTCTCGGACAATACGCAGACTTGCGTTTTGCCAAGTTTATACCTGCTGCTCCCAAAATTGCCTCCCCTAGCGAGCTTGCTTTGGTCCCTGTCAACAATAATCGAGAACTCACCTTTGTTCAAAAGCACCAGATGGTTTCTGTTGAAAAGAAAAACGAGAAATGGATACACGCTCTCCAGAGCGCTGATATCGTTTCAGGAAGCTTCTTTGCAACGCCATTTACCGCAAATGACAAATACATCGATCTAGATGACGCCAAACGGATCATTGAAATCTGCGAATCTGAAACAGGCTATGTACAAGCGATCCGTGGGCACACCCTCACTCAAGAAGCTTTCGATCACTTAAGAACCCATGCTCCTCAGATCGATTTACGCCTCAACCGCATTGCTCCTTCAGAAAGTGCTATCATCATGGCTCAAAAGATTGGTAAAGTTTTAGCCACCATCTTGGGAGCCGTTATCGTTGTGGCTGCCATCGCCGGCGTATTTATGCTCGTCGGAGAAGTAGCCTTCATCATCCTTGCCTTTGCGACACTTGGAGCTTTCTTAGTGCTTATTGGGAAAACAGCTCAAATCATCTCAACGCCTCTGCTCTATGCCGTGGAGAGATTGCCGCTGTGGCTCTACATGCTCGAACTATATACACGTTCCCTTGGCGAGCCTGAGCGCCGCGAAGAAAAAATCGGGAAAGCGGCTGTTGATGCCCTTGAAAAAACTCATAGCAAATTCAAATCTTGGTGGGCTTCTCGCCATACCAATAATCAACAGGCGTTGATCGTCGTTCAAGCCTAAAGAAATTCGAAGAATTTTACTGAATCTCGCCTTAAGAGCCGTATTCGCGATGAATACCTCGCTTCACTCCGAGTTCCAGACGCGACACACGCAGGTGTGTCGCTTCCTCGTCAAAAAATGGAATTTTTTGCCGATGACTGGACTCCTCTCGCCGCAGGCAGCTCCGCTGTCCTGTCGCTCAAGCCGGTTGAGCACGGTTTTGCTACGCAACACATCGCTGCTCACTTCGAGTCGCAAACGCGACACA
>JAFEGJ010000006.1 GCA_018240015.1 Verrucomicrobiota bacterium | reverse complement strand
GATAGCGGGGAGAGGATTCGAACCTCTGGCCTTTGGGTTATGAGCCTAACGAGCTAACCACTGCTCCAGCCCGCGATAATGTGCATTGAAACATATCACAGCAAAAGATTTGTCTCAAGAGGTTAAATTTGAAGATTATTTCCAATTTTTATAGAATTTTTTGCACAACCATGGAGACCATTCATGAAACTTTATCTCAACGTAGAAATGAAGAACGTAAGCCAACCTTCTCGACTAAGCTCTGCTGCGGAGACTTTTCTACAGCCCTATCGCTACCTTTTTAATGGGAAATCTTATGAAATTTTAGACGGCCAAATTATTCAGGAAGAGCTTAGTTTTCCTGAAAAAAATTACATGAGAACCGCAGCGGCAGTGGTTGCCTTTATACCAACTTTTTTCGCAGGCGTCCTTTTGCGCTTTGTAGAAAATCTCTTCAACATCAATCCTGAAAGCAGAGCTCTTCTTGAGCAATTCTATGCACGAAAAGTAGAATTCCCCCAAGCACCAAATGATAGAGAACTAAATGATTTTTATGATGAAGTAGCAGGGCTTTATAATAATGTTTTCAGGCGTATAGAGCAAACACCTGATATCTGGAACAATGAACAGATAATTAACGACTTTTCTCAAGCTATGGAAAAGGGTTATCAATTTATGGACCTTTATTTCAAAAAACTCGCACAAGAATGCGAAAAAAACCCCAATGAAATGAAAAGGAGAATGATAGAGCAATCACAAAATTTTCCCCCGGATAAACAAAACCAACAAGAGTATGCTCGTATTTTTTTTATGTTTCCACTGTACTATAAAATGGCTCGAGGCTGGAGTTATAAATATTACACTCCGGGTATTTTTTTGAATGCAGAAGCAGCTCGTAATTATGTTGTTGATCCAAGCAAACTTGAAATTAGATGCGCTCGAGAACTAACGCAAGAGCAGAATAGACCTTATTTTAATCCCACTAAACCTCAATACCGTTGGCGTGAACTCTATAATGCTTTTTGTGATAAGCTAGATGCCTATGGACTCAGAGAAGCGCGCGACACACGTTTTGATAATTATAGTAGGCATGACACAAAAAAAGTTACTAGTGTCTGGCTTGATACTACACCCACTTGAAAGCTTCTAGAGTCCTTTTCGTCGCTCCTTGGGACTTCCTAGCGAGCTCTTGGCCTGCCTTGGTCATGGCAGTCGGAGGATTTTTCAAAAATTCAGCTACTACACTCTTGAGTTCCTCGATGGGCACCTGCCTCCCCGCATTCGCACGGAGGACTAAATCGACGAGTTCTTTTTGTGTCTGCATGTGGGGGCCAAAGATCGTAGGGACGCCTAGCGCGATCGGTTCAAAAATGTTATGGCCGCCCACGCGCTCGGTAAAGCTCCCGCAGACAATCGCCAGATCTGAAACTCCATAACAGGTGTTGAGTAGACCCATGGCATCGACTAAGACGACCTGGGCTTTTGGGTCTTGCTTTTCTGAAGAGTAGCGGACAAATGAGATGTTTTTTTTGGCCAGTAACTCAGCGACGGCATTAAAACGCTCTGGATGGCGCGGCACTAGTAAGATCTTCACAGGAAGAGGCGCTAAAACAGAGAGAAGCAACTCTTCTTCGGGATCATGTGTGGAGCCCAGTGTAATCACGCGGTCTTCAGTTCTAATCCCCAACCGGCTTTTCCACTCTGCTTTGTCAATGGAAGGGATAGGAGCATCCAGTTTGAGATTTCCAGTGACGACGATTTTTGAGGCAGGGACTGCTATCTTCAAGAAGCGGTCCTTGTACTCATCCGATTGCACACAAAGCAAGGATATAGGCTCAAAAAATAGGCGCGCCAAGCTTTTAAAGCGGGCAAACCGCTGAGCTGATTTTTCTGAGATTTTTCCGTTGACTAAGGCTACCTTGGGAGCGCCAAGGGTGATAAGGTTATACCAAAAGTCGCTTTCGACGAGAATTAAGAGGTTGGGCTGAATTTTTTTCCTTAAGCGTCGGATATTCCAAGAAAAGTCGATCGGAAGAAGAAAATGGCCGGCAATATTCGGGAATAACTTTTGAGCTGCGGCAAGACCGGTTTCAGTTGTGGTAGAAAAAACGATCGAGTGCGTTTTTTGCAGCTCAGCAACCAGTGTTATGACAGCTCTTGTCTCCCCCATCGATACAGCGTGGATCCAAATATCTGCCAGGGGAAGAGAAGGAAGCTTGAGACCAATACGCTCAGCGAGGCGCGCCCTTTTTTTCTCCTTCCATAGCCAAAGCGGTAGCAAGAGTAGCAGGATGGTGTTATAGAGGGCTCTAAACATGCTTTTTTTGCCATGAATGAAGTTGTTCTAGAGTGACTCCCAGGCCCGCTAACCGGATTTCGTTCATATCTTCGAGATCTTTCACGATATCTGCTAGAAAGGATTCTCGATCTATATGGGGAATTTGCTCCCTGATTTCTCCATTTAGGAAATCCATCATGCCATTTCCTTTTAAGCCTTTTGTAATAATTTCTCTTAAGAGAGCCCTGCGTTGTTTACGGTAACGCACACGAATTTCATCGAATCCTTTAGTTCTAACCGTAGAATCATAAATCGTGCATGTCCGCATATAAGAAAATAGATACAAATCTACCATAGGGCGTACATCTTGCAGCTCATAAACAGCAATGAGCGCTGAATTATAGTCATCTCTTTCTATGTCGCTGAAGGACTGGGGCACAAGATTATGGACGACGAGCGGAATGTTAGCAGCTAGACGAGCCGTCCTTTTGTTCACATCGGCAAAAGCTTGTAAATAGCTGATATGGATTAATAAAAAGAGACTCTGCTCATAGGGATCTTCGATGAGGGACGCTTTCTTAACAATGCGCTCGAGTTGGAGTTTTAAGAGCATAGAGTTTTCGATAGGTATGTACGTTGATCCCCCTATACGAACACTGTGGGGGCGCACCTTGCCAACAAATTCTCTGTCGAGCAGGCCATCCGATAACAAAAAATGTAGGGTGTAGATCGTTTCCTCTGCTATATGCAAACGATGAGCATTATCTACTAAGTATCGGATCGCCTCTTTATGGTTGAGGATCATTATCTTTTCATCATCTAATTTCCCTTCCGCAGGAGTCCCTTTTAAGATAAGCCTCTCTGTGTCAAGCCACGAGTAGGTATTCCCTTCTAATCTGGATGAGTTGTAAGAAAGGTCGATGAGAAGCCGATTAAAAATCTGATGGGCATAAGTTCCAGCCGGATCTTCATGCTTTGCACGTTTCCCCGTTCTGTGCAATTGAGCTCTAGAATCAGTAGGGATATAAAAGCTTTTATTGGGTTTATATTCTTCAAACCACTCGTCGTTGTATAAAGCAGGGGTGCGGACATAGAGAGGCCTGTGAACTTGCTCAATAATACGCATACTCTCAGAGCTAAAGCATAGGCCTGCTCCCACTTTTAAAGGAGTGGTGTGTTGTAAAACTCGGTATTTTGTAGCTTTTTTGCGCCCCACTGGCTCAATGAGATTGTCCTTCACCATTTCCGCAAGCCAGCGCCTTACGCTACGTTCGGAATAGTGTGATCCTAACCTTTCAAGCAAATTATTCACGCTAAGGGGCTCATCTTCTTGGCTGAGCTGATGAAACACTATCAATTTTTTATCGCGTAGATTCATATTTATTTTTTCGGCAAGGGGTAGGAGTTCAATAGGCCTTGTAACCCGAATACGGCCAAATTTAACCCGAATACGGCCATTTTTCAACCAATTTTTGGCCGTATTGGCCGAATACGGCCATTTTTAGGGGTATTTTTGGCCGTATTCGGCCAAAGTCACTGGATGACAAGGTTAATAAGTTTGTTGGGTACGAAAATAACTTTTTCGATTTTTCCCGTGATATGGCGGGAAATCTGCTCTTGCTTTTTGATGAACGCGAGCAGCTCTTCCTGGCCCTTATCTTTGGGCAGCTCCCATTTGCCGCGGACTTTGCCGTTGACTTGGACCACGTAGAGGGTGGTGTCGTCGACGAGATAAGCTGGGTCAACTTTCGGGAAAGGTTCATTTGTAAGACTATCCTTACCTCCAAGGATTTCCCAAGCCTCTTCTGTGATGTGGGGTGCAAAGGGATAGAGAACTTGCGTCAGCATCTTGAGAACTGATTTAGGGTACTGGGCGAGAGGCGCAAACTCATTGATAAACGTCATCATTTTGGCAATAGCTGTATTGAAGGCCATTTCATCGATGTCTTTTTCAACGGCATGCACGAGGCGGTGCCCAAGTTTTAAGGCTTCTTCGGTATTGTCATCGGTGACTTTTTCAGAGTTTATGAGGGCAAAATAGCGCGTTAGGAATCTGTGGCAACCTTGGACGGCATCGGTATTCCAGACTTTTTCCTGATCAAATGGCCCCATGAACATTTCGTAGAGACGTAGGGCATCAGCGCCGACTTCTTCGATCATCTCGTCGGGGGTAACACCGTTGAGTTTGGATTTTGACATCTTTTCCATCTGGCTCGAGAGCAGCTCATCGGTGCCCATTTGGAAATATTGATCTCCCTTTTGAACAACTTCTTCGGGAGAGATATAGACTCCCGAGGGTAAACGGTAAGAACGGGAAGTGAGGAGCCCTTGATTGCGCAGCGTTTGGAAGGGCTCGAGCGTTGTAACGAGGCCGCAGTCATAGAGAACTTTATGCCAAAAACGAGAGTAGAGAAGGTGCAAGACGGCATGCTCAACGCCGCCGACATACATATCGACGGGCATCCAGTAGTTTTCTTTTTCTGCGTCCCAGGCTTTTTGTTCGTTATGAGGATCACAGAAACGTAAGTAGTACCAGCAGGAGCCCGCCCAATTGGGCATCGTATTTGTCTCGCGCCGGGCTTTTTTGCTAGTTTTTGGATCTGTGATTTCAATCCAGTTTTTCGCGCGGGCGAGCGGACTCTCTCCTGTGGGAGATGGTTTGTAGTCGGAGAGCTCAGGAAGCAGAAGGGGAAGTTCATCGAGGTCGAGAACGCGTTTAGTCCCATCAGGGAAATGCAAAATGGGAAATGGCTCACCCCAATAGCGCTGACGAGAAAAGAGCCAGTCGCGGAGCTTATACGTGACAGTCCCCTCCCCTTTTTTGTGCTTTTGAAGGGTAGCGACAACCTTTGCTTTAGCTTCTTCAATGGTGAGGCCGTCGAGTGGTCCACTATTGATGAGGGTTCCTTCCCCTTCCCAAGGGACATCCCCGGCTAAAATGGCAGTGCGGTCTTCTATACTGCCGGGATCAATGACGGGAAGTAGGGGGACATCGTATTTCTTAGCAAAAACGAAATCTCTCTCGCAGTTAGCAGGAACTCCCATGACAGCGCCGGTGCCGTATCCCATCAAAACATAGTCCGCAATCCAAATGGGTACTTTCTCTTCGTTGATGGGATTGATCGCATAGCTTCCTGAGAAGACGCCCGTCTTTTCTTTGGCCAGATCGGTGCGTTGCAGGTCGCTTTTCGTGGCCACTTCGCGTAAATAGGTTGCGACCTTTTCTTGTTGCTCGGGCGTGGTTATTTTTGCAACTAGTGGGTGTTCAGGAGAGATAACGACGAATGTGACTCCATAAATAGTGTCATGCCGGGTTGTAAATACCGTGATCTTGTCGGATCCCTTTTCCAAGGCAAAATCTATTTTGGCGCCCTCACTCTTACCGATCCACTGGGTTTGGAGTTTTTTGACCGATTCAGGCCAGTTCACGAGAGCTAAATCATCGATCAGACGCTCAGCATAGGCGGTAATTTTGAGTACCCACTGGCGAAGAGGCTTTCTCTCGACGGGATGTCCCCCATCGATGGACCTCCCATTATCGACTTCTTCATTGGAGAGAACGGTGCCAAGCGCCGGGCAAAAGTTGACGAGGATATCGGCTTCGTAGGCAAGACCCTTTTCATATAGCTTGGTGAAGATCCACTGGGTCCATTTATAATAATCGGGATTGCTCGTCGCAAATTCCCGTTCCCAATCGTAACTAAAGCCTAAAGATTTTAATTGGCGGCGGTAAGTGGCAATATTTTTTTCTGTGGTGATCGCCGGATGAGTTCCCGTACGAACAGCATATTGCTCGGCGGGAAGTCCAAAGCTATCCCATCCCATCGGATGGAGCACATTAAATCCCTTTGTTCGCTTGAAGCGGGCCAAAATATCTGTCGCGGTATAGCCCGTAACGTGGCCGACATGGAGCCCGGCGCCAGATGGATAGGGGAACATATCGAGGATATAATATTTAGGTTTTGATCGGTCGACTTCGGCATGAAAAGAATCGTGTTCTTCCCAATAAGCTTGCCATTTTTGCTCTATTCTTTGATGATCGTATTTCATAATAGAAATGCTACTATATCTAAATGGTACTTTACAAAAAAGTAAAAAATCCTTAGAGTCATTTAATAGGCATATGTTAGAAGTTGGATCAACAAAGAAAAATAAAATCACACTTTCCGATTATAATTATCGGCGAGATATCGATAATCGTCTTTTAATGGCTTCGTTTTCGACGCTCGATTTAGCCGTTTTGGAAGAGATCCTCTTCAGTCCTTTGCAACTCCCCCTTTCTAAGATTGTACAATCGATTGGCGAAAGCGAAAAAGTGATCCGCGGCATTTTGGAAAAGCTATCCAAAACAGGATTGCTTGCTTTACAGGGCGACCAGGTCGTCGTCGATAAAGAGATGCGCAAATATTTCGAAGTCGAAGCCGCAAAGTTTGACCCCGATTTTAAGCCCGATATGGATTTTTTGCAGCACATCCTTCGGAAGGTACCGATCCATGTTCTACCTACCTGGTATGCGATTCCCCGCACCTCGAATAACATCTTCGATTCACTCATGGAAAAGTACTTTGCTACGCCCCATCTTTTCCAGCGCTATCTGCATGAGGTAAATTTAGGCGATACGACTTTGACTGCTATTGCACAAGATGTGATGCGCGCTCCTGATTTTCGTATGACGGCCAAAGACTTGATGCACAAATATGATCTTTCTCAAGCGCAGTTTGAAGAAGCGATGCTTCTCCTCGAGTTCCACTTTATCTGTTGTCTTACTTTCGAAAGATCCGGCAGCCATTGGAAAGAGATCGTCACCCCCTTCTATGAATGGCGCCAGTATCTGACATTCCTGCGTGATACAAGTCCCGCTCCTATCAAAAATCCCGAGAAAGTCAAGCGACTTAAAGCCCAAGATTTCTCGTTTGTTCAAGATATGACAGCAGCACTTGAAACAATGAAAAAGCAGCCTCAAGTCTTGTCAAAATTAGGTGCGGATGCTCCCTATACCGAGAGAGTGGTCCACCGCCTTCTTAAACTCCAACTGGCGGAGCAAAAACAGACGAAATTTTCCCCTACCCCTGCCGCTAAAGAGTGGCTCGATGACCGCATCGAAGGTAGGGCGATGTATATGTACCGGCACCCCGCCTCCATGATTCCTGAAAAAGTTCTTCGAGAGGCAGAAAAATCCTTGATGAGAGTTCTCTATGCAGGTTGGGTCTATTTTGAGGATTTTCTTAAAGGAACGATCGTTCCTTTAAATGATCAAGGAACTGTAAGTCTCAAAAAAGTGGGCAAAACTTGGAAATACACACTTCCCTCTTACACAGAAGAAGAAAAAGCTCTCCTCAAATCGATTATTTTAGATTGGTTTTTTGAAGTGGGTATTACGGCCGTTGGCACACACGAGGATAAAGAATGTTTCCTCGTGACGCCCTTCGGACAATCACTGTTTGGGTGATATGAACCTATCCGTAAATTCAGCTTTTATCATTTTGGATCTTTTTGGCATCTTTGGACTCCTCTCTCTCAGCCATGTGCTTTACACATTGTCTTCGAGAGAGAAATCCAAATCTGCTCAAAAATCTCGCAAAATCATTAAAACCTTAATTTACGGATAGGTTCATGGAAGATCTCGTCAGCAATCGAAAGGCGTTTCATAATTATGAAATCCTTGAGACCTATGAAGCCGGCATCGCGCTTCTAGGGACAGAAATCAAATCCTTAAGAGCCGGAGGCGGAAGCCTTCAAGATGCCTACATCGTTTGCCACCATGGCGAAATGTGGATGAAAAACTCCTCCATTGCCCCCTATAAATTTGCGAGCGTCTTTAACCATGAAGACAGACGCGAGCGCAAGCTCCTTCTCCATAAGCGAGAAATTCTGAAGCTCAAAGAGCAAACCGAAGAAAAAGGCCTTACCCTCATTCCTATCGCCATTTACCTTAAAAATGGTATGGCTAAAGTCAAAATCGCGATCGCTAAGGGTAAAAAGGCCCATGACAAGAGGGCTGCCATTAAAGCCCGAGAGCATAAACGAGCTATCGATCGGGCCCTCAAGGGTTCATAACTTATTCACTTTTAACATCTTTTAACCTCATGAATATCAATGACTTGCATTAAAGAAATTTATTGAATTCCAATAAATAAATTGATAAGATTGATTATAGATAAAGAGGGGTAAGTTTATGGGTTTAAATATTAATAATTCGATTATCAAGATTAGTTGCGAAAATAATAATAACGGCGCTTCCGTTGAGGTGAAAAAAGAGCCTCAGGGAAAATATCAGCCACTCTCAGCTAATAATACGTGTCACGAATTAAATGAACTAAAGAAAGCCATTATTTCATTGGTAAAAAATCGTGTAAACCTTCAACTCCCAAACGGGCCCCGTCTCGACAATCTTAATAATATCATCATCGACAAAACACCCTTTCTGATGGATGATGTGCAAATTGAATTCGAATCGAACGGAAAAAAAATGTATGTATTTTTTCCTGCGAACTGGGGAGAGCTTAGTGAAATCAATGCTCAATTGAAAGCAATTGCAGCTAAATCGCTCGAATCACCAGCGCATTCTATTAACTAATGTAAGAAATTATTTGAATAAATTGCTGAAATCCGTTAGTTGTAAAGAAAAAGGACAACTATGGATCAGCGTAAATTATTCTTACTTACATCACTTGTTTCGATTAGTTCTGTTTTTGGAATTGATGAAATAAGTTCCGAGCTTCCTCAAACACCTGATGCTATCACTGTATCAGGCCAGATTTCCACAATGAACAAAGAGTTGAAGCTAGAAATGCCTCTCCATACGATGTCCGGCAGCCATTTCTATTTGGGCAATATCGAGCTTGCATCGGGTTCTTTCAATACGGATGAAGGCGCGACGCTGGCTCTCACGGGCGTCATTTCAGGTTCTGGGAATTTTGTAAAAGAAGGCCGGGGAACTACTCTCGTGATGGGCAGTGAGCCTAACACTTTTGAAGGAAAGACGATTGTCAGCAATGGGCTACTTGCTCTTCATAAAGCAAAAGGTCCAGCTATCAGTGGTGATATTCTCATCAACGGCGGAACGCTTGCTCTCGTAACTCCGGGACAGATCCCCGACCATGCCACGATATCTATCAAAGATGGACACTTCGATTTACAGAATAATCCTGTCGTTTTGGATGAGTTAGATGTCCAAGGAGGCAGTCTTGACCAGGTATCCAAGATAACTCTCAACCAACTCAAATTGGACAATCAAAAGATTCAAGGGAATTTTCAGATCTTGCAGTCTATTACTTTTGATCCATCCCAAGGTGAAAAAGGGGAAATTGCAGGAATGCTCGAGCTTCCTGGGCGCGCACGAACTATCGTTGTGCCCAATGGCAGTCTTGAAATTTCTGCGTCCATTCCGGTGGGCGGCATCGATAAACATGGCGACGGCTCTCTTCTTTTATCTGGCCAAAACTCTTACTACGGCCCTACTTACGTGCGTCAAGGAAGTTTGGTTGTAACAGGTTCTGTTGACCGATCATCTATTACGGTGTTTCCTGGAGCTGCTTTAAGGGGCTCAGGAAGGACTTCTCACATACGCAACGAAGGAACCGTGCAACCATCAGGCCTTACCATCAAAGGCGCTTATACGCAAGGGCCTCTTGGAACGCTGCATTTTCAGCTGAGAGATTCTGCAAATTATGATCAGTTGATCGTTGAAGCTGGCCAGGTATCGCTGGCGGGAACCGCGCTCGTAGAGTTTATGCCCACCTATTCCATCAATGCGGATGGAAAATTGCTACTCATTGACAACTCGAAAGGCGATGGCATCAAAGGAGCTTTTGACCAGTTGCAAATTCAAAATATTCCCGCTGGATACAATGCCCACCTCGATTATTTAGCCAATGGTGTTTTCCTTCTGTTTGATCCGATCCGTAGCGATCCCGTGATAAAGCCCGATTGCTATGTCTCTATTACCCCTATCGTTTTCGCATCAACTGACGAGCGTCTCACGAGCTATACACGCAAAATGACGACGCTGCGCAATCACAAACAAGAAGGCGTGCAATTGTATGCGGACGGTATCGGATCGCTCGGCCATCAAAAGAGAGGCGGAGATGCCAAATCGCTTCATTATTCTAGCGGCGGAGCTAGGGTCGGCGCTGATTATACCAATTCTAGAGGGGTTATCGGCGGAGCTATCACCTATGAATCAACCTGGACACGTCATAATCATTGCGCATCGTTTACCTCCAACGCGGTATATGGCGATATTTATGGCAGCATCTCCCCTCTTTCCGTACCTGAATTCTTCGTGGAAGCCGATTTAGGAGGAGGCCTGCAGTTTTACGACATCCACCGCCATACTTCTTCCGAGTCTGCTAAAGGCGATCCTAATGGATCTAGCTATAACTTCCTCGTCGATATAGGATATCAGTACCGCGGAAAAGCTGTCTATTTTGTCCCCGCAGCTGGTCTCGAATGGCTCGGTGCTCATATCGACCACTACCGCGAGCACCACGCGGACGCCAATAAGCTAGAATTTAAGAAACAAAACGCTGAGGCCCTGCGCAGCAACATCAGCGCGACTTTAGGATACCGCTTTTCACATAAGGAATGGCAAATTATACCCGAAGTGCGTGGCATCTGGCGGCACGATTTTTCCCGTCAGCATCACCATGCTAAATTTGAAATGGAGTCCACTGAAACGAGCTCCCATTTTGATCTAGAAGGAGCCGGCCGCGAGCAGTATCTGTTTGGCGCGCAGCTCATGTTCTTAGGGCGTCAGTTCCAGCTCCACGCATCATATGATTACCAGTTCACCAAGCGGCTTCGTACGCATTTCTTAGAAGCGGGCATCGGCTGGCATTTTTAATCTAAAATGATTTTTTATCATTTTTCAAAACATTGAAAATGAGTTGTTTACTTGTGTGTTGACACATATTTGTGTCAATAGGATGTTGACACATATTTGTGTCAACATGCAAAATGTAGACATATGGAAAAGCTCTGTTTGAAGTGTTTGCAGCCGTTGCTTTCTAGCGAAGTCTGGTATGGCCTCCATGCTAACTGTTTTACCGATTGGTTTAATTTAAAGGCTTTGGATGCGTTTCAGAATATCGTATCACATCGACACTCGGGTGGAAGCCCTATCAAAGATGGCTTTAAATCCAGCTTTTTTCATGGAAAGTTCCGGAAATATTCTTCTTCTCTAGGTGGCACGAGGTACATTTTAAAAGTTCAAGAAAATGGTTTTCCTGAATTGCCCGCTACGGAATATGTATGTAATCAGATCTTCAGCCATTTAAAGATCAATGTCCCCTCTTTTCATTTGATAGCATGGGAAGAAAACCATGTTTGCTTTGTTACTCGTAATTTTATGGAAGACTATCCCGAATCCTCTCTAGTACATCTGTGGCATTTCTTTGAGAAAAGCATGCGCTACGATTGCGAAAATCTTCTAAAAATCATTGGAGAAAAAACAGGACGTTTAGCAGCACAAGAAGAGATCGTTTACCTTGTCTTAGCTGATAGTTTAATTGGAAACAATGATCGTCATGGACGTAATCTGGGACTTATTCAAACTTCAAAAGGCTATATTTTACCTCCTTTTTACGATAATCCTTCTAACTTAGGCATTGAAAATGATTGGTTTTTAAATGCAGATCTTCAACCTGCTGGAGCTATCTGGACGAAAAATGTTACAAAACCCACTATGGCAGATTATATTGAGGAATGCAGTAGACTTGGTTTTGCTCATGTAGTAGATCGCTTTCGTGAAAACATTTCCATGCCAACTCTTGAGCGTTTGGTTAAGGAAAGTATGTTAACTCCTAAAAGACAGTCAGCTCTTTTAAGGCTCATCGATAGGAGGCATCGAGAATTGTGGGGTTAAAATTGCCGATAGTCAACGTTGCAATTTACTTAGAAAGACGCAAAACGCGGCTGCTGGTAGGACATTTGAAAAAAAGCGGTGCGAATTTTGTGTTTACGTACGATGACCGTTATTTACGTGCAAGAAACGTAATCCCTCTTGGCCCTGAATTTCCCCTTACACAAAGAGAATTCAAATCAAGATCCTTGTTTCCTTCTTTAGAAGACAGAATACCTTCCAAGCAAAATCCTGCTTATCCTGAATACTGCCAGGCCATGGGCATTGATCCTCAAGAAAATGATGCTTTGATCCTTCTTTCGACTATAGGCAAAAGAGGTCCCTCATCTTTTGTTTTCGAGCCTATTTTTGAACGATCGTTTACGATTCAAGATGTTATAGAATTTCGAAAATCGCTAAATTTTTCCACACGAGAATTTGCCCAAATCTTTGAAATTTCCCAAACTGCATTAAATGCTCTAGAAAGAAAAAGAAGTTCAGGAAAAGATCTACTAAAGCGATTAGAAATCATTGTACGGTTCCCTTCAATTGCAATCTTTTTTATCTCCATAAATGGTGGAATATTACCTTCAGAAAAAAGAGAAGCTGCACTTGAATTTCTAAAGAGTTGACAGTCGTTTCATGATTCGATTATTCTGATGTGAAAAAGGTTCATCATCATGAAATTTCTCATCTCTAAACTTGAGCTCCAAGCCCTCATCAGCAAGATTCAAACTATTGTTCCCGCCCGTCCTGCTCTTCCCGTTTTGTCGAATGTGCTTTTAGAAGCAACAGGCGATCAAATCATCCTCAGTTCGACGGATCTGACGGTCAGCATGCGTGCGCATGCCCCAGCAAAAATTACAGAAGAAGGCTCGATTGCACTTCCCGCGAAACGTTTTTTCCAACTCATCCGCGAACTCACGACTTCCGAAGTTGAAATCGAGACATCCTCTGCCGAAGTTGCCCATATATATGCAGGATCTTCTCACTTTAAAATGAGTGGTCTTGCCAAATCAGAATTTCCCACGTTCCCCGATCTGTCAGGCGGCCTCAAGATGAAACTCCACAACACAGTTCTGCGCGAGATGCTTGCCCGCAGCTCCTTTGCTGCCGCACGCGATGACAACCGCCAAGTTCTCAATGGTATCCTCCTCCAAAACCTCGATAAAGCAGCGATTTTTGTCGGCACCGATGGCAAGCGCCTCGCCCGCCTTTCTACCAATACAGATGCCGCTTCTAATCCTTCCTCTTCTATTCTCCCCCTCAAAGCCGTCGAAGAGATCATCAAACTCATCGACACGAAAGAAGAGTTCAGCACGCTGACGCTGATGGCGGATAAAATTGCCTTTGAGACGAGCTCGATCTTGCTCATATCTAAACTCCTCACCGGTCAATACCCCGATGTCGGCCAAGTTATTCCCAAAAAATCAGAAAATCCCATCATTCTCCACCGCGAAGAGCTCATGTCGCTCCTACGCCAAGTGGCGCTCTTCACTTCCGAAGAGAGCAGCGCTGTGCGCTTTAGCTTTTCTCCGGGTCAGCTACACCTCACTGCCATGAGCGGCAGCGTGGGCGAAGGAAAAGTCGCTATGGCCGTCAACTACGGCGGTCCTAAAATGGAAGTGGCCTTCAACCCCCATTATTTCCACGACATCTTGCGCCATAGCAAAGATGAGACCGTGAATCTCACCCTCACCGACCCTTATAATCCGGGTCTCATCACCGACTCGACCACGGCCGAGTTTGTGATCATGCCCATGCGCGTCGATGCTTAAAAGACTCTACCTTCACCATTTTCGTAGCTACGAAAAGAAGGAGTTTACCTTTCAAGAAGGGATCAACGTCATCCGCGGTGAAAACGCCTGCGGCAAAACCAACCTTCTCGAAGCCGTTTATCTCCTCAGCACCGGTCGCTCTTTTCGCACGATTCAGCTGACCGATCTCATACGCCATGGCGAGCCGTTTTTCTATTTAGAAGCCGATTTTGCCTCAGGGCCCATCTCGCAGCATCTCAAAGTCTCCTTCGATGGCCAGGTCAAACGTGTTGAGCATGACGGGGCGACTTATAGCCAGTTCACTCCCCTGCTGGGCCTTTTCCCCACGGTTCTTCATGTGCCCGAAGATATCGAACTCATCACAGGATCGCCCACCCAGCGCCGCCGTTTTTTGGATCTCCATATCGCTCAAATCGATCCTCTCTACATTTTTCATCTAGCCAGATATTTTAAAGCGATGCGCCAGCGCAATGTCCTTCTTCGGCAAAAAAAAGAGACCGCGATCGAAAGCTGGGAACAAATCCTTCTCATCTCAGGACAATATCTCCATCAAAAGCGGAAAGAGATCCTCCTCGCTCTGCAGCCTCACCTCATTGAGGCAATGGCGCGCCTCTCTGATGGAGCCGATATCCTTGGAGCCGAATACCAACCATCACTCACAGATGATTACAAAAAAAGCCGCCTTAAAGAACTTCAAATGGGCGCCACCCTGATCGGACCGCACCGCGATGATTTCCACCTCACGATAGGCGGGCAAGATGCCAGCGGCTTTGCCAGTCAGGGCCAGCAGCGATGCGCCGCTGCTGCTTTGAGATTGGCGCAATGGCGTCATTTCTCGACGTTGTTGGATTCTCCGCCGCTAGTAGGCATCGATGATTTTGGCGTCCATCTCGATACAAAACGAAGTAGGGCTCTTCTTCACGAGATCGAGCCAATGGGTCAAGTGTTTGTGACATGCCCGCATGACGTCAAAATGCTGGGCGCAACTCTGCCTCTGCATGAGCTCGAAGTAATCTCCTGATTATTAATACGTTATATTCGAAATGAGTTATAGAGACTTGTTCTATAACTCATTTTTACGCCAGAAAATGATCTATAGAAGTGGCTTCCCTCTTCATAACTTAACAAAAACACCCAATTGACAAATCTGGGTGTTTTTGTTAAGTTATGATTATGAGAACAGCACATTGCCTAAAACGTCTGAAGCCGCTGATGAAAAAGCCCTTTTTTTCGTCGAAAGAAGCAAAAGCCGTAGGGGTGCATCCCTCGGCAATAGCCTATTTCATCAAATCCGGCCGCGTAAAAAGAATAGCGAGGGGGCTTTATCAAAGTTCTGAATATGCAAATGCGAGCAGCTTTCGCTGGGAAGATCTTATTGAAGCGGTATATACAGTTAAAGATGGGGTTATTTGTCTTACTTCTGCTCTTGCTATTTATGATCTAACCGAAGAAATTCCTCGCCAGCATTGGATAGCTATTCCTCATAGTACATCAACAAAAAAAGCACAGGATTATAAAATTATTCGTTTTCGCAATCCCCTTCTTGGAAAAACTTCCATTAATCTCGAAGGAGCTAAAGTTCCTATTTATGATCGGGAACGCACTATCATAGATGCCTTTCGATTTCTTAGTATTGAAACAGCCATTAAAGCTCTAAAATTTGCGCTTAAAGGAAAAAAACAAATTGATCTGAATAAGCTACAAGATTATGCTCAAAAACTTCATATAGATATAAAGCCTTATCTAATGAGCATAACAGTTTGAATGAACAATCTTTAAAAGACAGACTTCGACTTATTGCCCAAGAAAAAAAGATGCAATTCAATGCATGTTGGAAACAACTTTTGCTTGAGCGTTTTCTTATTAGATTAACGCATTCTTCTTATAAGAATAGGTTTATATTTAAAGGCGGCTTTCTCCTCGGGCAAATAATAAAAATTGGTCGTGAAACGATTGATCTTGATTTCTTGGTAGCTCGAATTAAAGCTGAAGAAGCTGTCTTGCAACCAATTTTCGAAGAGATAGCTCATATAGATTTGAAAGATGGATTTGTTTTTGATTTAGATAATACGGAGTCACTTTCTCAGCCACACATGGAATATTCTGGCTTGCGCATGAACTTGAATGCGAAATTCATGAGAATGAAGGACAAAATTCATATCGATGTTGGAGTCGGTGATGTGGTTGAACCTAAAATGAAAGAAATACGATTGCTATCATTGCGCGAACAACCTCTATTTGAGAAGTCCATTTCTCTTCTTGCTTATCCCGTCGAATCCATTTTAGCTGAAAAGTTGGAAACTGTTCTTTCAAAAGGGGCGGGTAATAGTCGCATGAAAGACTATCATGATTTGGTTCTGCTCTTGCGTACGAAAAATCTTCTAAATTTAGGTAAATTAAAGGTCAGTATCAACGAAACTTTCACGAATCGTAAAACGATTATCCGTTCTGTTAAATTTAAAGCAGATGAACTTTTTACTCTTCAACGCCTATGGTCATCACATCTAAAGGGTTTAGGAAACATGGCAGAAGAGTTGAAACTCCCAATCACTATTGAGGAAGTTATTGAAGAAATCAATGGTGTTATGGCAATTTTTTAAGCCAGGCGCCAGCGAGTGGAAAGTCTCTCTTCTTTCCTGTCATTTGATCGATGACTTTCAGAGCTAAAGTTTTGCCGAGCTGCACACCTTCTTGATCGAACGAGTTGATATTCCAGCAAAAACCTTGAAAAGCCACTTTATGTTCATAGTAAGCCAGAATAGCGCCCATCGTGAACGCGTCTAGCTGCTTGCCCATGAGGATGCGGCTGGGGCGATTGCCGGCAAACGATTTGTTGGGATTAGGATTAGGATCGCCTTGAGCCAGAGCGATGGCTTGAGCCAGGAGATTAGCGACGAGTTTTTGCTGCGAGGTGGAGCCGGCGACTTCTTGATCTTGCCGGTACTGGCTTTCCGTAAAGCCGATAAATTCAAGTGGGACGATGTTGGTTCCTTGGTGCAAGAGTTGGAAAAACGAATGCTGTCCGTTAGTGCCAGGTTCGCCCCAGACGATAGGTCCCGTGGAAAATGCGACGTGCTTACCTTCTTTGCCCACGTGTTTGCCATTCGATTCCATGTCGAGTTGCTGCAGGTGCGCGGGGAACCGACTGAGCGCTTGCGAATACGGAATAACTCCAACCGTCGGAAAACCGAGGAAGTTGCGATTCCAAATGCCCAGAAGCGCAGAGAGGAGAGGTAAATTTTTACGAGGATCGCTGCCAAGCGCAATACGGTCCATCGTATGGGCGCCTTCTAAAAAAGATAAAACGCGCTCCCATGGAAGGGCAAACGCCAAAGCGACGAGACCCACCATCGATGTCGCAGAGTACCTCCCACCCACATAGTCCCACATATAAAAAGATGCGGCGTAGTGCGAAGGGTTGTCCATGGGACTCCCCTTTCCTGTGACGGCAACAAAATGGAGCTGGGGGTTGATGCCACTTTTTTCAAAATAGCCGCGCGCGATGGTCTCGTTGGTCAGAGTTTCAAGGGTGGAGCCGGATTTGGAGACGACGACGACCACGGTTTTCGCTAGATCTAGCTGAGAAAAAATCCGTGCCGCTTCATCGGGATCGACATTGGAGAGGAAATGAACATTTTTTCCCGGTTTTTTAAACGCTTCGAGGCCCAAATAAACGGCCTGGGGACCGAGAGCTGATCCTCCGATGCCGATCTGCACGAGATCGGTAAAAATATCGAGACGAGCGGTAAATTTTTGAAGTTTATCGAGCTCGGTCTTGGCGAGTTTCGTAGCTTCGGGTGCTAAGGGGGCTTCGAAAAAATCCCGCATAGCCGTATGCAGGGCTGGACGGTTTTCGGAAGGATACCCTTCAATGACATTGACGATGTTTCCCCTTTGCATCGCTTCCATTTTTTTTATGACTTTGGCTTCTTCAGCAAGGGCAAATAAAGCGTCGAGTTCGGGGGTATGGACGCGCTCGGCCCCGTAGAATAAACGAAGCCCGGCGGCCTCAGCAGTCATTTCTTCGAGACGATGTGGAGTTAAAATTTTTGTGAGATCCGGAGGGTTTTGAGCTAACTTTTTGAGCTGGACCGAGGCTGGGTAATCGTTAAACGGCATAAATAAACCATGGCAAAAATGAGGATTAAAGTGTAGAGTATATCTTTGTTCGGAGCATAGCGCAGTCTGGCTAGCGCAACTGCTTTGGGAGCAGTGGGTCGGGGGTTCGAATCCCTCTGCTCCGAACTTTTCCTCCTGCAGCTAAGAATCCCTGCAATTGGCGCCTGCCTTGAGGTGTTAAAAATTCTTCTAAAACGATCAGTTCGTCCAGTCCATCCCACATTTCATGTAGCCGAAGTTCGGGAATGGCCCTAAATGGCTCATCCGGCAGAGCACTTTCTATCGCTTGTTCATCGAATAGAGCATCTTGAGGAAGCAAAAACCCCAGCGCTGGTTTTTGATGGGTAAGGGTTACATTCCAAAAGCGGTCAGGCGACATGAGCTGAAGAGCTCTTGCTTTAGAAAACCCTCTTGTCGAAGTAAAAAAGCAGTAGGGTGTCATGTCGTCTGGCACGCAGGCCGCAAGTCGCTGCATAAAGGCTCCAAAGAGGTTGGCACTTTCGAGCTCATCTTCGCCAACGACGCGGCGGACAATATCCAGTGGTCCTTGATAAAGTATGACACCAGGACCGGCTTTTAGCTGCTGGACCGCCAAAATATGACTCTGCACAAATGCCGGGTCTTCTAAATTAAGAAGCCCGGTCCAGCCAAAATCAAGATGGCAGATTCCTTCCGGCTGCTTCCACAATAAATCATCGCTTAAGTGACAAGCTAACATGCTGGCCTCGCAAATTGCATATAGTGAATGGTACATCCTTTTTGTCGCCAAAGCGTGTCAAAAAAAGAGGCACCGTATTCGGGCCACTCTGTGACATACCCAGGTTCTGGAAACGACGATGTCCAGTTCTTCATTTCTGTGAGGATTTGTGTGCGGTACGTGGGATCGTCAGTCACGGTGGTAACTTTGCCCTTTGTTGTGCGGGCCAATTGATCGATAAAAGAGGGTTGGAAAATACGGTTTTTGGCGTGTTTTTCTTTGGGCCAAGGATCGGGAAAGTTGATGTAGACATCGTTTACACTGTCACTGGGAAGATATTCCTGTGCAAAGATGCGCGCATCGCCGCAGACAATGAGCAAGTTTTTAAGACCTAAATTTCTCATCTTAGACCAAATTTTACGGACGCGATCAAAGCGCCATTCGACTGCAACCCAGAGGTCAGGACTATTTTTTGCTTTTTCCAAGATCCAAGCTCCGTTACCAGAACAATATTCGACATGGACAGGAGCTTCTTTGCCAAAGATCTCAGCAAATCCGGGGAAGGACCATAGATGGTGCTCAAAATAATAATCGGGGATAAAGAGGACCCCTTCATGAAGGGCAGGTCTCCTTTCTTCCCATGGAAATGGGTATTTTAACATGACAAATATTTTAGCAGCTTGATCAATAGTTGTCGCCCTGATATGTTGAATTAAAATTTATCGAGGTGAGTATGAAAAAGTTAGGATGTTTTTCGATGTTACTTTGTTCTTTGGTTCTCGCCGAAGAAATGCCCACAGCAGAGCAAAAAACGGCATCCATTATGTGGGACGAAGTAACACCCAAAGCGGCAGAGCAAGTGCCGGTTGCTGTCCCCGTTCAGCCCGTAGAAATACCAGCCCCTGCCCTGAATACCCCCTATCCTCCGGCTCCGAAACCTCCCGAGTCTCCTGTAGCCGATCTCCAAACCGAGGAGCCTGCCAAAGAAATCGCCGCAGTATCACCTCTTCCCGAGGAAGATCTCGATGCCATGGATGAAGAGATCGACGCCAATCCTGGTCGTCTGCCCGGTATTTTGATCGATTTCAGACAAGTTTTTGCGGGATCTCCCACGATCTACTCTGTGCTGCTTTTTATGTCGGTTGCAAGTCTGGGACTTGGTCTTTATTCTTTACTCTCTCTGAGAGCTTCCCAGCTCATGCCAAGAGAGGGGTCAGATGAACTGAAAAAACTTCTCATGGCCGGTGAGTACGAAGCCGCTGCGGCTGTTTGCCAAAAGCGAAACGACTTGTTCTCGAAAATGATTGGTTCAGGCCTCTCCGCAAGACAGTTTGGTTCCAATATCATCGTCGATACGATGAAGTCCGAGGGCAAACGGGCGACTAGCTCTTTTTGGCAAAGACTCGCGCTTCTCAATGACATCGCCATTATTGCTCCTATGCTGGGTCTTCTCGGTACCGTTCTCGGCATGTTCTATGCGTTTTATGATCTCAACCGCTCGGTCGAGAGCATCACGGCCCTTTTCGATGGCCTAGGCATCTCTGTCGGCACAACTGTTGGAGGCCTCGTCGTGGCTATTATCGCTATGGTCCTCCACTCCATGACCAAATACCGCTTGGTTCGTCAACTGGCCCTCGTAGAAAATGAAGCCAATTCCATGACCTACATGATGGAAAGAAAGGAAGAACTATGAGTCTGATTCCTGACGAAGAGATGAAGAAAACGGGGTTTATCAACCTCGCACCGCTCGTCGACTTTCTCTTCATCATCATCGCACTGTTTGCCACGCTTGCAGTGACTAGAGCTGCTTTGTTTGACACCGAAGTCAGTTTAGTAAAGATCCGCCCTGAAAAGGAAGGGACGATGGCGCCGGGATTCAATGATCGGTATGTCGTCAACCTAGGCGTGACCTCTGATGGTCACTACAAATGGATCACTGAAGTCAGCGAATATGTTCTCGATTCTTCGAGTGCTATCTCTCGTCAACTCACAAAAATGCAAGCCGAAGGACAACTCCCCTTAGAAAAAGAGCGCACCAAAGTGCTTCTTCACATTGATAGAGATGCGACGTGGGATGCGATTGCTCAGGCTATTTTCACCGTGCGAGAAGCCGGTTTTGAGATCCATCCTGTTTACGAGCCTACCGAACAAGAATGAAAGATACTCTTCTCACTACCTTACGCGATAAAAAAACCGACTTGAGCGCATTTAGGCAAGCTGCCAATAACCTTTGCTCCATTTTAGCAAGTGAGGTTGCGTCTTCCTTAGAAGAAGATCCCATCAGTGTTGAAACCCCTTTCGCGAAAACATCCGGCAAACGACTCTCTCATAGCATCTATCTCCTCCCTATTATGCGAGCTGGCACGATCTTTCTTCCTCCGTTTCTCCATTTATTTCCAAGTGCAAAAGTGGGGTTTTTTGGCATTCGGCGCGATGAAAAGACCGCTGACCCCAAGCCCTACTATGAAAATCTTCCCAAAATTGACTCTCGCGATGAAATACTCCTACTCGATCCCATGATTGCGACAGGAGGAACGGCTCTATGGGCCCTGGACAGACTTGCTGCACTTAGTGTCCCAGAGACCCGCATTCGACTCGTTGGCGTCATCGCTTCCGTCGAAGGTATTCAGCGCATCAAGGTGAAATATCCCCATCTAAAAATCATAGTGGCAGCAGAAGATCCGCAGCTCGATGCTAAAAAGTTCATTAACCCGGGTCTTGGTGACTTTGGGGATCGTTATTTCGGTAATTAATGTCCGCAATATACGCTGATTTTAGTCCCGTTGATGTAGAGGACACAAAGCTCCCTTCAGGGCTCGACGATTTTTATGAAAAGATTGAAAGGGTCCGTCAGCACCAGCTCCTTTCTCAAGGGCTTTGGACTGCCGGACTTACACTCGCAGCATTTGCTATCAAACCTCTTCTCGCTTGCGCCGTAGGAGTGATTGGTCTCGCATATCTGGCTTATAGAGCCGCTCTCCCTTCTAAACCTCCTTATCTCATCCTCAGCATCGATGGCGGCGGTGTGCGCGGTATCATCCCTGCGAAAATTTTAGCGCTCATCGAGGAAGAAGTCGGCGCTAAACCCGGCGAACTCTTTGACTGCATCGCAGGAACATCGATTGGTGGCGTTTTGGCCCTCGCACTTTCTCAAGATCGTAGCGCCGTTTATTGCCTAAAATTTCTCAAAGAGACCGCTCCTCGTATTTTTGAACGCAGCATCACCTGGCGCACTCAAACTGTCGAAGGCCTTGCCGGCCCCAAGTACAGTGATGAAGTTCTATCCACCGCGGTAAAGAAAGAGCTGGGCGATGCAAGGCTTGCCGATACCAAAACAGATGTACTCGTCACTGGCGTCGACATCGGAAGACATGCCGGCCTTGTTTTTTTTCATTTTCAAAATGTCGAAGCCCCGACAAATCCCCTTCTATCGGATGTGGCTCTTGCCACTTCCGCAGCTCCCACCTATTTCCCTAGCCATGCCGTTGATAAATTTAACGTGGTCGATGGAGGACTTTGGGCCAACAACCCTTCTCTTGTCGCCTACCAAATGGTCTCTCATTTTGTTCGCACCGAAGAAGATGATCCTGTCTTCATCCTCTCTCTAGGTACAGGCTCCCCTACCAAGCAACCCATCCCTCCTAAAGACTCTGAGGGCTGGGGCATCGTGAGCTGGCTCCCCCGTCTCTTCGATATTCTCATCGAGCAAATGGAAAAAAACGTGGAGCACAACATCCATACCCTCGGAAAAAGAGCCAATATCCACTTCATGCGTCTCCAACCCAAACTCCCCTCACCGTCCTTAGAGCCCCTCGACAATGCCGATCCTGCCAACCTTGAGGCTCTCGAGAAAGTAGCAAAAGACTATTTTAATATACTCCTCGAGCAAGGCCTTCGCGAGAAACTCATTGATCCACTAAAGAAGTATCGTTTAAACTGTGAACGCGCGGCATCACGTTCTCCCCAAATCAAAGTTATCGACACGGGAGGAAGAGCGGCTATTGCCCTCTCCGCTCAATCGCCCAGGTGGTGGAATTGGTAGACACAACAGATTTAGGTTCTGTTACCCACAAGGTGTGTAGGTTCGAGTCCTATCCTGGGCAAAAAAAGGAGGCGTCAGCCTCCTATTTTTTTTGCCCAGGAAGAAGGCCAATAGTTTGGCTTCCGTTAGGACTCGAAGTGAGCACCGATGTTTTGCTTTAGCAAAACAGGGCGCAACCGGCTCGAAGGACGGGACGGCTTGCCGCCCGCTCTGAGAGGAGTCCAATCTTTGCCAATAGTTTGGCCTTCGTTAGGACGAGAAGTGAAGCGACATACTCGTCGCGAACCGGCTCGATGGACATGCTGTAAGCATGCCTGAGAGGAGTCATATCCTGGGTAATAAATACAATTATTTACTTATTCCTCGAAATAAAATTTACCAATACATAAAATGGTTTTTCTCAATAGGAGGCTTATGGCAAATTCTACAACAATCGCACCAAATTATGTTCCCTATACCCACTTGCCTCATGTCGATCATGCGATCTTGATAAATCGACGCGTACAGTTTAGCCAATTGTTCTTCCCTTCTCGCGGCTGGGACAGCCCTAAACTCAATGCTCTTTACTATCAATCGGAAAATAGCTGCATACTCTTGCTGACAAAGTCTCTAAATACTTTAAAAATAGGATACAGTGGGGATCCGTTTCATAAAATTTGCCCTTTGGCTTTTTATCAAGAGACGGTGGATGTTACGCCGGAACTATTTGCAGCTGTATGCGAGTGTGGGGACAAGATCGTTGGATTCCCGGAAGTGGTAGCGATTCATATCGAATTCCTCGGCAATCCTGGATTTGCAGTCCCTTCTAATCTTTTATTAGAACTTGAATGTCTCATTCGAAAAAGTTCTTCTTCATTGAAATTGCCGTTATGCACGTTATCTACTCTGCCCAATACTTGGTCCGCATCTGCTAAACATCCTAATTGGAAGGGAATCACGTTTGCATTAAATAACCCGCCTTTAAAAGTATGGGTCCACGAGAAAAATCCAGAAGCTTTCGGAAGTGCACGAGATTTTTTGCGAGATAACATGTTAGAGGTCATAGGGAAGATAAGAGAACTCTTTCCTAAAATCCAAATCGCATTTAGGCAAAATCAGGGTGAGCCTGCAGATCGCTTTGTTGCGCGCTCGACTCGAGATCTTTCCACTCATTATCAATCTATCACCGAATATCTCGATGTATTGGATGACAAGCTCTCTGAATGGGAGTCACTAAAACCTGAGGATGTTACCTCTGCTGTAAGCACGACACTGCAAGCGCAGCTTTCTGTGCATATTGATGCTACGGAAGTTTGGGAGGCCATAAAAAAAGATACCTTAACCGCCCATGTGAATAATTTAAGACTCAGTATTAATAGAGAATATCTAGATAAGACCTCGATGCCCAAAAGTGGTAGTCAGCTAGAAAGACTGGCTCGCCAATATCGCGCCTATGTTAATAGAGCTCTGGATTTGCAAATCCAGCTGCATTCGACATCTAACATGCCCCACTTCTTAGCTGCTCGTGATCCTCAATTGGATAAACAAACAGTAAATCGTAGCTTGGAAAGATATGCTCTCACATTTCAAGATTGGATCGAGAAATCAAACTTAGGATCTTTGACGCCCTCTCAAGAAGTTATCCAGCTAAATCGATGGAAGCAACAACTTTGGGATTGCTTAGATTATTTGATGAATCAGACGATAGGATATCTTGATTCGAAAATTGATCTGTGGGGGGATGATTCTTTATTCAACGATTATGTTAATCTAATGAAAGAAACTCTTAAATGTTTCAAGGGGATCATTAAAGATACCCAATCTCTTACGCCAATACAAAAAAGAGAAAAAATAAAAGAGATAGAGACGATGGAAAATTCATTAAATCACTTCAATCAACGTATTAATCAGCAAAATTCTAAACCTTATGGTCTCTTCAAACGTATCACTCATAGTGGAAGCTTTATTTATGGAATCAACGAACTGCCAAGTAATACACAAGCTAACCCTGACCCTAATAATCGTTTAGATGAGGTTCATCTTCCTATCGATTATGTCTAATGATTTAAGACTTTCTGAGCTAAACGGTTAAAAATCCCGTTCTTACCTTCAAAATAGCCTACGTCTTGATTATCGACTTTTAGATTGTTTCGAGTATAAGTGCTTAAAAAGAATAACGAAGACAAAAATCCCCCAAAAAATAACACAGGACGGCATCTCATTTTTGTGGAAAAGAACTCGTGCATATTGGGAACGGGTTTGTACCAGAAATTTTTCTTCTCTCCCTTAACGGTCATCGTGCGGACTTTGTCAGCCCCGATAAAGTCCTGGTATTCCCTAACATAAAACTGGGGAACATTGTCTGGAGCTTTTGAGACGATCGGATGGATAAATGTCTTGTGCGCTAAGGAAAAGAGAGCTGAGGGAACTGACAAAGTTCCTTGCAAGCCAAGGCACAGAGCATCTGCAAGTAGCGGGCGTGATTTAAAAGGGGATAATTTTTTCAGCTGATGAGCGGCAAAATGCGTACCAAATGCTAAAAATATGCGCTGAGTTGTCGTTATCGACTCTTGAATGTTTTTTTGTTTTTCGCGGTCAATGTCTCTTCCCACATAAGGAGGTGGAGAGATAAAGGTCTTTTCATAGGTTTTAAAAAAATCAGGCTTATATTTTTGATCTAAAAAAGTTGTAATGGTTGCAACTACAGGTAATGTGAAATTAATTCTAAACATAATTATCCTTTATTTTCGGATAATTATAGCTAATTATCATATAAATAAAAAGTCTAGCTAAATCGCTGATGCTTAGACATTTTTAACTACGGGAGGACGAGAATAGCGAGGAGTTTTTTTAGGGTCTTCCCCTAGCATGCTTTCAATGACGGCAGGGATGCGCTCATGGAACCGATTGCCGGGAAGGCGCTGGAACGCTTCGCGGACTTGTTTTTGGAACTTAGGATCGTGCAGGTAGCGCTTGAGAAGCAGCTCCATCTCTTCAAAGTCCTCGACTTTTTCTCCGATGCCGTAGCGCTCGACGAGATCAAAATTGACTTTTTCCCAACGTAGAGGCCGCCTCGTTCCATCGACAAGAACGGGAAGATGCATAGCCATCGCTTCGGTAATTGTGCCAGGTCCGGGCTTAGTGATGATGAGATCGGCCATGGACATAAGATCGGCAATTTTCTCAGTAAAGCCTAGAGCTGAGAGGGAGTTGGATTCTTTGAGAGGGATTTTTTGAATTTTCTTGACGAGACGCTTGTTTTTTCCACAGCAAACGACGATATGCGCACCGAGATCCATTTGTCCAATTTCCTGGGTATATTCCATTGAGGCTTCGCCGCCCGATCCCCCCATCATGATTAAGATGACAGGCTTTCCCTCAGGAATGTTGTATTCTTTACAAAGCTTAGGGTTCTTTATGGGAGAGAAAAAATCGGGTCTTAAGGGAAGACCAATCGTCTCTATCGCAGAATCGGGAATGTGGCGCTGCCGAAGGACATCGCGGGTCGTGGGAAGATCGTCGCCAATGGTGACTTTAAAGTTGGGATGGGTAACGGCATGTAGCCCATGCACCCAATGGCGCAGATCGTTATCGGTCGTGATCAGTAGGAAAGGCAGATCTCGTTTGCGGGCGGCTTCGCTCGCAGGAAAGTTGACGTAAGGGATGAGCGAAATGACCATATCGGGATTGTTTTTCACAATTTCACGGGCGATGATTTCTTCGATTTGCCTTTTGCGGGCGCGGAATATTTTAGGAGCGATGTGTTTGGAGATCAGGTTCATAGGACCGATCCATCCCCAGCGGAGCATGGTATTGTAGATTTCTTCACCCGAACGCACTCCCCAGATACGGAGTTCGTCGATGGGATATACCACAGTGAAATCATACTTATTTCCCAAGAGGGATTTGAGGGTATTGGCAGCCGCGTTGTGCCCATATCCTCCATTGCTGGAAAGCACGAGGATTTTTTTCTTCGGGGGCGCGTCTTGCCCAAGTATCGACCCAAAGGGAAATAGCAGCATAAGTAGGAGAATCAACATAGCCTCCTTTTGCTCATATAGCTTTTACCCCCTAATCTTGGCAAGTCTAGCAGAAAAAGGAATTTGATCTTTGCGTTAATTGCGGGGTCGAATAGAATTTCTGAGTTATAAGAGGTGTTATATGCATGTTACTAGTAGACTCTATGACAATTTTAAAACGGGGTTACCTTATAATCTTAATTTAAATTTGATGGATAAGCGGAAGCTGAATATATTTGTCACATTAACAGCCAACGTAAATGACACTAAAGTTTTTGAAAATCAAATTAATCAATGTGAAGAATCGATCGAAGAATTGGAGATTCACTCAAATCATCTTAATTTAGATTTTTTCTCGTGTTGGCGCTTGCATATGCCCCATCTCAAAACTTTAAAATTGAGTCATGTCCATAAACCAAGCCTTACCACCTCGTTTGACTCCCTACAAGAACTTACCTCTCTCGCTTTATTTGGCTGTGGGATCGATGACTCTGATCTTATGAAATTGCAAAGTTTGAAGAGTCTGAAGTTTTTAGATCTCTTTGGTGAAAATAACATTACCCCTGAGGGTTTGGTCCTATTACTCCAAAGCATGCCGCAACTTGAGCGAGTCGTACATCCTGGGCTGCCTGAATTTAAGGCTCTTAGGCGGGATTACCCCGTTCTTGACCCGACGCTGGCTCCCGGATATATGCTGAGCGCTGAAGAAGAAGTTGACATGGTTATGCGTAGGAATTGATTTTTTAGGGGGGGGTATGCATGAAGTTAGTTTTAATCGGGTTATCACTGGGCATGCCAATTTTAATAAGCCTCCTTTCGACGTAAATTTTACTGGAAACCAAGCCTTTATTTCTATCGCATCCTGGGCAAATCGTGAACATTTCCATTTGCTTCGAGAGCAGTTGGTATACAAGACGACGATTGAGGAATTATTTATCATTATTGATAAAAATAATACCAACTCCATAGTCCCTTGGTATTTATCGCAGTTAACCCATCTTCGACGCTTGGAATTGAGCAATGTTGTCGATCCGTGTTTGATGCTAGCGCTGAGTGAGCAAAAGCTACTATCTTCTCTAACTTTATCGGGATGTCAAATAAGAGATGCAGATCTTCCTAATCTCTATAGTTTAGTGAACCTCGAGCATCTAGACCTGTCGAGAGAATATATTTCTATCGAGGCTTTTACTCAGCTACTGGACAAATTGCCTAAACTTGAATCGGTACCGGCTTCTTTCTATTTCTACGAAAGCTAAAAGGTAAGCACCCTATGCTCTCTCCTATATACATTCAAGGGCTGAAGAGAAAATAGATGCTATAAGGAATTGAAGAGTGTCTCCGAGGCTTTAGACTTGAAATAATTTCTTTAATTTGCTACTAAAGAGATTATGAGGAAGTTACTGACGTCGGCACTCATCTTCTGCCTTTTCATCTCAGGCTGTGTCTTCAAATCGAAAACTCCCGTCGTTTTACATCCCCAAAAAACGGGCGTCGTAACCCTTCGTCTCAATGATCTCGAAAGAAATCGCCCTCTTATCACGGAAGTCTGGTATCCGGTCGATGAACAAGCTCCTGCCAAACCGATCGCCGGCATGTGGGTCCGCTGCCCCGAAGCGCGCGATGCGCCTATCTCCAAAGCTGCTGCTAAATATCCCCTCATTTTGATGTCACACGGCAATGGCGGCGACAAAACGAACAATGCTTGGCTCGCCGAAGTTCTCGCGGCTAATGGATACATCGTGGCGGCGTGCGATCACTACGGCAACACATGGAATAACAAAATTCCTGACTGCTTCATCAAAATCTGGGAGAGACCTAAAGACATCTCCTTTGTCATCGGAGCGATTTTAGATCAATTCCCCTACAAAGAATCGATCGATCCGCAAAAAATTGGATTCATTGGCTATTCTCTGGGAGGTGTTACAGGAGTTTGGCTGGCTGGCGGACAAATGTATGGGTTTGAAAAGCTCGATGTGAGCGTGATTCCCAAAGGACAGATTCCTCCTTTTGTCACTCCTGAAATGATCGCCTCAACCGATTTTTCCCCTGTTAAAAACTCTTACCGCGATAGCCGTATCGGCGCTTTCTTTTTGATGGCACCCGCCCTTGGAAATCTCTTCGATCCTATAAGCCTTCAAAAGATCCAAGTTCCCGTTCATATCGTAGCTTCTGAAGGAGATGACCTCGTGCCTCCTGAAAAAAATGCAAAAGTCCTGGCTTCTAAAATGAGCAAAGGTGCGCTCACTCTAATCCCGGGCTCTGCCAACCACTACGTATTTCTCAACGAAGTCACGAAGGGTGGCAAGATGATGCTCGATAAACATCTCGCGAGCGACCCTGCAGGCGTCGATCGCAAACATATCCATGAAGAAATAGCCCTTGCAGCTATTCGCTTCTTTATGGATCATCTGTAGAGATGCAAACATCTTCATATGGCACCTGGCCTTCGCCGATCTCGGCTGATTGGGTCACCGCTGCACAAAAGAGATTCACAAATATCATCATCGATGGCGAGGACATCTATTGGGACGAGATGCGCCCCTCCGAAAATGGCCGGACCGCCCTTATGCGCCGCACGAAAGATGGCGCTATTGAGGAAGCCGTTTTACCCTCTTTTAGCGTCCGCACCCGCGTGCATGAGTATGGCGGAGGTGCTTTTACGGCAAAAGCTAGCAAAGTCTACTTCGTCAATGACCGCGACCAGCGTATCTATGCCGGAGATAAACCCCTCACTGCAGCTGGAGTCCGTTTTGCAGATCTCCACGTCGCGGAAGAGTTTCTGATCGCTGTGGGCGAACAAGGCCATGAAAATTTCCTCGTAGCGATCGATCTCGCGACTGGCTCTTTTGATAAAATGGCGACGGGTCATGATTTTTATGCATCTCCCGCTCTTTCCCCCGATGGAAAAAAATTGGCGTTTTTAACCTGGGACCATCCCAACATGCCTTGGGACGGCACCGATCTTTGGGTTGCTGACTATAGTAGCGGCAAAATCACGAACATCCAGCATGTCGCTGGCAGCAAAACAGAGTCGATCTTTGAGCCGCAGTGGTCCCCAGAGGGAGATCTCTACTTTGTTTCGGACCGCACCGGCTGGTGGAACATCTACAAAAACAATCAGCCGATTTGCCCCATGGAAGCCGATTTTGGCCTGCCCCAGTGGGTCTTTGGCATGTCAACCTATGGCTTTACAGGCATTGAGATCCTCGCTCTTTACCAAAAGCAAGGACAAGGCAATATTGCCCTTCTTCCACCTCTCCGTCCCTTGACTCTTGGCAAAACCTTTTATACTCAGCTGCGCGTGGGAAAAAATTTCGCCGCCTTCATCTGCGGATCGCCCAGTGAAAGTAAAATGGTCGTCCGTCTCGATCTTACAACCCAAAAGCTCGAAATCTTAGCGCACAATTTAGTTCCCCACATTGATCCTACGAACTTCTCCCACCCCGAAGTCTTAGCTTATCCTAGTGCTAGTGGCCGCACTGCCTATGGTTATTTCTACCCTCCTGCAAACAAAGAACACACCGCGCCTGTTGGAGAGCTTCCTCCCCTCCTCATTTTTACCCACGGGGGACCCACCGCTTCCACCTCTAGCTCCCTCGATTTAGGGATCCAATATTGGACCTCGCGGGGTTTTGCCGTCCTCGATGTCGATTATGGTGGAAGTACAGGATATGGCCGCGCATACCGCGATGCTCTCAAAGGCAACTGGGGCATCGTCGATATCGAAGATTGTGAATACGGAGCTAAATTTCTCACGGATCAGAAAAAAGTCGATCCCAATAAAATCGCCATCCGCGGAGGAAGTGCGGGCGGCTATACGACGCTGGCGGCTCTCACTTTTGGTAAACGGTTCACCGTCGGTGCCAGTTATTACGGCGTGAGCGACCTCTCAGCGCTGGCCGAGCAAACCCATAAATTTGAGTCACACTACCTCGAAAGCCTCGTCGCCCCCTATCCGGCTCGCAAAGACATTTATAAGGCCCGTTCTCCCCTCTTTTCGGTCGATAAACTCCATTGTCCGGTCATTTTCTTCCAGGGAACCGAAGACCTCGTCGTCCCCGTCAATCAAGCACAAATGATGTACGATGCCCTTCATAATAGAGGAATTTTGACTGAACTTGTTCTATATGAAGGAGAACAGCACGGTTTTCGCAGGGCTGAAAACATACGGGATGCTTTGCAGAAGGAACTCGCCTTTTATCTAAAGGCTTGGGGCATCGCTAGATAGGTAGATCAAAAATACTTTATAGATTGTTGTATTACATTAATTTTGATAAGATTAAGATTTCTTAAAGGTAAATGTAATTATGGCAATAGCCCTAAATTTCCTGAGCGAGCAATTTAATCCAGCATACAAATTCAATGTTTGGTCTGCCCAAGAGGTGGATACTTTCCTATTTGCTACTCAGCATCGAAACGATAAATATACCACATGGATAGGGCATGCCATCAGCCAAATCGCGCGGCAAAATGATTACGTTGTTGCTTTTGTCGAAGGGGTATCAAAGCCAGGCGAGTTAATCGAAGAGAAAAATTTTTTTATGGAGTTTCTCAAGATCGACCCCGCGCTGAGAGATAAAATGCATTTCTATAGCTGGGATTTAAAAGGAGCAGAAGGAAGCCACCTATTTACGAATAGCCTTAGTGAGCAGATGGAAGCACTTACCCAAGATTTAGCGGATTTGAAAAATATCCGCCTACGGGTGGAATCTCAATTGCGGCCTTTATTACAAAAGGAAGAAGCCCCAACTGAAGAAGAATGTATAGTGATAGACTATTTGATGAAAGCGCATAAAGCCCTTATTGAAAAAGAATCAGTCCTAGCAAACCAGTTAAAGGAAACGGTTCAGGCTTCTTCTCGCTTACAGACAGAAACTTTCCCTCGTCGCACATCCAGTATGGTATCTTCCTTGCAATCCCTACCATTTTTGAGGCAACAATTTGTTGGTAAAGTAGCTTGTATTTTTGATGCGGGCATCTCGCATTTATGCCAAACGACAAACGATCGCTATTTCGATTTAAGCTCTCTTTACGAAGAGCTCACGCATCATCGATCGATGATCTTAACACCTAAATAGCCAGAGCATTTTACTGCTTGTGTTTGTGGACAAAGCAAGGCAATTTGTGCTTACTGGATTTTTTGATCAACCGATGGTTAGCAATCAAAGAATCTTTTCGCAGATCCTCAAGAACCTTATCCGCTGTAACTTTAGCTTTAGATATTGTTTGACTAAAGTCTGTAAATTCATTGAGGTCTTTGATGTCTTGTAGATCTTGTTCTAATTGAGCTATCTTTTCTCGCACATCTTTGGCGTTATGATAATTTGTTACTATTACTTCATAATCGTGAGTCTGCATCTGACTTAATACCTCAGACTTGATTCCAAAGCCAGAGATTTGCATTTGGTCAGATTGCACTTGAATTTCTGTATAAAGATTCTCAAATGGCTTTTTAGCGCTTTGAACAACACTTTCAGCTTTATCGACAATTTGCTGAAATTGTTGTGAAAGTGAAGGTTTTTTTTTGGCAATTTCCTTCTCAATTGTATTTAAGCGAGTCAGTGCCACTTGTTGGTGTTTTTCTTTCATTTCCACTGCTTCAGTTACCGTCATTCCATTCACAGAGCTCAAATACACTTGTTGATCATATGTCTTTTTTTTCTTTTCGATAAAAGAAAGGCCCTCTTGTTTCCCCTCATCTATCGCTTTGGTATGCTGAGAAAGATTATCGATAGTGATTCCATGTTTAGAGAGATCATTTTGAAAAAGTTCGAGCGATCTATGGACAACGTGTGCTTTGGGGTGAAGAGGATGGTCTTCATTTTTTTTGTCATGCGTAAGTTCCCAACCTGTCGTTTCAATTTTTTGGACACCGCGGTTGACAACTTTGGGATCACGCACATATTTTTTTACGCTTTCATTAAGTCGGATGAAGTCACTTCGTTTGTAAGAAAAAAGCGCCTCAAGCATTGGATAGGTGTCTATAGCGGCAATAATATGATCGATTTCTAATTCTAAGTTGGAGAAAATAGGTTTATCTGTAAAGATATTCTTATCAAAAATAGAAGGTCCTTTTTGCTGTAACATAAATAAAGCCGACTTCGCTAGAGATGCGTTTTCATCTGCTCCAACCTCGATTACATTGCTTAAAATCTTAATGGCCTCTGATTTTACTTCCTCAACTAGATCGAAGGCTAAACGATATTTAGCCAGATCGTTGCAATACATTTCGGTGGTTTCTCGAGCACTTTGAAACTTCTGAGCTTTCGCGTCATTGATTTCTGAGGGAGAAACGACATCACAAGGAGCTGCAGAGAGCACGGCGGTTTCCTGTGCGGGTGCTAAGTAAACTAAAGCCCCCTCTTTGGATCCGCAAAATGTAGCATCCGTCGGCTTTAAAATACTCGTACATGTTTTTCGATTAAGAGTATATGTCGGCCAAGATATGACTCGATCCTGTTCTGTTACATTTTTCAATTTTGAAATAAAACCATTGACTTTCGCTGTGCTATTGTCCATGCACAAACGCTTGTGGGTATCTTTCCCTTCCCAAACGTCAACGGTTTCTCTTGTACGTTTTCTACCGATGACTTCAACGGTTTTCTTCTCAAAACCCTCTTGTATTAGTGTTTCTGAGATATTTCCATTAGTCTTAATCGTGGTGATAATTCTGTTTTCGGTTTGAACGATTTGAGTTAAAAGAGGATCTTCTTTTAAGCGAGGAATAGTATTTCTCACCTGATCAAAGTTTGCCGGTTTATCGAAAGTCTCAAAAAATCTAGATACTTGTTCTATTTTATTAGACATATGTTTTTATCCTTTTAGTATTAAATATTTTATCACATGTGATTATTAATAATAAAATGTTTATTATATTAAGTGTTAAAATGCATAAACTATTAAGAATAAATAAGAAATATTTGGAGAAAGAGTTTGGAAAGATACGCAATATCTAAATCATTCACAATTATAGGATTCTGATTAAAGAAATCTTTATGCTTATCTAATTAATTTTCAGTATTTTGTTTACTTATAATTTCTTTATTAATATAATATTAATATAAATTAAACAAGAGGTTAATAATGCATACAATATTAAGCACACCAATTAGCGCAATTGCGATGGCCGCAAGACCAGCCGCTCCTTTAATCGGGTTCGCCACAGCCGGCTACTTTTTGACCGATATTATCCATAAATATTTTGATGTAGCGAGGGAAGCGCTGGGAGAAAACGACTCGTGGCTGAATGTTGGGCATATGAGCAAAAAGGGTGGATTGTACCTGCTTGAAACAGCTATACCGATCGCCGCATTCATTTTTCTTCCGCTCGATCCTATGGGAATTGCCGTGCGCGTAGGGATGGCCACACGTGGTATCTTCATATTGACCGGAAAGACTCCTGTGGCAATTGCGCTCGAAAAAATTGAACAAATGCTACCGCAAGAGCTTGTGGCGCTTATTAAACGCATATACAATAAGTACTTTGGTACTCAGCAAGTAAAACTCGAAGCTAAAGAAAGAGAAAAGACTTACTTTGATGAGCCGATCAAAGAAAAATCGATCGTAGAAGCTGTTCTAAATGAACCTTTCGTGCGAATTCGTAGTACAGACATTGTGAATCCGAAAATAACAAATGAGGATGGCTCAAGCACCGTCAATAAAGATATGTTCCTACGTCAGCCTAAAATGGCAATCGGTGAACTGCAATATCTTCAAGAACATGCGACTGATTCTTGGTCGATGGCGCAGGTAGCACTCGAAAAGAAAGCAAAAGTTGATCCTTTTGCTGCTGTCCGAAAAATGAACCGAGATATGGCGGAAAAGAATGCAGCGCCAAAGAAAGAAGAAAAACAATCTTCTACGAGCGATTATGAAGATGTAGACGGTGGATCTAGCTATGAAACTTCCTCTGAGAAAAATAGCTTCAACGTATGGTTTGAAATCCCTGTTTCCCAGCGCACGGTTAAGTTGCCCAAGCCCATCCAGTTTCCTAAGGAAGGCAAGATGGCGCGCTTTGAAAAAGAGCCGACAACTAAGAAAAAGACCTTCAATGTAAATAAACAGGTCAAATCGAAGCCGGTTGTTATGAAACAAACGAAAACTAGCACAGCTTTTAATAAGCTTGCTAAAACGGGTATCAAAATTTTAGGCAGAATTTAAACTTAAGGGAAACAAAAATGAGTATTACATCAGCAGATTTAATGTCCGTTGGAAAAATAGCCTTCACTGTAGTAGCAGGCGCAGGTATTGCCTTTGGGGCCAATGCTATTGGAAAAATGGCGGGAAAATGGATCTATGACCAGTCAAAAAAACTAGGAAATCCAATAGACATTCAAAACCCAGAAGTTATAGGTGGAGTAGCTGGAGGCATTATTGCCGCATCAGTGCTCAAACTGAATAATTCGCTCATGGCTGCGATGTTAGTAGCTTCTGTGTTTTTAACAACTTTAGCAGCAAAGAAAATTGAACTTTGCGCTCTAAAAAATTTCAATATAGAACAAATGGTAGAGCATGCAGCGCCGATCTTCTTTAGCGGCCTCATTGCTCTGGCTGGAGCTCGATTTATTTCGCCGGAATGGGGAGCTTTGCTGGGAATGGGCGCGGCAATATATTTTTCCCAAGAGAAGACTGCAAAAACTGATTAAAGACCTCGAATAAGGCCGCCATCACAGGCGATAGCTTGGCCGGTAATATAACCGGCAAGCTCTGATCCTAAAAACGCTGCGAGAGCAGCGTATTCTTGGGGGTCTGCGAGACGCCCCGCTGGAATGTTCTTAACTATCTCAGACTCAGCCACCCCTAACTCTGCAAGCCGCTCTGTCCGGGTATAGCCCGGAAGAAGCGCGTTTACCGTAATCCCCTCTTTTGCCACCTCTTGGCTTAAAGTCTTCATGAGGCCGAGTAGTCCAGCGCGCAGACTATTGGAAACCGTCAGGTGCGCAATAGGCTCTTTCGCTGCCGACGATGTGCTGAGGAGGATGCGGCCCCATTTCTGAGACTTCATGAAGGGAAGGGCTGCATGGATGCTTTCCACAGCGCTAAGCCAAAGCCGATCAAATCCCTTCACCCAATCTTCCCTCTTCAGATCTAAAAAGTCGCCTTTGGGAGGTCCTCCTGTATTGGTCATGAGGATGTCGATACCGCCTAGCGTTTTAGTGGCATCCTTCACGAGCTGGGCTCCAGCGCCCGGCTGGTCTAGGTCACAAATGATGTAGATGGATCCTTGTACTTGTTTTTGTGCTTCTTTCAGGCGTTTTTCGTCGCGACCGCATAAAGCCACGCGGGCGCCCTCTATTGCAAAAGAAATTGCGCAGGCAAGGCCCAGGCCACTGGAGGAGCCTTGGATGAGAACCCGTTTATTTTTCAGCTTTAATTCCATGGAATTGCATCATAGCCGAATGAATATTTTGCGCATAATCGAAGCTGGTCCTGGTAAAGACAGGATGACGGATTTGTGGATACCGCTTTCCAAACTGCTGAGAAATGAGTTTCTTGATGTTGGGGAGATCATACGGCAGAGTATAGACAAGACGGTCATCTAGCGTATCAAAATAGTCCCCGACTGTTGTCCAGGAAGAGGCGATCGAAGGTGTTCCCAGTTTGGCGGCTTCGAGGTAGGTCAGCCCGGGAAGCTCATAAAAGGCCGGATGCAGGTGAAGTCCTGCATGATAAAGCGCGCTTAAGAGCATAGAGCGTGAGAGTTTTTTTTTGCCGGGCATTTGAAGAATGTGCAGAGGGCCGCTTTTCATCGAAGGAAGAGTCTGACTGATGACAAAGGTGGGATCTTTGCGGTATTTGTAAATCGCTTCCAAGCAGCATTTTTCATACTCAAACGTCGCAGAGAGAGTCGATATAAAGACGAGCGGCATGGGAAGGTCTGCCGTTGCCAAAATGGTTCCAAGCTGATTTTTGCGCAGCTCCAAGCGGCCAATTTGCAGAATGTATTCACCTGAGTTAAGACCTGTCATGCGGAGAAAATCATCGCCAGGTGCGCATTTTCCTTCGGCAAAGCCCGGAGGCAAAGGAGCCAAGAAAGTGTTGCAGCCAGGACAATCCTTCTGGTAGTTCTGCACTTCGGTGAGCGTATTTGCAAAACAGACCGAGGCGTTTTTAATGATGTCGTAGTTGGCCATGATCATTTTTCTAGGGGGCGAGCTATAGTAAAAAATGAGACGAGGGTTTTCAAGGAGTCGCTCTAGGGAAAACGGATATCCTTCGTCAGATTCGTCACTTAACATCCCCTGCACATAACGAAAAAATCCGCTCGATGCCTGGGCATAGAGCGTCATGTCTTCGTGGAACCCCATGAGCGCATAAGGAATTTGATGGAGACGTAGAAAATGATACACGGGGCGCAGATCGAGGCATGTATTGGAAAGAAGCGCCATATCGTAGGCGGCAAAATCAGTGGGATCCTCGACAAAGTCAGCTTGGCAGCCAAGCTTGCGAAGGCCTTTTTGTAGAGAGACGAGAACTTTGGTATCTCCTCCCCATTTCACCTTTTCCCCGTAGCGTGACAGAATGCCCACTTTCATAATTCGCAAATTATTTCATAGGTTGACACTAGTCAACAAATATGTTGGTTGCTTAAGATGTTTTCAGGAGGACAGTTTTATGGTGAAAGAAAGACCAACACATTCGAAAGAAGAGAAGAAAAAGCCGCAAATGACGCTGAAAGAAAAGCGCAAAGCCAAGCAAGAAAAGAAAAAAGCAAAAAGCGGATAGAAGAAAAATCACCCTAGTGCTTTTTAGGTAAAAACACTTGTTAGGGATCGTGGTTATCTCCTTTCAAAGGTTATTGCTTCATTCTCCTACTTTGGAAACCCTACCGGTCAATTTAGGTGAGGAGAATTTTGCTTTGGGTGCGATGGGTATTGTTGAAGAGATTCACGAGCAAGCAAAGAAACCCCTATGCCAGCTGCACAGGAGCTATGCGTCATTCACTGCCTACAAGATAAAAGCCTACAAGTAGAAAATTAAGTAAGGCATTACTTGAGTATTTCTATAATTTCTTAACTATCAGACAGTCAAATAGATACAAATTTATATTCTTCTAACTTCTTAAGCTTAAGCAATTAAAGAAATAGTTTTACTAAATTAATTTTTATGATATAATTTTGTGATTAAACAAGGATTAATTATATGATTATAAGTAAAGCTATAGGCAGCCTATACACGAAATTAACATCCAATGAAGCGCCCCTATCAAAACCAACTGAAAAAATGAAGCACCTAGCCGACATTATACTGAGAAATTGCCCAAACGCTCCAACAGTAGGATTGATTTTAACTCGTTTACATAAAGACATTTCAGCTCATATAGGCCGGGGTTCTTATACAAACGCCCAGGGTCAACCTTATTCTATCGATATGCCTACGGAAAATATGGATGTAGAAAAAAAATTCCAGTGGCTTGTAAATGTTTGCTTTGCACCGTTGTTTTATGTGAAAAACAGGAAAGAGAAAGTGGATTTTCTAAGAAAGGCCTTTATCGGCATTGGGCTTAAAAGTCATTATAATTTACAAGATCTTTTAGAATTAATAAACAGTTCTAAACTATCTAAAAGAATTAAGTTTTATTTGTTAAGCCTTATTCTTCAGTCGATTTTGACCACACACCAATGTGATTGGTGCTCTTTGGATGATGAACACTGTATATCTAGGTACGTTTCTATAATGTTATATGGTGGGAAACCATATGACTTATTAAAGTTTTTTGATTCCCGAAAATTCGGATTGACTTACCAGAATATTTTATCAGAAATGGATTCTGAATTACTGTTTAAAAATCACATAAAATTTCAAGAAAGGCATAACAATTTGAGCGTCTTATCCGAAACATCTTGTAAATACGCGTTAGGACCTTTCAAAATTACCTCAACTTCTATTAGATCAGATAAAGCCTATCTTATGGAGCTTATCTGGAAACAAATTTTTAAAAATCGCGAATCAATTGTGATTGAATCAAAGGATGCTGGTTATTATAACCAAATTAACGAAGTTGAAATAACTGCTATAAGTAAAGCAATGAAAGGATCCCAGCTTAAAAGAATTGAGTTTACAGGTTATTCTCTCACCCCTAGAGACCTAGAAAAACTACAAAACGAGTCAATTGAAGTCATTGTGAATGGCGTTTCATTGCCTAAGTCTCCTAACATTTGGCTAGGACAATCATAACCCATTGAATGGCCTGAATCTCATCTCGTAAGGCGGTCCTGAGTTGGACTATTCCTTGGGTCCTCGATAGATCACCCTCTCAAAGGTAAAAAATCTTAATCTCTTCCCATAAAGAGAAAGATGCTTTCGAGCTCTTCGGGGGATAGTCCTCCATGCATCGCAAAAAACTTCTGTTCGAATTTCCCTTTTTGATACCACCAGACGGATTCATGGGCGTGCGGCAAAATCACAAGATTTCCAACGCGTGATAAAAACACATCCGAGGGCGGCCGGCTGCCAAAAAAACCTTGATCGATGAGATCCTTTGTCAGCACGACATCAGCTATAGGCTTTAATCGCTGCGTAAGTAACTCTTTGAGTTCTTTTAATTTGTCTTCTTTCACATAGAGGAAAAAGTCGCGTGAGGAGCCTCCAGGAACGATGGGTTTTCCCGCCTTCGTACACTTGAAAAAACTCTCGATGCCGGGGATTTCCTTGTTAAGAAAATAAGTCTTTTTAGGATCGATGGACGTCATTCCATGATCAGCAGTGACTGCCAGTGCTATTTTTTTGGAAGGTAAACGTTGGTAGAAGGTCTCTAGCGCCAAAAAGCAACGGTCCAGCGCAGCATAAACTTGTTTGCTCTCGAGTCCATGACGATGGGCTTCCGAGTCGATATCCGGAAAATAAATATAAAAATACCCTCTATCTTGCCTCTTTAGAAGATCATTCAATTTATCAAGACCTTCTACGAACTGCTTATGGGCCGTAGGGATAGTTCCCTGAAAAAAGGTTTTCGAGTAAGCCGATGAGGCGATCGTTTGCGGATGGAAGACAAAGGATGGGACATCCATTTGTTTAAACACCGAGGGGAGAGCAAAGATTTCTTTAGGATCGATGTCTTCTTTGCAGAGAGTGTCGGGATTTTTTTCGCCTGCGTGGGAAAAAAGGAGTGGTGCAATGACCGTGTCGAGGATGGGTTCATAATAAAACCACTCAAAAACACCCGACTGTCCAACCTCGAGCCCCGTTGCTAGCGTCGTGATATGAGCCGCAGTGGTGGAGGGAAATTGCGAGGTGATTTTCGAAGCAATACCCTCCGTTAAAAACCTACTCAGAAAAGGATATTTATCTCGGTACTTCTCGAAAAATTTCCAGCCAAAGGCATCGATAAGGATCAAAACGACCAGATCATAGGATCCGTTTCCCGTGCAATCTAGAGGAAGACCTCCTTTTCCAACGCCCAGCAATCTTTGAATTGTCGCTGGAATTTGTGAGAAGCAATACGTATCATAGAGCGGTTTTTTTGTGGCGCTTATAGCTTTAATCGATTTTTCATTGAGCATGGAAAAATTCTCTCAGGTTATCGGCAGCGATTTTTGACATCAGTGTTCGGCATTCTATTGTAGCAGATCCAATATGAGGTATGATCAAGCAATTGGGTAACTGGCAAAGAGGATGCGTGTTTGGCAGCGGCTCGGGATCGGTCACATCGAGCGCCGCTCCCCGAATCACTCCTTCTTTTAGTGCACGCACTAAATCATCGGTATTGATGATACTCCCTCTTGCCATATTGATGAGAATCGGATGCTTTTTCATTTTTTGCATAGCAGCATAGCCTATCATCCCTTTTGTTTCTTTCTTGAGCGGCACATGCAGCGAAATATAATCCGCCGTTGCATACAGCTCTTCGAGGGGCACCTGTGTGACATCACTGAGCGTCTTGAGGTGATAAGCGATCACTTTCATTCCAAAGGCAGCAGCTCTTTGGGCAACAGCTCTACCAATGCGGCCATAGCCAATGATGCCAAAGACTTTGCCACGCAGCTCCTCCCCCAATAGTAAAAAAGGCTCAAAACCGCGCCATTTTCCCGAGAGAACATATTCTTTTCCTTCCGGAATGCGCCGCACGAGGCTTAAAAAAAGAGCCATCGTCAAATCGGCTGTGCTCTCTGTCACTGTATCGGGGAGATTAAAAACTTTTATTCCTTGTTTCTCTGCAGCTACAAGATCGATATTATCAAGTCCCGCTGCCCAATTAGAAATCACCTTGAGCTTTTTGGCATGCCCTAGCATCTCTGCATCGAGTCGGTCCGGAATGGTCGAAAGAATACCATCACACTGGCCGATGATCTCGATTAGTTTGTCTCGAGGAAAAAGCTCATCTTGGTCATTTTCATCGACCTGAAAATCTTTCTGTAAAAACTGTTTGGGGTTGCCAGGAAGCTTGCGGGTGATAAAAATTTTACGCATGGATATAGCCTACTATACTATTTCATAACGATCAATATTCGTTGACAAATCTTCCTTTTGAAATGCAAAATGCAACCCAATGAGTGTCAAATGATTAAAGAAATTCCCAAATTTGTGCTTGAATGTGTATCATTAAAATGGTACTATGGAGGAAAAGGCAGATGAAAGAGTACATAGCGTATGAGGGTACAGAATTTACGATTGAGTGGTTTTACGATACTGCTGGTAAATCACAAGCTCTGGAATATTTTATGAAGCAACCAGAATCGAAAAAAAGGAAAGTGCTTAATCTATTTCGGCTAATGGATGATCACGGAAAAATTTTTGATAAAACAAAATTTCGATATGAAGATGATAAAATTTACGCATTTAAGCCCCAGCCGGATCGTTATATGTGTTTTTTCTATCAAGGAAGAAAAATTATTGTAACTAATGCTTTTGTCAAAAAGACAGATAAGCTGCCAAAAGAAGAAAAAGAGCAAGCTCTTAAGGCTTACAGAAATTATGAAAATAGAATAAAAGAGAATACTTATTATGAAAAAAACTAAATCCACCTATGATAAATTTATAGAAAATAAAAGACAAAAAAAGCTCTTAAATAAAGAATATAAAAAACTTTTAATATCTGAATTGCTTCTTGCAGCCATGGAAGAAGATCATATTTCTGTTCGAAAACTAGCGAAAGAAGCAGAAGTATCTCCAACAATTGTTCAAGAATTAAGAGCGGGAAAAAAACTTAATATTACAATTGAAACTCTTTCTAGAATTCTTGATGTAATTGGATATCAACTCATCGTTGCACCCAAAAGCGGACTCGGAAGGCAACTAATAATGGCTTAACTATCAAGGATAATGCCTTATAACTCCTCTTACCTTCAAAATTCTAGTAGAAAATGCGAAAGAACTGATAGACTGCTTTTATGTCTAAAAAAAGTCTGTCTGTTTTCATGCTCGCGATGATCAACGTTGCTGCTATCGGCAGCGTGAAGAACTGGCCCACCATGGCCGAATACGGATTTGCTTCCGTCTTCTACATGCTGCTGGCCACACTGATTTTCTTTCTTCCTACTGCCCTCGTATCGGCAGAACTCGCTACGGGCTGGCCTAAAAGCGGCGGCGTCTTTGCTTGGGTCAAAGAGGCCTTCGGACACCGCGCCGGATTTTTGTCGATTTGGTGCCTGTGGATTGAAAATGTCATCTGGTATCCGACGATGCTCGGTTTTATCGCCGCCTCCGTTTCCTATATCTTTAGTCCCTCTCTTGCTGAGAGCAAGATGTTCATTTTCTTTTTCGGCGTTGCCATTTTCTGGATCGCCACCTTCGTTAACCTGCTCGGTATTAAAACATCGGCTTGGATTAGCTCCGTCGGAGTCGTGTTAGGAACGTTCATCCCCGGCCTGTTTATTATTGCCCTCGGTCTTGCCTGGTACTTCGGAGGATCTCCCCTCCATGTGAATTTCTCATGGGAGGGATTCATACCCAATATGTCGAGCGTCTCCCAACTCGTGTTCTTTACGGGAATCATCCTCTCTTTCTGTGGTCTTGAGATGTCAGCTATCCACGCCCGTGATGTGAAAGACCCCAAACGCGACTACCCCAGAGCCATTTTAGTCACGGTCCTTTTGGTCCTCGGTCTCTCGATTTTAGGGGTCCTGGCCATCTCCATGGTCATCCCTCAAAACGACATCAGTTTAACGGCTGGAACCATGCAAGCCATCGCCGCCTTCGTCGATGCCTATAATCTCCGCAGTATGCTGGCTATCATGGGAGGCCTCGTCGTCATTGGAGCGATAGCCTCGCTCAGCACCTGGATCGTAGGACCCACAAGGGGCGTCCTTGCCGCTGCAGAATCGGGAGATCTCCCTCCCCGCTGCCGGACTCTCAACAAACACGGCATGCCTTCCTACTTGCTCTTTTTACAGGCTATCGTAGTTACTGCTCTTAGCCTTCTATTCGTCTTTATGCCCACCGCAAGCGCCGCATACTGGATTTTAACGGTCCTCGTCGCTCAAGTTTATCTCGTGATGTATCTCCTCATGTTTGCAGCGGCCATCAAACTCCGCTACAAACGGCCTGATGTCCCCCGCGCTTACCGCATTCCTGGAGGCAATTTGGGTGTATGGATCGTGTCAGGTCTGGGCATTTTAAGCTCCCTTTTTGCCCTCTTCATTGGGTTCTTCCCCCCTGCGCAAATCGCCACGGGGAGTAGCACCTTTTATGTGAGCTTCCTTGTCCTGGGTATGATCTTCGTCTGCATAGGACCCTCGATCATCCTCTGGTTCAAAAAGCCTTCCTGGAACAAAAAACTCGCCCATGAAGGAAAAGGTGACGACTAGTTGGGAATCTTCTCATTCCTGGTATGATCGCGTTGTCGGCGAAAAAGGCCATTATTATCATCAAAGTGTGATCATTCCTGGCATCATTCGTCTACTCGATTTAAAACCAGGAGACAAGCTGCTCGATGTTGCCTGCGGCCAAGGCATCCTAGCCCGCAGCCTTCCCAAAGGAGTCGATTACGTTGGCATCGATGCCTCCCCTTCCCTCATCACGGCCGCCCAGCAAAAATCCAAACAAACTTTTCTCGTAGCCGATGCCACAAAGCCCTTTCCTCTCGAAAAGGAAAGCTTTTCTGCGGCAGCGATCATTCTGGCTTTGCAAAACATAGAACGAGGAGACCTGACTTTAGAGCACATCGCCCTTCATATGAAGAAAAATGGACGACTACTTTTGGTTTTAAGCCATCCCTGTTTTAGGATCCCTCGCCAATCGAGTTGGGGTATCGATGAGGCCAAAAAGCTCCAATACCGCCGTATCGACAGGTACCTGACTCCCCTTGCGATCCCCATCCAAACCCATCCGGGCCAGAAAGACTCTGTCCAGACGACGACGTTCCATCAGCCCCTTTCTACCTATACAGAATGGCTCTATAAGGCAGGCTTTGCTATTACGAAGATCGAAGAATGGGTCTCTGATAAGAAAAGTACGGGCGCGGCTGCCCGCATGGAGAACCGCGCCCGCGAAGAGTTTCCTTTGTTTTTGGCCTTACTTGCTCAAACTACCTAATCATGTATTTTGTTTCAGTGAGTCTATCTCTGTCTTGTTATCATCAAAAATTTCAACTATTCTAGGCTCACTATCTTCAGTTTCAGGCTTCTCAGCTTTACGGTTCTCTAAAGCCTGCGCTTCTTTCACCTTTTTGTCTTTCTTCTCTTTCTTGTCCTTCTTATCTTTCTTCGGCTTAGTAGAAGCTTCTGTTTCCATACTTTCCGAGCCTTTGGTTTCCTCTGTCTTTTCGACTTTAGGAGCTTTGGCTTTCTTCTCAGGTACGATTTGTTTACGCACTTGATACATCGCTGTCGCATACATCAACGCTGCAATAGTCATGAGAGTCTGATAGACTTCAGCGTTAACTTCTAGCCCTCCAAACTCAGCAGCAGCATAAACACCGCCGGCCGCTAACATATAAAGTGTCGCTATGGTGATCATGGCATAAGGAGAAATTTGCTTACTCAGCACTTTGACAATACTTATCAAATCAACCATAAGGGTTGTTGCAAAACTAGCATTTCCTTTGGCTGCTTGAGCAGCAATAGCGCCCAGCGCCGTGAGCAATATCGCGGTCCCGGCAATCTTCCCGCCTTCTTTGGCGTAATATGTTAAAGATCCATCATTTTCGGCCTTATTTTTTGCCTGCTTTTTAAGCCAACCCTTGAGCTGAGCCTTAGGTGTACGGATAAGCGTATCGATGGGTGGAGTGAGTAAGATCACATCTAAATACCTTTCTGTTCCAAAAGCCATGTTGACACCCCCGCCTATAGACATGGCAGACAATGTTCCAAACAAGGCAACTAAAGCAACTTTACGACGCGCTCCTTCTAAGGGGAGAATTTGTTCCTCAGCGATATCGACCCAGCGACGGAATTCCCCTTTAAAAACAACCGAAGAGGCTGCTTTGACAGCACCCCAAGGGGCAACAGCCATAGTCACAGCTGATGTAGCAATTTTCCACCCCGCATCGGCGGCATCGATTTTCTTTTTGTTCCCATCATATTTATTAAAATGTTTAGCTAGGTGTTTAAGATTAGCGTATTCACTAAAATCGGTACGAAGCACACCAATGGTCGGATAAATCCAAGGGATAGAGCGTGCCATCTCACTCGCTACTCCCGCTTTAGGAAGCGCATATTGAGAGACAAGATAAATCGTTGGAAGCCCAACGTAAACGACGCCCCTTGCAATTTTTCTAATGTGCTGATCTGATGGAATAAAAAGAATTCCCTTTTTGGCCATATCAATAGAAGCTCCAGCAAATTCTTGAATAATCGCAGGCGTTGTTGAAGAACCTGTAGTGGGAGCGCGGAAGAAAAAGAGACTTAATGCACCAGTTGCACCATAGGCGCCGGCTAGGAAGGCTACTTGCCTGGGGCCAATTCTTTCGAATTTCTTTTCCACTTTCTTAAAACCAGCTTCCTCTTCGTCATCATCATCTCCAAGAAGACACCAGAAAGGATAAGAGACTTCTTCATCCTTTTTCTTATCTTTTGGTTTCTTGAGTTCCTGAACGACAATGATGGTTTCGACTTTGTTGTCGGATTCAGAAGGAGGGGGCGTGTTAGATCCATAGGAATTAGAACCCTGGCTTACTACGACAGCTTCGTCCATAGATAATTTTTCATAGGTTGCTACTGTAGTAATGTTAGTCATAATATTTCCTTTGTTTTAAATAATATCTAAATATTATAACAAATCTTTTACAAACATAAAAATTAATTTATTATTAAGTCGTAACTGTCTAATAATGAATGATTTTATAAGGTCGGCTTTTCTATTACGAAGATGGAAGAATGGGACTCTGATAAGAAAAGCACGGGCGCGGCTGCCCGTTTCGAAAACCGCATTAGGGAAGAATTTCCCTTATTTTTAGCTATTTTGGCCAAAAACACTAACTTACAATGATTTAAAATTTAATAGTAATAAATATTTTATTATGTTATAATTTTTACTATGAATATAATAAATTTACCTAACTTAGTAGTAAAAAGTCCTGAAATTATTTCTATTCCTTCTGGGCCAGCAGAAAAAATCATCGACTTGCTTTCCATAGAGGATATAGCCAGATTATCCGGGGTCGATAGAAGTTTTAGAACTTTTGTACTAGCTTATCTTAAGGAGGTCTTCGGTTCTGAAGATGTTAAAGGCATGAAAAGAGCCTTTACTTCTTATCTAAAGCATAATTCAGATCAAGCAACCTCTTCTTTGAAGGTTTTAAAATCCGTATTCGCGACTGACAGTCTTTTAGTGTTTAAGTGCGGAGTTTGGGATACAGCTCTCGAAACATTTAAATTGAGTCCTTTTGAGTTATTAGAAACATTTCCTGACTTGGATGCCAATCCTAAACTCTGTAAGCAACTTGATCATCTAAATTTAAAAGTAGAAAAACATCATAGATCTAAAACTGCAGACTCCTTAGCGTATACTTTTATTGTTCCATCAGAGCTGAAAAAGATGAGTAATTTAAGGAAATTGCATATTCAAACCAATGATATTAAATTGTTGCAAGTAGTTTTGTGTCCCGAGATTTTTGAGCTAAAAATTGATAAAATTTTGATAGATTCGAAATGTCGAGTGGCTAACCTTGAAGAACTAAAAAAATTAGCCAAAAAAACCAAGAATCCTCCCCAACTTTTACAGCGCGTATCTCCTGATTCTGAGGAATACGCAAAATTGCCGAATAAATTACATGAATGTATGACCACTCAGTCACTTTCATTTGAGGAAGCTCAGGAAATTGTTTACTACAAAACCTTATAATAATTATGGAAAATTGTAATCTTAATAAAATTAACGGGTGCGAAGATGAAAGGCATTGGCTATTTAAGATACCCAATGGACCTTTTCTCCAAATTCTATCCTATTTAGATCCTAACGACTTTGATTCTCTCAAGTGTGTTAGCAAACAATTTAAGAACATTACGGCCTATGCTTTTACAGATATGGGTGGCGGAAAATTACTCTTAAACCCACAGATATGGTTCCAACAGATGTTTTGGAATGTAATCCCTGTATGTCATAATACAACCCGTCTTTCGTTGCTACTTAATGATCCCCGGATAGCAAAATTTATTGATTGTGTCATGTATGACACAGCTCGATCTGGGAACAAAACGCTGGCTAAAATATTGCAAAGCGATCTGAGAATTGACCCCACGATATCTGAGCATAATCTCTTTCAATCTGCTTTAAAAAATGGACATCGAGAAATCGTCGAAATCTTGATAAAACATCCCAAAGTCGATTTTACTAAATGCCAGAAAGATTTAGAGAAAAGTGGCTTTAAGTGCACATGGGTAGAAGGCAGAATTACCGATGTCATAGTGCTTAAGTCTGATGATGATGGTTCTGCTGAATACGATGGTACTTCGTCAGTCGAAGAATAGTCTTCGCCTATAACTATCCACCTGCACGCTTTCTCTTCCGTTCTTTCGCCTCTTGGATTCTCACTTCACGACGGTCAATCGCCTCCTGAAAGCGCCTCTTTTCTAGAGAGGTTTTAGGGAGAACTTTCGCAACTTCTACCGGCTTTTTATTCTCATCTAAGGCAACAAAGGTAAAATAGGCCGATAAGATATGCCTCTTCTCCCCCGTCACATAGTGCTCCGCATCGACTCTAACGCCGATCTCCATGGAAGTTTTCCAGGCGTGGTTAATGGCTGCCTTGAAAAGAAGGATGTCCCCTTGCCCCGCAGGCTGGAGAAAATGGACCGAATCGATTGAAGCGGTGACACAGGTACGCTTGCTGTGCCGCTCGGCCACCACCAATGCCACCCGGTCGCAAATAGCCAAGATCATGCCCCCAAAGGCCGTACCATATGAGTTGAGGTCATTAGGAAAAATTTTATATGTATGATTTTCGACTACCGACTCAGCAACAGTTTTGGGAGATAAATTCTTTTGCATTTTCAAGCCCGCCTCTATATCCTTAGGTTAAAACGAGCTATACCATGTGTGGAATTTTTGGGTACATAGGTCCTGATGATGCAGCCGATATTTGCCTCACAGGACTCAAAAAACTAGAATATCGGGGTTATGATTCTGCAGGGCTTGCCGGCATCGTTGATGGCGAGCTGCTCTACTGTAAAGAAGTCGGAAAGATCCGAAACCTCGAGCAAGCTTGGGTTCCAAAAAAATTGGACCTTGCCATTGCCCATACCCGTTGGGCCACCCACGGAGCGCCCTCGAAGGACAACGCCCATCCCCATTTCGATCAGCATCTCCATATCGCCGTCGTGCACAATGGCATCATCGAAAACCACCACCAGCTCCGTGAAATGCTCAAAAATGAAGGAGTGACGTTCCGCTCCGATACCGATTCTGAGGTGATCGCTCAGCTCATCGCCCACTTCTACGAAGACGACTTTATTGCGGCCTTTCAGCGCGCTATTTCGCTGCTGCAAGGTTTTTGGGCCATCGCCGCCATCCATAAAAATCATGACGACTATATCATCACATCAGCTAGAGAAAATCCCCTCGCCATTGGCCACCGTCCCCATACACAAGAATGCTTTATTTCTTCCGATCCAAATGCCTTTGCTCATACCGATCTCGATGTCATTTTCCTGAAAAATGACGAAATTGCTGTAGTCCGCTCCGATCAAATCGAAGTGTTTGATGGCAGCTTTGCGCGCATCGAAAAAGTCGTCGAAAAACTCACCCTTGAAAACATGAGTCAATCCAAAGAAGGTTTTGAGCACTTCATGCTTAAAGAGATCTTTGAGCAGGGCCAGACCATCACAAAAGCGATCCATAGCCGTTTCATCGAAGAATTTGGCACAGTGGAGTTTGAAAACTTTGCCTTCAGTCCCCAAGAACTCCAATCCGTCAAAAGGATCTTGATTTTAGCATGTGGTACCTCTTGGCATGCCGGATCCCTCGCAGCCCTTCTTCTCGAAGACAAAGCCCGCATCCCCACCCATGCAGAAATTGCCTCTGAGTTCCGCTATCGCAATCCCATTATTTCCGAAGACACACTCGTTATTGCGATTAGCCAATCGGGAGAAACGCTCGATACGATTGCAGCCGTAAGAGAAGTGAAGCGCAAAGGCGCCAAAGTTCTTGGCATCTGCAATGTCCGCAACTCTACCCTCACGAGAGAAGCCGATGGTGTGATTTTCCTGCGTGCAGGCCCTGAAATCAGCGTTTGTTCTACAAAGGCATTCACCAGTCAGATTACAGTCCTTTCACTCTTTACTCTTCTCATGGGAAGACTGCGCCACATCAGTGCCGAGGAAGGACAAGCCTTTTTATCCGAAATTAAGAGACTCCCTCAAGTCGTTGAAGCCGTCCTGCAGCAAAAAGATAAAATTGCCGAGCTCGCTGAAAAATATGCCCGTTTTGAACACTTTTTCTTTTTGGGCCGGCACTACATGTATGTTACTGCCCTTGAAGCGGCACTGAAGCTCAAAGAAATCTCCTATCTCAACGCCACAGCCTATCCCGCTGGCGAAATGAAACACGGCCCCATCGCTCTCATCAATCCCGACCTTGCCGTGATTGGCCTGTGCGGAAGTGGCCTTACCTATGAGAAAACCCTCAGCAACCTCTCTGAAATTAAAGCCCGCGGCGGTCCCCTGCTTGCGATCGCTTTTGAAGGATCGGAAGAAGTCGAAAGAGTCGCCGACGAAGTGCTCTATATCCCCTCGATCTGCAATGAACTCGCCACGATCCCTTATTCCGTGGCTTGCCAGCTCCTCGCTTATTTTATAGCGCGGATTAGGGGGACGGATATCGATCAACCCCGCAATCTAGCTAAGTCTGTGACCGTTGAGTAAGTCCTTGTAAATTAGACGCCTCTAACCAACTCTTTTTGAATAAGTTAAGGTGTTTTCTTTGATTGACTAAGATATTAAAATAATATATAATAGTAGCTGAGGAAACTATGGAACAAACTAATAATAATGTAGCTCGCCCACCAGTAACTACAATGACATTCGGAGACCAGCAAGGCGCTCTCCACGTCGCTGATAGAGACTGGGTTATTACGAAATTGCGATTCAAAGGTCCAGGCGATGATAAATTTCGAGAAGTTTCGATCGATAATTTAGATCAGGATTTTAAGAATAGGGTTTTCGCGCTGCTCGAAAGCCATGGCGATGAGATCAAAGATCTTACGGAATTTACCATCACAATGGAAGAAGCTCTCGGCCTTAGCGAAAAAGATTTAGCGCAGGGTATTAAATCACGCTTTATCCTAGATCCTCGGCGCATCACCGAAGAAAGATCACGAGAGGCGCTTTTTACAAGTGGAAAAATTAAATGCCAACTCTGTTATGTGAAAAACGGCTCTGAAGTCCGAAAGAAATTTAATCCGAAACCTAATGATGATGATGGTATTGAAACAACTATTGCTTTTTCACGAGCTCTAAAAATGCATTGCCGATCTTTAGATGAAGAAGAGCAAAAACCTATTGAAGTTCCTAAGCACCAAGAAAAAAAGCAAGTAATTCATCATAATCTCGATAAAGAAGAAGAGACTTCAAATACGAATTAAGTTAACGTGCGGATGTGAAGTACCGCACAAAACTCTACCTCGGATTTTTCTCCGTTGCAGGCATTAGTACGATCATTGCACTCGGCGTTGTCTATGGCGAAGTACAAGATTATATTTTCCATGAAATGCAAAGCAAGGTTTTAAGCGTTGCTGCAACGACAGCGGCGAATATCGATCCCGAACTCTTAAAGCAAATTAAATCACGAGAAGATGAAAACAAAGACGCCTACAAAGTCCTAGTCGAGCAGCTCAGGAAATCGCGCAACGCTAATCGTCGCAGCGATGTTTACATCAAAAATATGTACACGCTGACCCTCAGTCCGAAAGATCCTTCAGCGCTCATTTACGCTGTCGATGCCGAAGAAAATCCTCCCGATATTTCTCATGCAGGAGACCCGGATCCCGATCCTGAAGACACACCCATCGCTATGCATCCTAAAGAGCGCTTCAGTCCTGATGAATTCGATTATGATAGATGGGGTGTGTGGCTCAGTGGTTATGCTCCCGTTTTAGATAAAGACGGTAAATATGTGGCCACTGTTGGGGCGGATATGCGCGCCAGCGATTTTTTTGCTCAAAGCCACATGATCCTGCTCTTTGAAATCCCCGGGCTTTTAGCCTCCTTTTTGATCGCGTTTATCTCAGCTTCCATTCTCTCTCGCCAGGCTTCATCGGCTCTATCTAAAATCACAGCGACCGTCAAAGAAATAGAAAAAGGCAATCTGAATAAACAACTCGATCTTCAGACAAACGATGAATTTAGCGATGTGGCCCAGGCGATCAACGATATGGAAAAAGGACTGCGGGAGCGCGAACGGCTAAAAACCAGCTTTGCACGATATGTTTCAAAACAGGTCTTTGAAAAAATCATGAGATCTCCTGCAGCTACTAAGCTTGAAGGAGAGCGCAAAAAAATCACGGTTCTTTTTGCCGATATCCGTCATTTTACACATCTGGCCGAGCAGCTCTCCCCAGAGCAAGTCGTTGCCCTTCTCAATGAATACTTTGAACAGATGCTGGAAGCGATTTTCTCTCATGGGGGAACGCTTGATAAATTCATTGGCGATGGACTGATGGCCGAGTTTGGAGCGCCGCTCGATGATCCCCTTCAAGAAAAGAATGCCGTCCTCACGGCGATCGCGATGCAAAAATCGGTGAAAAAGCTCAGTGAAAAATGGCTTAAAGAGGGCAAACCGAGCCTCGAAATCGGTATTGGCATCCATACGGGAGCGGCCGTCGTCGGCAATATTGGCTCCGAGCAGCGGATGGAATACACCGCTATCGGAGATACCGTCAACATCGCCTCAAGGTTGCAAGCAGCGACCAAAGATATTCATACTCAAATTCTTATCAGCGAATCGACCTATAGCGCTCTCAAAGGAGAGTTCCCCGGCGAAAAGGTAGGGCCTCTCGCGCTGACAGGGCGTGCCGGCGAAGTCATTGCTTACTCCCTAAAGCTTTGATATAGTTATAGCTTATGGGTAAAAACGCCGAAGGACAAGAGCAGCGAGAAAAAAAGGCCCGCATCGATCAAGAATGGATTTATAACGGCCCTTACGTCAAGCTTCGGCGCGATGTGATTTTCGAAAATGACAGGCCTCCCAAAACGTGGGAAATCATTGTCCATCCTGGGGCTGTTGCTGTTCTTCCCATCAACAAAGACGGTAATATTGTTTTGATAGAGCAATGGCGTCGCTCAACAAATCGCATTCTCATCGAAATTCCCGCGGGACTCTTTGAGCCCGGAGAAAGTGCAGCTGAGTGCGCCCAAAGAGAACTGCAGGAAGAAATCGGATACCGAGCCCGCACAATCAAACCCCTTGGAGGCATCTTCGTGGCACCGGGGCTTTCCTCGGAATACGTCCATCTATTCGTGGGAACAGATTTAGAAGAAAGCCGGCTTCAGGCTGATGACTCGGATCTCATCGACTTAAAAATCGTCACGCCCAAAGCTGCCAAACAAATGATCGAAGACGGCACCATCTGCGACGCCAAAACCATCACTGCTATTTTGAGGTATTTTTCATGAAGTTTATTCTTAAATTAATCATCCTTCTTGCAGTTTGCATTCTCTTATTGATCGCTTTTGCCCCCTCGATTCTCTCTACAGCGTGGGGCAAACACATGGCCAGCAAAATGATCAGCCGCTTTTACCATGTCGATCTCGAAGCGGATGTTATTGACTTAAGCTGGATGAAGGGCCAAAACATCCAAAATCTGCATGTTCGCGATGCCAAAAACAACGAACTCCTCTCCTGCGCCTCTCTCACAACTGATGCGTCACTCTGGCAAATACTTACCAAACGCGACGTCGGACATCTCGTGATCCAGCAGCCAAAAGCGACTATATTCGCGTCTTCTGCATCACCCAGGGCCATCTCTTTAGCGCCAGCAAGTTTAGTCCCTCAAGTGTCGCTGGTTCCTGCAGTTGACATGGATTTTACGGGAAATGTTCAGCTGCACCAAGGGATGTTTGATTTTAAATCAGCGCAGCTACCCACCGTTTCTTTGACAGACGTCGAAGTTGCCTTAAACCGCGATGCGAGCGGCAAAATAGAAGGGACTGCTTCGGCAAGTTCTGACCAAGGCACTCTCCAAGTTCAAGGAAGCCTTATTCCCCGCACTCAAATCGATGTGACGGCAAAATTGCATCAATTTCCGCTCCAAATCCTCAGCCAGTTTGCGCCGGCAGAGCTTCTCCAAGACAAGATCGATATCAACCTCGATCTCCATGTCAAATCGGATCAATTCCTCGTCAATCTCGACGCTAGTTCGCCACAGTTTTCCGCGAAAATGGCAACGCAGTCAGATACCAATACCGTGACACTAGCGGCGCCAGCGAGTATCTACCTTAAATTGCCACCTTCTCTTGTAGGCTCTACTGCTCCCGTCGAGCTCAACATCACTATTCCAGAATTCTCCCTGCCGCTTGATAAACAAGAAGCCTTTTCTTTCCGGGCGCTCATTGATTGCACGGGTATCAGCCTCGAGCAGACAAAAATTGAGCCGTGGTTCGCCGATATTTCTACGAAGGATTTTTCGGGGGGAGAATTTACCGTGCTCGCCAAGTCGCAGCAGCTTTTGCAGCCCCTGAATTTAAGCGTAAAGATGGCTAATTTAAACCAAGGGACCATCTCGACTCCCCTTCTTGCCCTTCCCAGCGCTACCTTAGACAACCTCACCCTCTCCTACCAAAAAGCAGACCGTTATGTCGATGTGGATCTACAAACGGGATATAGCGGAGCCACCGTGCAACTGACGAGCCGCATACAGCCCCAAGATAAATCAGCGGAATTTAGCGGCACGCTCTCCCAGTGGACAGCGCCCATTTTGGATATGCCGCTCTCCTTGGCGTTCCAAGGCAAAGCCTCTCCTGCTTCGCAACAAATTTCCGTGCAGGGAAGCAGCGACGTGCTCAAGTTTTCAGCGATGCTCGAAAATAAAAACGACATCCTGCAACTCTTAAAACCCGCGACACTTAACTGGACGCTCACCCCCGAGACCTATGAAAAACTCGACATCCGGCTCAATCAAAAGCCGGGTCCCTTTGCCCTCACGCAAAACACTCAGATCGACCTGCAAATCTCGGCTCTTTCCCTACCATTAAAAAACGCCGACTTTGCCCATATCCAAATCGCAGGTGTTATGACCGCCCCCGAAATCTCCTTCACCGAAAAAGCAAGCGGCACAGTCACCACCATCCAAAACCTGAAATGGCAAATTTCGCAAGCAAAACCTGGAGCGCCCCTCGATTTTAAGCTCAGCACGAATGTTCATCCTAAAGGGTCCCTCCAAGCTGAAGGGACTTTCGATCCCGATAAGCAAAATACACAAGTCTCTATGAAAGTGCAAAAGTTCCCCACTCCTGCCCTCGATCTCATCGCTCGCTCTTTTGGTAAAGCCCGCCTTCCCCTGACGACTGCTCTGGGTCCTACCATCGATGCCACCCTCGTAGCTAACATCCAAAACGGTAGCGGGCCGCTCACGTTAAACCTCACCAGCGAAACCGCCAAAGCCTCTGTCCAAGGCCTCGTGACAAACGGCGTGCTCACTCTCCAAGACACTCTCCATGCCCAGCTCCAAATGACGCCAGAGCTCAGCCGCGAACTCTTTGATCTGGCCATCGAAAGCGCCGAGGCGCCCATTACCGTTGAAGTCCCGAGTGACGGATTTTCTCTTCCGCTCTTTCCTATGAGCCTCGATCAAATCCAAATCCCTTCTGCCCGCATCGAACTGGGTAAAATTGCCTGCCGCAACGAAGGAAACTTAAGCCTGACTCTGGGCATCCTTAAATTTGGTCCTTCGAAAAATGAGGCTCTCCACCTCTGGTTTGCCCCCATCGATCTCCATGTCAAAAACGGTGTTATCGATTGGGAGCGTACAGAAATTCTCCTGGCCGACACCTTCGATGTCTGTTTATGGGGCACAGTTGATTTGCCGAAAAATGATGTCCAAATGATTTTAGGCCTCACCGCTGATGCCCTCAGAAGAGCTTTTGGCATTAAAGATCTTCCCCAAAAGTACGTTCTTCACGTTCCCATCACGGGTACATTGGATAACGTCAAAATCAACTCCGGCGCTGCCACCGCAAAAGTTGCCGCCCTGATGATTTGGCAGAAAAAAGCTGTCGCTGGAGGCGCGCTCGGTGGCCCTGCGGGAGCCCTCCTCGGTGAGCTCGTCAATAAGCTAGGGCCATTGCCTGACGGCGATGCCAAAACGCCTGCTGCTAAAAAGCCCTTCCCGTGGGATAAAACTACCTCTGAAAGCGAAGACCCTCCTCCTGTGCAGAAAAAAAAGAAGCATTTTCGCACGGAAGACAAGCCTCTTAAACAAATCATCAAGATGATCCGATGAGCACCATCTATTTTAATAATGCCCCCTCTCCTAACTACGGAGATAGAAAAAATGGTGGTACGCCGCAATTTCTCGTCATGCATTATACAGCCTGTCCAACGGACGAGGCACTAGCGACACTGACCTCAAAAGCCAGTCAAATCAGTTCTCATTATCTTATTTCTCCTGAGGGAGAACCTGCTTATAAACTTGTCGACGAATCGAAGCGGGCTTGGCACGCCGGTGTCAGCCATTGGCGCGGCATCGATGATGTGAATTCCTTTTCCATCGGTATTGAAAATGTGAACTGGGGTTATACCCATGGATGGGTACCATCCGAGCCTTCTGAGCAAAGACCTTGGATACGCTATGTGTGGAGTTCTTTTATTCATGCCCAGCGCCGCTGGGGAGAATACTTAGAAAAAAAAGGCATCTCCTATACAAACAAACAGTGGCATAGTTTTCCAGCAGCAGAAGTGGAAATGCTCACCATCCTCGCCAGAGATATCATTAAACGACATAAGTTAGAGCCTGAAAATATCGTCGGGCATAGTGATATCGCTCCTCAAAGAAAAGTTGACCCAGGTCCTCTATTTCCTTGGCATGATTTAGCACGCCACGGTGTGGGAGTTTGGCCCAACTCTACAACAGACAGAGTCCATTCTGATTTACCTCAGGGTATCAGTATTCCTTGGATGCAAAATTCTCTGCAAAAATGGGGCTATAAAGTGCCGCAAAATGGGAGTCTAGACCCTGAAACGCAAAATGTCATCCGCGCCTTCCAAATGCATTTTCGACCACTCAATCACGAAGGATTGGTTGACAGACAATGCGAAGAAATTTTGGACCTGCTGCTTTGCGCTAGGACCACTAAGCTACAGTAACATGTTTATTTAGATAAACTTCTTGAATAGCATGCAGCAGTTCTATGCCTTCTTTCATGGGCTTTTGGAACGCTTTTCTTCCAGAAATCAGTCCCATTCCCCCACCACGTTTGTTGAGGATAGCTGTCTCAACAGCGTCCGCGAGATCGTTTTTCCCAGAAGGTCCCCCTGAGTTGATGAGTCCGATCCGTCCCATGTAATCGTTCGCCACTTGGTAGCGAACCAGATCGATCGGATGGTCTGAGCAAAGTGATGTGTACATTTTCTCTGTCTGCTTGCCGAACTTCAGCGCTTTAAATCCCCCATTGCAGGTGGGAAGCTTTTGTTTGACGATGTCGGCTTGGATCGTAACGCCCAGGTGATTGGCTTGGCCAGTCAGATCCGCCGCATCATGGTAATCGGTCTCACCTGCTTTAAAGGCGGGGTTGCGCAGGTAGCACCAGAGGATCGTTGCCATTCCCAGTTCATGGGCCATTTCAAAGCATTTGCTGATTTCGATGATTTGGCGGTCACTTTCGTGTGAGCCAAAATAGATCGTCGCACCGACGGCAACACATCCCATATTCCAGGCTTGTTTTACCGATCCAAAAAGGATCTGATCGTGTTTGTTGGGATACGTGAGGAGCTCGTTGTGGTTGAACTTGAGGATAAACGGAATTTTATGGGCATATTTTCTCGAAACAGCTCCGAGAACGCCGAGCGTTGAAGCAACGGCATTACATCCTCCCTCGACGGCGAGCTTTAAAATATTTTCGGGATCGAAATAATCGGGATTGGCAGCAAACGAAGCTCCCGCAGAGTGTTCAATGCCTTGATCGACCGGTAAAATGCTGAGGTAGCCTGTGCCGGATAAATTGCCGTGGCTAAAAAGAGTTTGCAGGCTGCGAAGAACGCGGTTACTACGATCCGTCTCGGCAAAAATCCGGTCGACCCAATCGGGTCCTGGGATATGGAGACGTTTTTTAGCAACAGTCTTGCAGACATGACTTAAAAGATCTTTCGCTTTAGGGCCGAGGAGTTTTTCATAATGTTTAGTTGACATATTTCCTTATTTTCCCAACTTTCATGTTTAACGCAATGATTTTTCGATTTCGTTAAGCGATCTGCCCTTCGTTTCTGGAACAATTTTCCAGGCAACAAAAAAGCCTATGACGCAAAGCGCTGCATAGACGAAGAACGTCCCTGCCACGGTAAGACCTGCAGCAAAATCGAGGAACGTAAACGCCACAAAAAAGTTAGAGAGCCAGTTGACAAAGATCGCAAGACTCATGGCCAGACCCCGGACACTGGGGATGTAGATTTCTGACAAAATAAGCCATGGTACAGGGCCCGTGCCCATCGCAAAAGCAGCGACATAGAGCATCAGACAAATGACCGAGATGTGACCTACAAAAAGAGACTGTGTCATCAGCGCAGATGACATCACGATAAGAGCAATGGCCATACCGACAAGGCTACCTAAAAGCAGAGGCCTTCTTCCCCATTTATCGAGAAGGACGAGGGACACTGCAGTGGCAATCACGTTGATGATCCCTATGCCAAAAGAGGCAAGAAGTGCGCCCGAGCTGCTTCCAAAGCCCGCTTCTTTAAAAATCGTCGGCGCAAAGTAGATGACGGCATTGATGCCCGTGATCTGCTGAAAAATCGAAACGAAAAGACCGATCATGAGCGGCCAAGCAAGCTGAGGAGAAAAGAGAGTTTTCCAAGAACCTTTTTCTGTATCTTTGGCGGGGCTATCTATGACAAAGAGAAGGCCCAGTACTTGAATGAGTGCAGGAACAACTCCAAACCCAAACATGACGTGCCAATTACCAGCAAATAGGAAGGCAATGCCATAAGCAAAGACAATGCCGATCGTAATGGCAAATTGGTTACAGCTCACATAAAATCCCCTCTTTTCAGAGGGCGAGATTTCAGCAAGGTACATCGGAGATACAACGGAAACCAGACCTATAGCCGCTCCTTGCAAAAAGCGTCCGAGGGTGACGATATTTAGCTCCTGACCGAGCCCCGTCATAATACCGCTCACTATAAATAAAACCGCCGCAAGCATCATGGAGTTCTTCCGACCCAAACGGGTAGCCGTTTGGCTCGCCAGCATGGCTCCCAAAAGAGCCCCGAGAAGGATGATGCTCACAAACCATCCTTGCTCTTTCAAGCTCATCGGAAAATCATAAGCGACATAGATAAGAGCACCCGAAATAATGGCCGTATTGTAACCAAACTGAAAGCCGCTGAACGACGCGACAATGACAGAAAAAATCAAAGACGTTTCTTTTTTCATAAGACAAGAATATAGGAACAAACTAATTTTTGTTGCAAGATTTCTAGTGGCATATGAAGTACATGATCATTCCGATATGGTTAACGAGTCTCTTGGTGCACGAGATGGTTTTCTTATTAATCTTGAGCACCGCTGTATGAGCGTGCAGTTAAGTATTTCAAATAAGATGCTTTTCCGGATTCATTGCCGCCTGGTCGATGCTGTAGGAAGGGGATTGTCAAATAGTACACAGAGAAGTAGTTAGCATAGTAGTAGGTTTGTTTAGCGGCCCTGAAAATTAGAAAAATAATTTTTCAGCAGCTTGTGTATAAGAAGTGGCAACATTACAAATTGCAATTATTTTCAAAGGATGATAAATAACAAATTGATGGATAGAAAAATCCTTTACTCTCTCCTCGCTCTCTCTAGTATAATGGCTGATGACTCAGAGCAATGCGGGCTTACTGTGATGCCTGATCGCCTCACGGCTCGCCATATCGAGTCCAAAGGAATTGGATATAATCAGGGATACACCACTTTTGAAGGCTTTTTTACAAATCCCAATTGGACCCAAGGCTCCCTCGTTCCTTTTCTAGACCTTCGTGGGCATGTTTTTAACAACGGTAAAATGGCCGCCAATGCTGGAATCGGTCTAAGATATATATCTTCCATGCTCTGGGGAGTTAACGCCTATTACGACTACCGGAAAACAGAGCACCAAAATTACAACCAAGTCGGTTTGGGGTTTGAATCGCTGGGCGAAGTTTGGGATTTTCGCGCGAACGGTTATTTCCCCGTTGGCAGAACCAAAAGCCACTTCTATCAACCCAAATTCCACGCGTTCAAAGCCCATAACATGATTATTTCCCTTAAGAGAGAGTTTGATATGGCAGGAACCAATGCCGAAGTTGGCGCCCATTTTTCAGGCAACAAATATGTCGATCTCTATGCCGCAGCCGGACCCTATTATTTTTCAGGCAAAGGGAAAAATGCCATCGGCGGCCAAGGCCGTCTGTATGGAAAGATCGGAGACTATTTAGGACTCGAAGTGCGCGGCTCATATGATAATCTTTTTAAAGGGATCGTCCAAGGCGAACTGAGTATCATCATTCCCCTTGGGGGCAAAAAAAATGTGGCACACAACGCCAATAGGACATGCTCACGCGACAGGGCGCTCCACAAAAGGGCTTATCAACGTATCGATCGACAAGAGATTATCGTCACCAGTCACAAGAGAAAAAACCGGGTCGCCATCAACCCAGCAACGGGACAGCCTTGGTTTTTTTGGTTTGTCAACAATACCAGCCATTCCCTAGGGACTATTGAATCGCCTTTCCCCACCCTTGCTCAGGCGCAAAACGCCTCATCCCCCAATGATGTGATCTATGTCTTCCCAGGCGATGGGACAACCACTGGAATGAGCCTTGGCATCACCCTCAAAAACAACCAAAAACTTTGGGGGTCTGGGATCCCACAAAAGCTCTCCACTACCCAAGGAACAGTTAAAATACCTGCTCAATCATCTACCTCTCCCAAACTTACAAATACCGCAGGGGCAGGTAACATCGTAACCCTTATGAGCGGAAATGAGGTGTCAGGGCTTAATTTAAGCCCAAGAGTAAACAATTCGAACGCGGTTTTCTCTAGCGGTGGAATCACGGATCTTTATGTGCATAACAACGTAGTCACTGGAACTGCTTCTTTTTATTCGGGAATCAATGTTACAGGAAGCGGATCCTTTGTCATTACCGACAACCAAATAAATGGCGTAACGAATCTCGTTGGTAGGGGCATCTTTATTATAACGGATCCCAACGCGCTTATAACGGGGAAAACGTCTGGCAATGCCATTAACGCATTCGACACGAGCATTCAAATAAGTCTTGATAATGGCGGATCTGCCGATTATGTAATCTCTAACAATACCATTACAAACACTGGTCCGAGCTCAAATTCGATTGTATGGGGCAATACAGCTGGCACTCCTGGCCGCAGCAATGGATACATCATAAATAACAATTTATTCAATCTGCAAAATGGCGGCATCTTAATATTCACAGGTGGAAATAGTCAGTGCATAACAGTCGCTAATAATCAAATATTGGGAACACCGGCAAATACAAGTAACGGAATTACCATTCGGACCTTAGTGACGAGTACCGGCCCTTTAAATATCAGTGTATTCAATAATACGATCGACAGGCCAGCTGCTGGATTTTTTGGAGTCCAGGCTTTTACGGTAGGAGCTACGACCATCTGCTTAGACTTGAAAAATAACAACGTCACCAACGGAACTGGATATTTTCTGGCAAATGCCTTAGGGACCTTCAATTTGGAGCCACTATTGGGCAATTCCGGCTCCTTCTCGACTTCTGGGACTATTACAAATGTCACCGACGGCACCTGTTTTTGTAACGACTAGCGCTTAATCTGATTCTGTGAAATCAATTCTCCAGCCAGCATCTGCTGAGCAAAGCACAGCAAAAACCCCCGAAATGATGGCTGTATTGTAAGCAAAATGAAAGCCGCTTAAGGAAGCTGTGAGTACTGAAAACAGTAGGGATTTTGTTTTTCTCATATGCCCAAGAATAAATATTCTAGAGCTTGGAAGCAAGAACTAACCGCGAAGTCTTGATGAGGGAACAGGGGCAATGGTGGCAGGAGAAGTGGAAGGATTGAGCCAAGAATCAAACCACTGGTTTGCCGTCTCGAGTAGAACTGCTTTCGCGGCCATATTACATGCGTTGGTTAGGGTTGTGCGCTGCAAGATCGCGCCTGTAGCGAACGCTGCAATTCCCGAGCTTGCTATTTTTTGAACTTCTTTTGACACTCCGGGAAAATAATGGCGCATCAAGCGCCCCACTTGATAAGAGAGTCCTAAGTAAGCAAGGCCGCAAGCATAGTTTTCCAACAACGAAACTTCATCAGAACAACTAATTGCGTAAAATAAACTAGGCTCAATAGTCATAATTTGATTATTATAACTAAACATAAACTAAATTACAAATTAATTAATCTTTATAATAAATACGTAAAAAGCTGGGCGCAAGTAATGTAGTCATAGCAATAACTAGAATCATGGCCGCATAGATATCGCTGGTAAAGACGCCTGAAGTGAGGCCCACATTGGCAAAAATGAGACCTACTTCTCCTCGGGGTATCATGGCTGTTCCTACGATTAATTGGCTTTTAAGCTTTTCTCGAAGAAAAAACCCTGTGAGAAATTTTCCTAAAACCGCTGCTAATAATAATACTCCTGCAAGGGACCAAATGAGCATGGACTCTCCCTTCAGTAGCTGTAGGTTGAGGGATAACCCGATGGCTACAAAAAAAATGGGGCTAAAGAGATGGATGATAGGGTTCATTTCTTTCTCGACACGCTTTGTAAAAGCAGGACTTTGATGGAGAAGGGAACCAAACGGTGTGAAAAACTGCCGCGATAGGGCGAGTCCTGCGGCAAAACCCCCGAGCAGTTCAGGAGCCCCGATTTCATGAGAGATCCAAGCGAAAAGCATGATGAGAGAAATAACCATTGTGGGTAAAAGGCCGGGGATAACACTTTTTTCGTCCCACTTTTTAATGGTCTGAGAAATCCCTCTGGCCACAAAGGGAGATAGGATGAAAAAGAGAGCGATGAAAACTAAAATGCGGGCTGTATTCCAAAGATTGATAGCGCCGCTTAAAGAAAACTCATAGAGGACGGACAGCAAAATAATCCCAATAATATCGTCAAAAACTGCTGCGCCGATGACGATGTGCGATTCATGTGTGTTTTGTTTTTTTAGATCCCTTAAAACTCGAAGGGTCACGCCTATGCTCGTCGCGGTCAAGGTACTTCCTATGAAGAGGCTGACCAGCAATGAGAAATGAAAAAGATAGTAACTTCCGCAGAATCCCAATAGAAAGGGCAGAGCCACTCCCGTTATGGCGACCAAAAGAGCTTTTCCGCTGGCAGCTGCCAAACGCCCGATGTTGGTTTCCAGACCTACTTCAAAAAGGAGCAGGATGACCCCGATTTGAGCCAGCAGCTGAATCGTAGGCGTGTTGTCGACAATTCCCAATAAGCTGGGTCCGAGGATAACACCTGCCAGCAGTTCACCCAGTACAATCGGAATACGAAAATAAGCAGCGATCTCACCCAGCATCCGGGCGGCAAATAAAATAAGAACAAGCTGGATTAAAAAAGTAGCTTCCACTTTCCGATGAGTAACATGGAGAAATTATTTGGTCAAATAGAGAAGCAAGCTCTTAAGATAGTCGCCTTCGGGATGGTACAGCGAAATCGGATGATCATCGGCGTGTAGGTGTTTGCCCAAAATGCGGATGTTTTTGCCAGCTTCTGCACCTGCCTGGGCGATGATGTTTTGAAAAAGCGGTGCTTCCATATACGAAGAGCACGAAGAGGTCAGGAGCAGTGTCCCCGCAGGAGCTTTTGCCATGACGAGGCGGTTGAGTTCTTTATAAGCCCCGCAAGCAGCATGGAGATCTGCTTTCTTCTTCACAAAGGCCGGAGGATCGAGGATGACGATGTCATAGTTGAGGGGTTTTTTTTGTAAAAAGTCAAAGACATCATCGCAGTGGTAGTGGAATTTGGAAGGATCAGGATTGTGCTTGTCTGCGAGCTTGCAAATCTCTTTCGAGATTTCAACGTTGTCGATATGCGCAGCTCCTCCATGGAGAGCAGCTCTGCCAAAACCACCCGTGTAGGCAAAGCAGTTGAGAACACGCTTGCCTTTAGATAGTGTTTGAATTTTATAACGCATTTCTCGTTGGTCGAGGAAAAAGCCGGTTTTTTGTCCTTCGATGATAGGCACGATGTGGGTGGCGCCGTTTTCTTCGATCATGACTTCGGGGATGGTCTCACCGTAGATTACGCCTTCAAAATCCTTCAGTCCTTCTTCACGGCGAGCAGCGGAGACCGATTTTTCATAGATCATGCGGGGCTTAAAATGCTCAATCAAAAATGAAAGGATATGTTCTTTGAGTCTCTCCATGCCATAGGTGGAGATTTGGATGACGAGGACGTCGTTGTACTTGTCGACGATCAGGCCTGGAAGAAAATCGCCTTCAGCATTGATGAGGCGGCAGGCAGGTCTGGTGCGAAGGTCGCAGGCTTCTTGGAGATGGCGAGCAAAAGCTGTGAGGGCATTTTCTTCGCCAAAACTAAGGATACGTCCCGCGATGGAGTTTTTGGGGTGGAAATAAGCTGAGGCAATCTGTTTTCCGTCATAGGTGTAAACAGTGAGGATATCGCCCGGTTGGCAAAGCGGCATGTCGTGGATGGCACCCGAAAAAATCCACGGATGGCGGCGCAGGAGGGAGGCTTCGCGGCCTTTTTTGAGAACTACACGAGACATAATTTACGGGTGGGGCTGACAACTCTACCGATGAGATCGTAATCGGCCACTCCAGTGATCTCGACGGTGTAGCGTTCGCCAAAGGCGCTGACTTTGCGGCCATCGGTGATGATCACTTGCCCATCGATATCGGGGCACTGGCCGTAGAATCTGCCTCTCATGAGTAGCGGAGAATCAGGGTGCGTTCCCTCGACGATGACGGGGAGTTTTTGCCCAACGAACCGCTCATTTTGGCGGCGGGCCATCTCGAGTTGTTTGGCATTTAGTTTTTCAAAGCGCGCTTGTTTGACATCTTCGGCAATGTGACCGGGGAGTTTAGCTGAGTGTGACTCTTCTTCGCGGGAGTATTTGAAAATACCGACGTTGTCGAGGGGGTACTTTTCGACAAATTCGAGCAGTTCTTCAAATTGCTCTTCGGTTTCTCCAGGAAAGCCAACCATAAGGCTCGTACGAACGACGATATGAGGCATGCGGGCGCGAAGTTTTTCTAAAATGGAGATGATGTCGGTTTTGGAAGTCTTACGACGCATCGCCTTGAGAATCGTATCATTCACATGCTGTATGGGCATGTCGAGATAGGGACAGATCCGTTTGTCGCTGGCAATAACTTCGATGAGCTCATCGGTGATCTCATCGGGATAGAGATAGAGGAGGCGGATCCAATAATCCCCTTCTACCTTGAGCATTTCTTTGAGGAGATGCACGAGGCCATCCTTGACCTTGCGCTCTTTTCCAAAGTCGCCCAAATCTTGGGCGATGAGGATCACTTCTTTGACCCCTTGAGAAAGGAGTGCGCGAAACTCTTTGAGAACTTGGTTTTCCTCTTTACTCTTGAGAGGTCCTTTGATGTTGGGGATAATGCAAAAGGCGCACCGTTTCATGCATCCTTCGGCGATCTTGAGGTAAGCAAAGTGGCGAGGAGTCGATAGCATGCGCGGAATCTCCCCTTGCTGAAGGTAGCTGCGCGCTGAGGTGATGCTACTTCCCTGCTCAGGAACGGATACAGCATCCAAAATCTTCTCCATATCGCCAGAGCCTAGGAAATAATGGACCCCAGGGAACCTCTCTTCGATGCCAGGGCCATATTTTTGGACCATGCAGCCCGCGACCACAACTTTGGCCCCTTTCTTTTTCTCTTTTACGAGCATCTCGATGGTGTCGATCGATTCTTGCCGGGCAACTTCTAAAAATCCGCAGGTATTGACGATGAGGAAATCGGCTTGTTTTAGCTCCTCTGTGATCTCATAGCCGGCGCGCAGAAGTATGCCGAGCATGACCTCAGAGTCGACGAGATTGCGGGCGCAGCCCAGACTTGTAAAATGAATTTTCATGAGGGTTTATTATATTTTATGAGGCTTTAAATGTTAAGGAATTGGTTTCGCCTGTTACAGTAATTTTTTTATTCACTTCGAAAGAGGAGAGCTTGTTGCTGACTTCTCTTTCAAGGAGACGGTCTAAGTCCCTGGCGTTGATTTGCCTTTGCAGCTTTTCAACGAAATAGTTGACGGCACTTTCTTCAAAAGTAACGGTTAAATCCTGCTCTTTACAATTTGCTTTAATAAGTTCTAGTTTATCCTTCACTAGAGAAGTTTGAGCTTCATGAGAAAGAGAAGAAAATTCTACTACGGTCAGGCGGTTTAAGAACTCAGGTCTGAAACTTTGATCCAGCCTTTGGGCGTTGGTAGTCATCACAATCACAGCCTGATCAAACCGTACTTCAAATCCCTTTTTATCAATGAATCTTCCGTCTTGCAATATCCCCAAGAGAGCTTCTTGCGCCTCGACAGGGGCTTTTTCAATTTCATCGAGAAGAACGACAGCAAATGGTTGTTCATTGAGCTTTGCAAATAAGCCGCCGTGCTCAGTGAGCTTTACAAGCCTACTATAGTCAATCAAATGTTGCATATCGATACGGATGAAATTCTTTTCAAATAACTCGTCCGATAGAGACTGGGCAAAAAACGTTTTACCAACTCCAGGCGGACCTTTCAGTAAGAAGCTCCCTAAAGTTTTAGTCTGACTGGGGCTGACTCTCATATGCCGGGTTCGAATTGTATCGCAAATTTCATCAATCGCTTTATCTTGACCATGGATTTTTATTTTCAAAGACTTTTTGGCTTGCTCAATTTTGGGCTGAAATCCTGGGTGTTTTTCTTGGAGCCACTCAAGGCCGATATGCAACTGCAGGGAGAGACTATTCAAAATCTGCAGCTCAGATACTGTTGTTTGCTCAGCCACCGTCATGCGCTCAAGAAAAATGATCGCAGATCCTGGCAAGCTTCCATTTAAATAATGAGCATACTTTAAAAGAGCTGAAAAGGCTTTTTCTTCAAATCTACACGACAATTTTCGCTCTAACTCGGGTTTTATTTTCTGCAAAACGCCCAGGCTTTCTTTTTCAGTTAAGGGTTTGACATCGACGCGTTTGAGCTGACCGATAAGTTTAGGACTTTGAAGCTTGAGTTTCTTATATTCTTCTTCTGTCACTGACAAGATGGTACTAAATCCCCCCTCTTCAATCATTTCTTCCAATTGGGGAGCAAATTTATAAAGTTCTTCTCTTACCTCAGGCACAAGTAGGGTTGCTCCTTCGATGACCAGGACCGATTTGTTGGCTTTAACTCGGTCATTGAGCTCTTTTACATGGTCTTGAAATTGTCCCATGAATTTAGAATCCGATGCGAAATTAGTTTGGTTTAAGCGAATAATCTCCCGGTTCTGAGGATTTTCTTGTGCGAATTTTTGAATGAGATCGGATTTTCCTGCCCCCGTAGGACCAACAAGGATAGCTCCTGGACCATTGAGCAATGCTTGCAAGAGCTCTTTCAATGTAGTTTCTCTTTGCCATGCGTGCGTTTTTGGGCTCGGGGGTAAAGCAGTCACAAAAGAATCCCCCTTTTTAGAAAGCCAGGTCCGAACATATGTAGATCGATGACTAATTAGGGACAATCCGCCCTCCAACTTTCCTAAAACAAGGGGTTCAATTAAACGATGTCTTAACAGATTTTCTATCTCGATTGGGGATTCACAAGATTCGCATTCGGTCTTCAACTCCCGCTCTTCAGAAACAACCTCTCTGCTCCACTTCCTTTGCTCTTCGCAGACCTTTGTATAAAGATGGTGAAAAAGTTGAGTCCTAGCCTCTCCTTTGTAATTTATAGGGATTAATTTTGTAGCATTAAGGAAATCGGCATCGATCGCGCTTTCCTTTGTCGCGGTCATGATGATTAATGATCTTTCCATTCGCAATTCGGGATGTTCTCCTTTCAACAAAGAGAGAACAAAAGGCAAACTAGGAGAGTTGACAGGGATTAAAGAGTTTTCAGCGCCATGCAAATAGTCGATTCCTTCAATGAGAATAACCCGGGGATAAGAACTAAAAGAACTGAGCTTTTCTTTAAAAGCCGGCAATTCTCCTGCATCCAACTCTTCCAAGGATGTGCGGAGCAGTCGGCTGTGGAATAAGTTTTCTGCGATGCCTTCAGCAATCGATGTTTTCCCATATCCTGAAGGCCCACTAAGAATGAAGCTCGCTAAGGGTCCGCCCCCTTTTCCGGTTCTGGGGAAGCTTAAGGCGCTCAGTAAAAGAGCGTTGATCTGATTGAGGATACTTTTAATTCCAACTAGGTCCTTTGAAATTGTCTCTCGCGATTCATTAAGCAACTTAGCTAGACTCGTCATGTCTGTTTCAATCCAAATCGGCTCCACTTTCACTGCTATGCGAAGGTATTCAAGAAGAGGTATTCTTTTTTGTAGAGCTAGGTATTCCTTGTAGATTTTAACAGCGCTGCCCGGGAAAGCCTCCGGCAAATAAGCAGCAGCAAGCATAATATATTTGAGTTCTTCAACAGAAATTTCTTTATTTAACCCCTGCAACATAAGGGAGGTAGCTTGTATTGATGCCGGTGGTAGGAACAATTGGGTAGCTTTTGAAGGAAGCGAGGCGGGAAGCGTATGATCCCATGCGACAAGGACTTTCACTTTGCAACCTATTGCAGGTTCAAGGAAAGGAAGAATCCAATTCCACTCCTCAATCCCGTTCGAAGCATCGATATAAAGAATAGCTTTTGACGCCTCACAAAACGAGATGATTTCCGATGCATACTGTTTAATGCTTTCAGCATTACAAAATTTAGGGGGTAAAAGATGAATCTTACGTGAGTTTTCCGATATATAGTAATTGACAAAATCGACTTTATCTACTCCTTTTGGAGCAGTTATAAAAATTAAATTGTTTTTATTTACTTCAGGTAAAATCTCTTTGTAATCGTCTTTCCTAGGAGTTTTATAGTTTTTTGTGGGGACTCGAACTTCCAACCCCTCTTCGTCATCTGTTTGCATCATTTTTATGACGATGACGAACAATGCAGTGAGAACTCCCCCAACATAGCCGACAACAGAAAGAGTACATTTTTCAATCCATTCGGGTTTTAATTGTACTTTTAGAATGAATAGATAAGTGGTTGCAGCAACCGATGAAAATAGCGGTTTAAATCTAGATTTCTGATATCCAGAAAACACATATTGGGAAACTTTATAGGCTGTTGCTGTAAACAAGACTCCGGAAGCAAAATAAAAAGCCGCATTTGAGCCGGTAGAAAAATTGAATGAAATGTTATTTATTCCCATATCTTTTTTAATTTTTCGAACCATTTTACTAGATAGGAATATTGAGGTACAGGAAAAATTAGAGAATGTCTTTCGCTTCTGAGCGACTATGCGACCACATTAAAAATAAAGTAGAAACGAGGATACCCTCAAGAAACGCTTGAGATACCATTCGATTGTTATCGGTAGTTGATCGATACACTTCAAAGAGACAGGCCAGCGTTGCAGAAGCTATGGCGAAAGTCCTCGCCTCTTTGACCGGCTCTCCCAGTTTTAGGATTTCCTCTGCAACCTTTGCAACCACCAGATGCACAGAGGCACCAATCGCTACAGCAAAGACAAAGCCCAAAGGAGTCAGCTGCACGGGAGTTACCATAAATTGTAGTGTCGACTATAATCAGCTCAATGATTTTCTACCTATTCAAAAAGTTTTGTCTTTTAGTCACGTCCCTCTTCGTTGTCGCAACACTGACATTCTTTTTAATGCACGCCGCGCCGGGAGATCCGTTTGCCGAAGAACAAGCACTGCCCCAAGAAGTGCTCGATGCCCTCAACAAACACTATCATCTCGACAAGCCCATCCTGGTGCAATATAGTTATTACTTAAACGGTCTCATGAATGGCGATCTCGGCCCTTCGCTCAAATACCAAGGCCGCATGGCTGTCGATGTCATCAAAGATGCTTTTCCTGTCTCACTTTTGCTCGGTATGGAAGCGATTTTACTGGCAACGGCACTCGGCATTACTTTTGGATCGCTTGCAGCATTAAATCGCGGCAAATGGCAAGACCGTGTGACGATGCTTTTATCAGCTCTAGGGATCTCTCTTCCCAGCTTTCTCATGGCAACGTTTTTGCAGTATTTACTCGCGATCAAATTCGACATTTTTCCCGTTGCTCGTTGGGGAACGCCCCTCCATACCATTTTACCAGCGCTTTCGCTGGCAGCCCTGCCCACTGCCTTCATCGCAAGGCTGACGCGCAGCACGATGATCGAAATTCTCGCCCAAGAATTTGTTCTGACCGCGCAGAGCAAGGGACTATCAGAGGGCAAGATTTTCTTTAGACATGTCCTGCGCACCTCGATCCTTCCTGTGATCACATACCTCGGTCCCCTCACAGCCTCAGTGCTTACCGGCAGTTTTGTCGTAGAAAAGATTTTTGGCATCCCCGGCCTCGGACAATGGTTTGTCCTCAGTGTTTCTAATCGCGACTATACCCTCATCATGGCCCTTACCATTTTTTACAGCGCGATCTTGATGGCCTGCGTTTTTATCGTCGATGTCGTATATTGTTTGCTTGACCCAAGGATCTCATGGACGAATTCGAAGTTGCAGTCGCGCCGCCTTTGGCGCAAGAAGAAGAGCCTTCCGTAGAAAGTATTTCTTACTGGAAGGAATCGTGGTATCGCTTTAAAGAGGCCCGCTTTGCTCTCGCGGCTCTCTACATTTTGGGTGTTCTCATCCTATTTGCAGCTATTGGCCCTCTTTTTTCGAAGTACACCTATTTTGAAACCCACCTTCCCTTGAAAAACCTCACCCCTTCTTTGCAATTTTGGTTTGGAACCGACGAGCTCGGACGCGATATCTTCACCCGCATCTGGTGGGGAGCTCGCATCTCTCTTTTCGTGGGCATCACCGCCGCCCTCATAGATCTAGCCATCGGCGTTTTTTTTGGCGCTTTTGCCGCCTGGAAAGGAGGAAAAACTGACGATACGATCATGCGCGTGGCCGACATTCTCTACTCCATTCCGTATCTTCTCGTCGTCATCTTGCTCACCGTCATGATCGGCTCGGGCCTCGGCACCATCCTCATCGCTCTTACGATGACCGGATGGATCCCCATGGCCCGCATCGTGCGCGGTCAGATTTTGCAGCTCAAATCGGCTGAATTTGTCCTCGCAGCCAGAGCTCTAGGCGCCTCCACCACGCGCATTTTGCTAAGACACCTCATTCCCAATGCCATGGGACCCATCATCACCACCATGACACTCACTATTCCCACAGCCATCTTCGCCGAAGCGTTTCTTAGCTTTTTAGGCCTCGGCATTCAAGCCCCCATCGCAAGTTGGGGAACGATGGCCAGCGACGGCCTCTCGGCTCTTTCCTACTACCCTTGGCGCCTTTTTTTCCCTGCGGGATTTATTTGCCTGACGATGCTGTGTTTTAACATCATCGGAGATGGCCTGCGCGATGCTTTTGACCCAAGGATCGCGAAATGACTCTTTTACTCGATGTCCAGGATCTACATGTCTCTTTCCACCGCCGCAGACAAGTCGTGCGCGCAGTCCGTGGGGCCAGCTTCAAAATCTTCGAAGGAGAAACCGTCGGCTTCGTAGGAGAATCAGGCTCCGGAAAATCGGCCCTCGTCCGCACCCTCGCGCGCCTTCTTTCAAAAAATGCGACAATTGATCAGGGAGAAATTTGGTATAAAGGCAAAAACCTCCTCGAATTTTCTCCTCCAGAACTCCAAAAAGTGCGCGGAAAAGAAATCGGGATGATCTTCCAAGACCCCATGACATCGCTGACCCCAACGATGAAAATTGGGCAGCAAATTGCTGAAGCCTTTTTGTGTCACTATCCCAATGAAGATCCCCATCCCATCGTTTTAAATCTCCTCAAAAAAGTCGGCATCTCCGATCCCGAAAGACGCCTGGGCGAATATCCCCACACACTCAGCGGCGGCATGCGCCAGCGCGTCATGATCGCCATCGCCCTCGCCGCAAACCCCTCTCTTCTCATCGCCGATGAACCCACGACCGCACTCGATGTCACCGTGCAAGCCCAAATCCTCGCCCTCATCCAAGACATCCAAAAAGAAAAAACAACCATCCTCATCACCCATGACTTAAGCCTCGCGGCCGGATTTTGCAGCCGCATCATCGTCATGTATGCCGGTGAAATCGTCGAAGATGCCCCCGCGCTCCAGATTTTTTCATCTCCGCAGCATCCCTACACCCAGCGGCTCCTTTCCGCCACCGCACGCCTCGACCTTCCCCATAATGCCGCGCTCACGCCCATCTCCGGACAACCACCTGATCTTTCTCGCCTTCCTCCCGGTTGCAGTTTTGCCCCCCGTTGCAGCCAGGCCATGCAGATCTGCCGCTCTCAATCCCCCCCTGCTTTTGATGTGGGGCCCTCCCACTGCGCTCGTTGCTGGCTCCACGACCCGAGGCACCCATGACTCCCCTTCTTAAAGTTCGAGATCTTAAAACCCACTTCCGCGTCAAAAAGGGAACCATCAAATCCGTCGACGGCGTCTCCTTCGACATTTATCCGAAAGAGACCCTCGGCCTCGTCGGTGAAAGCGGCTGCGGCAAATCGACGCTCGGCCGTTCACTCCTTCGCCTTATCGAGCCTACCTCCGGAGAAATTCTTTTCAACGACGAAGACATCCTCGAGCTCTCCCCTCGCGCCCTCAAAGCCTGGCGCAAATCTGCCCAGATCATCTTCCAAGACCCTTATGCCTCCCTCAACCCCCGCATGTCCGCCGAAGACATCCTGCGCGAGCCCTTCGACATCCACAAAATTCCCCTTTCCCCCAGCACTATCCCCTCACTCTTCTCCAAAGTGGCCTTGAGCCACTCACTCCTTCGCCGTTTTCCCCATGAATTTAGCGGCGGACAGCGNNGGCCAGCGCCAGCGCATCGGCATCGCCCGCGCCCTCGCCCTCTCTCCCCGATTCATCGTCTGCGATGAACCCCTCTCCGCGCTCGACGTCTCTATCCAAGCCCAGATCGTCAACTTACTCCGCGACCTCCAGCAAGATCTTTCCCTTTCTTACCTGTTCATCTCTCACGATCTGCGCATGGTTAAATACATCTCCGACCGCGTCGCTGTCATGTACCTGGGCCACATCGTCGAACTCACCACCTCCGACGAACTCTACTCCCATCCCCTCCATCCCTACACGCAGGCGCTTCTATCAGCCATACCCATTCCCGATCCTGTTCTCGAACGTCAACGTACACGCGTCTTCCTCTCAGGTGACACTCCCAGCCCGTTCAATCCTCCCAAAGGATGTCTCTTCTGTAACCGCTGTCCGAAAGCGATGCCGATCTGCTTTGAAACCCGACCAGAATTTAAAGAAGTTCAGCCTGGGCACCAAGTCGCTTGTCATCTTTATTGAACTGAATTCTGGGCGGAGTGAAAATTCCGCCTTAATCCGCCTTATTCGCTGCTCCATAAAGAAATTGCTGCAATTTGCTTTCCAAAGGAAGCCCAATACTTGCATCATATCTCTCCACAATCTCGCCCTCTTCGAGGAAGAAGACATTGTCGAGCACTTGAGAAGCAAAAGCCATATCCTGGCTAGAGACGATAATGCCTTTTCCTTCTTCTTTGAGCTTCTGTAGAATCTGGACAAAACGGGCCGTGTTTTCAGGATCGAGCGCCGATGTTGGCTCATCAAAAATCAAAAAATCGGGGTTCAGGATCAGTGCGCGCGCAATAGCGACTCTTTGCTGCTGACCTCCTGAAAGTTCATGCGGCCTTGAGAGAGCAAGCTCCTCAATGTCCAAAGAGCTCAGCACTTTGCCCACCTCTTCGCGTAGGGCAGCCTTAGGACTAGCCAGGCGCAGCGGTTGCGCAATATTTTCATACACGGTCATGTGCGGGAAGAGAGCAAACGACTGCGGAACAAATCCCGCTTGGGCTGGAGTGATCTCGCCTACGTAATCCTTTTCGAGCTGAGATACGCAGCGCAAAATGGAAGTTTTTCCCGAGCCGCTTTTTCCTAGAAGCAGAGAGATTCTCCCTTTAGGAAAATCCAGCGATACTCCTTTCAAAATCGGTTTCTTTTTGGTAAGAAACAAGTCTTTAACGCTTAGCATATTCGATTCTCCGCATGACGAGGTTTAAGATGGCTGACATACACAAATAAAAGAACGCGATCGTGAGATAAATGGGAACCGGCTCCATCTCGCGCGAGACGATATTCATTCCCATGCGCGTGAGCTCGAGCATCCCAATCGTTGAGGCAATGGCGGTGCTCTTGAGTAGCGAGTCGAGCTCATTGGTAAAGGCTGGCAAGACATTGCGAAACATCTGCGGCAGGATCACATACCGAAGACTCTGCATCGTGCTGTACCGCAGCGTAAAGGCGGCTTCCCATTGCGCCAGCGGTATCGAGTTGATCCCGGCTCTAACGATCTGCGCGACGTATCCCGAACTGCACATCCCCAGTGCCCAGACGGCTGCCGTGAACGGCTCCAGCGTAAAGCCACCTAAATCGGGCAGAACAAAGTAAACGATGAGGAGCCAGATGTAAAACGGAACGGCTCTAAAAACGAAGGTCGTACCCTCGATGAAGGGCGTGAGCCACCGTTTCTTCAATCGGTTGCAAGAAAGAATCCCAAACAAGAGCCCCACGCTAAAGCTCAGCAAAGCCGAGCCCAGAAGCACCTGCAGGGTCATGCCGAGTCCCTTCACAAGGAGAGGAAGTGATCTTTCTAAAAGTTCCACAAAGTTAGTCATTGTTCAGTTTCCATTTTTTTTCGAGCTCGGCAATTTTGCCTTCGGCTTGCAGCGCCTCGATCGCTTTTCTTACCTGGGCAGCGAGCTCTTTATTTTTTTTACTCACGCAGATGCCGTTTCCGAGGGATTGGTCTTCGATGGCAAGAGGCAGTCTCAGCACTTTGATGTCCGCATACTGCTTTTGGAACCTCGAGACCAGCGACGGATCGATGAGCGCTCCTTGCGACTTCCCGTATTTGATCTCTAAAATCGCATCGGTGATCTTGTCCGTGTATTTTAAGTTAATGCCAGGCGTCTTCTTCACCACATCTTCTTGAAAAGATCCGGCCTCAACACAAATCGCCTTTTTTGAGTCTTTCGCTAAATCCTGAAACGAAGAAATCCCCTGCGGCACTTCTTTCCAAAATAGAACAGGCATCTCTAATACTTTTTCTCCTTGGTAATAGACCATCTCCATTTTCTTTTGGCGCTCCTCGGTGATCGAGATCGCCCAGATCAGCACATCAGCCTTCTCTTGCTTAAGCGCCAGCATCAGACTGGGCATGCTCCCAAAATCCTTGATCACGAGCTTGCGACCCATCTTCGCGGCGAGTTCCCTCGCCACATCGATATCGAACCCCTCGTAATTGCCTTTAGCATCCAAGCTTACATAAGGCGCATAACCACTCGTCGTTCCCACGACGAGTTCTTGGGGCTCTGCCATCACAGGACATAGACCTGCTACAAACACCCCTAACAAAATAGATAAAAATTTTTTCATACAATACTCCTATAAAAAGTTTAAAAAAGATTTAACAACGAATCGTTGTTGATAACTTAGATATGATGATGGAAATGCGAGAGCGTAGAGAGAACAATGGCGATCTTGATAGTGTTGTTCATATAAACTCCTCGCTCTTAGCTGTTGCTAAGATGACTCAATTCTATCGAAATTTTGTATTAAATGCAATCTATACTCGTTGCTCAGCGCCAATGATCCAGACGCGGCAGGCTGCCTCGCGTAGGATTTGCTCCGAGACAAGTCCTAGTCCCTTTTGCGTTCCGGGATGCTCGACTTTCAGATCGCCGAGGACGACGAGATCGTAGCCTCCGACTTTTAGAATATCCAAAATCGCATCAGCGGTGCTGCGTGAGCGGACAATTTCAATATCGACATCGATGCCTTTATCGCGAGCGATCGCTTCGATCATTTTAAGAAGAGCGGTAGCTGCCGCGAGACGCTGGGGAAGCACGGATTCCAAAGGCAGCGAAAAGGGAACTTCAACGACATAGACAGCGGTAAGGTGGGCGCCATGGACTTTGGCGAGCTCCACGGTCATTTGAATCGTCTCCATGGGAAGGCCTGAGCGCGCAGGAAGGAGGATGTTTTTGATTTTGACGGGCTGGAAGGAAGGGATTTTCACTTTTTCTATGGTTAGCTGGGCAGCAACGGGGATGCGGGCCTTGCGGCGATAGTAGAAGTACATGAGAAGACCAAAGGTGAGCCAAGCAAATCCGAGGTAGCGACCTTCGGGTTTGGTGATGACGACGAGGAGCCAGACGCCCAGGGTTGCAAGGGCGCCGATGATCGCAGGAAGAGGAAGAGTAAAGCGGCCAAAGGGAATATTAAGCGGCGCCTTGAACGGGCGGCGGATGTGGGGCTTTTTGATGCGCAGGACGATGAGCGAGAGGTGGGTCGAGAAAAACGCGATCTGAGCGCCAAAGTTGTAGAGGTCAGCGAGGAACTGCATGCTGGCATGGCTCATGGCGATGACAATCGAGGCAATGATGCCGAAAAAAGCAAGAGAGGCGTAAGGCGTGCGGTATCGAGGATGGATGACATGGAAAAAGCGGGGTAGCTGGTAATACTCGCCCATGTTGAACGAGAGGCGCGAGGCGCCGATGAGGCCGGCGTTGGCGGCTACGAAGAGAACGATCGCAGCAAGGATGCCAACCCAAGGAACAAGAATTTCAGAGGCAAAGGGAAGGTGGGCTACGATGCCGGTGATGGGATTTTGGACGTAATCTTTGCCGAGTTCTTGAGGAGAAAGAACGCCGAGAGCGACAGTGGACAGGCCAAAGTAGATCGCGACGAGAATGAACATGGTGATGATGATGGCTTTGGGCACGGTGTGGGCTGGCCTGCGAGTTTCTGCGCCGAGCTGGGCGATCGATTCAATGCCGGTGTAGGCGACCATGGCCATCGCGGTGCCGCGGATGAAGTCGTGCCAGGAAGGTGTGCCGAGGCCTTTTCCGATGGAGAGATTTTGGAAGACGTGGCGTATATTTTCAGTGAAGTAAAGACCGATCAAGATGATGACGACTTGAGTGAGGAGGATGAAGAGCATGAGGAAAAAGCTCGCCCTTGTCGACTGTTTGACGCCGAAATAATTGATGAAGAAAAGAAAACCAATGACGGCGATTCCAAAACCAATCAGCCATGTGGGCTCTTGAAGCCAAGGGAAAAACCCGGATAGATAAGGGCCGATGGTAAAGGCTGAGATCGCAATCGTGACGATGTAATCGAGTAGTAGCGCCCACCCCGCAACAAAGGAGATGAGGTCGTTGAACGCATGGCGCGCGTAGCTGGCAGAGCCGCCGGATTCATGGAACGTCGAGGACATTTCCGCATAGGAAAGAGCGGTACAGACGAAGACGATCCCCGCTAGGAGAAGGGCGAGCGGCGTTGCGCTGAGGGCAAATAAAGCGGTGATACCAAGAGCATAAAAGATGGAGGATCCCAGGTCGCCATATCCGATGGCGAAGAGATCGGTGACGCCGAGAACTCTCTTGAGGGGCCCCTTGTCGATCTGTGCAATCGTCTCTTTATCCATGATTACCCTTGTACATCCGTGACACAGCGGAACCCATAGGTGCCATTTACGGTGCCGGGATTGTTGCGGTGGCGGTGGGCGCAGCGAAGATCCTCTTTGAGGCTCTTCCAACATCCGCCGCGCAGGACGCGGTAGACACCTTGGTGAGGGCCTTGGGGATTTTGCGGCTCTTGGACGGAGGTGTTGTAATAGTGGTAATCGTACCAGTCGTTGCACCATTCGTAGACGTTGCCGGCCATATCATAGAGGCCCAAGTGATTCGGTGAGTAGCTCATGACGGGAGTGGTGTCGGAGCTGAAGAAGTTCGCTTGGGACCGTTCGATGTTTTTTCCAGTGGGATAGATATTATCTTCGAGATTGGCGCAGGCGGCGACCTCCCACTCGGCTTCGGTGGGGAGACGCTTGCCGACCCACTTGGCATAGGCTTCGGCGCCATACCATGTCACGCCGACGACGGGATGTTTAGAGTAGCCGGTTTCAATTTGGAGTTTGCCATTGAAACGTTTGATGCGTGATTCTCTAAGACGAATAATATCATTGTTGTTGTGGTCTTTTTCTCCCCCCATCGCTTCCAAAAAGCGAACAAATTGTTCGTTGGTGACGGGATGAACGTCGATGGCAAACGAGGAAAGAACGACGGGGTGGCGGGGCACTTCGTCGCGGCCTCCGACGTTACTTCCCCGCTGGAAGGTACCGCCTTGGACGATGATCATGTCAGAGGAGAGGGGCTCTACGCCTGTGGTCTCTTGGGGTTTGGGTTGGTATTTGACGACGACGGACTCCGATTGGAAGATGGCTCCGGGGTCGGCATCGAATTCAGGACGCTTGAGCTCAGGAGCTTTGAAGACGAGTTTGAGCTCTTCGGCGGGTACTTTTTCTGAAGTCGTAACAGTAGCACCTAGCGCCTCGAGAAGTGAGGAGGGTCTTTTTGCAGGATCGGTTTGAAGACAGCTGCGGAGGAGATGTTCCCAAGAGAGTTTGTAAGGATGGGATGGCATTTCGAAGAGCCCTTCGGGGAATTTTCCCATGAGTAGATAGTAAGCGAGAACACCAAAGGCATAGGCATCTGATTTGGGGCCGACTTTATCAGGTGCTGTTTTTTGCTCGGGGGCAAGGAAAAGATAGCTTTGGAGAAATGAGACATGCAGAGGTGCCATTTTGTGGGGATCGGCTCCCAGAGTCTGGGGAAGGGCTTGGTAGGTACGCGCAAGGAACTCTCCTTCTCCAACGATGTGCGAGAGGCCAAAATCGGAGAGGTACACTTTTTTGTCCTTGAGCAAGATGTTACTGAGCTTCAGACCCAAATGGGCCTGATTTTTCCCATGGGCAAAATCGAGGGCTGATGCGACTTGCTTTAAGATGTCTAAAATCTCTTCTTCGGGAAGGCGTCTTCCCTTCTCTTGAAAATACTTCCAAAGAGTGAGAGGTTGGTTGTTTTCGGTAATACAGTCTGACACGAGGAAATAATGTCCCTGATCTTCGGAGACGTTGTGCGTTTTGACGATGTGGGGATGCTCAAGCTGAGAAAGAGCCATGACTCCCCTTTCAAAACGGTCCACGAAGCCGGGTTTGTCAGTTAAATCGCGCGACAAGATCTTAAGAGCATAGGGACGCTTGAGAAAACGGTGCTCAGCACGGACGACTTCGCCCAGCGCTCCTGTTCCGAGCGATTCAAGCACAGCATAATCACCTAGATTTTTCATAACTTTTCTATCGCCTTTAACATTTCTTCGATTTTTGTCACTGGCGCCTCGCAGTGGTTTTGCCGGCAAATATAGAGCGCCGTCTCACCTCCGAGCGTCGTTTTATCGGGCTCCAATTGCTTATCGCCCTCTTTTTTCCATATCACCACCCTGTGGGGTGAAAAATGGCGCGCTAGAGCCTCTTCAAGTTCTTTTTTGTACCTGTCTTCGGCATTTAGGACAACAATTACTGTCGGAGTCAGCGGATCAAAATATCGCAGAGCATTCGATAAATGGTAACACGCTCCTACGGGCATCGCCTCCAGGTAGGGTTTAGCGGCTTTGAGGACGTCTTCGGCCTGTCTTAAAAAGCTCTCATCGTGTGTGATCTGATACAGGCGGAGGAGATTTTCTGTATGGACGCCGTTGCCCGAAGGCTCAGCGCCATCGTAAAAATCACACTTGCGAAGGATGAGAGATTCTTTGCCATCGGTTTGATAAAAGGCGCCTTCGATTTCTTTAAAATCTCTTTCGACAACGCGCGTCATCGCCACAGCCCAATCGAGGTACTGCATCCCACATCCGGCTTCAAAGAGTGACAAGACGCCTTTGATGAGACCTGCGTAATCTTCCAGCGTGGCGCTGTACTTCACTTCATTATCGCACCAGCGATGGAGCAGCTTTCCTTCACTCCACAGATTTTTGCGCATGAACTCTGCAGCTTGCAAGGCTGCGCTCACAAAGCGAGGTTCGCCAAGAGCCTTTCCTGCCTGGATCATGGCATGGATCATGAGCCCATTGTGAAAACTGATAATCTTTTCATCTCGAAAAGGCCGGGGGCGGGCTTGACGGCGACGCAGAAGAGCCTCTTTCCAACCCTTTAAAGCTTTTTGAAAAACATCTAAGGGAAGATTGAACGAGGCCGCAAATTCCGCGGGAGCGACTTCGGTATTGAGGACGTTTCTTCCTTCGAAATTCCCCGCATGCGTGACATCGAAGAAGGCCATGGCAACCTCGCCTTCTTCTCCGGGGATAACTTCCTCAACTTCTTCGACAGACCAGGTATAATAAAGCCCCTCATGGCCATCGCTGTCGGCATCTTCCCCGGAAAAAAATCCTCCTTCGGGATGCGTCATATCGCGGATAATGTACTGAAGAATCTCGCGAGAGATTACGGCGTAGGGCTCTTTTTTCGTCATCTTCCATGCTTCTAAGTAAGTGCAACTCAAAATGGCATTGTCGTAGAGCATTTTCTCAAAATGAGGAATCAGCCATTCTTCATCGATAGCATACCTGGCAAATCCGCCTCCGATCTGATCGTAAATTCCGCCGCGGCACATCTTATCGAGAGTGAGCTCGACGTAAAATAGACTGCGACTGTCATCCTTTGTTTTGGCAAAACTGAGCAGAAAATCGGCCTGGTATCCCAGAGGGAATTTGGGAGCCCCTTGCAGACCTCCATGAACAGGATCGGCCGTCTCCAGAAGACGCGCTGCTCCTTGCTCGACATCAGTCATTTGGGGCAGTTCATGCCCCGTCGCATTGCTCGTATGAGCAAACATCTCGGTGAGTTTATTGGCTTGATCGACGATGAGCGTCTTTTCGTCGCTTTCCCATATGGTTTTGAGGTGCTGCAAGAGTTCAACAAATCCCATCACGCCTTTTTGGCTCTGCGGAGGCAGATACGTGACGGCGAAAAACGGCTTTAGCTCGGGTGTCAAAATGAGGTTCAAAGGCCAGCCAGCGCTTCCCCCCATGAGAGCTTGTCCCATTTCCATGTAGACGCTGTCGACATCGGGCCTTTCTTCCCGATCGACTTTGATGGAGATAAACGTGTCGTTTAAGAGTTTAGCAACGGCGGGATTGTTGAACGACTCGTGCTCCATGACGTGGCACCAATGACACGTCGCATACCCAATCGATAGAAAAATCGGCTTATTTTGCGCTACAGCAGCAGCAAATGCTTCTTCTCCCCATGGATACCAATCGACGGGGTTCTTTGCATGCTGCTGCAGATAAGGAGATTTTTCCTTACCGAGTCTATTCAGAAGAGACCTACAAATTTCGCAAAGAGCCATGCTGCGACAAGGACGACAGCTGCAAGGCCTGCCCATAAGAGGTTCGGCAGCCACTTCACGCCGCCACCCATGCTCCCCCGCACTTCGAGTGTGCCGATGCCGTAGGCAAATTCGTGTTTTTCTCCCGCCATGCGAAACGCTGCAGGGTTTTCACGAACGAGCTGATCGACATCCAGCCCTAAAAATGTCGCATATTGTTTGATGAAACCTTGGGCATAAATCCCCGAGAGATATTCTGTGACTGTCCCCTCTTCAATCGCTTGCAAATAGCTGCTACGAATAGAAGTTGCATTTTCAATTTCTTTGAGGGAGAGATTGAGTTCTTTGCGCTTTGTTTGCAGAGAATGCCCAAGTCGCTTTAGTTCTTCGCTCATATTGACCGCCTTTTACAATACGATAACGGTTGGGCAGATTTTAAGTAAGAGAGTATGTGCGCAACCTCAAACGAAATTGAGGAACCTTCCTATAGCTGGAGATTTTCTTCGAGGATTTATGGAATAGACCAACAGAAATCAGCCTATGCGGCATGGCATATAGGTAAACCTAACAGCAGATAACTGTTACTGAAGCAGCCAGGCTTTAGTTCTTTCTTTTTTTATGAGATCTATGAGCGTATTCAACTCGACGACTTCTTGTAAATCTTTCTTTCGTTTGTCTTCAGACCCTGATTGATTGTCAACGTGTGCTGAGGCGATGTTTTCTAAAAATTCGATCACCCGATTAGTAAGCGCTTTATCTTGTACATAATCCTTAGGTTCAATCTCTCTAATTTCTATTTCTATTTGGAACATAATATCTAGATTTCTTTGATTATCGAAAAGATCCAACGCTAGTAAATTAAACAGCTCCAAACTAAGCTTTATTTTTTCTATTTGATTGATTTCCTTACTGTCTTTTAATTGCTTTAATTTGATTTGAACAATTATTGCTTTAATTCTATTCATCTTCTTATTTAATGTTGGAGATAAAGAGCAATCGGTAACTTTGTTCTCAATTTCTGACAGCTGTTTTTCATAGGCTTGTAAACACTTTTGAAGAGCTCCAGCATTGTTTAACTTATCTAATACACAAAAATGCCCCTGGTACAATTCGATTTTAATAATGGCAGCCATTTGACTTTCGATCTTTTGTTGAATGGCTTCTTTATCAGCAGGATTAGATTTTAATTGAGCTTGGAGTCTTTCAATAGTACTTACTCGGGTGGCTATTTGCCTTTCGGGAGTTACTGGTGCAAATAGATTCCAAAAAAATTCCTTAATGCGATCATATAGACTCTTCTTTTCGATAGTGAAAAGATCCATAGAAATCTTACTTGAAGCAGAAATTGTATTAACTTTATTCATAAATTACTTCCTCTTATAATAATTATTATATAATAATTAAAAATTTAAATATACTTAATTTATTAATTATATCCAGCTCATTATGAATGGGTTAAAAGCTATTTCTTGCAGAAAATGCTTGATTGACTGAAGCTGTTGATAATGACTACTTTTGTCGCCACTATTGATGTTGCTCTGTCTGTTAAGCTTAAGGAAGACCTTCAGGCCCAAGGCTTTACGCTCAGCCAGCCTCCCTATACTCTTTTCTCGGCACAGAAGAAAGGGGTATCCTGCACGCTCTATACTTCCGGAAAACTAACCGTTCAAGGAAAGGATAAAGACGACTTTATCGCCTTCTATCTGGAGCCCGAGATTCTCAAAACTCTTTCCTATTCCTATCCGGAACTCGGTGTCGATATGACACCGAAAATCGGCGTGGACGAGGCAGGAAAGGGTGACTATTTTGGGCCTCTTTGCATCGCAGGCGTGTATGCCGACGAGTCGATGATCAAAAAGCTCCTCGAGTGGGGTGTGAAAGACAGCAAGAAAATGGGCGATAAGACCATTCTAACGCTGGCAAAAAAAATTCGTGCGGAGCTACCTCATAGTATTGTGCGGTTGCCACCTACTAAATATAATGAGCTTTATCAAAACTTCCATAATCTTAATAGACTTCTGGCTTGGGGTCATGCAACTGCAATTGGCGAGCTGCATGAAAAAACGAAGTGCGCAAATGTTCTTATCGATCAATTTGCCAGCGAACATCTCGTCGAAAATGCACTGGAGCGCAAAAATATTAGCGTTCAATTGCAGCAACGACATCGAGGAGAAGAAGATGTGGTTGTTGCTGCGGCATCTATTTTAGCTAGGTGGGCATTCGTTGAAGGGATAGATGCATTATCACAAGAAATAGGAATTACTCTTCCTAAAGGCGCCAATCATGGCGTGAAAGAAACAGCTCAGAAAATTCTCGCAGAAAAAGGACGCGATGTTTTAGGAAAAGTCGCGAAGCTGCACTTTAAGACTACTCAAGAAATCGGCTTTTGAACATAATGCGTTTTTAAAAGGAACTCTTTATGCGAAAAATATTGGCTCTTTCTCTGGCAGCTGCAGCTCTCAGTGCTCACGACTATGGATTTCTCGAGTATTATTTCGTCGATTGCGAACATCCGATTCACATTGCAGGACGATATCGTCAGATCGGCAAAGCCGAATTTGAAAAGCACAGCCGCGGTGATTTGAAGTATGCTGACGGATATGCCACTGCTTTCTACACACACTTTCTGGACGAAGACAATGCTCTTTCGTTTGGCGCGGGATACAATTACCTCAAGATGGATTGGGATAAAAATCCCCGATTCCGCGAAGACGTTTTCAACTACGCCGTAGCATCCGTTGGTCTTATCTCTACAACTCTCGAAAGATGGCGCTGGATTGTCAACGGGGGCCTTTCTGTCGACGCTAACCACTTCGATTTTGGTAAAAGCGCAGTTTATCACGCGATGCTCTGGGGAAGATACCATTATGGAGAATCGACGGGCGTCCACATCGGAGCTCTGGGTTATTACGGTGTGAAAAATGGATATGCTCTGCCGATCATTGGTTTTGATTGGAGATGGGGCGCGCACTGGAAACTCGCAGCGATTTTCCCAGTGAATTTCTCGGTAGCTTATGGGTTCAACGATTATTGGTCGCTGGAAGCAGCCTATTCAGGATTTGGCGGACCTTATCGATATCCACGCAGAGCGCATGATGGAAGAAAGGGCTTCCATGATCCGATCTTTTCAATCTATTCAAGTGGCCTGGATCTAAACCTAAGGTACGATTATGACCATCTTTTCCGCTTTGCCATCGGGGGCGGATGGAACTTTGGCGGATGGATTCACATCAAGAATAGCGATAATCGCCACGGCAAGTACTATAACTTCAACTCAGCGCCCTACGCTCAGGCCACCATCGCGTTTACTTTTTAGAAGCTTTAATAGCAGCGTCTTCTAAAAGTTTGAACGAGTTGACGAAGTTTTTATAGTACGTATCGTCGTAGTTGGGAATATTGCATTCCATGGCCATCAGATACAGACTATTTTTCACCATCATCGCGCGACCTTTGAAGTAAACATTGCCGGTACGGATGTGGAAGTCGAGCACTTCGCGTCCGTTTACTAGAACGAGGTCAGCAAAGATGAGTTGGTTGTTGGGATTGTGCGTTAAAATCCCGTTCAAAAATCCTTCGAGGCTCATTTGCGCATAAGACTCATCGACAAACTCGGGATATTGAGCAACGAGCAGCATGAACACGGTTTCTTGATTCAGCGCTGAAATGTAAGCATCGTATTTGAGTTCATAGCCTTGATCGGGCATCGCCATTTTTTCTGAGACATGCTCTGGAACATCAGGAAAAATGAGCGTGCATTTTCCTGCAACAGAATGGAATTCCTTCCATTGTACAGCAGGCGTAACTGTAGCTGGCGCCGCTGCAATCGTTTGGTCGGCTAATGGACCTGTGACACACAAGATCCCGGCTAGCCATTGATACACTTGTTTTTTCATATCTCCCCCTACCCTAATTTTTTATTGCTTGGCTGGAATAAATGCGTATCCGAGCCACATAACGACCATGAATGCAATCCACACCATGAAAAGCGGTATCAGAATGTTGAGCAGCGCTTTCCAGGCAGAAAACCCTTGTACTTCTCCTAGCGTCTTCAAAATCATGATGAATCCCCACACCGAAACGACGACCTGAATCAAAAATCCGAAGAATACGAGCGCGAGCTCAGGTCCTACAAATGTCATCTCAGCAAATGTTCGTTGATAAAGCGCCGATCCAAAGTGGGCTGTTAAAATCAGCCAAATCGCTAAATTCACAATGTTAGGAACATTGGACCAAGCCACAGCAGCGCGCACATGGCCAAAAGGAGCTTTGCCTCCGATCCATCCGCCTGTCCAATAGAGAAGTCCCGCGATCGCATTGATGAGGAGAGCTCCCAGAGGTGTTGCGAGGATTAAGGAAACAATCAATATAAGAGCTGTCGACATAGTGGCGCCCAGCGATAAATTTTGAGCTAGCTGCAGAAGCATCGGAAAGCCATATACAGCCGAAAGTAAGAAGAACTGCGACTTCGGATTAGTGCGAACGATATCTCGGATCGTATCCCGGGGGCGCACCCACATTGTTAGCCACGGACGAAGCGATAATTTGCCTAGCATTTTGTTCCTCCTGCGTATTCTCAAGTTAATATTAAATAATTAAATTGTCAATTAGAATAATAAAAAACGCAGAAGTAAATAGCCTTCTGCGCTTTTATAATGAATCAGTTAGAAATGAAGAATTATTCCTGGTCGTCGGTACTAGGCTCTTCGCCATCATCTTCCTGCATCATGATGACATCGTCATCTTGTTCTTCTTCGTCATCATGGATCACAGGGGGTGGTGGGGGTGATGTTTCAGCGGGAGCTTGGAGGGTCGTTGGAGTGGTTTTGGTTTGAGCCGCGATCTCATTTTCTTCAGCGCTGAGTAGGGACAAAGCACCGATCAATGTAACAGCTAATAACTTCTGCATATATTCCTCAATTGGTGGTTTCGCTTACCCTAACAAACTATTGTTATTTAACACAAGCTCGACTTGACAAATTAATATTTTAAAAATAAGCTGAAATAGAACCATAAAGGAGATTATCTATGGGTATTTCTAAGAAAAAGGGCAAAAAAGCAGCTCCCATCCAGTCCTCTCCCGAACATGAACTGGAACTCACCAAGCAAATCTTAGGCGATCTCGAGCGCCGCATCAGCATGAATGTCGGAAGCTTTTTGGTTCTAACAGAAGAAGGCGACCCCACACAAATTGCGATGGCTCAGCAAAAAGCTAAAAGCGAATTCCTTAAATTCGGGCCCGAAATGCACAAAATTGCCCATCACTTAGGGGGAAAACTTCCTCAAGTCGTCGATGCGTTCTTAGAAAGCGTCGACTCGGTTCTGCACTCTAATGTCGAATGGCTCGACGAAGAGAAAATCTCTAAGTGCTACCACACGACGCAGCAATTAGAGTCTGAACTACGCATTTAAGACTGAAATAAGATCGGGATATTCAAACGTAAATCCACTTTCTTCTAGCCTATGCGGCAAAACCCGCGCGCTCGCGAGCATGAGTTCACGGGCCATATCCCCGAAAGCTAATTTCAAAATAAAAGCAGGAATGGGCAAAAACGGCTTTTTGCCAACATGCTCGGCAAGGATCTTCGTAAACTCCGCGTTGCGGACGGGATAGGGCGCGACGAGGTTAAAGGTCCCTTTGAGCTGGGTATTTAACAGAAAGAACTCCATCGCACGGACGGCATCCTTCAGTGCAATCCAGCTCATCCATTGCTGCCCGTTTCCTAGGCGGCTTCCAAACCCATGGCGGTAGAGAGGAAGAACCTTTTGGAGCATTCCGCCTTCGGGAGAAATCACCGTCCCGAGCCGCCCATGGACAACACGCACACCTTGTTGCCCAAGAGCCTCCGTCGCTTCTTCCCATCTCTGACAGACGGTAGACAAAAACCCTTTGCCGATGGGGCTCTCTTCAGTAAGGATCTCATCTCCCCTATCGCCATAAAACCCCACCGCTGAAGTAGAGAAGAAAAATTTCGGGGGTTTTTCAAGACGCGACATACTCCTTGCAAGAAGCCACGTATCGCGACAGCGGCTCAAAAAGATCTCTTCTTTGTATCGTTTGGTCCATCTCCCCTCGGCAATACTGCGACCGGCTAAATGAAAAACAGCATCGAACCCTTCAAACTCTTTAAGAGGTATTTCTTCGCGCTGAGGGTTCCATACGATGACTTTTCCGGGCTTTGGGGCCCTTACAAGACTCCAGAGTTCATGTGAGTGGAGAAGGGTCGTAAGCGCCCTTCCAATGAATCCCGAGGCACCTGTGATCAGTATTTTTGCCATTTATGAAATACCTTTAGTGCACGGTCTCTAGCTTCAGCATGGTCGACAAGAGGTTTAGGGTAAGTTGTCCCGAGCTCGATGCCGGCTTTCTCTAGAACATCTTGGGGAGCTAGCCAAGGAGCATGGATGAATTTATTGGGAAGTTTCCTCAGCTCTGGGACAAATTGACGGAGGTACTCGCCCTCGGGATCAAATTTCTCTCCCTGAATGACGGGGTTGAATATCCGAAAGTACGGCGCTGCATCGGCGCCACACCCTGCCACCCATTGCCAGCCGAGCGTGTTATTGGCCAGATCCGCATCGACGAGCGTATCCCAAAACCACTTAGCCCCTTCTTGCCACGGAATCAGTAGATCCTTCACTAAAAATGAGCCGACGATCATCCGCACACGGTTATGC
>JAFEGJ010000005.1 GCA_018240015.1 Verrucomicrobiota bacterium | reverse complement strand
GCCAACACCACCATCGACCGCGCCCGCTTCAAAACCACCCGCATCGGTCAGGGCACCAAAATCGACAACCTCGTCCAAATCGCCCACAACGTCGTGCTCGGACCGCACAACCTCATCGTTTCTCTCACGGGGATCTCCGGCTCCGTCAAAACCGGCCACCACGTCGTGATGGGTGGACAAACCGGCACTGTAGGCCACTTAGAAGTTGCTAGCGGCGCGATGTTTGCCGCAAGGTCCGGCATCAAGAAATCGATCACCAAAGCCGGAAAATATGGCGGTAATCCCGCCGTCCCCCTCGACGAGCATAATCGCGAGCAAGTCGCCATTCGCAGACTTCCCAAAAAAATCGAAGCTCTCGAAGCAAAACTCCGAGAGCTCGAACAAAAGGAACCTTGAGAGAGTAATCTTTTAAGTTACTGGCGGAAACTCGTTCAGAGCTTTTTGCCATTCTGCCACTTCATCAACCCCTGGTTGCGCTACCGTTCTAAAGAGCACATGGTTTTGATTGAGCTGGATAATGTCTTTATGAAACCCATGCTCCTGAGGCATCGCGATGAGATTTTTCATCATCATGTGGATCACATGGCGTTGATTTTGAGCTGTTTCATGGTCGCTTCGTTTCACAGCGCCCATCAGCACATGTGTTGCCACGCGGATTTCTTCGATATGGCTAGCGACATGGCAACCAGGAATATTGAGATGGCTGCCGAGCTGATAAGTCTCACGAGCCAGACCCGTTAAATTCTCTTCTGTTGGTTGCTGTTGAAACTTCTTATAAGCTTCTTTGATGCGTTGAACGCTCAGTTGAGCATCCATGTTCTTTAATTTTGTCTTCAGTCCTGAAAGACCTCCGATGTGCTCATTGATCGGATGAGCCATCGTGTGAACGCTTTCCTTGCTCTTTTTATCAAGGATGGCGCTTCTCAGTTCTGGAATGACATACATAATAGTGTTGACATGACGAACCGCGCTATCCTCTGGTGAGTTTGTTGGATGCGAATGATCCGACGGTTCTGCATGTGGACGAATGTTCATAGGTTCCTCCCGTTAATCTAATTTCAAAGTACAAAAGTTCAAATTATTTTTCTACATCAAAATAAAATAATTTTTTGCCTTTTAAGCAACAGGCTTAGAATGAAGGTGTTACAACTCAGATCTTGCCAGGAAAGCCTTGCCTCTGCCATAGGCATAAGAATGCTACAGATCTATTTTAAGACCGCGCGCGACGAGGAATTCCAAGTTTTGCAAGACCTGCGCGAAGGATGCTGGATACACGTCGACGAAGGCACTCCTGAAGACATCGCTGCCATCGCCCAGCTTCTTAACCTCGATTATACCGACCTACAAGACGCTCTCGATAAATACGAAGTTCCCCGCATCGAGCGTGTCCAAAATAACGTTCTCATCTTCACACGCCACCCGACCGAACAAGAACTGGGCCTTTACACCTCCACTCTCACGATCATCCTCTCCCCCAACTATACGATCACCATCTCTCCCCAGCGCAGCCATCTCGTTCGCCATTTTCTGCATCAAAAAAGCAAACTCTCCACGATCCAAAAATCCAAACTCCTCATCGCTCTTCTCATGCGCATCACGCAGGAATTTACCGCGCATATCCGCCGTGTAAGAAATAATGTTCTGCGCCAAGAAAAAGAGATGATTACCGTAGAGAGTGAAGACATCACAGCTCTGACCAAAAACGAAGAAGTGCTCAACCAGTACCACTCGGCGCTCATTCCCCTGCGCAACGTCCTCGAAGCGATCACATCCGGCCGTTATACAAGTCTCTATGAGAAAGACCAAGATCTTCTCCTCGACCTCCTCAATGCCGTCAAACAATCAGAAGACCTCTGCAGCATCAGTGTGAAGAGTATCCGTTCGCTGCGTGACTCCTATCAAATCATCTTCACGAACAATGTAAGTAAGACAATTAAACTTCTAACCGCCCTGACCATCTTGTTCAGCATTCCGACGATGATCGCCTCCCTCTATGGTATGAACGTCCAGATCCCGTTCACGACCTATAAAGACGCCTTCTTTTACATCGTCGGTTTCATCTCCGTCATTTTGATTCTGGCTATCATGCTCTTCCAGCGAAAACGATGGCTATAACTCAGCAATTTTTTCACCCAGCTGCTTTAAAACACCATCCATTAGATGGTCTTTTTCAGAAGTCCGCCAATTAGATTTACATGTTTGAGCTCGTTTTTGAAGCTCTTCATATCGGCTCTTGTCTTTGCTTTCTATTTCTTTCAAGAACTCAAACATCACAAAGATTGATCTACTCTCAGAAACGGAACCGTAATGTGCAACTTGGAATGCCAGATTGTAGGATTCCTCTGCCTTCACCTTTTCTTTCAGTCCCAAATAGCAGAGAGCCTTTACAAGACGCATATTCACCTGCTGCTCGGAAGTTTGCGCTAGTTCTGGAAAATTTTCAGCTTTCTCACAAATTTCAAGGCCTTGGCTGTATTCTTTTTGCAACCAAAACGCTTTTGCCAAGGCGATGTAAGCCCAATAAAAGTGTTCATGCCGACTCTGGCTCCATGAATTTATTGTTCCATCTACTTTAAAATAATTTATCGCTTTAGAATAGTTACTCTGGGCTAAAGGGTATTCTTTCTGTTCCATATGAATTCGACCAAGATAATATTCGATGCCACCTTTCTCAACGTTATAGTCAGCAATTTTTCCAAGTTCGTCTCGTGCTTGTATCAGCAACGGCTTGGCCTCCGGGTACTTACTCTCATGTAGAGCTGCTACCCCCTCGGAAATTAAACAAAAAGCCATATATGCAGAGTAGCCATCTATTTGATTTTTTGAAGCTCCCTCTGCTTCGCTTCGCTCTTTTATCTCTAAGAAGAGGGATCTCGCCCAGTCATATTGTCCTTGGTTATAAGCACAGACAGCCATAGTATACTGATCTTTAGTTATCTGAGGATGGTGAACCCCTAAAAATAAAATATCCTGTAAGTATCTATCAAAGATCCTCTTCCAATGCTCCTCATGAGACGCTTGTTTCTTTGTAGCTTCAGTGCATTGAACGGCATTAGTATCTTGGCGTGTACCGTACAACCACATCCCAACATGCGCCAATCCAAGGCCAAGATAAAAAGCTTTTTGTGCAAGCGCTTGCGCGGCAATTATGCCGCTAAAGTATCCAGCACATCCCGCTATAAAACTCGTCTTTGGTGAAATGTAGTGGTACCGCTCCGCTAATTGAAGAGCAACGAGACCGATAATCATAGTGCCCGCAAATACCTGTCCTACCGAAAGTAGTCCAACTGCTGCCACCACTGAAATTCCATCGGAGACTATTCCTAAAGCATCGAGCAGCTTAGTAACATTCCTATTGCTCCAGGGGTTCTCTTTATTCTCGACTACAGAAGCACCCATCACTAAAAGAGAGAGTCCAACCGCCCAGTAAGAAACGGCCCATGTCGTTTTGGGGATGGCAAGAGTGCTCATCGGAGTCTGCGCCCATCCCTTGGCTGCAGCGAATCGATTCATGACCTGGTGGGCAATGGTTACTTTAGGAAGGGTCGTGACACACAGAGAAAAAAGATTCAGAATAGGATCTGGAAACGGGGGTTCTCCCGTATGGTAGGCCAATTTAAAAAACGGAAAAAACTCCGCTCCGGCTGCTTTGAGTTGTGTAGAGTAATGCATGATCTCCCTCGCGCGTAAAATTTAGGGAGAGTCTATCTCTAAAATCCTTTCTTGTAAATCGGAAGACTATCTTCAGCCCCATCAATGACGCGGCCTTTTCATTGCCCTCGTAGAGAGCCGAGATTCCTTAAGAGCAGCATAAATTCTTGGCAATTAAACGAACTTTGTTTTACTCTTTTTAAATCTTAAGTCATTAAAGGAGAATCCTATGGAAAATGCAAATCCGATCAGAACTTTGAGTCGTAGCCAGGTCCAAGAATATTTAACATTCTTCGAGAAGCAGCCGGATTTGGCTCCTGTCGTTCAAGAAGTCAAAACAGATTTGCTATCTAACGAAGACCGGAAATTCACCATTGTCTCCGAGGTTGTACACCGCGTTTTTTTAAAAGCAAAGGAGTGGAACGCTTCCATATACAAACAGTACAAGGATGGCCCCGCCCCTTCAACAGAAAGAATATTAGAGGTGCAAGCAACCAACCTAGCCTTTGGAAGACTCAAATATACATTTGAAGACAAAGTAGCATTAACAGATTACCAACTCGACACAAGTGCTACTCCCACCGACATCTATCATTTTTTTCGAGATAAAGGTTTCGTGAAACTCCAAAATGGTGCGGACGGAACTATTGATAAATTTAAGAGTTCCATTCCTGACAAGGCCAATGCTGATTTGAGTTTACGCGCTTGCGATTTGTCAGAAGTTCCAGAGATCGACTCATTTACAAATCTTGTAACTTTGGATCTTGGTTACAACAAAATTGATTTGAAAAAATTCAATGCGATTAAGTTATCTGAAAATTTGAATAGCTTAAATGTCAGCTATAACAATTGGAAAGAGCCTCCAGATAACTTAATGAGCGTCGAACATCTCAGCCTTAGAGGAAATCCCATAAGCAAAATGGGTTGCTTTAATGGTCTGGCCAATCTGAAAAATATCGATATTGCGTATGTGGGGACTCCAACGCAACCTGTTCAATTAACAGAAGATTTTTGGAAAAATTGCTATAATATTTCTATTATAATTTCGCCGGGCATGCAATTCAAGATCCCCCAGGAATATCGAAATCGCATGACATTCATAAATGCTGTCGATAGGAAACAGCTCCAAATAAATCAAAGCGGAATTGTTCAGTGCCCATACCCTACAATTTCCTGGCCCTCTCCTCACTCCTCTCCTAAATCTGAACCTGCATCTCAACCCAGATCTATTTCACGATTCTTTGGGAAGTTAGGATTAGGCATAATTGTGAGCTTTCTCTTTGCAGGGTTATGGAAAGTTTGGCGACGTGCGAGAGCCTAATTTTGGGCAATAGTCCAAAATTATCAAATTAAAAGCATCGCGGGATTTTCTAAGAATTTCTGCTGCGTCTTGAGAAAGTTAATGCTCTATGGGACTTGCAATTAATCTGCACCTCAGATAATCTAAAGTTCAACCTCAGATTATCTAAGGTATATGTATAAACGAACTTTAGCCCCTTATCTTCAAGAACTTGCGAAAAAGTACCCGGTAGTTACTGTATTGGGTCCTCGTCAATCGGGAAAAACTACTCTCGTAAAATCGGCCTTTCCACACAAGCCCTACGTAAATATGGAAGACGCCGAAAACAGATCTTTAGCAACAATAGACCCTAAAAGCTTTATGCAAGCCTATCCTAAAGGGGCTATTTTAGATGAAATACAACGCACCCCTCACCTTCTTTCCTATATCCAAGTTAGGGTAGATGAAATAGGAGAAAATGGAATGTATATCCTAACCGGCAGTCATCAAGCCGAATTACATTCCGCCGTTTCCCAATCTTTAGCAGGAAGAACTTCACTTCTACGACTTTTACCTCTCAGCTTACAAGAAATCCGCCATGCCAAAATATTCGATTCTCTTGATGAAATTCTCCTAAAAGGAGGATATCCAAAAATTTATAAAGAAAATCTTCCCCTATCCAATGCTTATAGTAGCTATTTTCAAACCTACGTCGAGCGTGATGTGCGACAAATTTTACAAGTGAAAGATATTCTTTTGTTTGAACGATTCATCAAACTTACAGCTAGTAGAGTCGGACAATTAATCAATTATGCAAGTTTAGCATCTGATGTGGGTGTTGCAGCTGTCACAATAAAAGAATGGATTGCAGTATTAGAAGCGACATATGTTTTGATTCGATTGGAGCCTTTTTTTGAGAATTTTGGCAAAAGACTCATCAAGTCTCCGAAGCTTTATTTTGCAGATACAGGTCTTGCTTGTTATTTGTTAGGTATTAATACGGTAGACCAATTAACAAAAGACTCTCTTTATGGTAATTTGTTCGAGAATTGGGTCATAGTCGAACTCATGAAATCTTACTATAATCAAGCAAAAGATCCGCTCTTTTATTTCTACCGCGATGTGGCAGGAAAAGAAGTTGATTTATTGATTCAACAAGGAAGTCAACTTTTACCCATCGAAATCAAAAGCAGCCGAACATTTACTCCCGCTTTTTTGGAAGGTCTTCAATATTTCCATGAACAAGTACCAAAGCGAGCTAAAGGGGGCGGGGTTATCTACAATGGAACTCAGACCCAAAAAGTGGGGAACTTTCAACTAGTTACCCCCGAAAATTGTACAGAACTAAATTAAAAGCATCGCAGGATTTTCTAAGAATTTCTGCAGCGTCTTGAGGAACCGTGCTCCTTCAGCTCCATCGATGACCCGGTGGTCGCCCGACAGAGTTAGTTGCATCGTTTTTCCGGCTACTACGACGCGGCCTTCATCGGCAATGGTTTCGACGACGGGGCGATCTTCGATAGAACCCACTGCGAGAATCGCCGCTTGGGGCGGGTTGATCACGGCAACAAACTCAGTGATACCGAGCATTCCCATATTAGAAATGGTGAAGGAGCCTCCCATGTATTCACTTCTGTCGAGCTTGTTATTTCTTGCTTTTTCCGCGAGCGCTTTGCTTTCGACGGAAATTTGACCGAGGTTTTTGAAATCGGCATGGCGGATGATGGGCGTGATGAGACCATCAGGAATGTTAACGGCAAGAGCAATATCGATCGTTTTAAAGCGAATGAGAGCCTGTTTAGAGGAATCAAATCCGCTGTTGACGTGGGGATGCTCTCTCAGTGCTAAAGCGGTTGCGCGGATGATGAAATCGTTGATGGTGACTTTGTGGCCGCTGTTTTTGAGTTGCTCGCGCGCGTCATGGAGGCGATCCGCACGGATTTGCAGACTGACATAGAAGTGCGGAACAAATGTCTTTGACGCTTGCAGGCGCTGCGCGATCACTTTGCGCATCGGAGTCATCGCCTCTTCTTCAAATGTCCCGGGAGCCATCGTGGGTTTTTCCTCACGTCCAAACGTGACGGGAAGGTCGGGCTGACCAAGGTCAAGATCATGGCTCGTCACACGGTGGCCCGGACCTGATCCTTTAACGGTAGAAATATCGATCCCTTTTTCTTTGGCGAGTTTGCGCGCAAGGGGCGTCGCAGCGATGCGGCCTTGAAACGGAGTAGTGGGAGCGGGGAACTCGTAGTTTGAGAGCGGGGCTTCAGGCGCAAATGCAGGCTGCGAGAGTTCAGCAGAGGGCTTTTTGGGTGCGGGCATAGGGGCTGTCTCCTCTTTTTTGGGGGCTGCGGCGGCTATAGTTGGCACAGGGGTGGTTTGGACGCCTTCGGGAACATATCCTTCGATGCTTTCTTCTTTCTTTTCTGTGAAGATGGCAACCGGCTGATTGATGACGGCTTCGCCGCCTTCTTTCACGAGGATTTTGCGCAGGTAGCCGCCATCGAGAGCAGCGTGCTCAACGGTGGCTTTGTCCGTAGAGACTTCAAAGAGCACATCGCCAGCTTTGACAAGATCTCCTTCTTTGACGCGCCATTTAACGATAGTTCCCCCTTCCATGGTGGGAGATAATTTGGGCATGGTTAAGGTGAAAGGCATAGGCTCTCCAATATAGCGTTGGTTATGCGATTAATTGTAGGCATCGTCTCGCGCTCTAAAGCGACCGAGTAGGGCATGGGCGTCTCACGCTGACAAACGCGCATAATGGGCGCATCGAGAAAATCAAAACAATGCTGCATGATTTCAAAGCCGACTTCGGCGCAGATCCCTGAGAAAATGTGACCTTCTTCGACGAGAACGACGTGATTGGTTTTGCGCACGGAGTTGGCAACGGTGGTAATGTCGAGGGGTTTGATGGTGCGCAGATCGATAAGCTCAACGCGGATGCCGCGCTGTGCCATCTCTTCTACTACCTTCTTGCAGACATTCACCATGCGACTGTGCGCGACGAGGGTGATATGGTCCCCTTCCGTGACAACTCTCGCCTTTCCAATGGGAACGAGATATTCCCCTTCGGGGATTTCCATTTTGTCGCCATAGGAGAGCTCATTTTCAAGGAAGAGAACAGGATTGTTATTACGGATGGCCGATTTGAGAAGGCCTTTCGCGTCGTAAGGATTGCTAGGAGCGATGATGATGAGGCCAGGAAGGTTGGCATACATCGCTTCGACGCAGTGCGAGTGCTGTGAAGAGACTTGCGCAGCGGCGCCATTGGGGCCGCGGAACACGATCGGCACAGAGAACCGATTTCCCGACATGTAATACATCTTAGCGGCGTTGGAAATGATTTGATCGCAGCCGACAAAGGAGAAGTTAAAGCTCATGAACTCGACAACGGGACGAAGGCCGGTCATCGCCGCGCCGATGCCTATCCCGGCAAATCCCAGTTCGGCGATCGGGGTGTCGATGACTCTTTTGGGGCCCCATTTATCGAGCATGCCTTTGGTGACTTTGTAGGCGCCATTGTATTCGGCGACTTCCTCTCCCATGATGAAGACGCGCTCATCGCGGGTCATCTCTTCATCGAGAGCTTGCCTTAGCGCTTCGCGCATTTCAATGAGGGGCATAGACATCCTCCTCGAGCGTGATCGGATCGGGCCAAGGACTCTCATCGGCGTATTTCATGGAAGCAACGACGGTATCTTTTAGTTCTTTGTCCATCGCTTGGTATTCTTCGTCGGTAAGCCAATTCTGAGCGATGAGTTTTTTTGTCAAAATGATCAGCGGATCGCGCTGCATACACTCCGAGAGCGATTCCTTACTGCGATAAAGAGCCGGATCGGAAATCGAGTGACCGCGGAATCGCTCCGTGACCACTTCGATCAAAACCGGCTTTGAGTCCTTCTTCATTTCGCTATAGACATGAGAAAACCCAGCAAAGCAACTGAGCAAGTCCATGCCATCGAACGTATAAGCCTTCATGCCGTATCCTTCGGCTTTTTTCTCAGCAATGGGCTGGACAGCTATGGCCCGGCTCACCGCCGTTCCCATACCCCACTGGTTATTCTCTATCACATAGATGCACGGAAGATCCCAGAGAGATGCCATATTGAGCGATTCATGAAACGCTCCTTGAGCAACAGCTCCTTCTCCCATGAAGCAAACGGCCACTTCTCCCGTTTTTTTGTACTTGGCTGTAAAAGCAGCTCCCGTCGCCACAGGAATCTGCCCTCCAACAATCCCAAATCCCCCGAGCAGCCGGTCGGTATAAAAATGCATCGAGCCTCCGCGGCCCTTGGCGTTGCCGGTGCTGCGTCCATACAGCTCAGCCATCAGTTCATTGGGAGTCGCCCCGAGCAGGAGTGCCAGCGCATGGCATCTGTAGGACGTGATCCACCAGTTGTCTTTGCCGATCGCCGCAATTGCTGCTGTCTGCACCGCCTCCTGACCCATGTAGGAATGGAAAAACCCACCGACTTTGCCTTGCAGATAGGCCGACTCGGCCCTAATCTCAAAGTTGCGGATGAGAAGCATTTGGCGCAGCAGGTCGAGCGTGCGCTTTTTCCCGAGCTCTTGAAGCACTTTTTGGGAATCGAATGAAAAAAAATGATAGATATCTGACCCTGACTTCATTGCCACTACTTTAAGTGAAAATTACATATTTGGCAAAGGACTGGGCCGTGTGACACCAGGTAGTACATGGGGGTTGTTCGTGACGGGCACGGTTCTTAAGTCGTCTTGAGGTGGAGCCCATTCGTAACAACCGGCAAGAAAGAGTAAAGAAGCGATAAGTAATTTTTTCATATCCTCATTCTAACTCAAAACCCAAAAAAACTCCATTTCGAATATAAAGACATGTATGATGAAATTTTTATTTATTTACCTCTTTGCTCGGATCCTTGGTGCTAGCCAAGCAGAAGTCAAACAATTTCGTGATCACTTTAAAGACACTCTTTTGGTCATCCACTACAACCATCCCTATTACGATTCTCTACCTTTTGAGAAAATTCTCTATGGCCCCATTTTTCCTCATATCGTTTTTTATGGTCCGGCAGGAGAGCACCCCGAAGTACGAGTTGTTCCTACACACATGGGCTATTTCTTCAGCAAAGTCGTCGCTGACACGTTGCAAACCTATCCCGATTTTGATGGTTATATCTTTCTGCAGGACGATTGTTTGATGCATTTTTGGAATTACCTGCGGCTCGACAAAAATAAAATCTGGTTTTGTCAAAATGAGATCCGTTATTTGCTTCAAGCCAGCACGCAAGATCCTGCAGGATGGACATGGTGGTTTAGCAACCCTGATGTCGGTATGCCTCAAGTCCTGAAGCAACTCCCCTTGCTGAAGGAAAGTGAAAAAAAACAACTCACCCTCAATATGGGGGAAAATACCATCCCCGGCCAGATGTGCGACATGTTTTACCTGCCCGCTCGGCTAGCTCCACAAGCAGAACGACTTTGCAAGGTCTTTGAGAATGTTTTTTGCGAGATCTCAATCGCCACGATTCTTTGCTGCATAGAGCCTCTTGCTGACTGGGAAAAGTTCAATTATTTTTGGACCTGCGGAGATAGTGGACAACTAGTCCGATCCAAATACGATCCCGCGCTCGACTGGATGCATCCTATGAAGTTCAGCTTAAGAGAGAATCGAGAGTTTGCACTCGCAATGTTCCAGGCGCATTTTTACTCGAAATAGATCAATTCTTACTTATTCCTATCTCTTCCCATTTATGCAACAATTTATCGACATCCCCCCAAGGAAGGCGACTTCCGCTGGTTTTCATGTTTTCGAAACTGGATCTGGCTTGAGATTGTTGTATTAACTTTTGTCTCAGTAATTCTTCGATAATCCATAATGTTACATGAACCTCAACCCCTTCGCTTTTTGCGGCTATTCGAAGATCTTTATCTCCTGTCAAAAGAGGGCATTTTTCCTGTATAGCAAGAGCTAAAGCAGAGTGGTCAGTCGGGCTTGGCTTTGGATATTGCGTATTTAGGATTCTTACTTTCTCGATAGACTCAGCACTAAGGCTTTTAACCTTCAAACCAATCTTGAGAAGATGGCTATGATGCTCTCTGAGTTCTAACTCAAATAAGAAGTCAGGAACTGCAATTTCATAAGGAAGTCGAAAAACAACAGGCGTTAGATGACCATCTTCAAGATCAATAAGAATGTTAGCATCGCTTATGAGAAGAAGCATGAGGACTTTGCACCTGTCGAAGAGCTTTTAACTGCATAAGAGAACAAGATAACAGTTCTGCTGCTTTTGATTCTCCAATATATTCTTCTCCAAGGGCATGAAATAGCATTTGATTAAAAGTATGAGCCTTTTCGGAAGGCATTTCTAAGCCAGGTTCTTTTCGATGCCACCCTTTTTGACGATAACGAATCATAAGAGTGGTATAGTAAGATTCTTGAATAACCTTTAAGTCTTTGAGACGATAACAAATAGCACTCATACTCAATTGAAATTGTTCTTTGAAAGAAAGTAATTCTTGCCACTCGATGGCTCGACGCTGCTTACCTACGGTCTGAAAAACAACTTCCTGTGGAAATAAAAAAGCTCCAGCAAATCGATTGCATGCTTGCTCTTCATCAAGTTTAGAAGAAAGACGACCGCTTAGAATGTAGTGAGCAAATTCATGAGCTAAATTGAAACGTTGGCGATCACCAGGCCATTTTGAACTTACCACGATAAATGGCTGACTATTTATTACAGTAGAGAGACCATCAAAATATTCTTCATCAGTATCGATTATAAATACTCTTATTCCTTGGTTTTCAAAAGCATCGATAAGATCATGGATGGGAGCAAGTCCTAACTTCCAATGAGCACGGAGTTTTTGCGCAATAGATTCTATTTCTTCAAGGTTATGAATTTTTTGGGGCAAATTAGCAGGAATTTCAAATTGCGGTACAGGAGAACTGGGATATAGATTTTCCAGCTCCAAACGACGTTCAATTTGATTAATGACCGCAAATTTAATTGCCTCTTCTGATTTTCCTTTCAATTTTTTTCGCTTTCGAAATTTCACATTCTCCAAGTTGACTTTGATTGGTCGAAAAAAGAAATCGACACGAACTTTAAGAGCTCTTGCCAACCTAATCAGAACATCCGAAGAAGGATACACAACCCCATCTTCATATTTTTTGATAGCTGCATGACTTAAGTCTACAAGATCAGAAAGTGCACGCAAACTAAGTCCTGCAGCCTTTCTTGCCTGTTGCAGTCTAATGCCCAAAGTATTCATAAAATTTAATGACTCTCCCCAATTTTCCATCCTAGTTTACATTATGCAAAAAATACCCCATTTTGTAAACCACCTGGGCGCTTGAAGGTATAAAAATTAATTTTATCGCTTACTTTTTGTTGTAGGCAACATAAGAAGCAAGAGACACACACGACGTGCTTTGCACATGGTAAAACTCGTCTTTGTAGGCTGAAGCCAGAGTTGGATCTCTAATCACTATGACATCCTCTTTGTGAGAGCGGCTCGCTTCATAGGTCCAATTGAAAGATCCGGTCCACACAAAATCATCGCCAAAGACACAAAATTTATGATGCATGAGTGCGCGGTGGGATTTTTTGGTTTTCTGCGGATCAGAGTCCCAGACATAGATGGGTATTCCCGCTTGAGACATCAGGAGAAGGGGCGATTTGGCTTTTACAGAGAATCGATCGACGATGACGGTGACCTCTACGCCTCTTTGTTTGGCTTCGATGAGCGCGTTTGCAATACGCCGGTGCGTCAGTGAGTAGACGGCGACATGGATACTGCGCTTTTCTTTCTCGATGAGGCTGATGAGGCGCTGCTCGACATGATCCTCCGGAGAAAAATAGACGGTAGCGTAGCTGCCCGCAACAGCAGCGAGCACTGGGGAGGAAAAAAACAGGATGAGAAGGAGCTTGCAAATACGCATGGTTATTGATTATTCTGGAAGAGAAAATATATGCCAACATTTTTATATTACGACACCGAAACCACAGGGCTCAAAAGCGACAAAGACCGTATTTTTGAGCTGGCGGCGTTTGATCCTGTACAAAACCGGACGTTTTGCGAACTCATCCACCCCGGCGTTCCTCTTTCTGCCGAGACTACGGCGCTGTGCGGCGTCACTGATGCGATGCTGGAAGGAAAGCCAAATTTCACCGAGGTGGGAAAAGCGTTCATCGAGTTTTGCGGGCCTGATGCTATACTCATTGCGCATAACAATGAACGATTCGATAAGCTGTTTTTAGAAGCTGAGTTTGCTCGGTGCGGCCTGACACTCCCCTCTTGGCGCTACCTCGATACGCTCAAATGGTCCCGCAAATACCGTCCTGATCTTCCCTCGCATGCACTGCAAAATTTGCGGGAGGTTTATGGCATCCCCGCCAACCAAGCCCACCGAGCGCTCGATGATGTGATCGTTTTACATCAGATTTTTTCGACGATGATCGATGATTTATCGATTGAAATGGTTTTGAAACTCCTCGAAGACAATCCCGACTCGCAGAGGATGCCCTTTGGGAAATTTCAAGGAAGGTTGCTCACGGAAGTTCCTGTCAGCTATGTCAAATGGCTCAGTGAAAGCGGCGCTCTATCGAAGCCCGAAAACAAAAGCCTCAAAGAAGCGTTCATCAAGCACAAGATGATTACACCTTAAGAGCGATAATTGAGACGTTATCGCTGGACTTCATGAGGCTAAATTTGCCTAGAGATTCCGCAAGTTTCATCGGAGTTTTTGCGTGCGACTCGAGAATCATTTCGATGACATCGGTGTGCACCGAACCCCAAAAACCATCGGAAGCGGAAAGCACCACATCGCCAGGTTTTAGAGAAAACTCAGTGACGAGAGGCTGCACAGAAAACGGCGACCTGTTGTTTTTATCATAGGTACTTAAGTGACCCAGCGCACGACTGACATTATAGCCGTTTTGAATAGGAAAATATCGATGCTTCCCACTCAGATAACTCCAGAGTTCTCGGGTCCTCTCCAATTCATTTCCTGCAAAAAGAAAGGCCCGTTGCTCTTCCTCGGGCGTTGCCCAATTATAAATCGGAGATAAAGGAGCTAGTCGCCATTTACCATTGTCTGATACTCCGACCTTTGTCCATGAGTCTCCGAGTGTCGCTACATACAGTTTTTGAGTCTTCAGATCGAGGTAATTGATCACAACTGTAGACCCACCTGCTAGGCATCTTTGACGGATCGCGCTTTGCAGCTTCTCCAACATTTGAGTAAAAGCCTCAGGTATTTTATCCCCGTTCTCGGCCACAAGGCTCGGCAAGTCTCTCGGAATCGTCTCAGCAGCTAGCTTACCGATTTTCCCTCCATCTCCATGACCATCACACACACACCAAAGACAATATTCCTGGCTTTTTGAAAAGAAGGCAGTATCTTCCAAAGTAGGACGTTTGCCTTGAACACAAAAAATCTCTTCCGAGGGACTCAAAGGGATTGTGGTGGAGTTTGAAAAAGTCAAGCTATGCTTGAAGCCATGATCGGCAAAAGCTCTTTGCAAATTAGCTTGCATGTTTTGAGAAGAAACAATGCTGGCCATGCCCTAGACTGGTTGAGGAGAAATTTGCTCGATGTGGTACAGCGCCTCCCAAGTGAGGCGGAACGGCTCGCAGGTGGCGAGTAGTTCGTCTTTGGTTCCTTCGGCGATCTTTTCCCCCTTCTCAATGTAAAGAATCCGATCGGCGTTTTCGATGGTTCCAAGACGGTGTGCGATGATGATCTGGGTGATCTCTCCATGAAGACTTCCGATCGCTTCTTTGATCTTGTGCTCACTTAAGGCATCCAAAGAAGAGGTCGCTTCATCGAGAATGAGAATAGGAGCGTGTTTTACGAGAGCGCGGGCGATAGCCAGCCGCTGCTGCTGTCCGCCGGAGAGGTTTTGGCCAGCTTCGGCAAGAATCGTGTCATATTTTTGCGGAAGACGCAAAATAAACTCTTCGGCGTGGGCGCGTCTTGCTGCCCCTTCGATTTCAGCTTTCGAAAAGTCTTTTCCAAACGCGATGTTCGCACCGACAGTGTCAGAGAATAAGAACGGCTTTTGGGAGACAAACGCAATCTGCTCGCGCAGCGATTTTTGTGTATAGGCGCTTAAAGGTTTGCCATCGATGCGGATCTCCCCTTTCTGAACCTCGTAAAGGCGGGGAAGAAGCTGCACGATCGTCGATTTGCCCGAGCCGGTAGCTCCCACGATCGCTACGGTCTCTCCTTTGCGCACGGTCATGCAAAGATCCTTGATCACCCACTCCTGCCCGTAGCGGAACCAGATATGGTCGAGCTCAATTTTGTCGTTAAATCCTTTTAGCTCTAAAGCACCTTCCTTATCCTCGATCTCCGGATGGAGGTTGAGCACTTCGTACATGCGCTCAGCCGCGACGATTCCTCGCTGAATATTGGAGTTTTCGTCGGCGAACTTCTTAATTGACTCGTAGGAAATTTGCAGCGTTCCACAGAACACGATCAACTCGGGAAGCGTGAGCTTCAGTGTGTAGAGTCCAAAAAGCACAACAGACGCCAGGCACATCGTGGTCACCATGTGCAAAATCGGACGCGTGAGATGTCCATACTTCGCTGTCTTGCTCTCTAAAATGGCCATCCGGTCGTTTTGCTCTTTGTACTTCTTAAAAGAAAACGCCTCCATGGCAAAAATCTTCACCGTCTGGATCCCCGCCAAAAAGTCGATGAGAACGCCGGCAAATTTTTCTTGGTTTGACTGCAGCTGCCTTGTCACACGGCGGACCCGTTTGGAGAGCAAAATGATCGGAAAAATGATCATCGGAAAACCAACGAAAATCACGAGCGCCAGTTGCCAAGAGAGATAGAAGCAAAAGAGGAGCGCCACGCTCACCGTAAACGGCATGTGGAGATAGTTCGTGATCGACGAGTTGATCGACGTCGCAATCTGGTTCGCATCCCCCACGACTCTAGACGACAGACTTCCAATGTTGTACTGCTGGTAAAAGCTCATCGGAAGGAGCTGAATATGGGCAAAATACTGCTGCCTTAAATCCCGGCTGATGCGGATCGAGAGAACCTGCGTCATATAGCGGCTCCAGAAGAGCGTGATGGCTTTGAAAATCGCCACACCGACGAGCACAGAAATTAAAATTTTAAGACTATTGATATTGGTCTGGGTGCAGACCGTATCGATGATCCAGTTGAGGGGGTTGGTATCTTTGCCGCTCTTGACGGCCGTTAGAGTAATTTTTTTGCCATCGACGAGCTGGGAGAGCGTGTCGGCATTGGAGATCACGCCCAGAGCGGAAATCTCCATCACGTTGGCGATGGTGAGTAGGACGAGCGCTAGAAAGCTAACGATGAGAAGCGTGAGATGTTTTTTATTGCGCAGGGCCGCTTTTAATAAAAGATACATAGCGCCTGATTATAACGAACTTTTGGGATAAGAGCTAGTTAAACCGTAGCCGGCTCTGCCACAGCAAATTTCCCCATGCGGCGGAACTTCTGATACCGCTGCTCGAGGAGGAGATCGATAGGGATTTCTTTAAGAACATCCCATTGCTCGGTGATAAATTCTTTAACGCTGGCAAAGACAGCGGCGGGGTTGTGGTGGGCTCCGCCCATGGGTTCTTCGATGATCGTGTCGATCACCCCGAGCTCCATGAGGTCTTCGGCTTGCATTTTTAAAACAGCCGCGGCTTCTTCTTTTTTGCTGGTGTCTTTGTAGAGAATGGACGAACAAGCTTCAGGAGAGATGACCGAGTAATAGGAGTGCTGCAGCATGGCGATGACATCGGCGACGCCGATACCGAGGGCTCCGCCGGAGCATCCTTCGCCGATAAGGAGGGCGATGATGGGGGTAGGAAGACGGGCCATTTCCCAGAGGTTGCCCGCTATGGCCCATCCTTGGCCGCGCTCTTCAGCTGTGAGGCCAGCGTAAGCGCCAGGGGTATCGATGAGGCAGAGGACAGGAAGGTTAAATTTTGCGGCCATGCGCATGCAGCGCATCGCTTTGCGGTAGCCTTCAGGATTGGGCATACCGAAATTCCGTTTGAGGCGGCTTTCGGTGTCGCACCCTTTTTCTTGGCCTATGAGCATGAATTTAATACCGCCGATCTTAGCAAGACCGGTGATGATAGCGGGGTCATCGCGGAAAAGGCGATCACCGGCCATCTCTGTGAACTCTTCGCAGAGGGCTTTGATGTAATCGACCGTGCGGGGGCGGCTCGGATGACGACAAATGGTAACGCGCTCCCAGGGGCTTAAGTTGGAATAGACTTTTTTCTTGAGCTGAGAGAGTTTCTTTTCGAGCTTGGCAATTTCTGCATCAGAGAGAACGCCATTGGTTTTACTCTGAGCTTTCAGCTGAGCAATCGTCTCTTCATAGTCTTTGATCTGTTTTTCGTGGGCCAGCATGCTCATTTCTCAACTCCGGGTAGCTGTGCTTCTTTAAAATTCTTCACAATCTCGACGGTCGTTGGACGCGTGATGACGATGGAGAAAAGCTCTTCCATATCTTCCGTCGTCAAACGGATGCATCCGTCGCTCTCATATTTTCCAATGGTTGCCCTATTTTCGACAAGCTCTCCTGTTTGGGGATCGTTGATCCAAGGCGCGCCATGGATGCCATAGCCCCTATCGAACGGAAGCCAGCGTGTGCCAAAAATGCGGACCATCTCGACGTCGCGATTTTGGTACTTGTTCGTAATGCCTGGAGCATAGACAGCGATTTTATCGCCGAGAGTAAATTTGCCGAGCGGCGTTAATGAGCCGGAAACCGCAGTGCTGGGCTTACCCACGCCGATGCGGTACGTCTTGAGGAGAACTCTCTCGCCTGTGTCTGTATCGATATAATAAAAGCCCATCTTGCAAAGGGAGAGATCAGCCAAGAGATAAAACTGAAAATGTTTGTCTTTGCGAAAAACGTTGAATTTACTTCCTTCCGAGACACGCTGGGTCATGTAATCGTGTTTGCCGCTGAGGCTGCGCGCAATGAAATGGCGAGACGTCCCGTAGTAAACAGCATAATCGGCAATCCATGCAGGACGGCCTTTGAGCCAATTAACGCGGCTCGTATAGGTCACGGTCTCAACGATGGGAAGAGTGGGGCCTTTTGTAGAGAAAATTTGAGACATTCGATCATAACCCGGAAAATCGCCTTGATTGGTCAAAGGTTTAGAGGTCGCTATCTCGGGAGCCGGCGCAGCGACTTGGGGAAGAGGCGTTTTACCCTTTTTTACGGCAGCCGCAATCCCAATCGCTGTGAATAATCCCACGGCTCCAAATAAAAAGATTTTACGCATCATAATTGATGATATTATACTTTTTTAAATATTTATCTTCCATTGTAAATGGTCATCTCGCCATGAAACTGCGATCAAAAAGTCGCTATCAAAAAAGTAATTACCGCCGCATAGAGGGAGGATTTCGACGGTTTGGGGTCCCAGAGGGGTGAGGAAAATTTTTTCTTTACCCCCCATGAGGGTCAGTTTCGTGGTGGGACCCCGGTAATGGGCCAGCTCTCTTTTTTTCAAAATAAGCTTATCATCCACCGAAATAGCCTCTGCATGCACATAGAAGACCATCGATGTGAGAGGTTTGACCTCGCCTTTGACACCTATGTGGATTTCCTCAGAACCGATAGCGACGGCCATCTGCACCCACATCTCGTCTACTTGGATCCAGCCCTGTATCAGCCCTCCCGTAGCGCTCTTTTCCCACGCCATCTCCTTGAAGGGCGCGCGCCGAGCGATTCCAAAGGTCGAAAGATCATCGAAGGGAGCTCTTTGAGGTCCTAGCGCAGCAATGGCTACATCACCATGGTGGATCGCTCCCATGCCGCTTTGATGGCCCGATAGAGAAAAAACTCCGCACCAATTCCGAGCGCGAAAGCTCATCATGCCCACGGTCATTTCCTCGAGAAAGAGGCTTAATGGAAATCGCTCTTGCTTCTGGAGTTTGGGAAGGAGAAAATTAGCCACTGTTTGCAGATGAGGATCTATCTCTTGAGGGGCTGCTGCCACAAAGCGTGCATCTCCAGTGATCTGAAGGGCGATTCTAAAGAGAAGAGAAAGGTTTGACCGGAGAGAATAATCACTTCCTGGGAGCCAAATACCGAGCATTAACTGTGCCTGGTTATCGAGCAAATTTAGAAGCCAGTGCGCGATTTTGACACTGGCAATCGTGTACTCCTCCCGCTTGTACAAAACACCGAGAAGAGCCCAGAGAATACCGAGTTCAATTGCATGGTAAAGATGAGGCACTTGGCTCCCGTGCCTATGTCCGGCCCATTCTTCCAAGGGAAGCCCATTGGGGAGAATGTGCGGCGCTACAGGTTTGAAAGGGAGATCTAGAATATGAGAAATAGCAGCGAGGTAAGCAGCGTTTAATTGATCCGACTCAAAGCTGCGATTTGTTAAATGCTTCCCCAGACGCTTGCGAAGCTCTTTGACGTCTCCTTCCTTCGCTATAGCCTCAGCGAGAAGCTCTCGCATCAACCACCAAAGCTAGGTCCCTGGAATCCCCCAGGAGCAGGACTTGCGGGAGCTTTGGGGGCAGGACCTTTTTCGATGAGTTTCTTCATCTTTTTGCCAGGTGTGAATTTCACAGCGGACCGTGCAGGTATGACGATGGGAACAGCCGCATTTTTCGGATTGCGTCCGATTTTTTGTTTGCGCACAACGATTTCGAAGATACCAAAATCCCGAAACTCCATGCGATCGCCTTTTGCGAGAGCATCCGTAATGGCGTCGAGGAACGCTTGGATGATATTGCGCACTTCATTGGGATGTACGCCCAGCGCTTGGGATATATCTTGAACTAGTTGCTTCTTGGTGACTGTCGTCATAGCCTCTCCTATATAACTTTCTTTTAAACCTCATTGTTGTAATGTGTTGATTTTCAGGCAAGTACTTTTAAAAAATTTCTCACCGTAGACCCAATTGCCACTTTATTTTATAATATCCGCATGGCAACTAAAATTGAAATTAATAACTCAAATAGTTCTAATTATTTATCAAATGGAAAATTACCAAATATTCCTTCTTTGGAAATTCTTCGGCGTGCAATAAACCCAAAGGATTACCTGGATTATCCTTATGAAGATAATGGTTTAGTTTTTATAGGAGAGAAATTTTCCCCTCATAAGCCTCTTCCTCAAAATCTCAATATAGGAACTGGATGTATTTTTCATCAGACAAGAAAAATACATTTAGCAGCTGCTGATCAACTCACTTTTTCAGGTAGGTTTATGGCAGCGCCCACAATTATACTCGAAGCTACAAATATAGAACTGTCGGATTCTTTTGATGATGATGAGCCCATTACTACGATTGCCGCTCAAGTAAAACTCGTTTTAAATTGTAGTGAAATTTTTTTGAATGGCATTGAGTTGAAATGCTATGACGCTTCTATTGACTGCCGAGCAAAGACCATTCGGTATGCTAATATCGATCTCGATCATCTGAAAAATTCAGCAAAATTCCCTCCTTCGTGTAAATTTCTCGAAGTTGAAATCATCGACGATTGATTGATAATTTATTAATTATCAGCATCTTACGATCTATTCCACTCTTTCGTTTGTATATTTAAAATTTAAGTATCTGATTATAAATGATTTTAAATGATAAATTAATCGATCGTTTATAGAGGCTAAATACAAGGATATTAAAATAAGTGGGTCTGGGAAACGTGGGCATTTTTGGTGAGTCTATGTTTCCCAAGACTTTCTTAAGATCAATCTAATGAATATCCGTCATTGCGAAGCACCTCTACAATCCAATCTTTGACCTTTTGCAAGGATACAGCAGATGTGCCTCCCAAATCAGTTTTTAAATCACTATCAAGCCTAATTCTAACCGTCATTATTCCAACAGCGTTTCCTTCTAAATTTAATAAGGGCGACCCGGAATTTCCTGGGGTAGTATGCATGCTTGTTGTCAAAGTGCCTTGTATGTTTCCTACTATTTTTCCAAGAGATGGAAAGCAAAGCATGCGCTTAGTGTTTACTAAACATCCCTTTCCGCGCAGAGAAAACACCCAATCTCCCACTTCTACAGAATCAAATGACATTTTCAAATAGTCAAATTTAACTTGCTCTGCATTTTCCATTTTCAAAATAACAATATCTTCGGTGGGGTGCTCGGCTACGATATGAGCTCTATTTGGGTTGCCATCAGAGAAGCTAAGCCAAAGCTTTAAGTAAGGATTAGACTGAACAACATGTTTGTTGGTGAGCAAATGTCCTTGGGGACTTATAAAAAAACCTGTCGCTCCAGCAAAGCTACTGTACCACCACCCCCAAAATGCTTCCGACCACGTTGCAGCATCGAAAAAAGTTACGATGCACAAACTAGCTAGAGCTTTTTCCGTCATAGCATCCAGGGAATCGGTAGAAAGCGCCTTTGGCTGCTCTTGAGGAATAAGCGTGAGATTTAGCATCGGATACTCTAGTGCTTCTAAATGAAGAAACAAAAGAAAAAAGAAGAACCATTTTTTCATTTGCTAGTCAACTTTCACAATAATACGCTTTTTCTTTCCTGCAGAAAGCAGAAGAAATTTCCCCCCGATAAGCTGGCTCTCTTCCAATTTGAGTTGTGCATCGCCGATCTTTTCGTTGTTGAGATAGGCGCCGCCTTGCTCAATGAGACGAGTCCCCTCGCCTTTGCTCGTTACGAGTCCCGTCTTTGCGGCGACTTCCACAAATTTGGCACCGACGACTTCGCTTCTCGGCAAAACGGCATGGGGCATCTCTTGATAAGTCTTTTCCAGTGTCGCTAGATCAAGTGTTGCTGCGTGACCCGGAGCGGCAAGCTCGGTTGCCTCTAGAGCTGACTTAAGACCTGCTTCATCATGTACAAGACGTGTGAGTTCTTCGGCCAATCGTTTTTGTGCGGAGTTGGGCACATAGCCGTCTTCCTTCATCGCCTTTTCCCACTTGCGCACTTCTTCCATAGGCATGAACGTGAGCATGCGCATGAGCTTAATCACGTCGGCATCGGGCATGCGATAGAGGTATTGATAAAATTGGTAGGGAGAGCACCTGTCGGCCGCGAGCCAAATGGCTCCTTCTTCTGTCTTTCCAAATTTCCGGCCGTCGCTACGCGTCAGGAGCGGAAATGTCATTCCATAGGAAGGTTTAATCGTGAGCTTGCGAATCAAATCGATTCCCGCGGTGATATTGCCCCACTGATCACTGCCGCCGAGTTGCAGCGTCACTTTGTAATGCGAAAAAAGATGGTAGAAGTCGTACGCCTGAAGGAGTTGATAGGTAAACTCGGTGAAGGAAATCCCTTCATCGGATTCGAGCCGATTTTTCACCATTTCCTTGGTAAGCATCACGTTGACTCGGAAATGCTTGCCCACATCGCGCAAAAAATCGATTAGATTGACTGAGCTAAGCCACGTATCGTTATTGAGAACAAGCGGGCGAGCCGTTGGGTGGAAAAAATCCAAAATTTGCTCAAAGTGCTTTTTAATGCGACGCACGTTATTCACAATCGTCGGCGTATCAAGAAGTGGACGCTCCGTGCTTTTGCCGGAGGGGTCGCCGATGCGTCCCGTCGCTCCTCCCAAAATCACATGAGGTGTGTGGCCAAATTTTTGGAACCACCTGAGAACGACGATGCCGACTAAATTTCCCACGTGGAGACTATCGGCCGTCGGATCAAATCCTAAATAGAGGTTAAGTGGCTTGTCGCTTTGTCGAAGAGTAGGATCGGTAAGAGTATCGAGCAGTCCGCGCTCTTCCAGACAATCAAAAACGTTCATAGACTGTTTGCAAGTTCGCGCTGCAGCTTGGCGACTGTTTTACTGATTTTCGCTGAAGGGCGCTGTGTTTTTTCCGTCTTGGTCGTTTTTTTAGCCACAACTTGCTCGAGAGTGGAGAGACGCTCCTTTAACTTCGAACGGGCTTTTTTAGTTTTGGGACTTTCTTCGGCAATTAGCCCCATCTTCAAACTTTTTCTAAGTGTTGCCATATATGGTTCGATGATAGGATCTCTTCTATTTTGATTCAATTGTATTATTTGCTATTGTTCCCTATATGTCGATAGAAGTTGCCAAACAGAGGGCGGGAGAAAAAGCCGCTTCATTCATCCAAGACGGCATGATTGTGGGCCTCGGAACGGGCTCTACCGCCACTTACTTCATCAAAGAATTGATGAAGCGCGGTCTTAAGATCACGGCTGTTGCAAGCTCCGAGCGCTCCCAAAATCTCGCCAAGCAAGGCGGTATTCCCCTCATCGACATCAATACCATTAACCACATAGATATCACCGTCGATGGCGCCGATGAAATCGATCCCGAAAAGAGAATGATCAAAGGCGGCGGCGGCGCGCTCCTGAGAGAAAAAATCGTTGCCTCCATGAGTAAAGAGATGGTCGTTATCGTGGACGAATCCAAACTCGTTTCTCACCTCGGCTCTCGCAAACTTCCTGTCGAAATTATTCCGTTTGCCCACATGGCGACGATCCATAAACTCCAAAAGCACGGGTATAAGGGTGAGCTTCGCCGAAACGAAAAGGCCCCTTATCTCACGGAAAACGGTAATTATATCTACGATATCCAGCTTAAAAACTGCCGTCCCGAAGAAGATCACGAAGCGATCCTCCATGTTCCTGGCGTTGTAGAAACGGGCTTTTTTTTGGATTATGCCGGCCGGGTCGTCATAGGATTTTTGGACGGAACCGTACAAGTACGTTAAAAACCTCTGTATTGGGCAAATTTTTTTTCGCAGGACCGGCTGCGGCTTTGCACAATCGGCCCTCCTCCTCAGAAATAGCGCCCTTGGCTATTTCTTTCGTCGGTCAGGTCGATTCTGCTTTGCCTCGCTCGCCCCGGCAAAAAAAACTTTGCCCAATACAGAGGTTGATAATAATTTTCTTTTCAATCATGTAAGGGAATTATGTCGCAGTTAGTGCCGATTACCTTCCATAAGATCATGCAATCGAGGGGTTATACTGTCATCATCTTGGGCAATGAGACCAAGAAATTTGCTATTTACACAGAGCCACATGTGGGAGCGAGTATCCAGCTCCATCTGGCCCATGGCCATCCACCTCGCCCCTATACTCACGATCTTCTCAGCGGTATTCTGAATGGATTTGGTGTCAAAATTCTTCAAATGGTCATCAACGACATCGAAGATACGATCTACTTTGCTCGTCTTTTCTTAGAACAGACTCTGGGTGAAACCAAAGAAATCGTCGAAATCGATGCACGTCCGAGCGACTGTATCACTCTTGCTCTCATGCACAATGTGCCTGTCTTTTGCCGTGCAGAAATCCTGGAAAAAGCTGTCGCTGTTGAAGAATAATTAGTACGGACCTAGAAACTTGCTTGCAGCAAGTTTTATGATCAGATCGACGGCTTCTTCGGCGTCGGGTCCATCGGCTTCGATGGAAATAGACGCTCCACATCCAGCAGCGAGCATGAGAATGCTTAAGACAGACTTGGCATCTGCAGCGTGCTGACGATGGCGCAGGCGTATGGACGCTTTAAAACGTCCAGCGCATTTGGCTAGCTCTGTTGATGGACGTGTGTGAAGACCTTTGTCATTGAGAACGACAAACGTTCCTTTATACATATTTATTTAGTCGCCCCTGATTTAGTCATTTGCCGGTGTCGATGGGCTTTTTGAGATCTTTTGTATTCCCCTCATCGCCCCTATGCAGCTAAGCATAGGGGCATCTTCGGGGACTCCAAAATCTCTTCAAAAATCCCTATCGTCCCCGAAGCAAAGCACTAGATCAGGGACGACTATTTAGCCTTCGATTTGCGTTATAACGCATATCCGATCGATGGAATTTAACTCAACTATTTTTAGCTCTGCACTGGGCAAAAATTTTCGCGCGGAGCCGGCTGCGGCTTCACCGAATCAATCCTCCTCCTCAGAAATAGCGCCTTTGGCTATTTCCATCGTCGGTCGGACCGATTCTGTTTTGCCTCGCTCGCCCCGGCGCGAAAATTTTTGCCCAGTACAGAGCTACTTTTGCAGACTTCGATGGAGATTCTCGGCCAGTTCTCGGAATTTACCGATGAGTGTGGTGATGGCGCTGCTCTTTGTCATATCGACTCCGGCTTTGCGCAGGAGATCGAGGGGGAAAGCACTTCCTCCCGATGAAAGGAATGCGAGGTAGTTTTTGGGCCCTTCTTTTTCGACGATGTCGACAAGGGCGTGGGCAGCCGCAATGCCAGTGGCATACTGATAGACGTAGAAATTGTAATAGAAATGGGGAATGCGGGCCCATTCGATGTCGATCTCAGAATCGATGACGACATGGGGACCAAAATAGTCTTGGTTGAGTTTGTGGTATTCTTGTTTGAGAAGGCCGGGTGTCAGTGCAACGCCTTGCTCGACGAGCGAATGGACTTTGAGCTCGAATTCCGCAAACATCGTCTGGCGGAAGAAAGTATTCCTCATATCTTCGATCTGCTGGTTGATGAGAAACGCCTTCATCTTGGGATCTTTGACTTCACTCATGAGGTGGCGCAGGAGCATCTCTTCATGAAATGTCGAAGCAACTTCGGCCACAAAAATGGGATAGTCGGCGTAGTGGTAGGGCTGCGTGGACCAGGAGAGGAGTGAATGCATGCTATGACCGGCTTCATGCGAGAGAGTCATCATGTCGTGGAATTTACCGTGATAGTTCATGAGGATGTAGGGCATCGAGCCATAGCATCCACTCGAGTAGGCTCCGGAGCGTTTGCGGGCATTTTCAAAGCGGTCGACCCAGCGGTCTCTCTTGAGGCCGGACTCGAGACGTTGTTGGTATTCTTTGCCGAGCGGAGCGACACCTGCAATGACGTATTTTTCTGCCTCTGTGTAGTCGACAGAAAAATCAACATCTTGAACAATCGGAACGTGGAGATCGTACATGTGGAGCTCAGAAAGGCCCATTGCCGTCTTGCGCACTTCCATATAGCGGTGGACAGCGGTGAGGTTGTCCCGCACAGTTTTGATGAGATTTTTGTAAACTGCAGGATCGATGTTAAACGGAAAGAGCGCCGCTTCCAAACACGAGGAAAATTTATGGGCCTTTGCGTTGAAGAGATGACTTTGAATTTGTCCATGGATGAGCTCGCATAGCGTATTTTCATAGCTAGCAAACGTGCGACTGAGTGACTCAAATGCATTTTTGCGCAAAGTGCGGTCGGGATTTCGGATTAAAGAGAGGTAAGTTCCATGTGTTACGTCGTGTTTGTTGCCCTGGGCATCGAGTGCCGCAGGAAATTTGATATCCGCATTGTTGAAGGCACCGAACGCTCTTTGAGAGGCACCGAGCGCCATCCCGGCGCTGGCGACGAGCTCTTCTTCAGCAGGAGAAAGCGTGTGGGGCTTGAGACGAAGGATTTTTTCTAAATGCACACGATAAGGCGCCAGTTCTTTTGCAGCGAGGAACATGCTAATTTTTTCTTGAGGCATTTGCAGAATTTCGGGTTCAACCCATGCCATTTCTTCGCGGAAAAGATGGAGCTGTTTCAGAGCGCGCATGAAAGCTTGTCTGGGAGTTTCTTCCGCTACGTCTTCGTCATGCCGTAAATGAGCATACGTAAAGAGTTTCGATAGTCCCTGCTCTATTTGAAAATAATCTTTTAAAAACTCAGCCATGACGGCAGGGTTCTCAGCGAGGCGCCCACGAAACGTCCCCAAATTCTGCCACTTGGACTGATTAAAATCTTTTTCCCAACTATCTATCGAGGGATAGAGAGCTTCAACATTCCATTTATCGTCTAAAGAAATTTCTGTACGTGTTTTCATATGCCTCATTATCATCGCCCCCTTTTGAGAGCGCAACAAGATTTTTTTAGCAATCTACAGTCTTGAGTGCTAAATCCTTGCCAAATAATTCGCCTCTGCGCTATGATGGCCTTTATTTTAAATGAAAAGGAGATTTTTCATGACACAACAAACAAAACTCACTCTTAAACCTCTGGGAAGCCGCGTCGTGGCTCAGCGCCTAGAACAAGAAGAAGTTCTCAAAGGCGGACTGGTTCTTCCCGATTCTGCTAAGAAAAAACAAGAAAAAGCTAAAGTTCTAGCTGTAGGTCCGGGCACTCCTAATAAAGAAGGAAAGCTCATTCCTGTACCGGTCAGCGTTGGTGATGTCATCCTGATGGATAAATATGCTGCACAAGAAGTTACGATCGATGACGAAGAATACGTGATCGTAAAATCCGAAGATATCATCGCAATTGTTAACTAAATTTAAGGAGAAAAATCATGGCTGCTAAAGACATTAAGTTCAAAGAAGAAGCGCGTCAAAAGATCTTAAATGGCGTGCGTACCCTCGCCTCTGCTGTTAAAGTAACTCTCGGACCTAAAGGCCGCAATGTCGCCATCGACAAAAAATATGGCGCTCCCCACATCACGAAAGACGGTGTGACCGTTGCCAAAGAAATCGAGCTCGATGACAAACACGAAAACATGGGCGCTCAGATGGTCAAAGAAGTCGCTAGCAAAACTGCTGATAAGGCAGGCGACGGAACAACGACCGCGACCCTCCTTGCTGAAGCTATCTACAGCGAAGGTCTTCGCAACGTCACCGCAGGCGCCAACCCCATGCTCGTGAAGCGCGGGATTGAAAAAGCCGTTAAAATGATCGCGGAAGAACTCAAAAAAATGAGCAAACCTATCGGCGATAAAACAGAGATTGCTCAAGTAGCAACTATCTCTGCTAACGGCGACACCGAAATCGGCGAAATCATCGCCAACGCCATGGAGCGCGTCGGTAAAGACGGTTCCATCACGGTTGAAGAAGGCAAGAGCTTCGATACGACGCTCGACGTCGTCGAAGGGATGAACTTCGATCGCGGATACCTCTCCGCATACTTCGTCACCGATGCTCAGGCACAAGAAGCCATCTACGACGATGCTTATATATTGGTCTACGAGAAAAAAATCTCCTCGATCAAAGAGTTCCTTCCCCTTCTGCAAGCTGTGGCTGAAAGCGGCAAACCGCTCCTCATCATCGCAGAAGACGTCGAAGGCGAAGCCCTCGCAACGCTCGTCGTCAACCGCCTCCGCGGTGGACTGAAAGTCTGCGCCGTTAAAGCCCCTGGCTTTGGCGACCGCCGCAAAGCGATGCTCGGCGATATCGCCGTCCTCACGGGCGCTCAAGCGATCACCGAAGACCTCGGCATTAAGCTCGAGAGCGTCACTGTCGACATGCTCGGCCGCGCGAAAGCCATCGTGAAGAAAGAAGACACCACACTCATCGGTGGTTCTAAAAATAAAGCCGCGGTTCAAGAGCGCATTGCTCTCATCCGCCGTGAAATTGAAAACTGCACTTCTGATTACGATCGCGAGCAGCTCCAAAAACGTCTCGCTCGACTCACCGGCGGTGTAGGGATCATCCACGTTGGTGCCGCTACAGAAATCGAGATGAAAGAGAAAAAAGACCGCATCGATGATGCCGTCCACGCCACCAAAGCTGCCGTCGAAGAAGGCATCGTTCCCGGTGGAGGCGTCGCGTTCATCCGCTCTATTCCTGCGCTAGAAAAACTTGCTGGGACACTTACGGGCGATGAAAAAATCGGCGTCGAGATCATTCTCAAAGCGATCCTCTGGCCCCTGCGCCAAATCGCCGAGAATGCCGGCAAGGAAGGATCGATCATCGTACAAAAAGTGGCCTCTATGGGCGCCAGCGAAGGTTGGGATGCTCAAAGCGACACTTTTGGCAATATGCATAAAATGGGCATCGTCGACCCCACGAAGGTTGTACGCCTCACGATAGAGCTCTCCGCTTCTATCGCAGCCCTTCTCCTCACCACCGAAGCGATCATCACGGAAGAGGAAGAAGAAAAACCAGCTGCCGCAGCTCCCATGCACGGCGCTGACTATTAATCGATAGTTAACGTTGGTTTTTATAAAGGCGTCTCATTTGAGACGCCTTTTTCTATATTTGAAAACCATCATTTGATATGCTGCTTAGTATGGAAAGAATCAGGGCTGAAAGTTATCACATTTTTTCTTCGAGACCAACGACAGAAGAAGTCAATAATACGCTCCCAGAATATGTGAAGAAAGTTCGAGATTATAGAAGCGGTGATGAAGACATTCCAACATCAAGTGGTAGTGATTGGTTTAGAAGAGCGAGGGAAACAACGTCTCCTGCTTGGCAATTATTACTTTCTATGTCGGAGTTTCATGAGCAAATAAAAAACTCAAGTCCCTTATATGCTTTCTGGGAATTCAATCATACTCGTCTCGATGAACAATCTATCGCTCATAGTTCAATCTTAGCTACAGGTGTATCTGGCGACAAAGGAGGCATCGTCAACCTTCTCAATATACTCCTCATAGGCACTACCTATGGAAATACTTGGTATGGTGGGTTGTTCCCCTCTACACAAGGAGGGGGATGCGCTATTAATAACGGCCCTTTTTACATTATTCTAGATGAGAAACAAATGGCTCAAGCAAGGAGACACCCAACAAGTGACAAAGATCGAAACCTAAAAATTGACGCCATAGATTTTAAATTTCATATTCTCTACGTTGTTCCTGAACAAGCACACGTTGACTTTCTAGATAAAGCTCTTAATAGGGCAGTAGAAGTTAAAATATTCGATAAATCAGAAAAAGATCGAATTTTTGAAAAAATTGTCACTTTTGAACAATTTAAAGAACGTCGAGATAATCTGATAAAAGAATATTACTCCTAATAATTGATCTATTCTACACATTTAGATCCTTGTGTGTAAAGTTTCTTTTTGATAAAGATAGAGTTTATGAAGACGTTTGTGCGCAGCGCCCTGGGTCTCGTCGTCCTCCTATTCATCGGGGCTTTGATCATTCTGTTCGTCATGTGGTCGCGCGTTCCTGACCTACTAGCTGGCAGCCTGTCGAAAAAACTGAAAGTCGTCGTGGAGATCGGCGATATCGATCTCTCCCTAAAAAACATCGACATTGAAAAGCTCGAAATCGGCAATCCCCGTGGATACTCTCTCCCCCGCGCCTTTGCCGTCGATCGCATTGCGATCGAAGCACCTCTTACGCGCTATCTGAAAAATCACATCGTCATCGACGAGATCAACCTCGACAACGTCTACCTTGGCCTCGAGTTCAATTCTCCTACTGGGACTGAAGGTAATTGGACCACGATCATGCATAATGCCAAAGCCTCCCAAGAAAGCAGCGGCAAAACGAGTAAAACCGTTCTGATCCATCGCATCGTTCTCAACAATATCCAAACCGATCTGCTCTATCGAGGCGGTAAAGTCCGCAGACTTCCCGTCATCAAGCGCATGGAGCTCAATGAAGTCAGCAGCGAGGGCGGAAGCCTCTCCGATCAGCTCATGAATAGCGCGCTGGGTGAAATGATCAAGCAAGTCTTCATCAAGCAAAACCTCCAAGATATCCTCGATAAGGTTCTATCTCCCGGCCAAGGCGGCAGCCCCGTCGAACAAGCCATCAAGCAGTTCCGAGGGTTCCTCAACACGATCCCCGATTTGACAACTTCCGAGTAAGCCGTTAACCTCTTAGCATGACCATCCATGCCTGGGCAGCCTATGGCCCTAAAGAGCCCTTAAAACCCTTCGAATATCCACTACCGCCTCTTGGCTCTCACGATGTCGAAATCGCCATTTCTCATTGCGGCATCTGCTATAGCGACCTGCATCTTATCGACGATGACTGGGGCATCTCTCGCTTTCCCCTCGTTCCCGGCCACGAAATCATCGGAACCCTCACCCGTAAAGGGCCTGACGTTAAAAACCTCCGCATCGGCCAGAAAGTGGGTCTTGGATGGCAAAGTGATGCCTGCGCTGACTGTGAATGGTGCATGAAAGGCGAAGAAACCCTCTGCTCTTCCAAAGTCCGCACCTGCGTCGATCGCCATGGGGGTTTTGCGGATAAAATGGTTGTCTCTTCTCATTTTGTGCAGGCCATTCCGGATAAAATGGATGCAGCAATCGCAGCTCCCCTGCTTTGCGCCGGCATTACCGTCTACACCCCCTTTAAAACCTATGGCATCCAGGCGCCCATGTCGGTTGCTGTCATCGGCATCGGTGGCCTCGGCCACTTAGCCCTCCAATTTGCCAAAGCCTTTGGATGCGAAGTCACAGCGATTTCCAGCTCAGCAAGTAAAGCTGCCGAAGCAAGGCGCCTTGGCGCGGACCATTTTCTATCCCATGATAGTCTAGCCGAGGCCAAATCCCGTTTCGATTTTGTCCTTTCTTCTGCGCATGCCGATCTCGATTGGAGCGCTATCCTTCAAACCTTAAGACCCAAAGGCCGTCTTTGTTTCGTGGGTCTTCCCAAAAGCCCCCTCCAATTCCCCGCACGCCTTCTCGTTTCGGGTAGCCGTACCGTTTGCGGTTCGGGAACTGGCAGTCGCGCCCTCCTCCAAGAAATGCTCCAATTTTCCCTCCGACATGACATCCGCCCCCAAGTCGAACTCTTCTCCATGCAGGACGTCAATAAAGCCATCCAGCGCCTAAGGTCCAACCAAGCCCGTTACCGCCTGGTCTTGACAAATTAATATTTTACCCCTATCTTTAGCCATAGGGGGCGTTTACCTTGGAAAAGCTCAAACTCACCGATAAGCAGTGGAAGTCCCGTCTCTCTCCGGAGGCGTATAAAGTCCTACGCGAAAAAGGAACTGAAAAAGCATTTTCAGGAGAGACATGGGATTCTAAGGAAGAAGGAACCTATGAGTGCGCTGGCTGCGGCCTTCCCCTCTTCAGCTCTGAAACTAAGTATGTCACCAAAACCGGCTGGCCCAGCTTTTATGATCCCATCAGCATCGACAATATCCTGCTCAAAGAAGACGTCGGCTTTTTCACAACCCGCACCGAAGTTCTATGTGCTAAATGCGAAGGACATCTCGGGCACGTCTTCAATGACGGACCGCAACCCACCGGCAAACGCTATTGCCTCAATTCTGTCGCCCTAGAATTTATCCCCAAAAAGAAAAGCAAATAACCGGGCTTTTTAAGAAATCTCTGGGAAATGAGAACTTTGGGGTCTTTATTTATTAAAGTCGCTTACGCTGAAGGACTTGCCAGAAGGTTTTTCTTTGTGGCAGGTGAATTCGATGCGATACCCTTGCGTTAGGGAGGTTGGAGGGGGGTTACCAGGTTCGACTGGCTCCCGACCGAAATTATCGCTTTGGATCATCTCATAATAGAGATTACGGGGCATAGTCTGATCGGAAGAAAGCTCATCAGATCTGGCCATAGCAACTTGGCTTTCTTTATCGATAGAAAAGTAGCTATATCCATTATCTTGAGCTACTTGCGCGGCTCTTTTCAAAGCATAATCCCTAGCCTCGTCAGTAGAGATCCCGTCTTCGGCCACAACGACAGCATAACGATTGTCTTCTATTTGGTAATTGATCGTTTGATCCGCTAAATTCGCCCCTAAGGTATCTGAGGATGAACCACATGAAACCATCCAGAGAGCTGATAACAAAACCAACCACTTTTGCATACATCCCACCTCTAATTTAATAATCGCTGATTTTTAATAAAAAAATCAAATATTTATTGCACAGTTAAATGAAAATAATTATAATTAAAACGAAATAAGGAATAAAAATGTCAAGTTTAGCCAATCCAGCACCGACGGACTTTTGGACAAGAATCCTCACAGCTCTTGCCCACTTCGCTGCTTTCTATCGATAAAGTAGCGATTTTTACATAACACACTCATATTCAATGAGTTTTAAATTCTTGTTTAAATATTTACTATGTTAATTTACCGTTAATTAGCTGATTTCATTTTAGTTCAAAATATACTCAGATTTATAATTAGTACATTAATTAACGAGGAGATATTATGAACTACATTGCGTCATTCTTTAAAAGAGCACCCACGGCAGAAAGTCTTTGGAACGAGATGGTCGTTTCACGCACCACAAAAGAGGGAAAATATAATCCCCCTTCGACTGAAGAAGAAGAGCTGATCCTAGAAAAGGTCCAAGAATTCGTAAAAGCTAATCCTACAAATTTATTTAAAATGCTTGATGGACAAAATGGACAACATACACTCTTAATTACCAGCCTTAAGTTCCAAATGAAAACCGTTGCTGAGTATCTTTTACAAGAAGGCGCTGACGTTAACTTTTTTGCGAATTATCAAGGCGTACAATATCCTGTCGATCCAGAAAAATTAATACCCATCAGAATCGCTATAGAAAATCACTGGTTTGATTTAGCAAAAACCATGACAAAAAAAGTAGACACGTCTTTATCAACACATACATCTCTTGTAAAACTTGCAATCCAAGAAGGAGCTGGTGAGCAGCTCGTTCAAGCCCTTGTAGATAAAGCATCACCTCAAGAACTAGCTTTGGTTGTTGAGCAAGATCAAGCTCAGAGATTTGCCTCTCAAGCTAAAGCTGTCAAGTTGTTATTCAATAAATTCAAACACAAACTGCCTGCTCAAACGCCCATGCACGTAGCCGCTCAAAAAGCCTGCTTCGGTATGGTGCAAGTTCTACAGCAAAGTGGACATCCCTTAAATCCTGTCAATGGCGATGAAGGAACTCCCCTGCAAGTAGCAACAGCGATGGGCCATGAAGATGTCGTGGTTACACTTCTAGGAGCCGGTGCTAATCCCAATACAGCAGCCACGAACGGGAATACTCCGCTTCATGTTACAACAAACCCTGAAATCATTCAGTGTCTCATTGAAAATGGAGCTAATCCGTTTCTGACTAATAACAAAGGCACTATGCCCTTCTCACAAATGCTCCAAAACACAGAGAAGCAAAATTACGACGGTTCTTTTGAGGCTATTTTCACCTCCCTCAATAAGCAACTCGTCGCTATGCAAAGTAAAATCCAAGGATCTCCAGTTCGTGGAAACAATACTGAGGCAAAACAAATCCTCAGCAAAACAACTTCTGAGTATATCTCTGAAATCAACAATCCCGCCTTTCAAGAAGCGTGGAAAGAAATGGGCGGCAGCAAGCATGAAACGCTTATTGATCTGCTTGGAAAAGCCTCCATTGTGCTCAATGCATTCGTTGTGGAGAAAAAGGGTGTTTCATTCCCCCATCTGCAACAGCTTGTTTCAACCATGAGCAGCTCGGTCGCGAATATTATATCGAACGAAAAGTTCGGCGGAATTGTTCGTGAAACGAAAAACTCTCCTCAAGCTGGCAAAATGCAAGAGATTTTAAATACACTCGACAAAGTAGCGCAGGCCGAAGGCATGACTCGCGTGCAAAAGAGCATAGCTATTCATAAAAAAGCTATCGGCGGTTAATCCTTTGAGTCATTATGATCGAACATAATGACTCGTTTTCTTTTATGCTTATCCATTCTGCTTGCGGCGTGCACAGCACGCCAAAGCGCTCCAACGTCTTCTAACATAGAGCACACCGGATATACGCTTGCCTACGATGGTAAAACTCGCAATGCCTCGTGGGTCTACGAACGACTCACACCTGCATCGTTAGAAGGCACAGCAGACCGATCCCGCTGTGAGTTCGTAGAAGATCCCCTCATTCCCTCCCCTTTTAGAGCCACGCCTCTCGATTATAAAGGCTCTGGCTTCGACAGGGGGCACCTACGCCCTGCAGCGAACGCCAAATCGAGCCCTATTGCCATGCAAGATACATTTTATCTCTCCAATGTTTGCCCCCAAGTGCCCCAGCTCAATCGCGGTTACTGGAGCCAGCTCGAGAAATACGTTCGTACAAGGGCTATGCAGTACCAAGTCCTCCATGTCTACACGGGTCCTCTCTATCTCCCCCATACGGAAGCGGATGGCAAACGGTACGTGAAATACGAAGTCATTGGAGCCAATGATGTGGCTGTGCCAACCCATTTTTTCAAGGTTCTCATTGGAGAAAAGACCAATGGCGGTAGGGATATCGAGGCTTATATTGTGCCCAACAGCGTCCTGCCGAAAGACGCAGACCACAGCACATACCGCAGCTCCCTTGAAAAAGTCCAAAAAGCCGCGGGTACTTTTTTCCTAGCGCACACCGAATAGCTGTTCTTTAAGCTGCACATCGAATTCTTTGGCCAAGTGATAATCAGCAAACACCTTTTCTTTTTGTTTAAAGTCGCCGTGATGCACTTTACGCCGTCCTCTTTTTTGGATGGGCGGAGACACATGGTGGAGCATTTCATGGTAAACGATAAAGGACACGTAATGATGAGGAATATGCGCCTGATCTAGATGGCGGTGGATTTTGATGAGCTCCAAACGAGAATTATAGGAACCAAGAACAATACGCGATTTTGGCTTGAAAGAGGGATTGCCATACCATGTGATGTCAAGATCAAGCCTGCCTTCAAAATACTCCTCGTTGATACGAGCATAGATGTCTCGTAAATTGTGGTGTTTACCTTCTTGACGCAATATGATACGGCGCGGCTTTTTTTTCATCCGCAGCTTGAAGAGCAACCTAAACAACTTTTTGGAACCTCGAAACGATTTTTCCCTCGACGGACACATCGGATAGCCAGCTATCCAAAGCCCTTACCCATACAACAGAATCATGGAGCGCTTGATAGACGACACAAGGTTTTTCATTTTCTTCCAAGAGACCTACAGCTAAAACCTTATAAGGTTTATCAGGACTGCGATAGTGCACATATAAGGCCCCTACCTCTACAGATTGCTGCGCTTCTTCCAGTTTGCTTGAAAGAACATCTTCACTCGTATGATTAGATAGATTCATGAGACTCATCTTATCCATGAATGCCATTTTCCTCAATTCTGAAGCCCCATAAATTATTCATGCCTTCTCCCACGTGCGGAGCACTTCTTTAGCCGCACGAATGCCCGATTCAAGGGCTCCGTTCATTGAGGCATATTTATCCGAAGTATGCTCTCCGGCAAAATGGAGCCCTCCTTCGGGCCTGCTCAGGACTGACTGCAGAGAAATGGTACCCGGCGGAAAATACGAATACCCTCCTTTAACCCAGGAAGTGGTATCCCAACTGAAAAACTCTGCCTTCATTCCTTGGGATGAAATATTCGGATAAAAATATCGCAGACCATCGATAATCGCTTGTTTACGACTATTATTGTTCATACCATCCATTTGCCGAGCCATAGGCCCCGAAAAACTGATGTCAAAGACTGTATTTTGTAGGGGATTTGTTTGGAATAACGTCTGATCTCGAAACCATCCTGCCGGCTGATCCGTCGTGGCAAAAACTCCCCCTCGAATCCCGCCAAAAATATCCGGCGGAGCCACTATCGACATCCGACTGCAGGACGTATAAGGAACACTGGTCATTGCTTGATATTTATCAGCAGGCAAAGGAGGATCAAAATTGATGAGCTGAAGAGCTGCTAATGGAACAGCCACAATAACAGCATCGGCGACAATTTGCTGATTTCCACTTACGAGTAGGTAAGAAGAATCTTGTTGTCCTAAAATTTGCTGGATTGGTGTATTGAGAATAGCTCTATAATTCAACCATTTTCCCATAGCGTTTGGCAACATATCATTGCCGCCTTGAACTGTATTAAATGTCGTAGCCCCATTGTATTGCGCCATGAATTGCTTAACTGCTAGTGCAGATACTGTTTCAATGCCATCTCCTTGTATACCAACGAGTGTATTCAAATTGAGCCAAGATATGGCTGGATCTGAGGCTCCAGCTTGTCGCAGACCTTGAGCAAACGTAATCGTATCGTTATTTGGAACTTTGGGTAAATAATAGGAAAGTAGCTGACTCAATACGATATCTTTCTCTGGACCTACTAAAAATGTTCCCTTATCGGAAAAGTGTCCAACAATGTCTCCAAATTTAAATTGCTTATCGATGGTGGATTGTGGAATTGCCTTCAGACCAAAGCGATCGATATAACTGACTAGCGTTGCCTCAACATCGGAAAATGAAAAAGCCCCTTCTTCAAATCGCTCTCCTGAAGGCAGCCTTGTTGTATAGACACGCCCTCCTACGCGACTACTTGCTTCAAACACCTTAGCGTTCAACCCTGCACGCACAAGTAAATCCGCCGCACCAAGCCCTGCAAGACCAGCTCCTACAACGGCTACATCACAAGTTATTTTCGCAGCCACGGCCACCTCCCATGAGGGGAAATTGTATTAAGAGAAAGCTTTGATCACCAATGTTTTTTTTGGATCCTAATCTCCGCAAATTTCGGGCGGGTTTATCATTTTTTCAATGCGTTTTTTGATCAGTTTTTTGATTATCAATGACTTACATCCGACCATTTTAACGCCTATGTTAAAATGGTCGCGACCAAATTAACACGTTTTCAGCTTTGGATCGACGCGATTTGTCTGCGCGAAGACAAATCCTTGCCATAGACAAGATAAATACACTCATCTTCCCCTCGAATCAGCGGTAGCTTTAAGGCTTCTGTCAGAGTGATCCACTGATATTGACTATGCTCTTCGAGATTGATGGTAACCGGTATTTTCATATCTTCAAAATCATACCCATACATGTGATAGAGAAAATCGATCTCAGGATAACGGATATAAACCTTTCCAAAGTACATGAGTGTCTTTCCCTCTAAATCAATCGCTGTCTCTTCACGAACTTCTCGAAGAATGGCTTGATTGAGCGTTTCCCCCTGATGAACTTTGCCTCCAGGTATCCCCCACTTACTGCCTTCAGATTTATGGGGCTGGCGTTTCAAAAACAAAACATTTTCTCCTTGCGTCATAAAGCAAGCTACGATTTCCATTCTGGGCTGGAAATTCTCGGGAGAAGTAAGGAAAACAAAGGAGGTATTCACTGGATTGATTTTCATAGAGCTACTAATGTTTTAACGTTTTTGACTGCATGCATGTCGAAAGAATTTAGCTATTTCCTTTTTCTTCATAATCCCCTGAGCCACATCTAGAATAATTTTTTGATACTCATCATTAAAAATAGTAAAACCGCGCTTAGAATTTGAAGCAAAAAAGATCAGGGCTACCATTGAGGCCGTGCGTTTATTGCCATCTACAAACGGATGATTTTTGATAAGATGAAATAGATAGGCCGCTGTTTTATCAAAAATTGTTCGGTGTAAATCCTTCCCGTCGAAACGAGCTTTGGGCATTTCTAAAGCAGACCGCAAAAGTCCTTCATTCAGAATCCCTTTCCTCCCTCCATATTCATCGATCAGATTATCATGAACTTCAATGACATATTGATACTGAATATAATGAATCACAAATCCGCCAAGTTTTGCATCAGATTTTTATACTTCTTATTTAACTCCTTGAATGTTTCTCGAAACTCACTGATTTGGTTATCTTCGACAGATTGAATGACTAATCCACCACTGGGATTTACTGACATTTGAAATAGAGCGTCTTCTGCTATTCCCGCAGCTTCTAAGATAGCCTTATCTACTACTATTGCGCGACTATTCCCGTGCTTGATCAACCGTTTTAACATAAGTTCTTCTCCAGGCTTGTATACACAATGTTACTACGAAATACTACTCAAAGCTAGAAAAATTTATAACTTATTGATTTCCAAGGCAAAACCAGTCTTGGTACGTAGAAGATAGAAGCAAATCTCCGGATGCTAGATTCGAACTAGCGACCAATGGATTAACAGTCCACTGCTCTACCGCTGAGCTAATCCGGAATAAAATGTGCATTTTAGCCACAGGGAGAGTTTAAAATCAATGATCGGAAGGTTTTAGAAAAATTCCTTTATGGAAGGCTACGATGCCACCCAGTTCTGCCGTGATGCTGACGAGAGCCACATTGACAACAGAGAGAACCACGAGAAGGATGCTCTTAAAAATTTTATGTTTTAGGAGGATATAGAAACGAAAGGCAGCGTGGAGAAGTCCAAAAGAGACGGTGATCAGAGCCATATTGCGATGGTGGATGACATCAGCGTTTAAGGGGACCTCATCCATGGCCAGGAGTCCTGTCAGAGCCGTAGGAATGCTCATCAGGGCTGCAGCGATGATGATCCAATGCCCTGCGGGATAGGTTTGCTTTTTCCAGACCCAGTTGATCAGGTCAAAGACAAGCCCTGTCCAAAAGAGGACAATCGGGAAATGGAGGACCACAGGATGGAAATCTGGCATAAATTCCTCTTATACGATAGAGTCAATTAATTACAATATGGAAGAACTCTACGGTTTTGTTGAAACCATCGTTTTTGCCAGCGATGATTTCACGGTCGCTAAAATTAAAGAACCGCGCAAAGGCGATCTCACCTGCATCGTGGGAACGCTCCCCATGTTGCAAGTAGGAGAAACGGTCAAGTGTATAGGTTCGTGGAAGCATCATCCACAGCATGGGCGGCAGTTTGAAGTGGAGAATTTCGAAGCGCAGGCGCCGACGGATCTGATCGGCATTCAGCGCTATCTCGAGTCGGGCATGATCAAAGGAATCGGCCCTGTCTACGCCGAGCGCATCGTTAAGAAATTCGGCACAGAGACGCTGAGTATTTTGGAAGAAGATCCCGAGCAGCTCTTCGAAGTCGAAGGTCTGGGAAAAAAACGGATCGACACGATCCGCAGCTGCTGGAAGGATCAGAAAAAAGTCCGCACGGTGATGATTTTTTTGCGCGGCGTTGGGGTGAGCCCCAGTTTTGCACAAAAAATCTACCGCGCCTACGGCGATGAGAGCATCGAAAGGCTCAAAAATGACCCCTATGCGCTCGCCAAGGAAATCCAAGGCATCGGCTTTAAAATTGCCGACAAGATTGCGCAAAGCCTCGGCATGCCCATCGATTATCCAACGCGCATCGATGCCGGTATCGAACATGTCCTCTGGGAACTTTCCAACGAAGGCCACACCTGCTATCCCGAAGAAGAACTCATTGCTGAGGCAGCAGAGGCGCTCAACGTCTCAGCTCCTCAGATCAAAGTACGCCTCGACAAGCTAGCTGAAGAAAACAAGATCATGCGCGAAGAAGGCAAAGTCTGGGTACGCGTCTTGTTCTTCTCAGAAACTGGCATTGCTAAAGAACTCGCAAGATTACAGGCAGGCATCTGTCCTCTGCGTTCGATCGATGTTGCCAAAGCCCTCGATTGGGTCCAAAAACAGATGCACATCGAGCTGGCTGACCAGCAAAAAGAAGCCGTGGCAAAGGCCGTGCAAGAAAAAGTTCACATCATTACGGGGGGACCTGGAACGGGCAAAAGCACGATCACCAAGGCCATTCTCACGATCACCGAAAAACTCACTGAAAACATCATTTGCGCCGCACCGACAGGACGCGCAGGAAAGCGCCTGAGTGAGATCACGGGGCGCAAAGCCTCGACGATCCATAGCCTTCTCGAAATGGACTTTGCTTCCGGCGGATTTAAGAGAAATCGTGAAAACCCTTTAGTTGCTGATCTCGTCATCATCGACGAGATGAGCATGGTCGATACGATGCTTTTCCACGCCCTTCTCAAAGCTCTCCCTTCCTCATGCCGTCTTATCCTGATCGGCGATAGCGATCAGCTCCCGAGCGTCGGCGCTGGCAATGTGCTCAAAGACTTACTCGCCGCGGGAAAAACAGGCTCTACCCGTCTCACCGAGATCTTCCGCCAAGCTGCAGGCTCTCTCATCGTCACAAATGCCCACAAAATCAATCATGGCGAGTTTCCTGACATCGCCTACCATGCCAAGAGTGATTTTCAGTTTCTGTACCAGGAAACGCCCGAAGAGATCCTCAGCACCATCATCAAACTCGTTACCACCGAGCTACCCAAAAAGCACCACTTTCACAGGTTCCAAGATATCCAAGTCTTAGCGCCTATGAAGCGCGGCGTAATCGGCACCGAAAACCTCAATGTCGTCCTCCAAAAAAACCTCAACCCCAGCCCCACTCCCCTCACCCGGATGGGTAGAACCTTCCATGTGGGCGATAAAGTGATGCAGACCCGGAATAACTACCAAAAGCTCGTCTTCAACGGCGATATCGGCCGCATCACGACGATCGATCTCATCGAACAAACGCTCACCATCTCTTTCTACGACCGCCTTGTCAGCTATGATTTTGGAGAAATAGACGAACTCATCTTGGCCTATGCGGTTTCTATTCACAAATACCAAGGCAGCGAATCTCCCTGTGTCATTATCCCTGTGCACACGACGCACTACAAAATGCTCTACCGCAACCTCCTCTACACCGCCGTGACACGGGGAAAAAAACTCGTCATCTTGGTTGGCACGAAAAAAGCACTCTCGATTGCGGTCACTAGCCATGACGCGCAAAAGCGATACACCGGTTTAGAAAAGGCGCTGCGCGATGTCCTTTGAACGGGAGACTTTTAAGAAGAAAACCTGGGGCGAAAAAGAGTTAATTCAGGCCCGGTTTGTCGACTGTACATTCGAGCACTGTAATTTTAGCCTCACCAAACTCGATGGATGCAGGTTTCAAAATGCTGAGTTTATCCACTGCAAGTTTATGGGCGTGAACTTTGGTAAATGTGATCCCACCTTTTTGAAGCTATCCTTTAAAAACTGTCTGATAGCGACATGTAACTTTTTTGATCTCAATCTAAAAAATACTCTCTTTCGTGAATGTAAAATCAAAGAAACCCACTTCACCAATACCAAACTGGAAGGTGCACAATTTACGAAATCGGACCTGGAAGGAAGCATCTTTCATAGCAGTGATCTTAGGAAAGCCGATTTTCGCGAAGCGATCAACTATTCGATCAATCCCCTGACAAATAAGCTGCAGAAGGCTAAATTTTCCAAGCCCGAAGTGATGGCGCTTTTAGAGCATTTAGAAATTGTTATAGAGTAACGAAGCTCAATCTTTTTTTCGAAGATTTTTGAATTGCTCTTCAATGCTTTTAAGTTTTTCCTGTACCTTTTCAAAGGACTCTTCATGCATCTTGCTTGTCCCGAACTTACGTTGCAGAAACGCTCTTTCATGAGAACTAGGACTATCCCACAACATACGTCCAATACATTGTATATATATTTCTGTCGCTCTGTTTGCCGAAGTTGCTGAAAGCACGTCTGATGTATAGCCTAAAGCTAAATTAACCTTATTTAATAGATCAATGTCAAAATCTGTTTTATTTTCTTCTATTAATCTTTTTGCCATTACAGCTTGTTGGTAAAGCTTTAAGATACTTTGCGCTAAAACAAATCGTACTTTTTTATAAGTAGATAGCCAAGAAATTCCTCTTCCATAAGATATCTTTTCATCCAACATTGGTAGTACATGAAAGAGAGAATCATGCACAAACTCTCTGCCCGAAGAAAGCAAAACATCATGGGTAAAATAGGCCTCCACGAAAGTTATGTCATCAGCAATTCCCTCATCGTTAGCAACATTGAGATCGGATAGATGTGGATTACTCTGTTGCAAATTTTTCCAATTTGCCATTAAAGCTTCTCTATCTAATAGCTCCAAGTGTATGCGACCATTTTCTACTTTATAGGAATAACCTAGTTCTTTTTGGGTTTCAGATAAAATCGGATCATTGATTTCAACTGCAGGATATAGTTTTTCATCATGTTGAAACATTTCATCGGTAGACATTATTCTTCTTGAGAAAGAATAGATATAACCACCCAATTTATTGGGTTTGCGCGACACACAAGTCCAGACCTCTCCCGATTTTGCGGCAATCTCTTCTTTTTCTGTTCTTTGAGCCGTGTTTAATTGAGAAAACGAGTTGCGTCGAGTAATGCGTTCAGATTTATGCAAATCTTCAGCTTCCTTCGCTTTTTTTACTCGCTCAACTTTTTGCGTTGAAGCTGAGGTGGTCTCATCCGACTTAGTAAGATTTTGATTACTATTAGGTGTATTTTCATTTATTTTATGCATACTCAATACCTAAAATAAATTATATCATTTTTACCTTATAATGTAAAGTAAATAATTTAATACAACCATTTCACTATTAAAGAGTTAAGATAATTAAAAGGACAAACTCTTCTTTAGACCGCTAACAAAGAACAACTTACAGTTTACAAGAGGAAAGTCGGTTCAATTTTTAGAAATTGATATTAGAGGTACTTAAAGATAAAATCGGTTCATGTTACTTGCTCAGAATTACAATCTAAGAAAGCAAACGCTCATTAGCATGTTTTTGGTGCTATTTTCGAGTTTTTGCTTTTCATGGGGCGTTTCTCTCGTGAAGCTCGTTTCACCTACGCTGCCGAGCCTGATGGTTCTCTTCTTTAGAAGCCTCTTTGCTTTTACTTTTCTTCTTCCCTTCATCCTGCGTCATGGAATGAAAAATCTAAAAACCACTCGCCTGCCTCTTCACCTCACGCGCGTCGTTTTTATCACCGCCGCCTTATTTTCGACCTATTTTGCCTATCGCCAGCTGCCTCTGGCGACATCCTCCGCCATAGGCTTTACAGGGCCCCTTATTACCTCTTTTTTGGCCTTTTTATTCCTTAAAGAGACCAATAGCCCAGTGCGCTGGCTTCTCATCGGATTGGGGTACGGAGGCATTTTGATTATGCTCCAGGGGTTTTCTTTTCATCTGGGGCTTCCCATCCTGATGGCTTTTGTGGCCAACTTGCTCGCTAGCGGATCGAATATTCTATCCAAAAAGCTTCTCACAACTGAATCATCAGCTACTCTTCTCTTTTACGCGACGGGAGCTAGTATGATCTTATCGGGGATTGCTTCTATAGGCATTTGGCAGATGCCCTCTATTGTCGATATCTATCTTTTAATGGGGGTAGCCCTTTGCGGTCTTCTCTCCAACGCGACCCTTGTGGAAGCCCTCAAATATGGAAGAGCTTCCTTTGTAGCTCCGTTTGAGTATACAAGGCTGATTTTTGCTACGACTATCGGGTATTTCCTCTTTCAAGAAATACCCTCGTTGAATGTGCTGGCTGGAGCCTGCATCATTGCAGTATCAACGCTACTGTTATCGCGAATGGAGCTCAAAGAAAGGACAGTAAAAATCTCCCCATAAGATAGATTTTAGGGAATCAAAGTTTTAGACCGTCTTTCCATTTCTCGATGAGATCAGGCATTTTTCCTGTGCGCTGCCAAACCCTTACAATGTAGGGTTTTGACGCTCCCGGAACATTGTTGGCCAAACCATAGAGATTTAATGCCACTGTCGTTAAGATGCTAGCGGGCGAATCACCCAATGCTTGGTATTTAGGTTTATAATCAAGCATTTCTTTAATTAGAGTTGCAATATCTTCTCTTTTTAGGCCAAGCTTTTCACCGTAATAATAGATGAGGACTTCATCGAGTTTTTTGAAGAGTTCTTCGATATTTCGTTTAAATCTTTGTTGGAAGTAGGGATTCCAGATAGAAGCACTCCTATGCCGAATCTGCTCAATAATCTCCATTGTTGGGTTCAAAAACTCACTGATGGTTGGGACAGAATAAGTATCGGTTTGCATGCCGCACAGAGCTTCTAATTCCGCATAGTTGTAATCGAGATTATTCTCTTTAGCCCATTGAACGGGTTCAACAGTAAGACTTAGGATCAGTTTTTTCATTTTTGGCCGATATAAAGGATAATTACCTTTGCTTGCTATTATTTCATTCAAAATGCCTGAGATATGAACAAGGTGATCATGGATCATCTCTTTACCATCCGACAGTAATCCGTCATGCTTCTCATACACTTCAGTAAATTCTTTATCTGTTGCAATTCCATCACTGCTGATAATAGAAATAGGAGGTAATTGATGGGCTGAGCGGATTTGCTCCCATCGATAACTGATCATTTTGGCGTCTGGAACAGTAAGACATATGTTATCTCCTTCTATGCTTGATGAATAACCGAGCTCCTTTAATACCGTTCTTTGTTCAGCACTTGATGCCTCAAAAATACTCATAGGATCCCTGTGCATAAAGGACATTATTAGATCTGGAGAGGTTTCCAGAAATTCAATCGCTGGGAAGGTTGCTTCAATTTTTTTATCTATATCCCATCGCGAAATTTCTTTATTCTCCAACTGGCTAATTTTATAGCAAAAAACAAACTTCGATAATGTTCCACCTGATTTATCAGATGATATTTTGACACACTTCCACATCGAACAGCTTCTGCTTTCAGGTTGAGGAAGTCCCATGGCTGTGTACACAACCGAATTGAGCTTCTCAAGACCAGAACTAACTGTTGTAACAAAACCACTAAACAAACTGTTTTTAACGCTAATTAAAGAATTCATATTTTTTCCATAGTTATTCAACTATTATATCAAATAAATTCTTTAATGTAAAATATTTGTTTACATATTAAGTCGCTTATTATAAGAAGCTTAAAGAAAGGAAAGGGCTTTTTAGCCCTGCTTTTGCGCTGTGAGAATTGCTAATTTATCGATTTCTTCTTGAATAATCGCGTCTTCGACGCGCTTGAAAAGGACTTCGGGCTTGGGAAGAGCCAGACCCGCTTTTAAAGGAGTTTTAAGAACGGCGTCCCAATTTTCCTTGGATAGAGCCTCCTTCTGCCCTAGCATCTGCCATAATTTCTGCGCTGCATCTGGGACGATAGGAGAAGAGACGAGAGCTAAGATCTTGAGACATTCGAGACAAGAACGAAGAACTTTTCCTTTCTTCGCAGGATCTTCGATTTTCCAAGGTTTTTCTCCATCGAAATAGACGTTGCCCGCCGCAGCGATTTCCATGACGAGCTGCGAAGCCTTGCGCAAATGATAGGTGCTATAGGCTTCAGCTGCCAGCTTAGCCAACTCTTTTACCTTGTTTATGAAATCTGTATCGAACTCTTGTTCAGGAACACGCCCCTCTGCTTTATTGGCGATGAAAACCAGTACCCGGTTGGCTAAATTCCCATATTTGCCGAGCAATTCAGAGTTGCATCTTGTTTGAAAGTCTTTCCAGGTAAATTCTGAGTCTTGCGTTTCAGGTGCATTTGCGGCGAGCACATACCGGATTTGATCGGCGGTAAAATGCTCAAAAAACCGGTCTAGATCGATCGTCCACCCATCGGACTTGCTAAATTGTCTTCCTTCGAGGTTCAGGAACTCATTCGCAGCGATATCATCAACTTGTTTGTACGGCTTATTTTGCCCCATGACCATCGCAGGGAAAAAGACAGCATGGAACGGAATGTTATCTTTGCCGAGGAATTGCACATACTGCACATCGTCTTTCAGCCAGTAATTTTGCCAGGTATCGGGGAAGCCTTCCTTGGTAGCTGAGATATAGCCAATCGGCGCGTCGAACCAGACATAGAGAACTTTCCCTTCAGTATCCGGCAGCGGGATCGGCACGCCCCACTCACCATCGCGCGTAATGGCGCGGGCTTTTAAATCATCGACATAACTCATCGCAAAATGGGTGACGCTTGGTTTCCAATTCTTCGTCGCAATCCACTCTCTTAGCTTCTCAGCAAATAGATCGAATCGCAGGAACCAATGCTTGGTCGGTTTGGCCACCAAGGGCCCGCCGCTGATTTTGGAGCGAGGATTTATCAGATCGGTCGCTTCATAACTAGCCGCACATTTGGGACACTCGTCGCCCCGTGCCGCATCGAATCCACATTTGGGACAGGTTCCTGTCACATAGCGATCCGCTAAAAACCGTCCATCTTTTTCGGAATAGAGCTGCTTTGTCGTTCGAGGCTCGATGTAACCGTTATTTAAGAGGTCAGTGAAAAACTCCTGCACGGTCGGGATATGCCCTTTCCACGACGTTCTCGAATAATTATCAAAGGACATCCGGAGCTGGGCAAAGAGATCTTTATTGACTTTGTGAAAAATATCGACATGCTGCTGCGGCGTTCTACCGGCCATTTCGGCATTGATCGTGATCGGAATACCATATTCGTCGGACCCGCAGATGAAAAGAACGTCATCGCCTCTCAAGCGACAAAACCGGGCATAACAATCTGCCGGCAAATATGCTCCCGCAATATGCCCAAAATGGAGAGCTCCATTGGCATACGGAAGCGCAGAAGTGATCAAGACTTTAGGCACCCGTCTCTTCTTTGGCCTCTTGTTCTCTTTCAGCGCGGTCGGCGGCATCCATCGCTTCGAGTTCGTCTACGGAATACATCTTCGGATTTTTTTGGATGTCTCCGAGCAGATCGGCGACGTTGACTTCATGACCTGCTTTGATCAGATAGCGCGCGGCAGCAATGGCATAGTGCGCCAAATCAAAGTTGTCCTTAAAGTTCTTCTTCAATGCTTCGTTAGTGAGTTGTTCTTTCATGTGTTTCCTTATGTTCTTCCGCTATTAAAATACTGCGCAATACGCCATAGGCGATTTCTAAATTGTCATTCACGATGTGGTAATCGTAAAGAGATCTGCTTTTCATCTCTTCCTGGGCCCATTCAAGGCGCCTTGCAATCGCTTCAGGACTCTCTGTCCTTCTTCGCATCAATCGTTGTTTAAGCTCATCGAGATTTGGAGGGCTGATGAAGATCGATGTCGCCTGGACTTTTCCTCTCAGTTGCTGAGCTCCTTGGGTATCGATCACGAGAAGTATGTGCTTGCCCTTTTTTTGCAATCCTTCTACTTGGGAGCGCGATGTGCCGTAGTGATTGCCGAGGAATGAAGCGCACTCCAAAAAATCGCCTTCTTTCTTTCGTTTCTCAAATTCCTTTTCCGAGACGAAGTGGTAATGCTCCCCTTCTTTCTCGTCTCCCCGCATAGGCCGCGTCGTATAGGAAATACTCTCAACGACACAAGGAAATTCTTTACAGAGCATCTGCGCCAGCGTCGTTTTGCCCGTGCCCGCGGGAGCGCTGATAACAAAGAGTAAACCTTTTTTGAGATTGCCCAGCAGTTTATACATAACAGTAGCTCCTCAGTATACCCTCCAGACAGCCAAAAGGCAATTTCAAATTATATTTATCAAGTGCGTCGGTTTTTAAGAAAATTGCCGAAGATGACTGCGATGACACCTATAACACCGGCAATGCCCATCCACATAAAATATGAGCGCCATCGACTGCCTGACCCAGCTTTCAGTGAGGGAACACCTTTTGCCTTTTGCTGTTGCTGCTCCTGGGAAGTGGAATCTAGCTTAGGAGCCATCTTAAAAGTAAATTGCTCATACAAATCTTTTGCAGCCCGAGTCAGATTATCTTCTTCAAATTGAGAAATAGCATGTTCAACAGCGGTTTGCCGTTTTAATGCATCCACTCCCTTATTAAAAAAAGCCCTTTTGGCGTCTTCATCCGAAGATGCTTGCAGAAGCTCTTTCATTTTGCCAAATACCAACGTGCTTACCTTAAGGACCGCCTTATTTTCAAGGCTAATGGCTACCTTAACACATCCTTCTGGAGTCATCCCTTTGCTACGCTTAGGGTCCTTAAAAAGCTCTTTTGCTTCTTGCAAAAATGAAATGATTTCATGCTGGACTATCGCTTTTTCCAAATTAGTTTTAGCGCTAGGATTGTCAATGTTTCCCTCAAAAATATGAGCTTTAACGGATTCGATTCTGAATAGGTTGCTTTTGTGTCTTACTAGTTCATTTTCTACCCAACAAAAAAAAGTAACACCTGAAGTCAAATCCGTAGTTCTTTCCATATTTTTCCTTTTTTTAAGGGCTACACTCTATCAAAAATTGCTATTATAGGCAATGAAAAGCCCTATGAATAGGCCGAAGTTTGAACGATCTGCCACGCCGCAATCCCATCCCTTTAGGGGAGGGTTAGACGGGCCAGAGTTGGCCAATTCCTTAAATCCTCGAGGAATCTCCTTCATTAATGAAGGGTTTCTTCAAAGTCTCCTTGGCAAGCGAAGGGCCCACTTAAGCTACTATAAAAGAAGATAACAGCTCTCTCATACTTCTTCTGAAGATTTAAAAATATACCAAAACAACCCACCAATAGCCGTGATTATCGAAGTGATTCCTATCCACTTGAACAAGGGAACCCAAAACGGTTGATTTGCTTGGCTTTGTTCTAAAGACCGAACTCTCTCCTTTAAAGGTCCCGATTCCTTCTGCAGTGTTTCCAGTGACTGCTTTTCTACTAGGTTAAGAGGCCTATCACCAAACATATCTTGAGGCACATCTCTAAGAACTTGTGATGACCAATGAGCTTCAATAGCATCGATTCCTTTTTGCAAAGCGGCAATTTTTTTGATTAAAGCTGTGTCCGCACTTGCAAACGCATTTTTTCCTGCATCAGGTGTATTTTGGGGCTTACCAATTTGCTCCCACATTTCTTTATAGACAACTTCAGTAACCTTTACTTCATTTCTATCGTGCAAGATTTCTTCGTATGAGATGGCATCCTTAAAGAATTTTTGCCCTACTTCAGAGTTACTCTTTGTGAATTCTTCTTTTGCATCGATAAGAAAGCCTTTACTCTTCTGATAGGTCACAGCATGTCTTAAACGCTTTGCCGCTTCTGGGGAATCCATACTTCCTTGAAAAATATTTGTCTTATAGGAATCTATTTGGAAAAGTTTTTCTCTCCATCCCGCTTTGTTATTTTCTAATTGGTCTGCAAGAATATTCAGCACCATTGGAGTCTGTTCTAAACGTAAATGTAGCGTAGTCATAAGCTCTCCTAGAGTTGAAAATTACGCGCAAAAACTTAGCAAGTTTAAGGTTTAAAGATCAAGTCAGATATTCTATTCAATATTTTGGACTTGCTCGCGGATCTTTTCGATGAGCGACTTGATCTCAAGGCCCAGAAGCGAGATCTCACTATCCCCTGCCTTGGCTAGCAGCGTGTTGGACTCTCGGCCCATTTCTTGGGTGATGAAATCGAGCGAGCGACCTACGCTCTCCCCTTTCGAGGAGAGGAGTTTTTTCATTTGTGCCAAATGCGAATACAGACGCGTGATCTCTTCAGATATGTCGCTCTTCTCCGCATAGAGCATCGCTTCTTTAAGAAGTCTCTCATCAGAAAATTCCGCGAGGCGAGCTTGGAGCGTTTTGCGGTAGCGCTCTTTAATGGCAGGCGCTTTGACTTCGACTTTTTTCACGAGAGTTTCGATTTCTTGCACATAGCCTTTGAGAACTTTGGCAAGGTGAGCGCCTTCCTTGGCGCGCATGGCGAGGAATGCAGAAAGTGCATTTTCTAGAACATGAAAGAGCTCTTTTTTCAGCTCAGGAGACGCCTTAAGAGGTTCTTCTTCCATCTTATCGAGCAAAAAGGGAAGGGTGACTTGGACCGGCATTTTGAGAGCATCGGTGATGTCATTCCATTTCTTTTGTAATTTTTTCAGATGAGAAAGAGTCGCTTTTTGGTCGAGAAGATCGGCTTGGATACGAATGGTGACTTGGCCGCGCTGCAGCTTCTCAGATAGGAAACGGCGGATCTCGACATCGAGAAAGAGAAGCTCTTTGGGAAGATAGATGTTCATGTCGAGAGTTTTGCGGTTCACACTGTGGATTTCAACGGTGATGTGAGAGGAGCGAGCCTGGCCATATCCTGTCATGCTACGCATGGGCGGCCTCGCGAACGGGTGCAAAACTTTGTCGGTGGAGCGGACAGGGGCCGTATTTTTTTAGGGCCTCGAGATGTTCGGGAGTACCGTATCCTTTGTGGGATTTGAAGTTGTACTGGGGATAGAGTTCGTGGAGCTGGATCATGAGGAGATCGCGGGTGCACTTGGCGATGATGGCAGCGGCCATGATCGACTGAGAAAGCGTATCACCATCGATGATGGCTTTGCCGGGAATGTCCGTGGGTGGAAGATGAGGCCCATCGACGAGAATAAAATCGGGCTTTTTCGGTAGTTTTGCAATCGCGCCAATCATGGCCTGGAGTGTAGCGCGCAAGATGTTGATCTGGTCAATCATAAGGACGTCGATCATACCGACGCCTGAGATGATATCGGGATTGTTGAGGATGCGAGCATAGAGGGCTTCGCGCTCCTGAGCAGTGAGTTTTTTGCTGTCGTTGATACCTCGCAGACGAATGCCTGCGGGCAAGATACAAGCGGCAGCGACGACGGGACCAGCAAGAGGGCCGCGTCCTGCTTCGTCGATACCGGCTATAGAGGTAAACCCGCTTGCGCGGGCTTCTCTTTCAAATTTCTCAAGTCGCAGGTTCGGCGGAAGGGGCTTCTTCGTGCTCTTCGACATGGGCAGCAACTCCTCCGATTTGTTCTTTGATTTTAGCGGCTTTTCCGGAAGCTCCACGGATGTGATAGAGTTTACCACGGCGTGTTTTTCCGCTGCGATCCACTTCGATCTTGGCAATGCGGGGGCTGTGGAGGAGGAATACGCGCTCCATTCCGGCGCCGTAAGCCACGCGGTAGAGAGCAAATGTCTCAGAGAGTCCACTGCCGCGGCGTGCGATCACGGTTCCCGTGAACATCTGAATGCGCTCTTTTTCTCCCTCAATGATGCGGGTGTGGACGGTGAGCGTGTCCCCAACGTTAAAAGAAGGCACATCTTTTTTAAAGTGGGCTTTCTCCATCTCTTGAATAACTTTGTTCTGTTTCATACATTCTCCTTCATTAACTTGGTTGTATAGAGAGCCGCCTGGCGGCGCCATTTGGCGATCTCTGCATGGTTACCTTCTATTAGTGCGGAAGGAACCGATTTACCTTCAAAAACTCTGGGGCGGGTATACTGCGGCCCCTCTAATAATCCATCGCTCTGAAAAGAGTCGCTCATTGCGCCCTCTTCATGTCCTAGCACTCCCGGAATGAACCGAACGGTCGCATCGAGAAGAACCAGAGCCGCTGGGCAGCCGCTGGTGAGGACGTAATCCCCGATGCTGATCTCTTCATCGACTTCAGCTTCTATGGCCCTTTGGTCGATGCCTTCGTAGTGTCCACACAGGAGCACGAGGTGCTCTTCTTTCGCTAGCTCTTCACATCTCTTCGCGGTGAGCTTCTTTCCTTGCGGGGTCAGATAGATCACGCGGGTTTTTTCTTTTCTTACAGCTCTAATGGCATCGCAAATGGGCTGCGGCGTCATCAGCATGCCGGGACCTCCTCCAAAGGGCTTGTCATCGACTCTTCCGTGCTTATCTGTTGTAAAGCTGCGGATATTGGTCAGTCTGACATCCAAAAGACCGCTGGCGATGGCTCTGCCTAAAATGGAGAGCTTTAGCGGTCCTTCGAAATACTCCGGAAAGAGGGAGAGGATATCAACTTGCATCCTCTTTCTTCTTACGGGGCGCCCGTTTTTTCGGCGCAGGTGCGGCTTCTGCTTTCACTTCCGCTTTAGGAGCTGCTTTCGCTACTTTTTTTACGGGTGCGGCGCCGGTTTTTGCTTTTTTCAATGCTCTGCGCTTCGCCGTCTTTTTCACTTTGGCTGCTTCTAACTTCGCTTGATATGTCTTGATAAATGCAGGCGCTGTTTTCGCAAGAAGGGCGCGGACGTTATCAGACAGTTGAGCGCCTTTATCGAGCCAAAATTGAACGCGGTCGGTATTGACCGTGAAATTGTTCTCAGCTTGTAAAGGGTTGTAGGATCCGAGCGTCTCGAGATATTTTCCATCGCGAGGCTTGCGGATGTCCGTCAGAACGAGCCTGAAGCTCTGACGGTTTTTGCGGCCAGTCTGGCGCATACGTATTTTTAAAACCATGACATTTTCTCCATCTGTTTTTTGCTAGGTAAATTCTTACACAAATCTTTCATTTTTTTAAAGTTTTTGATGAGGCGGTTCACATCATCGATGGTGGTTCCGCTCCCTTTGGCGATGCGCCAGCGACGGGGCGGGATGATGTCGACGATCTCTTCGCGTTCTTCATTTGTCATCGACTTGATCATCGCTTCCATCTTCTTCAGTTCGCCTTCAGACTTTTCTAAATCAGGCACTTGCATCCCACCGGGAAGCATCTGAAGCAGGTTCTTGAGGGGACCCATTTTCTTCATCATGCCCATCTGGCTAAGGTAGTCGCTGTAGGTAAAAGCTGCTTTGCGCATTTTCTTTTCGAGCGCTTCGGCTTCTTTTTGATCGAAGTGCTCTTCGGCTTTGCGCACGAGGTTCACGACATCGCCCATCCCGAGGATACGGTCGGCCATGGAACGGGGGTTGAACGGTTGCAGATCGGCAATTTTTTCTCCGACTCCCTCGAAAACGAGGGGTTTGCCAGTAACTTCCCGAATAGAAATCGCGGCACCGGCTCTCGAGGAGCCGTCGAGCATAGTTAAAATGGTTCCCGTAATAGAGAGGCGCTTATCGAATTCGGCAGCGGTTTTTACAGCATCTTGTCCGGTATTGCTATTGGCGACAAAGAGGATTTCTTGGGGACGTACAACCTCTTTGACTTCAGCGAGCTGCTGCATGAGTTCTTCGTCGAGGTGAAGACGCCCGGCTGTATCGAAAATGACAACATCGTGATCGCCTTCTGCCTTAAGACTTTTCTCGACAACGCGCAAAGGATTTGTCTCCCCTGGGATTGAGAAAACAGGCACGCCGATAGTGGCGCAAAGGGTTTTAATTTGTTCAATAGCTGCAGGTCTTTGCAGGTCACAAGCGACAACAAGGGGCTTTCTTCCTTTTTTCTGCAAGTAAGCGGCGAGTTTAGCGGTGCTGGTCGTTTTACCCGATCCTTGGAGTCCGCAGAGCAAAATGTGGAGGGGTTTAGCAGACAACTTGAGAGAGCTTTCTTCGGCTCCCATGAGGGCGATGAGTTCTTCGTGAACGATCTTGATAAATTGCTGGCCTGGGGTGACCGATTTTGTGACGGCTTCGCCTACGGCTTTTTCTTTGATGCGTTTGACAAAGGCGCTTGCGACGGAAAAACTAACGTCGGCATCGAGCAGGGCCAAACGAACTTGAGAAACCGCGTCCGCGATGTTGCTCTCGCTGAGCGTTTTCTTCCCCGTCATTCCGGCAAAGAGATCTTTAAATTTTTCTGTTAACGCGCCAAACATAATTCAAGTTATTGTATCACAACGAAGCGATCGTGTCCTGCAAAATCTGATTCAACTTTTTTCTTACCAAAAGAGAAGAGAGATGCTACTTTTTCTCCCATGCCGGTGCCGATCTCGAAATAGACTTTTCCGCCGGGTTTTAAATAGGTAGATATTTCTTGAGCGAAACGTTGGTAGAATTCATAGCCAGTGGTACCACCGACGAGCGCGATTTTGGGCTCAGATTTGTCCATGGAGGCATACTCTTGCAGCGTTACGTAGGGAGGGTTCGAGATGATCACATCGGCTTTGCGCCCCTGAAACGGTTGCAATAAGTCACCCTCGAAAAAGGTCACGTCTACACCATTTTGCACGGCATTGGCTTTTGCGACAGCGAGGGCAATAGGTGAAATGTCGGACGCAAAAACTGACCACTGAGGGCGCGCTTTTTTCAAGGCGATAGCGATGCACCCCGATCCGGTGCACACATCCCACACCTCGAGAGGCTCACCCGGAATTTGCTCCAAAATCTTCGCGACTAAAATTTCTGTCTCTGGGCGCGGAATCAGCACATCCGGTGTGATCGATAACTCGGCATCCAGGAACTTAACTTTTCCTACGATGTATTCGTAGGGAGTTCCTTGAGCTCTTTTTTGGATAAAGGATCGGTAGCGGCTAATTTCCTCTTCGACGAGAGGCCGATCGAGCTGCATGTAAAGATCAAGGCGTGGCACACTCAGTACCGCAGAGAGCAGATCTTCGGCTTCTCTACGAGGGCGCGGAATGCCTTTTTGCTCTAAAAAGCCAGCTGATAACTGGAGTAATTCACCGATCGTCTTCATGGCCAGCCAGCTGTTGTTGGTAGAAAAACGCGACGAGAGGCTCGGTCAGATCATCGAGATCGCCATCCATCACGAGGTTGAGTTTATAGAGAGTCACTTCGATGCGGTGATCGGTGACGCGATTTTGTGGGAAGTTGTACGTGCGGATGCGCTCGGACCTGTCGCCGCTTCCGACTTGTGTCGAGCGAAGCTCTGACATTTCTGCGTGAGCCCTGCGCTGCTTTTCTTCGGCGATTTTTGCGACCAAGATGCGCATCGCTTTTTCTTTGTTTTTGTGCTGGCTCCGCTCTTCTTGGCAGGCAACGACAACGCCGGTCGGAAGGTGTGTGATGCGCACGGCAGAATCGGTGACGTTGACGTGCTGCCCGCCAGCGCCGGAAGATCGGTACGTGTCGATCTTGAGGTCTCTTTCATCGAGGACAACTTTTTCTTCTTCGCCCGGTTCAGGAAGAATTGCAACGGTTATAGCGGAGGTATGGATCCTCCCTTGCGCTTCCGTCTCAGGCACGCGCTGGACTCGGTGTGTTCCAGCTTCGTGCTGGAGCAAACGAAAGACGTTGTGCCCCGCAATCACCATCACATACTCTTTAAAGCCGCCACGCTCGGAAGTAGCGCACGAGAGCATCTCATAGCGCCACCCCTTTTTGTCGGCGTAGCACTTGTACATCCTCACGCAATCTCCTACGAAGATCGCAGCTTCATCGCCACCCGTGCCAGCGCGCAGTTCCATGATCACGTTTCTGCTATCGCGCGGATCGGGAGGAACAAGAAGCGTCTCGAGCTGGCGTGTATTGCGTGTGAGTGCGCCCTGCAGTGTTGCCACCTCTTCTTTGAGGAGAGTGACTAGCTCGGGATCGGCCTCTGTTTTGAGGAGCTCCAGGTCGCCTGCGATTTGCTGCTCAATTCTTTCGATGGCGCCGTGCGTTTCTTTGACTTGAGAAAGATAGGCGTGCTCTTGCGTCAGAGCACGGTATTTAGTTTGATCGGCAAGAATCTCGGGCTGGCCCAGTAAGTCTTCCACTTCTTGGAAGCGCCGCAAGAGCTTCGAGATCCTCGCTTGCATGGAAATCTATTTTGTCTTGCGTTTTTTCTTAACAGGCTCGGGAGCGGCAACTTTGGCAGCTTCTTCGGCTTGCTTTTTCTTCTGCGCGTATTTCTTCGTGAACTTATCAACGCGGCCTTCGGAATCGATCAGCGATTTCGCGCCTGTAAAGAAAGGATGCGAAGCCGAGGAAATAGGAGCGCGGTAGACGGGATATTCTTTCCCTTCATACGTCTCTTTTTCTTTAGGTTGGAGCGTGCTTCCGCAGACAAATTTATGTCCCGTCGCAGAATCCACAAATAAAACCTCTTGATAAGGAGGATGGCCTTCTTTTTTCATATAACCTCTTGTAAAAGAGCTAATTTAACAAGTTTTGATAGTTCTATGCAAGAGGCAAAATTAGAGCTCAGAAGCTATATAGGATCCAGCCACGTAACCGAGGCTACCCGCAAGAAAACCGATCCCAAGACCACTTCGAGTATAAACAGCCAAAGCTACAGAAGTAGCTAGTATGGCTATTCCCACCAAACTATATTTAAATATTTCATTGGTTTTTTGGTGCTTCTCAGAAGCTTCCGCATACATTCCTCTGAGCGCAACGCTCAGTCCAAAGCATGCGATGGCAGAGGAAGCAACAAAGAGAGGATGCAAAATCAAACGCTTGGCTATCTCAGTGATAAACTTTATTAGGGGTTCTTGCTGCAGTGGAAATTGGATCTTATTTACGTAGTCTTTCCCTAAAAAATAGGCGGCCACTCCACTGGAACCCAGACCCACCATGCTTCCTTGGACAACCCGAGAGCTCCAAACGCCCGCTTTTTGTATAGAGGGATTTTTCGAAAGACCCGCGATCCCCTTAAAGGCTTTATCAGCAACATATCCACTGAAAAGACCCACAGCTGAACCAATGATGATTCCTGAACTTAGACTACTAACCACCTTTTGCTCCCGCGTTCGGTTCTGTTATTATCGTAGATTCTGGAGGGCGAGTCTTTTTTTGTGATGCAATCTGGGCACCCAAAAAATACCCTGCTGGACCGAAAATCAAAGAAAGATGGAGTCCAAACCACACCCCCACCAATCCCTGAGACCAACCAGTATTCGGGTTGGCTGCCCTGGCCTCATCTATTATGCCTTTAACGAGGATGATCAAGCAGAAAACGCCTATACAGGAATGTATCAAGACTTGCTCTATGAGAGGCATAAAGAAAAGCGCTGATATGACACTGCGCTGAAGAAGCAGGGATAGAGCTTTATTTGCAACGAGCAGCTCATATGGTCCATAACCAGACAAAATCGAATAAGCAAACCTCTTTAACGAAACAGTAGCACTTTGGGGTTTTTTAAAATGATTAGATGCTATTTCGGTGAGATTATCGACACCTTTGCCGACAAGAAACCCACCAGCAACAGCTAATAACAGACCTGTTCCAAAAACTCTTATCATAATTAAATCTTTTTCGTTCAATTATAATGAATTGTAAATTTATTGTAAAGATTGAATTATTGCTTTAATTGTTTGATTTATAATGACTTAAATAAGCCATACGGGCTGTTAATATGCCCTCGAGAATCCCCTCTTCATAGCGAAAAAGCGGGTTATTTTCTAATGCCGGAAAATCATTGGGTTGCAAGATGTCATCTTCGGTTAAAGTGGGAATAATTTTTTGAGCGAGTGCGAGTAACTTTTTTCTTTGGTGATCGACGAGTTCGTTAAATAATTTTTCCACTTGCCCTCCTGGCGATAAAAAAATCTTTCATTAGCTGGGCGCACTCCTCGGCAAGGACGCCTCTACGAACCGAGATATTGTGGATAGGATGCTGGCCATTTAAGAGAGAATAGAGTGATCCATCGGCCCCATGGCGGAGGTCAGGAGCTCCCCATACGAGCGTATCGATGCGAGAGAGAAGCATGGCTCCTGCGCACATGGCGCAGGGCTCTAATGTGCAATAAAAAGTTGCGCCTAAGAGTCGCCAATTGCCTGTGATTTCTGCAGCATCTTGGAGGCAGCGCATTTCTGCATGCGCTGTCGCATCCTGAAGCATTTCGACGGCATTATGACTACGACTGATAATTTTATTTTGAACGACTAAAATAGCGCCAACTGGAACCTCGCCGAGGTCAAAAGCTTTCTGCGCTTCTTTGAGCGCTTCTCTCATGAAAAATTCATCCATCTATAGTCACCCCAGATTTAATCATTTGCCGGTGTCAATGGGCTTTTTGAGATCTTTTGCATCCCCCTCATCACCCCTATGCAGCTATGCATAGGGGCATCTTCGGGGACTTCAAAACCTCTTCAAAAATCCCTATTGCCCCCGAATCAAAGTATCAAATCAGGGGTGACTAAGCAGTTTAGAAAAAAGATAAGATTGATTCAATACATACGTTTGAGTTATAATGATGGTTAGATTTATTTTTTGACCTCTAGGAGAAACCATGTCGTTAGATAAAGGCACGAAAGAAGAAATTACCAAGAAATTCCAGCTGCACGAGAAAGATACCGGTTCAGCTGACGTTCAAATTGCGATTCTCACAGAGCGTATTGCCGAGCTCACGGAGCACTTAAAAGTCGCTCCCAAAGACCATGCCTCACGCCTCGCCCTCCTTAAATTGGTAGGCCAGCGCCGTAAACTTCTCGATTATCTCAATTCAACGGACACCAAGCGCTACCAAAGCTTGATCGCCCGTCTCAATCTTCGTAAATAAGTTTTTCAAGGAGCCCCTGAATCACTGCTTTGCTTCGGGGGCAATAGGGATTTTTGAAGAGGTTTTGAAGTCCCCGAAGATGCCCCTATGCGAAGCTGCATAGGGGTGATGAGGGGAATACAAAAGATCTCAAAAAGCCCATTGTCACCGGCAAATGAGTTATTCAGGGGTTCCTTAACCCATCTCTCGAAAGAGGGATGGGTTATTTTATCAAAAAAATTGCTTCGTATTTCCTCATCCTGCTATATTTGAACAATCATTAATTGTAACACTTAAAGGTAAATCATGACACGTCACACTCGCACCATCCACGTCGCCGGAAGGGACATCACTCTAGAAACAGGCAAAATCGCTCGCCAAGCGGGCGGCGCCGTCACCGTTCGCTCGGGAGACACCATATTACTAGCGACCGCTTGCCGCGGCTCTATCCCTTCAGAAGATACAGACTTCCTCCCCTTACGTGTCGATTACCAAGAAAAATTCTCCTCCACAGGAAAAACACTGGGTGGATTCATTAAACGTGAAGGAAGGCCTACCGAACGAGAAGTTCTTACGAGCCGCCTCATCGACAGACCTCTGCGCCCCATGTTCGAAGAAGGATACTATAACGACACGCAAGTGCTCGCTTACGTCTATTCGTATGACGGTGTGCATGCGGCAGATGCGCTGGCAATTACCGCCGCTTCCGCTGCTCTCGTGATTTCCGACATTCCACTCGTGAAGCCCATCGGCGGTGTTCGCGTTGGCATGGTCGATGGCCGCTTCATCGTCAATCCCACCGTCCAAGAGATGGCCAAATCGCGACTCGACCTTATGATCGCCGGAACTGAAGACGCGATCCTCATGATCGAAGGCTATGCTGACTTCCTCTCCGAAGAACAAATTTTAGAGGCGATCGCTGAAGGCCATAACGCTATTAAAGCAATTTGCGAAGGTCTTTTAGACTGGCAAAAAGAGATCGGCAAACCTAAATTCCGCGATGATCTCAAACACCTTCCTGCAGACTTAAGTAATGAAGTCGAAAAGCTCATCGGAAACGATATTAAAGCGGCTCTCCATATCCGTGAAAAACAAAAACGGGGCGATGCGATCAGCGCAGCGAAAGACAAAGTCATGGGTCATTTCCTACCAGAAGGCGTAACACCCAAATACCCCAAAATGTTCGTGCAGATGGCCTTTAAAAACATCAACGCCAAGCTCATGCGCGAAGTGATCCTGAATGAAAACCGCCGCGTCGACGGAAGAACGTGCGACCAAGTACGCCCCATCGACATCGAGATGGGCCTCCTTCCCCGAACACACGGAAGTTCTCTCTTCACCCGCGGTGAGACGCAATCGATTGCCGTTTGTACTCTGGGCAGCGAAGACATGGCCCAGCGCTATGAAACCCTCCACGGCGAAGCAAGCCACCGGTTCTATCTCCAATATTTCTTCCCACCATTCTCCGTTGGTGAAGTTGGAAGAATGGGATCTCCCGGAAGACGCGAAATCGGCCACGGAAAGCTCGCTGAGCGCGCTCTGTCTGCAGCACTCCCCACCCAAGAAAAGTTCCCCTATGTGATCCGCCTTGAGTCGAACATCACCGAGTCGAACGGCTCGTCTTCGATGGCCTCTGTTTGCGGTGGAGCCCTCGCGCTCATGGACGCCGGCGTTCCGATTTCTCATCCGATCTCGGGGATCGCCATGGGCCTCATTTTAGAAGGAGATCGCTTTGCGATTCTCTCCGACATCCTCGGTGATGAAGATGCTCTCGGCGACATGGACTTCAAAGTCGCAGGAAGCAGCCACGGGATCTCCGCGTTCCAGCTCGACATCAAAGTCGAAGGTATCACTCCCCACATCATGCATGTGGCGCTGATGCAAGCACGCCAAGGACGCCTCCACATCCTCAACAAGATGATGGAAGCCTGCCCGAAAGCTAAAGAAAACGTCTCTCAATACGCTCCGCGCATTGAGACGATGCAGATTAAGCCGAGCAAAATCGGCGCCCTCATCGGTCCAGGCGGTAAACAAATCCGCGCCATTACCGAAGCGACAGGTGCAGAGGTCAACATCGATGACAACGGCCTCGTCAGCATCTCCGCAAACAATGGTGAGGCTCTTGAAAAAGCCCTCGCCATGGTCATCAACATCGTCTCCGATGTCGAAATTGGTAAAACGTACACTGGCGAAATCGTCTCGATTGTAGACTTCGGATGCTTCATCCGCATCTTCGATAAAGAAGGCCTGTGCCACATCTCCGAGTGGGACCACCGCCGCGTCGAAAACATGAACCAAGTCTGCAAAGTCGGCGACAAAGTCGAAGTCAAAGTCCTCGATGTTACCGATCGTGGTAAGATATCGCTGAGCCGCAAAGCGCTTCTCCCTGCTCCCCCACGCGCGGCGACACCCCCACCCATCCTTAAACCCCCAGCACACGCCCCTTCATGACCTACGACGTCGACAGCTTATCGAGAGGATTTCATGAGATGGCCACTAACGTGGCCCCTCTATTTAATCCTCATAAGCCCGACTATGTCGTGAATGAAATCAAAGTGGTCTCGTTAGATGTGTGCACAGGTATTTTGCTATTCAATGCTATCCATTGCTTGGTTATAGGCTCTATTCCCTTAAGCTTGCCATTTATGATTTTTACTGGAGGAGCACTGCTAGGGCGCGTCGTCATTGAACGGTCGATGAATCCCAAGATTTACGAAAGACCAGGAGACTGGTTTAAGAATCAACTGGCAGCACTTAAGTTGTATGGTGGCCAAAACACACGCATCCCTGACATGAAAGGCTGGACACTCTTTTACTTAAGCCCTTGGCTAAAAGAGCAATTCATCCCAAGCCCAAAATAGCAGTCCTAAAATTCACAAAAACTAGCATGTTTTTGTGAAAATCAAGCCCCTTGCGGCTGAGGTGGAGTCTCCGGTGACAGCTTCGGTGCGGCGGGAGCCGGCACTTTACGTTGCAGATCTTCGGCGACTTTGAGACGAGCCCGTTTCTTTTCGATGTCCCAGGTGCCTGCAATGATCTCTTGGACGTCTTCGCGGTCGAGCGTCTCAAACTCCATTAGCATGTCGGTCATGAGCTGGACCTTCTCTTTGTTCGCGACGATGATTTCTGTGGCTTTTTTGTGGCCTTCGTCGATGAGTTTGCGCACTTCGGCATCGATGAGACGGGACGTCTCTTCAGAAAATGTTCTCTCAACGCCTGCGCCGCCAAGATAGCGGTCGCTTTCTGAGCGTTGTTCGTAAGCAACGGTGCCCAGCTCGGTCATGCCCCATTCGCAGACCATGCTGCGGGCCAGACGCGTAGCTTGGGTAATATCCATTTGTGCTCCGCTCGACATATCACTGACGAAAACTTCTTCAGCCACGCGTCCGCCCATAAGGACAGCGAGTTGGTCGAGGAGTTCGCGTTTCCAGTAGCTGAGACGGTTTTTCTTGGGCATGAAATGGGTCGCACCGAGCGACATGCCGCGAGGTATAATGGTGACTTTATCGACGGGATCGGCATATTTGACGAGGAGGCCGACGATGGCATGGCCAGATTCGTGATAGGCAGTCGTTTTTTTCTCTTGTTGGTCGATCTCGAGGCTGCGGCGTTCTTTACCGTATTTAACCTTGTCGGCGGCCTCTCTAGCTTCCACAGCGGTGACGGCCGATCTGCCGCGACGGGCGGCGAGGAGAGCCGCTTCGTTGAGGATGTTTTGGAGGTCAGCGCCTGAGGCTCCGGGAGTGTTGCGGGCAATTTCCATGAGGTCGACGGAAGAATCGAGCTTGATTTTGCGGGCGTGGACTTTGAGGATCTCGAAGCGGCCTTTGATGTCCGGAAGGTCGATGACAACGCGGCGGTCAAAACGGCCTGGGCGAAGGAGCGCTTTATCGAGAACGTCAGGGCGGTTGGTGGCAGCGATGAGGATGATTCCTTCGGTTGGATCAAAACCGTCCATCTCGACGAGAAGTTGGTTGAGCGTTTGCTCACGCTCGTCATGTCCGCCGCCGATTCCGGCGCCGCGGTGGCGGCCGACGGCATCGATTTCGTCCATGAAGATGATGCACGGCGCATATTTGCGCGCTTCGTTGAACATGTCGCGGATGCGGCTTGCGCCCACACCGACGAACATCTCGACGAAGTCAGATCCTGAGATAAAGAAGAAGGGTCGATCGGCCTCACCTGCGACGGCTTTCGCAATGAGTGTTTTACCAGTACCGGGGGCGCCGATGCACAGTACGCCTTTGGGGATGCGCGCACCCAGGGCTGTGAACTTGCTAGGGTCTTTCAAAAAGTCGACGATTTCTTGCAGTTCTTCTTTGGCTTCATCGCAGCCGGCGACGTCTTTGAAGGTCACCTTGTTGCGCTCTTTCGTGAGGAGTTTAGCGGGAGATTTGCCAAAGTTCATGGCGCTGCCGCCCACGCCCTTCATCTGACGAGCAAAGACGAAATAAAGCAGTCCGACGATGAGAAGGACAGGAAGGAAGGTGAAGAGATAGCTTAGGTAATTGGGAGCTGGCTCTTCGCTTTTGAATGTTTTTTCGAGGACGAGATTGCGCGGCTGATCAGGAGCCTTAAAGAACATGCCCTTATTCTGAGCAAACGCATCCCACTCGGTTTTGGCTTGGGCATACCAGTGGTTGAAGACTTCTGGGTCTTGTTTTTCGAGTGCTCTCGTCGAGAGTTCTTGGTTGTTAAAATACCAAATAACACTGGCAACGCTGTCTCTGGCTTTGTCGAGCTGGATATCGTTTTTGACGAGCTCTTCGGAAGCTTTTTGGAACTCTCCAATCTGTGTAATGAAGCTGCGAACCGAGCGGAGCTGAGTGAGGCGCGCGCCGTCAATTTCTTTGCCGAGCTCATCGACGATGCCGCGGAGGGCTACGAGGGTCTCTTTGAAGACGGGAAGTCCGGGATTTTCAGTGACATTCTGCTCGAGCGTTTTGAGCTGCTGTTTCATGGGCTCGCTACCGATGCCGAGCGAGGGAGAGCGCAGCTCTTGGATCACGGTGAGGAGATCTTTGCTATAGCTGCTTAATTTGTCGGAAGAGGGTGGATAGCTTTTTTCTAGGCTCGTGAGCGTCACCATCGGCTTATCCGATAGGGATTTTACAACAATCGCATTGCTGCGGCCGAGGGCATCATGCGAAGGGCCCACAACCCAATAGCCAGCGGAAGGAATGGAAGCGCCGCTGACATGCAAAAACCAATCGGCTGATTGTTCGACATTTTTTTGCAGAACATCGAGCTGATTGGACATCCTCTCGCGGTCCGCAGTCAGTTCTTCATGACGATGGAGGAGTTCTAAGAACTGGAAACGGGCTTTCGCATCATCGGGCAGACGGTCGCGGAATTTTCCACTAAAGGTCACCAAATTGTCATTGAGAGCAATTTTACGGCTGTCATCGGGTTGCACGAGATCGAGGTTAACGAGATGCTCGACTTGATAACTAAAGGCAACACGGGGCGTCTGCTCGGTCGAAAGATTTTGGACCGTCAGGAAGATCAAAATGATGGCGAGGATAAAAATTAAAAATCCCCCGGGTATCCCCTTGCGAGGATCTGACTTCGGCTTGTTCTCTGGCATATGGGTACTTCCTAAAAATTAAACCACGTGGAGATCTTATTGTAAAGACCCCTAAAACCTTTATTTATCAAAAATTTTCTTTATACGCAACGATTCTTCGATGGACGGTGATGTGCTCCCCGATTTTGCTCTCATGCGCATCGTTTTGCAAAAGAGAACAAAGGGATTCTAGTTCAGTCCTGGAAAGGGGAAGCCAAGATTTTAAAAAACTCTTTAGTTCTAGAGGCTCCCAAGGAAAAAAAGGATTGAGGTCGATCGACTGATGTCCCTTTGTTTTGACGATCGCCTGGCGCAAAGGCTGCGTCCTTGCCTCTAAATACTTTTTAAGTTCCTGAGCCGAAGTTCCTAAATGGCGCAGGTTTTCGGCGATTTCTTTGCCGAATTCCTTGGCAAGCCAGGGGAAAATGGTATGGCGCATCCGGGCCCTTAAATAGGCAGGATCATCATTGGTGCTGTCTTCGAGGTAAGGGATGTTTTTTTTCGTAAGCCACTGAATGATCTCAGTTTTACACATTTGGAGAAGTGGCCGCCAGATCGGCATTCCTTCCCAGGAATGGACTGGCAAAATACCCCCTAATGAGGTGAGATGGGCCCCTTCTAAAATTCTTTTCAAGACGGTTTCTGACTGGTCATCGCCCTGGTGACCAAGTACGAGAGCTTGGCAGCCTAGTTTTTGGTACAGCTGATGAAAAATTTTTAGCCGCGCCTGTCTCGCGGCATCCTCGGTTTTGGCAACTTTTTCTAATCGAAATAGATGAAAGGGAAGTTTTGTTTGTGACTGGAGTTTTTCAGCCTCTTTACCACTTTCCTCCCGCCATCCGTGGTCGATGTGACATAAATGAAGATCATTGCAGCCACATTCGATGAGCGCATGCACCAGCGCCGTCGAATCGGGTCCCCCTGAAAAACCCACGAGCAGCGGTTTTCCTTCTTGAAAATTTTTCTTGAGGAACTCTTTCACACTTTGAAGAATGCGCGCTTTCATGTTATACTATTCTATATTATGCCGAGAGTTTGGCGATACTTACTTCGCAGTTATTTGCAGGTTTTCATTTTATGCGTCCTGGGCTTCATTGGAGTCCTCCTCGTGATGCGCTTCAAGGACATCGCGGAGTTTGCCACGCTCCATAGCGACTCGTTTTCGATTTTTTTATTTACCCTCTACCAAATCCCCTACATCCTCCCGGAAGCCATCCCCGTCGCCTGCGTCATCTCCTCCATGCTCCTCCTTCAAAAAATGAGTCACTACGGCGAGCTCACCACGCTCAGAGCCTCAGGCATTGGTCTCAAAACCGTTTTATTTCCCCTCCTTCTAACAGGAACCATCCTGAGCCTGGTCAATTTTTCGATCGTCTCCGACCTCGGCCCGCAGTGTAAATACCTCACGAAAGAACTGACGCGCCAGATGACCGCTTCCAATCCCTTCTTCATCTTCAACAAGATCACCGAAGGAAAAATGAAGAACGCCTATGTCGACATGCGCACCATGCGCGGGGGCAAACGCGCTAAAGACGTGCTCCTCGTTCTCAACAATCAAAGCAATGGAAGACTAGGCATCATGACCGCGAAAGAACTCTTTCTGCAGGGCGATGACCTCCTGGGAAAAGATGTCACCTGGATCTCGAGCGTCGACTCAAAAAACAAAGAAAGCTTCGACCACCTCATCATCGAAAACCAAAGCGCCATGTCGACCAAATCGTCCAACCTCTCAGCCCTTCTTCAAGACGCCGAATGGCACACAGGAACTGAATATATGCCTCTGCGCGCTTTACTTGCTAAAGCTGCCGTCAAGGGCAAGTGGTCCCAGGCGTTTACCATCGATTTTGCTCGCCGCCTCGCCATCGGCCTCTCTCCCCTCGCCTTTACCCTCATGGGAGCTGCCTTTGGCATGCAAATTGGTCGCAAGCAAACCAAACAAGGCATCATCACCGCCACCCTCCTCTGCGCCCTGTTCCTCTGCTGCTTCGTAGGGGCTAAGTCGATGAGCAACCCCTTAGTTGTTGCCACTGTTTACTTTCTTCCCTATCCCGTTATTCTTTTCCTCTCCCTGCGTGCTCTTAAAAAAGTAGAAAGAGGCATCGAATGAAAATCTGGCAGCGCTACTTCCTCAAGGAACTCTTCAAAGTCTTTATCTTTTTCCTCTTCGCGTTCTTCTTCCTCTACGCCATCCTCGATTACTCGATGCACATGGACGACTTTTTCAAAGACAAACACCTCCAGATCGGACAACTCCTCCACTACTATCTTCAGCACTTCCTCAAACGGGCTGATTTTCTTTTGCCTCTAGCTGCCCTCATCGCCAGCGTTAAAGTCCTCACCCATTTCAACACATCGCGCCAATGGATGGCCCTCCAAGTCGCCGGCCTTCGCACAGGCTCCCTCATGAAACCTTTTTTCTACCTCGCGCTCCTCTGCGCTCTCTTCAACTTCGCGAACTTTCAGTATTTTCTCCCTAGAGCTCTCTCTACCATTGAAAGTTTTGACGCTGAGCATTTCAAACACTCCCACCGCGCTAAGCAAAAAGAGCTCATCCAAATCCTCCACCTTCGCGACAATTCCAAACTCCTCTATCAATCCTATGACGCCGAAAAAGATGCCCTCTTCGATGTCCTTTGGGTTCGCTCTCCTCAGGAAATCTGGCGCATGAAATACCTCAATGCCAACCCTGGCGACCCCAAAGCCCAGTACGTCGATCACTTGATCGTCGGAAGGGAAGGCTTCCTCGAAAAAACCGAATCGTTCGATACCTATGCGTTCCCCGACCTTAAATGGCATCCTCGCATGAAAAACCGCGTCTTCATCCCCTTCGAAAATTACTCCCTAAAACAACTCTACACCCTCCTCAAAAGCGAAAAAACGACCCCCTTCGAGATCCCCAAAATCCAGTCCCACCTCTACTTTAAAATCGCCATTCCGCTCCTCTCCTTCCTCGTCATCCTCGCCGTAGCTCCCTACTGCATCGTGTTCTCCCGCCACCAAAATCCGTTCTACATCTACGCGCTCGGCCTCTTCGGCCTCTTTGCTGTCTATACCATCCTCGACACCTCTGTGATCCTCGGCGAGCATGCCGTCCTTTCTCCCCTTATCGCCCTCTTTGGCCCCCTCCTCTTCCTCGGCACACTCTTCACCTACCAATACGTAAGAAAAACATGAAACTAAAACCCCTCCTCTTTTGCCACCTTGTTATCGCTATTTTGCTCGGGACTTTTTTTTGGCCCGCGACCCGTCCCTTTTGGGATGCCATCGACCTCTCCGTCTTCAAAACCCTCAACGGCACCCTCAAACACCACCACTACCTGCAAGTGTTCTGGGCCCTCATCAACCACCAACTCACCGACTGGATCGAAGATCTCGTCTTCATTACCTTCTTCGTCCTCGCCATCCGCGCAGCTCCCCGCGGCGAGCGCCTGCGCCGCACCGCGCAGTGCCTCTTTCTCCTTCTGTTTGCCGCCTGCGTCATCTTCTTCGTCAACCGCATGCTCTTTCGAGAATCGTTCGATATCCCCCGCGATAGCCCCACCATAGTCGTTCCCCACGCCACCCGCATATCCGACGAAGTCTTCTGGCTCAAAATCAAAGACGACTCTACCTCCAGCTTCCCTGGCGACCACGCCACAACCCTGCTACTGTTCGCCGGTGGCTACACCCTCATCGCTGGCTGGCGCCTCGGCCGCTGGGCCTTCCTCTACGCCTTATTTAGAGCTTTACCAAGGCTTATTGCGGGCGCCCATTGGTTCACCGACATTGCCGTTGGGAGTATGTCGATCACCCTTTTCTTCCTGGGCTGGGCTTACCTGACGCCTATTCATGTATGGGGGACGAGAGCAATTGAGACATTTTTGAGGCTATTTACTAGGCGTCAACCCCTTAAAATAAAATAATTTTTTATCTCTGTTTTTTGGTATACTGTCTTCCAAATGGAACGGGTCTTTAATTTTACAGTTAAAAATTTTTCAAATACCTTTTCATCAGTATCTAGATGGAACAATCATCATGTTTTTATTGGAGTCGCTCTCGGCATAGGAACAGCCTGGATCGTAAAAAAAGCATATTTCTATTTTTCTGAAAAGCAGCAACAGCAGACCAGGTTGCTCTCTCCTAATGTTAATCCCCTGATCCATGGAGGAAAAATTACAGCATTAGCCGTAGCTTTTTTGACCATTCCTGGTGTCATTTACACAATTGTAGCGCTTAAAACGGTAAATTTATGGAAAAAGAAAAATCCTCCAACCCCGACTAACCTTATTATTGACTTCACGGACAACAAAAAAAATGATTTTGAAATCTCAGCATATTCTATTCAAAATAAAGTCCTCACCTTCAAAATTCCTAACGCTATTTCTAAATTGATGGAATGGACATTTCCTAAATCTGCCATCGAAAAATTACCCAATGAAATCCTTCTTAAGATCTTCTCGTTACTAGACTCATCTTCAGCCCTTAAATTGAGCAGCACATGCAAAACTTTAGCCAAATTTAGGTTAGAGCCTTCTTTACAATTCTCTCTGATTTTCCGCTTATCAATGGCTCAAATGCACAAAATCCCCTCCATGCAAACTGCAGGCTACGCCCAATTTTATGAAAACCATATCTGGCGCGTGTATACAAATGGCAACATTAGCCTCGATGAATGTGACGCTCTTGGCTTGAATAGGGTCCTGGACGTTCATAAACCATGGGATTGGAGTTTTTCTCAAATCGAGTCGATGGGGTTCCCTAGCTTGCACAGCACTCTTCCAGGTCTGTATGGCACTGTAAGGGAGGGAGAGCTGCTTTTATTCCATGCAACGGAAACACTCATAACTGGAGAAATCAATAATCAACGGCAATACCGAAGCGTTAAAGGTCTAATAAGTTTATCTGCAAACGGAAATCTCTCCCAAAATGAAGTGATACCATCAGGATATTGTGCAGCTAAAGATCTGAACGGAACAGTTTCTTATATTCATAATTTCTATCTAAAAAAATGCACAATTTATCAAAACAATCAATGTATAAATGCTTTTAATGATAATGAAACTACATTTGACATGCGAGTGCTATCAAATAATCGAATGTTAACAGTTCAACAACGTAGATTATTTAATGAAGATTTTAGAAGGGGTGTAGACTTCATAAACTCATGTAAAATATGGGATATCACCAGTCCTTCCTCTCCACAACTTGTTTACGAGTTGAAATTTTCTGGTGACGATCTTATTAGTGCTGCGATCATTGGCTCAAAGGAGCAATGGGTTATTTTTTTTGGAAGAAAAAACTGTGAAGTATGGAAGTTAAAAGAAAAAACATTGTTAAAGAAGTTATCCCATCCATCATCACCCCGCTGTTATACCCTTATCAACGATGAGTGGCTTGTACTAGGTTATGCTGATAAAACGGTACGCATTTGGAACATATTCAAAGGCACGACTGGAATTTCCTATAAATTTGACATGGAAATTTTCGATGTCCGCTTTGATCAGAGTAAACACAAACTCTGGGTAGCTGGCGACAGTCATGTTGCCGTTCTAAATCTTCCATGAGCTCATATACTTCAATGCAACATTTTCTCAAGTTTTGATATATTCAAATATATCACAATTGCAAGCACCATATAACCAGGTAACCAGGCGGTTAAATTGTTCGTGCTAATCCTCCAAAATAATGGCATATCTGATAATCAGCCAAAAGTGGTCCTGAAAGGATAGTTTTGGCTGGTTATCTATCGATACTCAGCCAAATCTCGTTTTTTTGCCACTTTTGGCTGAGTATCAGCACTTGCGCATAAAAGCATTTGTTTGTAAGTACCCATAATACCATCTATGAAAAAAAAGAGTGCTTACGACAAGCTCCTGGATCTTTCGAAAGAGATCCAACTCTACGACATGATGCGAGGACTTCTCGATTGGGATCAAGAGACGATGATGCCGCCGGCAGCAGCGTATATACGAGCCGATGCTTTTGCCACGTGCGCTACGCACATCCACAAGCTCACAACGGGGGTGAAATTCACCCATCTTTTAAGCCAGCTTATCGATTTGGAATCTGGCCAAGTTTTATCTTCTGACATGGATGCAGCTCAAAAAGCTGTCCTAAGAGAGCTCAGGCGTGATCACTTAAGAGCAATTAAATTGCCGCCCGCTTTTGTGAAAAACTTTGCGCATGCCAGTTCTGCCGGCTACCATGCCTGGGTAGCCGCGCGCAAAGAGAAAAAGTTTTCGCTCTTTTCAAAAGAGCTCGATAAAATCGTCTCTCTTTGCCGCAAAAAAGCCGATCTTCTGGGATACAAAGACCATCCCTACGATGCTCTTCTTGATCTCTATGAGCCCGAACTTACCGTTGCTCAGCTAACACCCCTTCTAACTAGGCTTGAAGCTGCCCTGACACCTTTAGTCAAAGAATGGACGGTTAAAACAGCCTGCAACACGGATCGCATCAAAGGCCATTTTCCTGCGGAAAAGCAGCTCTTAATCGGAAAAGACATCCTCCAAAAGATGGGGCTTGATCCCAATGCTTTTCGACTCGACACCGCTGTCCACCCGTTTTGCAGCGGCCTCCACCCCCTCGACACAAGACTCACGACGCGGACAGCTCCTCAGGATATCATGTCGAATATAGGATCGGTCATGCACGAAGGAGGCCACGGCCTTTACAACGCAGGCCGCCCCGAGAAAGAGTTCGGCTCGCCCCTGTGTGAATCTGTCTCGCTTGGCATCGATGAAAGCCAATCCCGCTGGTGGGAGCGATTCATCGGCTATAGCCTTCCATTTTGGGAATACTATTACCCGCTACTGCAAAAGTTCTTCCCGCAGCCTTTTGAAACACTGCCCCTCCAAGATTACTATAGAACCATCAATCGCGTAGAGCCGACGCTCATCCGTGTCGAGTCCGACGAGATGACCTACAACCTCCACATCATTTTGCGCTACAACATCGAAAGAAAACTCATCGAAGGATCGCTCAAGGTCAAAGATCTCCCTGAAATGTGGAATAGTGAAATGGAAAGACTCCTCGGGATTAGACCTCCCTCAGACGATCTGGGCTGCCTTCAAGACATCCACTGGTCGTCCGGAGGATTTGGGTATTTTCCTACCTATACTCTCGGCAATCTCTATGCTGCTCAATTCATCGAAGCTTTTTCCAGGCAGCGTCCGAATTGGGAAGAAGAAGTCAAAAAAGGCGATCTTTCTCACATCCGTGAGTGGCAGAAAGAAAACATCCACCGCTGGGGCCGGATGTATACTCCCTCTGAGCTCATCCAAAGAGCGACGGGTAGCCCTCTCTCTGAGAAGCCCTTTATCGCTTATCTCAATAAAAAATATGGGTCATTTTCTTAGTCGAAGTCGATGACGCTCTTCAGCAGCTTTGTAGCGACGCTTTTCGTCTTCCGTTTCAGGGATGAGGGGAGGAATCTTGGTCGGATTCATATCGTCATCGAGGGCCACGAACGTGAAGTAAGCCGACAAAATATGGACTTTTTCCTGCGTCCGAAAATCTTCCTTAAACACCTTAATGCCAATTTCCATCGAACTATTCCACACGCGGTTGACTGAAGCCTTAAGAACCAAAATATCGCCGTGCTTGGCCGGCGCCAAAAAACGGACCGAGTCGATCCCCAGCGTCACGCACATCCGCCCTGAATGCCGCTTGGCTACCACCCCGGCTAGCCGATCACATAGATCGAGAACGCGCCCTCCGAATAGGGTTCCATAAGCATTGAGATCATTGGGAAAAACGACAGTGGTTTGATCGTGAACCGCCGACTCTGAAACCTTCTTTCCTTCCATAGACCTAAATATAAGATTAAAGAAATTAATTTACAATATAAGAATTATAAATAACTTAAATTAGGTTAATTACACTTAATTTGAATTAAAATATAAATTATATATAATTAATATTATATATTATGAAGATATTTGGCTTTAATTTACCCAACATTCCCAATCCATTTGCAGCCACCACGCCCTTGGGCGCACCTGCTCAGCAAAGCGAAAAAGCGTTTAATGAGTTTATACGACGAGTGTCTCCGCAAGAAAAAAAACACATCGAAACAAAGCTATCCAAAATTATCCACTCCTCTTCCTTTAATGATGACGTCCATGCCTTAAAAGCCGCCCTCAATACCCAAAATTGGGATGCTCCGGTTTTTCATAAGGCTGATTACCCCTATCTAGCCTTGGCTGCTTTACACGAAGGACAAATTACCCCCGAAGCCTTAGCCACAATTTTGATTTTCTACTCCGCTCAGACCGAAACCAAAAATATCAGATCGGTCCCCCTCTTTATCCAAGGAAAAGTCAATGAAGAAGCAAAAAAACTCCTCATTGAAACCTGGCCTCCTGACCAACAAACAGAAGAACACCTGACAGCTTTTTTTAAGAAAATGGAAACGGCTGATCCCGTACAGCAGCAGTTCTTTTTGATTCCGTATTCTCAAGAAAAGGAGTATGCCGGCGGTAATGCCGATCTCATGACCTTCGCTGGAGACATTCACTCCGAACGCGTGGGATTTAATGTGTTCGGAGCGTGCAGCGAAGATCGCCATATGCTCCCCTCTATGGGAATGATGCAAGCTTTTCTCGATGTCTGTCATGGCAATCAAGCTGTAAAAATCAACCCAGTCCTCGGGCTTTCTTCAGAAAAGGACATCCATGATAATGGACTAAATAATGAGCGCGATATGGGTCTTCTTTTCCCCTATATTAATTTTCCATTATCGGCCGATGGAAGCTCCGCGAAAGGCTTTCGTTTTTGGTACCACGACTTCTATCATAGCTCGCTATGCTCTTTGATTCCTCCTGAGCACCGGAAACTCTACGTTCAATTTGCCGACATCATTCTTTCTCACGAACCTACTAACAAACAACTCAAAGACTCTTGGAATGCCTTTGTCGATATGGAAATGACGGAATATCGCCCAAAGACCGGCGAAATCATGTATACGAAAGATAACGACTTAATAGACGCTTTCTGGATCGCAGCATCTCGAAAATTGAGTTTCGACAAGCGTGATCACGCCGCTAATATTCCTCCTGAAGTTTTCGCAAAGGCCAAAGAAGGGCGCAGTGAAAACGATCCCTTTATTCAAAGGGGTCTCATCATTTTGCAAAAAATTGAAATTTTATAAAAAAGTCCCCAGGAAAACCTGAGGACCTGTATCAACAAGGAGTAATTTTTTCTTAACGTTTAGAGAATTGTGAACGTTTACGGGCTTTGCGCAGACCGTATTTCTTACGTTCTTTCTTACGAGAGTCGCGGGTTAAAAATCCTATTGCTTTGAGACTTCCTCTCAAAGAAACATCGCCCTTCAAGAGAGCACGGGCAATACCCAAACGGGCTGCTATCACTTGTGCCTCCACTCCTCCGCCTTTTACGCGAACGATGAGATCAAACTTCTCGGGATTAGAGAATTTTTTCATAGGAGCTAAAACAGTGTCTCGTTGGAGAGGAAGGGTAAAATAATCTTCAAACTTACGGCCATTGACGGTGACGACGCCCGATCCTGGTCTTACGCGCACGGAGGCGACGGATGTTTTACGACGACCAGTACCTATTTTTTCTTCTGCCATGATTTATTCTTCCGTATTAAATGTTTAAAGGGATGGGTTGTTGCGATACCATATCGTGCTCAGCACCTGCGAAAATACGCAATTTGCGGAGTTGCTGCTTTGCTAGACGACTTTGGGGCATCATACCTGCAATCGCATGCTCGAGGATGTAAGCCGGTTTACGTGCTTTCATCACACGGTAAGGAACTTCCCTCAGACCGCTCATCGCGCCGGTATGGTAGTAATAAACTTTTTGAGCCTCTTTTGCCCCTGTAACTTTAATTTTATCGGCATTGATAATGATCACGCCGTCCCCGCAATCGACATGGGGAGTAAAATTTGTTTTATGCTTTCCACGGAGGATTTGGGCGACCTCAGAAGCAAAGCGTCCGAGAGTCTTTCCGGTAGCATCTAAAAGGAGCCATTTGCGCTCTTGAACGGCTTTCTCTTTCGTTAATAGGGTTGTCTTTTTCATAGGGAATATCCAGGTTTAAGTTTACAGGATAGATGAAGCAAGGTTTTTTGCCAAGTAAGGAATTAAAAATGCCCCCTCTTGCCAAAGATCTCCCCCTAAAGGTAGAATCTACCTCTCTTATGCAACAACCAAAGACTTTTTTTATTCGTACCTACGGCTGCCAGATGAATGAGCTCGACTCCGAGATCATGGTCGGCCTCCTTGAAAAACGGGGTATGCAGCGCATTCAGGATGAAGAAGCCGCTGATCTTCTCCTCTTCAATACCTGCTCGATCCGTGACCTGGCCGAGCGCAAGGTGATGGGTAAAATCGGTAAGCTGGGGCTCAAAAAGAAAAAGTCGCTCATTGGCGTAACCGGCTGTATGGCCATGGCCAAAAAAGAAACGCTCTTCCGCAAACTCCCCCACATCGACTTTGTCCTAGGGACCAATAACATCTCCGACCTCAATTCAGTGCTCGATGAGGTGCTAGAAACAGGCAAGCAGTCGATTCGGACCGATAACCAGTTCGAAGAAAATTTAGATTATCTAGTTGCAAAGAGAGATGATCCGGTCAAAGCCTACGTCTCCATTATTCGGGGATGCGATAAATTTTGTACGTACTGCGTGGTTCCCTATACCCGCGGGCAAGAAGTCTCAAGGCCCCCCGAAAGTATAGAAGAAGAATGCCGCCGGCTCGTACAAGCGGGATACAAAGAAATCACCCTGCTCGGTCAAAACGTCAACAGTTATGGAAAAGACAAGCCCGAGTGGAATTGTCTATTTCACGACCTACTTTATCGCCTTGATAAAATCGAGGGACTTGAGCGCGTTCGGTTCATGACGTCGCACCCCGTCGACATCACGGTAGAGCTCATGCAAGCGATCCGGGACCTGCCTTCCGCTTGCGAGTTTGTCCATTTCCCCATGCAAGCCGGATCCAATCGTGTGCTGCGCAAAATGCACCGGATCTACACCATTGAGACGTACCTCGAAAAAGTCGCCCTCCTCCGCTCGATCGTTCCCGATGTGGCGCTCGGAACCGACATCATCGTCGGCTTTCCTACAGAGACCGAAGAAGAATTCCAAGAGACGTATGATCGATTTAGAGAGGTCGGATTCTCTGTCGCCTTCCTTTTTGCCTACAGCGCCCGTAAAGGCACACCAGCATTTCGATGGAAAGACGATATCGCCGAAGAGGTAAAACAAGACAGACTCCATAGGCTTTTAGAACTCTACCAAGAGATTGCGGGAGCTGATCGCCAAAAGATGCTCGGACAAGAAGTCGAAGTCCTCGTCGAAAGACGCAATCGCGATGAAAAACATCTGAAAGGAAGAACCAGATGTTGGAAAAATGTCATTTTCTCTGGAGGAGACGAACTGATTGGAACCCTGCAAAAGGTGAAGGTCCACAGTTATAGCCATCAAACACTGATTGGAGATTTAGTAGAGGGGAAAATCCCCTCTACATTGGAACTACTCGCGAATTAGCGAGCAATTTTAGCAATTGCAAGACCGGCGAAGAACCAGCCAAGAACTGTTTCAAAGATACAAGCTGCGATGAATCCTGCATGGAAATGGAACCATATCCAGTGAGGAATCGTCGACATCAGAGCTACGAGCACACCGATAACGGTGATGAACCCTACGCTCTTGTTGAAATTCAATCTTGTCTGCATCAGGAGCCAGCTAGCAAAGCAAGCCACGACCAGATTCAGAATAAGCCCTTGAACCATGGGCACAATTCTGTCAGGATTTTTCCCTTCTAATGACACAGAAGCAAAGACAAAAGGACCAGAGCGCATTTGCTCTTGAGCTTCTTTCATTTCGTCAGAGCCTCTTTTCATATTGAGCATGTTCGGAAGAACATACATGCCGCTTTCTGAGGCATTGTCTTTAATGACCCGAGCTACACGCTCTTCATCTTGGAATTTATGCATATACATCTTGTGCCAAGGAAGCACGGCCCAAGAGACCATCCCCCAAATGAACAAGATAAAGCCGCCGGCTAAGGCGCATTTAAATAGCTTTTGATTCATAAAAATAACACTCCTTGCAAGGTTTAGTGATACAATTTTTGTGATATCCGAAAGGAGCTATTTTAGAAAAGAGGGAAAATTATTCGAGCGGCGAACTATACTGAGCAGCGGAGGATCGAGAAATGGAAAACAAAATCGCAAAATGGATCATCGCTGTCGTTTGTTTATGGGCACCCTTAACGGCAACAGCTTTACGGACATTTTATCCTGAGATTGAACCCTACAAAACAGGCTATTTAGAAGTCCCCGGCGGCCATACTCTTTACTGGGAAGAGTGTGGAAACCCCCAAGGAAAACCCATTCTCTTTCTTCATGGTGGCCCCGGTATCGGCACCGAACCCTATCACCGCCGCTTTTTTAACCCTGAAAAATATCGCATCATCTTGTTCGATCAACGAGGCTGCGGGAAAAGCATCCCATTTTCGAGTTTAGAAAATAACACGACATGGGACCTCGTCGAAGATATCGAGTGCTTAAGAGAGCTTCTTGAGGTCAGCCATTGGACTGTTTTTGGTGGCTCTTGGGGAAGTACACTGGCTCTCACATACGCCATAAAGCACCCGGAGCGCGTGAGCGGCCTGATTCTTCGCGGCATTTTCCTATGCCGCCCCCAGGAAATCCGGTGGTATTATCAATTCGGCGCACACCACATCTTTCCCGACATTTGGGAAAGTTATATAGCTCCCATTCCAGTCTCGGAAAGAGATGATTTCGTCCGCGCCTATTATAAACGTCTAACTTCTGATAATAGAGAAGAGCGTCTCCAAGCTGCAAAGGCATGGTCAGGATGGGAAGGAGCGACATCTAAACTCAAATTCGACCCCGCTCTTTTCGCCAACTTTTCCGCTGACGATAAAGCCGACTCCATCGCTCGCATTGAGTGCCACTACTTCATTCATAATACGTTCTTCGAGACGGATAACTGGATTATAGAAAACGTGAACAAGATACGCCCCATTCCCTGCATCATGATCCACGGCAGATATGATGTCCCCTGTCCCATCCAAAATGCATGGGATTTGCATCGTGCATGGCCTGAGGCACAACTTGAGATTATCCCGGACGCCGGACATGCTGCTTCGGAACCCGGTATTTTAGATGCGCTGATCCGAGCCACCGATAGTTTAGAGTAGTTTCTCGAACTCTTTTTCTTCGAGGAGGCGGATCCCAAGCTCTTTGGCTTTATCGAGCTTGGACCCGGCCTCCTCCCCGACGAGGACATAGTCGGTTTTTTTGCTGACCGAGCCCGTGACTTTGCCTCCGCGCTCTTTGATAAGCTCTGTAGCCTGATCTCGAGAATAGTTTTGCAGTGTGCCCGTAAGAACAAAAATCTTTCCCTCAAACGCGTGACCGCGCAGTACGATCTTTTTGGGCGCCGCCGGCTGCACGCCAACATCGAGGAGAGATTGGATCTCATTCACATTTTCCTTATCGGCAAAATAAGCAGCGATGGCCGATGCCATCTTTTCCCCCACACCTTCGATGCCGAGAAGATCTTCCTCTTTCATCATCATGAGCGCTTCGATCGAGCCGGCCTCCCCTGCGAGCAGCTCCGCAGTCTCTTCTCCCACATAACGGATGCCAAGCGCCATGATGAGCCTTGAGAGCGAAGAGCGGCGCGAAGCATCGATCGCTGTGAGCAAATTGTGGATCGATTTTTCTTTAAATCCCTCGAGTTTTTCCAGATCTTTAGCCGTCAGTCGGTATAGATCGGAGAGACGGTCCACGAGCCCTTTTTTCACAAGCTGCTCGACGACTTTTTCGCCGAGGTGATTGATGTCCATCGCATCTTTACTCGCAAAGTACGCAAATCTGCGTATCTTTTGCTCTTCGCAGCCCTTAGTGTTAGGACACCGCACAGCAACTTCTTCTTTGCTATGGACCACATGCGTGCCGCACACGGGACATTTGGACGGCATCTTCCAAGGATGCGCCCCGTGCGGGCGCCGTTTTTTGTCCACCGAGACAACCTTCGGAATGACATCGCCGCCCTTTTCGATCGTCACCCAGTCCCCTTCGCGAATGTCTTTGCGCTCGACTTCTTCTTGATTGTGCAGCGTCGCCCTTGCGATGGTACTGCCGGCTAAGAAGACAGGCTCGAGCTCGGCGACAGGCGTTAACACTCCTGTGCGCCCCACTTGCACGGTGATCTCCCTTATGCGCGTCGTCGCTTGCTCCGGCGCAAATTTGTAGGCGACAGCCCACCGAGGGCTTTTGCCCGTCGCTCCCATCATGGGCTGGTATTTGAGGGTGTTGACCTTGAGCACGATGCCATCTATGTCGAAGGGAAGGCCGTCGCGTTTCTTTTCAATTTTGTGCGCAAACTCCATGATATCATCAATCTCGTGACATAATTTGCGATGTTCGTGAGCAAAAACGGGAAGACCGTGTTTTTTCAGATATTCGTGGATCTCTTCTTGTGTCTCCACGGGCGGATGTTTCATCTCAGAAAGACCATAAAAAACAGCCGAGAGGCCTCTCTTGGATACTTCCTGCGGATCAAGGAGTTTGAGAGAGCCCGCGGCCGCATTGCGAGGATTTGCCCAAACTTCTTCTCCCGCTTCCTCTTTTTCTTCGTTTTGCTTTTGGAATGCTGCATGCGGCATAAACACTTCGCCGCGCACCTCGAGCACATCAGGGATATGACTGCCGGTTAATTCAAGCGGCACGGCAAGGATCGTTTTCATATTAGCGGTGATATCATCTCCTTTGACCCCATCTCCCCTCGTCAGCGCTCTCGTATAAATCCCTTTCTCATAGCGAACGGAAACTGCCACACCATCCATCTTGAGCTCGGCAAATAAAGGCACATCTTTCTTCTCAAGGAGCTTATGCACTCTCCCGATAAAATCTTCGACTTCTTCCTTAGAATACGTATTGGCCAGCGACATCATCGGCGACTCGTGGGACTGCTGCTTAAACCCTTTGCGCAGAGGATCGCCCACCCGCTGTGTTGGAGAGGAGGGCGTCACCCAGTCGGGATGCTCCGCCTCCATCTTTTCGAGCTTCTTGTAGAGTTGATCGTATTCGTAATCAGAAATGTGAGGCTTATTCTCGACGTAGTAGAGCCGGTCGTGCTTGCGGATTTCTTCTACGAGTTTTTGATAATCATGCTTTGTCATTCCACCTCAAATATCATCGTCGCCAGTGGCGCCAGCTGGATCGCACTTCCTTGAACCTGTCCGTTAATTTTGCCAGAGCCTCCATATTCTGCACTATCGGTATTAAATACTTCCCTGAGCTCCACACCCTGGAGCGGCAACCGGTAATCCGGAACAAAATTCGGTGTGAAATTATGAACGCAAAGCAGCCGCGTGTTTTTACCTTTCCTAAAATAACTAAGCGTCGAGTTGTGCGTGTCATAAAAATCGACCCACTCAAAACCTCCGCCATCGAAATCATTCTCCCAAAGAGCCGCATGCTTTTGATAAAATGCATTGAGCTTTGCAAAACATCGGTGCAGCTCCTGATGCCTCTCATATTGTAAAAGATACCAGTCGATCTCCCTTTTGCAGTTCCACTCTCCCCACTGCCCCAGCTCGGCTCCCATGAAAAGCAGTTTTTTTCCCGGCTGGCAAATCATGTAGCTATACAGCAGCCGTAAATTCGCAAATTTTTGCCAGTCATCTCCAGGCATTTTGGCGATAAGACTCCCCTTCCCATGCACGACTTCATCATGCGAGAGCACCGAAATAAATCTCTCCGTAAACACATAGACGAGCCCAAACGTGAGCATATTCTGATGGTAATGACGATAAATCGGATCTTTATGAAAGTAGTGCAGCGTATCGTTCATCCATCCCAGGTTCCACTTATAATCGAACCCCAGGCCATCCCAAGAGACAGGCCGCGTGACACCCGGAAAAGCCGTCGACTCTTCTGCTGCGATAAATGCCGTCGGAAAATATTCGTGCAGGATCGCATTTAGATGCTTCATAAAGGCGATCGCATCAAGATTTTCCTTACCACCGTAGATATTGGGGATCCACTCTCCCTCTTTCCTTCCATAATCGAGATAGAGCATCGAAGCCACTGCATCGACTCTTAAGGCGTCGACATGCATTTTATCGAGCCAGTAAAGAGCGCTCGCGATGAGGAAATTCGTCACTTCGGGGCGACCATAATTAAAAATGTAGGTGTTCCAGTGGGGATGGAATCCTTGCCTTGGATCGGCATGTTCATAGAGATATGTACCATCGAACTGTGCCAATGAAAATTCATCCATCGGAAAATGGCCCGGCACCCAATCGAGGATCACACCGATGCCCTGCCCATGCAGATAATCGACAAAATACTGAAAATCTTCCGGGCTGCCAAAGCGACTCGTCGCCGCAAAAAAACCGGTCACCTGGTAGCCCCACGACTCATCGAGCGGATGCTCAGAGATCGGCAGCAGCTCGACATAGTTGAAGTGCATTTCTTGGCAATACTTGGCCAGCGCATGGGCCAGCTCGCGGTAGCCAAGGCCCTCCTTCCACGATCCCAAGTGGACTTCATAGATCGCCATGGGCCCCCCATGGCGGCGATTTTTCATCCAGGCCTCATCTTTCCATCTGTAGCGATCGACATTGAACAATCGCGACGCCGTCTTGGGCCTTACTTCCGCAAAAAGAGCATACGGATCCGCCTTTAGTCGGGTGTGTCCCTCCGCCGTACGAATCTCAAACTTATAGTGCTCACCCTCTTTAAGTCCCGGGACAAAAAGCTCCCATATCCCCGAAGCACCCAGCGAGCGCATGGGATTTGCTCTTCCATCCCACCCATTGAAGTCGCCAACGAGCGACACCCCTTGCGCATTGGGAGCCCACACAGCAAAACTAGCTCCTTCGCAACCTTGATGCGTACAAAGCCTGCCGCCCAGTTTTTCGTAAAGTTTGTAGTGAACACCTTTGCTCATCAGATAGGTATCGACTTCGCCCAGAGTTGGGAGGAACGCATAAGGATCGTGCGCCAGACGCCCATCGCTGTGGTACACCCGGTAATCTTGATGCTTGAAATTTCCTGGTACTTCGCACTCAAAAAACCCACTTTCGGATAGTTTCTTTGCAGGGCAGATTTTTCCTTTGATTTCGATAAAAAGCCCCTCTGCACCTGGGCGCCAGAGACGAATGACCCTGCGTCCTCCATCCTGATGAAGGCCTAAAATGGAATGAGGATCATGCAGAGAAAGCTCTTGCAGCATACTAGAGAGTATCAGTAGCCGCTTCTATGGAATTTTCCTCGACCTCTTCAGCTTGCGAGTGATGCTTTTCTTTATCGTGATGTTTTTCACGATCACGATCTCTTTTTTTGGACTCGTCATCGTGTTTTTTCTTATGTTCGTGTTCTTTTTCATGATGATCACGATCGTGATCATGCTTGCTATCTCCCCAAGCAACGCTAGCTATAACTAAAAGAAACCAAAAATAACGCATGATCTCCCCCATAAGTAAATTGGCAGCGCAAATGCGCTGCCAATTTTCACTTTAGTGGGACATAGATAAAATTAGAAGAGATAAATAAAATCGATCTCGTACTGCTTGAATCGTCTAAATGGCCCAATATCATCGTCAAGAGTTACTGACTGCTGCCATTGCTGGAAGATGTTGATGTTATTGGTAAGCAGATACTGGAGGTTCAAGAAAAAGCCTTGATAGTTGACATTGCCTTCGGCGTTTTTTCTAGTCGTCGGAACAAGACTCTCTTTGCCTTTTTTGTCCTTACCTTTCTTGTAATAAAAGGTGTGGTTGACACTCCCCCCCATCCCAATCCCGTTGTTATCAAAAGAGGGCATCGATTGCGCCTGAACAACTTGGTAACAAGTTTCAAAGGACCAATCGCCGGCAATTTTTGTTTGCCCGATTTTGAACCCTGTATATCCCGCTGCATTGGCTAATTTATGGTCAGAGACCTCCAATTTTCGAGCGCGGTGGTTATAGATGCCAGCTATATAAAGTTCGATCGGCCTATCCAAAATAACAGGAATGAACTTATAGCCAAGGAGCACTTGGGAGATAATAAAATCGAACTGATGAGGAGTCTTCTCAGGGTTGTGTTTGGTATTCCAATCAACAAGTGAATATTTCGCGTAGAAGCCCGTATGAGCGATATTCAAAAGTCCCGTTTCGCCAATATACCCGGCGCGCGACACTCTTTCGTCGATAATAAACGCACCCAACTGATAGTAGAAGTCTCCTACCGTCTCGAAAGCATAGGAATCCTTGACATTCACGCCATCAAAATTTGAGGCAAATTGTAATTTGGAGTCAAAAATGTAAGACATCCCACGTCGGCCAATTTCTGCATCCGCCGTATGTTGATCATGGTCTACAAAGCGATATCCAAAGTAAGCTCGATCGACTTTGATTTTACCAAATGTACCTTTGCTGACGTGATCGGTCACAACTCCCGCGTCATTGTCAAATCTCATCCTTCCCGCTACCCAGGAACGTTCGGTACGGTAATCGATATTGAGGTTGAATTCGACATCCCACGTTCCATTAGGAGAGGTCAGAGGACTTCCTCGTCCGCGTTGACGCTCACCATTTTTCGTCTCTGTCGTCGATTGGAGCTCTGCGTGAACATCGCCGCTGATAGAAAGCTGGCCACCGAGTTCTTTCACCGTGACGAGACGTTTGGAGTTGAACCAGTCACGCAAAGACTGGAGATCTTGATTCGTGACGTCAGCAGCAAAGCCTTGCGACAGCAAGACAGTGGCAGACAGTAGCGTCAAACGGCGTGTTCGGTTCATATCTCTCCCCTTCGTTCAGGATAAAGCACGCGATTATAACGACGCTACCTGTTTTTTTGGAAGAGCAAAGGTTGTAATTGCCTATGCTACTGCTTATTAGATGAAGGAAAGAGTTCTTCAGACTTGAGCTTAAGAAACTCGCGATAGACCCAGAGAGGACAAAGACCTGTCGAATTAATCCACTGATATTCAGAAAACTTAAGTTCGTAGTATTTGACTCTTGATCCAAATTGTTTAGTCAGCGCCTCTAATTTACCCTGGGCATTAACTAGGGATTGAAAACCTGCATAATACCCTTCTGCATCTTTATCTGATGGTATTATAAAAATAACGCTATTATCTATTTCGCTTTGTATTTTTTCATATTGATGTTCAAAACCGCCATCGCCTTCTTCAAAAAGCGTGTTTGAATAATTACTCGAAGGTATTAAAGTATATATGTTTTTTCCATGGTTACAAACAGGTAGTCTTTCTAATGCTTTTACAACATATCTCCCCTGATAAGAAGTATCACGACCTGAGGCGTCTGTTGTTGGTTTTGAGCCGCCTACCGAAACCAAAACATTTCGAGGAACGCGTCGAAAAATAAAGAACCACAAAGAAAAAAGCGCTATAGCACCTATGACAAAGCTTTTTTGGGACATCGAGGGCATCATTCGTCGCAGTGCATGGATAGCGATTTCTGAAATGCGCTTATTATCCCCATTTCCAACATAAGTCAGAAAAGTTTGGGAAAATGAAAAAGCATTAACGCGCATGCAATCATTATAAGACTTAAGATTTTAATCAGTATAGAAAATTATTTCTCAAAGCGATCGAATAGAAGGACTTGCCCTTCAACCATTTCAACTGCGTCTTGCACAGTTAGGCGCTCGCCGCGATCTTTCATGCCTCTACGGATTCGAAAAGAAGCAAGAGGTTTTTGTAAATGGAGCTTGACGCTCCGACTTTTTCCAGGACGAATGACCACCCGCCGGAGCAATTTTTTCGACCACTCCATGTCGATATCATCTCCCTCCTTGGTCTTAAGATGGAGAAGGCGCCCAGCATGGAACTCAGGAGGCAAATGCGGTAAAAAATGAAAGCCTTCTTGGAAAAACAGTCCTCGGATCCACCTTGCTCCCTCATGAAGCAGAGCAAGCGATCCTGTGGCAATGGGTTTGCCTTCGGGGAAAAGTCCTTGATGATCATCATCGAAGAGGCGCGGCACTAAAATCCCCTGAAAATAAGCACGGAAGACATTTTTAAGAAAAGGCACAACCTCTAATTTGTCCATTTCAGGAAAATCAATTTTCCCATCGGCAGGCACCATTTGTCCTAGCCGAAACCACACGGGTAAAATATCGCTTAAGTCCAGACGCCGTCGGCTCATGTCCCAGTCGAGAGTTTTATGACTGCCCAGTGACAGCCTTTCGATAGAAGCGGGCAGAGACCCTAATTTCACCACGTGTTTGTATTTTTTCCCGGAGATCACCACTTCTCCCCGCTCTAAATCTTGCGTCAGCGTAAAACTTTCGGTAGCGGCAATAGACTCTTCGCGTTCTTCGTCCGTGAGTAAATTATGGAATTTGAGCTGCGTGGGAAACGCCGTGACCTGCCATGCAGTCCCCGGAACGAGGCACGAAGTGCCCGGAAGGCGAGAAAACGGTCTTAGTCTTTGTGCAATCGATATTTTCATAACCTTTTTCCTATCAGCCCTGCCGGGGTATTTTCAACAATTTGTACGCGAACTAGCTCATTGGCGGAGACGTCACCTACGAGCACTGGCAAAAAGTTATCGGTATGTCCTTTGCCCCGCTCCTCTGTAAGCACTTCCATCTCGCGTCCCACATAGGACTTGCGCAAAGAAAACGCGACCTGTTCCGAGAGTCGAAGCACTTTATTTTTCCGCTCATCGATGACATTTGCCGGTACTTTATTGGGGTACAAGGCAGATCTTGTCCGCTCTCGATCGCTATAGGGGAACATATGCACTTTAGCAAATTGGATCTCCTCGATAATGGAGAGCGTCTCTTCAAAATCGCCTTCCGTCTCCCCCGGAAATCCCACGATCACATCGGTTGTGAATGTAAAATCGGGTCGCGCTTTTTTGAGGCGCCGCACCGTCTCCAAGAAAACCTGCCGTGTGTATTTGCGGTTCATGCGCTTTAAAATCACATTGGAGCCCGATTGCAAGACGATGTGCATCGAAGGGCACGTGTTTTTTCCCTCCAGCACCGCGCTCGCCAAGTTATCATCGACCTCATCGGGATCGATCGACGAGATCCTAAGACGCTTCAGACCCTGGACACTATCCACGCTCCGGACCAAGTCGGCCAGTTTCTCGCCCTTCTCCCCTTCAAAGTCTCCGACATTGATCCCCGTAATGACGACCTCTTTGTATCCATGCGCCACCAAATCTTCGATCTCGCGCAAAATATCATCCATCTTCCTCGATCGCGATCGTCCACGGACGTAGGGAATGATGCAATACGTGCAAAACGAATTACACCCATCTTGCACCTTCACAAAAGCCCTCGTATGCGCAGCAAAATGGTCGATCTTAAACTCGGGCCACGACTCCTCGGGAACAGCGATTTCAAGAAGACGCTCTTTATCTTTGTTGAGAACAACGAGCGCTCCACTGGCATCTCCCAGTCTATCTGCCGCGCAGCCGGTCACGACGAGCTTGGCTCCCGGATTTTCCCTCGCCAGACGCCGTAGTTGCTGCCGGCTCTGCTGATCCGCCGAAGCTGTCACCGTGCAGGTATTGACGATGCAGATGTCGGCTGCCTCGCCCTCCGCTACTTCCGTATAACCCTGAGCTCTCAGCTGCGCCCCATACGCCTGCGACTCGTACTGGTTCGTCCGGCACCCCAGCGTCGCTATTTTAAATTTTTTGCTTGTCGCCATAAGATACTTTGTGATTATAAAGAAGTATGGCTCTCTTTTCCATCGCTGTTTCGATTTTTTTGATTCTTAACTCACTGGGCAACGTCCCTTTCTTTGTCGGCATCCTCGGCTCTTACCCCGTCAAGCGGCAGCGCCGGATCATCCTGCGCGAGTGCCTCATCGCTCTTTGCATCCTCATGCTCTTTAACTTTTTTGGAGACGAGATCTTCGGCCTGATCGGCATTAGCCAGGGCGTCGTTGGGATCGCCGGCGGTATCCTTCTATTCCTGATCTCCCTCTCGATGATTTTCCCCAAAGACACCGCCCATAAGCACCCCGAGCGGGAGCCGTTCATTTTCCCCCTCGCGATCCCCGTGATCGCCGGCCCCGGCGCCATCACCACCGTCATGATCTTTGCTCAGCAGACCCTCAACCCCATGCTCGTGGGCACAGCCATCCTCCTCGCATGGATCCCCTCCACGATCATTCTCCTCGCAGCCTCTAACATAAAATTTTTACTAGGTCAGAAAGGACTTCTCGCATGCGAGCGCCTCGGCGGGATGCTCATCTGTCTGATCGCCATCCAGATGCTCATGACCGGGGTTGTCCACCTCGTCAAAGAACAGTTCTTTTAACCGTTGCTTGACTGCGTCAGAAACGGCGTTTTACTCGGATGGTCAAAAATGCTGACTGTTCCCTAATAAGCAAAGTCCATAGCCGAAGGGAAGATAAACTATTATTTTCGGCAGAAATTTGCTGGGGAAAACTCTGCATGTCAGAAGATTGGCTTTTCATAGAGTTCCAGACGTGATAGACAATTTTTCTTGCTACAAGCAAATTATCTTTTGTGGGTGCCATTAAGTAGGATCGCCCAGTTTCTGGATGCCGCAGAGCATCAAGACTTTCCCAAATATGTCGGTCTACAACTTCCTCATTAATTGACTTATTAAAGACTTGCAGCTTCTTGAGAGTCATTAAAGCAATGCTCACAATACCCGAACGGAATATTCCAGCGCGGCAATGAACAACGACAGGACAAATGCATTCTGTCAACTTTTTAAATACAGGCCCATACTCAACGATTGAAGGTATATCATACTCACCATCTAGCCACATGTGGAAATGGTAATGTTTCACAGTTGTCGTTTTATTTTGGCACTGCAATGTAAATGTTCGGTAAATGACGTGTTCCGTGGATTCTTGAGAATCTAGCTTAACCGAGACATCTTCAAGGAAAAGTGTACCTTCCGACCAGTAAGGGTCCCAACCAACATCTTTTGATTGCTGCTGACTTTGCGCGCATATCATTACAATCGCAATTTCGCTGCTCTTTTTTTCATTTGCTATGTGGGCTATGGTTTTCCAAAAAATACCAAAATGCTTCTCGTAAGGAGAGCTTGTGATTGCAAGCGATATGTTGGACCCATCTTTGATCTCACTAAAAGGAACATAGGATGCCTCTCCTGGCACACGGATAAGGGTGCTTTTAAAAAGGGGAAAATAAGCCCGAAATTGTCGATCGACGATGATCTGGTTATTATTTTTCTTCTCCAGATTGCGCCATTCAGTTTTGGGTATAGAGCTACTTGTTGCTTTTTGATCAAAGGCTTGAAAAGGTCCTTGAGAGTCATAACTCAGAGCTTGCATAAAAAAAACAGTATCACGTCTTGCCGATTCTATCAATTTTCACCCAGTGCTGCTAGAACACTCCCATCTGTTTGAGTGAGACAAACCGCGAGGCTCCGACGATCAGATGATCTTCGAGATGAATTCCCATCACCCGACTCGACCGCGCCAGATGGCGCGTTAGGCTTAAGTCCGATTCTGAGGGCGTCGGATCGCCGCTGGGATGGTTATGCGCGATGATCATGCTGCTGGCTTTGTTGCGAACGGCGGGATAAAAGACTTCGCGGGGGTGAACGAGGACTTCGGAGAGCGTTCCCATCGAAACGGTCTCGCAAGAAATGAGATATCCTTTCACGTCTTTCAGAATCACTTTGAGTATCTCTTTTTTTTCTCTAGCGAGTTCTTCTTTGATGAGATCATAGGCTTCTTGGGAGGAGATTTTCATCTTGGACGTGCGTGGAGATCGCCTGAGTGCAATGCCAAAAGCTGCCTTGAGTTGAATGGCCTTGGCTTTGCCGATGCCCTTCACTTCCATGAGTTCAGGGATGGAAGCTTCAAGGAGGCCTTCTAAATTATGGAATTTTGCTACGAGTTCATGGGAAAGATCGATCACGGACTTGCCGGTCGTTCCCGTCGAAAGAAGAATGGCGAGAAGTTCTTGTAGAGAGAGCGCTGCAGCACCATGCGAAAGAAGGCGCTCACGGGGACGTTCGCTGTGAGGAATTTCACGAAAAATCATGCGTAAACTCCTTAACTTTGGATTCTAGACGCTGGGGAACCTCGACTTGCAGAAGAATATCATTTTCCTGGTAATCGCAAAAGAGGACGCGACCTTCACGCATGAGCTCGCTGACGAGCGCATAGTGGCTTTGCGGAACACGAAGCTTGTAGACTTTGCGAAGCGCCGCAACTTCCTTTTCCATGAGATCGAGGAGCTCGTTAAAACCTTCTTCTTTCAAAGCGGAAATGGAGACGGTTTTGGGATATTTAAGGCGCAGGCGGTACATGCGCCCGGGTTCCGTACAAGCATCGACTTTATTGAGCACGGTGATCACAGGCCGGCCCAGAGCATTCAGCTCTTTGAGCACATGCATGGTTGCTTCAGCTTGTAGTTCGGCATCGGGATGGCTGACATCGACGAGATGCAAGAGAATGTCGGTGTAAACAGCTTCTTCGAGCGTGCTTTTAAACGCCGCGATGAGCATGTGCGGAATTTTCCGTATAAATCCCACCGTATCGACGAGAAGGATCTCTTGCTTATTGGGAAGAATAAATTTGCGTGTGGTCGTGTCGAGCGTGGCAAAGAGTTTATCTTCGACGAGAACATTGGCTTTAGTCAGCGCTCTTAGGAGCGTCGACTTGCCGGCATTGGTGTAACCGACGATAGCAAATGTGGGAATACCTGTACGCAGCCGCTGGGAACGCTGTGTCTGGCGCTGAGCGTGGACCGCCTCGATTTCTTCTTTGAGCTGATCGACGCGCCGCTTGAGAAGGCGCCGATCGAGCTCGATCTGCTTCTCTCCTTCGCCTTTGAGATAGGCCCCAGCTCCACCCGTTCCCGCTTGACGAGACAAGTGCGTCCACATGCGCTTAAGGCGCGGCATTTGGTATTTGACCTTGGCCATTTCGATTTGGAGGCGCGCTTCTCTTGTCTGCGCTCTTTGAGCAAAGAGTTCGATGATCAGCTCGGTCCGATCGATCACAGCTTTTTGGAAAAACTTCTCGAGGTTGCGCTGCTGATTGGGAGTGATCTCATCATCGAAAATCACCACATCGATCGCTTTTTCTTGCACGAGAGCCAGAAGCTCTTCGACTTTCCCTTTTCCCAGATATGTTGCAGCGTCGGGCTTGCGAAGCGAGCACGGAACTTTTTCGACAGTCTCAAGACCATAGGTGTCGCAGAGGCGCGAGAGCTCATCGAGGTGATCGAGACACTCTTTTTGTCCCTCTTTGGAGGTATAGGCAGCAACGAGGAGCGCCCTTTTCATGAGAGATAATGCAGCTTCAGCCAAAGGTCACCTCCAATCCATCATAGGCCAGTTCAATTCCACGCGGCAATTTTTTTGACACCGCCTCGTGATCTACGTCATGCGAAATATGTGAGAAGTAGGTTTTTGCAGCACCGACTTTTTTCGCAAACTGTATGGCATCTTCAACGGTAAGATGCGCTGGAGATGGCCGCTCGCGCAGCGCGCTTAGAATCAGCGTTTGGACACCTTGCAAAAAAACAAAAATTTCGTCGGTGTATTCTTTGATGTCGAGCACGTAAGCAAAAGAGCCCAGCCTAAACGCCGACACTTTCATGCCATTTTGGATATAACTTCCGTATTTCCATTGGAGATCTAAAAAAGAGACTTCCCCAAAATCTCCATCAAAAGTCGTAAACTCAAAGCGCATCTTATCAGGCCTAAAAAAGAAAGGAAAAGTCGTACGTATTTCCTTCATAGACGACTCCGAGACAAGGCATGGAAGTTTTTTTTTGTGATAAAAATCAAAAACGCGCAGGTCATCGAGTCCCGCAACATGGTCCATGTGCGTGTGCGTAACGATCACGCCATCGAGATCCTGGATACCAGCTCTCAACGCTTGCGTCCGAAAATCGGGCCCTGCATCGATCAAAATCTGCTTGCCCCCCACCTTGAGGAGGGCAGAAGGACGGAGCCGATGATTTTTCGGATCCTTGGACTGGCAAACGGCGCAGGCGCACGTGATCACAGGCGTTCCCATTGAGCCCCCAGTACCTAAAAAGAGCAATTTTCCTGACATGTTTTAGTATCCTACGTGAACTCGGCTTTTCTTTCATGGCAAAATGGCCATCTTTTCGGTCTTTTTGACCCCAAAATGCGCGCAAATAGTACCCTCTGGGCTATTTGCTGTGCTTTTGTGATCAAAAATCCTCAAAAATCTGACCATTTCTCCTATGAATTAAAAACCGAGCTCACGTAGTCCTACGCTGAGACGATCTGCGAGGCAAGCATTTTTGCGAAATAGGCGTGGTAGAGAAGTCCCCTGGAGCCCAGGGCCGTCAAAACCCACGTCTTCGCATTTATTTTCTCTAGAATGGGAAAATAGTGCGCGGGATTGGTCACACGCACTCCAGCGCGGACGCCCAGTACTTCGTGAGAAGGTTGTAGTAATCTGATCGCTTCGGCTAGATCGGGCTCATCAGAGCGACTTCCCCTCTCATAAGTTGCTCCCACATGGCAAACAAGCGGGTCTTCTGTGAGTGCTGTATATTGTTTTGCGACGAGACTTCTCTCCATTGGCCCATTGAGACGGCACACGAGCGCCTGGCCTCTCACGGCATTTATTTTTAAATGCTCGCCCTCGGGGAAATGGAAGATCCCGCTGCCCACGGCTAGTACGATGTAGTCGAAACTTTCTAGCTCCGATAGCTGCTCTATCTTTTGGATTTTTAGCTCGGCTCCGCGCCTTACAGCGGCCTTCCATAGTCCACTCAAGTAAAGTTTGGGGAAAACGGTGATCCCCGACCGGATCAGGAAATGGTCCTCTCCAAGCACCTCCACATCGTCACCAGCTCCGATGCAAGCCCCCTTTTTGACAATGCCGCCATAGTCGGCCACGAGCCTACCCAGTTCCATTTCTGCGATTTTCAAAAGAAGTTTTGCTTCCCCCATGGCCTCTTCTGCGTGCCAGCTCTTCCGGCCTTTTTCTCCCGCATAGGGGTGCAAAAGACCTGTCGATACCCCAGAAGCCCCTCCACCAAGTCCTTTGGCATCTAATACGGTGACCTTAAACTCTTCACTGAGGAAATAGGCCGCAGCCAGCCCGGCGAACCCAGCGCCTAGAATTGCAACATTGATCTTTAAGGATTTATTATTTACCATTTTTCACTAGATTATACTCCCTATGGAAGCTATTCGCAATAAAACATCTTTTGTCACAGCGCTGGAGTCTGGCGATGACGCCACCATTCTTGCTTTGAAACAAAAAGAAGCAGATGTCCCCGTACAAATTCCCGATTTCCTCAAAAATGCCCCTGCTCTGTTTGAATGCCTATTCAAGCCCCAGCTGTCCCCCATGGCAATCGGTTTTTCTACTACCATTATTCGCCGAATTATCTGGCAAGCTTTGTCAAACAAACCCGAACTCATCGACAAGAAACTCGTTGAAAAATTAAAGCCGATTCTTCAGCGCGCACTAATATCTTATAAAGACAAACCTCCTATCGTCATGGAGTTTATCGTCATTCAGACTCTTCTTGTAGAGCGCACAGGAAAGTCTATCCCCTACGCAGCCTGCTTTAAGAAGATCGAAGAGATCGTCCTCAATAACCATTGGCTAGACAAGGTATCCAAAGACTTGGATTTAGAGGAGCTATGCGATGAGGTAAAAGACCAGCTCCACGCAAAATTTCCTCTAACTCCAACTGTGGAAGAAAGGCCCGTTAAAAGACAAAAACTCGACCCATTGACGCCCTATCTAATCGCTGTTGATACAAACCCCCAAATGGCTGTGAATTGGACACGTCTCGGCACCAGGCTCGCCCAAGGAGGAAAAGTCACCTTGCATAACAAGCAAGAGATGTTTCAATGGGAGATTTTTTTTGAGGCTTACAAACTGCAACCCAAAGTGTCTATCCATTTATACAATTTAGGATATGCTCTCCCGAACAATGTGCAGAAAATTCGTCTTGTCGATGACCGTGAGATGAATCGGCAACAACTGTTCGCCGCTTACTCACTAATGGAACCCACCGATGAGGATGCTTTAGTGGCACTGGCTATTACTTTGAAAGAAGGTGAAACAGACCCGACTTTCAACTTAACGAAAAAACAACTCTTGGAAAAAGTTCTCGCAATGAACCCTCAATCCGAAAGAGCTCTTCTTTTATTGAAAACATAATCATTTGACTTTGCGCTGCATCCAGACAAAGCTTTCTCCAGCAAAATTAAAGAAGAAGATCACGGCGGGAGACAGCAGCGCTGCAAAAGGAATCATGATGCAAAACCACTGCAAGGCTACTGCCCAAGTTCTCTCAGGAGCAAAATAAGTAAGACCTGTCAATGCTGCAGAAACGGTGAGAAAAGTACTCATGAAGAGAAGCGGCACGAGACCTATCGCCAAAAAAAAGATGTGAGAAAAAGGCCCCGCCTTTAACCGCGCGAAAAACTCTTCGGCCATCTTCGGATGGACCGTGGACTTGAGCGCCACGAGCGGAGTTAAAAAAAAGAGGAAAAGAAGCGCAATCAGGCTCAAACAAAAAGATCCTGCGATCAGCAGAAAGGGACCAAAAGACAAAAGTCCTCCCAAGAACCCTCCGATATTGGGAATCGCCCTTAGCAAATGAAAAATCCCAAAAACTCCCCACAACACGAGATACGCTAAAATGAGAGGAAGAGAAAGAGATGCGAGTCCTCGCATCAATTTCCAAGAATGCTGAATGGTTACGCGATGGCGCAGCGGATTTCCTTTGACCTCATCGTGATAAAGACGAATGAGTGGTACTCCCGCAGCGAGCAGAATGCCGGCGCAAATAAACGTTGGTAAAAAAACGAGCGTCACGCCGACCCATTGGTTGGCTCCCATGGCAAGAGTATGGCATAGAACAGCAAGAGTGCCGCAGAGTGCCAGCACGGGAAAGACAAAGAGCCATTTTTTCCAGGAAAAAGAATACTGAAAAGCACGATTGAAAATACGCTCGAGTTCATCCCACATGCTGATCATTTTACAAAATCAGAAATCGAATTGGAAGCCAAAAGTGAGACCCATGAACGAGAGATCGCCACGATCTTGAGTAAAGAGCCCTGGGCTTGAAAAGTTGTGGAAATGCAAAAGTCGGTTTTGATCGAAGAAGTATTGCATTTCAAAGCCAACTTTGAGACCTAGATGAAAACGGTTGTTATACATCATTTTGTCCCATTGTAATCCCAGGGCAAGCTCTGCGATAGGCACCACAGCACTCTCATGGTCTCTCACGTTTAATCGTGTGATGTCCGCTTGATCTAAGTGCTCCTTTTGATGCCCGAAAAATCTTCCGGCGACAAGGCTTCCTGCACCGTTTAAAAACAGTCCAAACCCTCCACCGAGTCCCCAGAGCGAATCAACAGCAAAACGGGGGCCGACTCCCCAGTAGAGATTTCCGAGGAATACTAAATCTTCATCTCCGATGGGAGCCACTGTCCCACCTTCAAAGCGGAGTCTAAAATGTTGATGGATCGCTACGCCTTTGACGCCAATCGATGGACGAATCTCGAGCCAGCGGCTGACGTGGCAAGAGCGGCCCAGCTCGATTTCTGAGGCGTTGAGGATCACAACTCCGTGGAAATGGGCCTTGGTTGCAAAAACATTTCCCGCTTGAGGAGCTATGAAGGAAGGAAATAACGCGCCACCTGTGGGGGCTGTTTCGTGTTCTGTGGCTGTCCCATGGAAGTACGTGTAGCTCAGCTGAAGATCCCATTTGTCCCATGAAGGAAATTTAAAACCGATGCTTCCTCTGCCGCCCCAGTTCCAATCAAATTCCCCGTGCTTAGTATGTCCGTGCGAGACAGTAGTAGTACTGCCTTTGTTTTCGATCACATACCCCAGGCCTTGCTCGTAGGTTTTCCAATACAGAGCCTCGAGCTCGAGCTTTACATGATCATCACCCTTGAGTGAAAATGGATCAAAGACTTGAGATTGTGTGACAACAGGCGCCGTGACTTCGGTAGCAACGGCGAGCGGAGAAAGAGCCCCTGCAGCGACAGAAACTAAATTGATAAGTTTCATAATTATCTTGCCACCTTAGTTTCAAGATAATTACAATTTATTTATTTGTCAATTACTGGAAGGGCCGCTATAAATATACTTAGGTCTGATAATCGGAGTCCCCTTGCCACCGCGCGCCTCTAAACGTTCATAGACAATCTGCCGCGCGATCCCGACCGTGCGCGCCAGTCCAAAGAGAATGGTGAAATACTCGGGATAATCAAACCCCGCCGCGGCCAGCATGGTACCGGATATGGCATCGACATTGGGATAGGGGTCGGAGATCTTGGGGTTTTCTTTGAGCACTTTAGACCCTTCTGTGCGAAGAAGCAGCGCTATTTTCACGAGAGGATGCTGAGGATATTCTTTCTGCAAATAGTCGAACATGACCGTTGCTCTGGGGTCTTCAACGCGGAGCACGGCATGACCAAAGCCAAAAACAAGCTTATTTTCCTTCAGACGCCGGCGAATTAGCGCTTCGACATCTTGGGGTTTGGCGTTATCCCCCACTTCCTTGTGGACCTCTCGCACGAACTCTAGACAGTCTTGGTTGGCCCTGCCGTGGCGCGGTCCTGCGAGAGCGCAGAGCGCCGAGCACATCGACCCGTACATATCTTCGAGGCCAGATGCGACGGCTTTTCCTACAAACGTCGATAGGTTGCCTCCCCCATGATCAAAATGGAGGACGTTGAACAGCTTAAATGAGGGGAAGAGCTTTTTTACGTCTCCTTTGGGGATTTTTAGCAGCTGCGTAAAATTTTCCATGTAGCCGAGTTCGGGCTTGGACGGGGGTGTTTTTCCCCATCCTGCATGGTAGTTGATGACAACGGCGGCGAGATGAGGGATTTTCGCAACAGCGCTGAGCTCATCTTCACGGTAGTCCCCTTGCCCTTCCATCATCCCTAGGATCAGCATCGCTGCGGAAAAGAGCTTCATGGGATGGCCTGACCGGGGGAGTTTTTCAATAGCCGCAATCGTTTCAGGCTTTAAAGTCATCCGCTTTTGGAGCTCGGCAAAAAAATCGGCGATTTCTTTTTTGGAGCCTTCTTTGCCAAATTGGAGAAGGTAAATGACTTCCTCAGGCCTCCACGACGCGAGCTCGGCAATGGGATGCCCGACATAGGAAAGTCCTTTTTGGGGATCGACCGTCGATGTCGTGCAATACCCCACCGGATATCCACGCATGCCCGTCTCGAGCTCTTTCTCGGTAATCTGGAATAAAACGTCTGTCATAATAGGTCTTTGATTAACTCTCTTTCTTCGATCAGCTCTTTTTCTGTGATCGCCATTTTTGCTTTGAGAAATGCGTCCCATTCAAGACCCGGAACAATGTTGATCTTTCCCTCTCCTGCACTTGTACAAGGAAAAGAAAAAACAAGTCCTGGACTGACGGGATAGGGAGCATTATTGGAAAGCAGCGCCATCGAAAACCACTCTCCTTTAGGCGTGGGGAAAATAAGTGACTTCATTGCCTCGAGTGCTGCATGCGCAGCTGACGCTGCGGATGATTTTCCTCTGGCAGCAATGACTGTGGCTCCCCTTTTTTGAATGTCCGTCACAAAAGTCTCCTCGCACCATTTTCTATCTTGAATCATATCGTAGGCTGGTTTTTTCCGAATGAGCGCATGAACAGCGTCGGGCACTTGTGTTGAGGAGTGATTGCCCCAAATCGTCACATGTGAAACCTCTGTCAGTGGCACATTGGCTTTTCTTGCCAGCATCGAGAGGGCTCTATTTTGATCGAGCCTCGTCATCGCAAAGAACCTGTAGGGATCCATGTTTTTTGCTGCTTTTTGCGCAATGAGGCAGTTTGTGTTGCAGGGATTTCCCACGACGAGGACTAAAGCATTCGGGCAAACTCTTCCAATAGCAGCGCCTTGAGTTGCAAAAATTTTGCCATTTTCCCCGAGCAAATCTTTGCGCTCCATCCCCGGGCCCCGAGGCTTTGCGCCCACCAAAAAGAGGTAGTCGACTCCCCTAAAAACCGTCTCCGGATCCGATCCCATTTCAACCTCGGATAGCAGCGGAAATGCGCAGTCTTCGAGCTCCATGACGGTCCCCTTCAAAGGCCCTTCAGCCTCAGGAACTTCGAGTAAATGCAGCGCAATAGGTTGCTGGGGGCCAAGGAGATCACCGCTGGCTAGTTTAAAAAGCAGGCTATAAGCAATTTGCCCTGCCGCGCCCGTTATTCCTATCCTCTTGATTTTCTGAGACATACGTGATTGCCATCCTCTCTAAGCGCGATTCTATCGCTATCAAGTAATTTTTTCAACAAGCATATAGTCTTAATTGGGGCTTAACGTTTTCGCTGTATAATAGGAGGGATACATGACAGAGAATATCCGACCACAAACCGATCATCTTCAGCCCCATATCAAACCGGGGGGCGAAAGCGCACACTATTGTGATAAAGGTTTTTGGAGCAAGGAAGTATCGTTTATCCATCCTCAACTTTCAGGCTGCACTCTTCCCCCCTTCGCCAATCTGACAACTTTGATTGAAGCAGAGGCCAGATCTCGTTTTCCGAATTTTGACCAGATGAAAGAAAAGAAACGGAAGAAAATCTGCCAAGAAATTGCTCATAGCGCGATTAATAGACCTGACATTCAAGAAGTTGCCTTTCTCGAACCTGAGCTTCTTAAAAAACTCGGAATCTTCCGTAAGATTTCGGATGAACTAAATAGATTGCTTCCAGAAGATGCGCAGTTTAATGTTCCCGATATTGAAGAGCTACGCAATGTCTTTGTAGAAAACTACCCTCTTTCATCCGAAGAATTAAAAAAAGTTCTCGAGGAAAAAATTAAAGAATTCAGCTGGAATTTTGATTCAGCAAAAATCATTGATGGTTTGTTGGTTTTGCAAAAAAAACTCATCAAAATCTTCTCTTCAGAGCAAATCTACTTACGCAACGTGAAAGAATTTACCCTACAAACATACCTTGATGAATTTGGCCATGAGATAAAACTAAGTTTACCCATTTCTTCTTCCAAAGACCGAACCAATCCTCATCTTCAAAACGCTCGGATTCTAAAATCCGGGGGTAAATTTCTCGCTGTAACAGGCCGCCCCGACACAGAAAAAAAAGCATTGGAGCAAGCCGAATTTCTGATCAGAAATGATCAAGCTCAAGATGGCCATCTCTACTATGTCGTAAGCAGTTATTTAAGCGCTCACTTTGATAAAGGAATGCTCCAAAATGAAGTTGAAGCATTAAAAAATCTCGAAGGTAAGAAGATTGAAGTCGATGGACAGAGCTATACCCTACATCCCATTTTATTTAATACGCAGCTCAGCATGAAAGCATTTGAGCCGTTTGCCCCCTACGACCTCTCGGGTAAACAAACTTCCGATGAAATCAGAAAAGCCAACTGGAAACCGTTTGAGGACCTTGTACAGAAGCGATCTGGAGGAAATAACACTCTCATAAACAATGCTATGGGTAAATTAAAATCCGGAGATCTTCTCGCAGAAGAAGAAATCCTTCTGCGCGCTTTTGTATGCGATAAGCTCGGTATTGCCAGTGTCCACCACTGCGCGAGCAGCAAAGATCGGACAACGCTCGGCCTTGCGATTGCGGGAGCTCTTAGAAAGTGGATCCAAGTTCATAAGCTTTTAGGAAAAGACCCTTTCCCAAGCGGCGATCCTCTTGAGCTCTGGAAAAATGAAGCCTTCAAACACCTCGTCGCTCAGGAACTCCCCGGCTGCCACCAGCTCACCCGCAACGGCCTTGGTACACGTGGAGTTGTACACGGCAAAGAACTACATGATGACGACCTCGGTTTTCAGTTAAACAACAATGTCATCGCCCGCATTCTTCCTTCACATTATCTGAAAGATACGAGTTGGCTAGATAGAACTCTCTTATTCTTTGCTGCTGTTGGTGCCTGGCTCTTGTGCACAACCATTGCTCTCCTTCGCCTGATCATTTTCCCTATCGCTATACATAACCGTAAAGCTGCGAAAGAAGCCTTCTTCAACATCTTCCGCGTCCACCGCTTTGCGAGTCTCGTTCCCGCCAAAGAGTTAGATCCTGAAAGCCCCTATATTAAAAATAGGCATTTTGTTTACGAAGCTGGAGCTGCGACTCCCCGATTCTTAGAAGACCTAGAGAAAGCTCCTCTCAAAGAGCTTATTAAGATCATGCGCCAGCCAAATCCTGTCATTACAAAAAAAGAGCACAAAGAAGCACTCGTCCTCATTGCCAATAACTGGGATCGCTTGCAGAAAATAAAGGTGTCTGAAAATCTCAAAAAGCTCATGAAGCTTTGTGACGAATCTAATCTGACACTCTTCAAACTCCGCAGGCACTTTACTCCAGAATTTGCACAGCAGATTAGAAATCTCTACCCTGAAGAAACCATTAATGAAGCATTACAAAGGGAAGCTTCTCGGGAAAAAGTACAGGAAAACGGAATATATTATCAAATTCCCAAAGATGTTTCAGCTAAGCGAGGAATGAATACGATTATCCAGATCGTACATAAGGATAAGCAGATTACGATAGGGCAAGAACCTCCTGAATCGATCATGGAAAAATTACAATCTCTCCCTATTGCTTCAGAGGGGGAAATTCCTATTCCTATTCAAGCTCTTTTGACGCAAACTGCCAAATTTAACTACGCTGGATATGAAATCGCAATTAAAGCCATTTCGGAAGAATTAATGCTCAAACAAAGATCCTATCCCGATTCTTGGGATATCTCGATTCAAATCATAGATGATAATACTGTTCAAGCCCGGTACAGAGCCCCCTTTGAAATCCTACAAATGGGAGTGTCCGAACCTCTCAGTGCTCTTTCGTTGGATTTTAGCATCACCTTAAAACGCAAGGCCGATGGAAACTGGGTTCAAGCTTCTACCAGTTTCGATCGCATTCGTAAGCAGTTTGAGGCTAAGCATGACTTTTTATTTACAACGAATCAGATCACGAGATCATCCGACGCAATGATCCAAGATTTCCAAACCAATGAAGTGCCCCGAAAAACCGCCAGTTTAGCAAAAGATTATCTTAAAGTCCTTGAAAAAGATCCCAAAGTCTTCATGCCCAAGCTAATTACAATATTAGAACACCTTAAACGAAGTGATCTAGAGAGGTACAACAAATTTGTTAAAGGTGAGGATATCATCGTTACAACAAATCGGCGTGGAAAAATAACACATGTAAAAAAATCTAATGAGCGCCTCCAAACAGAATTTGATGAAGAGGCTACCGATAAAATTAAAGAAGTGTTTAGCGCATGGCTATTAAAACCTCAACAAACCGAATTTGCCTTGATCGAGGCTCTCGAAGAGCTTAGCAAAAAATTGAGCCCAGAAAAATTCTCCCTTTTCTTAAAGGAGAAAAAAATCATCATTAAATCGTGGAACGAAAGAATCATCTACGTTCGCAAAGAGGGCGATTCCATCCCAGATACCATCGCATTTGATTTGACTCCAAATATGGACTGGTCTCTTTTCACTCTTGAAAATCTAAATAAGCTGAAAAGAAACTCCAGCCAAATGGCTCACTCTAAAGCCACTCAATCTTTTGACGAGACACGAAATAAACAAGAAACAAGATTCCTAAACTTACTGTGCGACGCTCGAAAAAAGCACAACACCATAGAGTTTTACCGATTCTTAGCGAGCAAAAAGATTGAAGTGGTAGAAAACGACCAGAAGCAGATCGTAGAGTTCACCATTAAGTCTTCGTAAGATTACATACTCCTCAAAAAAATCTTGCCCCTATTTAATACTTCAGTTTATGCTTTGTGGCAAAACCCTTAGCCCATGAGGTATACATGGAAAATGCACGCAAGGCCCTCCTCCCCGTGGCCACTCTTTCATTCCCCCTCGTTATTACAGCTGCTGCTAACCGAGATAAAATATACGAGTTATTCTCGAATAAATCGTTCCAAGGAGTAGAAGAAGCAGCAAGTCTAGCAACGAACCGTGAAATCGCCCTCCTTTGGGTCCAAGACCTAGGTGAAAAAGCCTGGGAAAAAGGCTCTCAGCTTCTCCCCTTCTTCATTTTTGTAGCTGTAGCCGCTACCCTTGCCTGCGTTATTAATTACAGACAGCAAATCCTTAACGTCATTACCAGCGTGGCAGTACAATTCTCAAAAATTTGGCACCCAAGCAAATCGCAAACATCGGAATCTTCTAGCACCGCGCCTAAAAAAGGACGTATTACGGAATTGCAAAAGCAACTCAAGGAGCTATCTAGCAAGTTCGAAGAGCTCAAACAAACTGTGGCAGATCTACCAAAAAGCGAGCAGCCAACTCAAACATCTGTAGAACCCGGTCTTTCACAGCTGGTCCAAGAGTTGAGTGGTCAATTGACAACTCTCCAATCAAGCATATCCCAGTTAATTAAGACAGCTGTCTTAGAAAATAGTAAGACTCTGCAACAACAATTAACGGACTTTTCAGGTCAGTTATCAACTTTTAGTGAAAGTGCTAAAACCTATGCTTCCAAGTCAGAGCAAGGTGCATTAGCAGCGACACTAGATACACTTAGTCAATCTTTTGAACAACTAAAAGCAGTCGTTAACAACGACACTCAAGCGCAGAAGAATGCTTCTTTTGAGTCCCGTCTCAAAATGCTGGAAGAGGCTGAAAAAACACGGGAAAAAGAGGTCCAAGCACTCCAAGACAGATGTAAAAAACTGGAAGAAGAAAACGCCCAACTAAAAGAAAAAGCTGCGAAAGTGGATCAGGTATCGTCTAAAATTGATAGTTCCTCTGCTTCAACTACAGATTCACTTGGCAATTTAAGTGATCGTATAACGGCATTGGAATCTAGCATAAAACAAGTACCCCAATCGAAAGAGCTTGAACAGCGTTTATCGCAAATTGAGACAAAATTTGATAAAATGGTACAAGAGATTCAGAAACAGATAGAAAAACTTGTGACTCAAGAGGCCTTGGATACCGTTACACGTGGCTTCTCCTCTGTAAAAGATGACCTTTTAAAACTTAGACAGGAACTGGAAAGCCAAAAACAATCCATCTCCCAATCCATTAGCAACGAAGTTGCGGGAAAAACCGCTGATTGGCAACCCAAGTTGGATAGAATGGTACAAGAGATTGAGAAAAAGTTACAAAATCTTGCGACTCAAGATTCCTTAACCAAGGCAACAGGAAGCTTCTCCTCTCTAAAAGAGGACCTTGCTAATCTCAGACAAGAATTGGTAACTCAAAAGCAATCTGTTTCCCAATCTATTAGCAATCTAGTTGCAGAAAGTACAGCTGAGTTGCAAGCTAAACTGCAAGAAGTTCAGGAACAATTAGGCAGTCTTGCTACTCAACAATCCGTATCAACCTTAGATATTAATTTCTCATCTCTAAAAGAGGAGTTTTCAAAACTCATCAAAGACTGGGAACTTCACAAACAATCCATTTCTCAATCCATAAGCACACAAGTTTCGAAAACAAGCGAAGGCTTGCAACCCAAATTTGAAGAAATATCACAAAAATTCAGCAAACAATTTGAGACATTTAATCAGACCCTTTCACAGTTAGAAACAAAATTTTCAAAGGCGGCGAGCGAAGAAGAAACTGAAAAAGAGTTTAGCGAACTCAAAAACACCCTTTCCTCTCTACAAACAGAACTTCAAACCTTTAAAGAGGAACATTCTACGCATGCTCAGACTGAAAATAATGCAACAACGCAAAAATTAGAAAGTCTAGATCAAACTATGAAATCTTTGCAAAAATCGATTCTTGAAATTCAAAGGCAATTAAAAGGAAACGGCAAAGAAAATGGAAACTCGCCGCCTAAACCCGTTATGCAAACACCGGTTACCTCTAAAACAGTTGGCAACAAAACATTTGCCGCAACTCCTGTCGTTAAAAGAGATCAAAGCTCTACTGTTACTAACACACCTAAAGCGAGCACAAGTTTCACTATAAAAACGGCTAACCAATCTGACAAAACAACATGACATCTATAAAAAAATATAATAATAACCAACCTCTAAACTCAGATTTATCGGATTATGGATTTGGCGGAGCTGGATGCTTTGGAGTTCTTTCCTTAGGTTTAAGCAAATTTATCGATTCTAAAATCCCTCCTCTATTAGCTACGGCAAGTCTTGTAGGGATTACGTTTATGGCGATCTTTCTAAGAAGACAAGATATCCAAACTATCAATGAATTAACCAAAAAAAACGGCGAGCAAGAAGATAAAATTAGCGATTTAGGATACAAAATTCAACATAGCTCCCCTTCTTCTGCCCCCCCTCAAGACCATCCATCAGCAGAGGAATTTCAAAAGTTAAAAGAGGAGAATCAAAGGCAGCAAAGTCTCATCTCTTCTCTTGAGCAGCGTTTAAAAGCAAATGAATCGAATGCCGCGCTAAACTCCTCTCATACTTTAGCCGAGCTACGCCAAGAAAATGCCCTACAAAAGCAAAAGATCACCGCTCTCGAAGAACAGCTGAAAAAAATTCCTTCTTCTATCCCTCAAACGCCAAGTGATTCGAAAAAACCTGTTTTAGAATTCAAAATTAAAGTACCAGAAAAGAAGCATAATAACAATTAAATAGTCGAATTAATTTATTTAAAAGAAAAAATGGAGTCTGTAAATGTCTAACCCCGCGTCTAATAATAAATCTAGTTTTTTCAATTTCTTGCCCTACATTGGCTTTGGTCTATCGGGGCTGCAAGGCATTTTTTCTTTCAGCGCAGATAAAATCCTTACCAACTCGAAAATCCCTTCCCTATCTAAAGAGCTTAGCCCTTTCATTTTAGTTCTGACCTCATTTTCTGCGATTTATCTGCATAATCGTCGTATTCGAAATACCGATGACAAAGGTGGAAAAGTTGAACTTGTAGCTCAGAAAGCATTATACGATGAGGATGAAATAAAACGTCTAAAGCAGGTTGAAGTCGAATTCAAACAATTACAAAGTGCCTCAGACGCAGACAAAAGAGAGATTGAACGGCTGAAAAAAATAGAAATAGAGTTAGCCGAAACGAAAAAACTAATATTTCCTCTCGTGCAAAAATCTTACGCCCTTATGCAGCTCGTAAGTAGTCAAATAATAACCGATGAAGATATACAACAGAACCTTGATGCGTATTTAAAGGATCTTCCAGAAAACCTCGAGGAATTTAAAAAGTTTCTCGAAAATCTAAAAAGCGATCTTAAACAATACATGCCTGACGAAGACATTCCAAGAAATTTTGCGCTTCAATTTGTCCAAGAGTTAAAGACGTATTCAGCTGATAAAGTTTCTTTTCTCTTATCTAAGGATACAACTCTTGTCGTCAAACTGATCCGCTCTGCTTATGAGGTGTTCTCCCTATTATCGAATGATGCTGCCCCTTCCGAGGACGATATTGGTGGAAATTTATTGGGTTATTTAGAAGCGATGCCTTCCTCACTTGTTGCTTTTAAGGAGTTCGTTCAAGAACTGCAAAAAAATCTTCAAAATACAGATCAATCAAATGATGACTTCCGTAAAGGAGTGCAGGCTTCGGCTGAAAAGTTCAAAACAAATTCACGTCAATCCACTCCTATTCGGCCGATACAACAGCCGAATTTCTCTTCATCCACCCCCACAACACCTCTAAGAGCAACAGACTCGAAACAACAGCAATAATCCACCCAAGGGCATAAAAAGCATCCGCCGTTGCTGTCACCTGCGATTGAGTGACAACATTCGCCCGAAAAATGTCAGTGGCTTGGACTGTAGCCTCTGGCGGCAGTAGTCCACAGTTTCGCTCAAGATGGAGCTGGACACTTCGCAGTGTTTGCTGCAGGCGGGGGTTTGTCATGTCTACCTGCGCTCCAAACATCTGTCCATGGAAGATCGCCCGGTCATAGATCACATCGTAAAACGCGACCACACCGATGGTGCCGCCGACTTGGCGCGCAAAGGTGACGAGCATCGAAGCTGCGCCCCCGAGTGCCTGGGGGATCTCTCGAAGAGCCAGTGCTGTGGCAGGGCCGAGCGCGAGGGCGGTGGCGATCATGCGCGCGTTGAGGAGCATTTGGTATTTGTTGGGGTCACTGTAGAGGGTGACGTTCATTTGCAAGAAACACGAAATCGCTAGGATGGCAAGACCTGAGAACGTCAGGAGCAAGATACTCACACGCTTGGAGAGAAATGCCACAGCGGTGCTCATAAACCCTAAATAGAGTGTCTGAACGGCCATCTGGGCACCGATGGTTTGCTTTTGCCAGTGGAGGGCGCCATCGTAAAAATTAACCGCGTAGATTTGGCTGGCGTAGAGAGAGGCACCGATGAGGATCACGGCGAGCATTCCGAAGGTGAACGACCGGGTTTTAAAGAGCTGAAGGGGAATGATCGGCTGAGAATGTTTCCACTCCCAAGGAATCAAAATCGCAAGGCTTAAGACACAAAGAAAGATCGTGCTAAGGATCCAGGGCGAGGTCCACCCTCCGGTGTTCCATGCGGCTTTGGCGTTGTTGAGGGTCAGTAACAGAGCGGTTAAAAAAACCGTGAAGAGCACATATCCAAAACGGTCAAAGACGCGGTCTTTTTGCGGAGGAGTCTCGGGATGGATGATCCAGGTGGCAAGAAGCACGGGAAGTCCGAGGATAAAAAATACGATGAACGCATAGGGCCATGAGAGCCACTGACAAAGATAGCCGCTGAGATAGTAACCGAGGGCATTGCCAAAACCAAATCCAAACGCGACGTTCAGAGCCATGGCAAGCGGCATGCGACTGGCGGGCATGGTTTGATTGATGATGGCGATGCTCAAAGGAAAGAGCGCACCGGCGCCCGCGCCGGCGAGCATGCGCGAGAGTAAGAACGTGTGGAAGTTAAAGGCCAGGCCATTGAGCAGGGATCCAAATGTGAGGAAGGCGATACCAGCAAAGAAAATACGCTTATAACCAAAGCGCTCGGCCAAGTACACAGCGAGGGGCAAGATGATGCCGAGCATCATGATGAACGAGATAGAGATCCATTGCAGGTCGTCGCTGCTCATCTGCAACGCGCCACGGATGTTAGAGTCGGCGACAAAGCCAGCGACAGCCGAGCCCCCGCCGATGAACGTGGCGATGGTGGTGTTGGCCAGGATGAGCCAGGGAAAGAGGCGGCCTTTCGGGTCGATGCCGCGGGGCGTGTTCCAACTCGAGGTCACTGGCGCACCTGGATTCTGACTTCAGCAGAAAGGCCCGGAAAAAGATAGGGAGCATCTTTTTCGGGTTGGATGGAGATTTTAAGGGGGACACGCTGAGCGACTTTGGTATAGTTACCGGTCGCATTATCTTGGGGAATGAGCGAAAACTCGGAAGCGGCAGCGCCTTTGATCACGAAAATTTTGCCATGGAACGTAATGCCTGGATAGGCGTCGATGTGGATATCGACGGGGCTACCGAGGCGGACATTTTTCATTTTGGTCTCTTCTAAATTAGCGACGACCCAGATGTTTTTAAGATCGTAGAGGGAAAAAATCGCTTGGCCTACGGCGGGAACGTCGCCGGCATAGAGCCAGCGGCGCACGATGGCGCCATCGAACGGTGCGTAGATTTTGGTGTGGGCAATCGTCTCGACGACGACGCCGAGCTCTTTTTTAGCCTGCTCAAGTGAGGCCTCGGCAGCTTCGAGACGTGCTTTGGCCATGCCGTGGTTTTTCTGCGCGTGGTCGAGCATCTGGGCTGTTGTGACGCCATCTTCAAACCCGTGCTTGGCCCGTTCAAAGTCATTGCGGATTTTTTCGAAGTGGAAGCGCTGGAGGACAATTTTTGTTTGGAGGGTGAGAACCCGGGCTTCAGCTTCGGCGCGCTGCGACTGCAGAATCGTGTCATCAAGTTCGCAGAGAAGATCACCGGCACGGACGATACTGCCTTCATCGACGTAGAGCTTGACGATGCGCGCAGAGATGTCGGGACAGATCGCGGCTTTAAAGCCATCGATGAGAGCATCGTTGGTGCGTACGTAGGGCCAAAACCAAAGCATCCAAGCTCCGGTGCCCAGCAGCACAAAAAGAAGGCTGAGCATGGTGATAAAAAAGGTGTTTTTTTTCATGGTGTCATTTCTCCTGATGCGTGTAGCAGGCCAAAATAGGAGGCCAGCAGTTCAAATTTCCCCTCGTCGTAGTTGGTCTTGGCTTGCACCCAGCCGTCGACAGAAATGAGATAGTCCGAGAGGGTGCTGTAGCCGATCTCGAGCTGGGATCTAGCTTGCCCCATCGTCTCGACAGCGAGCTCGAGGTTGGCGGAAGCGGTGCGGTATTTGGCGAGGGACTTTTCGATTTTGTAGAGTTGGTGGCGCACGTCGGTATGGGCGGCTTGGAGTGTTTTTTTCGCATCTTGGCGAACTGATGAGACTTCGGCCTTGGCAGCGCGGATATTCCTTTCGCGCGAGAGACCGTCGAAGAGGTTCCAGTTGAGCGAGAGGCCCACAGCCCACTGGAAGACTTGGTTGTTAAATCGCTCCGAGGGAACTTCCAAATACGGCGTGGAGCCGCCGCCATAACCGCCCAAAATCGAGAGCTTGGGCCAATACTCCCCTTCATGGGTGCGGACTTTTTCCTCCGCGACATTCAAAAGTGTTTTGCTGAGGAGTATGTCAGGACGGCACCGATCGGCGATCTCTTGCCACTTCGTAAACTCTTCCATCGGAAGCTGCTCGATCTCGAAGTTGAGGTTGGGAATCTTCGTGAGATCGATGTCAGTCTGCGCAAAATCGTAGGGGTTTTGGGAAGGATCGATGCCCATGAGACGCGCGAGCTCGTCACGGTCGGCTTTGAGCTGCTCAAATACTCGGTAAAACCTCTCTTGGACGTTAGCGACGGCGACTCTGGCTTGGTTGACGTTGTAGGGTGTTGCTTCACCGATTTGATGGCGCGAGGCCATCTCTTCGGCTAGGTATTCCAGAAGCTTGATGTGTTCTTCAGCTGTGGCAACTTTTTGTCTGTCGAGAGCGACGAGATAATATTGCAAACGAACTTTGTACAAAATGTCGTTTTTCGCGGCTTCCACGAGCTGTTTAAATTGATCTATAATGAAGGACGATACTTTGATGTCGTGCAAAAGTGGTGACGAGATGACCGTTTGTGTTAGCGAGAGCTGCGTGAAAAAGGCCGAAGGTTTTTTGAATTGAAAAAACTCGAGGGGTTTTTGCGTTCGGAATGCTTGGGACAGAAGAGACAGTTGCGGAAGCCATTTGCCGATGACGGATAGTCGGCTTTGATGGGCCTTTTCGACAAGGGCGATGGCCGACTGGATGTCAGGGTTATTCTCGAGCGCCATTTTCTCCACCTCTTCGACGGTGAGAGAAAATAGAGATGTCGTGCCAATGAGAAAACAGAGGAAAAACCTTCCCATGGTTCTTCTATAGATGGGAAGTAATTATTTGACAATTGCGGTTACCTAGATTTGAACTAGGGACCTCGACATTATCAGTGTCGCGCTCTAACCAACTGAGCTATAACCGCAAAAACAGAGTTGGTTACAAAACTTTGGCGCAAGAAAAAAACGATGATTTTGAGCCAGTTTGCCAGCCGCTATGCGGCTCTCCCACCTCCGAGCACATACTCTAAGTAGAGTAGGGCTCGGGGGTGGGATGTCAAACTGGCTCAAAAGGGCGTTTTTAGCTGCGCCAGGGTTTTGTAACCAGCTCTTTTGGAGATTAGGAGACTCGAACTCCTGACCCTCTGAATGCAAATCAGATGCTCTACCAACTGAGCTAAATCCCCAAAAGGCAAAAAGATACCGGAAAAAGTCGTTTTGCTCAATTCTTTTCCTTGAAATTCAATTGTAAAATGATTATTTGATGGAATTAGCTCGGTGCTGGATAAAAATTTTTTCGCCGGGGCGAGCGAGGCAAAGCAGAATGGATCCGACCGACGAAAGAAATAGCCAAAGCGCTATTTCTGAGGAGGAGGATCGATTATGCAAAGCCGCAGCCGGCCCTGCGAGAAAATTTTTATCTAGTACCGAGCAAACAAGGAGATGTCTATGTTGAGAAATGTAGCAAAAATTTATGGAATCGTTTTCGTAGTTATAGGAATTTTAGGGTTTGTTCCTGGAATTACCTATCATCAGCATCTTTTAGGTCTGTTTCATGTCAATGCAGTGCATAATTTGGTTCATATCGTAACCGGCTTGGTCGCCTATGCGGTCTCCCGCGTCGATACACGTTCCTGCAGAATGTTTTTCCAGATCTTCGGCGTGATTTATGCAATAGTTGGTTTTCTAGGATTTTTCTACGGCACGAAGCCCGTCCTCGGAATCATCGCGAACAATATGGCCGATACATGGCTTCATCTGGTCATTGGTGCTGTCTCTCTTTACTTTGGTTTTTGGTACAAAAAAGATTAATCTTTTCTCTTTTAGAGGTAGAGCGTAGCATCTAAAGACATGATAACAGTAAGAAAGTCAGCTGAGCGGGGCCACCTGAATCACGGGTGGCTCGATACTTTTCATACGTTTTCCTTTGGTGACTACTACGATCCCAAATATACCAACTTTGGAGACCTTCGGGTCATCAATGAAGATACGGTCATGCCAGGGTTCGGGTTTGATACGCATCCCCACTCCAATATGGAAATCGTCACTTACATCATCGAAGGAGCTCTCGAGCATAAAGACAGCGGGGGCCACGGGATGACGATTAAAGCGGGTGAAGTGCAGCGGATGACGGCGGGATCGGGCATTGAGCATAGCGAGAAAAATGCCTCAAAAACAGAGCCTGTGCATTTACTGCAAATTTGGATCTATCCTGAAAAAAAAGGTCTTCCTCCTTCGTATGAACAGAGGGTTTTTACGGCGAAAGAAAAAACAAACCGTCTGTGTCCCATCGTAGGCGAGGTCGGACTGAAGATTCATCAAGATGCCACGATTTATGCGTCGCTCCTCAGTGGAGAGCTTGTACACACCGTCAATCCGAAGCGCCGCTACTGGATCCAAGTCGTAAAAGGGTCTCTGCAAGTGAGTGACAAGTCCCTCAGCGCAGGCGATGGTGCGGCTATCGAAAAAGAATCGTCGCTGAAGCTAGTGGGCAAAAATGCTGAATTTTTACTCTTCGATCTCCCATGAAACTTCCTCTTTTTGAGACGCCTGTCCAAGCAGGTTTTCCCTCCCCCGCCGAAGATATCATCGAGCGCAAACTCGACCTACACGAGCTCCTCATTCGCCATCCAGCCTCGACATTTTTTGTGCGCGCCTCCGGATCTTCGATGAAAGATGCAGGAATTACGAGCGGTGATCTTTTGATCGTCGATAGAGCCGAGCCGGCCCGCGATGGAGCCATCGTCGTGGCGATTGTCAGCGGTGAGTTTACGGTCAAGCGCCTTCGCAAGGAAAATGGAGTTTTTTTCTTGATGCCAGAAAACAAAAAATTTCCTCCAATAGAAGTCACGGAAGACTGTGAGATCTGGGGTGTTGTCACTTTTGTCATTCATAAATGTACGCCTTAATCGACTGCAATAATTTTTTCGTCTCCTGTGAGCAGGTCTTTAATCCCCGGCTTAAAGGACGTCCTGTCGTTGTCTTATCCAACAACGATGGATGCGTCATCTCGCGCTCAAAAGAAGCTAAAGCGCTGGGTATTCCCATGGGAGCGCCGGCCTTTCAATGTAGAGAAACATTTGTCCGTCATGATGTAGCGGTCCTCTCATCGAATTTCGAGCTCTACGGAGATTTATCGCAGCGGGTGATGGAGACTCTCGAGACTTTTGGCTATCCGATGGAGGTTTACTCGATCGATGAGGCGTTTGTAGAAGTGAAGGGTAATGTCGCCCCTGCGATGCGCGAGAAAGTCCGCAAATGGACGGGCATTCCTGTCTCGATTGGGATCGGCACGACAAAGACCCAAGCCAAAGCAGCTGGAGAGCTGGCGAAAAAAGACTTAAGCGGTGTCTGGGAGCTCAAGCCTCAAGATCTGGAGAAATTTCCCGTAGAAGATGTGTGGGGCATCGGCCGGAAAACCGCTGAGTTTTTGCAAGGATGCGGCATCAGGTTTGTGGGGCAGCTGTGCCAGCAAACTGAGTCATGGATCCAAAAACACCTATCCGTTCAGGGCCTTCGCATTGTGATGGAACTGAAAGGAACGTCATGTCTGGACTTTGAAGAAGCGCCCGCGCCGCGTAAGGGCATGGTCACTTCGCGCTCCTTTAGTCGCGACATCAAAACTCTCTCTGAAATGGAAGAAGCCGTCTCCCATTTTACCTCGCGTAATGCAGAAAAGCTTCGCTCGGAAGGCAGCCAAACATCGTTTGTGTCGGTTTTTTTAATGCCGCGCCACTCCCCTACCGTAGAAGCCTACATGCGACTATCCGTCGCTACGCAAGATACACCGACGCTCATTGGGGTGACTAAGCGTCTGGTAAAGGAACTATTTCAGCCAGGAATCGCCTATCGCAAAGCCGGCGTGATGTTCCAAGGAATTTCTGTAGCAGGCATGGACCAGCTCGATCTTTTTGCCAAAAAAGGAAAAAGTATTATGCCGATCATCGACGCTCTCAACCGCCGGCAAGGCAAGAGGGCTGTTTTCTTCGCGGCAGAAGGGGTTAAACAGCCGTGGAAAACCGCTTGCTCAAAAAGGTCGCCGAGGTATACAACGAATTGGGAGGAGTTATTACTCGTAAGTCTATGACTATCGCGGTCACAGGAGCTTCTGGACACATCGGAAATAACATCTGCCGCGCCTTGCTTGCAAAAGGCTACAAGGTGAAGGCGATGATCCATATCCATTCCAACGCCCTCGAAGGACTCGACCTCGAAAAAGTCCGTGGCGATATCATGGACCCCGAAAGTCTTGCAAAATTTGTTACCGACGCCGACTGTGTCATTCATGCAGCAGGGAAAATTTCCATCGATGGCGATCCCGACGGAACCGTCCACCAAGTCAACGTAACAGGCACAAAAAATGTCGTCGAAGCTTGCCTCGCAAAAGGCGTACGCCGCCTTCTCTATGTCAGCTCCATTCACGCCCTCAAACAAACTCCCAACGAAGAGCTCGATGAAACCCGCCCCTTTGTAGGAAGCGAGGGTCTTTTGCACGACGTCTCCAAATCCGAAGCCGAAAAAGAAGTACTCAAGGGAATCGTCCAAGGACTCGATGCCGTGATTTTAACTCCGACGGCTGTCATCGGACCCAATGATTTTCAATCGTCTCTCCTGGGACAAGGACTGATCGCTCTTTATAATCGCAAAGTTCCTGCGCTGATTTCCGGAGGATTCGATTACGTCGATGTCCGCGATGTCGCCAAAGCCGCCATTGCCGCGCTTGAAAAAGGAAAATCGGGCGAGCGGTATCTGATCTCAGGCATCTGGAAAACGGTCCGCGAACTAGCCCTTCTCGTTCAAGAAACCACAGGGAAATCTGCGCCCAAGTTCACCACACCTAACTGGCTGGCGCGCATGGGAGTGCCCCTGGCCAAAGCCTACAGCGTGATCACGAACACACCGACGCTCTATACTAATGAAACACTAGAAGTGCTGCTCCGCTGCAATCGCAACATCAACTGTTCCAAAGCCAAAAGAGAACTCGCGTTCTATCCCCGCCCCCTCACCGACACCCTCAAAGACACCTTTGAGTGGTACAAAAGCAGCGGCATCCTGCATTAAAGATATGAAAAGGCGGACTCTGCGAGTCCGATGAATTAAGCGGGCTGCTCATCGCGCGCCCTTTTCGCTACGCTCAAGTTCGCGTCTCCTCGCAGACATTACTAAAGAGTGTAGAGAAATGTCTGATTCGCTTAACTGTGTCTGCGAGCCGATGCTGCTCTGCCGAAGGCAGGGACAGCGCGTGCGAGCAGCCCGCGGCCGCTATGGCACAGCAAAACCGGTCTGAACAAGCCGAGGTTGTGCTCCGCACGCCGAGGACTTGGGAGGATCCGGTTTTGCAAAGCCGTAGTCGGCTCAAGGGGGCAGCTGGGGGCGCAGCCCCCGACATGTCTAAGGAAATCCAAAAATCTCAATTTAATTCATCGGGCTCGAAGAGCCCGACTATTTTATATCGAATTAACCACTGGCGTGGGGAAGTTGCCAGTAGGGGTGCGATTCGTCTTTTTCGTAGATGCCGGTTGTTTCGTTGTATATGCGGACGGGACCGATGTTTTCGCCGTAGCGCTGTTGGAGGTATTTCTTTGTTTGGTTGGGAACAAAGACGTCGATGCCATCAAATTTCGCGGCGCGGAGAGGAAAAATGATGTCATAGGAGGTGGGAATAGTGAAGCGTCTTTCCCTAATCTTCCACGATTCAACCATGAAAGAACTCTCTTCGTTGGATAGGATAGAGGCAAGCGTTTTTGTCTTGGAATCGATGGCAAAATGGTAGAGATCGAGATGGTTGCGGGTTTCGCGGTTGTAGACGCGGATATAGGTTTTGGGACGGATACGATTGGACCAGTCTTGAACTTGATACTTGGCAGGATCGAGAGCCTTTAAGGCATGCATGACGTTGTCATGATCTTTCGCTAAGATAGCAACATCGATATCCCAATCCCAAGGAATGAGTCCCCCGTAGCGATAGGCTCCGAGACAAGAACCACAATCGAGCCAAAAAGGGATTTGATTGGATTTGAGGATTTGAGAGATTTCTTTGAGAAGGGCTTTTTCGGAGGCGAGTTTGTTTTCATCGCAGGGGCGGCGTTTGTGCTCAGGAGAATCGATGGACGCTGCGGTGTCAGAAATAGGAAGTCCGACACTGCGATAGTAATCGATATTGGGCTTGACCGAGCGAGAATTTTGGGCCGAGGCAATTTGTTCGTGATGCCGGCGTGTTTCCTCTGTAAAATAAGCAGCTGCTTTCAGAAGGGTCCCGACGGAAAGAGAGATGGGAAGGGATAAGAAGGACAGGGTGCTCTTTAAAGGAAGGTGGTTATGGTAATCAAACTTTTGCTCGAGAACATAGTTATCTCCCTCGCGGATAGCGACTTTGCCGTTGAGGAGGTATTGTACAGGAGTCAGGGCGGCGTTTCCTAAATACTCAAGGCCACTAGCATCTTCGGCAGCAACATTGAGAAAAATATTGCCCGTTAGTGCATGATAGGCCGCCACAACAGGCAGGCCAAAATAAATGAACCCATTGACGAACTTATCGAGCATAGTTTAAAGATATGTTTAGGCGATATTTTCTGGCAAGGTAGGATATTATGCGAAAAATAATAGTTCTCTTATTCATCTCCTGCACTCTGCTGGCTTCAGAGTCAAAACTGCAGGTCCGGCACCGAGAATCAGCGGGTATTGGTTATAATAAAGGTTATTCGACTGTCGACTATACGATTTCGCATATTGGCGAGCTTTCCCAATTCTTCCTTAATGCCAGAGGCCATCTATTCAACGACGCCAGGTTTGCTTCGAACTTAGGCATTGGTGCAAGGCGCTCTATTTATGACGGGGCCTATTTGCTGGGAGGCAATTTTTATTACGATTTTCGTGAGAGCAAGCACCTCCATACTAATCAAGTGGGCGGCGGTCTCGAGTTTTTAAGCCGGTGTGTCGATGTCAGGCTCAATGGATACTTCCCCGTAGGTGACGATACACGCTACAAACACGAAGAATTTCTTAAATTTCAGGGAAAACAGATTATAGAAAAGCAAAAACTGATCGCGGCTCTTCCTGTAGTGGATTTAGAAGTGGGAGGACCGATAAACTCCTGGATTTACCTGGGAGCCGGCCCTTATTATTTGTTCGGGCGTGAAGTCCGCGGCCACCAGCTGGGAAATTCAGCGGGAGGAAAAGCCCACCTAGATATGGATGTGTACAAATATATCTCTTTGGGTGCATCGGTCTCCTACGATCAGATTTTCCATACGAAAGTGCAAGGCTATCTCGCTATCAACATCCCTCTGGGCGGAAAAAAAGAAAAAACAACGCAGGGCCGCAATCTCTATGACACCCCTGTCTATCGAAGCGAGATCATTCCGCTGCACCAAAAAACGCGCAGAGTCGCTTATTACCAAGAAGATGAAGACGGCAAGCCTGTACGGCTGCACTTTGTGAATAACTTAGCCGCTCCTGGTGGAGACGGCTCTTTTGAATCGCCGTTTTCGAAGCTAAAAGACGCTGAAGCAGCTTCCCAAGAAAACGATATCATCTACGTCTTCCAAGGCGACGGCACAGCGCGCAATATGAATGAAGGCATTGTCCTAAAAGACGGGCAACGCCTCGCCAGCTCTGGCGCACCGCTCGACATGGAAAATCTCGTTATTCCCGCTTTAACTAATGGCAAGCCAACGATTACCAATATCCACCCCATGGAACCGATCATCACCAACCCTGGCGACACCCATCTCGATGATTTCTTCTTCCTAAGTCCCGACCAATATTATTTCTGGGCTCATGCTTGGGAAGGACCCTGGGTAGTCAATCCGGGCAGCTCTTCGCAGCAACCGGGCGCTTCCAATAATCCCCAGCCTCCCCCGCCCGCGAATCCCGTTATCAATCCCCCTAACAACCAAGCGGGACCTCCATATAATTTTGGTGATTTTAAAGTCGATAAACCGTCCACCCCAGATCCGCTTTTGAATGACTTTGTGATCATGGGTGAAACACCAACACCTACGCCTCTGCCCAATTCGAATAACAACAATAATAATAACAACGCTCTTGACACGGGATGGCATGAAATGTCACGCACATCCTCGCCGACTCCTACCCCTCCTCCAGCGAATCCTTCAAGCAATAGCAATACGGGGGGCGGTGGCTGGTTTTCTGGCTGGCGCAATTGAAACGATTCCAGCAGCGGTGAGAAAAAGCATAAACCGGCCGATCTGCGACATGAATAAATAGATATCGCAGCTTCCTAAAAAGAGAAAACAGATAAAGAGCGCCATGAGAGTGGCTCCTTCCGGCCCCTTGCGTACTGACCAGCCTTGTTGGACCACTGTCACGATAAATAAGAGAAAAAAGATCAGCCCTATGAGGCCGTTTTCAGCCGCAATAAATAAAAAGATATTGTGGACATAATTGAAATAATAGCCGTTTGTAAACCCTAGTTTGTAGGCATAAGCGGGGCCATCGATCAAATAATGATCAAATCCAATCCCCAGCCACGGATGGTCCTGAATGATAGATCCCGCAATGAGGGCGTATTCTAACCTTGTATAATCAGATCCTCGTGCAGTCGCATTATAGGAAAAAACGCCTCCTCTATCTGATAGTTGAGGATAAAAGAGAACAAGGCAAAACACCGCGCTCGAGAGGAGAAGCAAAGCCAGTTTTTTTTCTCTTAGTTTTAAAAAGAAAAACCAGAGCGCCGTCCCTAGTACCCAGGCGTATAGCGCAGCTCTAGAAAACGTGACAAAAAGAGCTACGATCTGCAAAAAGATAGCCAAATTAATCCATCTTTTTCGACCTACTTTTAAATATAAAGCATAGGAAAAGAGCAGGCTAAAGACTAAAAAACCGGCGCAAATATTAGGATGGTAAAGAGTTCCTACCGCGCGGATAATCGGCTTATGCTCTCCAGGGGAAAGCCAATGATCGAAAAGAGTCAAAGAGCCATCCGCCACACTAATGGACGGGGCCGGAACATGGCGCGAGGTCAAGGCGGGCTCTCCTAAATATTTTAAACCCACTCCGTGTTGTGTAAAATATTGGACGAGGCAAACCAGGGACTCAAATGCCCCTAAAATAACAACAGCTGTAGCCACCTGGGTCAGAAGTGTTTTGCGATCGTTTAAAATTTTTCCTTCACTCATGAAATAAAAGAGCAGACAAGGCAGGAGCAAGTGCATGAAGCGCAGGTAGTGGATAGGATAGTGGGGCGAAGAAGATGTGAGGATCGAAATAAAAACAGTGGCTAAAAAAAGTGTTAAATACCGCTGAGTGGGGCTTTGCACCCACAGTTTCCAACTCCATCTGCCCACAATTGCTAGCACGATAAACAACAATAGATAGGCAAAATCTCCTATGTACACTCCATGATGCCAATCGAAAGTGCCGGGCAGCTGAATATCGGAAGGGATGATCGACTCAAAATAGGATCTAAAAATTTTACTAAAACGGCGCGTCAGGGGCATGCATAGGAGGAAAAGAAAGAAAACCCGGCTGACCCAACGTTCTACCATTTAAAAAAGATTACCACGAATCTTAATTTCCGGTTCATAAAAGTTGACGAAGAACGCAAGGGAGGATACCACCATTTTGGTAATAGGCCACCTCTATAGGAGAATCGAGACGAATCTTTAGTTTGACTGTCTTATTTTTCCCCATCTGCAGTGTGACTTCTTGCCTCGGTTTGATTTCCTTTTCGAGGCCTATCAAAGAAAAAGTTTCATCCCCTTGGATGCCGAGCGTTTCGGCCGACTCCCCTTCTAAAAATTCGAGAGGAAGTACGCCCATGCCGACTAAGTTGCTGCGATGGATGCGCTCAAAACTACAGGCGACGACGGCTCTAACACCGAGAAGCGCTGTCCCTTTAGCGGCCCAGTCCCGGGAGCTGCCCATGCCATAATCTTTCCCCGCAAAAAGAATGAGGGGGATTTTTTTCTTTTGGTAGATCTCTGAGGCTTCAAAGATCGGCAAGATTTTCCCGTCTACTTTGGTAAAACCGCCTTCCTTGCCGTCCGCCATTTTGTTGCGGATGCGCACATTCGCAAAGGTGCCGCGCATCATCACTTCGTGATTGCCGCGGCGGCTGCCGTAGCTATTGAACTCATCCGGTTGGACACCACACGAGAGGAGATATTTTCCAGCTGGTGTATCCGATTTAAAAGCACCCGCCGGCGAAATATGATCCGTCGTGATGGAGTCGCCAAAAATTGCGAGAGCTTTCATCTCTTTTAACACCGGTGCGGGAGGTTTTTTTAGTTCGAAATCAGAAAAATAAGGCGGGCAACGGATATACGTGCTTTTAGGGCTCCACTGGTATTGGACTCCCCCTTTCGTTTTGACTTCTGACCACAAAGGATTGTCTTCTAAAATGTGGGCATACCGTTTTTTAAACATCTCCGGCGTGATCTGGCGGACAGCTTCGGCAATTTCCTCCGATGTCGGCCAAATTTCTCCCAAAAACACCGGTTTGCCGTCTTTTCCATAGCCGAGCGGCTCATCGACGAGATCGATGTCTACCCTTCCCGCGATGGCAAAAGCAACGACGAGGGGTGGCGACATGAGAAAATTCGCGCGCACCGAGCCGTGGATGCGGGCTTCGAAATTCCTGTTTCCACTTAAGACACTAGCCGTCACCAGTTCATAATCTTTGATCGCCTGCTCGATTTTTTCATCGAGCGGACCACTGTTGCCGATGCAGGTGGTGCATCCGTAGGCAACGAGCTCAAAGCCCAGCTGATTTAAGTATTTTTGAAGACCCGTTTTCTCTAGATAATCGGTCACAACCCGCGAGCCCGGAGCCAAACTCGTCTTGACCATCGGATTGACTTTCAGCCCTTTTTCCACCGCTTTTTTGGCTAGCAGTCCCGCCCCGATCATGACACTGGGATTACTCGTATTCGTGCAGCTCGTGATCGCCGCAATCACAACAGATCCGTGTCTCAGTGCAATGTCGAAATGTTTATGTTCGCTGTAGCCAGGGTTCACAGCCGGCGTCGTTATCGGACGGTTGGTCACCATTTCCGTTTCATTGCGCCCGAGCACTTCTCCTTTTCCATTCATGTTCTCGGTACCGCCCGTTTGGTGCGGAGCATCCAGAGAAAAAATCCCGTCGCTGTGCACGCCCACGTGCCGCACAAGATCTTTGCCGCTTTTGCCATACCCACCATCAGCTGTAGGTTTTGTCAAAAGCATCTCGAATTGCTTCTTGAGATCCGGTAAATCGATCCGATCTTGCGGCCTCTTGGGACCTGCTACACAAGGGACCACACTGCCCAAATCGAGCTCTATGACCTTGGTGAAATCGACTTCGCCTCTCCTGGGAATGCCAAACATCTTCTGCGCGAGAAAATACTCTTTCACAAGAGCAATTTCTGCGTCCGTGCGCCCGCTCTTCTTCAAATAATCGAGCGTCTTCTCATCGACAGGGAAAAAGCCCACGGTCGCTCCATATTCGGGAGCCATGTTGCCGATCGTCGCGCGGTCTGCCACCGACAAACTCGCGGCACCCTCGCCAAAAAACTCGACAAATTTTCCCACGACCTTTTCTTTACGCAGGATTTCAGTGACCCGGAGAGTCAAATCGGTAGCGGTCACCCCTTCTTGCAGCTTTCCCGCTAAATGAAAGCCTATCACCTCGGGCATCTGGAAAAAATAAGGCTGGCCCAGCATCGCGGCCTCCGCTTCGATACCGCCGACTCCCCACCCCAAAACACCCAGACCATTGATCATCGTCGTATGCGAATCGGTTCCTACCAGCGTATCGGGGAAAACCACGCCATTTTCTTCGATCACGACCTTCGCGATTTGCTCTAAATTGACTTGGTGGACAATGCCGATGCCCGGTGGCACAACTTTAAACGTCTCGAAAGCCTCTTGTCCCCACTTGAGAAACGCATACCTCTCCAGGTTGCGTTCAAACTCCAGCTTGAGATTGAACATGTACGCATCTTTTGTGCCCGCTCTATCGACTTGCACCGAGTGGTCCACCACCAAATCGACCGGAACTTTCGGTTCAATCAGCGATGGCTCTTTGCCCTTCGCAGCCACGGCATCGCGCATCGCTGCTAAATCGACTAGAAGTGGCACGCCGGTAAAATCTTGCAGAATCACCCGCGCCACCACAAAAGGAACATCGACATCGGGATTTTTTTTCGGGCTCCACTGCGCCAGACGTTTTACATCATCTTCTGTGACGCGCTGTCCATCGCAATTACGCACGAGAGATTCGAGCATGATCCGAATCGAAATCGGAAGCCGAGAGATTTTACCAATCCCTTGTTCTTCTAGTGCTGGAAGAGAATAATAGACACGATTTGCAGAAAGGGTTTTACGAGCATCCATAATGCCCAACCTAATTGAAGTGGATTATTTCCTCAATTCCAATTCTGTTTGGAGCATCGAAGTAAGCTCGGGATGGCACCGCATAGTCCACTCCTGAAAAGGAGCTATAGCCCTCATCAGCTCTTCTTGGCAGTCAATATTTTCTCTAGGGACAAGTTTGCCTAAGTCGATTTGGACTACGTCGGTTCCGATCACGCCCATATTGGTCCCAATGTTGGGATCACGATCATGTATCCCCTTCTTGCAGCGAGAAACGATATTTTGGCACAGCGAATGGATCACTTTTTTAACGTCTTCTTGCTTCCCTTGAGAAAACATAGCCTCAATCGTGGGATAAATCATCTGGGCTCTTCTTTGGACGATAAAATCGGTGCGATTGAGATCGATTTCATGCTGAATGTTCAAAGGGTCGGTGAGCTGAAGATGGGGCAAGTTGGTCGAGCGCTTGTAGTGGAGCATCACGAGCTGCGTCTCTTTTTGCAGCTCACTGAGGGCCATTTCATAGCCGGCTAGCTCGCGCGCCTTTTTGCGCCCCTTTTTCCTAGCATACCTTTCATAGGTGGATGTATGAGGAAGCAATTTGACCCATAAGGGAATCTGGTGCCGCTTTTGCTTTAGAAATTTGATCACGTACTTGCCGTCAGCGCTTGCAAAAACAAAGGCTTGAGCGCCGTAACCGAGGTAATGATACGGCTGCGCAAAAACTTCGGGATCATAAGCGACTTGAGAAAGAGTTCCTCGATGCTGCTGGGTAATACCGGTAATCGTAAAGCCATGGGTTTGCTTATGACACCACCGGCTGAGCGGAAAATAAAGCACCACGAGACAAACTAAAATGAGTAGTCGTTTCAACATTAATATGAGTATACATAACTGAGAAAAAACAGGCATTGATTCAAATCGGATATACCCATATAAGAAAAATTATGATTAACTCTTTTGCCGATGCTATGACCGAGGAGATTTTCGAAGGTATTTATACACATGCCATTCGAAAAAAGTTCTCCTCCTCCATCGTGAAGATGGCCGAGCGCAAACTCGATCTTCTCAATAGCGTAGAGACGTTTGAGACTCTCGAGGCCATTCCTTCGCATCGAGGCGGAGGACTTAAACGAGATGTTCAAGATTTTTATAGCATTCCACTCACAGGGAACTTTCGGCTCTGTTTTCGATGGAATGGTAATAACGCCGAGGATGTAGCCATACGATGACACCCAAACGCCGCAGACCGACAGCCCCCGGAGAAATCCTCAAGGAAGATTTTTTAGCGCCGCTGGGTATGACACCCCAGCAGCTCGCAGCCAAACTCCAGTGGCCCGAAAAAAAGGTCGAAGATCTTTTGAAGGGCAAGGAAGGGATCAATCAGGAAACGGCTGCACTCCTTGCTGCGGCACTGGGTACTTCCCCTGCATTTTGGGAGCGCCTGGAAAAGCCCTATCGTCAATGGGAAATCACGCGCCGGCAAAATGCCAAGGGTTCACCCAAGCCATGGAAAGCGGCTTAAACTAAGCCTCATTTTAAAGCGCGAATTTTTATTTGTCAGGGAAAAGTAGGATCCGCATACTTAATCTAATGGAAAATAACCGCCAAATTCATCTCATATCACGACCTCAAGGACTGCCGACCGTAGATAACTTTACTCTGCATAGGGGTTCGGTGCCAGAATTAAAAGAAGGAGAGGTCCTCGTTCGTTCGCTTTATCTATCTGTCGATCCGTATATGCGCGGCCGAATAGGTGGACGCCCTTCTTCGCACCCTCCTTTTCCCTTAAATTCCCCGGCAAATGGGGATGGAGCGGGCCGAGTTGTTATGTCGAAGCATCCTGATTTTCAAAAAGGTGATCATGTTTGCGGCTACTTAGAATGGGCCGACTACTCTGCTTTGTCTGGATCTTCTCTATGGAAAATTGATAAGGGTGTGCCTGTCGCCACAGCCTTAAGCGTCCTAGGAATGCCGGCGATGACGGCCTATTTTGGTTTGCTAGATATTGGCCTACCCAAACCGGGAGAAACGGTGGTCATCTCCGGAGCTGCTGGAGCGGTAGGAATGATTGTGGGCCAAATTGCCAAAATTAAAGGATGCCGAGTCGTAGGGATTGCTGGAACGGATGCAAAAACTCGTTACCTTGAAAGCAAGCTGGGATTTGATGCAGCCGTTAATTATAAGAATTCCGATTGGGTGAGCTCTCTACAAAATGCTTGCAAAGATGGGGTGGACATTTATTTCGACAATGTTGGCGGCACTATCACCGATGAAGTCATGAAGCAAATCAATCGGCATGCGCGTGTTGTCCTTTGTGGCCAAATCTCTTCTTACAATCTAGTAAGTCCTGATACTGGCCCTCGCAACTTTCGTCATTTGATCGTTAAAAGCGCCACAGCAAGAGGATTCCTGATTACTCAAGACTATCCCACACGATATCCTGAAGGGCGCCAGCAATTGTTAGAATGGTGGCACGATGGAAAAGTTAAATCTTGCGAGAGCATAGTCAAGGGCCTAGAAAATATTCCCCTTGCTTTTTTGGGTCTTTTTTCAGGAGAAAACCTCGGCAAACAACTGGTCGAAGTATAGCAGAATCCTCTTAAGTCAAATCCGTTTGAGGCGCCTTATGAAACTTCTGCATCAGTAAAAGCGCCTTTCCAGCAAAGATTCCGGTAATCGCCCCCGATGTCACCATGCGCAGGCCAAAAATTAAATGGCTCTTATCGGCTTTGGGATGTTTGGCGTATAGATATCCCAAAGTGTATTCGATAATAAAGATGATGAGAACCAGGGCAAGTGTTGCCCACGTTCCGGGAATTTCAATGAGCCGTTTTTTGTGATCTGCACGAACGGTCACGGGCCGGTACAGAATCCATCCGAAGACTGCGCCGGCAACCAGAAACGGAAGCCAGATGAATGTAGAGAAGAAAATGGTGTGCGATGCAAAAACACTATAGAGAGACCAAAGGGTGAAGATCAGAGGCATGAGGAAAATTTTGCTCACGGACATCACTTGGGGTTTGCGCGCTTTGAGGGCCAGTCCTATCAGAGAAAAAAATAAGATGTAGCCCCACCAAGGAATCGCTCTTAAAAGATCTAGCATCGGCACTCCTCCCGTTTAGTTCCGGCTTTCAGACTCAGCCAAATTAGTAGAATCGCTATGGCTCCATGCATGAGAAGAACCGAGCCTGTCCAAAAAAGAGCTCCTAAAATAAGACATCCCCACGCTGCATTGGCAAAACGCCACGAACGGATGGGTTCTACCATGGAGAGAACGGAGGTCACTATGACGAGCGCGCCAAAAATGGGATCCAAGTCCTTGAGGGACTGCGAGGTGATTAAAATAACGCCGAGGACGGCGCTGACGAGAAGACGCCACGTGGGAGTGATGCCAGTTAAAGCAAATAAAAGTAGGTCCTTCAATGGAGAATGGACAGCAAGGGTGCGTTTATCGGCGCTCGTTTGCTGGACGTTGAACCCTTTCCAAAAGCCAGTCCCCCTACTTTTGATGAGCATTTGTACGACGAGTACCAGTTCGCCGACCGCGAGCGTCGCCATCACAAGCATGCATATCGCGGTCAGGATGCAGAGCGTGCACCAAGAGCCTACGGCAAGGGGTTGCAAGATGATGAGCACGATGCTGACGATGCTAACCGGAACGACAAGGATGCCGTAGATGATCACGAGCCAAGGGCTATGGCACCACCGCATGCGTCCGCCGTAACAGGCTAAGAGGAGTTCGATCGTATAGCTCGCTGCACCCAGACCTGCATCCGACACAGGAAACGCTCGAGAGACGGCTGATGTGATGACGTTGATTGTTCCATTGCCAAAAAAAGGATCCCACATCGTATGGATGTATCCGAGTTGGTAGGCGGCAAGATATCTGGAGATGAACCAACCAATCGTTGCAAAAAAAGCGATGAGGATGCGCGAGGGCCAGGTCGAGGGATTGTAGGACCAGCCAGGAGGGAGGCTGGGAGTTTCTGCTTTTTCATGGCTGGGGAAAATGATCGCAAATAAGATGACGAGGACGCCGATGAGTGTGTCGTTCAGATACTGCGCTGGCGATTTAGCCCAAAAAAGTAGCGGAGAGAGCTGCAAAAAGAGTCCCACAAAGGCAAGAGCCCACCGAACCGGAAACGATGACTGGCGGCGCAAATAAAAACCGCCGATGATGAGGAGAAGTCCCGTGAAAAAATGGGTTGGATCCTCGTATCCGAAAGTTGCCGGCGCCGCGCACTGCCAAAGACCGAGAAAAATGAGTGCAAAGGATGTCCAAATCATTTCAATTGATTTTCTTTGTACCACTGGGTGGGATCATTTTTGAGATCGGCAATCATTTTTGGAAGGATTTCACCCAGCGATCGTTTAGGCTCCCAGCCGAGAACCTTCTTTGCCTTACTGATATCGAGTTCATAATGGTCATCAGCAAGAGAAATCATCCAAGGTTTAATAAAGGAGGGTTTGACGAAGGGAAGATGGCACTGAACAAACGCCCCCATTTTGGCTAGGGGTTTGGGGATGGAAAAGGTATGGATTTCTTTCCCTGTGAGCAGGCGGCTGATTTGCCTTTGTAGGTCATCATAGCTCAGGGTTTTTGGCTCGCCGATGAGGAGTGTTAACTCGGAAGGTAGACTTTTTCTTTGCATGACAGCTTTTTCGATCACGTCGACAAGGTCGTCCATGTGAAGGAAGGCCGCGCCGTGAGAAACGTCACCAGCAAAAAGGCGGCTTTCGAGCTGTTTTTCATAGATGCGCTGGATTTGATGGCTGATCGGAATCGAATGGCATTTGTCATCATAGACGCCCGCGATGCGCAAAACCACGGAAGGAATTTTTCCTCGAAGCTCGTGGATGGCTTCTTCCGTGCGCACTTTGGAGAGAGGATAATCCCATTTGGGGATGACGGGAGATTCTTCGGTGATTTTCTTGCCCGGCTTTGTCGGGGCATGGACGAGCATGGTGCTGGAAAATAGAAATTGCTCCACTTCAAACTTTTGCAAAGCATTTAGAAGGCGCTTGGTTCCCTCGACGGTGACTTTCTCATAGAGGGGCGAGTGCTGCTGGTCGAAGCTATAGTAGGCAGCTAAATGAATGACCGATGCTATCCGATTACCATAAAAGTGCCGAATGTGCATGAACGCTTGATGGACGCTCTCATCGGATCCTAAATCCACGGGGACGAGCTCTTCGCTCGCGGAGGCATAAATGGCTTTTAACAATTCGAAGCCGACGACACGAAAATTTTGACCCAGCCGCTTCACAACGGCTGAGCCAATACGTCCACAGCTTCCTGTAACGATGATGACGTCTTTATTCATTTAGGGAATGACATGCCTTTCACGTTCACGTCGACTTTAGGATGGAAAAACATCTCCACCAATATGAGCGCGATCATGATCACGAAAAGAACGACAAACACATAAAAAAATGCCTTTGCAACTTGCTTTCCCCCCGTTTTTGGCCCCTTCTTAAAGGCAAAATAACCGGTGATAGCAGCTAAAACTAAAAACAAAAAAGTTAGCATACCCATAATAAAACCTCCTAATTTAGCTTCTATCCTTAGCCGGTTAATTTGGTCAAGAATGATTGACAAACACAGGTTCTAATTGCTACTCTGTTTGTCTATGTTGAAAAAAATCTCGATCATGGGCGTTTCTTTGCTTTTTTCCTATGGCATCTACTTCTTAACCCTTGGAGACTACAATCAAACCAAAGAATTTAATTTACTCAACATGCTCCCCCACCACCCCTATGAGAGCAAATGGAATATTCGACCTCTTTCGCAAGAAGAAAAGACAAGCGTTCACACGATATTAAACCAAGATTTTCGATATATTGGCGGCGGCACACAAGTTTACGTGCTGCTTAGCACTGACAACAAGTATGTTTTAAAAATTTTCAAGCAACGCCGCTACACCGTTCCACGTTGGATGAGGTATCTGGTTCCTTCGTTTTTATCTTACCGCGAAAAAAAAATAGGCCACATAGAGCGCACATTAGAGCGGGATTTTAATAGTTATAAGATTGCTTTCGAACAGCTTCGTGATGAGACCGCCCTCCGGTTCGTACACCTTAAGTCCCCTGGCGATGACTTTCACCATACGGTTACGCTCATCGATAGAGAAAATAATAAATTGAACATCGATCTTCACGACTGTGAATTCATCCTCCAAGACAAAGCTGAAATGGTCTGCCCTAATATCAATAGACACATGGAAAGTGGTGACCTAGCAGGGGCAAAAGCTTCTATCGATTCCTTATTTGAGCTTCTCTACAACCGCTGCAAAAAGAAAATCGATGACAGCGATCCCAACCTCGAAAAGAACTACGCATTTATCAACGATAAAGCTGTGCAGATCGATATTGGACGCTTTTCTTTAGGGGAGCCCCAAGATTTTCCCCATATCAGCGAAAAATTTAAGAATTTCCTTCACAACAAATACCCTGAATTAGAAAAGCACTACGATGAACAATACCTAGCCTATAGTGAGAAATACGCACAATGAAAAAATTACTTGTTTTTAGCTCAAGTTTACTTCTTCTTTACGGAGTTTATTTCTTCACCGTCGGGGAATATATCGAACGTCAAAGAAATAAGGAATTTCGCCTCGATAATATGTTTCCGGAGCACCCTTATAATCCAAATTGGGAAGTCCATTCTGTTTCATTAGAAGAAAAATCCCATATTCATTCTATTTTAAATCAAAAATTTAGATACGTGGGATTTGGAAATCAGATTTATACCTTTTTCAGTGAAGATAACAAATACGTTTTGAAGTTCGTCAAGCAACGGCACTACCGAGTGTATAGGTGGATCCGGTATTTAATTCCTCCATTTATCTCTTACCGCGGCAAAGAAATTGCCCATAAGCAACATAATCTCGATCGCGATATCTATAGTTACAAAATCGCCTTCGATCAGCTCCAAAAAGAAACGGCTCTTCACTTTGTTCATCTAAATCCCCAAGATGATTTCCATCACAAAATAACGCTCGTGGGTCCTGATCATACCGAATACAATGTCGATCTACATGACTTTGAATTTGTTCTCCAAGACGTGGCAGACCTCGTGCATCCTACTATCGAAAAACACATGGCAAACGGAGACATCCATTTGGCGAAAGAAGGAATCGATTCACTACTCGAATATCTTTACCAGCGCTGCCAAAAAGGGATCAGCGACAGCCATCCCAACTTCGAGAAAAACTTTGCCTTTATCGACAATAAAGCTGTCCAAATCGATGTGGGCCGTTTTTCTCTCAAAAAACCGAAACACTACCCCTGCATCCATAAAGAGTTTAAAGAATATCTCCATGCCAAATTCCCTGAGCTCGAAGCCCACTTCGATGTCCAATACAAGGCTTACACCGAAAAATATGCTAGTGATCAGGCTCTAGCACAAATTCCCTGAGATATCTACAAGTAGTCGAATTACTCTAAGGCCGGCTGACGCCGGCCTTCCCAAAGACCAAGGAGAGACCAATGCCAATGGTTCAAGTCCCAAGTGCCGGGAACTTCCGCAGGCCCCCAACGCCAATGTGGGCGTAGCATTCGAAGTCCAAGCCGAAGTTGACGGTGAGGCCGCCGGCCACGAAGCTCCCAACAACGAAGGACCATCCATTGCTTTTCTCTTGGCACAGAGTGTAAGTCCCAGGATCGTCATTATATAGTCGCTCTCCAGTTCTTGCGTGGTGCATAAAGAGGGCTATGGCTGTGGATAGCACGGTCGGCATTTCGTAACCTGGATAACCTTCAACAAGCTGTTTTTTCTGTTTGTTGGGTGTAGTTCGGCTTCCTTCAAGAACGGTTTTTGTCAAAAGGATCCAGTGACCTTTCTCTATGGGTTTATTCCCATGGTCTCTTTTGGCTTGAGCCCAGAAGTAATTATACTTACTTGTGTGGCCCTGGAGCGGATTTTGGACGAGCTTACCAAGCGTATTGAGGGTGAGGGAGGTGCCATTCACGTGGGTAGGGATCCAACAAGCGATATGGGTTTCTTTGACTTTCTTGCCTGCAATAAAGGGACAGGGCTCTTCGAGGGCTTTTACCAGGGCTTCGGGAATGGGATCTACTTCTCCGACGTCTCCAAAATGGGTGTTCCAGGCTTCTTTTCCAAAGACGACTTTTTCAAGATCAGTAATATGATTTTGCCACATTATTTTTAAGACTTGGGCGTCGGTTCGAAGACCTACAAGCGCTTTGCTGGTCTGGCTTAACTGTAAAACATCCTTAGGATTGGTGAGAAACTCGCAAATCCTGCGCCATATGTCGGGTACGATCGATGCACCAGCAATTGTTATATTCTGATTAAGAAGGGCAGCAGGAAGCAGAGACACTGGAAAGAAAAATTTATATCTGTCGATTTGAGCTGGACTCAAGGAACTGCATGCTGACTCTTTTTTAAAATAATCACCTATCAGGTTAGCAGCTTTATCAAACCCTATGAGACCAGCCCCAACGGTCGCAATATCGCGGTGGTACGCACGAGTGAGTTCTAATGACCAAGAAGAAAAAATGCTATTTCTTATCGTATTTATAGTTGGCATGGAAAGCAGTTATTCAGGGTCTCCTAGAAGAGGCATCAATTCAATCAAAGCAGCCGCAACCCAGCTAGGATGGCAGTTCTCGGGATACAGCTTTTCGACATTGATTAACTTAAGATCATGGATGACGCCCTTGAGAGGTCCTAAAAGAAAACGAAGAATTTGCCCTACGTTGTCAGCATCACTGCGATTATCCCAGCAGTATTTTTGAAAAGCGTCCAAATCATCCCCCGACAAAAAGCTTAAGGCGCCATCGATAATCCGCGATGCCAGCTCATAAGCTGCAGGCGAAATGGGCAAGCACTTTTCTGGAGGAGTGCCGTAGGCGATGCCATGGTGCATAGGATCGGCTGTGGCAATGATGATAGATTCCTTTGCGAGTTTCTGGAGGTCACCGATTTCTGGGATACTTTTTGGCTCTCCATTCACAAGAGGAATATAGCGAGAGATAACACTTGGCATTTCCATATGAAGAAACTGAGCAGCATCCCTTAAAAGAAAGTGAAAATTGTCGAGAGAAAATTCTCCAGAAAGATTCTCTTGAAGTGGCAGTCCTGGACCATAGATCCGCCGGTGAGGATTTTTCAACAAATCCCTTCCCATACGCATGTCTTTTACAAGAGAATAGAGAGGCTCGACGAAGCCATGTAAAACACCGAGAGCTAAGATTTGGTTTTTACCACTTTCTTTACAAGCCAGCAAACTGGCAAGAGCGGCAGCGGCCACTTGGTCCCCACATTCCATTATCGACGCATGGGGAAAAAAAACACTGCCACCATGAACTAAAGTATTAACTAAGGGCGTTTGGGCCAGTAACTTTTCGCCTCGAAGAAGCATCCCTTCAACGGCTGATGATGAAAGAGAGTTGCGCTCTTTTGCATACTCCAAATAAGTGGTGTCTTTCATTTTGAGCAGCGTCATGTTAAGCTATGATAAATGATTCGCAAAAAAAATAACACCCTCGAGTGGCTCGAATTTGAAATATTCGCAGAAATTCCAGGCTTTATTCACGGCATTTTTTTGCGCCATGGAGGCGTCAGTACAGGCTCATTTGGGACGCTCAATGTGACAACTTGGGCGGGCGATTCTTCCGAAAATGTAAAAGAAAACAGAAAACGGATCATGCAGGCACTTGAGCTGGACACTCTTGTTACTGCCGACCAAGTGCACGGGAACCTGGTGCAGATCGCTAGCGAGCCTGAAGGAATGTTTTCCGGTTGTGATGGGCTGATTACGGATCAAAAAAATTGGGGCCTTCTCATGGCGCATGCCGACTGTCAAGCCGCCATTTTTTATGATCCGATCCACCACGTGGTTGCTACCGTCCACGCCGGATGGCGCGGGCAAGTCAAAAACATCTACAAGGAAACCGTCGAAAAAATGGGCCATACATTCGGTTCCAAACCGGAAGATCTCCTCGTGGGGGTGTCTCCGAGTCTGGGCCCCGAAAACTCAGAATTCATCCACTTTCGCAAGGAGCTGCCCGAAGCGTTTTGGCCTTTTCAAATCAAAGAGACTTACTTCAATTTATGGGCCATCGCTCGTCATCAACTCGAGAGCTTGGGGATTCTCCCCCACCACATCCAAATTGCCGAGATCGATACTTTTGCCAACCCTCAGGACTTTTTTTCCTATCGTCGAGAAAAGAAAAACGGACGCGTCGAGAAAATCACAGGCTGCCACGGGACTGTGGCTTCGTTAAGGAGATCCTGAATAAATGCACTGAGTTATTGAGGTCTCCTTAAAATAAATTGTAGAGTGCTATCAAAAATCACGCATTTTCCATCTTTCGGCTGTTTGTCAGCTGTTTTTTGAAGATATAGCTCAACAACGCGATCGAGACACTTTTCTTGCAAAGGTTTGGGTAGAACCTTAATCTGCTGAAACCAGTTGGCCATAGAATCTCTAAATTGAGCCGGACTGTCATACGCAAACTCAATGACAACCATTTTCATTTCCTCAATGACAAATCCCGCTGCTTCGATATCTTTTTTAATATCTTCAGGATAGGCAAAGTTCCATTGATGTTTTGGATAGGGCTTTAGCAAGCTAGCGATGGGCTCTTCTGCCATCGCCAGGTGGCACGCCTCACCGACAGGATCAGGGTAATTGGTTTCCGCAGCAAAAATCAGCCCCACCCATCCTCCAGGCTTTAAGACTCGGTACATGTTACGAAAGGCTGAGGCTTGATCATGAACCCAATGCAGGCATGTGAACGAAACGATGGCATCGACACTTCGATCCGCTATAGTTTTTAATTCTTCGGCCCTGTCGATGCGAAAGTTAAGATGAGGAAAGTGATGCTGGGCATACGCGATCATATCCGCAGAGGGATCAATTCCTATGATGTTTACACCTTTGAAGGTCTCTAGAATGCTATGGGATACATGTCCACTACCGCACCCGATATCTAAGATGGTTGCGCCGGGAAGCGTCGTGGAAGCAAAACGAGTCTTGAGATCTTTGAGAAGCTGCTGTGAAATCCACTCTTGAATGCGGGAATGCGCGTGGTAGTTTTGCCCATCCCAGAGTTTGACGTCTTCTTTTCCCATATCATTCCAGCCATTTGCCTGCAGCGATCTCTTTGGTGTAATAAGTGATGATAAAATCAGCGCCTGCCCGACGAATACTGCGTAGAATTTCCATAGCCGCTTTCTTTTCATCGAGCCAGCCCTTTTCGGCGGCGGCTTTGATCATACAAAACTCCCCGCTGGGATGATACGCACCCAAGGGAAGGTGGGGATAGGCCTGCTTCACGCGGTAGATCACATCGAGGTAGGTATGGGCGGGTTTGACCATCAACATATCGGCGCCTTCATTCACGTCGTGCTCGGCTTCCCTTAAGGCTTCTCTTGCGTTGGCGGTGTCCATCTGATGGGAGCTGCGATCTCCAAACGCCGGCGCGCCTTCGGTAGCAGCTCTAAAGGGTCCGTAAAGACAAGATTGATATTTAATCGAGTAGCTCATGATGGGAATATGGGAAAATCCTGAACCATCTAATCCTGCGCGGATAGCTTGAACAGCGCCATCGATCATGCCGCTGGGTGCCACGACATCGGCTCCTGCCTTGGCATGAGAGGCAGCTTGCCGAGCCAAAAGCTCGAGGGTTTTGTCATTGTCGACATCCTTGTTTGTCAAAATGCCGCAATGGCCATGGTCAGTGTATTCGCAAAAACATACATCGGTGATGATGAGTAGCTGAGAAGTGACGCTGCGGATAACACGGATTGCTTCCTGAATAATCCCTGTATCCGAATACGAGTCGGACCCCAGCGCATCTTTATGTTCGGGAACTCCGAAAAGAAGGACAGAGCTGATGCCGAGCCGAGCGATTTCCTCAATTTCTTGGGGAAGAGCGCTCAAGGGGATCTGATGGTGCCCTGGCATGGAGGCAACGGCCTTCGGCTCCCCCGTCCTGCCTTTGATGAACAGAGGCAAGATGAGATCTTTGAGATGAAGATCGGTCTCTCGAATGAGTTGCCGCACGAGTGGGTGGTACCTGAGTCTTCGCAGGCGAATGAACGGAAATGTGGCGTTCATGGCTGCTTCTCTTTTAGGAATCTTTGATGGAGGAAGGGATTGCTACTGGCCACGACGATGCCGCTACTTCGAAGATGGTACTCAATCGGACGTCCTCTCTCATCTGTTACAATGCCCCCTGCTTCTCTGAGCAGAATTTCACCGACCACAAAGTTTTTCAGCTCTTCTGGCTGGGAAGAAGAGTAGAGGTTGTAGGAGCCTTCGAGAAGGCGAAACATCTTCACGGCGGGACTTTCTTTAGAATCTAACATCTTCAGCATCTCTAATCGCGAGGCCTCAGCAACAAAAAGTCTCTTAGCGCTCTCTTTTCCTCTTCTCACATAAGCACCTTGCCCTTGCACTGCCCAATAGAGAATATCACTAGCTGGGAAATAGCAGATGCCGAGCACAGCGCGCCCTTGAGATACGAAACCCATCAGCAAAGCATCTTCTTCTTGTGTTATGACCCAGACTTTTTCCTTATCCCATGCGTTTTCCTCTCTCGCAATAATTCCATAGGCAGGAAAATTCATTTTCAGAGCCCCAGCTAGCATATCTCCTGTCATACCCGGCTTTTTGATCCAATGCATACCCGCTTGAAGCTCATCTTGAAAAAGAGGACTGACGGGCTGAGCAGCTCTTTTACAAGGACACTCCGCGCTTAAGGGAAAAACAAACATTGTGAGGAATACAAACACTAAATAAATCATAAAGTCTCCAATTATGGTATAACTTGAAAGATGGGAATAAATCAATCGAATCTCTCTCTGGACCAGCTTTATGCGCAGCTGAAATCCAGCCCCCAAGGCCTTACTGACGCCGAAGCTACCCAAAGACTCGAAACTTATGGACTCAACTCCCTCAAACCTCCGAGCAAAGGCAAAGGCGTTTCTCTTTTTCTGTCCCAGTTTAAAAGCCCCCTCATCTTACTGCTGATTTTCGCGGCTCTCATGTCTGCTTTCGTCGGAGGAGGATCCGATGCCATCATCATCTTTATGATCATCTTCTACAGTGGAGTCCTCAGTTTTTTCCAAGAGCGTGGTGCTTTGAATGCTGTTGAAAAACTTCTCCAAATTGTCGAGACAAAGACAACAGCTATTCGCGATGGTAAAGAAACAGAGGTCCCCACACAGCACATCGTTCCCGGAGACATCGTCATTTTACGCGCGGGAGACCTCATTCCCGCTGATGCTATTTTAATCGAATGTAACCATTTTTTTACGGATGAGGCTTCGCTTACCGGAGAAAGTCTACCGGTTGAGAAAACCGCCGATTCGAAACTGTTTTTCGGCACTATGGTATCGAGTGGTTTGGGAAAAGCACTCGTGTATGCTACCGGAAAAAAAACGGAGTACAGCCAGATCACTGAGCATGTCCGATTTCGTCCTCCTGAGACAGCCTTTGAAATCGGGGTGAGAAAATTCGGCTACATGCTCATCCAAATCACGACCGTTTTTGTGATTATTATTTTTGCCGTCAATACTTACTTAAAAAAACCGATCATCGACTCGTTTCTTTTTGCCGTAGCCATCGCGGTAGGACTCACTCCTCAACTACTCCCCGCCATCATTTCCGTGAATTTATCGCACGGGGCACGAAGGATGGCAAAAAAACGGGTCATCATCAAACGCCTAGCCTCCATTGAAAACTTTGGACAAATGAACGTTCTGTGTACCGACAAAACTGGCACTCTTACGGAAGGAAAAGTCAAACTCGACCGCGCTGTGGGTTTTGATGGACAAAACAATCAAAAAGTCGCCTACTATAGTTTGCTCAATGCAAAGCTCCAATCTGGTTATTTCAATCCTCTCGACAAAGCCATCATCGAGGGCATTTCTGCCAACATCGATGAGTGGATAAAGATCGATGAAATCCCCTACGATTTCATTCGCAAACGGCTCAGCGTCATTTGCAGGGATGGTCACAATCCCATTCTCATCACGAAGGGAGCGCTTCCTCAGATGATGGAGGTTTGCGATAAAGTCGAACTGGCGGATGGAGCGCAAGTTCCCATCGACTCTTATAAAGCTCAAATCGAATCCTACTACGAAGAGCAATCGGCCAAAGGTTTTCGAACTTTGGCGATTGCATACGGCCTGACAGATGTAGAAAAACAGCTTACGCTCCTCGGATTTCTCCATTTTTTAGATCCCATTAAGCCTGATATTGGCGCCGTCATTGGAAACCTTCAGAAGAAAGGAGTCCATCTCAAGATTGTTACGGGTGACAACCGAGCCGTCGCGACCTTTATTGCCAAATCTCTCGGCATTATTCACACAAAATGCATCACCGGTGAGGATATGGAAAACATCAGTGACGGGGCGCTCACCCACCTTGCCACTTCCCACACCGTCTTCGCAGAAATCAAACCCAATCAAAAAGAAAGGATCATCTTGAGCCTTCGAAAGTCGGGCCACGTTGTGGGATACATGGGAGATGGAATCAACGATGTTACGGCGATTCATAGCGCCGATGTTGGCATCGCCGTCGATACCGGAGCTGATGCTGCTAAAGCTGCCGCTGATATCGTTCTGCTCGAAAAAGACCTCAATGTCCTTCAAGACGGGATCGAAGAAGGAAGGCGCACCTTCATCAACACCCTCAAATACGTTTATATGGCAACCAGCGCAAACTTAGGGAATATGTTCAGCATGGGAGGCGTCTCCCTCTTTTTAAGTTACCTCCCCTTGCTCCCCAAGCAAGTCCTCCTCACGAACTTCTTTAGCGATTTTCCCGAAATGGCTCTTGCTTCCGACAATGTCGATACAGAAAGGCTCCAGCGTCCTGTCAAATGGGAACATAAACTTATCCTGAAATTTATGCTCGTCTTCGCTCTTCTCAATTCTGTAGCCGATTTCTTGGCATTTGGTGTTCTTCTTTGGGTATTCAAGGCAGACACCGCCCTTTTTCGCTCAGGATGGTTTGTTGAAAACGTCGCGTCAGCAGCTCTTATCGTTCTTGCCATCCGCACACGCAAAGTTTTCTCACACTCTCGTCCCAGCCGGCTTCTCCTCGCCGCAGTTCTCATCGTAGCCTTCGGCGTCCCCTTCCTTGCCTACACTCCCCTCGGGCCCATGTTTGAGCTCGTGCCTCTTCCCCTCGAATTCTACGGAGCTCTCAGCGGCATCGTAGCCTTCTACTTCCTCTCCGTCGAAATCACCAAACGCTTCTTCTTCAAAAGACATTAAGAGAGGAAATGTTAGCGGGCTCGAAGAGCCCGCTAGATAGGAGTTTAGTTTTTGGTTGCCATAGACATGTCGGGAGCTTAAGCCCCCAGCTGCCCCCTTGCGCCTCATCTCGCTTCGACAAATCAGATCCTCCTTCACTTCGGCGTGCAGAGCACCACCTCGCTCGTTCGGACTGGTTTGCCGTTGCGATCTGATGCGCCTTGTTGTTGAAGGGCTGCTCGCACGCGCTGTCCCCGCTATCGCGGAGCAGCATCGGCTCGCAGACACAGTTAAGAGAATCAGGCATTTTTCTACACTCTTTGCTGTGTCTGCGAAGAGACGCGCACTTGAGCGGAGCGAAAAGGGCGCGCGCTGAGCAGCCCGTGGCCGCTACGACAAAGCGAAATCGGTCCGAGCAAGTTGAGGCTGTGCTCTGCACGCCGAATGCTTGAGAGGATCCGATTTGGCACAGTCGTAGTCGGCTCAAGGGGGCAGCTGGGGGCGCAGCTCCCGACATGTCTAAGGAAACCAAAAATTCCAATTATTTTATCGGGCTCGAAGAGCCCGACAACCTGAATTAATTGGTCTCGGGGATGACAGGAACAAACTTCTTGACGTCGGGTTTTTTGAAGTGGGAGGAGAACTCTTTGTCGGTGAACGGAAGCCATGTGCGATTGGCACCAAACATCCAGACCATCCCACGGACGATGAGATTGCCGTCCTCTACCCATAGTTCGGCATCATAGACTTTCCCTGCCTGGGGATTGCAGATTTTTCCTCGGAATCGATCGTTGTCTCTGAGGCGAAGATTCCAAATAATATCGAGTCCGCAGTAGTAAGGATTTCCCACGATTCCAGGCGCACGGTCTTTCGGAGCATACATCGTTTCATCGACCTGACCGCTTTTGTTATACGTACCGATAATACGCCCGTAATACTTGCCTTTATACTCGTAAACGGCAACGACGCTCTGAGGTTTTTTGGTATCGGGGTCGATCGTTTTCCAAAAACCGGCAATGCTATCATCGGCGAAGCAGATGCTAAACGCCCAAAGAAGGGCAGAAAATATATACTTGTTCATACCTCGGCCTATATCAAAAGGTTTTCTTTATATGCAACTTTCATTAGACTTGCGTCTGTAAAACACCGGAGCCGACAATGAAAAAACTGACTTTTCTTACTCTTTGTTTTTGCCAAGCACTCTTTGGGATATCTTCCGAAGAACTACCTCCCGGATGGGATGCAGCCACTTTAGCAACTTCATATTTCCACAACTCTGAGCTGCAGCGACAGTGGGCGTGGGAAGTATTGGGGAAAGTTCGTCTCACCGGCAATGAAAAGATTTTGGATTTCGGATGCGGCGATGGCAAAATATCAGCAGAGCTTTCCCGCTTGGTTCCTAAAGGATCGGTCATAGGTGTCGATACCTCGAGCGCGATGATCGATTTCGCAAGCGTGAAATTCCCCTCGTATGCTTATCCGAGGCTTCAGTTCAAAAAGATAGGCTCTCCTATTTTTGGCGATACCGCAGGGTCTCATGAGTATGATGTGATCTGCGCTTTTTCTGTCTTCCATCAGATCACAGATCCTTTAGCGACTCTAAAAAATCTACGCAGTCATTTGAGACAAGATGGTAAATTACTACTCGTCATCCCCACCACGGGCAGTTCCGCGTTTTTCCAGGCAGCCAGCGAGATGTTTTCCCATTATCATATCGAAGCTCCCTGGAATAGAAAACTCAGTCCCGACATGACAAAAATGCTGACCTTAGAAGGATGCAGTTCTCTGCTCCACGAAGCCGGCTTTGATGTGGCCTCTATGGAAACCATCGATACTGACAACCCTTTCTATAGCGAAGAAGAGCTAACGCAGTGGATGGTGGCGGCTATGTCGCCTCTGTGGCGTATTCCTCAGTCGATCAGCCACTCGTTCTTTAAAAGTCTTGTCTCGAGGCTGTGCGCTCTCGATCCGGACATCATCGATGCGGAAGGAAGGATCCACTTCAAACTATCGCGCCTTCGCGCGATTGCAACTCCGCCACTCGAGAAAGGCCAGCCTTACGCTTATAGTAAGCCCCCTGAATTCTGGCTGCTATTCTCAGAGTAATGCATGACACGGGCGCGGATTTCTTCCCATTTTTGCTGGGGGAGCTCTGCGCCAATAACCTCTACGACGGAGCTGCCGAGCAGATGGCCTACCTTGGCACAATCTAGTAGAGAAAAATCCTGGAGATACCCGTAGAGGAAACCAGCGGCGAATAGATCACCCGCTCCGGTGGTGTCGATGACTTCCGCTGGAAACGTCGGGATAGAATAAATCTCTTCTCCATGGCCAATCAAACATCCTTTTGCCCCGAGTGTGACAACAGCGATGGGACAGATTTGGGCGAGTTTGCGGCAACCTTCAAAGCCAGATAAACCAACTAGCTCGACGAGTTCATCTTCATTGCAAAAGACAATGTTGACATACTCCGAAAGAAGAAAGAGGAGCTGCTCCTTATACTCCCTGACGATTTCAAAACAGGAAAGATCCATGGAAATCTTAGCTTTGGCTTGCTTGGCATACTCCAGTGCTTTTTGAAGGCTGAGTCCATTGCGGATCTGGCGAGCTTCAGCGTGGACAAGCGAAACTTTCTCAAAATGGCCAGAATTTAACACAATATCGTGAACGGGAGGGTCAAAAGCACGAAACGTTCTCTGCCCATCCGGTGTGATCAGACACAAAATACGCGGCGTGGGTAGATCAGGTCTTTTCGCTAAGCGATCGACAACGCCGCCTTGGCGTAGGTGCTCGCCATAGTGCTCGCCCAGTTTGTCAGTCCCGATATGGCTAAAATAGGCCGCGCTCTCGCCTAGCTTGGCCAGAGCGCGCATCGTATTAGCGCAGCTTCCGCCCGGAACAATTTTGGGTGCGGATCCACTGGCCTCAATAATCTTATCGATCAATTCAGAAGTGCACAATTGCGACCCTCCTTTTCCCCCTAAATGATGCTCTGCAAAAAACGCATCATCGACCTGGATGAGCAAATCAACGGCAGCAGCCCCAATACCGAGCACTTTATAGGAAGGGTCAGCAAAGGAAAAACTCCAGAAAAAGCAAATAGCAGTAAAAATCGATCGAAAATATCGCATAGGTGCGCTCCTTTTCTTTCTTCTACCAGGAAAGAAAGTTTTTTAGATAGGAGCGCTAGGTCAAGTTTTACACTTTAAGATAGCCGGTGGCGACCATTCGCGATCAGGGTGATGGAATAAAATCACCGCGATCACCGATAGACCAGTCAAGCCTCCGAGAAGCAAAAAGGCTCCTTGGAAATTGCCGGTGACATCGATGAGCCATCCCGTGAGAAGCGGAGCAATAATGCCCGCCAGGGATAAACAGCTGGAGGTAATTCCTTGAGAAGACCCCGCGCGCTCTTTGGCTACGTCGATATTGACGCTAAAGAATGCCGGCTGGGTCATGAACCCAAAACCGAGTCCTAAGCTCAAGAAAAGAATAGACCACCCCAGAGAGTGGGTAAATCCTAAGATCACAAAAAAGACTGCGGCCATCAGCTGGCAGATCCAAATGAGGTGAGATCTCGCCAGGCGGCTGCTGCCTGTTTTTTTATACAGCGAGTCGGAAATAATACCGCCCACCTTCAAGAAAAGAGCGGCTACAAGCCATGGGATCGTCAGATACCAACCTACACTTTTTAAGTTAAGCCCATGCTGAGAAAGGAAATATCCGGGGAGCCAGAGAGTCGCAAAAAACAACATATAACCAAAGGCAAAATAGGCAAAGTTGTTCGCCATGAGAGCTGGGTGTGTTAAAATATATCTCCAATCGATAGGAGGACTATCAGGCGCTTTTTCGGCACGTGTTTTTTGGAGCATTTCTCTCTCTTCTTTCCCTACAAAGCGACACTCTTCGGGCTTATCGCGGAATAAAAAGTACCAAGCAAAGGCCCAAATGATTCCAAAGGCGCTAATCGCCACAAACATCGTTCTCCAACCAAAGTCAGCGACGAGATAGGACGTAATAGGAGCTCCGAGCACGGAAGACAAAGGAATAGCCACGAGCCCGAGTGATAAGGCTCTGGCACGCTCGGAAGGAGGAAGCCAGTCGCTAATGGAACGAGACATCGCAGGGAAGTGAGGACCCTCAGTGACTCCGAGCAAGAATCGAAGAGCAATAAATCCCCAAAAGCTGCCAGCAAATCCTAAGAATGCAACACAAAGAGACCAGGCAATGGCGGCAAGAGGCCACACAAGTCTAGAACCCAATCTGTCTACGAGCCAGCCTCCAAAAGCCGTCAGTAAAACATATCCCAGACCAAAGGCCGACAGAATCATCCCAAACTGCGTATCGGTAAAGTGAAATTCTTGCTTTAAAGGATCGATGACGAACGAGATAGCGGAACGATCGATGAAGTTGACTAAGGTGATAAAGAAAATGAGACTTGCGACGACCCAGCGATAATGTTTCACACGAGTTTTTTGCATATGCTCCTTTTAATAACGAAGTGTCAAGAATAGTGGATTAGGATAAAAAAATCCAGTCTCGACTAAATTAGCTAAAATTTTCTTGAAGTTTGGGAAGAGCAAAAGCGAGTAAGGACTCAGGAGTCGTTGCTTGATATGTGAGAATCTCCATGCGCATCCCTTGGAGCGCAGTATTTTTTTTAAACAAAAATCCCAGCAGCTGTTTGAGCTTATTCACCTTTGATTTGACGGGATTTTCTTCGGGATATGTCTCCATAAAGACCTTTATATAGGTCTCCAAATCGAATTGAGACATATATTTTTTATTCGAGAAATGGGCTTTGATTTCATGGAAGATGTAGGGGTTGATCACGCTTCCTCTGCCAATCATGAGCGCGTCGCACTGGGTTTCTTTGAGCATTTTTAATGCGCTTTCCACGTTTAAAATATCGCCATTGCCGACAAGAGGAATTTTGAGAATACTTTTGGCCTCTGCGATCAAATCCCACCTTGCCGGAGGACCATATCCATCCACTTTGGTTCGGGGATGGAGAGTTATATATTCCACTCCGCTTTCTTCAGCCGCTTTGAGATTGTCATGAAAAAGGGAAATGTCTTCGTACCCAGAGCGCATTTTAAGTGTTACGGGGATTTTCACCGCCTGCACCATCGCTTTAGCGATTTCATACAGATGGCGCGGCTCTTTGAGTAGACTTGAGCCCGCTCCCCTTCCAGTAACTGTGTTGGAAGGACATCCACAATTCAGATCGATCCTGGGGGCGCCTCTGTTCTCTAGCGCCTGGGCCATCTCTGCCATCAGACCTGGCTCAGATCCCATGATCTGCGCTGCGAGCCGAAAGGGCGCCATTTCATCGTGAATATAGCCTTGAGCAAGACTTGGAATATGAGGATTTCGAGGCACACGGAGAAATTCCCTCACTGCCTCGTCAAAGCCACCCATCGCGGCCATGGCCTTACGAAAGGCCCTATCTCCGACTCCCTCCATCGGAGCGAGAATGAGAAAAGGACAGCCATCGGCATTTTTTGGGAGAAGATTCGTTTTAGGATTCATAATTAGGTCTTTTATTGTCTCTAAAACGAATCTTCAATACAACTAATTTGCTTGAACTTCGATCACTTTAGGCTGGAGAGATCCCTCTTCAATCAGTGTAATACTAAACTTCGATTGATAGGCTTCTCTTGGAACAAAGACAATCGTGTTCATATGAGAGCGGGCGGTAAGAACTTGATCTTTGGCTGTTTTCGCCATAAAATCTCTGTCCAATTGTTGGTTTGCATCTGAGGATTTTATTCCATCCACAACCGCGGGAATCAAAAGGGGCCACAAGAAAAGTCCTCCCACACCATAACCTACGGCTCTTCCCACCGTTGAAGTGTGTACTCTCTCAGCGACCTCTTCCGATCTTGCCAGAGGAAGACCTACTCGGCTCAAGGCAAAGACATAATTTTTTTCAGAGGGATTTTCGATATACAATTGAACGGGCTGGTATCCTTCTCGAATCACATCTCTATCGAGATACCTTTTGCAGTCACTTTTGTCGAATGCTTTAGCGACGGCAACAACTTCATTATTCGAAGAAGCTTTTTGCATTATCGCATCACCAGAAAGGCTTGATAATGGAGAGGCATCGTAACTGGCGCATCCTGCAACTAAAGCAGCCAAAACTGCCATCGAACTCATAACCTTTAGATTTTTCATAGGGACCTCCTAATTTGTTTGGATGATATTACTCTCTTGACCAAATTGACACAAAATTAAAATAAATATTATATATAAAACACAGGTAGAAGGAGCCTGGAGAAATGTCTTTATCCGCCAAAACTCTCTTGGTTATCTTTTTGCAATCCAGCTGCCTTTTGGCATGGCAAAAAACAGCCGAGAACGATTGCAAAAACGCTCAGAAAAATTGCACAGGTCATTCTCATCAATGCAAAGTTCTTTTTGAACAGTGCCAAAGCAGCTCCTACGCAAAGGATAAAGCCTCTTTTGAGAAAGAGCTCAGCCCTTATGGCAGAACTTTCTTCATGAGGCTCTCGCCCGACAAACAAACACGGGCTATGGACTACGCGGATGAGTCGGGAGTTGCACCTGACGATGCTGTCGCTAAAGTCTCTTGCGAGTGCAAGAAGATTTCTAAGTGAAGTTAATTTTACTATACAATCCTTTATGATCGGAAAGTGCTTTAGAATTGAAGGAACTTCCTTGAAACCCCGTTTCGATAAATTGGGTGTCGATGGCTTTTGCAGTTCCATTAACAAACATCGTATAGTCTAAATTCATCTCTTTGGAAAAACGGGGCCTTCCAGCAATCTTCGTTGCACAAAACTCATCGCCGCCCCAGCTGGGAGTTTGCGGATAAGTTCCTCTATCGAATTTGTTTACCCAATTGGATTGGGAATGCTCGACTTCGCCAAAATTGAGATCTCCTGTTAAAATGACGGCTTTTCCTTTTATCGCATCCATTTTTTGGGCGATAAGTTCCATTTCTTCCCTTCTTGCTTTGATTTCCTCGTCTGTTGGATAAGCGCTCTCTTCTGAATGTTGCAAATGTGTCGCAAAAATATGCGCCACATCCTGAACTTCAAAAGAAAAGACCCCTTTCTCCGCATTTTTCGTACGCCCCACTAGCATGTCCTTAGGAAAGGCTATAAACTCCGGTTTGTTCAATGGTAATTTGCTCGCAACAAAAATTCCGGAGGAAACCCCTGTAGGGCGCGGGCCAATATTGAAGTAAAAATGAGAATAGTTTCCTTTTAGCTTCTCAAATAAAGCAAAAGCAGCGTTGGCATCGAATAGTTCATAAAGACAAACAACATCTGCATCTTTCTCTTTAATTTTCTGAGCAATCTCCTCCAGCCGATAACGCCAAGGCAAAACACCACCATCACTTATTGCATAACCAGCAGAAGTGCAGCACACATTCCAGGACAGAAGTGTCATTTCGTTTTGGATCGTTTTCTCTTCGGCTTCTCCCCTGTAATAGATATAAGAATCGGTTTGTAATCGACCTGCCAGGTATCTTAAAAAGATCCCTGCTGGAGCTGTAGGAATAGCCAGTAATCCGTAGAAAACACCTTTCACTCCGAGGAAAAACTTTCTGGCATAATTAGTCACACGAAAAGAATCGGCATGTAAAACATCCGTAAGAGACCACATACGCGTAGCCTCATGAGCGTTGCAAACAGGATCTGTTAAATACGAAGCAAACGAATATGCATATCCTTTAACCCACGTCTCCCAAGAATCCGAAGACGCCCCTACACCTGTAGTCGATTCTGCTAATGAAGACATTTCTTGTTCCTCCGCATGTAAGGAAAAGAATATATGGTTCCTATTTGAGGATTGTCAAGAGGTTGTTAAGACCTGAAATACTTTCCGTATTTCTCGGGAAGATCTTGCTTCCAAGGGCAATAACTATTGCAAAAATCGATTCTCTCTCCGAGCGGTGGATGGCTTGAGCGCCAGATTTTGTACACAAGTCCTGGCCGAGGATTTGCCAAATTGGATTGTTGTAAAACAATAAACGTCTGTGCGGCAGCTTGGTTGTTTTGCGTGATTTCTAAACCAAATCGATCGGCTTCGTGTTCGATATGACGAGAGATGGCATTAGAGAGCGGATCAGTGACCAAAGAAAAGACGTTGATGAGCAGCAAAAATAGCGGCACAGAGGCGATGTTGGTCAGATTACTAAATCCCCACCAGTTTTTGTAGCGTCTTAGCAAGAAGTTTGATGCTTTGTAGATCAGGTAAAATGTGACGAAGGAAAGAGCCGAAAAGTAAGCCAGCGACCACCACAAGTGATGGAGTACGTAATGGCCCATCTCGTGTCCCATGACAAAGAGAATTTCATCAGGTTTCATTTGTTCCAGAGTTGTATCCCACAAAACGATCCGTTTTGTCGAGCCAAAACCAATCACGTAAGCATTGACAGTGTTGGTGTCTTTGCTCATATCTACTTCAAAAACTCTTCCATCTTGAATTCCCGCTCTCTCGGCTAGATCCAAAATCTGCTTTTCGAGCCCTTTGTCTTTCATGGGTCCAAAATGGTTAAAGAGAGGGTCAATCCAAATGGGCTGAATGATCATCATGAAAAAGGAAAGGGCAATCGCAACAAAGCTGCCATAAAGCCACCATCTGCGCGGGCTTTTTTTGAGGAGCAGATAAAAAATCCAAACAAAGGCCGCGGCTCCGATGATCGTGATTCCGACTCCCTTGCCGTAATTGCCTAGCCACCGCCCGAAAGACTGCGTCGAAAGTCCATAAGCATGCTCACGGATAAAACCCGCATAAAAATCTAAGGGGAAATTCAGGAGGGTTGTCAGCAGAATAAAGAGGACCAAATAAATCACAATCGTGAAATACCACCGTTTGCCCCACTTTTCGGATAAAGACGACAATTTTCCCGAAAATCCCGTCCACAGAAAAAGCAGGGGCACTCCCAAACTCCAGAGCTGTCCTAAAAACCACAGGATGTTGCCGCTATGATAATAACGCATGGCTGCTTCAGATGCGGGAGGCACAGCTACTTGAGAGCACTCGGGAAGAGCGGCAAGAAATTCCAACATTTCTTCCTTCTCTCACAAAGCGCAATATTAGTGAAGATATTGCAAGATCGTTTTATCTTCTACTTGATGGAGTGCTTCAAAAAACTCTCCGTGAGAAGATGTAGTCATTTTTCTCTTTTCAGTGCAGAATAGGCCTGTCCGCGTCCAATAGTGGTGGACCCTGAGGACATCAGCATCAACAGTCCATTTTTTAAACTTTTTAAATCTTTTGGCTTCATGCACGAGACAAAATTTTATGCCTTCAGGCCTATGGATGCTTTTTATTTGGCTATTCCATGGATGTGTATCCAAAGAACGCCATGTCAACTTTTCGGTAAGCAGTTCTCCTTCCGCCAAATTCTCAACATTCGATGTTCCAAAAACTCTCCAAAAAAGTCTCAAAGACCCTATGCCCTTTTTTTTCGCATTATCCAATAGATCGTAGAGCGATTCAGCGCCATGGACCGGAACGATAAATTCATCGATATCGATGACAGCTACCCACTGTGCTTTCCCCAGCGCTCTCTTTTTCATGCAATCATTGTAGGCCCCTAGTTGGCAGGCTGACCAAGGAGCATCCATAAGGCCTCCATATGCATGGTGGCTCTTGTCTTGCGAGTCCCATTCGATGAGCTCAACCACACCTCGATCGATAAAAGGCTTCAAAACTTCGGCGTAATGATCTGTGCTATCGTTGTTATATAAATAAAAGTGCTGGACCCCGAGCTTTTCATGGTAGGTAACCCATTCTTTCAGCCAGGGGGCTTCATTCTTAAAAATGGCGCAAACGGTAAGTTTATATTTGGGCGGTGCATTACAGGCAGTCAGAATTATTAAAATTAAAAATATTTTCTTCATCCAAGACCAAGATAAACTAGATTGACTTATAAAGTCACTTTATCAATAATCTTTTCAATCCAAAAGACATTTATGCGTAAGAACGAATTTAAATACTTATTTTTAATTATTGTCATCTTCATTGCTGCCTGCATTGAAACCGATATCTATTTACCGGCATTTCCCGACATGATGCGCTGGTTTTCTGCGTCCGAGGGTCAGATCCAAAGCCTTCTGACATGGAACTTCATAGGCATTTGTTTCTCAGGACCTCTCTATGGCCCGTTATCCGATGCTTTTGGCCGTAAAAGACCGCTGATGATCGCACTCGGAATGTTTCTTTTGGGGAGCATCATCACACTTTTTGGACAAAATCTAGACCACATGCTTTGGGGCCGGATTTTGCAAGGGTTCGGAAGCGGAGGGTGCTTTACGCTAGGAACAGCGATTATTTTCGATGCATTTCAAAAGGACCGCGCCATAGCAGCGACGAACAATTTAAACACGATAGTCCCTCTCATTATGGCCGCAGCTCCCATGCTCGGTGGGTATTTGAACCTCACGTTTGGGTTCCGTTCGAACTTTTTTGCGATCGCCGTATTTGTTCTTTTGAGTTTGCTCATCTGCCTCTTCTTTTATAAAGAAACCCTTCCTGTCGAAAAGAGAATTCCGTTTCACATCAAAAGTATGATCCGAGACTTCAAAAAAGCCTTAGGGTCCCTTCCGCTGTGGCAAGTCACTTTAGTCATCAGTGTGATTTTCGGCGCGTACATTTCCTTTCTCTCAGGGACTTCTGTGCTCTTTGTCGTGGAGTTTGGCATGAGCAAGACCATATTCCCCTTTATCCAAGCCGCCATTTTAGGCGGATGGGTAGCCGGAAGCCTACTCCTGAATCGAGCCATCTCTCGATGGGGCGCTCTGCAAGTCAAAAAGTATGGCATAGCCTTTTGTGTCATTGGAGCTATAGAACTAGGGCTGGCAGCTTGGATCCTTCCAAGGGACCCCTACTTTCACACGCTAGGGATGGTCCTCTACGCATTTGGAGCCAACTGGATTATCGGTCTATATTTCCCCGAAGCGATGGAGCTCCTGCCCGACATTAAAGGAATCGTGGCTAGTTTGCTCACGAGCATGCGCCTGGCTGCTGCTGCTCTCATCGTTGGATTTGCAAGTTCTATCTATGATGCGACGATCTATCCTCTAGTGGGCATCGTCCTCGGAACAATAGTGTTGATTGTGCCGACGCTTCTCTTCTACGAGAAGCGCCGACAAGTAGAGATAAAGACTACTTCTTGAGATGCTTGCTGATATGTTTTGACATCTTCAGCATGTCGATAGGCTTGCTGCCGATAACGGCGGCGAGTTTTTTATCGGGGTTGATCATACGACGTTTTTTAGAATCTTGGCATTTATGCGACTTGATGTAAGCCCATAATTTTTTTACCACTTGGGGACGGCTCAATTTTTTTGCCTTTACAATCTCCTGAAGAGCAGGAGAGCAGGTATAGGTCATCTTCATGAGTCCTGATGCTTTTCTCTTTTTTGCCATAATAGTCCTTGTTGTTGAGTACACTAAGACGAATCTTCACGCCTTATTACCTGCTCATGTAACTTGTTTTGAAAATTGATACAAGATTTATTTTACTCCCTAGAGGATTTCCAAGCGCTGTGATATACTGGCTTCACATGTTCAAAAAAAGTATTTTCATCATTTTCCTCCTTGGAGCCTTCCTTGCGGTAGATTATGCCAATCATCCCCGGGGCATGCGATTCAAACCTGCCAAAATCACCGCTGCGGATGACATACAGCCCATTTCTCTATCTGGCTTAGAAATAAACCGCATACTAGATCAAAAGTTCACCTATTTTGATAAAGGATCTCAAACCTACGTCTTTATTTCAGAAGATAGCCAGTATGTTCTTAAATTTCTGAAACAAACCAAACTCTACCCAAAAACTTGGCTTGCCTATCTTCCCTTTACTCCGCTTCATGAGCAGCACCTGCAATATAAGGAAAAAAGGCAAAGAACTTTTGATGCTTTAACTCTTGCGATGACCGAATTTCGAGAAGATACAGGGCTCCTCTACGTTCACCTCGGCAAAACCCATCATCTGCATAAACAAGTAGAGCTCACCGATCGAAAGAAGAAAAAGCACATCATAACCCTCGACAGCGCTTGTTTTGTGATCCAGAAAAAAGCCCACCTTCTATATCCCTATCTTTCAGAGCTTGCAGAGAAAAAAGATCTGGAGAAAGCGCAAAAGGTAATCGCTTCGTTTTATGCGCTGGTGGATCGTTTTGCTGAAAAAGGCGTTGTTGCCCATGATCCCATTCTCCACAAAAATTTTGGAGTCCTAGAAGACAGGGCCATCCAATTTGATGTCGGTCGCATGAAGATGGATCCTCAGAGCATGACCACCGATGGGGCGATAGACATCAGAAAATCCTTTGATGCGTGGATCGCCAAGAACCATCCTGAGCTTCTACCCAGTCCCTAAAATTCTTTACACATTTATCGCTTTGCGTTAATTAAAGGGATTGGAGGCTATCCATGTCCTGGAAAAGAATTTTAGGTATTATTTTAGTACTCGGCGGTGTCGCCCTCTTGCTCGTGTCTAACTATATTGCTAATCAAGTCGAGCAAGGAAAAGAGCAAATCAGCAGCGCACAAAAAAAAGTCGACCAAGGAAACAGTCTGTTTTCGATGTCCCCTTACACAAAAGATGTCGGTGAACAAATCACCGGCTCAGCTCAAAAAAAGATCGATGCTGGCCAGCAAGAAGTGATCCAATATGAGACACTCGCGGGCCAACTAAAAATCGGTGGGATTGTTGTCCTAGTCGTTGGTCTCTTATTTGTTATTTTCGGCAGAAAAAGAAAAAGCTAGTGCTCTGATTCAAAAAATATTGGAGCTATTTTGAACGTGAAAGCTGCGTAGAATCGATCGACCGCAGGCTACGCAAGTTGTTCGCGTATTAATTCAATACGCGTCCACTTGCGTTCGTCGATTATACGCGCTTTGACGCCAAAATTGCCGCAAGATTTTTTAAATCAGAGCACTAGAGCTGCGAGCCTTTCGGGAAACGGTGCGGGAACTCTCAGCAAGGTCGCTGCCACGCTAGGATCGAGCCAATCATATTCCAGATGCTCGTGACTTAAAACGATGGGCTCATTTTCCATCATTTTGCAAATATGCGTTGAGTAAATCAGCCCTGCATCACCACCGGGCAAGTTAATGCGAATATCAGACAAAATCATAAGGAACGGGCGAATAATCTCGATGTGCTTTAGTCCCGTTTCTTCCAGTACTTCTCTTCGTAAAGCCGCCTCAACAGACTCATTTTTATGAATACGACCGCCAGGGATATCCCAAAATTTTTTTGCCTTAAGCAAAAGAAGTTTGCCCTCATCGTTAAAAATAAGCGCCTTAATTCCCAAATGAAAATGATCTTCTTTCATAGAAAATAGCATATGTGCTGACTTGAGGAGATGTCAAGCCTATGGTAAGAGAAAGTAATGGCTGATAAATTTCGTTACAAATGGTGGGCTCTTTTGGGCCTTTCTATTCTTGCCTTCACCGCTTTCTTAGATGCCACTATCGTCAATACAGCGCTCCCCTTCATACAAACCGCCTTGAATGCTAATATTTTGCAGCTCCAATGGGTCGCCAACATCTTTCCCATCATTCTCAGCATGTCGATGATCGCCGTAGGAAAATTAGCTGATCGGTGGGGCCGCAGACGCCTGTTCTATATTGGGATTGTCCTCTTCGGCTCAGCCGCGCTAGGTGCCGGCTTAAGTCCGAGCATCGATATCCTTGTGTTTTTCCGTGGCCTACAGTCCCTCGGCGCTGCTACCGTTTTTGTCTCAGCGGCATCCCTCCTCCACGATGTGTTTCCCGAAAAAGAGCGCGTAAAAGCCATCAGCATTTATGGCGGCGTGACAGGATTTGGGCTCATGGTGGGACCGTTTCTCGGTGGAATACTGATCGCCCTTCTCGATTGGAGATGGGTTTTTTGGATCAACATTCCCCTCATTTTAGGCGGCCTCGCAGCCTGCTCATTTAGTCTGAAGCAACCGCCAATCCTGAAACAAACGGTTAAACTCGATTGGCTCGGACTGTCTCTCCTAGTGTTGGGGCTTGGCTCCCTCATGTATGGCATTATTACCGGAGCCGCGAGCGACTGGGCATCGATTCTGGGATGGAGCAGCCTCTCCGCTGGAGTAATCGTTCTCGCTTCCTTAGTAATCTTTGATGAGAAACGCAAAAACCCACTACTCGACCTTCACATCTTCAAAGAAAAACTCATCGTTCTCGCAGTCTTAAGCTCTGCCCTCGCCGGCGTTGCTTCCAACGTCTTTATGTTTTTTGATCCCCTCTACTTGCGCATCCTTCGGCAGCTACCAGCCTTTCACATCGGCCTTTTGATCGCCGTCATCCCTGCCGCGCAATCTTTAATCTCATTCGTTTACAATCGCATGGTCGCCAGATGGGGCGTTGCAAACCTTCTCTTCTACTCCATCGCAGCAGGCTTTATCGCCACCCTCTTGCATCGCATCATAGGCGCTCAAACTCCCATTTTGTTTCTCATCCTTCCTTTCTTTTTGCTTGGAGTGAACTGGGGCCTGACCAATGCCGGCATGCTCACCGCCGTCACAGAAGTCATCAGCTCTCGAGAAATCGGAGCAGCTCTAGGAACCATAGCGACCATCTGGAATATTGTCGGCTCGATTCTTCTCGCCACGAGCACCGCCATTTTCCATGCCGCGGAAAAAAACGCCAGTTTTCTACCGGCGTTTCAAAAAGCTGTCGATTTCAATATCGTTTTTGCGACGGTAGGCTTGCTGCTTGCCCTATGGGTGCGATCAAAACTAAAATTCCGTTGACTTGAGTTAAAATATTTGTTACGTACCCAAACATGGTGCGGACGCTTCTGACAGCCCTCATTCTGTCGACAAGTTACTTATTGCAATATTCTCCAGCGACTCTCAATAAAATCTGCGAAAAAACCCTCTATCTGGGCTCCGCTTGCACATTTAAATCCGTTTCCTTCCTCTCCAAGCTTATGGGTAAAATCACTCTCGAAAAAGAGTGCGAACTCCTCAGCAACCTCAGTGACTCCGCTGCCCATCATAGTTTTGCTCAAGTGTTTAAAGTTGCGCCTTCTTCCCACTCCTCCTGGCTCGCCAATCACAACTTCCTCTCAGAGGTTCCCGCTACCAAAGCGGATGAAAAACAACTCCTCCATTTTTTAGACAACCGGTGGCTCGCCAAATCGACAGGGTTTTTCTCTTCCGTCGTGAATTGGGTCTATCCCTGCTTTGGAATACACCTACAAGTGCATCCTGAGTCGACTAGTCACTATGCGAGAAATCCTTCGAACAAACTCTCTACGACTTATGAAAAGCGCGTCGCTGCGTGGAAAGACCTGCTGCCCCACCCCCACCATTTTCCTCTGCTTTTAACCCGCCCCACTGGAATTCATCATCATCTACCTTCTTATTTCGCAGTGGGCCCCGAAGAAAATGTGGACAAGGTAGTGGAGCGATTGTCGCAAAACAAATCAAAAATCATCGTCGATGTGACTCATGCAAGTCCCAAAGACAACTGGCGCAGTTGGTGGGAAACGTTTCAAGTCGACTTTGTAAAAGCGTGTATGCAAAGAAGCATCGACCCAAAAAATCTCGTATTCATTGAACAAATGCATGAAAAAGAGATCGGCGGTATTCGCCTTCTCCCTTTACAAAACACTTCTCCTCACAAAATCGAAAGACAGCACCGCTCTCTACTCAAATGGATCTCAACACTCGGTTTATCTGCCAATCGCATCGAACTCGATCGCGCGCCGTCTGCAATAAATACAGCCGCCTATCACTCGCCAGCCCTACCTTCGAAAGAAGATTTTCTCTGTTTCCTAAATGCCCTTCCCCCTTCGCAAGATGTCATGGTGAGTGGAACCATTAAAGGACTCCAAGGATTACTCCACAAAATTACCTCCGAGCGCTTACAAGAAATCCTTAGCTCACCCACTCGCGCGCACATTGTGCAGCATTGCTTTTCTGAAATAAAAAAAGAGCTTCTCCATCTGGTAAACAACCACTCCTTCTTGGATCGAACCAGACATCTGGAAGAGATCCATGCCCACACTTCAGCTCTTTTAGAAATTTGCTCTCCTTATGCTGCAAGCGATTTTCAAGACATCTACCAAAATGCCTTAAAAATCATTCCCAGCTCTTTGCAATCCCTCACCTCCTGCGCTATCCATTCCTCGGGAATGACGAGTGTCGCCGGCATTTATAAAGCCACTCAAAAGATGCTGGGTAGGGCTCCGAACGTACTATTTGGAGAAAACACTTACTTCGAGTGCATCCACCTCGTCGAAAAAACCACCCATGCTGTTTCCACCATGGAAGCAACGGAAGAAGACTGGAATAATGTCGACCTCATCTTTGCCCAATTCAACCCTGCTCTTAAACGGCTCCACATGAAACCCACCGAGTACCGCGTCGAACCCATCGCCAAGACCCTCCACCAAGCTCTCGACGATAATAGAGAAAAACCCCTCATCTTGGCTCTCGATTGCACGCTCGACTATATCAACTCACCTCGCGCTAAAGCCTTACTGGAAGAATTTTCCCCCGAAATCGAAACCGGAAAGCTCCAAGTCATCTGCTACCGCAGCGGCATCAAATTCGATCTCCTCGGGATGGACAACTATGCCGGCGCTCCCTTTTACATGATCCATAGTCAAGATCCCCACTGGTCCTCCTTTGATGAGCTCCTTTCCGATCCTGCCCTTCAAACCGACACCTTAAGCCACAACTGGTTTTGCCTAGCTTATCAGTTTATGACGCCCCAGCTTGACCAGTATCGAGAGTGTATCTTCAGCAACACCCGCGCGCTCCTCGATCAAATCCCTGAACAACTTTTTAACTTAGACAACCCCTATCGCATCGTCTATGTCCATCCCGATGCCGACGCAGCGTTTGTCGATATCAAAGTATCCGGGGCTTTTCATCAGCTACGCGCTGCCCTCCTCGTCGGCGGCACTCTATCGCTCAAAAGCCTCGAAGCCGGACACTCTATTTGCTACCGCCCAAGCCTTGGGTTTTACCATCCCAATTTCACGGTCCTTTTCTGCGAGCACAATACAACCATTCGGCTTACACTGGGAGTCGATCCCGGGCAAGTAGATGTTTTTACAGAATGTTTTAAAACCATCAACCAACTCCAGGAGACTCTATGATACGAAAAATCGCCGGCGGAAAATACCGACTCTATTCACGCTCCATCAATCCCAAAACGGGAAAGCGCCGAAACCTAGGAACGTTTGATACACGCAAGGCTGCCATGCAGCACGAACGTGAGATCCAATTCTTCAAAAGACGCGGATAAGAACCTTTACAAAGCGCCTTCACTGCACAGAAAGGCAGTATCCCGCGGGAAGAAAATCCGCGTGAGTCAAGTAGGGAGCCAGCTCAGGATGGTTTTTTTCGAGAGAGGCTTTAGCTTTATCAAACTCATTCACTCGATTGATCCCGAGTAATGCTTGATGGCAATAAACCTCAAGGTCGCCCAGGTAATTCACAGTACCCGGCTTTACTTCAAAAGCAGCGTACTGCACAGGATTTGCCATAGGCAAAGCCCCTTTCGGTGTGAAATAATTGACATTCCCCTCGGTCCAAGAAATGTTATCGATGATATAAAAGCCTGGCTCAATCATCAGACAAAGATAATCTTTGCCCCAAACATTGAGCTTACCAAAAAAACCTGGAGAAAAATTGTAGATAAATTTGCCGTCAGCAACGCCTATTTCCTTATTAATTCTTACAAGATCAAAAGTCACCTTAGGGGCAGCTCCAATAAAATTCGCCTTGCCTCTCATTTTGAAAACAATAACAGCAAGTTTATCTTGTGCGAATTGGGAAGAAACATATTCGGACTTTTGGTACGTGCGGCTACTACAAGCACATAAAATTACTACCAAAACAATCAATAAACGAGACATGTTTCTTCCTCTAAAGAAATAGTGTAAAGAGGCTCACTTTTCTTTACAACATTTATAAGTAAAAGTTTAAAAGCAAATTGAGAAACTCCTCAAGGAAGCATCTCTCTTATATATGGGCAATCGTTGATAGATGCAGCAGTTGTCAAAGGTATCTTGACAACTGCTCAAAAGAGCGAAGAAATTCGATAAATGATTGCTAATTTGCCTTCCAAAATCAGCAAAACAAAACACCTGAAAAGAACTTTAAGTCTTCTTTGTCTATGAAAATTGTCCACAAAAGAAAAAGAAGGTTTTATTTATTTGATTGATAAAAAACTGACCCCAAAAGTAAAATTCTTTTTTTCACTAGAAGGAGGAATTATGGCGGCCACTTTTACGTGCTCGGGAGCACATAAGTCACGTCTTTTTATCGGTGATGGAAACTTTTCTTATACAGAAGCCTTTATCCAGAAACACGACACCAAAGTTGGGCATAATCAACAAAACTCCTTAGCGCATTCAATTACTTCAACAGAGTTAGTAGCGAAGATTCATTGTACAATGTGTGATTTGTTCAGCGATCTGGAGGATTTGAATATTAGTTCTACCGATAAAAGCTCTGAAAAAAATCCTAAACCTTCGTCTTCTTGTAACGATTGTTCTGAAATTATTAAGCGAATAGAAGACTTAAAAAAGATGGGGGTCACAGTCGTATTAGGGGTTGATGCGACAACCATCAGTAACGATGAGCGATTTAAAACACTTAAATTTTCTCGCATTCACTGGAATTGTCCTCATGATGGAAGTGAATTTAAAGCTCAAACTCTACCTCCGATCATAGAAAAATTCTTTTTAGAATGCTCAAAAATCCAAGACCCCAAAGGACGCATTCACATGACTCTCGCCCAGCCCAATGGAAAAAAATCATTTTATCAAGGATACGTCTATGATATCACTCGAGGTGCAAGAAAAGCGGGATATACCTTAATCAAAAAAAGAAAATTTGAAATGACTCGCTATCCTGGCTATCAGCATACTCAAACGAAATGTAAGTCAAAAGCGTCTGTGACTGATGAGGGGCTGCGAGAATTTGTATTTGAAAAAGCTGATCCAAATACATTCCAAAAAATCTCAGAAACTGCAACAGAAAAAACCAAAGAAGGCAAGCTCGTAGTCAAGATCAAAGATCGATTAGAAGGGCTAACGAAACTCTCTGAAAAGAAATGTGTGATCAATAGCGATTCCTTTTACGATCAGCACAGATTTTACTATTTATGTTCAAGCGATGAAGATTCTTCAGATTGTGACGAAAAGAGCTAGCATTCGAGCGGCTTCGAGAGGCTCGGACTGTTTTGCTCTAGCAAAACATCGTCCTCAACTCTCGTCACACTCGGAAGCCAAACTTTTGGCTTCCTGGCCCCAATAAAAAAACCCGCTTCGGCGGGTTTTGTATTGGGGGCGGTGTGACTCGAACACACGAAGCCCGAAGGCGGGGGATTTACAGTCCCCTGCAATTGCCACTATGCGACACCCCCAGAAATGATGCTGGCGAAAGGAATTGAACCCTCAACCGTCCGCTTACAAGGCGGATGCTCTACCATTGAGCTACACCAGCAGAAGGCTCTCCTTCATAACAAAGATAGAGTTATTTCTCAAGTTAGATGTTGAGGTGCTTTTCATCGGGCGGAGTCTCCTCGGAAGGCTTCGGAGTTGAGGGAGGGAGAACCGTTCTATGAAAGAGAGAAGCCATGCGATCGGTACCTGAAAGAACTTCTGCCTTCCCGATGGTGTGGCGGGAGGATTTTAATTCACAACATTTTTTGAATTTCTTGCCGGAACCGCAGGGGCAAGGGTCGTTTCTACCAATTTCTTTACTCATGAGCGATTCATTATAGGATGAAATCGAAATTTGCGATAGAATTTTTGCATGCTACCCATCGCTCAGCCTCCGTGGACCACTCTAGGAAAAAAAATCGAAAGCAAAGTTCGGAAGGCTCTATTTGAGTTTGATTTGATCTCAGAGCCCAAGATCGCTGTAGCCTTAAGTGGAGGAAAAGACAGTTTAACGCTGCTTTATCTACTCAAGGCTATTTCAGGAAGGGGAATTCCTGCGCTAGACATCACGGCTGTCCATGTGAAAGGAGAATTTTCTTGCGGGCCCGCCATCACGGAAGGGTATCTCCAGAAAATCTGCGCAGCGCTAGAGGTTCCCCTGGTCGTGCAAGAATCGACTCAAAAGAGAGAAAAACTCGAGTGCTATAGCTGTTCGAGGGAAAGAAGACGCCTCCTATTTGAAGCAGCTAAAGAGCGGGGCATCACTACGATCGCCTTTGGACACCACCGCGATGACTCCGTGGAGACCCTGCTAATGAATCTCCTCCACAAAGCCGAATTTTGTGCCAATGTTCCGAAAGTTCCGATGCATGACTATGGCGTCACCATTGTCCGCCCTCTTCTTTTCGTCACGGAAAACGAAATCCGCGAGTTTGCAACGATGTATGGATTTGCGCGCATCGTCTGCCAATGCCCTGTGGGACAAAATTCCTTAAGAAGCCAGACGAAAAGTTTGATTAAACAGTTAGAAGAGGTCTACCCTAACGTCAGACAAAATCTGTTCCAGGCCGCCCTAACTTATGGGTCGGATAAATGCACTCTGAGATAAATATGTCATTTGTAGCAAAAATACAACCAAAGTTACATCTTCCCCAAATCGATATCAGAGTAGGACATGACAATTGCCAAGAAAACGATTTAGAAGAGCTCGTTAAAGCCGTGAGAGAAGGGATTCTCCCTCGCCAGGTTTTTAACCACAAAACACTTCTTCTGGAAGTGAATTTTCCTAATCGAATGATCACAGACAAAAACTTCAGCCGCAAACAAGAAGATTACAAAGATGAGTTCCGATTGTACCTGATGTGTGCGGGGTTAGAATGCGAAAGCATTAAGATCCTCTCTAGCACCTTCCAAATGAAAACACCCATGGATAAATCTATTTTGATGGGATTAGATTTGGAAATTAAATTCCTCTAGTGATACCTTAAGACACATGTCTTATGCCTATGAATTTCTCGCTGTAGGGATCTATTTTACTCTTCTACTTTTCATCGGACTCATTACGTATCGCAAATTAAATACAGCGACTGATTTCATCATTGGCAATAGGTCTTTGAACTACTGGCTCACGGCTCTTGCGGCTCATGCCAGCGACATGAGCAGCTGGCTTTTTCTCGCCTACCCAGCTTCGATTTATATGCATGGGTTCATCGGAAGCTGGACGGCGATTGGACTGATCGCAGGGATGTATCTCAACTGGCAATTCATTGCTCCGAAAATCCGCATCGCCACCGAGCAATACAACAGCATGACGTTTTCTTCCTTCTTTGAAAACCGCCTAGCCGATCGGACGGGGCTTATCCGCGTCTTTTCCGCGCTCGTGCTCATCTTCTTTTATACGATTTACATCAGCGCCGGCCTTAAAGGCATGGGCGAACTTCTCGAGCTTCTCTTTAACATCCCGTATCAAGTAGGGATCACCATCGGGATCTCGATCGTCGTTCCCTATCTTTTTGCGGGAGGATATCGAACGCTGGCGTGGATCGATCTATTCCAGGGCCTCTTTTTACTCGGCGTGATCATCGTGATTCCTCTCTTTCTCGTGAAATTCGTCGGAGGATGGGAAGTCGTCACAAGCTCGATGCAAGTGCAAAATCTCCCCCTCTCTATTTTCCCAGACACTCCGCAATCATGGCTTTACGTCCTCTCAACGGCCCTCGGTTGGGGGCTTGGATATTTTGGCCTACCGCACATTGTGACCAAATTCATGGGGATCCAAAATGTCTCAGAAATCCACAAGTCGAAATGGGTCGGCATGACATGGATGGTTTTGTCCCTCGGAGCTGCGACGATCGCGGGAGCCGTCGGCGTCGCTTACTTCCATGGCACGCTGGATAATCCTGAACATGTCTTCATCGACTCCGTGAAACAAACCTTCCATCCTTTCGTCGTCGGCTTTGTTCTCTGCGCCATCGTAGCAGCGACGATCAACGCGATGAGCTCGCAAATACTCGTCCTCTGCTCCAGCCTCACGGAAGATCTGTACAAGCGCATCTTTCGGAGCACTGCCTCTTCCCGCGAACTTCTATTAGTCTCTCGGTTCAGCGTCATCGTAGCAGCGTTTGTGGCGCTCATGATTGCGATGAACAAAACTAGCACGATCTACGGCCTGGTCAACTATGCCTGGTCGGGCATTGGCTCCTCCTTCGGTCCCCTCATTATTTTGTCTCTTTATTCTAACCGCATCAACAGGTATGGAGCCTGGGCCGGCATCATCTCCGGCGCTCTCATCGCTGCCATCTGGCCTTGGGACAAAGTCCTCCTCCCCATGATCCCTGCCTTTGCTGGAAGCTGGCTTGCCATTCTTATTGTTTCTCGACTGACGAGAAATAAATCGTCGAATCAGGTACAATGAAGAATTATGAAGCAAAAACCAAAAATTTTAATTACCAACGACGACGGCATTCACGCCCCCGGCATCAAGATGCTTTGGCAAGCCCTTGTCGATCATGCTGATGTAACCATCATTGCCCCCGGTGAAGACCAATCCGGAAGAGGTTTGGCTATTACTCTGAGAGCTCCTCTTCAAATTGAGGCTGTGGAGTGGGAACGCGGAACCCCTGCTTGGAAAGTCAACGGAACCCCTGCCGACTGCGTCAAACTCGCTCTCGGCGTCGTTCTCCCCCATAAACCCGATCTCATCGTTTCCGGCATTAATCGCGGATCCAATTCTGGACGCACCGTTCTCTATAGTGGAACAGTCGGCGGCGCTATCGAAGGAGCATTAAGACGCGTCCCTGGTATTGCGTTTTCTCTCGAAGATGCTAACCACCCTAATTTCGGAGCAATCGCTCATCACATCTACCCGATCGTTCAACATGTGATCGAAAATCCCCTTCCCACAGGTACCATCCTGAACGTGAACTTCCCGTTTGATACTTCTGACATCAAAGGAATGAAACTCGCCCGCCAAGGACAAAGCTACTGGATCGATCAACCCGATCAACGCATCCACCCGGAAGGCAGCCCCTATTTTTGGCTCGCTGGCCGCTGGTCTGACCACGCCGAGCACGAAGAAAGCGATGTTGCGCTTCTTCAAAAAGGATACATCACAGCTGTGCCCATCCACATCGATGAGCTCACAGATCATGATGTTATCACTGCTCAGCAAGAGCAATTTGGTAAACTATTTAAGGGAACGCTCAAAAGCATCGAGACGCAGTAACGCCTCTTTTTGCGCCTTTTCGATGACTTCACGACCGCCTTCCATGCGGTAGATTCTTTTGAGTTCTGCTTGGAGCACTTGGCTCATTTCCGTAGAATCTAATTGCGGCTCCATCTGTGCATTTCTTGCAGCGATCATCAGATCAACGAGCTGCTCGAAGAGTTTCTTCAATTTAGGTGATGCTTTTAATAGATCTTGCCGGTTTTCGACTTCTTGCAATTCATCGACTAGTGCTCTTGCAATCGCTTCGCCCTCATGACGAAAGTCATCCGATGACTCGGGGCTGCAGCTTGCACACAAAAGGAGAAGAAAAAATAGAAACCTCATATTCCCAGCGTAGCACAAAAAATCGAATCGTGGTATCTTTACGTCTTATGCTACATAAAATACTCATCGCTTCCTCTCTCCTTTTTTCCCCTCTTGCCGCAGCTACCTGTGACGCTGCGCCCGTATCATTTGTACCTGTTGGAGAAAAAGCCATTCCCGCTGTTGTTTTTATTCGCGTCGAGATGTCGGCGGATAGCGATGATATGTTCAACAACCAAAATCCCTTCGGCCCTCAAGGTGGCCAGCCCGGAAGCCCCGACGACTTTTTTAATAAATTTTTCGGTTTTCCCGGAGGACGCCCTCAACAGCCACAACCACAAGTCGGCCAAGGCTCGGGATTTTTTGTCTCTGCAGACGGCTACATTATGACCAACGCCCACGTCGTACGCGGAGCTGATAAAATCGAAGTCACATTAAATGATGGACAAGTTCTCGAAGCGACCATGATCGGCAACGATCCTCAAACTGACGTTGCAGTGATCAAAGTCGAAGGAAAAGATTTTCCCTTTCTCACGTTTGGAGACTCCGACAAAATAAAAGTCGGTGAACCCGTCGCTGCCATCGGCAGTCCCTTCCAACTACAAGCTTCGCTCACCACCGGCGTTATCAGTGCAAAAGGACGCCAAGGACTGAAAATTTCTGATCTTGAAGATTTTATCCAAACGGATGCCGCCATCAATCCCGGTAACTCCGGCGGACCTCTCCTCAACCTAAACAGCGAAGTCATCGGCATCAACACCGCCATCGTCTCTCGCTCTGGTGGCTACATGGGTATCGGTTTTGCAATACCCAGCAATCTCGCGAAACAAGTCATGGGACAACTCATCGATAAAGGCGCCGTCACGCGCGCATTCCTGGGTGTTTCTCTGCAACCCGTCGATAAAGACATCGCGGCCGGTTTCAACCTTGAAAAAGCCGAAGGAGCTCTCATCTCCGATATCGTGCCCGATTCCCCTGCTGATAAAGCCGGCCTCAAACAAGGCGACATTATTCTCGAATACAACGGTAAGGTTATCAAATCTCTGCAAACGTTCCGCAATGACATCGCCCTCATGAATCCTGGAACCCAAATAAACCTCAAAGTCTATCGCAAAGGACAAAACCTCAATATCTCCGTCACACTCGCCGCCTCTGCTGAAAGCGCCTCCGCACCCGCCGTGAGCGCCAAGCTGGGCATCGATGTCGACAACCTCACCCCCGATATGTCGAAACAACTCGGCTACAATAAGGGTGAAGAAGGCGTCGTCATCGTCAAAGTCAAACCTGGTTCTCCCGCTGCTATGGCAGGCCTGCGTCCCGGTTTCCTCATCGTCGCCGTCAACCACAAAAAAGTCGCTAATACCGGTGACTTTAATGGGGCTCTGGCTGAATCATCCAAAAATAAGCGCATCCTCCTTTTGGTCCGCCAAGGGACGATGACACGGTTTTACTCGATTCGTATCGATTAAAATTTTTAATAACATTGACGTAAGATCTAATTTCTTGTTATCATCTTACCCATGTCAATTGCCATTGCTATTGGAATGTACGCAGTCTGGTCGAGCGTGTTCTCGATCGCAAAAATTGTTTTAGCGTATAGTTCTCCGATCTTTTTGACCGGTTTTCGGATGCTCCTGGCGGCCGTCATTCTTTTGACGTATCTCGCTGTGGCTAAACGATCTGCGTTCAAACTCCAAGGACGGCAATTCCTCTCACTTGTCCTTCTAGCTTTCTTTAGCATCTATGCAACAAATATTTTAGAGTTTTGGGCCGTCCAATATATGAGCGCGGCCAAGACGTGCTTTATCTATAGTCTCTCCCCTTTCTTTGCCGCCTTTTTCTCCTATCTCCACTTTGGCGAAAAGATGAACCCCAAAAAATGGCTAGGACTGCTCCTCGGTTTTATCGGCATTATCCCCGTTCTTACCCTTCAAACGGGCTCCGAAGAACTCCTCAGCGCCGTCGGGTTTATCTCCTGGCCGGCCCTGGCTATCATGGGCGCCGCCCTTTGCTCCGTCTACGGATGGGTGCTCCTGCGCATCGTCGTGCGCGACCAGATGATTTCCCCTTCCATGGCCAACGGAACCAGCATGCTCATCGGCGGTATCTTTGCTCTCGTGCACTCTTTCTTTGCTGAATCGTGGTCACCTATTCCAGTGACAAGTGGATATTTGACACCGTTCCTAGGCTGGACCCTCATCATGACCCTCGTTTTCAATATCCTCTGCTACAATCTCTACGGCATGATGCTAAAGAAGTTCACCGCAACATTCCTTTCATTCATCGGCCTTTTAAGCCCGATTTTTGCATCCATCAACGGCTGGCTCTTTTTAGGAGAGCCTTTCTCTTGGGTGATTTTCCTCTCCACAGGGATCGTGTCACTGGGTCTTTGGGTTGTCTACTCGGCTGAGCTCAAGCAAGGCTATATTGTGAAGAAAGACAGCCTACAAGCGGCTTAAGAATTGTTGAAAACTAGGATCGCTTCTCACAGTATCGAAAATTGTCTCTTTTGTAATTTCCGCAACATTCTCTAGTCCTCCTTGCATCGCCGTCTCCAGCCAGCCCACGGCCGCTTCGGCCTGATTCAAAGCCCCCGCTGCATAAGCAATCCTGAGCGCAACATCGGGCTGCTGAACCATCTGAAACACCGAAGGCCCTAGTTCCATCACAAGCGAATAATTTTTTTCCTCAAAGGCCAGCGCGTGGAGCAGCGCGAGACCTTGCGGATCGAGGTCTTCCTTAATCGGAAGGAGGATTTCATAGGCTTCTTTTTTATGGCCGCTATCGACATCGAGCATCGCGAGGTACTGCGAAGCCATGACGAAGATGAGGCCTTCTTTAGCGTCTTTTCTTACCTGTTCAAAGGCCAGACGCGCCTCTTCCTTGTGTCCCGTTTGAAGCTGTATATCGGCGTTTTCTAAAGCCTTTCGTAGTTCATCACTCCGATCCGCCTGAGTGAGATGCTTCGTGCGACGAAAACCAGTGAAATTCTCAAAAGCAAAGAGAAAAAAAATGGCCCCCGCGAAAATGTTTTGCGTGACGAAGAAAAAAAGGCTCAACAGGGCAGCCAAAATGCTGCTCGTGAGCATCGCGTAGCGCACGCCTTTGACATGGAAAATGCCTTCTAAAATGATGCGCAGAAGTTGCCCGCCATCGAGCGGAAGAATTGGAAGGACATTGACCACAGTCCAAATGACATTGACGAGAAAAATTTGGTGGAGAAGCGGCTGCACCTTGCCGGTCACATAGATGGAAAGAAGATAAAATCCGCCCGCGAGAATACCGCCAAAGACAGGTCCATTGAGGGTGATGAGAAATTGTTTCCAAAACCTCAGCGGCGGACCATCATAGGACGTGACGCCGCCCATGGCGACGAGGCCAATCTGCGGCTTTTGTCCGAAAGCCAGAGCAGTGAGCGCATGTCCAAATTCATGGAACAGCACCGAGATGAAGATAATACCCACCCAAATGAACATTTGCAGGAAATCAAAATTGGCTAGCAGCAGTCCAATGAGCGCCGAAAAGATCCAAAATGCTGGATAGATCTTGATGGGGATTTTCATTTTAGAGCCTGCTGTATCGTTTTGCCCATGACAGCGGGACTCTCGGCGATGTGCACACCTGCGCTTTTCAAAGCGGCAATTTTATCTTTTGCGGTTCCTTTGCCGCCGGTGATGATCGCCCCCGCATGACCCATGCGGCGACCGGGTGGCGCTGTCATGCCCGCGATGAAAGCCGCGACAGGTTTTTTCAAATGATGACGGATCCAGTCGGCTGCTTCTTCTTCAGCGCTGCCGCCGATTTCTCCAATCATGAGAATCCCTTCCGTTGCGGGATCTTCATGAAAAAGACGCAGGACATCGACAAAATTTGTACCGCCCAGAGGATCACCGCCAATACCAACACATGTCGATTGACCCAGGCCCAGCAGCGTCGTTTGCCAAACAGCCTCATACGTCAGCGTTCCCGAACGTGAAACAATGCCGACTTTTCCTTTTTTATGAATGTATCCGGGCATAATGCCAATCTTACATTCATCCGGCGTGATAATGCCAGGACAATTCGGGCCGATGAGACGGCTTTTTTTCGACTGCCGCATCACGCGCGCCACTTCGACCATATCCCGCACCGGAATACCTTCCGTGATGCAGATGATGAGCGGAATGCCCGCATCTTCGGCCTCCAATATTGCATTAGCGGCATAAGGAGCGGGCACATAGATCACCGTCGCGTCGGGATGAACTGTTTTTTTAGCCTCGATGACCGTGTCAAAAACAGGCAGATTTAATACCTCTTGACCACCCTTGCCTGGAGTTACGCCTCCGACAAATTTTGAACCATAGAGCAGACACTGCTCCGTATGGAATTTGCCCGCTTTGCCGGAAATCCCCTGCGTAATCACACGTGTTTTTTTATTTACGAGTATGGCCATGTAGTATTTTCACAACCTTTTGTGCAGCATCTTCTAAGCTCTCAGCCGATTCAATTTTTAGTCCCGATTTTTCGAGCATCTTTCGCCCCTGCTCGACATTTGTCCCTTCCATCCGCACGACGAGCGGCACCTTCAACTCCCCCGCTGCCGCAAGTATCCCTTCCGCGATCGTCGCGCAGTTCATGATGCCCCCGAAAATATTGACGAGGATCGCTTTCACATGCGGATCCGAGACAAGAATTTTATATCCCGCTGTAATCTTTTCCGCTGTCGCACTCCCGCCGACATCGAGAAAGTTCGCCGGCTTTCCGCCGCATGTTTGGATCAGATCCATCGTCGCCATCGCGAGGCCCGCCCCGTTGACCATGCAGCCGATGTTGCCATCCAGCGCAATGTAGGAGAGATCGTGTTTCTTGGCTTCGACTTCATTTTTCGGAACTTGCGTCGGATCGTACATCACAGCGATCTCGGGCTGACGATAAATTGCATTGTCATCGATCGAAAGCTTTGCATCGAGTGCCCAGAGATGATGTTCTTTATCTTCTATGAGGGGATTGATTTCGAGGAGGGCCGCATCTTTTTCGATGAAGCACCTTGCCACTGCCTGCGCGATTTTGATGCCCTCTTCCGGGTGCTTCCATCCCATAAATTTGGCCAAATAGAGCAGATGATACGGCCGCACGGTTCCATCCAGCTCGATCGGAACACGCAAAATTTTATCCGGAGATTTTGCCGCGATCTCTTCGATCTCCATGCCACCTTCGGGTGAAGCGATGAGAATCGGCTGAGCCTCCCCCCGATCGATGATCGCTCCTAGGTAATATTCTTTGACGATATCGACCGGCTGCGAAATGAGCACCTTATGCGCGATGACCCCTTCGGGCCCCGTCTGATTATTGACCATTTTCATACCGAGAAGTTGACTCACCAGCGTCGGAATTTCTGCCGGCGTCTTTGCAAACTTGACACCGCCTGCTTTTCCCCTTCCGCCCGCGTGCACTTGGATTTTGATCACCGCCTGCGTCAGATGTAAATCCCGTACCACCCTTTCTGCTTCCGTGTGTTTTGTCACCACCTCAAAAGGAGGAATCGGGACTCCATACCCTTCAAGAATTTTTTTGGCTTGGAACTCGTGTAAATTCATATGCTGTTTTCCCCTCTTATCTGATACTATGGAATTATGGTGTTAGGATTTTTTAAAAAGATCAAAAAAGCTCTTTCCAAAACGACTTCCTTCCTCGGAGGACGTCTCCGCTCTCTTTTCAGCAAGCCCTGGAATGACGAAAGCTTTGAAGAGCTCGAGCAAATCCTCTATGAAGCCGATCTAGGAACAAAGTGCGTCCAGGGATTTACTAAGCACCTCCGATCTTTTCTCAAAACCCATCCCGGAGCTCCCACTGAGAGCCTCCTGGATGCGATGCGCAGCTATGCCCGCCTCATTCTTCTGAAAGCTCCCCAAGTAGAGCCCAAAACAGGATCACCACAAGTCTATCTCATCGTCGGTGTCAACGGCAGCGGCAAAACGACTTCGATTGCCAAACTCGCGAATCTTCTGCATTCCCAAGGAAAATCCGTACTTCTCGCAGCAGCCGACACCTTCCGTGCAGCAGCGATCGATCAACTCCAAACATGGGCCGATCGCCTCTCGATTCCCATTGTGAAAGGAAAGCCAGGCAGCGATCCCTCAGCGGTTGCTTTCGATGCGCTAACAGCGGCGAAAGCACGTCAAGTCGATGTCGTCCTCATCGACACAGCGGGGCGTCTTCAAAACAAAACCGACCTCATGCATGAGCTCGAAAAAATCCGCCGCACCTGTGACAAAGTTGTTCCCGCTAGCCCCCATGAAACCATCCTCGTTCTCGACGCCACAATCGGACAAAACGCTCTCGACCAAGCACGCACGTTCCACCAGTTCACACCGCTGACGGGCATACTGCTCGCCAAGCTCGACGGCTCTGCCAAAGGCGGCATCGTCCTTTCGATCTATGAAGAACTGGGCATCCCCGTACGGTGGGTAGGCGTGGGAGAAGGCGCCAGCGATCTGATGGAGTTTGACGCGGAAGATTACGTGACAAGTCTATTCGAAAAAAACCACTAAGACACTCGTCTATTGCGTGGCTGGAAAGTAGTGAAAAACCAAAGAAACAATAAACAGCACCAAGAAGATAAAAAAGAGAATTTTCGCAATCTGTGTAGCCACGCTGGCGACACCATACATTCCAAACGCCCCCGCAATCAATGCGATGATCAAAAAAATAGCCGCCCACATCAGCATATGTAGCTCCTTTTTCTTTTCCTTTATCACAAACCACTTTAAAGTGAATACATGTTCACATTACTTCTTGCTTCCACACTCATCCTCGGCGCAGAGGATCGCTCCTGGGATCATGCATCGGTAAGCGCCTATGCCGTTAACACAGTCACCGGTGAAGTCGTTTTCGACGAAAATAGTGAAAAAAGTCTAACGCCCGCTTCCTGCATGAAAGTTGTCACGACAGGCGCGGCTTATTATTTGCTCGGCCCCGAATCCCATTTTGAAACCGATCTCGAATATGACGGCGTTATCGAAAACGGAGTGCTCCACGGCAATATCTACATCCGCGGTGGAGGCGATCCTTGTCTTGGCTCGAATCGCATCCCCTCTTCTCTACCATGGGATCAACAAATTGCTTCTTGGGTATCGGCTGTGCAAAATCTCGGCATCCATACCATCGAAGGAAATGTCTTTGCCGACGCATCCAAGTGGGAAAAAGCGATGGCCCCAGCTAGCTGGATGTGGGAAGATCTCGGCAATTACTATGGAGCGGGAGCCTCGGCGCTAACGTTTCATGAAAATGCTTATTCTCTCGTCTTTAAACCAGCTGCCCACGTCGGAGAAGCAGCCGCCATTGTCCGAACCGATCCTCCGATCCCCACACTCCTTTTTCAAAATGAAGTGGCCACGGGAGCTGTCGGATCCGGTGACCAAGCCTGCATCTATGGATCAGAATTTTCCCATGTTCAACATGTCCGAGGGACCATTCCCGCTGGCGTACAAGAATTTGCTATCAAAGGCGCTATCCCTGATCCTGGAGCGTTTTGTGCAAGACTCTTAAGCGATTCGGTGGAGCGCAAAATAACCCTGCAGCACCAGCCCATCCCTGAACAGAAGAAAAAAACAACGATCGTTGTCACGCTATCCCCACCTATTCGTGAAATTATCCACCAAACCAACCAAAAGAGCATCAATCTCTATGCCGAGCATCTGACGAAAAAAATCGGAGAAGTCGTCTACAAGCAAGGTTCGACACAGGCCGGTACTAAAGCCATCACCGAATTTTGGCACTATCAAGGTGTCGACTTAAACGGATTTAAAATGGCAGATGGGTCAGGAAACTCGCGAAAAAATCTCGCAACGGCCAAGCAATTTGTGGCTATCTTATCGAAATTAAAACAATCCGAATTTTTTCCCCTCTTTAACGAATCTCTCGTTTCTCTTAAGGACAATATCCGTGTCAAAAGTGGCTCGATGGGCTATGTGAGAGGATACGTGGGATACGCGGGCGATGTGGCCTTTGCTGTCATCGTCAACAACTGTCTCGATCCCAACATGAATGAGAAGCTCAAGAGCTTTTTGATCTCAAAGCTTTCTGATGTTGGCCACTTTTCCGCCAGTAATCCGCAGTAGATCTGCAGGAGCGATACAAAAGACGGCATGTGGCGTTCCTGCAGCGGCCCATAATTCTTGGTATTGCAGTAAATCTTCATCGACGAGCGGCGCAATCTCCAAATGAAACCCTATCGGCGGTATTCCTCCGATTGCAAATCCGGTATGCTGACGCACAAAATCGGCATCGGCCCTTTCTATCTCTTCCCCTATCAGCTGCCCCACTTTTTTCTCATCCACGCGGTTGGTTCCGCTTGCGATAATGCAGACTGGTTTGCCGCTTTTCTTTCCCTTAAAAATCAAACTCTTGGCGATTTGACCAACCTGGCATCCGATCGCATCCGCAGCTTCTTGTGCAGTGCGTGTTAGTTCTTTAAATTCGACGACTTTATTGCTGAGTCCATGCTGGGTCAAAATACCTTGTATCTGCTGGGCAGACTCTTTGAGGTTTGTCATGCGATTTGCTCCTTATCTTTCTTAATGGCCTGATTCACGGCCCAGGCGCCGGCAATGATAAGCGCCGTTCCGACATAGAGGTTCCAGGTGAGCTGCTCATGCAGAATAATCACTCCGAGCAGCATGGAGACGATGGGGATGAGAAGGGTCGCAAAAGCAGCCAGCGTTGCACCTGCCACCTGAATGGTCTTGTAGAAAATGTAAAATCCTATGACGGTGCCGATCAGAGCCAGTCCAAGGGCCCCTACCCACGCTTGCAGAGGAGGAAAGGGAAGGCTAAACGGGTGGTCTATGAAGAGAGACAAAGGCAAAACGCAGAGCGTAGATACGATGAGCTGGGAAGTGAGCGCTACAAGGCCTGGCATTTTTGTCAGATGCGCCCTGGCGTAGACAGTTCCTGTTGCATAACTCACCATTGCCAGTACCATGAGAAGGATACCCAATTCATTGGTTTTTACTTGGTCAAATAAAAAAGGCAAATAGATCAAAACAAGGCCGATCAAACCGGAAAAAATACCTAAAATTTTCTTGCGGTTCAGCCGCTCGTGCGTGCCAAAATAGTGGGCAAAAATCGCCGTGAAGATGAGGGTCAGGCCATTCAAAATACCGCCGAGTGAACTAGAAATGTAGAGCTCAGCAAAGCTAATCAGACAAAACGGCAGAGCATTGAGGGTAATTCCCAGCACTACAAAGTGTTTCCAATGCTGACGATATTTGCTGATCTGCATGTTTTGCAAACGACAGATCCCGTAAAGAATAATAGTTGAAATTCCCACACGGAGAAGTACGAGCGTCAGCGGAGGAATCGTCTCCACAGCGATTTTGATGAACATGTACGACGGGCCCCAGCAGAGGCCGCATAGCACCATGAGAATGTAATGCTTAATTTTCATAGCGTGTCGATTTCTTTACGGAAAATGCCACGGCATATAGTTTATCCACTCGACAATTAAAATTCAATTTGCCATTCTGCGATGACATGGGACACCGACTATATCTCTACTCGCCTTTCTCCCCCCATAACATCGCCAAAGGACGCAATCCTATCCTTCTGCTGCAATTTATTTTAGAGGACCTCCTCAAACTGAAAAACGGGCATAAAAAAATGCATGAGGTTTTTCTGCCTTATGATTTTTCTATCGCTCCCTCCCCTCGCTATAAAGTTTGTGAACATGCTGAGCTTCTCACACTCGCATTTCCTGAGCTAAAAGCAGAATCACAGCAGTTCATGAATAGCCTCCATCTGTCGAGAAGACGTCTCGTTCTTTTGCTGGAGCCCTTTGTGAGAACCTGCATCGGTGATGAAAATCTTCTCTACTTTCTCTTGCAACGCAAAAAATTTCCTGAGATTGCGGAGCTTCTTTCGCTCACCAGCCCCAGTGGGGGATCGAAAGCCCTTTGGAAAATCGTCAAAGACCGCTATGCTGAGAGGAAGTTCACGTTATGTCATCAATACGCGATTTAGCCTCTCATCTGCAGGAAAAATACACCGACAAGGACACCTTTTTTGCAAGTCCTGAAGACTTTGCATTTTTCCAAAAGCCTGCCCCAAAACCTGTCAAACATCAGGAACCAGAACCTACCCCCGCAAAACCCCTCAAACCTGCTCAAAAAGCATCCTACATCGACAATCTTCGCTCCATCGCCTCCAAAGCTGCACCTCAGTTGGCACAGAAAGAGACCATTCCAGATGATAGTGTCGCCAAAAAAGTTGGCTCTCTTTGGCAAGACCATCTCCAAGATGTTCATGTGGCCATACTTTCCTTTGGAGCCGTGGGAAGAGATTTGGAGTTTTTACAAAATGTCGCGGCTGCGATCACCTCACTTCTAGCTCCTGCACAGGTCATCGATGGGTTCAAGATGGAAGCCGAAAAAAAATGGGACCTCTTTTTTGAAAAGACGCCGCTCAAACTAGTCCTTGCTCCTCCGCTCACGGCTTGGAAAGGAAAGCTCCTGGCGAGACACTTTCGTGAAAATCCCACGACACGGGAATCTTCTTTTTCTGCAGCAGCGGCTATTTTGCTTCGGCCCATCCGGGAATATCTACAAACACCTTCGTTAAAGCGCGATTTATGGAAAACTATCGTTTCGCATCTGTCGCCTTAGACGACGCTTTAAATCGTCTTCTTGATTACGAGATCCCTGAATCTTTTCTAGGAAAAGTGGTCCCTGGGATGCGCGTGAAAGTACCGGTGCGTAAAACCTTCCGGCTAGCAACCGTTGTCAAGTTAAAGATCAAACCTGAGGTCGCTAAAGTAGCGCTCATCCAGGAGCTCCTCTCTTCTAAATCGCTTATCTCTGACGAACTGGGCGAGCTCGCTCAGTGGATGTCTCGCTACTACTGCGCTCCTCATCGAAAAGTCCTCCAGCTCTTTTTACCAGCGCCCATTCGAGGTAGCATGGAAGAGAAAAAACAGCTGTTCGTAAAGCCACTCTTATCGCGGCCACAAATGGCGGAGCTCGCAGAAAAAAAACGGGGATCGGCGCAGAGCAAGGTCCTCGACATACTGCTCAAAAATCCCCAAGGCATCCTCCTCACGGATCTTCTGAACCAAGCAGAAGTCTCGCGCAGCCCTGTGTCAACACTGGCCAAAGATAACGTTCTTTCTCTCTCAGACATAGAGATCGACCGGTCGATTCTTCTTGATTTTGACTTTTTTCCGACGTCTCCCAAAAAGCTTTTGCCCGAGCAAGAAGAAGCTCTGGGTAAAATTTTGGGTACACTGAACGAGGAAAAGTTCGCAACGCACCTTCTTTTTGGAGTGACGGGCAGTGGTAAAACAGAGGTCTACCTACAAACCATCGACGCCTGTCTGAAAAAAGGAAAAAGCGCTCTTTTTCTTGTGCCGGAGATTGCTCTTACAGCTCAGACGATTGAGAGATTGAGATCCCGATTTAAAGAACGCATCGCCATCCTGCACCATCGCTTAAGTCACGGCGAGCGAAGAGACAGCTGGCACAAGATCCAAAATGGAGAGATTCGTTTGGTTGTAGGCCCGCGCTCCGCTCTTTTTAGTCCGGTTAAAGATTTAGGCCTCATCATCGTCGATGAAGAGCACGATGGATCATATAAGCAAGAAGATGATGCGCCGTGTTTTCAAGGGCGAGATGTGGCCGTCATGCGAGGAAAAATCGCCAAAGCGACAGTCGTGCTTGGGAGCGCAACGCCCAGTATAGAAAGTTATGCCAATGCAGTTTCGGGAAAATATATTCTCAGCACCTTGAAGCAAAGACCGGATAATGCACTCTTACCTACTGTGCAAATCGTCCCCAAAGGGAAATCTCTTTTCTCCGATATTCTTCTCGATGAAATTAAAAAACGGATCCATTTAGGTGAGCAGACGCTTCTATTCCTGAATCGCAGAGGATTCCATACAGCTTTTACGTGCCAGCACTGCGGTTTCGTACAGCAGTGTCCCCACTGCGCGATCTCGATGACGTTCCATAAAGGTCAACATAGACTCGCATGTCACTTATGCGACTATGAGCTTTCTCCTCCTCCGGCTATTTGTCCCGAGTGCAAAGTAAACGACGGACTTAAATTTAAAGGAGCTGGGACCGAGCAAGTCGAGAGAGCCCTACACGCGATTTTCCCTGATGTTAGAACGCTGAGGCTCGATGCCGACACCACGCGCCATAAAGGAAGCCACGATCTTCTATTCAAACAATTCCGCGCAGGAAAGGCCGACGTTTTAATCGGCACGCAAATGATCGCGAAAGGCCTGCACTTCCCTTCCGTCACTTTAGTCGGTATTTTAAACGCCGATAGCAGCCTTCAAATCCCCGATTTTCGCGCGGCAGAAAAAACATTCCAACTTCTCACACAAGTCTCAGGAAGAGCCGGGCGCGGAGCGCTGCCTGGCCTCGTCATCATCCAATCCCAAATGCCGGACAACCCCACCATTGTGGCCGCAGCAAACCAAGACTACCTAAAATTTTACAGCGAAGAAATAAATGTTCGTCAATCGTTTGGTTATCCCCCTTTTAGCCATCTCGTCAAATGCACCTTCAAAGGACCTGTGGCCGAAGATGTGAAAAAAGAGGCGGAAAACATACGCCAGTTACTCGCTCAGCAGCTGCCCAAAGAATACGAAATTCTCCCCGTCGCCCCTTGCGGCCATGCCAAAATCCAAGATCAATTCCGGTTCCATTTTTTGGTAAAAGGACCCATTGCATCCCCTGTCACAAAACTTCTTGAGGAGATTAAAGGAAAAATTTCTTTCCTCGTCGACGTCGATCCTCTCTCGACTTTTTTTTAACATCTCTGTAGAATGACGTTCTATGTCATTTCCCGAACCAGAATATCATCATCACGAAGAGTACCGTAACCGTTTAGCCAAGCTCCACGAGATCAGAAATCTCGGAATCGATCCCTATCCCGCCAAATTTTCGCCCACAACAACCGCCCATAGCCTTCTTCATAAATACGAAGGTAAAGAAACCGGTCACTTTGAGGACGCAGAAGCTGGCCGCACCGAGCACGCTGCACTTGCCGGAAGACTGATTTTATTCCGCTCCATGGGAAAAAATGCTTTTGCCCACATTCAAGACTCTACAGGGCGCATTCAGCTCATGTTCAATAGGGATCTCACGAAGGTCGAAGATCTCCCTGCCTCTGATGAACTCACTCCGATTAAGTTCATCGAGAAAAAACTTGATCTCGGCGACATTATCGGCGTCGAGGGCTATGTATTCCGCACCCAAAAAGGAGAGCTGACTCTCTTTGTCACTAAGATGACACTCCTCTGTAAATCGCTCCTTCCTCTTCCGGATAAACATAGTGGACTTGTCGACAAAGGCATGCGGTACCGCAAACGTTGGCTCGATCTCATCACCCACCCCGAAGTCGTCGAAACCTTCCGCCTTCGCAGCCAAATCGTCCGCCTGATCCGTGACTACTTCAAAGAATCTGCGTTCATGGAAGTCGAGACCCCCATCCTCCAAAACATTTATGGCGGAGCAGAAGCTCGCCCCTTCACCACTGAGATCAATGCGCTCCATCAAACGATGTACTTACGCATCGCGCTCGAAATTTCCCTGAAAAAACTCATCATTGGCGGTATGGACCGCGTCTTTGAAATCGGCAAGATTTTCCGCAATGAAGGGATCGATCGTACCCACAACCCCGAGTTCACCATGCTCGAAGGGTATGCGGCCTACTGGGATTACAATGATTCGATGGTCTTCATCGAAAATCTCTTCGAAAAAATCGCCCTCGAGATTTTAGGAACAACCCAGGTCACTTTTGACCAAGGCACCGTCGATTTTAAAGCTCCGTGGAAGCGCCTGTCGATGAAAGATGCCATCAAACTCTATGGAAAAATCGACGTCGACATCCTCTCTGATGAAGAAATGCGCGCGATTCTCCTCGAGCAAAAAACCCTCGATCCCAAAGAAGTGAAAAAATCTCCCCGCGGACTCCTCATTTCCATGCTCTTCGAAGAATTCGCCGAGAAACATCTCATCCAGCCCCATCACATCATCGACCATCCCATCGAGACCACGCCTCTTTGCAAGCTACACAGGGAACCAAAACTGCGCGATGAAGGCCTCGTCGAACGATTTGAAAGCTTTATTTTGGGAACCGAAATCTGCAATTCTTACACCGAACTCAATGATCCTGAGCTTCAGCGAGCCCTACTCGTTAGACAAGGCGTTGCTCGCCTCGGTGGCGACGAAGAAGCCCATCCTCTCGATGAAGAATTCATCGAAGCGATTTGCCAAGGCATGCCGCCCACCAGCGGGTTTGGCATCGGCATCGATCGTCTCGTCATGCTGTTTACGAAAGCTCTTTCGATCCGCGATGTGATCTATTTCCCGATCATGCGGCCTGAAGAGTGATCAATAACAGATCTCCTCAACATTCCACTGACTGACATCAGGCACAGAATTCAGAGGATTATTACGAAAATACAGCTGCTTTAAGTGCGGAAGTTGCTGCACAAAAGCATGCGGAATCGCGTTCAGATGGTTTTTATCCAGATGGCAAATCTGAAGACGGGATGGCTCATGGAGCTGCGGCAGCAAATTCAACTGATTATTTCCGCACCATAGTGAGCGCAGGTTCGGGAGCTTCCAGATCTCGTCTGGAATTTTCTGCAATTGATTCCAAGACAGGTGGAGCGTCTCTAGCGATAGACAATTTCCTAAAGAAGCCGGCAAATCAGCTACATGATTCTTTGTTGCATCCAGCCACTTCAGACGTGTGAGATAGCCTATATTACTCGGGAGCGCTGTTAGCTGATTACTTGATACATCGAGCTTCTCTAGACAAGGCAGATCGCAAATTTCCTCCGGCACCATCAAAAAAGAACCTCCCTGAATGGAAAGTTCCCTCAAATGAGATAACTCCTTTAACCGAGAAGATACAGCTGTTAGAGGACTATAGATAATCAGTGCTTGCAAATGAGTTAATGAAAAAATCAAACTAGGAATCTCTGTAAGCACTCCGCTATGAAAATCGATTTTTTTTAGACGAACAAAATATTGTAGCTCTTTAGGAAGCGTGTTGTGGGTCCAATTACGAAGTACGACCGTATCCAAATCTCTGACATCGGAGTTTTCAACAATCCACTGCTGAAATCGTGCGGACTGTTCTTCCTCCGAGAGACCTAAAATCCCTTGCTCTGTGATGTAGGCTTCCCCCGTCGGAATCGCTTTCCATAAATCGATGAGCTCGAGTCCTGCCGTAGCATACATCTCAGAATCCTGCGTAGAAGATACTGCAGGATCCATAGGACTAGTTGTTAAACGCGCACAGTTGTCTTGATCACATAATCGTAAGTAATTGGTACTCAGGTCTGTCATAGGCCGTGAGACTAACAAAAACTTTGATTACATGCAAGAGCACTTACTCATCTTCATCAAGTCTAAATCGGGGTGGAGGCATCCTACGGTCAAAAGCCACTTTAACTTCTGGTTTGTAATTGAGGTTCCAAATCGTATTAGCAATGTTATTGGCCAGAAGGCCACCAACTACCTCTTGAACCAGAGAATTCTTTTCATTTCCTTCAGGGCTAAATGCATGAATGGTCTGCGTACGATGATCCAGTAGCTCATGGATATTTGCGGATCCTTGAGAAAGAGTCTGTAGGTTTGTTTTTTTTAGCCACACAAAAATATTCGAAATATACAGCGTTTGAATGTAGAGCCCTTTTTGTCGCAGCCACTGAGAAATGGCCTGAAATTTCCCTTCCCTATCGGCAAGGTTGAGATAACCAAAATTGATTCTTCCTTGGAGGTACATTTGTCTGACATGATCGTACGTTTTATCAGAAGAAAGCCAGCTTCCCTTTCGCACCAATTCTTGTTTAAAATCATAATGCATGAAAGATTTGCCTATGATGTAGCGATTCATCTCGAGAGCAAAATCGAGTGCAGAATCGCATCTCTTAAAGGCTTCTCCAAAGGCTGCATACAATTTGATGACATACGGATCGATGTCACAAATGATGGCGCGAGAAGGTTTCGTCTGGGCAATCAAGTCGAGATTGAACCACACAGAAAATCCTAAATGAACAGCCTGAGGATCGGAGATCCTAACGCTATGAAGAAGCTGGTTCAAACTGGCGTCTTGTCTCTCCTCATTGCATAGTAAATAAGGAGTTCCGTTTTCCTGGCCTAGTTCATGGATCAGTGAGGGGAATCCCTCAAAGGGATGTACACTCTGTGGAGAAACCAAGGTCATTTGGGAAATCGTAGAAACAGATGTAGTTGTAGTCATATATGCGCAAAACTCTACAAAACTAACACATTATTACAAACATTAAACAATTTTTAAGAGATATAATTTACATTTTTATTATACAGATAAAATAATTAATTCATTGCTAGAATGTAAAGATTTTGTAATAATGGTTAATATGGAAACAGTTACTTCCTCTTCTGATGATCCCTGGATCCCTTCCAAGCCAGAGTTTTTTCGGGATAACCTGGCCCCCAAATTCTCGCGACTAGCGTCATTCCTTACAACACCTGGGTGTTGGGGATCCTCCATGATCCTGCGCATCATCAGCCCTATGAATCAACCGGGAAATTACGATTTTTATGCGACAAAAACGCGAGAATATGCTCTGCGAGCTTTTTATGCGGCTGCATTGTTTCCTGTTGCAGGAGTTGGCCTTCTTTTAGGATTTCATGGTCTATATATTCGTCTCATCGGACAGCTTTTTCAACAGAAGGCGTTTTCTTATGCTCAAAGCCAAGCCAAGGAGAAAACTTTTAATGGTTCAGCCACCATCCTCACCTGGAATATCTGCGGGATGGCCGGCGGTCTTAGTCGTCCCTTTGGCGGCATGGTTGAATGGTCTAAGAGGATCGATGGGATCACAGATAAAGTTCTCAAAACGGATGCCGATGTTGTCTGTTTACAAGAAGTTTTGGACGCAGAACTTGACATTCAGCTAAGAGATAAGTTCAAGGAAAAGTACAAACACATCTATTACCTCATTGGCGGCTCTTCCTACCGTCTCAGCAGCGGCCTTTTCATCGCATCGAAATTTCCCATCGGCAACTTTACATTCACTCCCTTCAGCACGCAAGGGACAGGACAATTCAAAATGCACTATAAGGGATTTGTCTCGGGGGTTTTCCAAGGAAATGGAAAAGAGCTATCGTTTGTTGCAACGCACACCTGCGCGGGATCTCCTGAGGCAAGCGCTGAAATAAGACAAAAGCAGGTGCAGCAGATGATCGACTCCACGAAAAAGACAACTATTTATGTTGGCGATTTCAATGTTAATCAACTCGGCAAAGAATGGGCTAGCTCCCCTCTTCGAACACTTAAAAGAGATACGAATTTCAAGGAAGCAACAGCGACCGATTTATACAAATGCCAGATGTTTGACAATGATTTGAACATTCCCTTGGACGAAAAACTCGACGATGTCTTCAGCAATAAAAATATCCAGCTAAAGACCCTATTAGTCAACGCTGACAAGCTCTCCGATCACCACCCAATCTTATCAACAGTTACTGTTTGAATGATTCTAGACTGCGAAGCCCATGAGGCGTGAGAAAGATCTCCTTCCCGTCCCCTTTCTTGATAAAATTGGTCTGCGCTAGCAGATTGACGATATTATCGACGCTCTTGTCATGTTGACCAATCGCCTTACCGACTTCGTATCGATCGATCGGAGTCGTCGGATCACCTTTTCGCAAAGCTAGTTCGTGGAGCTTGAGAAGATACAGCTCGTCTTTGGTCGTAGCTCTCTTGTTCATGCTTTCCTCTTTAAGCGTGCTCCCGAGGGAGTATCCTCGATGACGTATCCTTGTTTGAGAAGGAGATCGCGGCACTCGTCAGCTGCTTTCCAATTTTTTGCTGCCCGAGCCGCTTCTCTTTTCTGAAGAAGCTCGATTAGGTCGGCAGAGATTTCTTCTGCCTTAGCCTTGAGCGGTAAAACGCCGAGCACGCGGTCGCACTGCTCGAGAAAATATAGAACCTTGCTTGCTTCTTCGCGGCTAATTTTTCCTGCATCGCAGAGGCTGTTAATTTCTCTTACCAAGTCAAAAAGAGATGCCATCGCGACAGAAATGTTCAGATCGTCGCCAAGAGCTTCCGAAAAATCGTGGAAGCATTTTTTGAGAAGCGGCTCTACCAGGCCAAAAGAGTGGGGCTGATCGATACCGCGCAAGCGATGAATGAAATCGGCAAAGCGCTCCAGAGAATGGCGCGCAGCTTCGAGTCCTTGGAAGGTAAAGTTTAGCTGGGTGCGGTAGTGGGTTGAGAGAAGAAGAAACCGCACTTCTGTTCCTGAAAATCCCTTCGAGAGAAGATCGCGGAGGGTGTAGAAGTTCCCCAGACTCTTCGACATCTTCTTGTGATCGACCAAGAGATGCTCAGCATGCATCCAATACCGAACAAAACGCTGCTGCGTGCACCCTTCTGACTGGGCAATTTCATTTTCGTGGTGCGGAAACATGTTGTCGACACCGCCGACATGGATATCGATCGTAGGACCCAGGAGTTTCATGGCCATCGCAGAGCATTCGATGTGCCAGCCGGGCCGGCCAGGGCCGAGCGGGCTTTCCCAGAAGATGTTTCCATCGCGCTGGGGGTCATAGGCTTTCCAAAGGACAAAATCGCTGATGTTTTCTTTATCATATTCATCGCAGTTGATCGTCTTATCCCGCTTTAGCTCGCCGAGGTGCAGATGCGATAGCCGTCCATACGAAGGAAATTTATCGATCGAGTAATAGATGCTTTTGTCATCTCCTCGGTAAGCTATGCCCTCCTCGAGGAGCTTTTGAATCAAGACGATCATGTCAGGAATGTAGTCCGTCGCGCGTGGATTAAACTCGACCGGTTCGATGCTGAGCGTTTGCAAGTCTTCGAAAAAAGCTTTTGTGTAGGGATCTGTAAATTGTTTGAGCGAGATGTTTTTTTCGATCGCTCCTTTGATAGTCTTATCGTCGATGTCGGTGATGTTCATCACCTGTGTGATCTTCAATCCAAAAAATTTGAGCGTACGCCTGAGCAAATCCTCGAAAACATACGTCCGAAAGTTGCCGATGTGAGCGAAATTGTAAACGGTGGGACCGCACGTATACATGCGCACTTGCCCTTCCTCGGAAGGGATAAATTCTTCTTTGAGTCTGCTTTCTGTATTAAATACTTTCATCGAGCGCGCGGTAATGGGTTTTTCCTGTTCCTGTGAGGGGAATTTGGTCTATTTTACGTGTTTCGGCAATTTTTACGATACGCCCATATCCACAATCTCTTAGAGCTAAATTCACATCTTCTTTAGAGATATCAAACGTCGTAAACAAAATAATTTCTGGCTTGTCGCTATTTTCACGCACCGTGACGGCGAGAGACGGCCCTTCCTTGGGAGGTGTTTTAACCCATGCATGCTTATCTGCAAGGTGAAGAATCTCTTCTTCGAGTCCGCCCAGACTAATCATTTCACCTCCGATCTTGACAAACCGCTTGAGACGGCCCGACAAGATCAGAGCTCCATTTTCTAACCTTCCTCGATCTCCCGATTTGTACCAAGTTTTTCCCTCGATGGTTATGAACGGATTTTTTTGGCTGCCAATATATCCTCCAAAAACGCCGGGACTTAAGATGGCGATCTCTCCCTCGCCATTTTCCGACTCCAAAATGCGCAGCTCGACTCCGGGGATCGGCGGCCCTACTCCTACACGAGGTTTATTGGGGCGGCAGAGCGTGACAATGGGACCGCATTCGGTGATGCCGTAGCCCTCGAGGAGCTGGCATCCTGTTTTCATATTATTCACATACTCAAAAAGCTCTTCAGGGGTTTTTTCTGCGCCGCAAACAACATATCGAAGCGACGAGAGTTGCTGGGGTTTGGCCACATGAAAAAGACTGCGAATAAAGGTCGGTGCGCTGCAAAGAAGAGTAGCTTTAGAGTAGCTGATATCACGTGCCATTCCATGGCTATCGGTCGGATCAGGAGCATAGTAGACACGCAGCCCTGCAAGGAGCGGCAAAATACCCGTTACAGAAAATCCAAACGAGTGAAACGGAGGAAGCACTCCATAGAGAATGTCGCGGGGCTGCAGATCCACCGAAGCAAGAGCAGATCGTTGATTACTGAGTAAATTCGAATGAGAAAGAGGCACACCTTTGGGAAGAGTTTCCGTACCGCTCGTAAATAGAATGACTCCGGGACTACTCGGATCGATGCCTTTGAGTCGCAGTTTTTTCAGGAGCGCTTCGCTATCTTGTAGGAGACCTAAAAAACCACGGATTTTCTGCGTCCAAGAAATCTCATCTTTGACATCTTCCAGAAGAAGTAGATGATCATCGAGTTTGCCCAAATCCCCGTTATTGAGCTCATTTAAAAATCTTCGGGAGCTGAGCACCGTCTTCACCCCAGACAGCTCTAAACAGTGGTCGAGAGCGCGAACCCCCACTGTCCAATTGAACATGACAGGAGTCTTTCGCGCAAGAAGGATGGCAAAAATAACAACATACCCCGCAACAGAAGACGGCAGTAAGACACCGACGCGGTCCCCTTCGAGCTTAGCTATTTTCTGTGCTAGCGTAAGAGCGGCGAGCTTGAGGCGCCGGTAAGTGAGCACGCCTGACAGCGCATCGGCGCATGCGATATTTCCATCCATTTTATCGCATGTGCGCAGGAACACCTCTTGCAACGACTCTCCTGCTGGCAGCACAGCTGTGGGCCGCGAAGTTTCAGAAGGCCATAAGACTTTCGTCTCTTGCGCAGCGGCATGTCTTTCCAATTTTTGCATTTTGCCGACTGCTGAGCGCAGGACATCTTCAACCGTTTGCAACTGCCCGGGAACTAATCCTTCGACATGATAGTGTTCATCGAGAAAGACATAAATTTGAGCCACATCAAGTGAATCCAGACCGATATCGCGCGCCAGGTGCATATTGCGCTCTATTTCGCTCGCATTTTTGTGAGCCAGCTTCGCCACCATTTCTTTGACATCTTGCTCGACTTCTGGAGGAACCGAAACACTCTCCTGCAAAATTTCTTTCTCTGGAGCTACGACTTTGGGAACACTGTGCTTCCAAAAGAGATCCGAAACCAGCTTGAGCGGTTCGGGGCCGCGGACGTTGTACCACTTTTCGAGGTACTGGTTGATCTCCAAACGACTGCCCTGTCTTGGAAAATCATTGGGAGCGGGCTGGACTTCTACAAGAACTTCCCGACGAGGCGTGAGAAAAATCCCATTTTTGAGGACCACTTTAATGCCTTCCCAGATCATCCCCGCAAAATCAGGAGTGGTGCCAGTCAGTGCTCTTGAAAACCGGCTTCCCCACAGCCCCGTCGTGCGCAAGAGCACGATATTCGCTTCGGGACATTCTTTGACCAAATTGGCCACAAAAGAAGCGCCGCCCAGGATTTCAGCGGCTGATACTTTCAGCTTACCGGAAGGGTAAATGAGAAAATTATCCTTCTCAATGAGCCGCTCAGCCACCGTATGAAAAGCTTTTTCAATCTGACGTTGCTTCCATTTATTCACCGTACCATTGAAATCGGGAAGCGGGAGAGCTCTGATGAGCTTCATCAAATACTTTCCCCATTTCAGATAAAAAAAATGCTCGACGACGAGCGGTCTGGGCCGAAAGCGGGGCCACAGAAGCGTCGTGATGATGATAGGATCGAGTTCTGCTGGATGGTTAGGAAGAAAAAGGATGCCACCTTTTTTGGTCATCGTTTGGGCCGTGATATTTTCGAGCCCTACCACACGGATGCGGTAACGGATGCTCAGCATCCCCTTAATTGCCCAATAAAGAATCCACTCCCCTGCCCTACGCCACATAATTGCTAAGGATGTCTGATATTCCCATTTAGTGCCAGCATTTACAAAGATTTTATTTGTTAAAAATCGGACGGTGGTTTAAGGAAGGTAATAAACGCGGAAAGGAAATTAGTATGTCTAAAAAAATTGAATCGTTTGCCCCTCACATCGCACAGCCAGTAAAAGGCCCTGAGTTAAAAAAAGAAAATAAAGTCACGGCGATGGCCATGTCCAAACTCAATCAAAAATTTAAAGCAAAACCATTGAAGCCCTTGCCTTCCCCAAAGAACGCAACAAAGACTAGTAAGATTTTTTTCTCAGCGCTGAAAAAGCGACAAGCGGCTTAAGGATCAAATCTCCTGCTAAAAACGGTAAAACGCCCATAAAAAGGGCGTTTTTTATTCCCACAAAAGAAGCGAGATGCAAGGCTCCAACGGCGAGCACAGCTGCGCTTCCTGCTACCATAGCCGTCACAGACTTAAAGCGGCCTACGATGTAGGCAGAAAGAATATAACCCATTAAATACCCGCCGCTGGGACCCATAATACGAGCGAGTCCACTACCTCCTAGAGCAAAAACAGGAAGGCCCATGGCTCCTTCTATAAGATATAAGAGCACGGCTAAAACGGCATATTTTTTATCCATAACCGCGCCAAGAATGAGCGGAGCGAGAGATCCGAGCGCGAGAGGAACGGGGGTAAACGGAAGAGGAATGGCAATTTGAGCGCAGAGGGCGATGAGCAGGCTGCCTCCCAGGACTTGGAAAAAAGAATTCACATGGATTTTGGGTAAAGATATCGCTCTTAGCATGATGACTCCCTTTAAAGATGCGAGTTTAACATAGATTCCCAGTCGGTGCAAGGTGACAAATACTGCTTCTCCACATGCGTTGACCAACCTGGGATCGGCGAGATGAGGAGTCCCCCTTTCTTAGCCAATTTCAAAAACTTTTCATGATCAGCTGTGATCTTTCGACCTTCCGAATAGGCTCGGTGGATTTCAAGATCTTTCAGAAGTGTGGCAAAGCGCATCGCGTAGCTGTTTGTCGTCGAAGGCGTCGTGCGCCAGTGGCACGAAGTCGTGTGGAAAAGTTGAGAAGTGAGCCCTTCATACTCAGGGAAAAAATACTTATCGCGATGGTCAAAAAGAGTGACATACGAGGCCTGGGGAATCGTAAAACCTTCGAGAAGAATATCGACCCATCCCGTCTTATGCAAATAGTCATCTTCAAGAAAATAGACAATCGTATCAGGAGTAAAATTCTGGGCTGCTACATAATCGAGGAGTTGCAGAAAAGAACTTGTCTCTGTGCCGCCCCTAATCTGAACAACGGGATATTTCGACTGCTCTAAAACAAAGTGAGGCTTTTCCATTGGATGAAACGTATCGAGGAAAAAAGTGACGTTTACCCGATCGTCGACGGTTGAAAGAAGGTTTTCATGGCATTTTTCGCGCGAGTAGCCAGGAAGACGATTCTTGTGCTGACTGACGCTCGAGAAATGGCAATGACGAACAAATACTTCGATTTTACGCATTTAAGTTCTTGATGAGATCGTAGCACATCGAGCGCGCTTCTTGATAAGTCAAATGACTCGACGCATCTTTGAGCAGCACCCACTTGGCATCTTTAATTTCTTCTTCTTGTAGACGTAAATGGCCCGTCACAACAGCTGGAAAATAGTGGACAGTTTTGATGACAAAATCGCCCCGGCGTCGAAAACGGTATTTCTCCGTGAGCGGCGTATCTTTGAGGAAACGGTCCACATCGAGACCCGTCTCTTCTTTGAGCTCGCGCCTTGCGGCATCGGCGGCCGATTCGCCAGGATTGCCATGCCCTTTAGGAAACGCCCAGTGACGTCCTCCTTGGTGCAAAATGAGCAGCACCTTCCATCCTTCCGCCTCTTGACGCAAAGGAATAATACCAAAGGACTCCTCTTCGACTGTTTTCATGAAGCCCTGTAGGGAGCAAATATAATGGATGAATTATGGCCACCGAATCCAAAAGAATTCGAAATGGCGGCGGTAACCGGGTGGGCTTTGGCCACATTCGGAACAATATCGATATCGCCGAGTTCAGGTTCGGGATCTTCGACGTTGATCGTCGGATGGAGCATTCCGGTTAAGATGGCTTGAATCGTGGCAATCGCCTCAATTCCTCCTGCCGCACCGAGGCAGTGTCCCACCATCGATTTAGTCGAGTTGATCTTGACGCGGCTCATCTGGTCCCCAAAGACTTTGCGCAGGGCCCTGATTTCACACATATCACCGACAGGCGTTGATGTGCCGTGGCAATTGACGTAGTTGATGTCTTGCTTGGCAATTCCTGCATCCCGAATTGCCCCTTCCATGCACTCGGACACCCCCGATCCATCTTCGCGTGGGCTCGTTATATGGTTGGCATCGCAGTTGAGATATCCGCCCACATATTCCGCCAGGATCGTTGCGCCCCTGGCTACTGCATGCTCGAGACTCTCTAAAAGAAGCACTCCAGAGCCTTCGCCGATCACAAAACCATCGCGACCACGGTCCCAAGGACGAGACGCTTTTTCAGGAGCATCATTTCTCTCGGAAAGAGCTTTACAAGCGACGAACCCTGCCACTCCAATGGGAGATATAGGAGCCTCGGCTCCTCCGCAAAGCATCACATCGGCATGTCCTTGCTGGATATGCTGAGCTGCCGCGACAATAGAATAGTTCGCCGTTGCACAAGCCGTCGAAATCGAGTAATTCGGACCCATAAATCCCAGGTCGATCGCCAGAAGTGCTCCGCCCATATTGGTGATAATATACGGAACAAAAAAGGGAGAAATCCGCTTAAAGCTTTGTTTAATCAACGCCTCGATACCATCGGAAAAAGCCGTCATCCCGCCCATCCCCGAACCGATGAGAATGCCGCAGCGGCTTTTATCAAGCTTTTCTAGAGCAGGACCGACAAGTCCCCCATGCTCCAAAGCCTTTTTTCCTGCTACCATCGTATAACGGATAAATGGATCGATACGTCTAGCTTGCTTCTTATCGATATATTCACCCGGATCAAAATTCCGGATTACACCGGCAAAACGGGTCGGATAGTCTTGACAAGGAAATTCTTCAATTGGAACGATTCCGCTCTTTCCTGCCAAAAGTTCTTTATAAAATTGATCGACATCTGTCCCAAAACACGAGACAATGCCCATCCCCGTAACGACAACTCTTTTTTTATGTTTTTGGTCCATATGGACATAAGAATAGAGGAAAGAAGCAATTTATTCAACTCTGATCGTTCGGAGCATAACTCACTAAACCTTTAGGAGATGTGTCTATTTGCACATCCAAAATTTTACCTTTATTCCAGAGTTGTTCCAGCTGATATTTGTCACGCATTCCCGGCATAAAAAGATGGACCATGATCTCGATATAATCGATCACCACCCAGTCCCCCACCACTAAACCCTCTACGTGGGCTGGATGCTCCCCTTTTTCCGCCAGCGCCTCGATGATCGCTTTTCCAATGGCAATCACGTGCCGATCGACTGTTCCTTCGGCGATGACGACATAGTCTGTCAGAAGGGAGACCCCTCTTAAGTCCAACGTCAGAACATTGAGTCCTTTTTTATCAAAAATCGTTTGGGCAATGCAGGTGAGGAGTTCTTGAGGATCGTTTTTCATTTTTCAGGTATATAAATTTTATTTTGTTGAATATAGTCCCACACTTTTATGGGGAGGAGATGGCCTGCATAGAGGCCCTTGTGCAATCGATCACGGATCATCGTGCTGCTGATTTCCAGCTCGGGGATCTCCGTCTGACCCTTTTTTACAATTGTGATCAGGTTTTTGGGCATAGATTTAGGAAATTCATAGCCACCCCGGCTACCGATGAGGGGAGGGGCTAAAACGAGTAATTCATCGACCTCCTTCCATGTTTCTAATCCCTCTAAAGAATCTTGGCCCAAAATCAAATAATACTGCTTTGGTTTTGCCTTATTTTCGGCGTCCATTTTCATCATCGTGCGAATCGTCTCAATCGTATAGGAATAAGAACTCCGCTGAATCTCTAAATCGAGCAGCGTAAACTGCGGAATCGGAGAAATCGCCGCCGCGCACATCGCCTTGCGGTGCTCGCGCATCGCAACGGGAGGCTTTTCTGATTTATGAGGAGATTGACTTGTGGGACAAAACAGAATCTCATCGAGACTATGGGCTTCTAAGAGACAGAGCGCCAGGTTGATATGGCCGATATGGATGGGATCAAAACTCCCCCCAAAGAACCCAACCTTTCGTACTCCGACACTCTTTTTTGCTGCACCCATCCAAAGACAAACTTCTCATATAAAGAAATCTTTGTCAACTTTAAGCTTCTTCGATGTCAGCAATTTTATCTTCGAGTTCTTCAATTGCAGCATCGATCTTTTCAAGATGGACTTTTTCGCTATCGATCAGATCTCTCAGCCGCATCGCCTTTTCGAAATCAAATCCCGATCCGGACAGCTCCTTTCGGTAGGAATCGAGCTGAGCTTTGATTTCTTGTCTTTGCAGTTGATGATCCTCTAACAGCTCATTGAGATGTCCCAGCGACTTTTGGTCTTCTGTAGAAAGCGATTTGAGGCTCTCTTCTCTCCGCACCAAAATCTGATCGCGCGCTCCCTTGAAAAGATCGTGGAAGATCTCTTTTTCGGCCATGGTAGGACCCAGCTGCTCGATCTCTTTGCCCCATTTTTGCTTGAGGTCGGTCAGCTCCTGCATCGATTGGACAACTTTTAGCGACTCTTCAATTTGGGCCTTCAGTCCCGCCATCTTCTCTTGTTTTTGTTTGCGAGATTCCTCAATAAGGCGCTCCCGCTCTTCTTGGGCCTTTTTCATCTTTTCATAGACAGGACCCTTCGCTTTTTCGATCTCGTCTTTCAGAACCGAAACGTCTTCACGCCCAAGTTCTATTCCTCGCATGAACTGAGAAATCTCTTTGGAGATTTTTCCCGCTTCTTCGATCGTCATCGTCTCCTGCTCGCAGCGAGCAGCCAGCGCTTTAATCTTATCGCGCACCACAGCCGCATTTTTATCGAAAATCTCACGGCGCTCAGCAAACTGGACTCTCTTTTCCTGCTCTTTTCCTTTTACAAACTCCCAGCACTGACTGAGCGACTCGCGCGTCTTATTGAACGTCGGGGTATCGAGCGTCAGTTCTTTTGCCAAAGCTTGGAGCGTTTTTATCTCTTCTCGTAGAGCATTCAAGGGAAGTCTCTTGTCTTCTGAGCGGCATCCCTCGCTAAAATGGTGCACATCCCTCAGATACTCTTCAGAGACTTTCTGGATCAGCTCTTTGCGGCGGGGGAAAATTTTATCGCCGGCTTTTGAGAGCCTCTCTAGGAACTTGTTTTTAAACCGAATCCGCATATCGGTTTTCATGACTTCTTTCCGCAGGCCATTCACACGCGCCGCCATCGTGCTCAGGAGATTGAGCTCCCGTTGCAGAGTGCTATACATGTCAGTCTTTTCCTTCACACTATGGGAATATTCGAGATGGGCAATCTCAGGCATCTGACCTAGCAACTCTTCGAACTTCTCCAGATCTTTCTCCAGAGCGGCGATTGCCAGCTCCAGCTGCTCCATCGCAAACGCTGACTCCTCATCGAGCACTTCCTTAAGGTGTCTTCCTTCAGCAGAAATCTCCGTATATTGTTGCCAGAGCTCAGCACGCACTTGGGGGACGATCTCCTCTTTGAACAGAGGCAGGCAAAGCCGTTTGCTCTCCCAGAAATCTTTAAAGCGAGGAGCTTTGGGGTTGGCGATGCTTTGGCGCATAAATTCGAGACAATGGCGTATCTTTTCCTCTGCCGTTTTTAGCTGGAGGAGCTTTTGCTCGAATTCTGAATAATCCTTCACACCACTTTCCATTTTCTGCTCTGATTCCATAGTAGAGGCCCTTTCTCAAGAATAAATTTTAGATGTAAATCGACGTGAAGATAGCTTAGTACAATTCGATTTTAAGCTGAAGAAGAAAAAAAATCCTTTTCGAAAAATGTTTCCGTACTTTATGTTTTTAACATTTCTTAACCCATTGGAGGAAAATTAAATGGCATTTGTTACAGGAATTTTACCCGACTTTTCCCGATCCTATATAAGACTGGCGGGATTCTTTTCAGACCTATATAAGTATAAGAGGGGGGGGCCTTCAGGGAAGTATGATATGAGAGAAGCTGCAATGTCCATCGCTCGCATCGCTGGAGCCTATGGTTTCTTTAAGTTATCAGAAAAAGCTCTAGGAGCCGTCACTTTTGCCGCCATGAAAGATAATAAACTTATGACAGCCGGCCTAGTCTTCGTTGAAGGGTTAATTTCGGTACCAACTCTGCTCATTCATGTAGGTGGTGTTGCTATCCGCAATAACTTGCCAGAACTTTTCAAAGCTTGGACGGAAAAAAGTGTTTCTTCCCATGCTATCGGTCTTGCCTGTTTAGCTGCAGGAGTTATTCTGCTAACTTCCAGGGCGCGCCACGCATTGAGAGATGAAAATCACAATGATGTAGGCATTATTGAAAATGCTCTAGCTAATGCGATTGATAAAAAACTGAAATAACATTCTTCTTCCTTGCCCCGTTTCCGGGGCAAGGAGATTATCCCAGCTCGTAATCCTGAATGATCATCTCCAGCGCTGTCTCAACTCCGCACGCGGCTAAATTCAGCCACCGAAAAAGGGGCTCCTTTCTAAACCATGTGAACTGCCGTTTCGCGTAGCGCCGAGAAGCTTGTTTGAACGCGTCGACAAAATGGGCATGGTCATCGGCTGTTTGCGGTGTAGAGAGAAACTCCAGGCACTGACGATAGCCGATCGCTTGTGAAGCCGAAGTATTTTTGCGAAGGCCTTCCTTTTCGAGACGGCGAACTTCCTCCACAAACCCTTCCGTGAGCATCTCTTCGCATCTTTTTTCGATGCGGGGATAGAGAGTCTCTTTCGGCATATAGACAAACCAGCAACGAAAATCATAATCGTGAGCCATTTCAGCTGAAGGCTGAAAGAACGAAACTTTTTGCTGGGTCAGCGTGATGATTTCGAGGGCGCGGACGATTTTGTGGCGGTCGCGGACGGTGATGGTTTTGGCATATTCGGGGTCGAGACCCTTTAAGCGCTCGTAGAGGGCCAGCGGCCCTTGTTCGGACATCTCTTTTTCGAGCTGGAATCGCAGATCGGGTTTAGAGGGAGGACCTTTGGGAGGTCCATAGAGAAGGGCGTGGATATAAAAACCGGTGCCTCCGACCACGATAGGGACATGGTCTCTTGCAAAAATCTCATGGAGCGCTTGGATGGCCTCGTGATAAAAGTCGACGACATTGAACGTCTCATCGAGATCGCGGCTATCGACCAGATGGTGGCGGATGGTACCCCGTTCTTCGGGGCGGATTTTGGCGGTGCCGATGTCCATGCCGCGGTAGACCTGCATCGAGTCGGCCGAGACGATCTCTCCCCCGATCGCTTTGGCCATGGCAAGGGATAGCTGGGTTTTTCCGACGGCGGTAGGTCCGGCTAAAACGATGATGCGCTTTTTTTTGGGGACGATGGGTATTTTTTGCTTTAAAGGAATAGCAAAGGGATTGAGAAGTTCTTGGAGCTGCTTTTCTTCAATACTTGTGTGTGAGGTCACATCCCCCAACTTAACAAAAAGATCTTAAATAAGCGAGCTAGCTATTGTATCAGGTCCAAACGGACGCGGCGTCCAAAGCGAGCTCCCACAATCATCGCAATCGTGCGCAAAGCTTTAATCGTGCGACCACCCCGGCCCACAATTTTGGCAACATCTTCAGGCGATACGCGCACTTCTACGAGCGTTCCTTGCTGTCCTTCAATGATTTGGACATCGACGGAATCTGGTTTGTCAACGAGGTTCTTAATTAGGTAAGCGATAAACTCTTTCATAGTCGTTATTCAGGTTTGTGGTTAGACTAATGCAGCGTATCAATTTTTGAGTTTTTACAGCAAGCAATTTATCTAGAATATTTTATATAATTACTTTTAATTAAATTAATTTATGTTATATTTAAGATTGAAACTACAAATAGTTTAATCGAGCCTCTTTTAAACACTTAATTTTGCATCCCTGTCTGAAGGCCGTAATATATGGCTATAGTCATGATGGCTATGCGATAGGGATGCTCTTTCTTTAGATCGCTATCTGCCAATTAGTAACAAAATTGTTACTTATTGGTAATCGAAGAGAGGTATCCTAACTTCGTAAGGCGCAAATCGATTACCTGCGGCTTTGGCGGCAATTTCTCCCTAATCTGAAGGTAATTACCGATGCCTTGGGGATAGTGTTTGGCGCTGAGCCGCAAAAATCGTCGATAACCCCCATCTTCCACGATGCAGATGATTTCTCGCTCGGCAAGGCGTGGAGAAAAAGCCTTGGAAACATCGATACGCTGTAAGGTCATGGGAAGGGGCTGCACAACTTTAAGAAGAGAGAGGGCGAGCTCTGCTTGAGGGCTTTTGAGGGGTTGGTGATAACTCATTTTATCGATGCCGAGGTAAATTTCCGGGAGGTTTTTGGGGGTAAAGAAGGGAGAGAGAGGAAAAGGAACGCTCAAAGAATCTATGGCCATGTTTTCAAAATCGGCAAGGGCCGCGACGGGCTGGCGAACGGTGTAGTCAATGTAGAGGGTGTCGGATTCGGAGAGTTTTACAGTGGCTTCTTGAATGACGGGAGAGGTGCGCAAGCGCGACTCAGCAAGAGCAATATCAAAAAACTTAGAAAGCGTGGGCTTATTCGAGGAAAGGCCGATGAGCTGAGCAAGATAGGCGGTCTTGAGGGCTTCGCGCTGAGGACCTGTTTGTACGATCTTTCGAATGTAGGCAGGCCCCTCGTTAGGAGAGGTCCAGCTTTTGTGAAAGATTTTGTAGCTAGCCCCGGGAATGAAAAGTGCTGAACCAATGATCCATGCAAGGGACTGGACTAATTTCATAATTTTTGTTCAAGGCGGTGGCGATGCAGGGCCGCAATCACGAGCCTGTCTACGAGCTGTGACACCGGTACTCCTTCACCCGCTAGAATTTTCGGATAAACGCTCGTGGGTGTGCAGCCCGGGATGGGGTTGACTTCATTCAAAATCCATCGGTTGTCTTCTGTTAAAAAGAAATCGATGCGCGCAAAGCCCGTGCAACCGATGGCGCGGTAGATGACTTCAGCGATGCGTTTTCCCTCTTCACGTACAGTTGGTGGGAGAGGAACTTTCACGAGAGCGGGGCTGGCCGAAGTTCCGTATTTGCCTTCATAGGTATAGATCGCTTCTGTTTTGACCACCTCTGCGGGATCTGAGACGAGGAGATCATCGTTGCCCAGGAGGCCGATTTCTAATTCACGGCCGATGACTTCGGCTTCCGCTAAAAACTTGTAATCGATGCGGCAGATCTGATCGAGAGCAGATTCTAAAGATGGGAGGTCGGTGACGCGAAAGACGCCAAATGTTGAGCCCAGATGGACGGGTTTAACAAAGAACGGGAAAGAAAATTTATCGGTAATTTGGGAAAGCACAGCTGCTTTATTTTTTTGCCACTGCAATGCAGTAAACTCGAGAAAATCGGCGACAGCAATCCCTCTGTTTGCGGCGATGTGTTTGGTCCATGCTTTATCCATCGCCACAGGAGCCGAGCGATAATCAGGTCCGGTATAAGGAACCCCGAGCGTCTGAAAAAATCCTTGCAGCATCCCATCTTCACAGTAAATGCCATGGAGCATCGGGAAAATCACATCGCAGGTCTGGAGCTCAGATATCACTTCAGAAAGCGGCAAGGCAGAGCCGCCGCGATGCCAATTCCCCTCCTTGGAAATTTCAAGGGTGGTGGTTTGGTAGAGTTCAGAAGAAATTTGCGGCTGAATGACTTTGGCAGAGAGATAAGAGACGTCGTGCTCCGGCGATCTTCCTCCCACGATAAAGGCCATTTTCAAGGGGGCTATCTCTTTAGTAAGCACCTGCGGTCCTATCGAGGTAATATTACCAGCCCCAATGGTCAGGAGAACATCATGGGGACGCAGGAGCTCTGCGAGTCGGTCAGGAAGTGTTGCATAGGAAAAAAAGAGGCACTGAGCGCGGCTCTTCGAAGACACTTCTTGAAAAAAGCTCTCTCCGGTGATGCCAGGGATGGGCTCTTCTCTCGCAGAATAGATGTCGGTGAGGATGACGAGATCGGCGTGGTCGAAAACAGAAGAAAATTCGTGGAAGAGATCGCGGGTGCGCGTATACCGGTGCGGCTGAAAAGCGACGATGAGGCGCTTTTCTCCAATGGCGGCACGCAGGCCCTGCACCGTTGTGGCAATTTCTGTCGGATGATGGCCATAATCGTCGTAGATTTGCACTCCCCTCTTCTCGCCTTTGAACTCCATGCGACGTTTGGCTCCGAGAAATGTTGCAAAGGCTGAGCGGATGACTTCCTGCGACAGGCCAAGATGCAGGGCCAGCGTAAAAACAGCAGCAGAATTTTTGGCATTATGCTCGCCGAGTAGTGGTACTTCGATGGAAGGATATGTTTTTCCATTGATGACAAGATCATAAGAAATGGACCACCCTTTTTGGGTGAAATTCACGATTTGTGCATCGGCATCTTCTGAAAATCCATAGCTGATCCCGGGAGGATTTAAGGAAAAAAGACGCTCATCATCTGCGCACCATACTAGCTGCGAAGAAACTTTTTGGATAAACTTCTGAAATCCTTCTATGAGTGTCTCTTCTGTCTTCCAATGATCGAGGTGGTCGAGATCGATGTTGGTAACGATGGCAGCAAAAGGATCGTAACTTAAGAAAGATCCGTCGCTCTCATCGGCCTCAGCGACGAAATACGCACCGTTCCCATGACGTCCGTTGGTGCCCAAACTCTGGACGATGCCTCCGACAGCAAAGGAAGGATCCAGACCCGCATGGCAAAGCACATGGGCGAGAAGTGACGTAGTCGTTGTTTTCCCGTGCGTTCCTGCCACGAGGAGGCTTTTTGACCCTTGCATGAGCTGGGCTAGAAGCTCTGAGCGATGTAAAAGAGGCAACTGCTTCTCTTTAGCGCTGGCAAACTCGGGGTTCGAAACTTTCACGTCGGTTGAATAGACGACGGCCTCGGCAGAGCCCAGAAACTCTTGTTTGTGCTCAGAAAAAATCGTGGCACCTTCTTTCTCCAGATCCATGACAAGGGCTGAGCGAGAAAGATCGCTCCCCTGCACTTTGACGCCGCGATCTAGGAGGATGCGCGCTAGCGCGCTCATGCCAATGCCACCGATGCCGATAAAATGGTAATGCTTCATAGTGTCTAATAGACCTCTTGCATAACTAATGTTCTGTCGATTTTCCGGACTTTTTGAGCAAACTTTTTCATTTCTTCATTGGGGGTTATATCAGCTTGCGCATATTACCCCCAATGAAGAAACGGAAAATTTGCCAAAAATTCTCAGAAAAGCGACGAACCCTTAGTTACGCAAGAGGTCTAGTATAATATTAAACAAATCGGGTTTTTGGGGCCCTTGTTGAGAAACAGCCAGGGCTGTGCGCATTTTTTGCTGCAAAATGGGGTCGAGAAGGATTTCGAGTTCATTTTTGAGCTTCTCAGGGGTAAGTAGATGCTGAGCGAAGACACGTCCGCCTTGCACCGCCTCTTCGACAAATCGTGCGTTATAAGTTTGGTGATCATCGGCTGCTTTAGGAAACGGAATGAAGAGAGCTGGGATGCCGTAGGCAATTTGCTCCGCTACCGTCGCTGCGCCTGACCTGCAGATGACGAGATCAGCCGCGCTCCATGCAAGCGACATCTTTTCTTCGAAGGCTTTGACGCAACTTTTAAGGCCCAGTTCTTCGTAGTGGCTCCTGAGGTTCTGCGCGCGATCGGTTTTCCCCGTGATGTGGATGATCTGAAACGGTACTTCGCCAGGAGGAAAAAGAACGACGGCTTCGGCCATGAGGTTGTTGATCGCTTCGGCTCCTTGGGAACCTCCGAAAACGAGGATAGTGGGACGGTGTGCATCGAGGTAGAAATATTCGCGGGCCCGTGCGATATCGGCTTTTTCCACTTTTGCAGTGGGCATTTGCACTTCGACAGAGTTGCCTTTCAATTTTTTGGATGCGGAGAAAAATTGTACGGCGGTGAAAAGGGCTTTTTTGGAAAAGAGGCGGTTGACTTTTCCCGGAACGGCATTGGGCTCAAAGAGAACATACGGAATTCCTTTAAGTCTTGTCGCGACAAGAACGGGAAAAACATAAAAACTTCCAAAACCGATCACGAGATCGGGTTTTTCTTCTTCGAGAATACGCCGGCACTCCCTTATGCCGCGAAAAATATCGAGAATTCCTCGAAATAATCCCCATCCTCTTAAAGAATGGGAAGTGATAGAGCGGTGGGGAAAGCGGTCTTTGCGAAAATACCGATTTGTGTCGAGACCTCCTCCGACAAAGAGCACTTCTACGCCCCTCTGTATCAGTTCTTCGGCTAAATATTGGGCAGGGAAGATGTGTCCTCCTGTACCCCCAGTGGCGATGATTATCTTAGGCATTGGCTGTTTTAGGCTCCGAAATGTTGAGTAGGATGCAGACCATAATAAAGTTGGCGAGTAGGTTGGAACCTCCTTGGCTAAAAAAGGGAAGGTTGGTTCCTTTGCTCGGAAGAAGTCCAGAGACCACGCCGAGATTTAAAAAAGCTTGGAAACAAATTAAAAACGTTAAGATGGCAGCAAGATAAAACGCCCGCGTATTATCTGCTTTGCCCGCGATCGAAAATCCCAAATAGCCGATGAACATGTAGATGAGGATCAGCAAAGAAATACCGACAAAACCAAATTCTTCTGCGAAGATGGCGGCGATATAATCACTCCGCGCTTCGGGAAGGTAGTTGAGTTTTTGCATGCTCTCGGCAAGACCTTTTCCCCAAAACCCTCCGGATCCTGCAGCGATTTTCGCTTGGTGTGGCTGGTGCCCTTTACCCTGAAGATCGAGCTCGGGATGCAAAAAAATCTGGATGCGATTTTGCACGTGGGGCATCTGCGACGCGGCTAAGGCTCCAACACCCGTCATGATCAAAATCGGCAGGCCCCAATACACCCATCTGATTTTCGTGAGAAAAAAAAGCACGACAAGCGAAGCGATAATGATCACCGCTGTTCCGTTATCAGGCTCAATCCAAATAAGTCCTAAGGGAATGGCTATTTGCCCTAAGAGTTTTAAGAGATCCTTCAGGAGAATCGGCTGCGCCATCGTCGTTATTTTGTGGATGTAGTACATCGGGATTAGGTATTTCACAAACTCCGAAGGTTGTAGGGAATATCCGCCGATGCCAATCCACCTATGCGCGCCGTTGATGTTTTGCCCAATTCCGGGAACGAAAACCAGCACGAGAAACGTTGACCCCATGATGAGTAGAGGGCCGCTCAGACGCAGGAGTTGCTCATATCCAACGAACCATACGACTATGGCGCCTAAAACTCCGAGGAGTGCATAGAGAAGCTGCTTGATGAGCGCGTGATGCGTGCTGCGAGGGAGCGCCCTGTCGAGCACTTCGGCTGCTGTCGTGTTAAATACCATCGAAAGACCCATCGCAAAAAGGATCAGAACACAAATCAGCAGCGCAAAACCTTGTCTGCTCATTGGATGCGCAACTTATCACCAACTTTGAGGCGCTTAGCTTGTTGCTCATTCATGTTGTTGAGCTTCAAGAGATCTTCGACTTTCATGTGGTTCTTCACAGCAATGGTCCAGGGATTGTCTCCTGGTTTTACTGTATAATATTTCACTGCCGCGTCTGTAATTTCTGAAGGGGCTGCAGCGGCAACTTCGGTTTGCTTAGAAGGAATTTTGAGAGTTTGTCCGATCTTGAGACGCGTCGATGTGAGTTGATTGGCTTTCATGAGCTCGTCTACTGAAACATGGTGATGACGCGCAATTTTCTCGAGAGCATCTCCTTTTTTCACTTTCACTTCTTTGTACGAAGGCTCGGGCTTCGGCTCAAATGCGGGAGTAGGCGGATTGATCGCGGCGATTTCAGCGGCAAAATTTGTTGTAGATTCGGTTGCGACGGCGGGCGGCGTGTATTGACGCGCAGCTTGCTCGACTTCGTCGGCGATGGAAGAAACTTGCACGCCATTTGCCATGCTGCTTGCAGATGGAAGCGGCTGCATATCGGCAGCTGTCATGGGCGCCGAGACAATTGTCGGGGCGGGCTGCTCGACCTGCGCAATCACAGGCACTGCATCCGATGGCGTAGTTTCCGATTTCAAACTGGTGGCAAAAAGAACGATCAAGAGTCCTGCGTTGAGAAGGACTGCGATAATAATGGTGTCTCTTCGATTCATGTAGTTTTTCTCCTCTCCCTTAAATTGTATACAAAACGTTTAAACTCATCTCCACGATGGGCATAATCACGGAACATATCTAGGCTCGAACACCCCGGCGATAATAAAACGCTATCACCCTCTTTGGCCGACTTCGCGGCCCAATCGACAGCTTCCTCGAGCGATGTTGCAATATCGACCGTTAGTGTCCCTGATAGCTCCTCAGCTATTTTTTTCGCAGCAAGGCCAAGGGCGATCACTCGTCTTACCTTTCCTTGAAATTCTTTCCAAGGTGCGTAAGATCCCCCTTTGTCCATGCCGCCCACAATCAAAATCACTTCTCCTATCATCGAAGCGACGGCCTTCATTGTGGCATCTACACTAGTGCCTTTGCTGTCATCGTAAAACGACACCTTATCGATTTCGGTGACAAATTCGATGCGATGGGCAGGCTTTTGAAAGCTCTCCAAAGCATGCAAAAAATCCTCAGTGCTCACACCAAAATGCCTGCAAAGTAGCCAGGCTGCTAGCGCATTTTCACTCTCGTGAATTCCCCAACTTCTATATCGTATCGGCAAAAAGTATGCAATTGTTTCCCCTTCTTGTACAGTGATTTTGTCGGTACTAAAATCACTCCCCTTCGCTCCAAATGTTGCGAAAGAATTATGCAGAAGAAAACCAAAATCGTCAGCGACATTTTGATAAATAAATAAAGCAGCATTATCTTTCATGCATTCTTGCAAACGCATTTTTGCCCGCGCATATTCTTCCATCGATGTATACCGATCGAGATGATTGGGTGTGATGTTCAAAACAATGCCCGCATCAAAAACTTTAGCGTGCAGGGTTTCGAGTTGGTAGGAGCTCAGTTCGGCTACGATAATTTCTTCGGGGTCGGGATGCAGGGCGTATTCGGTGAAGGGAGTTCCGACATTACCGATAGCGCGCGCTTTTTTCCCGCTTTTTAAAAGCACATGTTCTACGAGCATTGTCACTGTCGTTTTTCCGTTGCTTCCAGTGATCCCAATACAAGGCTGATGAAGTTCTCGAAGCCCGAGCTCCGCTTCCCCAATGATGGGTATTCCGAGCGTTTTTGCTTGGATATAATTGGAGTCTGTGGGTGGAACACCGGGTGAAATAACGATAAGCTCTGCGCCCTCGAATGACAACTTTGCAGGGAAACCCGATGCTGCGTTGCTATCGACGCCGGCAGTGACAATGCCGCGCGCCTCAAGAAAGTGGGCGGCGGCTTTTCCGCTCTTGCCCATTCCTATAATCACCGCTTTTTTCATAATTTACTGCAATTTCAAAGATATGACACCAAGGACAGCCAGCACGAGACCGATGATCCAAAATCGCAAGACTACTTTCGTCTCCGGCCAACCTTTATATTCAAAATGGTGGTGCAAGGGTGCACATAAAAAAATGCGCTTCTTATCGCGGAATTTATAACTCAGTACTTGCAAAATCACCGAAAGAGCTTCCGCTACAAAAATACCGCCCACAAGCGCAAGGAGAACTTCTCTTCTCAGCATTACGGCGGAGACGCCTAGGATTCCTCCCATCGCCAGCGACCCTGTATCTCCCATAAAAACCTGCGCGGGATAGCCGTTGTACCACAAAAATCCCAAACATGCGCCGATCATCGCAAACAGGTAGATACCAATTTCAGCGCTGCCTTCGATGTAGGGAATATTCAAGTACCTTGATATTTCGACGTGGTTGGATAAAAAAGCGAATAATCCCAAGACAAGAGATACCAGAATAATACATCCTGTTGCGAGTCCATCCAGTCCATCCGTTAAGTTGACCGCATTAGAACTTCCCGTAATGACAAAAATGGTGAAAAAAAGTCCCAAAATTAAAAAACCGCCGCTCAAGATAATGACAGGATCTTTCACAAAAGGAATGTAATACCGCTCGGAATATTCTTGCATAGAAAGCGTCTTTGCCACGACGGGCCTTCCCTTTTGTATCTCCACTTTGGCCGTGGGCGGCTCGAACCAATCCCCCACATGGATTTTTTCCGCAAGCATCGGAGACAACGTGTAAGCGGCTACGAGACTACTGAGTGCGATTTGGAAAACAAGTTTCCTACGTGGAGTAAGGCCTTTCGCGCTTTTATATTTCATTTTCAGATAGTCATCGTACGCTCCCATCCCACCGAGGCCCACCGTTGTGACAAAAAGAATCAAAGAAAAGGGACTTTTCCAATCCATCCAAAGGAGCATAGAAACGACCATGGAAAGAAGAATGAGAATGCCACCCATCGTCGGCGTGTTTCTTTTTTTCTCATGAAGCTGGGCGAGCATCGGGCAATCTTCTATTCCGCCGATTGTTTGCCCCACTTTCAGCTCATACAGCTTTTTAATAACGCGGGGACCTAAAAACAGCGTGAGCAGCAGCGATGTGAGTGCTGCAAGGAGCATCCTTGTGGAAGAGTAGTTGAACGCCGCGGGCACCTTCACCCCGATCTGGGTGAGATATTGGATTAACAATAGAAGCATAAAATGAAAAGGGTGATCTTAACGAAATCCATCTAATATTTGCCACATTTTATTGATGTTCGCTCCTTTGATCAAAATCACATCGCCGGGTCTCGCGAGATCGAGAAGCGTTTCTTGCAGTTTAAGCAAATCGGAAAAATATTCTGCCGGTTTATTTCCCTTTGAAAACACATCTAACATTGGCAGCGAACTTTTTCCAAAGAGGAGTGCATGATCCACAGTCGTCAGAGCTAATTTTGCCACCGATTGATGAGCTTCTTGCGAAAAAGATCCCAGCTGCGGCATCTCGCCAAAGACAAAGATCGTTTTTCCTCCCAGCCGCGGTTTGGGGAGATGTGTTAAAGCAGCCTGCATCGATTCATAGCTCGCATTATACGAATCATTGATGATCAGCATTCCCTTGTGCTCGATTTTTTCAAACCTTAAAGGGGCCATCTTGACCTTGGGAGCCGCCGCTGCAATCTCCTCCCAAGACATTCCCATCCCATGAGCGGCCACTGCCGCAGCTAAGAAATCGACGCAGATGTGCTTTTCCGTAAAAGGAAGTGTAAAATGAGGGCCCTCGTTGATTTTCCATTCATCGCCCATGGAGTGCAATACAAAATCGCCCTTCGTCATGCCAAATGTCTTTTTCACACAACTCCCTGTGTGCATCGCGCTATATTGCATCGCCTCTTCATGAATGAAGGCAATCTTTGTTTTAGGATTTGCAAAAATCTGTGCTTTTTCCCGGGCAATCCCTTCCTTTCCATCGGCAAAATATCCCACGTGCGCATGACCAATATTAGTCACGACTGCCACTTCGGGGGGAGCAATCGTCACCAGCCGGGCCAGTTCTCCGGGTTTTGACATTCCCATTTCCGCTACCAAGATATCTGCATCATCCTTCTCATGAATAAGCGATATAGGAAACGTGATTTGCGTGTTAGCATTTCCGGGTGTCTTTGCCACCTTCCATTTTGACGAAAGAAGCGACCACAAAAATTCCTTCGTCGTCGTTTTCCCAACCGAGCCCGTGACTGCCACGACGCGGCAGTTTCTTTTTTCCTGAATTTTTCGTGCTATCATTTGAAGTGCATCCAGCACTTTCGGCACACGCAGGAGCACAAGGCCAAACGTCTCGCCCCGGTATCCTTGGTCGACAATCGCACAGGCGGCTCCTTTGGCGGCCACCTCTTTTAAGAAACTATGGCCATCGCTTTTTTCCCCTTTCAATGCAAAAAAAAGGGCTCCAGGAGTCACTAGCCGGCTGTCATAGGCAAATGTGGTAATCGTGAGATTGGTAGAAATGTGCTGATCGATAAGTTCTGCGAGATTTTTTAAAAAGTACATAAAGTTCAATATAAGATAAACTTCTCGATCCTGTCAAAAATCTCAATGTGGTATAATAAACTCTACGGAGTCACTATGAAAAAAAATTTCACAATACTTGCAATTTTTTTAAACTTATTCGCTTCCCCTATTCTTTTCTCCGACGAGGCTCTTCCCTCCTCGACAGAAGCTTTTATAGAAGCCTACCCTGAGCTCCATTGGCTTGCCGATAATCAAGTCCGAAAAACAGAAGAAGGCGTCGCTTCAGGGGAAGGCTATTCCCTGCAATTATTTGGACAGGCCTATCCTGAATTCGACCGCTCTCTCCTCTCCATACAATGTTTAGAATGGATCTTAGACGGAAGCGATGCCTCCTACCAATCTTTCACCGCATCTCAACCCATCTCCGTCCGCCTGACTCCAGCCCACTTCCAAGAGCTGCATGAAAGAGGCCTGAGCATCTTAAACAACACCTTTGGACTAACGCCCGAAGAAACTCACCGCGCTCTCCAAGCCGCCCTTATCTTAGGGGATATGGGCAAAAGTCCTAAAGCCCGCGAACTCTTCAAACCTTTTGGAGTCTCAGCTCCTGATCAAGATGATTTTTATCAAGAAGCGATGGAACTCTTAAAAACAAATCCCAATCTCTCCCCCACCTTTTCCGTGCTTCCCCCTGCTGCACAAGACCTTCTCACTTCGACGGCGCATATGGTTCATTATGGCCACATCACGCATCTCGAGGGAGGTTCTGCGATGTTTCATCAGATCAAAGCAAGAAATACCGACCACTTTGCCCTCGAGTTTGATCTCTTTGTACACCTCTGCGACGTTTCCGGTGCTCTGGCTCACGTAAAACCCGGCTCTTCCTTTGTTTATACCGAGCAAACCCACAAAGCGATGGATGCTATGCGCCAGTCTTGCCTTGCCCTGCTCGATCCGGAATTCACAGAGCAAGATGCCTACAATCAATACGTTTCCCAAAGAGCTACATGGCTTGGGTTCAATGCAAAAAACCCTCTCGACCGATGCCTAGCTCGCGTGGGCGCGATGCTCAGACTTTTTACACCCGAGGAAGGCACTATCCTAAAAGAAGCTATCGCTTCTCTTCCTGAAAAAGAACGCCAAAAAATTATAGCCCAGCTCGATGTCGAAGGGATGCGTATAAACGAACGGACCCCGACATATATGCCTGCGGTTCTCGTCAACCTCTCCAACAATCCCTCTCTCGGCGACACCCCTGAGAAAAGACTGCGTCAAGCTGTTATTCTCGGACTCCCCTTTATCAGTCGTACTCTTGAAGCTTATCGAAAAGAGCTCAAATGCGGCATGATCTCTTCCCATATCCCGATTTGCTTTAATCCTGCGGCCCGCATCGCCAAAGCTGCCCCGGGGGACCTAGCTAAAGCCAAAATCGCCTTTGACCACGAAGGAAACGTTATTTTAAAATAACTATTTACCTCATTGACCGGAAGGGATCCTCTCCTTCATAATAGGTACCTGCATCCCATGGTGGCATAGCCAAGCGGTAAGGCAGAAGCCTGCAAAGCTTCCATTCCTCGGTTCGATTCCGAGTGCCACCTTTTATAGCTCTGTATTGGACACAAATTTTCTCACAGAGCCGGCTGCGGCTTTGCATAATCGATCCTCCTCCTCAGAAATAGCGCCTTCGGCTATTTCAGTCGTCGTTCGGATCGACTCTGCTTTGCCTCGCTAGGCCCTGAGAGAAAATTTGTGTCCAACACAGAGCTTTTTATGTTATACTTAATCTCAACTCCTATCGGCAACCTAGAAGATATTACATATCGCGCTGTAAAAACATTGCAGAGTTGCGATCTAATTCTCTGCGAAGACACCCGCCATAGCCAAACGCTCCTTTCCCATTATGGAATCGACAAGCCTCTCAAGAGTTTTCATTCCTTCAATGAAAAAAGCAAAGAAGATTTTATTATAGACGCCCTCAAAAATGGACAAAATATCGCTCTTATCAGCGATGCGGGAACTCCCGGTATTTGTGATCCAGGAGAGGCTCTCGTTAGGCGTTGCTACCAAGAAAACATTCCCATCACTGCTCTTCCTGGACCCTGCGCCTTTGTAGCGGCGCTTTCTCTTTGCCCCTTTCCGAAAGACCGCGTGCAATTTTTGGGATTCTTCGAAAAAGAAAGTCTCCCGCGCCTCCTCGCCTTTCCTGGCATCACAGTTTTCTACGATGCTCCTCACCGCATTCTCCAAACTCTTGCTCTCCTCCATCAACATGACCCCGCAAGAAACATCTGCATTCTCCGCGAACTGACCAAACATTTTGAAGAGCACCTGCTTGGCAAACCTCAAGACCTTTTGTCCCATTTTGAAAAACATCCTCCCAAAGGGGAATTCGTCGTCATTTGTGAAGGAAGCGACCTTGATTTTTCTACGCTTTCTGAAAAAGAGCATGTCTTGTTTCTTCAAAAAGAATATCATCTCGATTTAGCCGATAGCATCCGCTTGGCCGCCGAGCTTCGCGGACAGCCCAAGCGAAAAATTTATCAAGCCATCCATAAAAAAAATGAGTAAAAAACTCCTTGTATTAGCATGCATTCTTATGAGCTCTCTATTTTGTAATTTTGAAAAATTCTCCCAAGCTATAGGAGACCAAGCTGACATTTCTATCTTGCAGCAGCTTTACAACTCTTTTCTCGAAGGCCTTAAGCCAGAAGAGCAGCCTATCATTTTAGCTGTAGGTGGCGGGCCAGGTTCGGGAAAAACAACCTGGAGAAGAGAGCAGAATTCTCGCAACTTCCACATCCATGATATGGATGAAGTGATGATACGTCTTCCCGGCTATCAAAAGGATCTAAACGAATTGGGAGCCAAAGCTGCCTTTGAAAAATGGTGGCCCATAGCACAAAAACTCGCTCGCGCCATCGTGCAATATGCCATCGCAAACAAATACTCCATTATCTATGACAGAACGTGCGGAACCGAAGGATCTTATCAAGATCTTCTCAGTGCTAAAAAACTGGGCTATAAGATCCATCTCATAGGGCTCTATGCATCTCGCGAAGTTGCTAAGGAGCGTTTGCTCGATCGAGAAAAACAAGAGGGACGATGCGTTACTGGTGCGATCCTGGATGAATACCGGGCCCGTTTCAGTGCGCTCTGGCCCTATTACCTTGAATTTGTGGATGAAGCAACATTGTATGATACGACGGAGGGCTCTTGGCACTTGATCTTTTCTTCTAAGGAGGGCGTTCAAGAGGCAGCAAAATATCAAATATTTCTCGAAAACGGCATAAGTTTTAAAGATTATTTTTCAAAAATCATAACATCCTAGTTTTTAGATACTTGTGTATTTTCTTGTATAAAACACCCCCCATGTTTTATACATAGTTTGTATAAAACACCCCCCATATTTCATACATGAAGCGAGACATTCAAAAGACCTTATTGAAGTGGAAAAACCACCCTATGCGCATGCCCCTGATTGTCAGGGGGGCCAGGCAAGTGGGAAAAACTTATATTATAGAAGCCTTTGGCAATGCTGAATTTAAACAGCTTCTCACCATTAATTTGGAAACTTCTTCCAAATATAAGGCCTGCTTTGAATCCTTAGACCCCAAGATAATTATCCGTGAAATAGAGCTCGTATCGAACAAAAAAATTATCCCCGGAGAGACGCTTCTTTTCCTAGACGAAATACAACAAGCCCCCAAAGCACTTCAAGCTCTTCGCTATTTTAAAGAAAAAATGCCAGAGCTACATGTCATAGCCGCAGGATCTCTGCTCGAATTTGCCATACAAGATGAAGAGTTTTCATTTCCTGTTGGTCGCGTTCAATTTGTTCGGCTTTATCCATTATCATTTGAGGAATTTCTCGATGCTTTAGGCGAAAATAATTTACGCCAAGAACTTGATACTTTTGATTTAGAGCATCCTCCTTCGTCTGCGCTCCATCAACATTTGATAGATCGTATGCGCGAATATTTTGTTGTGGGTGGAATGCCAGCAGCAGTTCAAACTTTTATAAAACTATATTCATTCCTAGAAGTTAAATATATTCAAAAAGCTATCTGGGATACATATGAAAATGATTTTGGAAAATATGCTCCTAAAGCTATTCATCGACATTTACGCAAAATTTTCCATGAAACTCCAAGATTAATCGGAGATCATATTAAATATAGCCAAATTGATCCTGAGCTTCCAAATCCCCAACGAGAAATGAAGAGAGCCATAGAACTGTTAAAATTGGCTGGTTTATTACACCCTGTTTTTGCCACATCTGCAGGCGATGTCCCTTTGATGGCGGGTGTGAATGAGTCTATTTTTAAATTACTTTGTTTGGACATCGGTCTTGTCGAACAAGCTGTCGATTTAGACCCTCAAAATCCTGGCATGATGACTGGTCCCTTGGCTGAGCAATTTGTAGGACAAGAACTTCTTGCAACAGGAGACGCTCTCTTAGAAACACAACTATTTTTCTGGAATCGAGAGAAAGGAACAGCAGAAGTCGATTATCTTATTGCTCACAAAGGCACTGTTTTCCCCATCGAAGTCAAAGCTGGCAAAGGTGGCAAACTCAAGTCCCTTCATGTGTTCATGCAGGAAAAAAAATCGCCTCTTGGCATCAAAATTAGCACGCAGCCGCTACACTTGGAGAAAAACATCTTATCCATTCCTCTGTATCTTGCATCTCATACTGTGCAACTAATGACCAAAGCAGCTTCGCCAAGCAGCTAAAAGAGGCTGCAATCGCTTAAGAAATGGCTCACTGGCATGGCGATACAACGCTAATACCCTGTAAGATGAGGGCGCTGGCTGCCAGGGCACTGCTTGCAAATGGCATTGCCGACCTAAAAAGTCGGGCAAAAAACCAATTTCACTCGATTCAGCACAAAGATCGGCGATGAGCGACCAGCTGCGTAGCCGCGCTTTAATGGGAAGTGGTTCTCCATACTGCTCTCGCCATCTTTGCTGCAAAATGAGCACCTCGATTTGATCTTCGGGAATAAGCATGGGACCTTTCACAGCATTTTTCTCTCGCGAGTAAAGCTGGAAAAATCCTTGCCCCACCTCTGCCTTAGCGACACCTTCCCAGTTCGCATTATCGAGAACGAGCGCGACATCCGCCTCATCGCGGAGCACCGCGCTATAAGCGCTATCAGGTCTAAGGAGCTGCAGATCAACAAACTCGATCGCCCAAACTGCCGGCAAACTCACACGTGCGAGCGCATGTGTAGTCACCAGTCGTAGCGGCAGCGGATCTTTCGAAACCACCGACTCCATGAGAATTTTAAGCCACGCTTCTGCCCTCGGCAAAATCGATCTTCCCTCTTCCGTCAATCGAAACTGCCTTCTTTCATGCTCACAGAGAGGCTGCCCAAATGCGCTCTCCACGCGCAGTATTGCGGCGCTCGCGGCGCTTTGACTCAAATGATGGAGCGTCGCTGCTTGCCCTAGATTTTTTAATCGGGCTGCTGTAATAAAAAGTTGAAGGTCAGCGATACGGAGATCGCGCAGAGAATGCGTCATATCTGGTTTATCGATTTAAGAATTCGATTATATCGACAATACAAATAACTGACCACCCATTTATAGTGAGGCCCTAAGGAGACTTGTTTATGTTAAAGTTTTTTCAATGGATCTGTAAATTTAATTTTGGCGATTTCGAGCGCGAAGAATTTAAAAAATTCCTCCGCATGGGGCTCATCTTCGCCCTCATCATCGGTGTTTATTGGACGCTTCGGCCACTGAAAGATTCGATTTTCATTCAGCTCGTCGATCGTTTGCATCTCCCTTATGCGAAAACTGTTTCAGTGCTGGCGCTTCTGCCTCTCGTCATGTTTTACACTAAACTTCTCGAAAAAACATCCCGCGAAAGGATGCTCATCATTTTGCCCACATTCTATGGCCTTACCATCCTCGGCTTTGCAATTGCCATGTTTTTTGCTCAGGCTCCAGCCGATGAAATTTCAGCACGCTCCGCCCTCCCCTTTCTGAGCACAAAGGCCCTCGGATATCTTTGGTATGTTTATGTGGAAAGCTTTGGCTCTCTCGTCGTCGCGCTCTTTTGGGCGTTTGCAGCTGACACCACAGCTCCGACATCTGCCAAGCGTGGTTTTCCTCTCGTCGTTGCACTTGGACAAATGGGAGGCATTCTCCTTCCCTACAATATCGGCGGCCTGCCCCATCGCTTAGGGCATGGAACGGATACAATATCCATGATACTTCTCGGAGTCCTAACTCTCCTCATTATTGCCTGCGTAAGGTACTTCCTCCAGGCTACTCCCAAATCCCTCCTAGTTGCCTTCGAAGGCAAGAACGAAAAAGAAGCTGAGTCTCAACAAGAGCCAGGCTTCTTAGAAGGCCTCAAGCTCCTTCTCAAGCACAAATATCTCTTAGGAATCTTTGCTGCCAACTTTATCTACGAACTCGTCGTCACTATTTTTGACTTCAACTTTAAAATCACAGCGGCTGAGCATTTCTCGGGGACCCACTTAAGTCACTATTTAAGTCTCTATGGATCGAGCGTCAACATTGTATCCCTGGCTTGCCTCCTCCTCGGTATTAGCAATGTCACTCGGTTCCTCGGAGTCGGTGTCGCTCTTGCCGCTATGCCCGTTATTGTGGGGCTTGCCCTCTTTGGATTCCTATCGCTGAGCAGCTTAACATTCTTGTTCATCCTTATGGTCGGATCCAAAGCAATCAACTACGCCCTCAACGGCCCTGCTTTGAAGCAGCTTTATATCCCTACAACACCCGATGTTCGCTTCAAAGCCCAAGCCTGGATCGAAACCTTCGGTTCGCGCGCTTCTAAAGAAGCAGGATCGATTTTCAATATGGTCCTGGCCCCCCTACAAAAAGCCTACGGCGCGGTGGCTGGAAAATCGTATTATTTGATTGCCAGTGGTTGCATCGGATTTCCGTTCCTTGCATTCTGGTTCATCGTGGCCATATTCCTCGGACGCACGTTCCATAGAGCCGTCGAAAATAAGAAAGTCGTTTGCTAATATAGTACCCAAGGCACCTTAGTGCCTTGGGTATATTTTATGACAAATTCTGAAGATATCGATCGACTCAATAGCGAATTTTATAATGCAGCTGGATCGTCGTTTGATAAAATCCCCTTCGAAGACATCCTTCCTGGTTTGATTAAGAAATATGGGAAGGGACATGAAGTTTTGGAAATTGGATCTGCGACGGGCGCACTGGCAGCATGGCTTGAGGAGCTCGGCTATAGCGTAACTTGTCTTGAGCCCGCACTTAAACCGGCAGCTCTTGCAAAAGCCAAAGGCCTTCGTGTTCAAACTCTCCGAATACAAGATTTTGAAACAGCCGACACGTTTGATATGGTTTTGGCGATATCCTCTCTCATCCATGTTCCCAAAAAAGAGCTGCCCGCCCAGATTAAAAAAATTGCCCGATTTTTAAGACCCAAGGGTATCTTCATCGCCTCTTTTATTGAGGGAAGCGATGAAAGCTTGGAAGATCCGACTCATAAGGGCAAAATGCGGTTTTTTTCTAAATGCAGCGAACCCGAATTAGACCAGTTGCTGTCGCCGTATTTCGATGTAATGGAAAGCCATAAGATTTATAGCAAAAAAATGGATCGTGCTTTTTTGCTCCATGTCTGTGTTAAAAAAAGCTGATATAAACTTATCCCCTACTGGGTTCTTTAGCCTCTAGCGTTCTGGTGCCCGGCAGCCTCATCCAAACTTTCTCAAAAATACGACACAGGGCGCCATTGGCTACGACGTTGGAAGACGTGACGAGAGGGTCGAGGACAACATTGAATGCGAGGATAATCGCGATCATTTCGGGATTAAACGAAAGATAAGCTTCGTAGATAGGAAGCATGATAAAGATCGCTCCACCCATAACGGCAGCGGTGGCAAAGCGCGCGAGAACAAAAACCACGCTAAATTGCATCCAGGTCATGATATCGGGACTGTAGCCGAAAAATTGCCGGAAGATCAAAAAGCACAAAAAAGTATTGGTGATGCAGTCGCCGATCTGCTGGATGTTTGTCGTCGCAGGAATGACCGCCCTTGCGAGCTGAGGATTGTTGAGATTTTTTGACGCACCTTCCATTGTCCATGGCATCGTCGAAAGGCTGCATCCTGAAGTAAATGAAATCGCTCCTGCGGGAAAAAGATTTTTCATGGCTTGCAGCGCCCTACGCCCGCTACCCAAAACAAAAAGAATAGCGATATAGAGGGCGATTAGCACAACGAGCCATAGGAGAAGGACTCCGTAATGGGCCATCACATGTTGAAGGAGCTTGGTTTGGTGCATGCGAGCGACAAACCCGAGAACGAATAGTGGAATGAGGCGTGAGAAAATGCGAGTTAAAGCCCACTGGGCACGTTCTTTCCCTTGGTAAATAAAGGTCTTCAGTATTCCCTTTTTACTAAAAGCCGCTGCAAACCCTAGCACTAGCCCTAAGAAAGAACCTTTATCGGCTGACCACCAGGAAGGTTTGCTGAAAGGAAGACGCCACAGAGGACTGAAATCATAATTGGTAGCGGGAAGATCGATCGAAGGGAGAAAACTCGCTGCGACATGTCCCCCACCATAGGCATACCAAACGCTCGAAAAATTAGAGATGGCTTCGAAAATAACAATTGCCAAGATAAAAAGGGGGGCCTTTCTCTCAAACGTACACACCGTATGGGCAATAAAAAAACTCACCGTGATCGGAAGCATCCAGACCAAGAGATCTTTGATAAACAAGCTGACGGTATAAAATCCTTGATGGACTGCGAGTGGCAGGCTGCTTGCCACAAGAAGATAAAATGTCAGGAGGAGTATGACTTGGATTCCTCGTTGCTTCAGCAGTGATATAACCATGCACCCAGCTTACTCCGGCGGGGTTTTACCGTCTACTTCTGGGATTTTTTTCGGTATGCCTGGTGGGGGTGTGTAGGTTGGTCGGGGAAAACAAATTCTAAATCGTTAGATTCAATAAGAGGTGTCATGAAAAAATTACGTAAATAAGCTTCCTCTCTTTGTAAAATTAGACTAAGCTCAGGGAGCTTTAGGGGCGCAATTGCACATAATTGTAAGATCAGCTCCTTTACTCGATTAGGGGTCGCCCTTTTCTTAAGTTTCTTAATTTCAGCAATTAACAATTGATCCAAAGGGGGGAAATGAGGTGGGAGCCCCTGGAGCTGATGAGACTGGATAATATTGGAAGCTCCAGTGCTTATATCCGGAGCTAAAAGTAGATTCGTAGGAACGTAATACGTCGCACTTCCCTTACCCTTTTGCTCTAGAAGTCCTAAATCTCGCAACCTGCGCAAATGAGAACTTGCACTGAGCGTATCCACACGATGGATATTACGATAGTCAGCATTGGTGATGATTCCCTTTTCTCGTACGACAATCAATGTTCTAGCCTCTTCATCTGTGAGGTTATAGTCTTTGAACCGAGCAAGCCATTTTATATCTCTTTCATCAAAAAAATGGTGCGTTAAAAGTGTTAGGGAGAAGTTATTTATTTCTCGATCTGATTCAAACAAAGGCACGGTCAAATTTGCTTCGCGAGAAGCATCTTGCATCGTACGTATCCCACTTCCTTTCGCTTCCGCAAAATTGAGTTCATGTAGGACAACAGATATTTTAACATTTCGCGTCATAGAGCCTGGAAGTCCAAGCTGATCGATAGGTTTCAAAGAGTAACCAGGATTACGAAATTCTATTCGATTTGTATAACGTAAAATCTGTATGGCTTGACCCGCTCGATAATCCCGATGCATAACGGCATTACATATGGCTTCACGAATCACAACTTCGGGAATTAGAGGTATATCTTTGCGAATAATGTCCCCGGGTTTGAGGTAAAAAGTTTTGGGGACATCTCTCATAATCAAACTGACTAATCTTGGGATCGCAAGGACAAGTGCCTCTCGAACTTCAACCGTATGAAAGCGTTTGTCGGGCCTAGGTACCCACTGCGTACTATCGATGATAATAAAGTCAACGCGAGTATCTAACGGAAAAAAGCGCCGCAGAGACATCTCTTTCCCAAAGAGAACCATGCCAGCAACTGTGGGACGCAAAATGCCATGGACATCGATGAGAGCTCCCAAAGCAACGAGCAAATCTTCATCTTTCCATTCTAATTCTTTGGCTGTTGGGACCACATCTCTTCGAATTTTTCGGTACATCTCGATGGCTTCGGGATCTAAATCACTTTTCGTCGCCTCTTCAATGGGCAGCTCATCAAACTTTTTACGAGAGCGCAGCTGATACAGCATGTCTAAATCTTCTTTCGTACAGATCAAATCTGCAGGTCCAATACGACGAAAAGCTCCTTTAGCTAAGCCTCGACTTGTAATGTAGACAGGCTTTTCATGAGGCTCTGCTTCAGGAATGTAAACGAGCAATAATGGTCCTTGAGGATGTGAAATTATCTCAAAAGTAGGACGAATGGGAATACTAAAATTTTGCCGGCAGACGGAAACAATTTCACATTGCAGTTTGTCAGGGTCATTCACTCCAATGATCTCGAAGCGAGCATCATCTTCTTCACTCTTAGTTATCCCAAGTAGAAGATAGCCTCCGCCCAAACCCGGCTCATTGCAAAAAGCACAAATTGTCTCTAATGTGCTTTTCCCTATGGAATCTAGGGCCTGCTTAGCTTCGATGCGCTCGCTTTCATCTCCATTTTGGAGAAGATGCATCACTTCATGAAAACCCATCATTTTCATTGAACACCTTGTACTGGTAGCGCACAAGATGTCAAAAAACTGAAATCACTGCAATAGATTTTTGAATCTTACTGATGACTCACAAAAACTTTTCATTTTTGCTCCACCATTAAAAAGCCTTTTTGCTCGAATGTTAGCCGTGTCGCGGCATTTAAGTCGTAGTTTTTTAGATTTTCAGCAGGTACCCAAGCGAATTCAACAAATTCTTCATTGGGCTCGATGTCGGTGTTTTCGGCTAAACAATCGAAAATGAGGTAAATCATGTACACCCATTCCCTCGTTCCATCGGCATGGATTTTTTCACGGATATCGTCGCTAAAGGTCCAAGGGGTGATTTCGGAAATGCGAAGAGCGCTTCCCAATTCTTCAGCGATTTCTCTATGAAGAGCTTCCATCATTTTTTCGTCAGGCTCAATTCCCCCACCAGGACAGCACCATTGTCCTGGATAAATGCCACGATTTTTAGGCGTTTTGCAAATTAAATATTCATCGCTTGCATTGCGAATGAGCGGACAAACAATCACTCGCGTCCTCATCCTCCCTCCTGCAAATCATGAGCGTCATGTTATCGACATTTTTCCAAAAACGAAACCCTGCCTTCTCATACGCACGAATGGCCCCAAGATTTGCGGCGTCGGGATCGACAAAACAAGCATCGAACTCGTTCCAAACATATTCGGAGAGCAGCTTCTTGATGCTAGAAGATCCATTTCCTTTGCCAAGTGCTGAGACTTCTCCGATAAAAATATCGAGAGCTGCCATATCAAAGCCTTCCATCTCGTATCCAACGCGTGGGAAATGCCCTGCATCATAGTACTGTATGTAGCCGATGGGCTCACCACACAAACAAATAACGAAGGCATGAAGCGGTCTTTTTTCTTGCCCGACCCATTTAAATCCTTCTATGTAGGTCCCGTATTTCCCTTGGACGAGACTTTCCGTCCAAGCAGTGCCCCGATCCCAAAAGTTTTGAACATGGGGAGCATTCAGCCACGTAAGGAGAAGCGGAAGATGATCTTGCCTTAAAGGCTCAAAAGAAATCATTTTGTTCTATTAATCCAATCCAAAAAAAACACGCTGGCAATGCTGTTGGTCACGCGGACAAAAGCGCTCAGCGGCATTCCTCTAAACCACAGGCGAGGGGGCAGTTTAAAAGTGCTTTCATTGTGGCCCATTTTCCTCGTATTCGCAACATCAAAAGGAGCTGTGGCAAGGCTCACGAGGAGGGCTACGCTGGTCCCGATTCCAGCCAGCTGAAGGGTGCTGAGCTTTTCTTGTTGGTTATAAAGCAAGCAGCGGTGACGCAGCTGTTGCTGCGCCACTAAAAATACCATCCATGCCGTCGAAAGCTTGGCCAAGTGGGTGAAAAAACCTTTGTAAAGCGAATAGGATGTATTGGCTGCTACGGCACCGATCCTACGACTTTCTAGCGGTGTAGATACAATAGCACTGACAAAACCAACGGTAAATCCGGTCATCGCTTGTTGCATGAGAGGGCTAATATCGAAGCGATTTAAAAAACGAGGAATCTCTATCACCATGGGCCAAGCAAACGCTTTTAAGCATGTCTTTCCTATTTCTTGTTTAAAACCTCGATAAAAAACAGGAAAACCATCCGTTTTAAATAGCTGCTGCGCAATTTGGTAACTCTTCTCGGTACTACCCGGCCTTTGTTGATGGAGTTTCATCACTTCAAAGGGATACATGAAAAAATCAACAGTCAAATTCCGCGCGAGCCCCCATACAGGTGTTGTCAGATACTGTGAATCCGAGCTCATGCGGCCACCCAAGCTGGTTTTTTCTTTTGGGCAAACTTCAGACAGAAGAAGCAAAGAGCAGCTAGTAGTATCCAATACCAAGAAACGCTGGATACTATACCGGTTGTTTTAAAAAGCCAAAGCGAGATGGCGGCTGTGGGTCCGCCGAGGAGCTGCGAGCCAAGAGCATAACCGAAAGAAATGATGGCATATCGGTGTGCAGGAGGCACGAGCTGCTGGGCCCACGCATGAAACGGGGCAAAAAATGCCACGCCAAAAATGACAAAACAAATCCGTATCCCGATGACGGTGAAGAGCGAGGCATTATGCAGAGCTGACAAGAGAAAGGAGGCGAGAAGAGCAACGCAGATAGCCACTCCCAGCATCAGCTTCTCTCGAGAAATTCTCGTAGCAACCCATCCAAAAAAAGGAAGGAGACAAAAATCGAGGACGAGAAGCCCCGTATTAAGGCTTACCATCTGTGCTTTAGAAAGGCTCGTAATCAGAGGAATAAACCCATTCATCAAAACCAGCGCCATGGTGTAAGTAGAGTACGCAAATCCGGCAGCTACTGTGATAAAAAATAGTGCACGCCTTTCCTGCCAAAATGTTTTGATCCATCCGTGTGTTTTAGGAGGGAGTGAGACGGGCAGATGACGCCGGATCAGGAGCCCAAAAAAGGCTGTGATACAGCCTACAACATAGAGCAGTCGCCATCCTTTTTCTAAAACTCCCATCGAAGAAAGCAGGGCCACTCCGGCAGAAGCCAGAAGAATGCCCCCGATCGTCGAGGTGCTGTAGAGACTGCTGACGAAGTCATGCTTTTTCTCAGGCGTGTCTTCGAGAACGTAGATAGCTCCGCCCATCGTCTCTCCTGCGGAGAAGAAGTTTTGCAAAATTCTTCCTGCACAAAAAATCAAGGGCGCCAAAAGTCCAGCTGTTTGGAAAGTGGGACTGAGCGCAATGCCTGCCGAAACGACCGCCATACCGCCCAAAGTGAGAAAAAGAGCCTGTCGACGTCCATAGGTGTCGCCGATGTAGCCAAAAACGAGTGACCCGATGGGACGAGCGATCATTCCCAGAGGAATCATGGCATAGGTTAAAATGAGTGCAACAACGGGCTCTTTGTCAGGAAAAATAAGAGGCGCTAAAAACGGGGATAAAAAACCAAAAAGAGCGGCATCATAATGCTCAAAAAGATTCCCTAAAATAGCGCTCCACAACTTCAAAATATTCATATCCACTCTCCCTCCGCTGGCATTACCCAGATCAGGTGTTTGTAAGGGTGTTTCTCAGCCAATTTTCATTGGCACCCCTGGTGTTTAGGAAAATGATTATGCCAAGTAGGTCCTTTTTTCTCCACAAAATCTCTCTTGATCAAATTTTCTTTTTGAACTAAGGTATCGTCTTATGTTGATAATCGCTATAATTTCTATGCTTATTTCTCCTCTCCTGGCTACGGATCCATGGAAGGGTAATGAATACGCCCAAAACTCAGAGTCCCAACGAGCCTCGGCTGTGGCATTTTTATCCAAACTTTCTCTAGAGGGAAACGAAAAAATCTTAGACGTCGGATGCGGGGATGGTAAAATCACAGCGGAAGTGGCTAGAGCCCTGCCGAGAGGATATGCCGTTGGAGTCGACATCTCTCCTTCGATGATACAAACGGCTAAGTCTGCGTTTGCAGGAAGAGAAAATGTCCATTTTGTGATCCGCGATGCAACACAGCTTAACTATGTCAATCAATTCGATATCATCACTTCTTTTCGTGTGATGTTTTGGGTTCTCGAGCAAGAAAAAGCTCTTCGCTCGATGCATACAGCTCTCAAAGAAGGCGGCAAAGTATGCATTCAAATGCCGACTGGTCTTCCCGAGCCCTTGATGGAGGCGATTAAGCTCGCTACTAACAAAGATCCTTGGAAGCCTTATTTTGTGGGATTCCATCCACCTTGGCGTTTTTACCAAGTTGAGGAATATCGATCCCTTCTTCAAAAAGCTCAGTTTGAACCAAAGCGTTTAGAAGTTGTTCGCAAGGAAGAGCTTTTCTCTTCGCGCGCTGCTTTCCATGGCTTTATCCGTCAATGGCTCCCCCATGTATGGCCTCTTGGCGAAAACATGAAAGACAAATTTTTATCGGAAGTCATCGATATCTATCTCCAAAAAACTCCACTGACAACGGATGGCCAAGTCCCCTTTTTCACGGACCATTTAGAAGTCGAGGCAGTGAAAAGATAATGGATTTAGTTATCGATGCCAAAGAAAACCGCATTTTTGGAGCCGTCTTTGAGGATGATGAGATGGTCGATGCGTTTTCTTTTGCTATCCCGCTCTCCGAAGACTTTATCAAAAGACTCGAAGGCAAGAATTTTGAAAAAATCCTGATCGCTGGGACAAATAATGCCCCTGTCTTAAAACTCCTTCCTCTCGCTCAAGTATTATCCACCGAAAAATATCCGACCCTGGCTCCAGATCAAATTGCCAATATCTACGGAGCTCTCTATCATTTTCCTTCCAACGACTGTATCATCATCGATATCGCTGACACTCTGCGATGTGATTATGTCAGTAGCCAAGGAAAATACGTGGGCGGAGCTATTTTTTCTCTGAGTAGTTATGCGGATAGGCCGTCCGATATGCTAGCTGACAAGCAAGCCACAGGAAACTACTTTGGACTTCTTGGCGCTGCAGAGCGCATTACGGCAGAACTTAGAACCTTATCTTCCTCCCCCAGTTCGGTCATGGTGATCGCCACAGGGCTACGCACGACAAATGAAGCCTTTTCCGACGATTTAAGCGATTTTGTCGATGCCGTTGATCCCTATCTCGGGATGCGAGGTCTTAATGAAATTATTAAGGAGCAATAACATGACTGCAGCAAAAGAACTTATCTTCGAAGAAGACGCGCGTGAAAAACTTGGGAAAGGCATTCAGCAGCTCGCTGATGTCGTAGCTGTAACGCTCGGACCCAAAGGCAGAAACGTCGGTCTCGAAGCCAACTGGGGCGCGCCCACGATCACCAATGACGGGAATAGTATCGTCAAAGATATCGAATTCAAAGACCAATATCTCAACATGGGAGCGCTTCTCGGCAAAGAACTCGCAGCCAAAATGAAAGAAAAATGCGGCGATGGAACCACAACGACTATCCTCCTCCTCCGCTCGCTCGTTGAAAACGGCGTCAAAAATATCGCTTCGGGATCCAGCCCCATTGGACTGAAGCGCGGTATGGATAAAGCTGTAGAGGCACTTCTTCAAGAAATCGAAAAAATGACGACCCGCATTCAGAGCGATGAAGAAATAAAAAACATCGCCACCGTGTCGGCTTCTGGAAACGTAGAAATCGGCCAAATCATCGCCGAAGCGATCCAAAAAACCGGCAAAAAAGGCGTCATCACCATCGAAGAAGGAAAAACCACTGAAACCCTCATCGAAATGGTCGAAGGGATGCAATTTGACAGGGGTTACAGCAGTCCTTATTTTTGCACCGACAGCGTCACCCTCAAAGCCGAGCTTTCCTTTCCTAAAATCCTCATCACCGACAAGAAAATTTCCTCGGCGCAAGAGATTCTGCAAATTCTGCAAGGAGTTGCTAGCAGCGGGCAAGAAATCCTCATCATCGCAGACGATATCGACGGCGACGCTCTTTCTACCCTCGTCGTCAACCGCCTGCGCGGTATTTTGAAAGTCTGCGCTGTCAAAGCTCCCGGCTTTGGCGATAGGCGCAAAGCTCTCCTCGAAGATATCGCTATTCTCACTGGAGCCACTGTCATCTCAGAAGACAAAGGGATGACGCTCAAAGATGCCGATGTCGCCGTGCTGGGCGAAGCAGAAAAAATCATCATCTCCAAAGAAACAACCACCATCGTCGGTGGCAAAGGTGAGCCCAAAGCTATCGCCGATCGTGCCCATCAAATTGAACTAGAATCTCAAAAAACTACGAACTCCTACGACAAAGAAAAACTCGACGAGCGCAAAGCCAAAATGTCTGGCGGAGTCGCCGTCATCCATGTCGGTGCAGCCACAGAGCCTGAAATGAAGCAGAAAAAACAAGCGTTTGAAGATAGTTTGAACTCCACGAAAGCAGCTCTTGAAGAAGGAGTTGTCCCCGGTGGTGGAGTTGCACTGCTTCGCGCCAGCGCGGCCGTTGAAAAAACAAAACTACAAGGCGACGAGCTCGTAGGCGCAAAGATCGTGTTTAAAGCTTGCGCAGCACCCTTTCGGCAAATCGTCCAAAATGCTGGCCACGATAGCTCTATCATCCTAAATGATGTTCTATCCAAAGAAGCCCATTGGGGATTTAACGCGATCTCTGAAAAAGTCGAAGATCTCACGGGCGCCGGCGTGATCGATCCGGCCAAAGTCGTCAAAAGCAGCCTGACGTTTGCTGTCTCGACAGCAAGCATGGTCCTTCTCTCAGAAGTACTGATCGGCGAGGCTCCAGAGGAGGAGGCAAAATGAATAGTGTCGCCATTTATCTCGCTGGAAGCATAAAAAAAGCGCACGAAAAATCGGATGATACCTATTGGACCGAGGTTGAAATGACCGAAATTACTCATTCCTTAAAACCTCTCCAGGTCACTTTTTTAAACCCCGCGTTCCGCACCGATGACCTATCCGATCAAAGATCCGTTTTTGGACGCGATATGATGCAAGTATTTACCAGCGATGTTGTTTTCGTGGATGCCCGCGATCGTAGGGGCCTTGGTGTTGGTGCCGAAATGATGTGGGCCAAACTGAACCGCATACCCGTAGTCACGTGGGCTCCAAGGGATTCTCATTACGTCAAAAGTCGCACAACCATTTTAGGTGCATCTGTGGAGAATTGGGTGCATCCTTTCGTCGAATCTCTCAGTGATCGCATCGTTGAAACTGTAGTAGAGGGCGCCTTATGGATCCAAGAAATGCTGAAAAATTCTCTGCCCATCCGCGGCATCGAATATGTTGAATCAGCGATGCAATATTACAAAAAAAATCAGTTGGAAAAAGATCTGCCGATGAAGGAACTACTTTCTTCGGACAACAGCCTATTAAAAAAGCTCTCAAGTTTAACAGCTAAGGTCTAAACCCAAATTCTTCTAATTTTTTAATCAAGGTAATGAGTCCTCTTTTCTTTGGATCAAATGTCCGAGTCCAAAGTCATGTAAAAGTTTGGCAGGCTCTTCTTGCACTTCCGTAAGAAGAAGCCGAGCTTCTTCTTTGAGGCATTTTTGTTCGAGCTCTCGAAGCACATGCAGTCCTGTCGCATCGAGGATAGAGACATGCTCCATTTTAAGAACAAAAAATTTGGGTCTATGAGGAAGGCTTTGAAATGCATCCTTGAGTTTATCAGCGACACCGAAGAAAAGGGGGCCCCTCATCTCGATCACTTCGATGCCTTTCTCGGTATCACGATGAGAGTTGATGAGTTGTTGTCTGTTTTCGCTCATGCGCTTTAAGAAGAAAAATGCGGCGAGGATCATTCCCACTTCGACGGCTACGGTAATATCGACGAGAACGGTGAGAAAGAATGAAGTGAGCAAGATCGCAACATCGCCTTTCGGAGCTTTGAGGAGATGGAAAAAGAAAGGGAAGTGACTCATATTCCAGGCCACGACCATTAAAATAGCCGCCATGGCAGCTAAAGGAATGGCGCCGACGAAAGGTGCGAACAGCAAAATCACAAGAAACACTGTCACCGCGTGGATCATGCCAGCGAGAGGTGTTTGAGCGCCCGATTTTACATTGGTGGCCGTGCGAGCGATGGCCGCCGTTACGGGGATGCCGCCAAAGGCCATCGACCCGAGATTTCCGATTCCTTGCGCGACGAGTTCGCAGTTTGATTTATGGCGCGTTCCCATCATTCCATCGGCGATCACGGCGCATAGAAGCGATTCAATGGCAGCGAGGAGAGCGATGGTGACCGCGTCAGGAAACACATCGAATATCCGACTCCAATCGAGTGAAAAACTAGGCGATGGAAGAGTCCGCGGAATCTCCCCGAAGCGAGAAGCAATGGTCTCTATTGGGAGCTTCAAAAAGGAGGCGGCTAAGGTTGCCAGGATGATAGTACCGATTGCCCAAGGAAACGAAGGAAAAAACCGGCGTAAAAACACAATGAAAAGAAGCACCCCTAAACCAAAAAACAATGTTAACGGATCAAGGGAGGGCATAGCAGAAAAATAGACTTTCCATTTGGGGATAAAATCGGCTGGAACCAAGCCTGTTTGAAGACCAAAAAAGTCTTTAATCTGCGAAGAAAACAAGACAACGCCGATACCCGCCGTAAATCCCGTAGTTAAAGGTATAGGAATAAATTTAATCAAAGAGCCTAGCCGAAAAAGCCCCATCGCAATGAGCATGAGAGCGGCTAAAAAAGTCGCAAGCACTAGACCTTCATACCCATGCCGCTGAACCGTGGCATAGACGACCACGACGAAGGCGCCGGTTGGCCCCGATATCTGGACGCGGCTGCCTCCTAAAAGAGCGACTAAAAAACCTCCTATGATGGCAGTAAAAAGACCCCTTTCAGGGTCTACCCCTGATGCGATGGCAAGAGCCATGGCGAGAGGGACTGACACAAGCCCGACCGTAATGCCCGCGAGGAGATCTTTTTTAAAAAACTCCTTTTGGTACTTGCGAAGGAGCAAGTACGATTTTGGGATGAATTCCTGGTATTTTTTAAATAACATACGTACAATATGTAAAAAATGAGGTTATTTATATGAATCGCTCTAAACGTCCTATGACCGCACAACTCCGCAAAAAAATGCGCAAAGCACTCCGCAGTGCTGCCAATCAAGTAGACGCTCGTCTTACTAGTGAGGATATCAAGCCCGAGGATCTCTTGTCTACATTTCGCCCTCGCAAGAAGAAAAAAGGTTTAGAAGCCTTAGCATCCATACAAAAAACTATACAAGTTAAAAAACAAAAAACAAAAAAAGTCTCTAAAAGAACAACCCCCGGCCGCGTCGATGAAGAGCGCGAGCAACCCGCGGCTTCCCACTTTGTCCATGTGGAAGGTATCCGCTGGTCAAAAACCCTCCAAAAACAGACGCTCGACCAAAACAAATCCTTGTCGCGCAAGCTGTCGAAAAAGAGACGATGATACGTTTTGCCCAAATCTCGGATCTGCATTTCGCACACGCATCTTGGAATCCCCAACAATTTCTTTCGAAGCAATGGCTCGGAAATTTTAACCTGCTTTTCTTTCGCCAAAGACAGTTTTTAAGCGAGAGACTGGACGATTTGATTCCTTTACTCAAAGAAAAAGGAATCCACCGTTTGGTTGTCTGCGGAGATATTTCGTCGACGTCGCGTCATCAAGAGTTTGAGATGGGAAAGAAATTTATCGAAAAGACCGGCATCCAGACTTTTGCCGTGCCCGGCAACCACGATCACTACACACGAAAAGCCTACCGAGAGAAATGGTTCTATAACTATTTTCCTTCCCAATACGAGGGAGAGTTTAACCTTAGAGATCATGGTGTGGCCGCGCAAAAACTGGCCACCGGTTGGTGGATGGTGCTTCTCGATACAGCTCTTGCGACCTCTCTCGTTTCCTCGGAAGGCCTTTTTTCCATTGTCGCCGAGGCCCACCTCGAAAGACTCCTGAGGCAAATTCCTGAAAATGACCGCATTATTTTGGTGACCCATTACCCTTTGTTTTCTCCGGATCACGATAGAAAAAAACTTCAGAGGGCTTCAGCTCTGCAAACACTATTACGTAGACACCCCAACGTAAAACTCTACCTCCACGGCCATACACATCGCCATTGCATCGCAGATCTTCGTCCTGATGGCCTCCCCATTCTTCTTGACTCGGGAACGGCTTCCTCCAAAAAAAGAGCCACCTGCAATTTAATCGAAATCACAGATCAAAAATGTGTGATCGATGTCTACAGTTTTGACGAGTGCTGGAAAAAAGAACGGAGCACCTCCTTGCAATGGTAAAGTGGTATTCCAAAGGCCTTAAGTTCCAGTGCACCGGATGCGGAAAATGTTGCACGGGATCTCCCGGTTATGTTTGGGTGACCCCAGAAGAAGTCGAGGAGATTGCGAAGGCACTAAAAATCACTCTTGAGGAATGCGTGCGTCTCTACGTACGTAAAGTTGGTGACCGCTATAGTCTGCGCGAAAGACCCAAAAACTATGATTGCGTTTTCCTCAAAGACAAAAAATATTGCCAAATCTATAACGCTCGTCCCCAGCAATGCCGCCGCTATCCATGGTGGGAAGAAAATTTAGAATCGCCTGAGAGTTGGGCCGAAGAAAAAAAGAGATGCGAAGGGATCGACCATCCCGACGCTCCCACAATTTCTTTAAAAGTGATTGAAGAAAACCTCATTACTGGATAAAAATTTTTTCTTGGGGGTGAGCGAGGCAAAGCAGAATTGATCCGACCGACGACAGAAATAGCCGAAAGCGCTATTTCTGAGGAGGAGGATAAATTATGCACTGCCGCAGCCAGACCCATGAAAAAATTTTTATCCAGTAATGAGGGAACAACTATGACGCCGGAAATTAAAGCTCATATCGATGCCTATCTCAAGGGACCCTACGACGAAAAATCGAAACAAGAAGTACAGGATCTCCTTCGAAGCAATCCAGAAGCCTTAGTCGATGCCTTTTTTACTGATCTTTCGTTTGGCACAGGGGGCCTGCGAGGGCTCATGGGCGTTGGCACCAATCGGATGAATGTTTACACGGTTGCCAAGGCGACGCAGGGACTGGCTAGCTACATCAAAAAAAACGGGAATCCTAAAGCCGGCGTCGTCATCGGCTATGACAGTCGCCACCATTCGAAAGAGTTTGCAGAGGAAACCGCCCGCGTTCTAGCAGGAAATGGCGTCCGCGCCTTTTTACTCCCCGAAATCCGCCCCACACCGTTTGTCTCCTTTGCCACACGCGCCAAAAAGGCCCAAGCCGGGGTGATGATCACGGCATCGCACAACCCGAAGGAATACAACGGCTACAAAGTCTATTGGAGCGATGGGGGCCAGGTCGTTTCCCCTCACGATAAAGGCATCATGGCAGAAGTGGAGGCTGTAAAAGTCGTTCTTCGCAGTGACGACTTCGAAATCCTCGACACATCTTTAGATGAAGCTTACTTAGATGCGATTACAAAGCTAAGACATTTTAAGGAACCATCGGACTTGAAAATTGCCTACACGAGTCTCCATGGCGTCGGTATCACTCTGATGCCCGAAGCCCTTAAAAGATGGGGTTTTTCAAACGTTGTGTTCGTGGAGAAACAAATCACTGCAGATGGAGATTTTCCCACGGTTAAATTTCCTAATCCCGAGTATCCTGAGACCCTGTCTCTGGGTATTGACACAATGAAAAAAAGCGGCGCCGATATTTTGCTCGCTACCGATCCCGATGCTGACCGTCTCGCGATCGCTGCCCAGCACGGCGGAAAGCCCGTAATTTTAAGCGGCAATGAAATCGCCGCTATTTGCACTTACTTCCTCTGCGAAACCCTCCCAAGCATAAACAAGGGAGCCTTTGTAACAACCATCGTTACCACAGAGCTTTTGAAAATTATCGCGACCGCCTATCACTATGCCTGCTTTGAGGTACTCACGGGATTTAAATATATAGGGGAGAAAATCCATGAGTGGGAAATCGGCCCCGAAAAATACACCTTTCTTTTCGGTGCTGAAGAATCCTACGGCTATTTGCTGGGCACCCACAGCCGCGACAAGGACGGCATCGTGTCGGGCTGTTTCATCGCCGAAATTGCCCACCAGCTGAAGAAAAAGGGGCAAACCCTCGTCGATTATTTGCATGCTATCTATAAACGGTTTGGGCTTTTCCGCGAAAAACAGCTTTCGATGGACTTTTCCCCTGGCCTAGCAGGGACAGAGGAAATTAAAGCTTTAATGAAACGGTTGCGAGACACAGTGCCACAAAATATCGCCGGCCAAAAAGTCATCTCTTGCGAAGATTTTCTCAAACCCACACCCGAAAAACTCCCCCGCTCGGATGTGCTGCTTTTTCGTCTAGCGGATAAGAGCAAGATCATCATTCGGCCTTCAGGGACCGAACCGAAGCTCAAAATTTACGCTTCGGTCCGGCAAGAAAAGTTTGATTCGATTGATCAAGCCATCAAAGAATGCGATGCAAAACTCAGCTCTTTCTTTAGCACACTAAAAAAAGAGCTTCAAGGCTGATCTAGTCACGGGCGATAGATGACGGCTTTAATGACATGATTTCCGTCTAATGCATCATCCCACACAATGGCTCCATGTCCACTGGGATGCATAGCTACAGAAGTCATACCAAGCATTTGGCTATCTTTCGCACATCGCGATAATTCTTTTGGAATTGACCAGTTCTTTTTCCCGCTATCATAGAAGGAAAATCTTTCGATATTGGAATCATCTGTTCTTTCATTCCAAGCAGCAATAACGTTTCCGGCATCATCCATTCCGACACTATGAAAAAAAACAAATCCTTTTAGTCGCAACATGTTGCCTTCGTCGAATTTTTGATTATGTTTTTGGACAGTGACGCCTCCCTCGAATGTAAGAACGTCTACAAAAATTGAACTTACAGCTAAGCTCGATGCATTAGCAGCAACTTTTGGTCCCAGCCCAAAGGAAATAATGTTTCTCTCAATCTTATTTAATGTCTTAGAGTGGAATTCCGTAGCAAAAACCTCCTCAGCGGCTCCTTTTGACCACACGATGACAGGATTTTCATTGGGTTTGAAATAGATACCTAAGCCGTAGACAGAAGTTTGAACAACGTCAAAAACAGATGACCAAGCGCTAGAATCTTTAAAATAATAAGCTGCCTTTACGGAAGGGAAATCTTTATCCCCTTCAGCCCATACCGCACACGCATTGCCCCATTTATCTGTTTTAAACTCAAAATTGTGAGCAACAGGAAGAACGACTTTTTCTGCTATTTTGACTGGATTTGACCACATCGCATTTGAAGCATTAAATAGAGATGCCTGGATTGATCGACTTTCTGCTTCAAACCACACAAGCATTCCATTCCCGTTGGGAAAAAATCCGACTTTAGGAACCCGATGTTCTGCGGATTTAGCTATTTTCTTAGGTTCTGACCACTGGTTTGTTGCTTTATTAAAATAGACGGCCTCAATGTAATCCCCATCCCATACCACGAGGGCATTTCCTGAAGAATCCATTTCAACAGAAGCATTCACCCTCTTTTTAGTAGAATCCCCTTGGGACAAGGGCAGTACACTCCCCCACTTCCGAGAGGCTGAATCAAAAATGCAAGCACAAACACCTTTGTTTTCATCTCTATGCCAAACCGCAATGGCATTTCCTTTTCCATCGATTTGAATGGTCGGCATGGCAAGCCATTCTTGGCTAGTCTCTAGTGTTTGGATCGGCAACCATTCTGCATACACCACAGATATAAGCATGAATAAGAGACAAAGAGCACCTTTTTTCATAACACCTCCCGGTTGAGTAAAACCAGCATCGGTCAAATTTGAATTTAATGTCAAATTCTTGTTGTGAAAGGACGGCTCAAATGCGTTGTACGAAGAGTTCTTCGATCCGCGATACAAATACGTCTCTTCTGACAGGATATTTCACACGGGTGTGTCTTGTGACGAGGAGCATCTTGACCATCGATTGTTTGATCTTTTTGATCTCTTCAAAGGTCAATTGACAATCATCGAGTTGTCCATCACGAACTTTATCCGTGACGAGTTGTTCGACGAGTTCGATGGTGGTCTGCTCATCGGGCTGCTCCATCGAGCGAAATGCTGCTTCCACCGTATCTGCCACCATCAAAATAGCAGATTCTTTCGAATGAGGTTTAGGACCGCGGTAACGGAAAGCCCCTTCTTCGATGAGCGTATCTCCTATCTGTATTTGCGCATGGAAAAAGCAGAGAATCAGGCTCGTTCCATGGTGCTCACGGATAATATCGATGAAACTTTGGGGAAGTTTGTGCTGCTGAGCAAGGGCTACGCCGTCTGTCACATGGGCCATGATCACTTGAGCAGACTCTAAAGGGGTGAGGATGTTATGGATATTAACTTCGCCCTGATTTTCGATGAAATAATGAGGATTTACTAATTTTCCAACGTCGTGGTAAAGAGCTGCGACGCGGCAAAATAGTCCATTGGCACCGATGGCTTGAGCGGCAGCTTCTGCGATCACTCCAACGACAAGGGAGTGCTGATAAGTACCTGGAGCGTCGAGGCTGAGCCTCCTTAGCAGCGGGTGATTAGGATCGGCAAATTCCATGAGAGTCATATCGTTGACGATATCAAACGTCGATTCCAAAATAGGAAGAAGTCCGACGACGAGAAGGCCGGTTCCCGTCAAAAACACAAACGTGGTAGCAAGATCGGTGAGGAGATGAAGACCGTCAAAACTATCTTCATAGAGGTTAAAAGCTATAATCACGGGAATAAGTGTGAGCCAAATACGCGCGCACAGCTCGAAAATCTGTTTGCGTCTGCGTATCTTTTTGCTACTCAGGATTGCCATGAGAGCCGCAATCACGTTGATAACAAGAAACGCATCATCATCTATTGCCAGAGTCAGGCACAGAACAACAGATAAGAAAAAGGAACAGACGAGAGCTATTTCTTTTCCCATCAGAAGAGAAATCAACAATGTACCGAATACAACAAATATGGGATAACGGCACATCTCGGCGAAGTGCCCTGATTTGTTGATAAGGAAGTATTCTGATAGCTTAGCAACAGCGAGTGTCAGTATCACAATGGTTGCAAGTAGAGTCAATTTACGAAAAGAGCGCAAAATCGAAGGGTGCTGAACTTTGAAATAAATCACGCTCATGAGAGTAAAAATCATCGCCATGAAAAAACTACCGGCAACTGTTGTCGGGGTTATTTGCGCAATGTTTTTGGCCATGACTTTTTTCATAGCCTTCATCATTTCTAAATGGCGGGGAGTCACTTTTTCTCCTGGATCAATGATATGATCACCAGGATCAACATGTGTCTTTTTCAGAGGAATGCTGTCTTTGACAGCTTCTCGAATCGCATTAGCAAGACCCAACTCTTCTTTAATCTCCCAAGCTCCCGCTTTGCGATACAGTTGCAAGACATAATCGACTTCCGGGCCCTGGAGAGTGACGATGTCATACCACGTTTGCTGGGGCAAGATCGTCAAATGCTCGGAAGGGGGAACATAAATATGGCAGCCTTCGGTTGAATACCCGATTTCTTGCATCTTCTGCTGCGTACGCATATCGACAAATCGAGCTCGCAGCAGAGACTGAGCAATGGACTCTTTTGCCATATACATTTTTTCAAAGGTCGCAAGGGGCATTTCCGTACGCCATTGATCATCTGTCACGAGGGAATTTTCGACTTCTGCGGCGCGTTTTAGCACCTGCTCTTCCCCCAGCCTAAAAATTTTACCCACATCGCGAGAGCTTTCTTGCCTTAGCGTCTGTGTCGCTTCTTTATCGGGAAAATCGAAACCTACCTGCGCAAGCACATACTTTTCTGCTTTGGAGTTCAGCTCAAGGTTTTCAACAAAAACATCCGTGTAGTGAAGAAAAAAAGCCAAGATCACTGAAAAAAGAAAACCAACAACGATCCTTTTTCCCCATTTATCAGGGCGCAGGAATCGAAGCCGCCAAGACGTATACCCTTCTTTAGGGCCCATGGTCTGCAGGGATGCCATATCTATCTTAGACTATATCTTAAAAGGACAATAATTTATATTCCTGCTTATGTATCAATCCCTTCCCCGCAAATACCGTCCCCAGACATTTCAAGCTCTTGTTGGCCAAGAAGCGATAGTCACGACGTTAAAAAATGCTTTAAAATATAACCGTGTCGCCCACGCCTATCTCTTCTGCGGCTCTAGAGGTACAGGAAAAACTTCTGTCGCTCGCCTTTTTGCAAAAGCCCTCAATTGCTCTCATCTCACAGCCGACTTCGAACCCTGCAACCAGTGCACCTCATGCCAAGAAATTACAGCAGGAAGGTCGCTCGATGTCCTGGAAATCGACGGCGCTTCCAATCGCGGCATCGATGATATCCGCCAAATCAACGAAACCGTTGGATATGCCTCCTCGGCTGGCAAGTATAAAATTTATATCATCGATGAAGTCCACATGCTGACCAAAGAGGCCTTCAATGCTCTCCTTAAAACTTTAGAAGAGCCGCCTCCTAATGTGAAATTTTTCTTTGCGACCACAGAACCCCACAAGATGCCCGCAACCATCATCAGCAGGTGCCAACGTTTTGATTTTGGTCGTCTTAGCACCGAAATAATTGTTCATAAGTTGCGCAGTATCGCAAGTGACCAGAAAGCAAACGTCGAAGATGCAGCCCTTGAGCTAATCGCCCATCTTGCCGAAGGCGGTCTTCGCGATGCAGAGTCTCTCTTCGATCAGCTCCTTTGCTATAGCGATGGACCTATCACCTATGACTCTGTGGCCAAATCCGTCAGCCTCAGCCCTCGCAGCTATTATTTTCGCTTGGACGAAGCGATCGCTGACCGCAATCTCTCCTTTGCCTTTACGTTGTCCGAAGAAATCTTTTCCTCAGGCAAGGAAATCGCTTCTTTCCTCGATGGACTCGTGGAGCATTTGCGCACGCTCCTTCTCCTCAAGCTTAGTCTTCCCCTCTCCACTTACTTAAGCGAAGCGGATAAAAAATCCTACAGCACCTCAGAAAAACTTTACTCCGAGGAAGAATGCCTCTACATGCTCGACTATGTGATGGGCTGGTACAAAGAGCTATCTAAGATTCCTTTCAAACAATCGATGCTGGAAATGATTCTCCTTCATCTCCTTCGCAGTAAACAGCGGATTCCTCTGCCGACGCTAGTTAGACGCCTCATCGAAATTGACAAAGGACAAGAAGTAGCAACTCCTGCAACAATAGCACCTCCTGCTGAAGTCAGTAAGGAGAAGCTGGTAGAAGTGCAAAGCACAGCTTTGCCGGCATCTAAGAGTTTTGCAACTACTTCAAAAGATGAAATTGCAATTGCTCCGCCTCCACCAGAGACTACCCGTTCACAGCAAAGTCGGTATGACACTCTCCTTCGCTTTGCGGCTATTGAATTAGAAGGTAGTGTTAAACCTTAAAAGGATTAAGTATGGGAAGTGGATTTTCAAAAATGAAAAAGCAAGCGCGCCAATTCGAAGGCCAGATGGAACAAATGCGCGCCGCCATGCAAAAAGTTCAAGCAATCGGTACAGCCGGCGGAGGACTGGTTTCTCTGACCTTAAACGGAGCTAAAGAGATGATTCAAATCGAAATCAAACCCGATTGTGTCGATAAAAACGATGTGGAAGGACTTCAAGATCTGATCAAAGCGGCACATGCTGATGCATGCTCAAAACTTGAACAGCAGTCACCAATGAGTAATCTGCTTTAATTTATTCCAAAAGTTGGATTTCGGCGCGGCATAGCTTTTGTCGAGGAAAGCGTTTTTTATTTTGCTTAGCCAGGCCGGTCGCTGCGTAATGAGGTTTCCGCCTAGCTTCAGCTCTTCGAGAGCAGATAGCTCGGCAAGGGTTGTTGGTACTTCTTTCAATTGATTGTCCTCGAGGTTCACTTTCTTAACGCTCGGACAACCCTTCACGGTAAAAGCAGTAAGCTGCCCTTTGTATATGGCAACTTTTTCCAACTGAGGAAGATCAGATAGACAAACCTGTTTTACTTGGGAATTGCCGATCACGAGTGACTTTAAACACGTTAAATTATTGAGAGGTGGCAGCATACGAACAGCACAATCCGTCACTGTTATAGAAGTTATTGCTTCTGGCAATAGAGGAAGAAATTGAACGTGGGGATTTTTTGTTAGAGTTAGGCTTGCAGTATTAGCTGGTAGCGGCTCCAGAAGACCACCAGATGAGGATGTGAGGCGCAAGTCGACGGTTTTATCTTCATTCGTGCTCACCTTTTGGCATGGGACCTTAGTTAAAATGCTATTATTTTTTAAGCATTGGTTCAGCAGTATCACAGCCTCTTTGAACGAAGCAGTGGGTGCAAATTGCTGACGAAGTGTAGTACAAAAAAACTGGATGGAAGAGGAAGCGTTATTATAAAGTGCCCAAAGTCTTTTCCAAAATGGCTCAGATTCAATGATCTGCCTAAACGTACTACAGACCAAGCTAATTTTTTGAGGGTTGGAATCGCCTCTAATACAACTTTGAGCAAAAATTTCTAGAGCTATATCCTTAGATATTTCTTTCCCGTTTATTGCAATAGTCATAATTAGCAGTTATTATAACAGTTATTTTGATAAATTAGAATTAAACTAAATTTTATGTTGCTGATTTTTCTTTTGACTCGATGACATTCAAAAGGAAATGGGCGATATCACTCGACGTCCTAAACCTAAGCACTTCATCTGCAATAGCTTGCGCTTCTAAAATCGTATATTTTCGTATCGTCCTCTTAAGTAGAGGAATGAAGCGTGGAGTGCAAGAAAATTTTTGAACCCCTAGACCAAGGAGCAAAGGGATGAATAGAGGATTGGCGGCGATTTCGCCGCAGATGGTTACGGGCTTATTTTGCCTCTTAGCTTCGAGGACAATCATCTTGATCATGCGAATAACGCTGGGGTGGGTCGGATAGTAAAAATCATTCATCGCCGGATTGCTACGATCGATGCCCAGGGTATATTGGATTAAATCGTTGGTTCCAATCGCGAGAAAATCGCATTCACTAGCCAGTGCATCACAAACGAGAACGGCTGAAGGAACTTCGAGCATGCATCCTAAAGGAATGTGCTCAGCAATAGTAAAGCCTTCGCTTTTGAGTTGCTCTTTAACCTCTTCTATCACTTGTTTGGCGTCGCGCAGCTCATGGATGTCAGAAATGAGGGGCAACAAAATTCGCACAGTGCCTTCGGTACTCGCGCGAAGAATGGCTCTTAATTGGATTTTAAAAATATCGGGATAGCGCATCAAGAAACGGATGCCTCTACATCCTAAAACAGGATTGGGCTCATGCAGAAGATCGGGGAAAAAAGCCGGATATTTATCGCCGCCCAAATCCATGGCACGAAAAACAACGGAGAGCCCTTCAGCTTTCCTCAGCATGGCTACGTAGGCCGCGTACTGGGCTTCTTCATCAAAGAATAGGGTTCGATCTTGCAAAAAGAGGTATTCAGAACGAAAGAGTCCGACTCCCGAAGCTTCGTAGTGTTTCACTAGATCAAAATCAGCCAGAGATGCCGCGTTGGCGTAAATTTTTACTGCGTAGCCATCGATCGTCTCTGCTGTGAGCGTTCTATCTCTTTCGAGATGGTGCTGCAGCTGCATTTTTTCATTCTGCTTTTTTCTGTAGCGCTCGAGAGACTCCAGAGAAGGGTTTATAATGATAAGCCCTTCTTCACCATCGACAATCACTTGCTTGCCTTGATGCTCTTTCAGATTATCCAGGGTAATGTTGGCGACATAAGGAATACCTTTAGCCCGAGCGATGAGCGCCGTATGCGTCGTTCCGCCCCCGGCTTGCGTGACAACCGCGCACACTTTGGATGCTTCTAAAGCTGCCGTATCGGAGGGTATTAGTTCCTTCGTAAAGAGCACGGCGCTGGGTGGAATTCCGTCGAGGAAGGGCCGCGATCTGGGCCTTAAGTGGCGCATAACGCGCTGCGAAAGATCTTTCACATCGATAATCCGCTGATGGAAGAAAGAATCCGGGATATGAGAAAAACTCTGCTCATAATCATTGATCACCGTCTGAAAGACGGTCTCAGCATTTTTGAGCATTTCTCGGATTTTACCCTCTACATTTTTCATGAGAGGATCTTCGAGCATTTGGATGTGAGAACCGATGATAGAGAGAACTTCTGTTGAACCTTCTTTGGCAAGATGCGTTTGGAGGCGTCTCAAATCTTCCCTACTCGAAGAAAGAGCTCGTCGGTAGCGCGTAATCTCTTGTTCAACTTCACTATGTTTGATGGGGAATTCAGGGATGTCTTCCTGCTCTAAAGGAGCATGGAAGTGAGATATGCCAATCGCCACTCCTTCGCTAACAGGAGCCCCTCTGAGTTCAATTTCTATTTCGATTTCGTTCAAATTTGTCGTTCTCCAAATTCGCTGGCAAAAGCTGCGAGCAAAGTTTCCATCGCTTCTAGAGCGTCTTTTCCTACTGCTTCGAGTTCTATCGTGCAGTTTTTTTGGATTCCAAGTGTCAGAAGATTCATGATACTTCTTGCATCGACGATTTGATCTTTGTAGCGGACAGAAACGGCAGCAACATAACCTTGCAACATTTTTGCAATCATAGAAGCCGGTCGGGCATGCAAACCAAGGCGATTCTTAACCTTGATTGTTTTTTTCACCCGCTTCAATTCCTGGCTCCTCCATTTAAATGGTCGGTGCGACTTTGTAAGCAAGTTAATATAGCACTTGCCTCATCTTTTAGGAAAGAAAGAATTTTGACTCTTTTCAAAAAGACGAAGACGATATATTTTGAACCTATGAAAATCGTGATCGTAGGCGGTGGATTTGGCGGTCTTAACGTTGCTAAAAAGCTGAAAAGAGCCAAGGCTGATATTCTCCTGATCGACAAAACCAATCACCATCTGTTCCAACCTCTCTTGTATCAAGTCGCGAGCGCAGCCCTATCGCCCGGCGAGATCGCCATACCCATTCGAGAAATTTTAAGAAAGCAAATCAACGCCACTGTCATCATGGGCGATGTCGTCCGCGTCAACAAAAACTCCAAACATGTCGAGATGCTCAATGGTGACCATTACGAATACGATTATCTCGTGCTCGCCGTTGGCGCTCGCCACTCTTATTTCGGAAAAGACGCTTGGGAAGCCTTTGCTCCAGGATTAAAGACGATCAAAGACGCGATCAACATCCGCGAAGAGGTTCTCATCTCTTTTGAAAAAGCTGAAAGGCTCGATAATCTTGCCGAGGCAGAAAAATATCTAAACTTTATCATCATCGGCGGAGGGCCCACCGGCGTCGAAATGGCCGGAGCCATCGCAGAGATTGCTCACCACACGATGTTCAAGAATTTCCGCCGGATAAGACCGGAAAAATCTCAGATCTATCTCATCGAAGCTCTCCCGCAAATCCTGCCAACTTACACGGAAAAGCTAGCCAAATATGCCAGAGAGGATTTGGAAAAAATGGGTGTGCGCGTCATCACAGGAAAAAAAGTCACCAATGTATCTTCCGAGGGCGTGCAAGTCGAGGAGACTTTCTATCCCTGTAAGAATATCATTTGGGCTGCAGGCAACCAAGCAGCTCCCCTCCTTAAAACTTTAGAAGTTCCCCTCGATCGTCAAGGGCGCGTAATCGTAGAGCCTGATCTTTCCATCCCTGGACACCCTGAAATTTTTGTCATCGGCGATGCCGCTTGCAGCATGGGGAAAAATGGCAAACCCCTTCCGGGCATTGCACCTGTCGCCATCCAGCAAGGAAAATACGTAGCCAAACTCCTGAAGCACCCCTACAAAAAACGGTCTCCTTTCCACTATTTTGATAAAGGAAGCATGGCGACGATCGGCAAAGGAAAAGCCATCGCTATGGTGGGGAAACTACAGATGACGGGCTTCCTTGCTTGGCTGATGTGGTGCTTTATCCACATCGTTTATCTCATCGGTTTTAGAAATCGTCTAACGGTAATGATGGAATGGTTTCTCTTTTATCTCTCTGGGCAAAGAGGAGCCCGGCTTATTTACAGCTCTGTCGACACGCATTTCGCACAGAAATAGCTCGAAAAGCTCCTGCGCTTGTCTTAGGAATGTTTGCCATACTGGGCGTCGCCCTCGCTTATACGCCGAGCGTATCTTACATTGTTCCCCTTGTTTTCCTTCTTTCCTGGTCTTCCAAAAACCTACGCATTACAGGCCTGGTTTTTTGTTGCTTTTTCTTGCTCTATGCACACAAGTCGTATCAATTCCCCAGCGAACCAGAAATAGAAGCCCAAGGCATTTTTACCGTCGAGTCCATCGCAAGGCAAAGCGGACCGTTTAACAAAACGCTCCTCTATAAGGGTACTTTTGGCAACATTCCTTGCCGCGTTTACATCCCTTTAAATAAAGATAGACCCATCGGCTCTAAGATTCCCTTCACAGGAAAACTTCAGCGCAAAGATGACCGAAACTACGTACTCAAACTCAAGTCTTGGGAAAATACCGCGCCTGGCATCCCCGAGTGGCGTTTCCAACTCAAGGAAGCTTTTCTGGAGTTTCTCCATAAAAAAATCCCCGACAGCCGCTCCCGCGTTTTTTTAACATCGATGATCACGGGAGATATCGAAGAAAGGCTCGTTTCCATGGAGTTTGGAAGACTCGGGCTCCAACACATTCTGGGCGTGTCGGGTTTTCAGTTTTTGCTCATCGCCGCAGCTCTTGGAATCGTGCTCCGTTTATTTTTGCCTTACATGTGGGCTTCTGCATTATTATTGGTTCTTCTATCCGCTTACTTTTTCATTTTGGGCCCGTCTCCTCCCGTCATGCGCGCTTGGGCGGCCTCCACTCTTTATCTCTTGGGCATTCTGCTAAATCGCCCCACTTCTGCGATTAATGCCCTCGGCGTGGGACTCTTATTCGAACTCGCCTTCGATCCTCTCGTGATCACGAATATCGGTTTTCAGCTGAGCTTCATCTGCACAGCTGCCATTCTCCTCGTCTATCCCCCCATGCACCGACTTTTCCTTCATCTTCTACCGAGACGCAGCCTGTCTGATCTGAAACAATTCCCCCTTCTTGACAAACACGCCTACATCATCAGCGCCCTTCTGCGCGAAAGCCTTGCCCTCAATGCTGCCGTTCATCTTCTCGCCCTTCCGGTTCTTTTGTGCCTCTTTGGGAAATTCCCCCTGCTCAGTCTCGCCTACAATCTCTTCTTTCCTTTTCTGGCGGCTATTTCTTTTTGTTTGCTCTTAGCCTCTCTGGCTTGCCCGTTTCTTTTTCCTCTATGCAATGCTTTTACCAAAATCATTTTGATCATCACGACGTATCCGCCGATGATCTTAGACAGAGCTATCTACTTCCCTGGAATGACTCTGGGCTGGGCAGTCGTGCTGACAAGCTTAATTATTTTGCTAAGTCTAAACCTTTATCGAAAGCCTCAGGATTTGCCTGGGAACGGTAAAGGTTCTCTTGGTTTTGGGTGATCTTCTTGAAATCTTCCATCGAATGGATGATCAGAGGTCTGACAAAGACAATGATGTTGCGTTTCTCATCATCTTTTTGTGTTTTACTGAAAAGATTGCCGATGAAGGGAATACCGCCGAGACACGGAATGCCCGATTTTTCGGTGCGATGAGAGTTGCGGATCATCCCGCTGAGCACGAGAAAATGTTGATCCGGCACATGCACGTGGGTCATCATGTTCGTCTTCGTCGTGCGGATGCCGCCTACCTGAGCATTAGCAACCGGTGCCATCGTCGTGGGGAGTGCCTCCGTTATTTCCTGTGTCAAATCGAGCGTGATGACGTCGTCAACTCCCAGACGCGGCGTAATCGATAGAGTCACGCCGATATCGCGGTATTCGACATTAGATGTTGTTTGCTGCCCCGATCCCACCGTTTGTACCACGGACCCCGTAAAGGGAATGTTGTCACCGACAAAGATTGTCGAGTTTTTATTGTCCTGCGTGATGATTTTTTGGTTGAGAACGATCGTGCTGTCGCCATCTCTTTGCAGCGCTGACACAAGCGTTCCTAGCGACAAATAGGAGAGCCCCTTATGCATGATGATATCGCCGATGACACCGAGGTCAAATCCTGTCCCAATCGGAATGTCACTGCCTGTGGGAGCGGTGGAAGCGTTGACTTGCTGAAAATTGAACGCAAAAGGCGACTTGCCACCCGCAGGAAAATTGCCCGTGGCAAATCCGAGCTTATCCTTGTATTTTCCTCCGGCCGCCCATTGCAGGCCGAATTCCGAGCCATTGCGCACATCGGTCTCGATGACCAGGACTTCGATGAAGACTTGTCTTAAAGGAACATCCAGACTCTCGATCAGTTTTTTCACCTGCCCTAGGGCCGTGGCATCGCCAGAACATACCAGAGAGTTCGTCGCTTTGACCCACTGCACCGACTGCAGCGCGCTCAAATATTTCGCTGGTGTGTCTCTCTTGGTATGGAGATCGAGGGTGATTTTTTTGATTGTCTCTTCGATCTCGGCACCGGAATGGTATTGGAGTTTATGGACCAAAAACTCGGGCTGCACCTCTTCAGGTACCACGAGTACAGGCTGGATAACTGGCGCCACATGGACTTCGGGAGCAGCAGCTAGTGGTTGCACCGGAACTACAGCCACCGGTTTTTCCACGATAATAGGAGGGGGCGGGGGATTTTTTGGAAGTTCGCTGGTTTTTACGATGACGCGGTAACCATCTTTTTCCATCACCGAATAGCCATTGACTTGGAGAATTTGCACGAGCGCCTCGAGCACTTGTTCATTGCTGACAGCCTTCCCCGTCGACAAGGTGACAGGAAATTGCATCTCTTTTTGATTGAAGATGAAATTCACATGCGTGATGCGACTGACAAATCTTATAAACTCAGAAGCTGCAACGTCTTGGAAGTTGATCGTATGCTGGGGTTCTTCGGCATTCAAAACACCCAAAAAGCAAACTAAACTGAAGAGAACGGCTTTCATCTTTCTTCCTCGAAATTACAACGCGGCCAATGACATCTTATCGCCGAGCCTAATTATTTTAAAGAGGAAATTTTGAACATTAAGATTGCAAAAAGATTTACTTCCTCAAATCCTGTTATAGATGTAATGTGCAACACAACCAGAGATAATAATTGCCATCTCTCGCTGTAATCCCCTGGAAATCTTTCTGGCCCCAAACCCAGCGCTAATAGATGCCAAACTTGTCTTCAAAATACGCTCACTGAGATCATCTGGACAATAACGCGGCCATGGGCAAGCTAAAACAAGACGCACCCATAAATACATTGACAATCCAAAAGTGGCGTAAGCCAAATCTTCTCCATGCTCTTTAAGTAGTGCTACAAATTGTGCATAAATCCTATCGCTAACTGTCGGAGCATCTTCAATTTGGAGTGCAGGTCGATCGGAAGAAGATGAGGCCCAGGTCACATGTCTCGTTGTCATAAGTATTCCTTTGTCGTTTAGCAGAAATCGAATTCACTTAAATTATCTAAAATTGGACAAATTTTTAAAGATCAATCACACCTTCAAATCATTTAATATTCTTTTTTACAAACCTCAGAACCTTCTCGGAGATTGACGCAAAGAGGGTTTCTCAACTACAATTAACACCCACGGCGATCGTAGCTCAGTTGGTTAGAGCACTGGATTGTGGATCCAGATGTCGCGGGTTCGAGCCCCGTCGATCGCCCCATTTTCCACTAACCTCAGCTCTGGGTTGGTTTTATAGAGAATTGGTGCAGATTACGCGGGTATTTTTGTAAATCTTGACGAATCTAATAGCCGAAGGCTCTATAGATGAGGAAAGATTTTCAAAAAGAGCCCGTAAGATGTGCCAAGGCTCTATGAAAACAACCCAGAACTGAGGTTCCGATGGATTACCTGCAAGCACTTTTTTTAGGCCTCCTCCAAGGATTGACGGAATTTTTTCCTGTCAGCTCCTCGGCCCATCTCAAATTGGCTAAAATGTTTTTTGGCATCCAGCAAGAACATGTCCTCTTTGACCTTTCTTGCCACTTCGGAACCCTTCTCGTTCTTCTTTATTTTTTAAGAAAAGAAATTTTTTCACTGAGTATCCCTAAATGTAAAGAGCTGTCCTGGGCGATCCTCCCTCTTTTTCCCTTCTATTTTCTTTTAAAACCTCTCCGTGACGCTCTATCACACTCAGAATATTTGGGCCTTTGCTTGATGGGAACCTCGGCCATCCTATTCCTCTCTTCTCGCCTTCGTTTACCTATTGTTTCTCCCGTTCTTCGCTCGCTATGGGTAGGCACGATGCAAGCAACTGCCCTCATACCCGGTATTTCTCGTAGTGGAGCCACCATCTCTGCCGGTCTCATGGCCGGGCAAGATCCCTCCTCTGCTGTGCGCTTTTCCTTTATGCTCGCCATCCCTACCATTTTAGGAGGCATGGCACTCGAACTGCTCAAGTTCGCGCGCCATCCTGACTTCACAGCCGTTGATCCCCTCGCTTGCCTCATCGGTTTTGTCACCTCTGCTGCCATCGGATACGGCATGTTCTCTTTTGCCTTCGGCCTTCTTCAGCGCGGTATCCTAAAACCTTTTGCTTGGTATTGCCTCTTCCTCGGAATTCTGGTAACAATATTACTATGGTAAAGAAAGAAGACAAAAAATCGCATCCGGAAGCCCGCGGCCTTTTGCTGCTGGCTCTTTCTTTTTTTGTCTTTCTCTGTTTGGTAAGTTTCCATGCCGGCAGTCGTAATGCCAACTGGCTAGGGCCGTTTGGACATACGATAGCGTGGGTTTTTGCCTACCTTTTTGGCATCATGAGTTTCTTTGTCCTCGGCTTCGTGGGCTGGGTGGGCTGGAAATATCTCAGCATCGGAAAATGTCCCCAGCTTTTTTCAAAAGCTCTCTATTTTTCTCTTTTTCTGTTTTCAGCGGCCCTCCTCCTCAATGTCGCGGCAGAAAATAAGATGCCTATCCCCGGCGCCCTCAAACACAAGATCCTTACCGAAGTGCACGACTTTCCCCTTCCCTACCCTCACCGAGAAATCCGGAGCAACCTCGGCGGCGTTCCTTTTTATTATCTCTACCGCGATGTGCCGCAATTTAGCCTCCAACGCATGCTCACCGATACGGGCGTTGCCATCACCTGTAGCCTGCTGAGCCTCGTTGCTCTCTTTTTTCTCACCGAGGTGCGCCTTTCTAACTTGAGAACAGAAAAAGTCAAACCGACGCCTCGCAAAGTCGAAGACGTCGAAAAATCTCTCGCCCCGCCGCCCCCTAAGGCGCTGAAAAAAGAAGAGCCGCAAATCCACATCCGCACCCACACCGATAAGACCGAAAAAAAAGAGACGACGCCTCGGCCCGCTCCTAAGAAAGGACTCACCACGTATCAACTTCCGCCGCCCTCGCTACTCACCAGTCCGGAAGTCGTCGATCAACCGATGCTAAAGAAAGAGCTGCGCCGCCAAGCGGAAATTCTCGAAGAGTCACTCCTCAGCTTTGGCATCGAAGCCAAAGTCGGCGACATCCACTGCGGACCGACCATCACATCGTTCGAAGTCCACCCCGCCATCGGTGTTAAAGTCCAAAAAATTACCGCGCTTGAAAGCGATATCGCCCTCAAGCTGGAAGCCAAATCGATCCGCATCATTGCCCCCATCCCCGGCAAAGCCGCTGTCGGCGTCGAAATCCCCTCTCCGCATCCGCAGGAAGTGAGCTTTAAGGACATGCTCATCTCCTACCAACAAAGTCCGCGCAAGCTCACGATCCCCGTCATCCTCGGCAAGACCGTCACCGGCGAAAATGTCATCAGCGATCTAGCCAAAATGCCCCACTGCCTCATCGCGGGCGCAACCGGCTCTGGAAAATCGGTCTGTATCAACACCCTCATCATGTCGCTCCTCATGAACGCCAGGCCCGATGAAGTTAAACTCATCATGGTCGATCCCAAAAAAGTCGAGCTGACGCAGTACACTAACCTGCCGCATATGATCGCCCCTGTGATCACCGAGCCGCACGGCGCTTACGCCGCCTTGAGCTGGCTCGTGAATGAGATGCAAGTGCGCTATGAGATTTTAAAGCAGCTGGGACTGCGCAACATCACCGCCTTCAACCTGCGCACGGTGAACAAAGACTTCGAAGCATCCCTCTCGCAGCCGATCCCCGAGCAAATGCCGATGATCGTGGCTATCATCGATGAATTTGCTGACCTCATGATGGCCTCCAGCTCCGACCTCGAGACACCCATCGCCCGCATCGCGCAGATGGCGCGGGCAGTCGGCATCCACCTCGTACTCGCTACCCAGCGCCCCTCGCGCGAAGTCATCACCGGCCTCATCAAAGCCAACTTCCCGACCCGTATTGCATTCAAAGTGGCCAGCCGCGTCAACTCCCAGATCATCTTAGACGACAATGGCGCTGACAGCCTCCTCGGCAACGGCGACATGTTGTTCCTACCTCCCGGCACATCCCACCTGATCCGCGCCCAAGGAGCATACATCCGGGATGAAGATATCAACCGCGTCATCGATTTTATCACCGCGCAGGGAGCGCCCTCTTATCTCATCTCTTCATTTGATAAAATGCCATCCGGGGCCCTCGGCGATGAAGAGGACTCTAAAGACGATCTCTACGATCAGGCCCGCTCCATTGTCATCGAAACACAGACCGCCTCCACCACGTTCTTGCAGAGAAAACTCAAAATCGGTTATGCCAGGTCTGCAAGCCTTATGGATGAGCTAGAGGCTCGTGGGGTCATCAGTCCCCAAGAAGGAAGCAAACCTCGGAGGGTGTTAATCGATGAACCAGGCGCACGAAGAGATTGAGAAAAAACTCATCCCCCGCCTTAAATATACCGGCTATCTCCTCATCGTCTTTGGAATTATCGCTTTGGGATACCACTTTTTCTCCGAACCTGCAGAAGAGCGGATTCTTACCGAAGAAGAAATGCTCACTGCGCTAGAAGATCCGCCTCTAATCAGCATGCTCATGGTCGCAACTGTTTTTGGTGCTGTTGGCGCCACCTGTATAACAATTTCCTGGAGGAAGCGTGCCCAGGATATTGATCGCTGACACTGATTCATATTCACTTCCCAGCTATGATGTGGCATGGGCAAATGACGGCCCCAGCTGCCTAAAAAAACTCGAAGAGAAGCCCGATCTTTTCATCGCAGCCCTTCACCTCCCGAAAATGCACGGCATCGAGCTTCTTAAAATCGCTCGCCAAAAAAAAATCCCCTGCATACTCCTGAGTGATTATCCCAATGCCCAAACCCATCAAATCGCCCTCACACTCGGCGCACAGTACGTTCTTTCCAAACCCATCTCTTCAGACGAACTGAAAAAAACTATCGATGCGTTTTTCGCGGGAACCCTAAAGCCGGCTCCCTTTTCAGGCCCGACAGCGCATCTCTCCCAAACCCCCACACTAGCCACCCTTCCCCAAAAACGTCCCGCCTCTTACCTCAAACTTTGGGGCACACGCGGCTCCACGCCCGTCATCAGCCCCCGCTTTGGGGGACATACCGCATGTCTGGAAATTCGCACGCCAAAATCTCTCGTACTCATCGACGCAGGCACGGGCATCCAAACGCTCGGCCGCGAGCTCCTTGCCGAGCCCCCGAGCCACTATAACCTCTTTTTAAGCCATACCCACTGGGACCATCTTGCTGGCTTCCCGTTCTTTGCTCCCCTCTATCATACAGACGCCACCTTCGACATCTGGACACCCGTCGGCTACACCGAAAATGCGCGGGAAGTATTCGCGGAAATCTTCTCGGATTCCCTTTTTCCCGTCTCCTTTGATCGCATCGCACCGCGCATCACCTTCCATGAAATGCGCAGCGGCGACTCCATTCAAGTGGAAGATGTCCAGATCCAGGTAGCCTATGCGCTGCATCCCGGGTCGACGCTGTGCTTTAAGATATCCGCTTGCGGCAAGCAGATCGGCTATGCCACCGATAACGAAGTGCTCGTCGGGCACACCCACGATGCTGTTTCTTCTGAGTTATGGTCGCCCCACCGTTCTCTTATCGAACTCCTTCACCGCTCTGATCTTCTCATCCATGAAGCGCAGTACTTAGATGAAGAATATCCCGAGCGCATCGGGTGGGGACACTCCTCCGTATCGAATGCGACACTTCTCGCCCGAGAAATTGAGCCCAAAGAATGGATCATCACCCATCATAATCCGCGACATAGCGATGAAGATCTTCTTAAAAAACTCATCGCCCATGAGACTTTAGCCAAACGTCTGGGACTTCATTGCCCCATTCACATGGCCTCGGATGGGATGGTTATTCCTCTTTAATTTTCACTAATAATATTTCAACACTGATATGCTGTTTACATGCTAAGAGACAATATTTTTGCCGACCTTGATTTAGCAAATTCTGAAGAACTGCTTGCTCGATCAGAACTACTCTCAGAAATAAGTGAGAGAATTAAATCCAGCAAGCTATCCCAGAAAGAAATAGCAAGAATATTAAACATAACCCAACCTAAAGTTTCCATGCTTGTTTCTGGAAAACTTTCAGCCTTTAGCGCGGATACTCTTTTACACTATCTAACTCTTCTAGGTTGCAATGTTGAAATCCATATTAAATCTTCTCGTCGCGTTTCAAGAGCAACCAGTCGAGGAAAAATGATGGTAAGAAGAAAAACCACCCCCTCTAGACATTTTCGAAGACGACTCGCTAGACGATAATTTTTCTTTAATACACTTTGTGATAACAAGATGTTATGCAACACACTAGAGAAATCATTGAGCAGTATTACAAAGCCTTCAACGAACGAAAAGTCGATGCCCTTTTATGGCTCCTTTCCGATGACGTGATCCATGAAATCAATCAAGGAAAACAAGAAATCGGCAAGAAACTCTTCGAAAAATTCATGGAACGAATGAATGGTTGTTACCAAGAGACCGCTAGCGACTTAGTGATTTTCACAAGCGACAGCAGCGACCATGCTGCTGCTGAATTTACCATCACAGGGAAGTACCTTTCGACGGATAAAGGACTTCCCGAGGCAAAAGGACAAACCTACCGCTTAAAATGCGGAGCCTTTTTTGCCCTCAAAAAGGGAAAGATTTCGCGCGTGACAAATTACTACAACATGCAGGCATGGTTAGCGCAGGTCCAATAATGCCTGTGGAATTTTGGCACTCTTCCAACGCTTGCTATCCATAAAATTCCTCGTTTGCCCCTTAGATCGAACCTTTTCCAGCTGGCAGAGATCGACATCTCCAATCACCAGTTCTTCTTCTCCAAGTCGGCCCATTTTAAGAACCCCATCTTCAGGAAACCCTTGATCGATGGGTGTGCAAATGCTCGCCGCTCCATATGTCATTTCCTTATCGACAAGACCCAGCATGCTCGATTGAACGACAAAAAATTGATTTTCTAAGGCTCTAGCTCTACAGCTGACGAATACTCGATAAAAACCTTCCAAACTCGTCGTGAAAGAAGGAACCAGCAGAAGCCCCACGCCTTCTTGTGCCATCTGAGCGGCAAAGAGAGGGAATTCAGAGTCGTAACAAACGCAAATACCGATTTTTCCCAAAGAGGTGGCAAAAATTTTCACCTCGTTTCCTTTTTGCAAAATACCTTCCTCCACTTCGTCTGGAGTTAAATTGCACTTGTCTTGATAGCCCATTTTCCTGGAAGGAGAAAATAAATAAGCCCTATTGAAACTCCCTTCCGGTGTTTTGACAACGTTGGTCCCAGAGCAAATTATGACACCATATTTTTCGCTGAGCTTTTGAAAGACTTCTGCATAGGCTGCAGAATCCCCCGCTTCGAGTCCGGCATATTCAGGAAACAAGACAAGATCGACATTCTCTTGAGCGCAGCGCTCCAAAATCGAAGAGACTTTCTTATTAAAAGCAGAAAAATCCCCGAGTATTCCAAACTTATATTGGAGCGTTGCGATTTTCACAGTTTTTTGATCCAAAATACCATTTCTTTAAGAGATTCTTCCTTCTCGCCGATCTCTTGCCAAGGATACATGGCGATCAGCTCAGGATGCTCCGAAAAACCCTTGCTTTGCCAAAAAGGAGCGAGCGGCCGGTAGTCCTCAGGACGTCTTGGGTCATCGCTGGGTCTCTTCACTGTGCAGAAACAGATGTACTTATATCGACCCAGACTTCGTGCATGTGCCTCACGCAAAAGAAAAAATTGGTGACCGATCCCCAAACCCCGATACTTCTTTTGTAAAACAGACTCACCGAAATAGAAAAAATCCTTAACCGGCAAGCGAAGCTTCTCAAACGGCTCGTGGAGGGATTCAGACTCTTCGATAAATGGGAGTCCCGTAGAGACTCCGATGATCTCGGACCCCTTCCAAGCCACGACCACTACAGCTTCTTTGGAGGTGACGAACTTCTCGAGATATTTCTTCTCATATTCTTCGTCGCCGATATAGAGAAAAGGATACTCGCGAAATACTTCCATACGCAGCTGGGCAATCGCGGGTATGTATTTGCGTACCCCTTCTCCTCGATAAGCTTCTACTCTAATAGCACTTTCCATATTTACCTTTTCTCAAAAAAATCCTTTTTAAGGAACCCCTCAGAAATTGCGTAGCTTTTTATCCCAGAATAGCAGATTCTTTTACTTATTTTTATGGATGTTTCAAGGATTTCTTATTCACTATCAAGCCTGCGTAGAATAGAGAGCTATCCGGCGTTCGCCGTAGCCTCCGTCGTGACTCTTGCTGTATTGGTAGCACTTTATAAATGGAGTCAGTCCAGTGCCCAGACTCTCAAGGGGCGGGAGATGTCCGTCTTAACAGAAGAGGAGATCCAAAAATTGGGAGAAACTAGCCAAAAACAATCTCCTCAAGAATTAGCACAGCGCGCTTTTGCCTATGTTCACCAACATCCTCAAAACACACCCCCAAAAGAGCCTAAAACTGATGCTGATTGGATGCATTGGATTGCTTCCGAGAAAAAATTCCAAGATGCTCATAAAATACTCCCCTCTTATCGAAATGTCCTGGAAGTTCTTGAAGATGAAAAGGCCTCTTTCATTCAAGGATGGACATCGTGGTTGGAGCCCGTGTTTGCACTGATCTACCCCCACTCTCCTAATTCTTGGGGAGATTTCCTCTCTCCTTTGAAATCAGTACTTTCCCCCATTCAAAACTCCCCACGCCTTGCCTATACGTTTCTATTCAATTTCTTCGCCCCATTCGCCACTTTCTTGGTGTGGGAGGGAATCTATGATTATTTACCCGAATCGATTCGTGAAGTCGGGGAAAAATACATCGAACATAAAGGGAAAATTGCCTTCGTCTCTTTTGCGCTTCTCGTTCTCCTGTATTACAAAATGAAACAAGAAAGAGGCATCCTCGTCAACTTAACTGAAAACTTTGCGCAGCTACATAAATCCCACCAAGCCCTCGACCTTATCCCCAGTTATGCTAAAGGGATTGAACAGCTGTTCCAGACCATAGGTACTACTCTTCCCGGTCAGTCCCATTCGAATATTCTCTGGTTTCACCCGAAAGGCGAGCGCGGTAATTTCTTCGGCAAGATTGGCGAAGTTCTCGCCGAAATAACGGCAACAGGAAGAGTTGATCAATTCCATTCGTCCTCGCAACGCGCTCATCTGCAGATCGTCGAGTTCAATGTCAGTCAATTTCTCACGGAATATCGCACCCCAGACGCCGCTTACAATGGATGGCATCGCACTTTATCTCACCTTAAAAATCCGAACATACTTATTGTCTTCACTCAGGTAGAGGAGTTATTACCCTACTTTAGAAATCCTGCTGGGCAAGATTCTGCGGAAAAAACTCTATTCCATTTAATAAATGTCGCTCTCCACAAGGAAAAAATTCGATGCCTCATAGAATTGACAGAAGATACAACAGTAAATGATCCCAGTCTAAGGAGGCTTTTTACATCTATCAGCGCTCCCAAGGTTACACCGGAAGATCTGAAAATATTCTGCAAGCGCTTGTTTGCAGAGCCCAGCGTTTCAACGGAAATGGATACTCTTTTTCAACGTCTCACTTCCATTCTTAAAGAAACCCCTATTCCTCCGGAACAAATCATAGACGCTCTCCAATCCGTACTGCAATCCCATGCCTTAAGCTGGCGAGAACAGATCTTAAAAAAAGAGAAAGCAGCCCTCCTATTTGCTGAATCCCTTTTTGAAACGAAAGATGCCTTACCTGAAACTGTTGATGCATTTCTAGACAAACCGGGTATTTCCGGTTTGTTATCGAAAAAAGAGTTAGAAGACTTACTCTCTCGCCTAAAACCTGTACTCCAAAATACTTCGGCTGACCTCCCATCCGAACTGCATTTTATATGCCACAGTTGGATACAAGAAATTGCAGAAAAAATCCGACTTGCTGAGAAAAACTTGGATGCCTTGCAAACGATGAAAGATGAGGAGCTGCAAAAAATCTGGAAGCAAAAACGGGATCAGAGGCCACCTTCAGACGCTCTCTTGAAAGAGCTTTTAGTACTGGAGCATGTTCTTCTTCCTCTCTATAGAAAAAACCTAGAAGACGCCAAAAAGCCTGTCTCATCACCCCTTCATCTCATCGATGAAACTCAAAAAAAATTGAAAAGATTACTTGGGCATTGCACTCCTGAAGAAAAAAAGCGTTTAGCTTTACTGACAGAGCAGTTAGAAACAGTGATACAAGGACAAGATGAGGCAATAGATGTCCTTTATCGTGCTATTCTTCTTTGGAGACAGGTCCCTCCTTTGGATGGAAAGCCCCTTGTTCTATTTGTTGCTGGAACTCCAGGAGTCGGCAAATCCGCTACCGCCACTCGTTTAGCTTACGTGCTCAACTTTATTTACGGACTTAACCCATCGGCTGAAAAAACTACCGAGCACAATATACGACGGATCCAGCTCAACCGTAATCAGCAGGGAGGATCCCTCATTGGTTGGGATGGCGTTAAAAGCACCATTCAATTGCAACTCTGGGCAAGGCCCGAGAGTGTCATTGTCTTTGAAGAATGGGACAAAATGAATGAAGCCGATAAATCCTCTTTACTTGATCTTTTAGATGGAAGCCAAAATCATCTCGAACTACCTTTGGAAGTGAGCAGCCAAAATGGAGACTACGTTGATAAAAGCCGTGCTATTTTCATTATTACGGCAAATATTCAAAACTCATCAGATCTTACCGAAAAGAACGTTACGCAAAGCATAATTGATAGTTACAGCAAAAAAGAGAATGCTAAGCCTTTTATAAGTCGTATTGATCAGATCATTCCATTCAAAGCTATTACCGTCAACGCAATCGACAAAATCATCGATAAGCAACTTTCTGATTATAATGAGAAAGGCATATTACACCCGGACCAAAATCAAAGTGTTAAAGATCTGCTCAAAAAGCAAACCACGACCGCCGACGCGCGCGAACTCAACCGTCAAATACAGAGCGCCATTTTTACCGTCTTGCAACAAACATAGTAGCATTGGTAATCGTCCCTCCACTATTATGTGCGCATGTACGGATTCTGCCCGCTCGCTTCTGGCTCGAAAGGAAATGCCATTTTCATCGGCACTCAAAATACTCGCATCTTGATCGATGCTGGCATCGGCGTGCGGGTCTTAAGTGAGCGCCTCGCCGAAATCGGCGTCTCCTTAAGCGACATCGACGCGATCCTCGTGACCCACGAACACACCGATCACATCTCAGGACTTCCCAGCATCACTCGCCAGCATAAAATTCCGATTTTTGCCAATGCCGATACCGCCAAAGCGATCCTTCATACTTTTGACGGAGACTTCAAGTTCAAAATCTTTTCCACCGGCGAGCCCTTCACGTTCGGCGATCTCGAAATCCAACCGTTCAGCATACAGCATGACACGCTTGATCCCGTTGCCTTCACGATTCATTACGGCGCACTGAAAATGGGATTTTGTGCCGACATCGGCTTCGTGACCTCGCTCGTCAAATCCCAGCTGAAAAACTGCGATTATTTGTATTTGGAAGCAAACCACGAACCATCGATGGTCCACTCTTCCCACCGCCCAATGATCTACAAACAACGCGTCCTCAGCCGCCAAGGACACCTGTCTAATGGAGAATGTGCCGACCTCCTCGCAGAAATTGCCCACGCAGATCTCAAACACATCCATCTCGCCCATCTGTCGCAAGAATGCAACGCGCCCGAAGTTGCGCTGCGCATCGTTAGGGAAAAAGTTCCTTCGATTCCTCTGTCTATCGCCTATCAAGACGTGATCAGCGCTGAAGTAAAATTTTAATTTGACATGATATGGCATAGCATCTTACACAGATGCTATGACGTTAGAAAATATTCTAGATCAACTGGTAGAAAATAGAGGAGATAGAGAAAAACTTCTCGATCAATTGCTCTCTATTAGTAAAGCGCAAGATCTCTTAGACCTTTTTCCAGATCATGGCGCTGCGGAAGCACGAGATCTTCCAAGAGTTTGCAATAAGGAATCGCACACTCTTTGCCCCCAATGCGAACGATAGGAGCATCGAGGTAGGTAAAAGCTGACTCGCCGATGCGCGCAGCAATTTCAGCGCCAAAGCCTCCGCTTTTCGGAGCTTCATGGGCAATCAATAGTTTTCCGGTCTTCTTCACCGAAGTCATGACTGTTTCGATATCGAGCGGAACGAGCGTTCGAAGATCGATGATCTCGACATCGATTCCTTCTTGAGCCAGCTTTTCAGCAACTTCGACGGCCATCACCATCATCATTCCCCAGCCCACGAGTGTGACATCGCGGCCTTGTCTTACGACTTTAGCCCTCCCAAACGGAAGGAGCTCTTCTTTCTCGGGCTCAGGCCTTGCACAGAAGACGCGCTGGCGATAGAGCGCCTTATGCTCGAGGAAAAGAACGGGGTTCGGATCGCGGATCGCCGTTTTTAAAAGACGCTTAGCATCCGCCGCATTACTGGGGATGACCACTTTGAGTCCGGGGCAGTGCGCTAAATAAGCTTCGATACTCTGCGAGTGATAAGGTCCGCCTTGGATGTATCCGCCATACGGCATACGGACGACGACCGGACAGTTCCACTCCGCATTGGAGCGGTAGCAGATGCTCGAGAGTTCGCTAAAGATTTGATCGATACCGGGCCACACATAGTCGGCAAATTGGATTTCAACGACGGGCTTCATGCCATACGCGAGTGACATTCCAATGGCCACACCGATGACGGTCGATTCGGCGAGGGGCGAGTTGAAGCAGCGATCGGTTCCATGCCGCGCAGTAAGACCGCGCGTCACACCAAACACGCCCCCTTTTCCATGGGCAACGTCTTCTCCAAATACGACGACTCCCCTATCGAGCTCCATCTCTTCATCGAGAGCATTATGGAGGGCGTCGACGAGCACGATGCCGTCGCCGGCTTTCGTTTTAGGCTCTTCCGTGTGCACAATCTCCGGTGCAGGAACAAAGACATGATCCATCACAGTCGCAGGATCGGGAAACGGTACCTGCTCGGCACTTGCCGCGGCTTTTTCCACAGCGTCAAAGAGACGTTTCTTCAGTTCTTCAACTTCACTTTCGCTAGCTAAACCCATGTCGATGATCCACTTTTCTAAACGAGGGATCGGATCTTTGGCGCGCTCTTTTTCAAGGCATGATTTTTCGCGGTACTTGCCAGGATCATCGCTATTGCTGTGAGGGCCCAGCCTGGGAACTTTCGCTACAATAACACTGGGGCCTTCTCCCATGCGGGCTTTCATCACGGCAGTAGAGGCCGCTTTGGACATCTGCTCAAAATCACATCCATCGACTTCTGTTACAGCCAGCCCTTCATAGCCGCTCACCGTTTTAGCAATCGAACCACCCGCTGTCTGCTCGCTTAAAGGAACCGAAATCGCCCATCCGTTGTCTTGGATCACAAAGATCACACCGAGGTTGTGGATGGCAGCAAAGTTCAGCGCTTCATGAAAATCTCCCTGAGAAGTTGCTCCGTCTCCGGCTGACACATAGACGACATCGTCCTTGCCCGCCAGCTGAATACTCTTCGCAACTCCCACCGCATGTAAAAACTGCGAACCCACGCAGCTCGACTGGCACGGAATGCGCAGATCTTTATGGACAAAATGGTCAGGCATCATCCGTCCGCCCGACTGATGCGGGACAGCGCGCGCTAAAAAGGCGCCAAATAGTTCTTCCGGTGTGCAGCCCAGACCCACGGCAAAAGCTCTGTCGCGATAATAAGGAAGTCCCCAGTCTTTTCCAGGGATGAGTGAGAGCGCGCAAACAGCTCCGACGAGCTCGTGACCTGCCACAGAAAGCTGGAACGTTCCTCCCTTGTTTTGACGGGAGAGTTTAAAGCACTTATCGTCCATGAAGCGGGTAATGTAAGCCACTTCAAGAGTGCGCAGAGCTAGGGATTTTCCAGTCAGAGTAGCTGTCATTTTTTCTTCTTCACCTGTATCGGAGTGACTTTTTTCGCTTCGGGTTTGGTCTCGGGCATCTCTTTTTTCTCTTTACGCCGCGGCAGGAACCCTTTCACGACGTCCATAATGCCCCGTTTTTCTTCGCCCTTTTCTTCTTCCTTGGCGACTGCTTTCATCAGGCGGCCTTCGCGCTCGCCGATAATCTCGTCCATCCCTGTGAGACGGCTGGAGATTTGACGGAGGGACTCGAGGCGCTGCGAGAGAGCTTCGAGCTTCGTATCGACCTTGGCTCTCGAACTCCCTTTGAGGCTCGCAAGGAACTGCGCTTCGGTATCGAACTTCGTCGAGAACGTCACCGAAGTCGCGCTCGTGATATCGGGCAGATACAGGAACATGCGGCAATCTTGCGGCACCGTCGTATACATATCGCCGGTGAGTTGCGGCTCGACTTCCACCTTCGCCTGTTGCTTCGGCGGACGGCCTCTCTTCGGCCTTGGGTTCAGAGCTTCACTCGAGTAATAGGTCTTCGCCTTCGTAGATAAAGCGTCTCTAGCTTGCGTCACATCTTTGCCCACTTTGGCATCAAAGAGATGCGCCTTCACCTTTTCTACGGTAATTCTGGGCAGGTCTAAATCTTCTTCAAAAACGAACTGAATCTGCTGCTGGCGGAGCCATTCGATAATCCGGATGCGCATGCGCTCCACATAATACTGCTGCCACTTTTCGAGTTCCGTCAGATGGTCGTAGATGAACTCGAGGAAATTTTCCCGTGCTTCTTTCGCGGTGATGATATCGAGGAGCTTCTCCTTGGTATCGATATCGTAGACCTTCTCGTTGACGAACCCTTCCATAAATTTTTTCGTTTCATAGAACGTCATCTTCGGAAGCATGAAATATCGATTGCCATGATCTTTGATTTCCAGCTGGAGATCATCGAGCTCTTTCTGACCTTTATCGAGATCGGCATAGAGGATAAACCCTTCTACCTTATCGAGATAAAAGTCCCTTTCATCGTCGGATTTAGCAAACGCATCCATCAATCGATGGAACCGAAGAAGAAGTGGATTTTGAGCGACGGGATATTTTTGTGGAGCCATATAATTTTTTCTTTGTTCCTAATGTAAAACACAAGGTTACCACATCTTACTACGACCCTGCAAGTGATTAAAATTAAAATTACATATTTCAATAAATTGAATATTTTGGTTAACTCTTTCGCTTTGTAATTGGGAGGTATTGATTATGAGTTTTTTTGCTGACGCTGTAAAAACTGTTGGCCCTACAGTAGCAGGAGCAGTTGGAACGGTATTTGCAGGATGGGCCGTTAAAACAGCTTGGGACCATTCCGATAAAATTGATGATATTACCAGTATACTCCCCTGGTTCTCTACCACCAGCGCTTATACCAAAAATCTCATCGAAGAAGCACGCAAAGACACAAAAGGGGCCTATCCTAAAATTTTTGGTCGAAATTCGGAACTTAACTTATTAGAAGATCAGCTGTCATCAGGGGCTGGACTCATATTCCTGCTGGGCGAGTCAGGCGTTGGTAAAAGTACCATCGTCTATGAATTGGTCAGGCGAATTGCCAATAAAGAGAGCACTGAATATTTAAACTCAGCTGTAATCCTCTCCCTAGATTTGAAAAAATTATTTCCTCAGGGTTTCGGAGCTATGTTCAAATCCCTTGTTAATGGGGGAATGGTAGCTGTTATTCAAAAAATTGTAAGAGAGCTAGAAAACACTAATCTCAAAGGGAAAATAACCTTCCTGTTCATTGACGAATTTCAGGATCTTCTCAAAAAAGGAAACGAAAAGCTCTTTGACGACATGAAAGCCGAACTGGCCAAAAACGGCATTCACATTATCGGCGCTTCTATGGATCCAGAGGACATTACATACTGGATTAAGAAAGAAAAAGGGATGAGTAGAAGAGCTGAACTCATCCAAGTCTTGCCTTTAGGTGAAGCCGCGATGGTAGAGGCTTTAACTCTTAGTATGCCTTCCATTTTAGAAGAGTTTGCAAAAAAAAATAAGTTTCACGAAAGGCAAATTAATACACCCGTTGTCGAAGACGGCCTAGTAAAAACTTCCATCTTCTTTTCCAACATCTTTTATGCCGACATCGTAGAGCCTAATCGAAGCAGCAAACTTTTTCGACAGCTTATTTCCCATTTATGTTCCAAAAAATCCCACAAATCATCCTGGGGTGAACAAGACGTCGTTGATTTTATTCGCGCAACTCGGTCACATCAAGTCAATTTTTCAAGCGCCATTTATAAATACGAACAGCAAAAAGCAGACATAGAAAGTAGAAAACAATTTCAACAGACCGAGGAAGTGAAACTGAAACTTAAAAGAAGCTTTCGACAATCGTACTTTCCGAAAACAGGAAATGAATGCGGACAGACGATAGAGAGAGTTCAACAGGAAGTGACATCTCTAACAAGGGACATCCAAAATTTGGATACAGACTTTCCCATCGTTCGGGAGTATGAGTCCAAGGAATTTGCAAAGGATATTATTGGACATATTTCTTCCGATCTCTCTAGAGAAAACCTTACATCTTGTTATAGCTGCTCTATTAAAGAACTGCGCACTTTGTATACTCAATATCTTCACTTAAAACATAAACTCGATGTGAAAGAGTTTATCGAGGAAACTCTTCGGATAAGGGAAAACGATGTTCTTATTGTTACTGATGCTGATGATATCTTGTGGCATTTGCAAGATAAGCAAACTCAAAAAAACTTGTCTCAGGCATCCAACCGATCTCCAGCCCCACTTTTACAGGCAGCAAATCAGATCGCCCAGCAAGGAACACAAATCGTAAATCAATTTTCTCAAAACGCCCTGGGTACCAATCTTATACCTTACTCGTCTACTCTCGTAAGGACACCGCCTCCGAAGCCACAACCGCATCTCGTCGATGCCATTTTTATTGAATTCATCGAACAGAAACGCATAAAAACAGTCTTAATAAAGACATATAGTAAACCGATTGCCGATAGTTTAACCCCGAAAAAATTAAACGTGACCACTGAAGATAATATCCAATGGTTGGCATCCAAGTTACCTAAAGAGATTGAAGGAGAAAATCGACAAGTAATAGCCACTAAATTGGTTGACGTAGAGAGAAGGCTGAACCTTTCATCTTTTTCGGATAAATCTCCTGTAGATGCTTGCTGTGAGATCCTTAGTAGTATTTCCAAAAAAACAGGAGGTTTTACTTTGGACGGCAATTGGATTGATTCCTTAGTGGAAGTTGCGCCAAACTTGGGACGCCCAAGGATCGCAAGTGGATACGAAGAAACTAAACAGCCAACCGCGGTAAAACCTTCTTCGCCTCAAAAAGTTACAACAGCAAGGCCCGAGCAAGCCGCTACGGAACCAACTTACACTTATGTCAGCGGACACTTCCCCCCGACTCTACACAACCTTCTTTCTGAACTACAAAGAGAGAGGGACAATTCTATTCCTCTACTTATCGGAGACGATTGTCCATGCACCTTAATGTTTCGTAAATCCCAAGTCGCCAGTTGGCTAGCAGATCGAAATCGCAAAGTTGAATGGGGATTTCATGAGGTATCCACTCAGCGAGACAAAGATACGGTTCTCTTACTCGATGCCGAGCAAATTGTTAACTGTGAGGCAGCTGTCAAAGAGGTCATGAATAACGGAGTTAAGGTGATTATTTTTGGGAAAACCTCGATTCTTCCTATCCAGGGTCAAACGGGCGATCTCGTTGACAACATTTCGAAAATCGCTCAGAGCGGAGTCCAATTGGTAGGAACATTAACAGGAAATGCACAAAATACATCTCCAGCGAAACCTCCTCTTTGGCCCTCAGCTAAGATCTATCGTTCTGAACCACTCTCCGCAGAAGAAAAACGGGTCTTTTTACAGTTCCAAATTGACACGGCTATCAAAGAAAAGGGAAAGCTGCCCGACGAACCTCGAGCAACTCTAGTAAAAACCTACACTTATCTTTGGGAGCGTCTCAAAAGAAATGCCAATGGAATCGCTGAGGATATAATGAAAGATATTAGCAGACTGTCTTTGGACAACTTAGACAGAAAGAAGCTTGTTGAATTTTTTGATCCCATCGGTCCAGGACTTGGGCTCCACCCCCTGGAATTAACTTACTTGCTCACCCCGGAAGCCACACCTTGGGGCTACTGGGTCTGGCGCAAAGTAACTGACCCGATTCTCTATATGGGTCAGTTGGTCCTCTGGTCGATTCAATCGCTGATGAATTATGCCACAGGCCAAATCATGGGATGGATAACCGGACTGCCTTTCTGGAAACTCTTCGCAGGGCTAAGAAGGATTACGGGATGGTAATGAAGAAAATCATTTCCCAAAAATGATTATTTTTGATTTAGTAATTAGGAATTAAATTTAACCAAAACGAACAGATCTTATGGCAGCAGAAGTCGCAAAAGGATTCTTCGATAAAGACACCATAAAAGGTCTTGCAGGGGCAGTTTTATCTTTTGGAGCCGTGATCTACATGAATAGCGGCAACAAATTTTCAGAAGTTACTGAGAAAATCCCTTTCCTTTCCAAGACAAAATCTCTGACCATTGACTTAACTGCTCAAGCTAGAAAAGGCGAACTTTCCCGGGCACATGATGTGGATCAAAAAATAAAAATTCTGATTGCACAACTTTTGGGAGGGAACGGTTTTGCTTTCGTAGTCGGAGAACCAGGTGTAGGTAAATCTGTCCTCATCGAAGAGCTAGCCTGTAGAATAGTTGAGGGAGGTATCCGTCGATTAAAAAAGGCTCGCATTTTATCTCTCGATATGAAAGCTGCTTTTCCCTCGGGACTGACTGCCATGATTCAGGATGTCGCTAACGGAGGTATCTCGAAAGCAATTGAAACTATCGTTGTTCATTTAGGTAAAATCTCAATAAAGGGTCAAAAAAACATTCTCTATATCGATGAAATACAAGATTTCCTCGATGGAAACGGCGAAGCTTTTAACAATCTTAAAGTTGAATTAGCCAAAAATAATACTCATATTATTGGCGCTTCCATGAACCCAGAAAAAGTGCAGAAATGGATTGATTCTCATTTTGGCATGAAACGACGTTCAAGAACCATTACATTAAAGCCCAGAGAAGCTAGTGAAACTTTAGGTATTTTAGAGAAATCCAAAAAATCTTATCTTAAAGCTATTCTCGTAGAAGATTTTACTATTTCTAAAGAAAGTTCTGTAGAACGATTTGATGTGGACTCGAGTGCCATGATCGCCTGCGTTTATTTTGCCGAGCAAATAAATCCCGAAGTTCCTGATCCTTCACGAGGTACGTCTGAATTTAAACAATTCTTAGGGTTAATGACCGATAGTCGATTTGATGAAAATCAGGCATCAACGATCATGCTATCAGAAAATGATTTTCTAGATTATATCCGTGACACACAAGATAATCATAGCACCCTCATCGCCCGGTGGGAAAAGCATAAAAAAGAATCCCAGAAAACTCCTCCCACTTCTTCAGAAATCGGGACAGTTGTGCAAGCTGCTGTAAAACAAGAATCTTTGTTTAGTACGATAAGTTATACTTTGGGCAAATCCTCTAAATTGATCGCAGATGAAGCGGAAGCTTTATCACAAGAAATTATTCACAATCCCAAAGTTGCTCTTCGCATTTTTTCTTGTAAGATCACTTCCTTTGTTTCATCAATTATCGAATATTCAACCGCTTTTTTACCTGGTACAAATTTATCTATTCGACGAACATCACTCCTTAATCTCAGAACCTTATATGACAGTTCAAGAAACGGGAAATCAAAGATAGCGGAAGAAGTAAGAGAAAACCTCAAAGTTTCTTCGGAAGACAAACGAAACATTCTTTTTATTGAAGATGGGCAACTATTATTTCCCCATTTAGATGAGTTCAAAAAGACAAAAACTCCTACGAAAGACGTAGGATCTCCTTTCAAAGCAGCTCCCTTAATGGCCAATATGGGCCAAATGATGAATTCTATGCAAAGAACTATGGGTGTAAACACCCCTTCGCCTTTAAGTTCATCGGAGCCACTTCCGCCAGAGGTGACGATCCATCCCATCGATCAAATATTTTTGGAGGCTATCAATAAAAAAGATTTGGAAGTTGTCATCATTGACACGTCTGATAAAGCCCAACATCTTATAGCCTCTCCATCTAAAACCAGAACTGTCAAAACCCATAATAAAAGAAAATTAGAACCCACATCAGAGGAAATTTTCGAATGGTTATCTTGTCTTGTTTTCGGTACAGGAAAGACAAAGGAATCTGATAAAATCGTTCGGACTGTTGAGAATCTAGTGGATACCTTCTTATGGAAACCCCAGCACGCAGTGCAACCAGATGAACTTGCAACCTCTCGAGAAGATCTTTGTTATACTCTTTTGATGAAGTGGAAAATGGCACAAAGCCCAACCGAAGCTTCTCTTCTATCCGAAAATGTAGTTTGGGGTTCTATCGTACAAAGCTTCGACTCGTGGAATATTAAAGCCGATGAAGTAATTAAACACCTGGAGCATTCAAATAAAACAACTCAGACTACAAATAAAGCTAAGGAGCAACATCCCCTTTCTTGGTTAATAGAAAACAGGATTCCTTCTGAGTATTTGTACAGCAAGATACCTGAAATTTTGGACAATAGATTGGGACGTTTTCAAGCCGAAACAAATGTTCAGGTGCCCTTATGGATTGGGGAAGATAGCCCAACTCTTAAGCTGTATCGACAAGCCCAAGTAGCTCGTTGGCTACAAAGATTTGGAAAAACCGTCCATTTTTTTGACCCCAATGTTAAAGCTCCTGAAGGAAGCATCATTATCTTCGATCTCGAAAAAACAGATCCTGATGGTGATCAGATCGATACAGTAATGAAAGCAGGTCACAAAGTAGTAATTTTTGGACTAGTAAAAGATCTGCCCGTTTCCCAAAATACGGGTGCAGGGCTGATGGATATTGCTAAATCCTTGTTGGGAACGGAGAGCCCAACTCCTGCGTTAACAGCCGAAGCATCTCTATTAGCTAAGCGTTGGCCTCAATCCATTACTTATGCAAGTAAGAAATTATCCGCTGAAGACATAACTGAAACGAATACGAATGACATTTTGAGAGTACAAGGAGAAATCGATCAGCTGCAAAAAGAAGGCCTTACCGAAAAAGAGCGAGCTTCTTTTCTTCAATTTCAAATTGATATGGCTTATCAGGCACCTTCGCGTATCCCCAACAAAATTGTAGCAGACCTTGTTCACGTCTATGAACATTTGTGGTTGAGCAAATCTCGCACCCCCGATCGCATGGCAACGGATATTAAGAGTGATATTCCTGCGCTCAAAACTACGTCTGTAAAGGCCTATAATGAATTTGAGCTAGAACACGTTATAAAATATTTCTCTGTGAATCGTCAAAGTGAACTAGAAATGCCTCGAGATGAAATCGCTTATGCAATCACCCCCTCGCTGACGCCTATATCCTACCGATTTAAGAGGTTCTGGCTCGATAATTTCCTTCGATTAAAGAATTTTATCTTCCAAAATATCAGTTGGGCTATCAGTTTCATCCTGTCACCCTTCTCCTCTCTCTTCAGCTTCTTAAAAAGCCCTCTAATGCGCTTTTTACCAGGCGGCGGTAGCAAGTAACATTGACATTTTGCGCACGAGCACCTAATATTTTGAGGTTATGCTCGATATAAAACTCCTGCGCAAAGACGCCAAAGCCCTAGAAGCCAAACTTCAGACCAAAGACCCGACGGTCAAACTAGCTCCGATTCTGGAGCTCGATGAAAAGATCCGCTTGGTCATCACCGAAGGTGAGCAACTCCAAGCCAGACGCAACGCTCTCTCCAAAGAAATCGGAGAAAAAAAACGCAAAGGCGAAGATGTCTCGGCTGTGATGCAAGAAGTCGCGGGTCTCGGGGACAAAGTAGCTGCCCTGAACCATGAGCGCACCCAGTTAGAAGCTCAGCTCCTCTATCTGCTGGCCATGCTTCCCAACCTTCCCAGCGATGAAGCCAAAGTCTCTCCCGATCCTAAAGACAACGTATGCCTTAAGACATGGGGACAAAAAAGAGAATTTGACTTCCCGTTTAAAAACCATGTCGAGCTCGGCGAGCAGCTCAAATTGTTTGATTTCAAGCGCTCTGCTAAAACATCCGGTAGCGGATGGCCTGCCTACTGCGGCATGGGTGCAAGGCTGGAATGGGCTCTTCTGAACTACATGATCGACATCCACATCGAGAATGGATTTGAGATGTGGATACCGCCTCTTCTCGTCCGACCCGAGATTGCCTACGGCGCCAGCTATTTGCCTAAGTCCGAATGGCAGATGTTCAAATTGCGCGATGACGATTTTAACCTCTATCTCATTCCGACAGCCGAAGCTATCCTCAATGGTCTGCATTACGATGAGATTTTTTCTGCTGAGGAACTTCCTAAAAAATATATGGCCTACACGCCCTGTTTTCGCAGAGAAGCGGGAGCGGCTGGAAGCCAGGAGCGCGGCCTCATCCGCATGCACCAGTTCAACAAAGTCGAGATGTTTGCCTTCACACGTCCTGAGCAAAGTCAGGAGATGTTCGAAGAGATGCTCGCCAGCGCGGAAGAAATTCTGGAGGGACTCAACATTCACTATCGCAGCATGATGCTCGTGACCGGCGATATGTCATTTGCCGCGCAAAAGACGGTCGATGTCGAGGTTTGGCTCCCCGGACAAAATAGATATTACGAAGTGTCGTCGATTTCTCTGTGCGGTGATTTTCAATCACGGCGCTCACAAACGAGATTCCGTGAGAAAGAAGAAAAACCGCAATTTGTCCACACGCTCAATGGCTCGGGCGTTGCTACCTCGCGTCTCATGGTGGCGCTCCTGGAAAATAATCAACGCCGCGATGGCACTGTCGAACTACCGCTGGTCCTACACAAATACCTAGGGGGAGTTAAAGAGATATGTCTTCCCACATCTTAGAGGATTTTCGGCAGTTTTTAGACAATTCACCCACGTCGTGGCACGCTGCAGGAGAAATCGCCAGTCGCTTTGCGAGCGTCGACATGACACCGCTCGATGAAGCCGAAAAATGGCAGCTCGAGCGCGGCAAAAAATATTTCGTAGAACGCGGCGGCTCAATCTGCAGTTTTTCTCTTCCCAAAGAGACACCCAAAAAAATCACGATCGTTTGTGCCCACACAGACAGCCCCGCACTGAAGCTCAAACCAAGGCCCGAAGTGAGCGCCGAAAACATGCTCCTTCTTGAAACCGAGATCTACGGAGCTCCCATCCTCGCCTCTTGGATGAACCGCGACCTGGCACTCGCGGGAAAAGTGATCGTCCAAAAAGGAAAAGAAATCCGCGATGAACTCGTTTTTCTCGAAGAGGCGCCCCTTCTCATTCCGCAGATCGCGATCCATTTAGAAAAAGAGCCCGTATTAGACAAGCAAGACCACTTACGGCCCATCTTTACACTGGGCGGAGAAAAAGCCGGATTTTTAGAGGCCTACCTACGCCGCACGATCGATTTTGACACGCTGCTTTCATTCGAGTTGATGCTCGTTCCCCTTGAGTCTTCAAGATTTTTAGGACCGACCAGTGAAATGCTCGCCTCCTATCGCCTCGACAATTTAGCTTCCGCTCATGCGTGCACCGCAGCGATCGCTTCGGCGCCCGTCACGGACGCCATCCAACTCGCGCTCCTGTGGGATCACGAAGAGATCGGATCGCGCACTGCAGAAGGCGCAGCCTCATCGTTTCTCTCCGACATTTTAAAGCGCATCGCTATTGCTCTGAAACTCTCCGAAGAAGATCAGATCCGTCTCAAAAAAGGATCTCTTTGTGTCTCCGTTGATGTAGCCCATGCCTACAATCCCAACTTCGCTAAAAAATACGACCCGAACCACCAACCTCTCATGGGTAAAGGAATCGTCCTCAAGCACAATGCCGATCGCAAGTATGCGACCGATGTGGCAACCGCTGCCGTCATCACCTCAGTCTGTAAATCCATGAAACTCCCCTTGCAATCGTATGTCTCGCGCACCGATGTCCCCTGCGGTAGCACTGTCGGCCCCATCGTAGCGCACACTCTGGGAATCTCCACGGTCGATATCGGATGCGGGATATTCTCGATGCACTCTTCGCGCGAAGTGATCGCATGCCAAGATCACCTCGACATGTGCCAGCTCCTTACCCAAATTTTGCAATCATGACAAACCACTTCCAAGGAAAACCCCCTCTTGAACATCTCAAAGAAGCACGGGCAAAGGGCGTCATCGCTATGTCGGAAGTCCACGGAACCGAGGCACCCGGCCCCCTCGCTGCGGGAGCCGATGGGGCTAAAGAAACTGCGTTCGTACTCTTCCTTATGTGGATTTTGCTGGGAGATATTTCAACACCCATTTTCCTGCTCTTTTCTGTAGGCTTTCTCCTGTGGAAAATCGGCCGCAGTGCCCTGCTCGGCTGGAGCCGCCTCGAACGACTCCACCGCATCATAGAAGAAGAGCGGTGGGAAATTGAGCACAACCGCCCACAAGAGCGCGAAGAGCTTACGGCTTTGTACCAAGCCAAAGGACTCCAAGGCAAACTTCTCGATGAAACCGTATCCGTCCTCATGGCCGATGACAACAGACTCCTTCAGATCATGCTCGAAGAAGAGATGGGACTAACGCTCGAAGTTTTTGAGCACCCTCTCAAGCAAAGCATGGGAGCCGCCATCGGTGTTCTTACTTCTGCTGCCCTCTTCGTCGCCAGCATGCTTCTCTGGCCCTTAGCAGGACCGATCATCATGGCAGGATTCATAGTCGCCTTAGCCGCGGGTCTCATGGCCCGCTCACAAAAAAATCGGCTCTTGGAAGCAATCACCTGGAACCTCTCTTTGCTTAGCTTTGCTTCGGGAGCCGTCTACTTTTTAAAGCAAATCATATGAGTGAACCTGTCTATTTCGATGAGTTTTTTGCTTCCGGAAAAGAAGAGACGATCAGTCCCTTTTTGACGCCCACTTCTCGTAAGTGGGGGAAAAATTTAAGCCTTCGTAGCTCTTATCTTTCCGCCGGACTCCTAGCGATTGCTTTTGTTTTTTCATTCACTTCCCTTCCGACGTCTTTTCTGTTCCTCATCGGCGTCTATTTTTTGTCGGGAACGCCCGCCCTTCTCAATGCCATCCATGACTTAAGGGGCTTTGAGGTCAATATCGATGTCCTCATGACCCTCGCGGCTCTTCTTTCCGTGGCCATTGGCAGTCCGCTCGAAGGAGGACTTCTCCTGGTGCTCTTCGAACTATCGGCCTCGATGGAAAATGCCGTCTCGCAAAAAACGAAAAGCGCCCTGCTCTCTTTGCGCCGCATTTCTCCGCGCATGGCCCGCATCGCTTTAGATGACGGCACCCTTTACGAATGCGCCATTAGAGAAATCCCCGTCGGTGCCAAAATTTTGGTAAAAGCTGGAGAAATCATCCCTCTCGACGGAGTGGTCACGGCTGGCAGCGCGTTTGTCAACCTCGTCCATCTCACGGGAGAAGCGCAGCCGCTTTCCAAAAAAGCAGGCGATGCTGTTCCTGCCGGCGGCCTCAACGTCGATGGAACGCTCACGATTGAAGTCGCGAGAACAAGCGGCGACTCGACGCTGGCCCGCATCATCCAAATGATCACCCAGGCCAGCGAAGCAAAACCCCAAGTGCAACAATTTCTCGATAAATTTGGCAAATATTATGCCTCGTCCATCATCGCCCTCGCGACGATCCTGGCCTTCACACTCCCGTGGCTCCTCTCAATTCCCGCTCTTGGTCCTGAAGGCGGCGTCTACCGCGCGCTCACGTTCCTCATCGCCGCTTCTCCTTGCGCGCTCATCATCGCCACTCCGACCGCATATTTAAGTGCGATTAGCAGCTGCGCTCGCAAAGGAATCCTTCTCAAAGGCGGCAGAGTCTTCGATGCCGTTTCCCATTGCAAGACGGTCGCTTTCGATAAAACAGGGACTCTCACCACTGGAGAATTGACCTGCACCGGAGTCACTCAGCTTGCCGGTCCTCCTGTCGATACACAAAAAGCGATTGCGATTGCTGCAACGCTCGAAAGGAGCGCTGTCCATCCCATCGCCAAAGCCCTGGTGGCCTTCGGAGAAAAACTTCCCCTTCTCCCTGTAGAGCAATTTAAAGCAAGCGCAGGGTTTGGGCTCGAAGGAGTCATCGACAACATGCCCGTCGTCATCGGCCACCGCGAGTTTATCTTGAGCAAAAAAAATCTCACCATCCCTCCATCGCCAGGACTCTCTGCCTATCTTCTCGTCGGAGATGCCCTCTTTCTCTTTACGTTCACCGATAAGATGAGGACTGAGTCCAAAGATGTCATCGCAGGCCTCAAAAAACGGGATCTTTCGGTCGCGATGCTGACCGGAGATCACAAAGTCAGCGCCGAGACCGTCGCTAAATCCATCGAAATCGACGCTGTCTTTGCCGACTTAAGACCCGAAGATAAACTGGACATCGTTGCGAAGCTCTCGCAAGAACAAGGACTCATGATGATCGGAGATGGGATCAACGATGCGCCCGCTCTGGCCCGGGCCTCTGTTGGCATCGCTATGGGGAAAATTGGCAGCAGCACGGCCGTCGAAGCAGCCGATGTCGTCTTTCTCAATGATGATCTATCTCTCCTGGGACAGTTATATGATAAATCCCATCAAACGCGCCGCATCGTGAAGCAAAATCTGACACTCGCCCTCGCGGTCATTGTCTGCGCAACAACACCCGCAACACTCGGATGGATCCCGCTCTGGCTCGCGGTCATCCTTCACGAAGGCGGTACCGTTCTCGTAGGGCTGAACAGCCTACGCCTTTTCAAATAGCTGGTAGTCTTTAAAAATGGCGAGATTTTCTGGATGCCCAAGGATTTGTGTCTCGGGAGGGTAAGTCCCAAAATCTCGAACCCAACCATCGGAAATCACTTCATTGTAAGCATCGTTTCTTGTGAATTTGTATGCTTGAAGTGTTTGCTGCATGGCGGGACTATTCTCAGTATAGGAACATTTAAAGCGCACCCTTACGGCTGCGTAGTGCTGAGCAATTTCCATGCTGAGTTGTAGGAGAAGCGATAGTTTTTCCTGGCTTGCATCTGCTGAGGGTTTATCATCCAGATAGAGAGAAACACATTTTTCTCCTCCATTTAGCGGAGGTTGAGAAAGGGTCATTTGCGCGCTCCCGCAGATGATGCGAAGGGTGCCGTCCAGGGCAACTCGATTTTTGAGCTGATATCCAAATTTAAAATCGGCCACAAAAGATCGTTGCTCAGATTTTATTCGCACAAAAAGAGATTTTAAGAGAGGTTCTATGCGCTCTTTACAATTTTGATATCCCGGCAAGGGGTCATGATATCCTCGGTATATTTCAATCCAACTTTTTTCCAAGGGTGTATCAGGGAGAATAACTTCACTATCTTCTTTAGCGTTTTCAAACTTCGCTTTTGCCATTTCCAGCTCAGACCAACAATCGTTGATCGAGAAAATCTTAACAGCGAGTTCGCTCAAAGTCAGCCCCTGCGCGGGAGATTCGAGATTATCAAATGCAATTCTGCATTTCTCGGAGATTTTTTGGAGCGCTGAAGCAGCATTATATTCAAGTTGCAGCTTTTCTCTGTCTGTTTGACGTCTTTCAAGGCGGATTTGGGCAGCTTCTGTCATATATTACCTCCTGATTCTGAGATAATTATATGCTCAGTAAAAATTTTCAGCTACAAGGAATCAAACCAATTCCTGGCTTCTCATCTGCTAGCTGTTTCCAGTATTTGTTTTGTAGAATTTGGCGGCTATTATAGCTTTCGAAATTGCCTGAATTAATGATTCCATTTCCATTGGAATCAAAATCTCGAAAACATTTCTTATAAACCTCTTCCAAATCCGTGCTTTTTTCGACAACCATTTCAAAGGTGGTAGCTTTTTTATTTTTTTGAAGAACCAGGGTTTCTCGAAGGCCAGTAACTAAAGCCTCGACCACTAATGCGTCTGATGATCCGCTTTGAGTCCTGTCTGCCAAGCTGCAGCGGACCCTTAAAAAGTCTTTGTTTACTGACTCATCCTCTAAGATCATCTGAATTCTCTGAATGCCATTCTTGTAGAAAGAAATTTCCACTTTTTTCGCAAGAGCTAAAGCATTACCATCAAGAACAGAAACCCATTTAGCTTTGAGAGTAACCTTCTCTTTCCCTATTTCAACCTCTTCCAGATCGTATTCTTTGTTAGAACTTACATCGGCGTACTTTGTTTGCAAACTTTGTATTTTGGTATTATATGAACTAGCAGTCCCCCAAATTTTATTGACGATCCCACATATGTAAAAATAGGGCGAAAACCATCCCAATTTATTCACTTCTTCTTGTCGTGTGGTATGCCTTGCAAAAAGTGGTTCTATTTCTTTTTTCTTTTGAAGACAGGTTTCGACTTTTTTCCATAAGGGAATCTCATTGCTGGTCTTTATAAATTCTTTGGGATCAAATTTATTTGCTTCCTCAATAGCTTTTGTATCTTGAAAGTCTTGCGAAGAATAACAACAAAGATAGGCTAAACGATCTCTATAGGCTTGGATGCTGAAGTATGATGACATGATTTTCCCCTCCAATTTTCCGAGTAGTTGTAGCAAACTCCTTAATTTTTCCGCAGAAAAAAGTGTACGATTGAATTGAAAAATAAATTTGATTGCTGTCTACTGAGCTCTATGACCCCTGGTGAAAAGAAAGCTCGCCTCCAAGAGGCCGCCCGAAAAGAAAGCCACAAGTTCGAGCAGTATTACGTTTGGATCGAAGAGCACCTTCCCGCAAGTTTCTTCGAGGATGCAGATCCCGACACGCTCGTCTTTGTCACGCATAGTTTGATGAGCTTCGAGAGAGAAGAGTTTTTTTCCCACATCCACTTCAAAGACAGAGCGATCACGCTCACACTCGACGGGCCTGATAGCGACTTAAAAATTCTTCGCCATTATCGGCATCGAGGGATCCAAAATTACCGCTCGTTTGTCTCGAATGCTCCGCCTCCGTTTGAAGGCTTAAAAGTTCCTTTGAGAATCGCGGTCATTTATTTTGCCGGCGGTGAAGACAAAGGTGCGGTACCCCGCTTTGAGCGCTCGCTCAATGACGAGCGAAAAAAACTCGCCCACGATGTCTGGAAGCGATCGGAAGATAGCGATGCTTGCCAGCTTGAACTGGTCCGCAACCGTGAGGCTCCCACCCTCCAAATCGTGCTGGCATGGAAAAATGCTCCTCAGCATGAATTTCTCTACCGGATTTCCAAGGTCGTGCGCCGTCACGGCCTTGCGATGCTTCGGCTCGCTGCCGTCTATACGCCAGAAAACACGCTACTCCTCTCGATGGGACTCGATGGTAAGGCCGATGTGGACGATTTTCTCCAAGAGCTCATGACCGTCAAATACTTCCTCGGTCACGAAGTGATCGAAAAGGCGTTTGTCGATACCGGCTTTATCAGCGGCAATCAAGGCAACTTGCTGAAAGCTATCGTCTCGTTCGTTCATCAAGTTCTCGTCCACGCCGATCCTCACATGTATGCGCTTCCCGCCATCGAAGAAGGGCTCTCACGACACCCTGAGCTGACGATCCAAGTCATCCACGCTTTTGAGGCGAAGTTCCACCCTAAAAAACATGACTTAAAAAATTACGAAAAAATTAAGGCAGCGTTTTTAGCCTCCGTAGCCGAACTCGACACAGGAAATATCGGCAACGACATCCGGCGCAAAAACATTTTGATTCAAGCGCTCAGTTTTGCCGAGCACACGCTCAAGACGAACTTCTACTGCAAAGAAAAAACGGCGCTTTCTTTCCGGCTCGATCCCCACTATTTAGAAAATGTCCCTTATGAAAGACGGGAAAAATTTCCGGAAATTCCCTTCGCTGTTTTTTTCATGAAGGGCATGTACTTCATTGGCTTTCACATCCGCTTCCGCGATTTAGCGCGCGGGGGACTCCGCACCGTTTACCCCGCCCAAATCGAGCAGATGCTCATCGAGAGAAATAACGTTTTTTCCGAGTGCTACAACCTCGCCTACACGCAGCAGAAAAAAAACAAAGACATCCCTGAAGGCGGCGCCAAAGGAGTCATCTTTCTCGAAGCCTTTGAAAGCATCCTGAAAGAAGAAGAGATGATGCAGCGCGAGCTCGAGACCACCGGCCTCGAAATGAGCCGCATCGAAGAAAAAATCGCGCAAAAAAGGCAAGAACACCGTCTTAACTATCTCTACAGCGCCCAAAGATGCTACATCGAAAGCTTTATCACCGTTTTACAAGCCAGCAACCTCATCGACTACTACAAAAAACCCGAGTATGTCTACTTAGGCCCTGATGAGAACATGCACGATTCCATGATCACCTGGATCTCTTCTTACGCCAAAGCCCAGGGCTACAAGCCAGGATCGGCTTTCATGTCGAGCAAACCGGGCGCCGGCATCAATCACAAAGAGTATGGCGTCACTTCGCGCGGCATTAACGTCTATATGGAAGAGGTACTCCAGTTCCTCGATATCGATCCGCACAAAGAGCCGTTCACGATCAAAATGTCCGGCGGCCCAGACGGCGACGTTGCGGGAAATCAGATGCATAACCTCTACCGCTTTTTCCCCAAGACAGCTAAGTTTTTGGCCACCATCGACGTCTCAGGAACCATCTTTGATCCTGAAGGGCTCGATCTAAAAATTATCTCCGAGCTATTCGAACAAGGAAAGCCGATCCGCTTCTACCCAGCTGAAAAACTCTCCGACGGAGGATTTTTGCTCGACACTAAAACGCGCCGGGAAGAAACAGCCTACGCTCAGCAAACACTCCTACTGCGCAAAAAAGGGAAAAAAGTAATCGAAGAGTGGATCCCCGGCTCCGAGATGAACCATATTTTGCGCACCAACGTCCATCAAACCAAGGCCGATATTTTTATCCCCGGTGGCGGCCGTCCGCGCACGCTCAATGAATCGAACTATAAAGACTTCTTAGACAGCGACGGCAAACCCACCGCGAGAGCCATCATTGAAGGCGCTAATTTGTATCTGACACAAGAAGCCCGGCGCGCGCTAGAAAAACTCGGCACCATCATTATTAAAGATAGCTCCGCCAATAAAGGCGGCGTCATTTGTTCTTCATTCGAAGTGCTATCGGGTCTTGTTCTTTCCGATGAAGAGTTCATCCAAGAAAAACCAAGGCTCGTCGAAGAAATTCTTACCATTATTATGGACCGCTCTAAAGACGAAGCCAGCCTGCTTCTCCGCACTTCGGATCAAGGATTTTTAACAGATATTTCTGAAAAGATTTCCGAACAGATCAACCACTATAAGGACGAAATCCTCACCTATCTCACTCCCCTGACTCTCTCTAATGACCCTCAGGACCTCTATCTCCAGTGCTTGATCAAGTACGCACCACCGCTACTTCAAAAAAAATATTCACAGCGATTAATTAAAGAAATTCCTGACATCCATAAGAAAGCGGTCATCGCTTGTTTCTTGGCCCAGCGCCTGGTATATAGACGTGGTTTTGAGTGGGCACCGTCGGTTGTGGATATCCTTCCCCTCATCGTCAAAGACCCTCATGTCACTGAAGATTAGTGGTTTGTGATTCAAATTAGCAATTGACATGCTCGATCGCTAATTTTTGCTTGCCTATTCCCGCCCCCTTGTCATATAATGCCGATTACCTGAGTTGCTAATTGGATCTCGCGAGAGATTGGCCTAGAAAAAGCGAGATCCAAGGACGCCGATGCAGACAACCCCTTTATGGGGTTGGAGAAGGAGGCGGACGCCGGAGGTCGTTTTTTCTATGGCCGGGATCTCCGAGAGACAACTAGCAATTTAGGTAAAAAAACAATGAAGACATTAAGTTTAAGAAAACCGCCCAAAGATCAACGCGAGAAGCTCGTTCTGCTCGGCACTGTTGAGCTCTATCTTCAGACAGGCAAGCCGGTCGGTTCTAACACTCTACGAGAAAACGGTTTTGACAACCTTAGCTCTGCAACCATCCGCAACTACTTCGCTCAACTCGAAGAACAAGGCTACCTGAAACAACAACACTCCTCAGGCGGTCGTATCCCGACTCATCTGGCTTACCAGTTCTACGCCCAAACCCACCTCAATTCTTCTTCGCTCGAAGACAAAGAGCGCAAAGAACTCCAAAAAGCCCTTTTACAAGAAACCCGCGAAGTCGCTTCTTATATCCATTATGCCGCAGAAGAACTCAGTAAATTAACCAACTGCGCCGTCTTTCTATCAGCGCCCCGTTTTGACCAAGACTTTATCTTAGATGTCCGCTTTGTCGGAATCGACAATAATCGCTGCCTCTGCGTTCTTATCACCGATTTTGGACTCATTCAAACCGAAACCCTCTATTCCGACCTCAAACTCAGCACATTCACCTTAAAACGCCTGGAAGGGTTTTTCCGTTGGAGACTCACGGGGGTCGATAAACCCAAACTGACTCCGCACGAAGAAATCCTGGCAACGCGCTTTTATACGGAAGTGATGCTCCGCCACTTGGTGGGAAATACCCATTTCTCGACGGAAGATTTATATAAGACGGGATTTTCTAAGCTTCTCGCCTACGCCGATTTTAATGATGCGACGGCTCTCGCTTCGGGTCTCGGATTTTTCGAAAACAAAGAAGCGCTCCGAGGTTTGCTGGCTGAGTGCGCCAAAACAGAGACGCTCAGTATTTGGATTGGAGGCGCCTTGCAAGCATGTTCTGCGATTGCCATCCCTTATAAAATCCATAACACGGTCGTCGGTGCGATTGCCATTTTAGGTCCCAACCGCATCCCCTACCGCAAACTTTTTGGCGTCCTTGAAACCGCAGCTCTTACGATCTCTCAAGCTCTCACGAAGAGCATGTACAAATTTAAAATTTCTTTTAGGGCGCCTGAACCGCTGGCCCTCGATGTGAAGACAGAGCAATTATTATTGGAGAATGTGAATGGAAGAAACGAATAACACAGTCGAAGAGATCATCGACTACAAAGACAAATATTTGCGCCAGCTGGCTGAACTCGAAAACGCCCGCAAACGGATGCAGAAAGAAAAGCAAGAAGCTGTCCGTTATGCCATGGACAATCTGCTCGCCGATTTTATCGCGCCGCTCGATAGTTTTGAGGGAGCCTTGAAGTGTGCTGACGGGATGTCCGATGAAGTGAAAAACTGGGCGATGGGATTCCAAATGATTTTGACGCAGTTTCAAGATGTACTGAAGGGAGAAGGCGTCGAAGCGTTTGTGTCGATCGGGAAATTATTTGATCCGCACATGCACGAAGCTGTCGAGATGGAAGAACGTGAGGATGTGCCCGAAGGAACCATCTTACAAGAATATGTAAAAGGGTATCGGTGTGGAGAGCGCATTATCCGCCCCGCCCGCGTTAAAGTTGCAAAATTAAAAGGAGAAAGCCATGGAGAATAAGAAAAAAGGAAGAATCATCGGTATCGATCTCGGTACCACTAACTCCTGCGTCGCGATCATGGAAGGCGGGACTCCCGTCGTCATCGCCAACGCCGAAGGAGGACGCACTACCCCCTCTGTTGTGGGATACAAAAACAATGAACGCCTCGTCGGTGTTCCCGCGAAGCGCCAAGCCGTCACGAACCCAGAGAAAACGGTCTACTCTGCCAAGAGATTCATCGGACGTAAATTCGATGAAGTGGGCGGCGAAGCCAAAATCGTTCCCTACAAAGTCGTCAAAGGAAACAATGGCGATGCTGCGATCGAAATTGACGGCAAAATGCTCACGCCCGAAGAAGTCGGCGCGCAAGTTCTCATCAAGATGAAAGAGACTGCCGAAGCTTACCTTGGAGAAAAAGTCACGGAAGCCGTCATCACGGTTCCTGCCTACTTCAACGACGCTCAGCGCCAGTCGACCAAAGATGCGGGACGCATCGCGGGTCTCGACGTTAAGCGCATTATTCCTGAGCCTACAGCTGCAGCTCTTGCGTATGGCCTCGACAAAGAACACGACAAGAAAATTGCTGTGTTTGACCTGGGCGGCGGTACGTTTGACGTTTCGATCCTCGAGATCGGAGATGGCGTGTTCGAAGTGCTTTCTACCAACGGGGATACACACCTCGGGGGAGACGATTTCGACAACACGATTCTCAATTGGATGCTAGATGAGTTCAAAAAAGAGCACGGCATCGATTTGAGCAAAGATAAAATGGCCCTGCAGCGTCTGCGCGATGCAGCTGAAAAAGCCAAAATTGAGCTCTCAGGCTCTCAGACCACCGACATCAACCAACCGTTCATCACGATGGATCAGTCGGGACCCAAACACTTAGCGCTGGCCTTAACACGCGCTAAACTCGAGTCCCTCACGCATGACCTCATCGAGCGGACTGTCGAGCCTTGCGTTAAAGCTCTCAAAGACGCCGGCCTTTCTAAAGATCAAATCAATGAAGTGATCTTGGTAGGCGGTATGACCCGTATGCCCGCCGTCGAGCGCAAAGTGAAAGAGATCTTTGGACGCGAGCCTCATAAAGGTGTAAACCCTGATGAAGTCGTCGCCGTCGGCGCGGCCATCCAAGGGGGCGTTCTGGCAGGAGACGTCAAAGACGTTCTTCTCCTCGACGTCACACCGCTGACACTCGGTATCGAAACATACGGCGGAGTCATGACACCGCTCGTTGAGCGCAACACGACGATCCCGACGCAGAAGAAACAAGTCTTCTCGACCGCCTCCGACAATCAACCTGCGGTGACCATCGTGGTCCTCCAAGGTGAGCGTCCGATGGCCAAAGACAACAAAGAGATCGGAAGATTTGACCTCACCGATATTCCACCTGCGCCGCGCGGTATGCCGCAAATTGAGGTGGCATTCGATGTCGACGCCGACGGAATTCTGCACGTCTCTGCGAAAGACACGAAGACTGGCAAAGAGCAAAAAATCCGCATCGATGCTAAGTCGGGTCTGACCGAAGCTGAGATCAAACGCATGCACAAAGATGCCGAAGAGCACGCCGACGAAGATCGTAAACGCAAAGAAGAAGCCGAAGTGCGCAATGAAGCTGATGCTACTTCTTTCCGCGCTGAGAAAGCCTTATCCGACTACAAAGATAAGCTTCCAGCCAACATCGTCAGCGAGATCCAAAGCCGCATCGATGCTGTGAAAGAAGCCCTTAAAGGAGGCGACATCACCGCCATCAAGCATGCGAGCGAGGAACTGAATAAGCACATGCAAAAGATCGGAGAAAACTTGCAAGGAGCTGCTGCAGCCCAAAATGCTGCCGGCCCTCAAAGCGAGCAAAAGAAACCTGATCTAGAAGAAGCCGAAGTCGAAATCCTCGACGACGAGAAGAAATAATCTTCTCTCCTATGTCCTCCGCTCCTTAAAGGGCGGAGGATTTTTTCTTAGATCAAGTCTTCTTTTTTCTTCCCTTCTTTCCCGCTGGCTTAATACTTAATTCCGCTTCAATTTCTTTCACTGAAGGCAGATTTGACTTTAGCTCTTTTGGCAAATGTTCTACCATTTTCACTTCAAATCCTGCCACCCCGATAGGACGATTAAAATTCCTTAAGACATATTCCACAAACACATTATCTTTTATCTTGCATAAGATAATGCCGATAGTTGGTTTATCATCTTCATGCTTGAGCTGATCATCCACAGCCGAAAGGTATGCACTCATTTGTCCCGCATCACGGCTATCGAATTCTCCTGCTTTAAGCTCAACAACAACATAGCAACGCAATTTGAGATGATAAAATAGCAAATCGAGATACAGATCTTTTTTTCCTGCTTTGATTGGGTATTGCTGTCCGACAAAAGAAAACCCTTGGCCAAGTTCGATGAGAAATTTCTGAATGTGATCGACCAAGCCGTCTTCCAATTCTTTTTCTAAATGTTCTTTGCGCAGAGTGAGAAAGTCAAAAAGATAAGGATCTTTAAGTGTCTGTTGCGCCAAATCTGACTGGATGGCAGGAATGGTTGTCTTGAAATTGGTGATAGCCTTACCCTCTCTATGATAGAGATCGTTTTCAATCCAAATTGTGAGCATGCTCCTACTCAAGCCATTCTCTATGCTTTTTTGTGCATACCATAATCGCTGCACCGTATTCTTAACCTTCTCAAGAATTAACGCATTGTGACCCCAAGGGATAGAAAAAAAAGGTAACTTATCTAATTGTGCCACAAGTTGTGGCACTTTTGCATAGGCTTGGTAAAACGCCCTCATCCTAAATATATTGCGTCTTGAAAATCCTTCTTCTCCAGGAAAACCCTTTTGAAGATCTTTAGCAGTCCTTTCCAACACTTTGCTGCCCCAGGCTTCCTGTTTTTGCTTTTCATGAATTTCTTTTCCGATCTCCCAGTACAATTTGATTAACTCCTTGTTGACTGCTATAGCTCCCTTTATCTGGGCAGCTCTAATTTTGGCCTTCAAAGAGGTAATAAATGCTGCATATTTTACTGGAAAAATTTTATTCTTTTTGACTACTGGAAGAGACTTTTTACTCATTGTTGCGATATTTTATTCGAAAAATTTGATCAAAGCAAACAAAAGATCGGAGAAAACTTGCAAGGCGCAGCTGCAGCTCAAAATGCTGCCGGCCCTCAGCCAGAGCAAAAGAAACCTGATCTAGAAGAAGCCGAAGTCGAAATCCTCGACGACGAGAAGAAATAATCTTCTCTCCTATGTCCTCCGCTCCTTAAAGGGCGGAGGATTTTTTCTTAAATCTTGAACGATCTACTAGGCTGCAATCCCATTCCTTCAGAGGTGGGCATTAGCGTATGTGAATTGGTCTATTCCTTATACCCTTTCGCAAGCTCTTAAAAATGCCTATTGGGTCCGTACCGAGCGCGTAATTTAAGATTAAAATCAGAAGGCCGGCTAACGCCGGCCTTCCCAAAGACCAAGAAGAGACCACTACCCTTCTTCCAAGAGCCAATGGTTCAAGTCCCAAGTGCCGGGAACTTTCGCAGGCCCCCAACGCCAATGTAGCCGTCGTCGTAGACGTTGTAGACGTGGAGGCCGCCGGCCGCGAAGCCCCCAACAACCAAGGACCATCCATCGCTTTTCTCTTGGCACCGGGTGAAAGTCGCAGGGCTGTCATTATACAGCCTCTCTCCTGTTCTAGTATGGTGCATAAAGAGGGCTATGGCTGTGGATAGCAGGGTCGGCACTTCGTAACCAGAGTAGCTTTCAACGAGCTGTTTTTGCTGGTCGTAGGTTTTATTTCGGCTTCCTTCGAGAACGGTTTTTGTCAAAAGGATCCAGTGGCCTTTCTCTATAGGTTTATCCCCATGTTTTGTTTTGGCTGGAAGCCAAATAAATTCAAATTTATTTGCGTGGCCCTTGAGCGGCTTTTTGACGAGCTCATCAAGCGTATTGAGGGTAAGAGGCGTACCATTAACGTGGGTAGGGATCCAACAGGCAATGTGGGTTTCTTTGACTTTCTTGCCTGCAATAAAGGGACAAGATTCTTCGAGGGCCTTTACCAAAGCTTCGGGAATGGGATCTACTGCTCCGATGTCTCCAAAATGGGTGTTCCAAGCTTCTTTTCCAAAGACGATTTTTTCTAAATCATTAACGTGATTTTGCCACATTATCGGTAAAACTTGGGCGTCGGTTCGAAGACCTACAAATGCTCTGCAAGTCTGACTTAAATGTAAAATATCCTTTGGGGTTGGGAGAAACTCACAAATCCTGCGCCAGATGTCGGGAGCGATCGATGCACCAGCAATTGTTATATTCTGATTGAGAAGGGCAGCGGGAAGCAGAGACACTGGAAAGAAAAATTTTAGAAGATCGGATAGCATAGGGATACACTTGGCTCTTCTATTGTTTGAATCAGCTTGGGATACACTTGATGTTACGGAAAGAGGCACCGAACCATTCTGAGCATTGATTTGTGTTGTAGTATTCATTGTTATCACCTTATTAAGGTAATCATTACATATAATATAATTTTTTTAATCAATGAGTTTATTTTAAATTAATGATATTTAACTATTTGATGTTCAATGACTTTTGAGAGAGATCATTCTCGGCACTAAGCGCAATACTTTGCCCCTCAAGGGGCAAACAAACCTATTGAATTTCAATGACTTATTGAAGACCCCCCCCCATAAATGGAAGAGATTCTTCGAGGATTTAAGGAATAGACCAACTAGAGGCCCGCCTTACCCGCCCCTAAAGGGATGGGGTTGCGGCATGGCAGATCGTTCAAGAGTCCTAATAAATGAACTGCAAGGCTTCTAATCAGCTAGAAGTTCTCCAGCCAAATCTTTCGCTAATTTTCCATCCACTGAGCTATTGATCTTCATGATAGCCTTCATGACCAGCCCGAGATCTTTTTTCGTTTTAGCTCCCGATTCGGCAATGGCCTGCACAACAATTTTTTTCGTTTCTTCTGGCGAAAGAGCTTTGGGTAAAAACTCTTGAATGATCTTAAGCTCCGTTTGCAGCCGCGCCGCCATATCAGGTCGGTTGGCACTTTGAGCTTGGGTCAGAGCTTCTTGAAGATTGCCGAAATAGGTTTTGAAGAGTTTTATGACCTCGGCATCAGGAAGGTTACCCCGGGCATCTACAGCCAATATTTTTGACTTAAGCATGCGCAGCGTCTCAAGCCTGATTTGATCGCGGCTTCTCATCGCTTCTTTAATACCTTCATTGATTTTTTCTAAAATTGCCATAATGGATTCTCCAGACCATAGCTTAAGATAGTCTTAAATTTTTACCAATAGCGTTTTGTTAGAAATCTAAACGAAGATCAATAGTGAGGCCTTGGAGCCCCAAGTTTCTGTCTTGTTGATCAGAGCTTGTAGGTGTAGAGCTTCCATTTTGGAAACCCAGATTAGTCAGTACGTTTTGACTAAACCACTCGCTAAATTCGTATTTCACTGTCAAAGAAATGTGAGGGCCCGATCTACGGATGTCTCCTTCGACCAAAAAGCCCAGACCTCCGTCTAAATTTGTGCGAGTACCTTGGAAATTGTGACGGTAGGTAAAATCAACGGGCGCGAATATGCCAGCTGGATTTGTTTGGAAACCATGGATTTTCTCTTTCACATTGGTCCATCCATAGAAAAATGCGCCTGCTAAATTTCCGCATAGGCCGAAGTTATTATTGACGTGGTATTTGATATCGATGCCAGCGCGCATACCGACTCCTTTGAAGCTGGTATCGGCATCAAAACTCGTGGATGCAAATCCGGAGTTGGCAAATTGGCTGCGATAATGAACGTCATAATCCTGTGAAATCCAAGCTCCGCGTATCCCTGCAATGGGGTGAAATGTAAGTTTTTTGCCTACAAAAAAGTCCCGTCCCATATACCAATCGATGGTATTGTACTTGAGTTTCCAATCGACGGAGGCATGAGTGGCTGCCGTACCTAATAGGCTAGGAACCCAGCGCGGAGAGAGGCGGTCTTCACCAAAAGAGTCTTGATTAATTGTCTTACTATCCTCTGCGTGTGAATTGAGGCCTGTCCAAATGAACATCATGTCCCAGTTATCATCTCGGTTGAACTGAAAACCGACTCCCGCACGATAGCCGGGTTTCCATTCAAAATCAGGATCTAGCCCCTTAGCCTTATTATTATCATCATCTAAGGCATAGGTCAGGCCATCTTCATCGGCTCTCCAATAAAGGAAATCACCGACGATTGTGAACCAGGTATTGGGTAAATTAGGAGGAGGATCGGCAATAGTAGAGCCCCGTACTGTCTTGGTCGTGCTCTCAGTCTGCTTTTTATTTACCTTAGCTTTAGAGGAGTTTGCCTTTTTCCCGTCGCCTGAAGGAGCCACGGAGTTGAAAAACCCGAACGTAAACGCTAAGGGAGCAGCAATCGCAGCGATGATGGGCATAGAGTATCCTCCAAATTCTTTGTCATACCACGATCGCTTAATTTTGTAAAAAAATTATTTTAGTCAGGGGCAAGAAAAAACCCCTCCAGTGGAGGGGTTTTTAGGAAAAATCCTAGTTAGCAGCGCCAGCTGGCTCTGCTTTGACAGCCGCGGCAGCTTCGGCCTTGGCTTGTTCTTCTTTCTCGTGGTTCAGCACTTGGAATCTAGAACCGAGTGCTTTTGTTGCTCTCATCCATCCCAAGATCATCAGGATGCTGATCACAGCCACATAGGGGGTGATTGCTGAGAGCGATCCGAAGAGCAGAATCAGGACCTGGTTGATGAAAGCACCGCCTGATTTACCCAAACGGGCACCCACAACGTCGATGGCCGCTTTTCCCTTAACTTTCGCTTCTTGATCGAGAGGGATATAGGCCATTTCTTTGGTGGGGTCGAAGAGGGAGTACTTCGTTGCCTTACTCGCGATGTTCTGGGCTTGGCCGAAGAGAACAGCGAGAAGGAGCGGCGTGGTTCCGAGGGCGGCAATCACACCAGCTAAAGCATCTTTAAAGATGATAAAGGTGAAGAACCCAACTCCGGTGATGAGAAGAACGGTCGGCGTAATGAGAGCCGCTGTCGTCCAACCAAAACGGCGGATGACATTACCGCTCACAAAGAGCATGAGCAGCGCTGTTACAGTTCCGGTTAAGAAGGAGAACTCTCCCATGAAGGCGTTGTAGTCGTTCATGTTGCTGTATTGGAGCTTGAGCTGTCCTTTCCAGGTCACTTCGACGAGGTTAATGCACACGCCGTAGGAGAGAACGATGATGCACAGGAGCCCGACATAGCGCGACTTAGCGAGATATGAAAAGCTTTCTTTGAGAGACATTTTGGGTTTCTCTTTTTTAGCTTTTTGTTGCTCAGCTGGGTTGTAGAAACGGGTATCTGTTAAAACATTTTTATTGATCCACCAGTAGACAACCATCGTCATAATCGCCGCGAACGTAAAGAGAGCGATCATGTAATTGAGGGTCATTCCTACGGCATCAACTCCAGGAGCCACTTTATCGCGAATACGGGAGAAGTGGATAATAAGGGGTCCTGAGAACATCATGGCGATGTTGGCTCCGAGACCAAAGACTCCATAGAAACGTTTTGACTCAGAGGTTTTGGTCGTATCGTTGGCAAATCCCCAGAATAGGAGGGAAAGGGCCACGCTACCCCATAGCTCAGACATGACGTAAAAAAGACTATAAGTCCAGTTGCGGATAATGGCAACTAATCCTTTGAATCCCGCAGGCAGATAGGCTTGCAAATTATCGCAAAACTGATGGGGATGCAGGGCATCACGGTTGGGGTAAAGAACCAGTAAGAAAAACGCAAAAAATCCTATAAAGATCGAGATCATTGTATAGAAAAGTTTTGGTTTACTAAAGATATTACTTAGTTTTGAGTAGATGATCATGAAGAGAATCGCAAATGGCAGAACTCCCCATACCTTCAAGAAAGGAAGGGCTTCCGCACCGGATCCGGGGGCTGTAACCACCAAAGAATCTTTCGTATCTCTAAGGACGGTATAGTTAAAGTTAATAAAGAATAACATGAGAGCCATGGGAATGAATTTTTTTAATTCCCATAAATGGATCGGCCAAATTCTGGACCGCCATTTTCCGAATTCAGGTTGCGTTGCAGTTGACATAGGTTATCATATCCTTTTTTGGTCTTGAAAAGAGGTTTATTCTAACAGATTCGGAGAAAAATTCAAGTAGTAATATAGATCGGGCTCTTCGAGCCCGATGGAGTAAAATAGTTTATTTTTTAGTTGCCTATGACATGCGGGGGTTGCACCCCCTGCTGCCCCCTTGAGCCGACTACAGACTTGCTAAATCGGATCCTCCTTCGCTTCGGCATGCAGAGCATCGCCTCGCTCGTTCGGACCGATTTCGCTTCGCTGTAGCGGCCGCCGGCTGCTCCTCGCGCGCGCTTTTCGCTGCGCTCAAGTTCGCGTCAATTCGCAGACATAACTAAGAGAAAAAGACCTCTTCATATCCTTTGTTATGTCTGCGAGCCGATGCTGCACTGCCAAAGGCAGGGACAGCGCGTGCGAGCAGCCCTTCAACAACAAGGCGCATCAGATCGCAAAGACAAATCGATCCGAACGAGTGAGGCGATGCTCTGCATGCCGAAGCGAAGGAGGATTTGATTTGTCGAAGCGAGATGAGGCGCAAGGGGGCAGCTGGGGGCGTAGACCCCGACATGTCTATGGCAAACTAAAAATAAAACTTATTCTAGCGGGCTCGAAGAGCACGCTACCCATAAATAAAAAACCCAGGCGGGGAGCCTGGGCATGATATCGAGGAATATAGAGTTCCTGGAAAGCTTATTTCACTTCAGCCGCGATTGCTTCTGCATAAGCGTGCCAAAGCTCTTGCTCAACGCGGTTGTGACGGATGGAAGAGATGAGTTCGCGTTTGCAAATAGCTAAGGGTCTACGGGGGCTGAGAGCTGAAAGTAATTCTTTGTCCCCAGAAACACGGGCCATGTTGAGGAGTTTGTCGAGAATAGAGCGGTTAAAAACAACTTGATCGCGACGTTTGCGAGATCCACGAGCAGCACGGTGTTTGGGAGGTACCATTCCAGGACGGTCTGTATTGATAATATATTTTTCAATCATCGAAGAAAGTTCGCTGGGTTGCTTGGTTTTCATTTTTTTGAGGGTAAAATGGTGCATATACCCGCCTGTTGCCATCGGAATATAGCGGCAAAGGTCGTTTTCTTTCTTGGCACCGACTTTTTTTAAAGCGCGGCCGATAACATCTTCGACTTCTTTAAGACTTTTTGTTTTTTCCATAGTTTCCATCCGTTTTTGTTCTCCTATTGATTAAAAGATTGTTCAAATAATCATTTTTGCGAGTTTATAAAACATGAAAGATTTTTGCAAGATCCAATTTTTATCGCCTCGGAAACAAATTTGTGTTAGAATGTTTTTTATGTTGCGGTCTATTTTCATTTTATTCTTCGCGTTTTTATGCGGATGCTCGTCGGAGCCCTCGAAGTTAGATAGCTGGATGACTTCGAATGGAAAAATTAAAGTTCTTTCAACGACGGCCATGATCGATGATATTGTAGCGCGCGTTGGCAAGGAAAAGATTGACACCATTACTTTGGTCACGGGCGATATCGATCCCCACAGCTATGAATTATTAAAAGGGGATGACGAAAAACTCCAATTTGCTCAAGTTATCTTCTACAATGGCCTGGGGCTCGAGCATGGAGCTAGCCTTCGCAGCCGCCTTGAAAACAATCCCCGCGCCGTCTCTATGGGGGGCTTCCTACAACAAAAACATCCTAGTTCCATTCTTGTTCGGGACAACCAAATTGATCCCCATATATGGCTCGATGTCGCTCTATGGGCTGATATCGTCGATCCTATTGTAGAAGCCCTGAGTAAGATAGATCCCTCCGCTTCTGCAGAGTTTCAAGAAAACGGCCAAGTCGTCAAAGAAGAAATGCTGGCTTTGCATGCGCAGATGATGGACCAACTCGCCAAGGTCCCGGATGAAAAAAAATACCTCGTCACGAGTCATGATGCCTTTAATTATTTCAGTCGAAGGTATTTGGGTGGTCAAGATCGATTCCACGCTCCGGAAGGGCTGGCGCCGGATGGGCAGCTTTCGAGCCACGATATTCAAAGGATCATGGACCTTTTAAATCGCTTTCGTATTACGGTGCTTTTTCCGGAATCTAACGTCAGCAAAGATTCTCTCAAGAAAATTGCTGCGGCGTCATCAGAAAAAGGGACTCCAGTTAAAATCGTGGGCGAGCCTCTCTATGCTGATGCTCTCGGGGCACCCGGATCCGATGCCGATAACTACTTTAAAATGATGAACCATAATGTGCGCGTGATGATCGATGCCTGGAAATGATGTTCTCTGTGTTGAAGAGCTGACCGTTTCTTATGAAAAAACCTCTGTTCTCTGGGATGTCCATTTTAAAATTCCTCAAGGCAAACTCATTGGCGTGATCGGGCCTAACGGCGCCGGTAAAAGCACACTCCTAAAGTCTGTCATGGGTCTGTTAAAACCGATGTCGGGCGAGATCTTGTTTTTTGGAAAACCTTTGAGCCAGGTGCGCCAGCGTGTGGCCTATGTTCCACAGCGTTCTTCCGTCGACTGGAATTTTCCCATCACAGCTTTTGAACTAGTCCTCATGGGAAGGTATGGGAAACTCGGCTTTCTCAAATGGACGAGTAAAAAAGACAAGGAAGCGGCGAAAAAAGCCCTCGCACTCGTCGAAATGGAAGGATTTGCTCATCGGCAAATCAGCCAACTCTCTGGAGGCCAGCAGCAGCGCCTTTTCATCGCGCGCAGCCTCGTCCAAGAAGCCGATTTTTACTTGATGGATGAGCCGTTTGCTGGCATCGATATCGCCACCGAAAAAGTTCTCATCCGCATTTTTGAAGAGCTGCGCAAGGAAGGAAAAACCATTTTGGCCGTCCATCACGATTTGAATACGGCCAGCGATTATTTTGATTGGATGCTCCTTCTCAATACGTGCGTCATCGCGGCCGGTCCTACACGTGAAGTATTCACCCCCGAAAATCTCGCCCGCACCTACGGCCAAAGCAGTCTTCTCTTGAAAGAAGCTGCCTCTTTCATCGCCAAAAAATCTCAAGGCGATTCATGATTGAATTTTTCACAAGCCCGGTGCTGAGAGCGCCGACGATCGGCACCATGCTCATGTCATTTTCTGCCGGAATCGTCGGGGTCATCGCCGTTCTTCGACAGCGCTCACTCGTTGGTGAAGCCCTGTCCCATGCTACATACCCTGGCGTAGTGCTCAGTGTGATCCTCGCTGGTTTTTTGCCTGAGATCTTTTTTGCCCCTACCATTCTCATCGGCGCTTTTCTTTTTGCTTTTCTAGGGATGCAACTGCTGGATGTCCTTGAGCGGCGCCTCAAAATCCACAACGACGCGGCCCTCTGCCTCATTCTATCTCTTTTCTTTGGCCTGGGGATTTTGATCGCAAGTCGCATCCAGGTCACGCATGGGTTGTGGTATAGGCAGGCTCTATCTTTTATCTACGGCCAAGCGGCCACCATGACCGACATCTACATCGTGATCTATGGTGCGCTTTCTGTTTTGATTTTAGGATTTGTGGTTCTCTTCTATCGGCAGCTGCAAGCGACCTCTTTTGATCCCGTCTTTTGTAAATCGATCGGCATTCCGTATCGCCTCCTCGATCAAGCTATCTACTTGCTCTTGGCTCTAGCCATCGTCATCGGCATCCGCAGCGTTGGAGTGGTTTTGATGGCCGGCATGCTCATCGCGCCAGCAGTGGCTGCAAGGCCTTTTGCAAAGACACTCGCGCAGCAACTTGCGCTCGCCGGCTCCATCGGCGTCTTCTCGGGATTTATAGGCAATGTCCTTTCTTATCACTTATCAGAAGAAAAATACCCTTTGCCCACAGGACCGATGATCCTAATAACGGCTGCATTACTGGCTTTTATCTCTCTTTTTTTTGCTCCTAAAACAGGTGTCGTCGTTCGCTACATCAGAAGACGTCACTACGAACAAATCTGCCGCATGGAAAATGCTCTAAAAGCTCTATGGAAGGGGCTCAAACCTACTCTAAATCCTCTGATCCGCAACATGCTACAGCGCAGACATTGGATCGATGAAAAAGGCACTCTCACAAAGGCCGGTAAAGAGCGTGCTCTGCAAATTGTGCGGCTTCACCGGTTGTGGGAAGTTTATCTCGTCCACTACATGGGACAAAAAGTCGAAAAAGTGCACCGCACCGCTGAAGAGCTCGAACACTTTCTCACACCGCAGCTCGAAGCAGAGCTCCTTGAAATTCTCCATCATCCCACCCACGATCCCCACCAACAGCCTATTCCAGGAGGCTCCCGATGAACCCTTACTGGGGAAAAGGATTCTTCGCGTTCTTCCGACTTTTTTGGGAAAGACTTCTCAGTGGCGAGGCATTCACATCACCCGTTTCGGATGAACTGCAACTCTTTGCTCTCTTTGGTATTTCGATCGCGGGATCTCTCGTAGGAACATTTCTCGTCTTAAGGCGCATGACAATGCTCGCCAACTCGCTTTCGCATACGATGATTTTGGGCATCATCGCTATTTTTCTCATCACCGGGAACTTCTCTCTCAACTTAGGGTCTCTACTCATCGCGGCCTTTGTGACAGCGCTCCTAACGGCGCTCCTGACCCATACGCTTTCTCATACCGCCAAGCTGCAAGAAGACGCCAGCATCGGCCTCGTATTTACGTCTCTTTTTGCCGTCGGTATCGTTCTCATCACCCTTTTTACTCGCGATGCCCACGTAGGAACAGAAGTCGTTTTGGGTAATCTAGAAATTCTTGAATCTAATGACCTATTTCTTATCGGCGTTTCCGCGACTATTGATATAATTCTTTTTTTTCTCTTTTACAAAGAATTCAAACTCTCTACCTTCGACCCCCTCCTCGCCACCACAATGGGCATCTCCCGCACGGTTTTTGGCTCGCTCCTCATGATCCTGACCTCCATCACCGTCGTCGCAGCCTTTCGCGCCGTCGGCGTGCTCCTAGTTCTCGCGTTCCTCGTCGCCCCTCCCCTCATTGGACGGCTGTGGACCCATAGACTCCTTCCCCTTCTTTTCCTCTCCGCTGCCGCCGGCATTCTCTGCTCACTGCTTGGTGTGGCTCTTTCCCGCCACTTCCTCTCTACCCACCACCTCCCCCTTTCAACGGCAGGCATCGTCGTGACACTACTTGGACTTCTCTTTGCACTCTCTGCATTGACTTTATCGCCGCGAAACAGTTTAATCTATAGAAGAAAATGGAAAGCATAATATATCTTTTTTTAGCGCTTTTGGGACTCGGATTTCTCATTTTTATCCATGAGCTCGGTCACTATGTCGTGGCTAGACGTGTCGGGATGAAAGTCGAAGTCTTTTCTATCGGCTTTGGCAAACCCATCCGCACCTGGGAAATCCAGGGTGTCAAATGGCAGCTCTGCTACCTTCCCTTTGGAGGCTTTGTCAAAATCGCCGGAATGGAGAAAAAGGGATCTTTAGAGCCCCATGAAATTGCCGAAGGGTTCTATGGAAAAACCCCTTGGGCTCGTATCAAAGTCGCCCTCGCTGGCCCCGTCGTCAATTTTGCTTTTGCCCTCATCGTCTTCACCATCATTTGGCTTGCCGGAGGACAAGAAAAGCCCTTCCAACAGTTCACCAACGTCGTAGGCTTCGTCGATCCAAGTTCTGCTCTGTATGAAGACGGCCTTCGCCCCGGGGACGAAATCACTTCCTTTGACCACAAACCCACCGACGGCATCCCTAAACTCTACATGGACCTCTTCCTCCGAGAAAAGGCCAGCCAAATCGCCGGCAAAAAAATAGATTATAGTAGCGGGTCAGAAACCTCTTTTACCTATGAAATGCCAGCCCAAGCCAAATCCACCGATGCCCTTAACCTCGGCATCAGCCCCGCCTCTTATCTTATTTTCTCTGACTTTACCTCTCCCAACTCTCCTATGCAAAAGAGCGGCATCCAAAAAGGAGATCGCATCCTCTGGGTCAATGGAAGCTATGTCTTTTCTAATCAACAACTCGCTACCCTTCTCAATGAAGAGAAAACGGTACTTACCGTCCAGCGGGGTTCTGAGACGCTTCTGATCCGTGTTCCTCGTATGTCCATCGCGAGCATCGATTTTGATGCACAGGAGAGATCCGAGTTGGAAGACTGGCAAAATGAAGCGCAGATCAGCGGCAAAATCTCTCAGCTGTATTTCATCCCGTTTAGACTCTCTCATGAAGGCACTGTAGAACGATCTCTAGCACAGGACCTCCATGAAGGAGACCGCATTATTGCCGTCGAAGGAACTCCGACGCAAAACACCGAACAAATCCTTCAGCAGCTCCAAGAGCGCAAAGCGCTGGTCATTGTAGCCCGCGACCCCGCCCCCTCCATTCCTTCTTGGAAAAACGCCGACAACCTCTTCATCTCTAGTTTCCACTCCGAGGACGTGCAAAAGATTGCGACGACGATTGGCACCGAGCGTCTGCAAACCAATTCAGACCACGCCGTTTTGCTCTCGCCTGTCACTCTTAAGACGTTCGAGCAGCTCACGCTCGACCCCAAAATGCGTGTGGAAGTAACGCGTGAATATGAAACGCAGAAAAAAACAATCGAAAAAATGGAAAATGTCCAAGAACGCGAAAACCAACTCCGACTTCTTGAAGAGTCCCAAAAAAGACTCATGCTAGGCGTGACCCTCACCTCTCAAATGGTGGCTTATAACCCTTCTCCCGCCCGTCTTTTTGCTGACACTTTCGATCAGACATGGCGCACCCTCTCCAACCTCTTCACAGGTTTTGTAAGCCCTAAAAACCTCACGGGACCTGTCGGTATTGTTCAAACACTGCAGATGAGCTGGGCTAGCGGCGTGAAGACGGCGCTGTTCTGGCTAGGATTTGTCAGTCTCAACCTTGCTATTTTGAACCTGCTTCCCATCCCCGTTCTCGATGGGGGCCACATTCTTTTTGCTGGAATCGAGACCGTTACTAGGAAGCCCATTCGAGCCAGAACCATGGAGAAGCTCATTATTCCGTTCGTTATTTTGATGATCGGCCTGTTCATTTACATCACGTATAACGATCTTTCCCGCCTCTTGCACCGGTTCTTCTAAGTTGAATTGGTAGAGATATCCTTGCTGCAAGTATTTGAGTATATCTTTTTTGGTAGCTTGATAAGTATCGCTGTCGTCGCACACCCACCATACACCATTATTGCGAACAAGAGCGGTATAGTGTCCAAATTCTATAGAATTTCCCCAGCAAGAATGCAAAATGACAGATTGTAAAACATACGTTTGCTTCCACTGACCTTGCTCTAAAGCAACACGGTAGGGGGTCTGCATATTTTGATTGAGCTGATTAAGGAAACTCTCCTCGACAGGAATTTCTGTGCTATCTTTTTTGGCTATTGCGATGCCAGTGCTTTCTTGTATTTCTGTATTGAATCGCTTGAAGTGTAGAAAAAATCGCTTCGGTTTCTCATTTCCAAACGCGAACCTCTCGCTCGTCTTCTCTACGCGAACAACATCGTTGCTTTCTTTATAAACTTTCTTCTTTGTTTTCTCTTTAGGTTCTGCTGTTTGGAAACAACCATTTATTAGTTGTGTGAGATTCGATTTATCATCCATCTTTACAGACAAACACCATGCTGGATTAGACTCATAAGTAATTTTGTAGAATCTCCCCAAATCTTTGCGCATTTCTTCGGCAGAAGAATACGTCTTGCCTAAATTAGTTTGATCAGCGGACTCCTTCCATTCGACGATGCTAGTCCCTTCAAAATAAAACGATTTAAAATCTCGCACTTCATCTTTTTCGAAATATGGTTTTTCGCCTTCCCTGGGATGAGTTGTTGGTATACATTTCAGCATCCCCATCAACAATTCATGAGGATCTCCCATAGCGCCTTCATTTTTGGTACGCTGATCCTGTGAAAACGCTCTCATATCCCAAAGAGAACCATTAAAAGTAGAAAAATTGGCTAAAGTATCCAGCACAAACTGCCAAGGCTTTTCCTCATTCTTTTTTGAAATATTGTACTTACCGATAGCTACTATATCGCTAGCGAGCTTAGGATCATTCACAAACGTTTGAAATAATGCGCTGATAAAGCACGTAAGCCCGCCGTTTCTAATCCCTTTAGGCTTATCCAGCACTGAAACAGTAGTCATAGAAGGAAGAGGACTTTCGGAGTTCGGAGGAGGGGTCCTTTTTTTCTTCGTATTTAATTGATTCGCGATAAAACCCAGCATCAGAAAAGCAACAGACGCCACCAATCCCACTATAACCTGATCTTCTATTCCCTCTCCCTCGTGCATCAAAAGTGTGAGAAGCGCTCCACCGCCCGCCACTACCGACCCAAAAAAGAATATCGTGCCTTTTTTGAGCTCGTGAATAATTTTTTTGGATGTAGCGTCTAGGCTGGGCAACGAGGAATAAGCCCACTGGGTTTGCTTGGAAACGTATTCTGAGATGTTCTTCAACATAAATTTTGGAGTTATTATACCATTTTTTACCTTTTCTTTCACTCTAGAATAGCTTAAAATGCTCAGGTATGTCGTCTTATAACCCAAAACATATAAGAAATTTTTGCATTATCGCCCATATCGACCATGGTAAGTCGACCATTGCGGATGGCTTACTCAGGAAAACTTTTACCATCGAAGAACGGAATATGCAAGCGCAAGTCCTTGATGCTATGGATCTTGAGCGTGAGCGCGGCATTACCATCAAGGCCCACCCCGTCACCATCTATTACAAAGCCTCGGATGGAGAGGTTTACCAGTTCAACCTCATCGACACCCCCGGCCACGTCGACTTTTCCTATGAAGTCTCCCGTTCGATATCGGCCTGTGAGGGAGCTCTGCTCGTCATCGATGCCACCCAAGGGGTACAAGCCCAGACCCTCGCCAACGTCCATATGGCCGTCGACCGCAACTTGGAAGTCCTCCCCGTCATCAACAAAATCGACCTGCCCGCCGCCGACATCGAAGGTGTTAAACAACAGATCGAAGAAGTGATTGGTCTCGATACTTCGAATGCCATCAACTGCTCTGCCAAAACAGGCGTGGGCATCGACGATATTTTAGAGAGTATCGTCATGTACATCCCTCCTCCCAAAGTCCCCGAAGATGGATTTTTGCGCGCGCTGATTTTTGATTCGCATTACGACACCTACCGCGGCGTCATGGTCTACGTGCGCGTCGTGAGCGGTGAAATCCGCAAAAAAACACTCCTCCAAATGATGGCGACGGGAAAAAACTATGAAGTCCTCGACGTCGGTATTTTCGTTCCTGAAGCGAAAACTGTCGATGTCTTAAGGCCGGGCGAAGTCGGTTACGTCATCGCCAACATCAAAAATACCGCCGATGTGAAAATCGGTGACACAGTTACGCTGGCCAAACAACCTGCGCCGTCTGCACTACCCGGTTTTCGCGTCATCACTCCTGTCGTCTATGCTGGCATTTATCCTGTCGACTCGAATGATTTTGAAGCGCTGCGCGATGCGCTCTTCAAACTCCAACTCAATGACTCCGCTCTGCACGTCGAGCAAGAAAGCTCGATGGCACTCGGATTTGGGTTCCGCTGCGGATTCCTCGGCCTTCTGCACCTCGAAATCGTCTTCGAGCGCCTGCAGCGCCACTTCGATCTCGATGTGATCACCACAGCTCCCAGCGTCATCTACCGGTTCACACTGCAAAACGGCAGCACAGTGAGCATCGACAACGTCGCCCACTACCCCGATCCTTCCACCGTCGAAATGGTCGAAGAGCCGTGGGTCAAATGCCACATCATGGCGCCCGCCGATTTTCTGGGAGCGATCATGTCGCTCGGTATGGAAAAACGCGGCACACTCGAAAAAACCGAGACGATGGACGCCAAAAGACTCCTTCTCACCTACCGCTTTCCTCTCAATGAAATCATCACAGACCTGAGCGACAAACTCAAATCGATCACCCGCGGCTACGCCTCGTTTGACTATGAGTTCGATGGCTATGCCAAAAGCGACATCGTCAAACTCGAAATCCGCGTCAATGAAGAGCCCGTCGATGCCTTCTCCTGCCTCGTGCACCGCTCTAAAGCCGAAGGCAAAGGCCGCGCCATCTGCAAAAAACTCGTCGACGTGATCCCCATGCAACAATTTAAAGTTCCCATCCAAGCCGCAATCGGCGGAAAAGTCATCGCACGCGAAACGATCCGCGCGCTCACCAAGAACGTCACCGCCAAATGCTACGGCGGCGACATAACCCGCAAACGCAAACTCTGGGAAAAACAAAAAGAAGGGAAGAAGCGCATGAAGGAGATTGGTAAGGTCAATATCCCTCAATCGGCCTTTATGGAAGTTCTCAAGGCAGAAGAGTAATGTATCCGCGCGTCGGAGTCGCTGTTGTCGTAATCCACGAGGGAAAAATCCTTCTCGGAAAGCGCAAGGGAGGTTTTGCTCCAGGCCAGTGGAGCTGCGCCGGAGGCCATTTAGAATTTGGCGAAAGCGTCGAAGACTGTATGCGCCGTGAACTCGAAGAAGAAACAGGACTCCGAGTCATCTCCTTCAAACTCGGCCCTTGGGTCTCCACAGTCTTTGATGCAGAGCACCACTACATCACTCTCTATACGTTCGTCCACGCGTTCGAAGGAACGCCTCAGCTTCGCGAACCCGAAAAGTGTGAAGGATGGAGTTGGTTTAGTTTAAGCGATCTTCCTACGCCTCTTTTTGCCACGGTACAAAAAGCACTCGAATCAGGCCTACTCGATGAACAACTATCCCCTCAGTGATCATTTTGATGGAAAGCAATTCTATAATCCCTGGAACAGAAAAAGACCTTCATTTTTGGGTGTCCTTCGCTGGCGCCTGACAGCGAAGCCCAAACCCTGGCCCTCCAAAATGGGCACCGCCATTTTAGATGTTCCTCCCGCCCGAGTCACGGGACCTGATCTTCGCGCCTGCTTTGTGGGCCATTCGACAGTACTTTTGCAAACAGACGGTCTCAATATTTTGACCGATCCGATGTGGGCCCAGTCCGCCAGTCCTTTTCCTTGGTTCAAAATCCCCCGCTTCCATCCTCCAGGAATTGACTTCGATGACCTTCCCAAAATCGACATCGTCCTTATCAGTCATAACCATTATGACCATCTCAATTTGGAAACACTTCAAAAGCTTTTTAAACGTGATAATCCTCGTATTTTCGCCCCCCTCGGAATGGACCAAATTATCCCCTATCCGACAGAAACTCTAGACTGGCATACCTCCATCTCCATCGATGAAGAGACAGCGATCCATTTGGAGCCAGCTCAGCACTGGTCCAAACGAGGTCTATGGGATACCGACAAAACACTCTGGGGTTCTTTTGTCATACAGACAAAAAGCGGCCTGATCTACTTTGCCGGCGATACAGGCTACGGCCCTCACTTTAAAAAAACGCACGAAAAATTTGGGCCATTCCGTTTTGCCCTGCTTCCCATCGGCGCCTACGAACCCCGCTGGTTCTTACGCTGGGCTCACATGAGTCCTGAAGATGCCGTTCTTGCTCATCGGGATTTGGGAATGCCGCCCACGATGGCTATCCACCATGGAACTTTTCGTTTATCCGATGAAGGCTATGAAGACCCGGTACTCACTTTAGAAGAAAACAAAAAGCTCCTGGGAATTTCCCAGGAGCTTTTTAGGGCGCTCAAAATCGGGGAGTCTTGGAATATCTCAAACACGATCAGCAAAAGCTGAGTCTACTAAAGTACATGTGATCGTGCCTTTAATAGGATCTATTGGTGTATTTGTCACTCGATCCACCTTCTCTATCGTCAGCTTAAGCTTTACATCCACATAGGCTAAAGGACCTTTCGGATCTTCTTGGACGATTTGTATAACTTTTGGCCAAGTAGAGAGCAATGTTGCTTCCACAGAGGACCCAGCTTCGCTCTTTTGATGGGCCAGAAAATGTTGGTATTGTGGAATCAATGCCTGACGCATTTTAACATAAGCCGTTTGTAGCTGCGCATAGGTGAGCATATCGGATACTTCGTTTGGCACCCAACCTTGCGGCATTTGCACAGGAAGCATGGTCCACGTTTGTTCATTTTCAGGGGTAATTTCTTTATAACAGGCATACTTTGCAGGCTCAAAAACATAAGGAGCAAATTTAATCTTTGTTTTGATCTTGGTCAGAATTTCATTATTTGGGTCAATGTTGTCATCAATAAATTGCTGACATGGACCGAAAAGAACATTTTTTAAAACATCATTTTGGGCTAATGGGCCTGTTACTCGTAAGTTTGCTGGTGCTGCCATAATTTCATCCTATTGTTATTAATGGAAATAAATGATAGATAAAACCAACATTTAAATCAATGAATGTTCAAAAAAGTCTTACACCATTGAGCACAGGATAATCGGGACTTACAAGCACAACATGTCCATTACTATCCGCGAGTCCCAACGTTAACACTTCTGAAACAAACGGTCCAATTTGTTTCGGCGGAAAATTCACCACAGCGATCACTTGCTTGCCCACCAACTGCGCTTTATCGGGATAACGGCCCGTGATTTGTGCCGAAGATTTTTTCACACCAATCTCCGGTCCAAAATCGATAACCAATTTATAGGCCGGTTTGCGCGCCTCAGGAAAAGCGAGAACTTCAATAATTGTTCCCACTCGGATGTCTACTTTTAAGAAGTCGTCATAAGTAATCATGCAGATATTTTAGCGCATGATCTAATCAAGATGCAATGAGGAAATAATTGACAGGCGCGTTAGTAAAAATTAAACTCCTGCAAATCGGGGGCAAAAATGAAAAAATTGATTCTCGCATTCGTAGTTTTTTTCTTACCGCTGAGCATCTATGCCAACGAAAATTATCCCGCCGATATCTGCTTTATGGTCGCCGACTTGAAGTACAGTAAAGAAAAGGGAATCAAATTCTGTGAAATTCAAAATGGGATAGTATCTGTGTTTAAGGGAAGCAGTTTTGTCATCCCTGCAGACCTTTCCATCCAACAAAGATTCCTACGGTTTTTATATGCTTGGTTCCCCAGAGGCTGGGCAGCTCCTAGTGAATTTTATGATCCAGGACTTCAATTTGTTTTCAGTCACGCCTATGCAGTCCAAGCGAAAAATTCCGTTCTCGAAATTTTCTCCGATCCGACATTTTGGGCTTTTGCCCAACTTCCTGCCCAAGATCCCAGCGATTTTTTTTCCTACCAAGGCTTTTTATTCGCCAGCCCGTACCTACTCAAGCAAGATGAAGAGCTCCCTAAGAAATGCCCCGGCATTCTTATCATCGATAGAGCCAGTTTTCCCTACCTGACCGATAAATACAAAATGACAGAGCTTTTGGCAAAGGATCCTCTCTTGGCCTCTCTCAAACCCAAATGGAAACTCTACAAAAAAGAGTACTCGAAAAATCTCGCTGCGCAGATTGCGAGCGATTTAGGAGGCGAGGCATTCGTAATAAAACCTCGCAGTGCGTTTATCGGCCGCGGTGTGATCATCGTTAAAAAAGATGAACTAGATGGAGCCCTCGATCAAATTTTGAACCACACCCAGGAAAATACAAACAATCCCGATAAAGCTTACAACTACTGGGTAGAAGACAAACACGATTCGTTTCTTGTCGAAGAATTTGTCACCTCAGATCTCATTGTAGCCCCCCACCTCGACAACAAACTGTATCAACCCACCATGCGCGTCGCATTTGTTCTATACCACAACAAGGGCGTGTTCGATGTCCATACGCTAGGCGTGTACTGGAAACTCCCCGCTTTTTCCGTTCAAGAGCCAGCGACATTTATGGAGCAACATAAAGACCTCTGCGAGCCTCCCTTCTATCTTCCCGTTGACCCCGAAGTGTGGAATCAAGTTTATCCCCAGCTCCAGAAGGCTCTTCCCCTCCTGCATCAGCAAATGATGAAATCTTCTCCTTAAGACAGGGATTTCAGGTATAAACTGGACAAAAGACAAAAGACCTACTTATCATGGATTCATGAGCGTATCATTTCCTCATCCATCCTGGATTGAAGTCGACTTAGGACAATTTAAGAAAAACATCGCCATCATTCGAAGCTTTATTGGAAATCGCCTCCTATGCATTCCCGTGAAAGCCAATGCCTATGGCCACGGGCTATGTGCGATGGGAAAGGCCGCGGAAGAAGCGGGCGTCGATTATCTTGCTGTGGCGCACCTACAAGAAGGCATTGAGCTCAGAAAAGCCAATGTGCGCTTGCCCATCCTAGTCCTCGGCGCGATCCACGAAGAACAAATCCTCGACCTCATCAACTTCAATCTCGAGTTCACGATCAGCTCACAATTTAAAGCCCAGCTCGTCGCAGAAAAATGCCAAAAAATTCGGCAAAAGTGCCGCGTTCATATCGAAGTCGATACAGGCATGAGACGTACGGGCGTGAGGGAAAAGTCGGCTCTCTCTCTTTTCAACCACCTCAAATCGATTCCTTGTTTTGAAGTGGTGGGTGTCTACTCCCATCTGGCGACGGCAGACGCTCCAGAAAACGCCTTTGCTGAAAAACAAATCAGCGCCTTTCAAGAGCTATTAAAAGATCCTATTTTTCTTGAGGCATCTCTGATTAGGCATCTGGCGAACTCGGGAGGCGTCGTCCATTATCCGGAGGCCCACGGCGATATGGTGCGCACTTCTCTTCTGGCTCTTGGTTATCTTCCGGCCAACTCTCCAGCTGCACTCCAGGGCATCGCGCCCTGTTTTTCTCTCAAAACCAAAGTCTCCTATTTCAAAGTTGTAGAGAAGGGAGAAGGCATCAGCTATGGCCACTCCTACATCACACCCCAGCAAACTCGCATCGTGACGATTCCTGTGGGCTACGGCGATGGATATCGTAGATGCCTGTCCAATCGCGGCTCCGTGCTGATCCGCGGAAAGCGGTTTCCCATCGTCGGAACTATCTGTATGGATCAATTCATGGTCGATGTCGGAGTGCAAGAAGTTTTCGTGGGAGAGGAAGTCGTCCTTATCGGCAAACAAGGCGAGGCAGAAATTCCTCTCATGGAAATCGCCCAGCTGTGCGAGACGATTCCCTACGAAGTTTTGTGTCTTTTCAATGAACGGATTCCGCGCATTTACGTCCAATAAATGACAAATCTGTCACTTTTTCGTACGAAAAAGTGACAGTTCATTGATTATCAATGGTTTATGCATTGTAAGAAGTCGAGGTCGTCATTCCACCCGTTCCAGTCCAATTAGTATGGAAGAACTTGCCCCTGGGCTGATCAACTCGCTCATAGGTATGAGCACCGAAGAAGTCCCGCTGTGCTTGGAGGAGATTTGCGGGGAGCTGAGCGGATCTATATCCATCAAAGAACATCAGACCTGTGCTCAGACAGGGCACAGGGATGCCGGCTCCAACAGCTGCTTGCACGGCAAGGCGCCATCCTTTTTCAGCTTTGGCGATCTCGCCTTGGAAGAAAGCATCGAGAAGAAGGCTGGGAAGATTTTTGTTTTGGCTAAACGCGCGCTGGATTTTGCCGAGAAACGCGCTGCGGATGATGCATCCTCCACGCCACATGAGGGCAATACCGCCATAATTGAGATTCCATTTCATTTCTGTTGCAGCGGCGCGCATGAGCATGAACCCTTGCGTATAGCTGATGATTTTTGCAGCATAGAGGGCTTGTCCTACAGCTTGGACATCGATTTTGGAAGAGAGGGCAGGACCTTTATAGACTTGGGATGCTTGCATGCGCTCCTCTTTCATCGCTGATAAACACCGTGCAAAGACAGCCTCGCCGATAAGCGTTACAGGAATTCCCATTTCAAATGCTGAAATTCCGGTCCATTTGCCGGTTCCTTTTTGGCCTGCAACATCGAGAATCTTATCGACAAGAAACGATCCATCGGCGTCTTTATATCCTAAAATGGAAGCGGTGATCTCGATGAGGTAGCTGCTTAAATCTCCTTGATTCCAGTCGTGGAAAATTTTTTGCATTTCAGGGTTTTTAAGTTTTCCAATATCCCGGAGTAATTGATACGCTTCGCAGATGAGCTGCATGTCGCCGTATTCGATGCCGTTGTGCACCATTTTGACATAGTGCCCTGATCCGCCTTCTCCCACCCAATCGCAGCAAGGAGAGCCATCGTCTGCTTTTGCGGCAATGGCTTGGAAAATCGGTTTTACGAGAGGCCAAGCGGCGGGATTTCCTCCGGGCATGATCGAAGGGCCGTGGCGCGCTCCTTCTTCTCCTCCCGATACTCCCGTTCCGACAAATAAAATCCCTTTTTCTTGGAGCTCTTTCACGCGGCGCTCGGTGTCAGGATAGTGGCTATTGCCGCCATCGATCACGACATCCCCTTTTTCGAGGAAGGGAAGACACTCCTCGATGAGATCATCGACGGCAGATCCGGCTTTGACCATGAGCATGACCTTGCGGGGTTTCTTGAGCTGAGAGAAAAAATCTTTTAAATCGTGCGCACCCTGCACTTTTGTATTTTTAGCGGGACCTTTCAAAAAATCATCAACCTTCGAGACCGTGCGATTGAAGACAACGACGTTGAAGCCGTGGTCGTTCATATTTAAAACTAAATTTTGCCCCATCACGGCAAGACCGATGAGTCCGATATCTGCTTCCATTCTTCTTCCTTTTCGTCTACAATTTTAAGACCGTGTCCTCGTAGCTCAGGTGGATAGAGCGGTCGCCTCCTAAGCGGCAGGTCGCGCGTTCAACTCGCGCCGAGGACGTTTTTTTAACCTCGATTTCTAGTTATCCCTCGGAGATCTCGGCCATAGAAAACGCGACCTCCCGCGTCTGCCTGCTTCAACAACCCCATAAAGGGGTTGTTTGCATCGGCCTCCTTGGATCTCGCGTTTTCTAGGCCAATCTCTCTCGAGGTTCAACTAGCAACCAAGGTTTTCATATACTTCTCAACGCCATGAGCGATGCCTCTGGCGATTCTCGCTAAATACTTTTTATCGTGCAGGAGCATGCTCTCTTCACGGTTTGTGATAAACCCGCCTTCCACAAGCACGGCTGGCATCGTCGTCTCACGAATGACGTGAAAATTTCCGGCTTTAACTCCGCGTGACTCGGCGTGTGTTTGGTGGAGCATCGAGGACAAAATATTAGATGCTAAAAGTTTTGAGGCAGCGGCTCTTTTCGCACCACCCTCCTGGTAATAAAAAACCTCTAAGCCCTTTACTTCGTGATTGTGAGAGGCATTGTAATGCACGCTGACAAATAAAACGGCCTTAGTGTTATTAGCGATCGCAACGCGCCGAGGAAGAGGAATAAACACATCGCGGCTGCGCGTTAAAATCACACGGTATCCCGCTTCTTCGAGGTATTTCTTCAAGTACATTGTCGTAGTAAGTGTTAGTCTTTTCTCCATGACGAGATGATTTTGAGCGCCTTCATTGCTCCCCCCATGTCCTGCATCCAAAATGACGAGAGGGCGTGCGTGCTGAGGAATACTCGCTTGAGTTTTGGCTCGATGTAAATGCCTCGTCGGCGCAGCACTCAGGAGTGAAAAAAAGAGAACGAAAAAACAGAGCAGACGACCCATGGGCGGGAATATAGCATACTTTTTATGACGGGAGCAAGGGGCCAATGCGATAGATACCTACAGCTGTGCCATGATAGGTTGTATTTTTCCATAGGGTCATCCCGACTCTTTCAGCGACGCGCAAGCTACGAACGTTGGTGGGCTCTACGATAGATATGATTTCTTTGAATTTACAATTTTCAAATGCGTATTTGAGGATGCCTTGGCACGCCTCGGTAGCAAGACCTTTTCCCCAGTACTGAGGGAGAAGTCGATATCCCAACTCAATTTTTTTCTCTCTATCGATTTCTTGGCTAATGAGCCCTGCAAAACCAATTGCTTGATTCTCGAAAATGATCGCCCAAAGTCCAAATCCATGGTTGTGATAATGGCCCAAAATACGTTGCTGAAAATACTGTAGAGCTTTTTCTTTATTCATCGGTCCAAAAAGAGAAAACCGCATCACTTCAGGATCTGCGACGATATGGGCAAACGCCTCAAAATCATTTAAATTAAATTCTCGAAGTACTAGGCGGGTAGTTTGAAGAATCATATTTTCTCAAAAGAACCATCAGTTTATAATTTCATCATGGATCATTCAATTCGAAAAAAATGGTTGATAGCGTTTTGGGCGAGTTACGGCATGTCCATTATTACAGCTTTCGTCACATTGAATGTTGTTGCCTTTCTTTCGTCTATAATTTTCATGGGCATTATCTATTATTGTGCGTACAAAAAATATGGTACTTGGTTACTCTCCTTTCAGCTGATTTGCACGTATATTACGATAGGAATTATTGGCATCATGAGTGTGGGTCTCATTTCCGCCTTTTTCTTTGGTACTGCTCAGCAATCTGCCACCCTCGCCTCATTTAAAAGAGTTTTATCCTCCCCTATCGATATTATTCAAATTGCAATCAGTGGTTATTATATCGTTTGCTCTTATCGTCTGCGGGCATTCAACCGGCTTTATCGACAAAAGCTCTTTGCAGATCAAAGCACGCCTGTTTAGCCTCGAGGCAATCATCAAACGGAATAGAATGATCTTTGAACTCTTGTGTCTTTTCATGGCCTTTACCAGCAATTAAGATGATGTCATCTTTTTGAGCAATCGACACTGCTTTGGCAATGGCTTTTCGCCGATCGACTTCGACAAGGCACTGGCTACGATTGGTGATCCCCGTTAGCACTTGCCGAATGATCTCGTCAGGATCTTCAGCGCGGGGATTGTCGCTTGTGACGATAATGACATCGGAGAGACTTTCAGCGGCCCTTGCCATTTTAGGACGCTTGCCGGCGTCGCGGCTGCCTCCGCAGCCAAATACCGTGATGATGCGGCCTTTTTTACACTCTTGGAGTGTCTCCAGCACGTTTCGTAGAGCATCATCAGTGTGAGCATAATCGACAAAGATCGGCAGGCCTTGCGGGTTCACTACTCGCTCAAGTCGGCCCGGCACAGACGAGAACGCTGATAGCTTGGAAAGAATAAACTTCATAGAAAAGCCTTGCGTCAAACCAACACTCACAGCCGCCAAAATATTGTAAACATTGAACCGACCGATGAGTTTTGAGCAAAACGCATGTACATTACCCCGGTAGTGAAGGTTAAATTCCATACCTGAAGCTGTTTGATGAAGATCCGACGCTCTTAAATCCGCCGCACCAAATCCATACGTAAAAACGTTTGCCTTGCACTGAGCGAGGATGATTTTGTGAGCGGGATCATCGACATTCACCACGGCTGAGGCGCTATTTGAGAGCGAGGAAAAAAGCAGCGCTTTCGCCGCGGCATAATTTTCCATGGTCTGATGGTAATCGAGATGGTCTTGGGTAAGATTGGTAAAGACAGCGACATCGAATGAAAAACTGCGCGCTCTTCCTTGGGTGAGGGCATGCGACGAGACTTCCATTACAGCCCTCTCGCACTTCGACTGGGCCATTTCATAAAAGAGCTTGGTGAGGGTGAGAAGATCCGGAGTGGTGCGATCTGCCGGCATCGTGGCATTTCCTGTGCGCCACTCGACGGTGCCGATGAGTCCGCACGGATCAAAAAGGTGATGCAGGAGATATGATGTGGTGGTCTTTCCATTTGTGCCCGTGATGCCGATAAGGGAAAGTTTTCGGGCTGGATAGTCATAGAATCTTTGGATGAGCTCTTCTTCATGAAAGGCAAAGTCGGAGGTGATGAGCTGCGTGATCTCGGAGGCAAACGGATTGTAGATATCCGAGAGCACAGCCACAGCGCCAGCTGCTGCTGCCTGTGGAATGAACTCCGTGGCATCAAATTTTTTCCCGCGGCGCGCGAGAAAAAGATCACCGGGCTTAATCGTTTGAGAGTTCGAGCTAATACCGGTGATCTCGATGTCTAAAGATCCACGGGCATTTAAATCGAGCCCCGCAATGAGGTTATTTAATTTCCGTTCCATTGGTCGTACAATTGTTTAAGATCTGCCACTTCTTTTTTCCAGGCTTTATTTTCAGGATCGTCGGGGGGGATGCCCAAATATTGTAGCACACGTACGCCAATATCGCGAAAGGCGGGCGCTGCGCACGTTCCGGCCCGCTGATTGCGGCCTACGCCTGGGATATATTGAAATTTAGGATCGTCGATGGCCACAAGGAGAACAAATTGGGGGTTAACGGCGGGAGCAAAACCGACAAAGGTCGATATATGGTCTTTTTTAGAATAGACGCCGTTCACAATTTTTTCAGTCGTACCCGTTTTTCCTGCCTCGGTATATCCCGGTATCTCTCCGCGGTAGGCTGACCCTCCTTCTTGGGTCACAAAGCGCATCGCTTTGACGACTTCGCGCACAATGTCTGGTTCGATCAGCCGTTTGGGTTCAGGGACGAGATGCTCTTTGAGGATTTTTTGATCTTTGACGATTTTGCGCACGAGGGTGGGCCTGACATCGAAGCCGCCATTGGCAAGGATGCCATAATTACGAACCATCTGAACAGAATTGACGAGAATATTGTGTCCCATCGCAAGCGACGGCGGCGTGGCTTTCGACCACTCGGGAGCACCTGAAGGATGTTTCTTCCCAGGAGTCGGAAGAAGTCCGCCGCTTTCTCCGGGAAGTTCAATGCCTGTTTTATCACCGAGAGCAAAGATGTCATGCAAAGTTTGGCGGTACCACGTTTCTCCGAGCTGCTCGACCACGCGCTGCATCATCCGGGCCATGTAGATGTTGGACGATTTTTGTAGTCCCATGTACATGTTGAGATACCGGTGGAACCTTAAATCTTTTAGGAGCTTTCCCCTACCGGGGAAATGGCCATTGCTGGTCGCTACTTTTTCCTGAATGGAAAAGAGCGGGGGCTTGCCCCGTCTTTTGAGCTCTTCGTTTGCCTTGAGAGCTACGACGAGTGTGAGAGGTTTAAAAGTTGAGCCTGGTTCGTAGGGGTCGGTGATCGCACCGACTTTTGTATCTTCCGGATGCTTGAAATACTTCTTGTAGGATCCTGGTTCAAAAAACGGATATTGCGCGAGCGCCCAGATTTCTCCGGTTTTGGGCTCCATGATGACAGCCCAGCCTCTACGAGCATTGGCACTTTTGGTGGCTTTTTCGATCTCTTCTTCGGCAATGGCTTGGATATAGGGATTGATGGTGAGATAAACATCTGCTCCATGCTCAGGCGGCACGGTCACCACGCCCGTGTCGAGCGGATGGCGAGGAGAGCGCAAAATGAGACGGCGCCCTTCTTTGCCTTTGAGATATTTGTCGAAGGCAAGCTCAAGGCCTCCTGTGGGAATGCTCTGATGGGTGATGGGATCTTTGTCTTCGCGCAGGGCGTGCAGAACTTGCCCGAGCATTCTGCCGTACGGATAGGATCGTTTATAATCTTGGACAAAGAAAAGCGCATTGCGTGGGAGTTTGGCGTTTTTTGCAAACGGCTGCCACCATGCGAGCAAGGCTTCATAATTTTGACGAGAAAGCCACATGACGAGTTTGCGGCTGCGGCTTTGTTTGGTCAGCTGCGTCGTTAATTTGTCGTTTTCAGAAGATCCAAGGCGCAGAATGCGGGTAATATTTTTGCAGACTTCGGTGCGCAGCTTTTCAGGGATCGCTTCGGGGTCGGCATAGAGATGGAATTTGGGAACATCGACGACGAGGGGTTTATCGTCATCGGGGTGTCCCTTTTTGATCGCGGCGCTACCGTAAAATAGCCCCCGCTTACAAGGCTCGATGACGGATAAGTGGTGCTGGCGACGGGCTGCCTCAGCCCACTTTTCTCCTTCTACAATTTGAATTTTGTAAAATTGGACGATGAGCAGAGAAAAAAGACCGAAAACAAAAAGAGAAAGAATGCTTAATCGTTTCACTGGCTAAAGGATGAAGCAAGGCGGATCGTCGATTTGGCAGAAGCAGTCGATTCTTTTTCAGGCTCGAGATTCACAGCCAAACCTTCCTTGACCACGAGCACCTCTGTTGAGAGGGGATGCTGGAGGTGGGAAAAAGTGGGGGCGGTAGCGAGCCTCAGCAAGTTATCGGGGTTTTCGAACGTATCAATTTCGAACTGTAGGCGCGTATTTTCTTCTTGGAGCGCCTTGATTTCGCGGGCGACTTTGGGAAGCTGCAATTTTACAGAAGTCACTTGGTTTTGCAAATCGACATAGGAATAGAGCGCAAAACCAAAGACGAAGATACTGAAAAATATCAGCGCATATTTATTCATAATTTTTCTGCAAAACGCATTTTGGCGCTCCGCGCACGGGGGTTAGCGCGCACTTCTGCAAAAGCAGCAGTGAGCGGTTTTTTCGTCAGTAATTTCAGGAGAGGAATCGTGTTTCCTTTCCTGGGGCGGAAAGAGGCTGTGCGGAAAACATTTTTCACGATCCGATCTTCCAAGCTGTGGAAACTGATCACACCGATGCGGCCGCCTTTTGCTAAAAACTGGATCGCTTTCATGAGCATCGTCTCGATCGCTTCGAGTTCGCGGTTCACACAGATTCGTAGCGCTTGGAAAACAAGCGTCGCAGGGTGGAGTTTTCCCCCTCTTTTAAATCCGAGAGAACTAACGAGGAGATCAGCCAATTGTTTGGTCGTCTCGATGGGACCTTTGCGCCGGGCTTCGACGATGGCGCGGGCTGCTTTTCTCCAATGCGGCTCTTCTCCGTATTCACGGAGGATCTCGCCGAGCTCTTCTTCGGTGTAGTGATTGACGATATCTTTGGCAGTGAGCTTCTCATCTGGGTTCATGCGCATATCGAGCGGTCCCTCTTTGCTGAAGCTAAATCCCCTTGATCCGTAGCTGAGTTGCATCGATGACACTCCTAAATCAAAAAAAAACCATTTACTTGCGTTTTCTTGCATTCCTGCAAGATGCCATCGAGTTCGGCAAAATTTGCATGCACAAACTCGATCTTGTCTTTCCAGGGCTCTAAATTTTTTCGAGCAATCTTTAGAGCTTCTGGGTCTCTATCGCATCCGATGAGTCTTTCGATCTCAGGATGTGCCTGCAGAATCGCCTTGCTGTGTCCGCCAGCGCCAAGCGTTCCATCAAAAAACACCGATATCTTTTGGTCCTTAAAGAACTCGAGAAACGGCTCTACCATGACAGAGATGTGTTCAGGGTGCATCGGGGCACTCCTCGACGCACTCACCCAGCAGGGCAAAGGCCTCTTCGGACATTTTGCTAAGACCAAATTCATCCGTGCCATCGAGCACCGATTTGAGTTGTGCTTCGTAAATTTCTTTGGGCCAAAGCTCAATCTTATTCAGCACGCCAGCGATGACGATTTCATTTTTAATATCGACCGCTTTCTTAAGAGTCGGAGGAAGAATCACGCGGCCTAATTTGTCACAAGTTGTTTGGTGCAGCGTTGAAAAGAAGAGCGTGAAAAATTTTTGGTATTTACCCATGTGCTGCTTCGATTGGAACTTCGCCACAATCTTTTCGATATCGCTACGGCGATAGATGGCAAGACATCCGCCGAGTCCCAGAGCTATGGTGAATTCCAGCGCGCCATTTTCCACCAGACCAAAACGCATCGATTGCGGAAGAACAAATCGGTTCTTCGCATCGAGCCTCGCGTAGGTTGATCCGCTAAAGAAGAATTGAGACACGATATTTTTCCACCTTTTGCCACAATTTAACACCACTTTCGAATGCCCGCAACATTTTTTGCACATTGCACCCCTAAAACAAGGCCTGCAACCATCAATAACACACTGATTTTGAATTGTTTACAAAAAGTGGAAATTTGTGGCAAAATGTTAAATTTGAATCGATGCCATCAATCTTTCTTGTCTGTAAAATCTCAATAGGTGTACATAAGGGTCTTATATGGCAGAACCGAAAATAGTATCTAACCTTCCAGCAGACGTCTCCACGCGGTGGGCAACCGATCAAAAACTCCTAGAAGAAACGCGGCCTTTCATCACCGAATCGAATGCGATTCCCCTCCATGCGCAAAAAGATGTGATTTTCCCCACCCTCGTCTCAGAGGTTTCCCTTCTCATGGGACTACAATGGGTCCATCCGACATGGGCGATGTTCAATCCTCCTGCCGGATATCAATTTCAGTGGAAGCGGCTCTTCACCAATCAAGTGGCTCCCAAACTCGGGTCGGATGAACAACTCGAAGATAAAATCCAAAAAGTTACCGCAGTTAAAGATAAAAATGAGGAAGATAAACGCGACCAAGAAGCCCTCATCAAACTCTTAAAACTTTTACAAGAATTAGATAGTCAGTTAACGTTCGCTATAAGTCGGCGTAGTCAATACCATAAGGGGTAATCTCTTTACTGGACAAAAATTTTTTTGCAGGGGCGAGCGAGGCAAGGCAGAATTTATCCGACCGGCGAAAGAAATAGCCAAAGGGGCTATTTCTAAGGAGGAGGATCAATTGTGCGAAGCCGCAGCCGGCTCTGCGAGAAAATTTTTGTCCAGTACAGAGAGGATAATATGACAATGTGGAACGACATCTTGGGGTGGAATAGTGAGCAGCTCGATGATTTGCGATTTGTGGGTTATTCTTATCTAAAACAGGGAAAGTTCGATATCGCGACGAATATTTTTGAAGGTCTGGCTCTTCTCTCCCCCGAAAGCGCCTACGATTTACAAACGCTCGGTGGACTCTATCTAGAAATGGGTAACAACTTAAAAGCGCTCAACACCATTGAAAAAGCTCTCAAAATCGACCCCAACCATGAACCGACACTTCTCAACCGCGCCAAAGCCATGTTTGCCTTAGGCTACCGCCGGCAAGCTATGGCGCAAGCAAAAGCCCTACAGGCCTTGCCCAATCAAGACATTTCCGGTCAAGCCACAGCTCTCATCTTGGCATATACCTAAAGACTAATACCTGGTAAATTGATGACCATGCAGGCACAAACAGAGACGACAAGTTGGGATGCGTTCTTGAAAGAAATGCAGGAGCGGTGTTCGAAAGCCGAATACCAAAACTGGATCGCGCCGATTCATCTCGTCGAAGCAAAAGATGGCCAGCTCGTTTTGGAAGTTCCGAACATCTTTGTTCAAGAATATTTCCTACAAAATTACCGCAAAAATCTCCCCAATACGGACATCTCTTTTGTCATCGCCCAGCAAAAAGCCCCTGTAGCTTCCCCCGTGCTTGCCCAAGCGCCTTCCGATCACTCTTCTCTCAAACTCAATAACCAATATACGTTCGAACATTTTATCGAAGGGCCTTCCAACCAATTTGTGAAATCAGCCGCCATCGGTGTGGCCACGCATCCAGGGCGCTCCTACAATCCCCTCTTTATTCATGGCGGTGTGGGCCTCGGCAAAACCCACCTCCTCCATGCCATTGGGCACTACATCCGCAGCCACCACAAAAAACTCAGAATCCAGTGCATCACGACCGAAGAATTTATCAACGACATCGTCGACCATCTCAAATCGAAATCGATGGACAAGCTAAAGAAGCATTACCGCTCTCTCGATGTGCTCCTCGTCGACGATATCCAGTTTCTCCAGAATCGCCTCAACTTTGAAGAAGAATTTTGCAGCACCTTTGAAGCGCTCATCCATCAAAACAAGCAGATCGTGATCACCAGCGACAAACCCCCCGCCCAGCTCAAGCTCTCCGAGCGGCTCATCGCTCGCATGGAATGGGGCCTCGTAGCCCATATCGGGCCGCCCGATCTTGAAACACGTGTTGCCATCCTCCAACACAAAGCCGAAATGAAAGGCCTTCGCGTTCCGAGCAAAGTCGCTTTCTTCATCGCTGAGCATATCTTCAACAATGTGCGCCAGCTCGAAGGCGCCATCAACCGCCTCAGCGCTTTTTCGAAACACCTCAACCAAGACGTCTCCGAAGAAATCGTTGAAAACACCCTCGGCGAACTTTTTCAGCACGCTCCCGACAAGAAAGTCACCGTAGAAAATATCCTCAAATGCGTCGCTACCCTCTTCGAAGTACGCGAAAGCGATATCACCGGATCTTCCCGCGCCAAACAAGTCGCTCTCCCCCGCCAAGTCGCCATGTATCTTGCGAAGGAACTCGTCAGCGAATCCCTCATGCGCCTTGCCTCCTCTTTTGGCGGCAAAACCCACTCCACCCTCCTCCACGCTTGGAAAAAGATCCGCAATCAGCTAGAAAGAGATGAGACGCTCAAAAAGCAAGTGCAGATGGCACGGCGTAATTTGGAGAATTAGCATGTTTAAGTTTGCGAAAGGTTTTTTGGACAAGAACATCAACGAAGAGTCTTCGGTTGCCGTCGAAGAAGTCTACGAAGTGCCTCCTCCGCCCCTTGAAATCGAAGAACCTGAAACGATCATCGGCGAAAATGTTTCCCTCAAAGGCACCCTATCGTTTCAAAAAATGATCCAAATCGACGGCACATTTGAAGGTGAAATCGAATCCCAAGGCAAAATCATCATCGGCCCGCACGGCTATGTCAAAGCTCATCTCAACCTCCAAGAAGCGTTCATCGCTGGAAAAGTCGAAGGCGACATCACTGTGAAAGAACGGCTCGTTCTGCGTGGCAGAGCTGAGGTGCGAGGCAACATCACAGCGCCTCTCATCTCTGTCGATGAAGGCGTCTCGATCATCGGGCAGGTTTATGTGACCGCACCTGATTCGATATCTGAGTAATTAGATACTGACAATGACTTCCATAATTGGTTTCAAGACCTTTTCGACTCGAAACATTTTTGCATATTTAAAAAGTTTATTGATGTTTGCTTTTTTACTCCTCCAATACATTCTCAAGGCTTCAAGGACGATATCCATACCAATTTTATTACGGAATTTAACGCAGTCGACTAATGTCTTTTCAACATCAAAAATCCTAACTTTCAAGCCATCTATTTGATGCTCTTCAACCCCTGTCTTTAAAAGCTTGTCGGCATACCAGAAGTAACGCATAGGGGGATAAGAAATTACAGGACTATGCGCTGAAGCAGGTAGTGCAACATAAACAAAATGAGGGATTTGAGTCGTTATTTCATGAAAAGCTAAGGCAGAAACAAGACAAATGACCCCCCTTGGAATCTTTTTAACAACAGGAACAAAGTCTGGAAAAGCCGGATCGGGCATTTCAGTGAGTCGATACAGCCCTCTATCAAGAACCTCTAGCTCCCCCTCCTCTTTGAGGGAATAAAGCTGCCTTCTATGTATTCCTTTATCTAAGGCTTCTGACATGGTAAGAACGCCTCCCGCCTTTCGGAAGGCTTCTATAGCTTTTTGACGTTTGGGTTTTTTTGCCATGGTACAAAAACTCGGACTTTTCTATTTATATCCGTATTATTGTACCATATACTCTAGAATGTCAAGAAATAAATGACAGCGCCTTGACTTTATTTTGTACGTATACGTATTATATGACCATAACAGGAGAGTTACTCATGAAGACGCCTCATCTTGGATTTGTGCTTCTTTTCGTGGCCAATCCCCAAAAAAGCAGCTTGTTTTATCAGGATATTTTGGGACTAAAGCCCATCGAAGAGTCCCCTACCTTTGTGATGTTTGCTTTAAAAAATGGAGGGCTACTCGGCCTGTGGTCCAAATATACCGCAGAGCCCAGAGTCGATGCACCAGCTGGAGCCGTGGAAATTTGCTTCCCCACCGAAGATGTCGATACTCTCTATGAAGCGTGGGGTCAAAAACAGTTGACGATCATGCAAAAACCGACCTCTATGGATTTTGGGCGAACTTTTGTTATCCTGGATCCCGATGGTCATAGAGTTCGTATTTATAAGCTGCAGGAGGGTCAATCATGACACGTTATTGGATGCTCGTTGCCTCAAAAGAACATGTGATGAGAGGAAAAGCGGAAGGAATTGCCCAGGTCTGTCATGGGAAAGTGGGACCCTTACTGCGGATGTCCGAAGGTGATAAGATTATTTATTATTCGCCCAGGCATCTATTTGGAGGAAAGGATCCTTACCAAGCATTTACAGCGATAGGGACTGTGACAGCCGAAGATCCTTATCAATTTGCTATGAGTGAAGATTTTATTCCCTGGCGGCGCAACATCCAGTTTGTTACCGCGGCAAAGGACGCTCTGATTGCTCCTCTACTTCAAAAACTATCGTTCACGAAGGGTAAAAAAAGTTGGGGACTACCATTCAGGAGAGGATGTTTTGAAATTTCGCAAGAAGATTTTCAGTTAATTGCTGGGGCGATGGGAATAAATGGACTTTAAACAGATCAGCGTACATGACGCACCTGAGCGCAGCCCTGGTTTTCTCTTATGGCACATCAGCACTTCCTGGCGCAGCTCTATTGAAACCACTTTGAAATCTCTTGGATTAACGCATCCCCAATTTGTTGTGCTCGCTACGATTGGCTGGCTCACTCGAAAGGGGGACGGTGTGACCCAAGCAGCGGTTGGAAAAATGGCAGGAATGGATCCTAATACAGTTTCCCAAGTCATCAAGGGGTTGATTCTTAAGAAATGGGTTCAGAGAAAGTCTGCTACAGATGCACGCGCTAAAAATCCTGTGCTTACATCTCTTGGAAAAGAGGTCATCGCAAAGGCATTGCCCGCGGTGGAGAAAAAAGATGCTCAATTTTTCAACAATCTAAGCACGAAAGAAATGCAATTGCTCATTCAGGTTTTCCAGAAGTTGATTTTGTGAATAGACAGAGTCCCCACACCTCTTTAGGAAGCTCCATTTGAAGCTTCGTGGCAAATGCAGCAAGTCTGTCGGTGTCCAAGGTCGTATCAACCACAAGAACGTGTTTGTCTCTAATAGAGGCTTTATGGACATGGAATTGCCTGCGTAATTCTTTGGCTAAAAGTTCCCCAGGAGAATATCCTCGGCGCATCTTTTCCCACCATGCGCGAGGAAAAGGAACTATTACCTCGGGTGGCTCTAAATCATTTTTTAGCCACTGAACCGCCAAATAACTCGAAAGAGATTTGGCAAGGCCCGGAAGTTTGCCATTTTCAAATTCCCGCACCAAAGACCGAATGGGCCCTACATTTTCCATAGCTGCGACGAGACCTTTGTAAGGACGGCATAGTTTGAGGCACTTTCCGCTGCAATAACCCGAGCATTTAGGACATCTGCCAGTGAGATTCAGTAGTTGCAGAAGTTCAGCGCATGCAGCACATAAGAGCTTTCCGTCTGATTTCTCTTCGCAGTAAAGGCAAAGAGGAGGGAAAAAGAAACCGAGCAAATCCCGACTAAATTTTTTTATCTGATTTGTCCAAAAACTTGGAGATGTCATATTCTTTTAGTCATAAAGGATAATTTTATGGCTAATTCCATTCAATCTCTAGAAGCCTTTGTATTCCTTCCCGTAGAAATACAAGAATATATTTTCGATTTTTTAGATGAGACCTCGCTGACAAAAACTGCACTCAGTAATAAACAAATCGGCTCTATTGCTCAAGAGATTCTCCAAAAAAGACGCGGCGAATATATAAAAGCCTATATTGCTTGTTTTGGAGAACTTACCGAAGAAGAGAAAAGCGATAGTAAAATTCACTGGGGTAAAAGGAAAATCCAAGATCTTGCTAAACAAGAATTTTTTAAAAAACCAGAACGTTCTGACAATGACTTGAAAATATATTACCCTGATGTAAAAGACATAAGTTTATCTCTAAGTCAAAAGATGTCTTTTATCCAGAGTTTATTACAAAGGCCTTTCTATACCCTTCTTCAACCATTTCAGAGGAAAAAAAGATATGATTTTTTACAAAAAGATTATATCAGCTTAGCAAAGTTTGACCTTAAAGATGCCGCAACACATATTGAGAAGCTTATTAATGCCTCTTTTTTAGAAAAATACTTACTATCTACAAGTATAGGATTCGAATTAGTTCAATCACTTTTCGCTAAGGTAGAGGAAGATAAAAAGTGCTCCTTTAATCTTGTAAAACAGAAAAAGGAGTATGTGCACCCAGATGACGAATATCCTCAGATTTGTTATTCCATTCAAGCCTCTTGTAAAATTTGGAAAACAAGCGCCAAAAATTGGAGTGGGAATCAAAAACCATCTTCAGAGAACTTGCTTGAATTTCAAATAGTAGAATCCACTAATGACCTTCAAAGCAAAAAAATGTTACAAATAGCGATGGAAGTTTTGGTTCGCGGCGACGAGTCTTCTCTATTTATACATGGAAACGCAAGTCAAGTCTTGCTCTTCCAAAATTCCGGTTTTGAACCTTTCTCTGCTTGCCAATTTATGATACATAAAGACCCTCGCAAGAGCAAAAAAAATGGAACCCAATTCTATCAAATTGTCCGAGGAGACATAAAACCCATTGTTGTTAGAGATGGTATCAATAGCGAATCCAACTGGGAAGCGGTTCTGAAAAACCCTATTTTAAAAGGACAAGACCCTGTTCTTCCCGATTGATAGTAAAGGGATTTCTTTTAGCGAAGCCCATAACTAGGCTTATCGGCGGTGCCACGAACGGTTATCGCAAAGGGCTCACCGAGTTTTAGAGCCACGTCCTGTTTCATGCGGAGGTTGAGATGGAGGTTGCCTTGCCAATCGATGTAGGAAGGCTCTAGATCGGGAGCGAGGAAAAATTCAGAACGCCTTCCTTCACTGTAGGAATTTTCAAGCTCAGTAAGGTAGATGCGTCCTTCCCTAAAAAGGCATTTGACGTCGCCGCTTTCGGGGCGGAAAAGATCGAAATCAAGCCCAAGATCTTTCATCATTTTGAGAGGAATATCAAAAAGGGAGCTTTCTCTTTTGACGTGATTGGTGAAATGGAATGCTCCTTTTCCACGGAGGCGTGCCATGTCGCCATCTTCACAGAAGAGATCAGTCAGAACGAGAGAGCGGATCTCGAAGGGTTTTTCTTTCGTCAGTTTGCCATCCGTTTGGCGAAGCAGACTGGGTTTGAAATGGTGGGCTTTCACGAGAGGAATGTCGGTATCCCATGAACCGGTGATCGATTTACGCACGTAGATTTGTTTGATCGAAAAATGTCCTGCGGGATCATCGATTTGCAAATTCGTGATGGAAATGCCTTTGGGATTTATCGTCATGTCACCTTGGAGCTCATGGAGGAGAAAGCCTTTTAAAGCGAGTTCTTCTCCTTGCACAATGCCTGTAAAGCTCCAGCTCGGGGTCCATGTTCCTTTGAGCACCACTCCTTGGAGATGCTTGAAGATCTCTTTTTGCGTGAAGACTGCAAAAGTATTTCCGTCTTTTATTTTCATTCCGCCTACATACCCATTGCCAGCTTGCTTCATGTCCAAAGAAAGTCCGTGCAAAGCTCCTTGAAACCGAATCCCATTTTCCCAGGAAATTTTCAAAACATCTGAGCCTGTTTTTAACTTGGCCTGAGATGTCGAGAGATAGATATCGAGAGGAAGCTTCCACTCTTTCCAATAAAGTTGGGCTCCGGGTATTTCGAGCCCATCGGATCTGAGGTGCGCACTTTTTGCTGACAATTCTCCTATGACTTTTTCACCCTCCTTGGCGAGGATGCTAAAGGGAGCACTCTCGGTGTCTTTGAAAAGAACGGGGCTCGATGTGGAAAAGACGACTCCCGGTAAATCTTCTGTGCTCAAAGAAGAAAGAAAATATCCTTGAGGTGAGATGGAGCCTTGTGCTTTTGTTGATGACCACTTCAAGTCCCATAAGATATCGGGGCCTTTAAAGCTGACATTTAACTTTCGAGACAAATCGGAGGAAAGCTCCAACTGGTATTGTCCATCCTCTGACATGTAGCCAACACCTTGAAGCTGGAAGAGAGGCTGCTGTTTTTTAGAAATTTCTACATCGAACTCGAGAGGGATACTAGGAAGGATTTGGATTTTGGCTTTATGAGATTTAACATCCCACTGTCCAACTTTGCCATGAAATTGGCTAAGAATTGCAAGGCTTGCCGATGAATCGTATTCTAAAAGGCCTTCTCCTTCCTTCAAGGGACCTGCCTGCAGATGCCTTAAATTGGCCTTAGCACGCACAAAATAGTTAGTTCCTTCATGATTATTGTGGATGCGACATTGAATCCCTTCTTTTTCCGTGTAAAATTTACCTGAAATGTTCGAATCCAAGGATAAAAGAGGTATAATCTTAGCGAGATCTCCTTCGGCCATGCGAGAAGTGAGTCGAAGATCCCATCCTTCTTCCTCAGCAAAAAGGAGTTGAAGCTCGCCTAAAAAAGTTAGGCCATCCCAGTTGCAGCTGAGATTTTTTCCATCTATTTGATTTTCTGTAAAAAAAAAGCCTCCTTCCAAACCTTTGATCCCTATGGATCGTCCCCCCACCTGCTCTATTTCTCCTTCTTGTAAAAAAAACTCTCCTTCCAATTTTTTAGACTGAAGGTTGTACTTGAAATGGCCTTCATCTAATTTGTGTGCTTTCGTTTGCACAACGTGGTTGTGAAGGGAAGGGTTATCGACAATAAAATGGCCTTCGATGGAAGAGCCTTGTATTTTTCCCCGTATAGCTAGCTGCCCTTCCCAGGATAGTCCCTGAACCGAAGGCAAAAAAGGAGTACAAAATCCGCTCGTAGCGCGGCTGATAGCAAACCATCCATGATCTATCATTCCTTTGCTAAGGGAGAGCCCGAATTCTCCGTGATCAACGTCTGTTTTAAAAACACCTGTGGTATCTAAACGTCCATCATGCAGCACGCCTGATAAATCAAGATGAAGGGTTTTATCGACGGGGAGAGGTTCATGGGTGTGCACCAACTGTGCCCAGACCCCGACGGGGGCCTCCATGGCGGCCTTCAGCTCTAATGCATCCCACCTGCCCTCTACACGCAAGTCACTTTGAATACCCTCGATCTGGCACGAAAAAAGACTTGGTTGCAATAAGCAGTCGATCATTTTTAGATGGCCTTGGACATTCTCAGCTCGCCACTTGTCATAGCGAAAAGTAGCCTGGCTCATTTGCACGTCGCATTGGTGGATGTTTTTTCCTTTTGCTGATCCCAGCGATATCATATTTCCAAAATACCCTTGGAAGTTCTCTTTCGGCATTTCGAAGTAAAGTCCCTGCATCGATAAATCGTGCCACTCTACGGAGTGCAGCGCCCCCTTTTCAATCCGGCCCTCAATTCTTCCTTTAACGGACCCTGATACGGCACGAACATCTTGCAACTCAGGAAAAAAATGCGCGGCAATTTTAATGCTTTCCTGTAGAGCTTCCTCTTTCCAATTTTCCAATTCTACCTTGATCCTGAAAAGATCCCAGTCACTGCAATTGATGGAAAGATGCGCGAGTGATTCTCCAGCATTTACCTGCATCTGCGCCCAAGGAACTTGTCCTTCTTCTAAGACTCCCCTCGCTGTGACAGAGACTTTCATTTTCTCTCCCACGACTCCTTCCAATTCAAAACGCGGCTCTTCATGAGGGCTTAAGTAAGTAAGCCCTTTATGCATGTGCAAGGTCCAAGGACCCGTATTATTTTGTACAATGAGGTGTCCGTCTTCCCAGGAAAGAGCCGCTAGCACTTGCCGCCATAGGGCGCCATGCTCTCCCGACGGGTAGTGGAGGCTGAACTGTATAAGTCTTGCAGTGAGTCCGATATTTTCTTTTTCCCAAAGTGCATTTTCTATTTTTAGATCGGCTTGCACTGACCGAAGGGCAAATTCTCGATCGAGCTCCAACGACCCGTCGAACTGCAGTTTTCCTGCCACGACTGCCTTTTCTACAACTGGCATTTTAAGAAAACGGATCAGCAGATCTCTTGCATCGCAAACATCGACATCCTTCATCGACGCCTGGATTTGCATCCCTTCCCCTGCTTTTTGCGCCCGGGCCGTAATGGTCTGGCCAATTTTGAGTGTTCCCATGTCATCCGGACGGTCTCCTGACTGGAACGAAAAATTAAAAGGGTCCTTTCTGTCATGTATAAAAATGTCGCCTTCTGAAACGTGGAGGCGCACGCCAAAATACTTCGTAGGGAAAAGGACGGACACCAAGGCGGTGTTATTAGATTCTGGATCGATTTTGAAAGTCGCCCCATCCACTCTTACATTTTGCTCGATAAACAAGGGAAAGAGTTTCCAATTCCAATCGATGGCAACGTGGCGGGCAGAGATGCTATCTCCTAGCATGACATCTTGGTACTCAATTCCTTTTCCATGGATTTGGCGCTGGTTATAGACGAACTTTTCTTGGGAATAATACGAAAGCGCCCATTGCAGCGTCTGCGCTACGATGTAATACCGGCTCACCCAGGCGCCGACCACAAGTCCGAGCAGGGTGAGAATAACCCAGGGCCACTTGGCTTTCTTTGATTTCATATGCTTTGATGGCTATTTTTATCGCACAGCCTTCAAAAAAAGTAAATCGACATGATTAGCGCTGTAGGAGACCGCTGTACTGTTCTTTTGTTAGAAGCTTCTGAAGCTGCTCAGGAGTTTCGATTTCCACTTGGAAAAGCCATCCTGCATTTTCTGGATCGGCATTGAGCAAGGATGGATTGTCCTTGAGCGCATCATTGACAGCGACAACCCTGCCGGAGACAGGAGCATAGATATCTGCCGCAGCTTTTGTCGACTCTAAAACGGCGGCTTCTCTACCCGCAACGACATGCGTGCCTATGGGTGGAAGCTGCACGTAGACAATATCACCGAGTTCCTTCTGAGCATGGTCGGTAATGCCCACTGTTCCATCGTCTTTGACCCACTCATGGGAATCGGTAAATTTCATGTTGCTGCCTTTAGTTGTATAGATGCCCACAGACTAGGCTGCTGCTCCACAGAGTAGAAACGAGAAGAGAGCGCAAAGTGCTGCGGAGCGCCTCCTGCACGATGCAAAACATAGGTAAAACCGAGGCGATCGAAGACTCTCGGATCATAACCATGAAGAACGTGAGCAGGGAAAAGGATTTGCAGAGCATAGCCTTTGAGAGCAAAGGTTGGTTTTACGAGGATGTCTCCTCCATCTGCGAGAGGATGCGTGTCATCGGTGCGAAATCGGGTGAGCTCGAGGCACTGCACGCTTTGAACTTCTTTAGGAAGGACCAGAAAATGGTGGCAAAATCGCGTAGGAAATCCCGCGGTTTTAAGATCGCGCGTGTCGAAGAAAAACTCAAAAGCATCGCCTTTTTCAAAGTCCGGATAAACGACGTCTTTGAGGGAATGTTTGACCCGGACTTCGAGAGCGATGCCTTCCTGCGTCCAAGAAAAATGGACGTCAGCAAAAGACGTCTCGCCAAAAAGATCGGATGTGGACGGCAATGCCTTTCCTTTTTTTCCTTCCGGTACTTCAAGCGAGAGTCCGAAAAAATGCATGGGAGGCGTTGGAGGAAGAGACTCGAGAAGTTCGCTCACTTTTTTTCCATAGCATCGAGGATTTGTTGCATGAGGTACCGATGGGCATCGAGGCTGAGGATTTTTTGGCCCATATCGAGGTTTTCAGCGATGGGCTCTGCGGCCTGCCCTCTATTGACGAGTTTAAAAAAGCAGACATCGCCCGTGATCGGAGTTTGTACTTGAGACCAGGCTCCGATGGCGGTAGCAAAGAGATCATCTGTCGAAATCGAGCGGTGCTCGGAGCGCTTAATTTCTGTGGCGGCTTTGACTAGCTTCCATTGATCGATAAGGCGGTCGCCCGTAGCTTGAAGGAAAGACGATGCTTCTCCTTCTTCGCGGATGCTCTTTAGCGCCTCTGCCATGTGACTTTTCAAGCGATGGGAGCTGTAATATTCGAGTCCGACTTTTTCCGAGGTAATGGTGCTTAAGAAGTCGGCAAATACTCTACTGCCGATGATGTCTTTGACCTCAGAGAAGGGTTTATAATTTCCGCCAGGAAGTTGGAAGGAAGAAGGTTCTTTGCGCCGTATTTCGCTATAAGCACTCTCGAGATTTTTATCGAGAAGTCTGCCCAAATAATCGCCCTGGCTTGCCTCTTCAAATGTCATGATTTGCTTTTCAGCGAGGGGCTCGAGAAGCGTGATGCGGTAGTAGATATCTTTATCTGGTGTGAAGGTAAAAGTCTCATTTAAGGCGGCCGTTCTCAATTTTTCGAGAAGAGGTTTGGTTTCTTCCATCTCTGAAAAAGGGTGCGCTGCCCCGCGACTATGGATTGAGACCTCATGTTCATGTGCGGCGGCGTTTTGCAGCTCGGCCTCTAGCCACTCGGGATGGGAAGAGAGGATGCACGTTCTAGCAAATTGATCGACCTTTGTGCGCTGAGAGAGTTCTAATGCGTCGATAGCAGAGGTCCGCTCGTCAGGGGTTTTGGCTTTAGAGCGGCCAAGGATGGGGAACTCTTTTTGGAGCAGCTGCCAGCCGGCATCACTAGCCTCCCACTCCCATGTTTCTCGCAGAGAGATGCGTCCGCTTAAGTCTTCTTTTTTGACTTTGGCCACGCGCAGTTTAGCGCGCGTATGGACGAGCTCGGGGCACCTCTTTTCAAGCTCTTGCACAGAGTAAAATTGTGTGGGGAGTTTAGAGCCGCGCGCTTTGGGAGACGCATTATCGAGGTAGTATTGGAACTTCAGAAGCGATCTGAAGCTGGTAAAACGTAAATGAGAGGGTAATTGATAGAGATCGACAGTGGCGCTTTCGCCAGCGAAGGCTGCCATCTGCTGATACGACAGGGGATCGACAAAGACGCTCTGTCCTACGGCATCGAAAAGCCTTCTATAGAGCAGCACGTTTTTCCATACGGCGATCGCGCTGTTCATATCTAGGCCGCTATAACGCAGCTGACTTTCTAAAAACTCTTCGGTAACGGGTTTTTTGGAAGAAAGAGACTGGATGAGGGTGCGGTTAAGGTCGGCTTTTGTCTCTTCGATCGTGATGTTATACCCTTTTTCCTGGGCCATGTGAGCGCCGTTGATGAGGAAAATCGCCAGTCGGTTCATAAATGCCGTTCCAAACCAATCTTCCATGGTGTGGAAATTCATGAGAGAAAGGGGTTCGCGCTGACTAAGACGTGGATCGGGTTGGATATGAGAATATTGCCTTTGTTGGTAGATCAAAAAACGTCTCAGATATTCGGGATTGAAGGCAGACTCATCGAGATAAAGTTGACTTAAACATGCAAAAGAGTCCGGGCTTGCTTCCATTTTCCTAAGTTCTGATAAGTGGAGAGGAAGGTTCGGAATATATTTTTTCCAGACCTCTTCAGCGCTGATATAGGGCGCTTCGGGATGCTGATAGGGACGAAATTTACGCACTTTTTCAAGACGATTGGTAAGATCGGGTTTGATTTCATCAAAATACCGCTCAGCGAGAAGCGTCGCCATTCCGGTGGCTAAAAAATCGGTTTCGATGGTGCGCGGGCTTATGTAAGAAAAAAAACGGACCATCTTGGCAACTTCTTGGTCGGTTATGGGAGAGCCGTCGATAGCCACTCCGATTTTTCGCTCAGGCATGGCTCTCGTATCCATCGTGCCAAACGTTCCGAAGAACAAAAAAGAGGCGATGGTGATGACGGCGATCACCATAAACAAAATGCGTTGATGCTTTCTTAAGAATGTCAACATATTAGTAGGCCTTTGCAAAAATTACGCGCTCGTGACTTTTTTTCCCAGTGAAGGGGCATTTCCCTTCTTCGTTTTCGGCATCCAACGGGATGCACCGGATGGTCACTCCTAAATCTTCCTTTGTCTTCTTCTCGATTTCGGGATCGCCGCTCCAGTGGGCGAGAGCAAATCCGCCATGGATTTCGGGGTTTTGCTCATTTTTGGGAGTGAAAAATTGGTAAAACTCTTCCTTGCTGTCGATTTTGACCATATTTTGATCGCGATGAGTTTTAGCTTTCGTATAGAGACCGCTTTGGATGTCTTCCAAAATATCAGAGATCGTAGCGACGAGCTGCCCTCTCGAAAGGAAGGCTTTTTCATTCGGAGCTTTATCGCGACGTGCGAGCGGAAATTTATCCCCGGCGATATCGCGCGGACCAATCTCTATCCGCACGGGAACCCCTTTTTTGATCCAGCTCCACATCTTATCGCCGCCGCGCATGTCGCGCTCATCGACGAGAACTGTGAGAGGCTTGCCATCAAAGAGTACATGACGAAGCTCTCCTGCGAGTGCATGGCAATAGTGAATGACCTCTGCCCTGACTTCTTCTTTGTGAATGACCGGGATTAAAACGACATGGGCCGACGCGATTTTGGGAGGGAGGACCAGACCATCATCATCGCTATGCGTCATGACCAGAGCTCCAATCATCCTCGTCGTTAGGCCCCACGATGTCGTCCAAGCTAGGCACTCTTCTCCAGCGGCATCGCGGAATTTGATATTGGAGGCTTTCGCGAAGTTTTGCCCTAAAAAATGGGACGTGCCGCACTGCAGAGCTTTGCGGTCTTGCATCATTCCCTCGATGGTATACGTACTCACAGCACCCGGAAAACGCTCCGTGGGCGTTTTTTCCCCGCGGATGACAGGGATCGCAAGAGTCTTTTCAGCAAAATCAGCGTACACACCGAGCATGCGCATCGTCTCTTCGAGCGCTTCATCGGCGGTTGCATGCGCCGTGTGCCCTTCTTGCCAAAGAAATTCCGTCGTGCGCAAAAACAGCCTCGTTCTCATTTCCCAGCGTACGATATTGGCCCACTGATTGATGAGAAGCGGCAGATCTCGATACGATGTGATCCACTTAGCAAACGTTTCACCGATAATGGTCTCAGACGTCGGCCGCACGATGAGAGGCTCTTCAAGCTCGCCGGCAGGAACGAGCTTTCCATCTTTTCCCACTTCCAGCCGATGATGTGTGACGACAGCACACTCCTTGGCAAACCCTTCGACGTGCTCGGCTTCTTTCTCCAAATAACTCAAAGGAATAAAGAGCGGAAAATAGGCATTTTGATGGCCCGTTTCTTTAAACCGCGCATCGAGAATTTTTTGCATGTTTTCCCAGATCGAATATCCCCACGGCTTGATCACCATGCAGCCGCGCACCGGCGAATGCTCAGCCAGATCTTTGACCACCTCTTGGTACCAATCAGGATAATTTTCGTCGCGTCTAGGACTAATGGCTGTTTTCATGGATAAATTCTTTTCTCAAGAGTTGCTTCAGTTCGTTTCTGGCATCTTCTAATTTTTTTTCCCCGCTTAAGGGATAGGTATGCGCTAGCATAGCAGAGGCAATATCACCGCCTCGCAAGACATCTTGCAGCACTTCCATCTCGGGCATCACAAGGGCAATCGTTCCCTGATGTAAAAATCCCTGCCTCGTTTTGCGCTGCGCAGCTCCCGCGATCTTGCGCTCATTCCAAATCACATCGTATTTCGTTGGCTGCGCCATACAAAATCGCCGGCAGTCCTCCTGCCGCGCCGCTAAATCCGTGGGAGTTAAAGACAAATTTTTCTTCTCTCCCATAAAATTTTGAGCAGCCCGCAAAACGGCCTGGTTCACAAAAGCATAATTGTCCAAGGTATTTAAGGAAAAGAGGTTTGACTTTGCGGGAACGAGAACCGAGAACGCTAAGTCCCACATATGAAAGACGATACCGCCGCCTGTTGGTCTTCGTGCATAGTCGATACCGCGCCTTTCCAACGACGATAAATTCAAAAATTTACTTGGATCGATAAAATGGCCGTACGTGATACTGGGTTTTGCCCAGTCATAGAAATGGAGCGTTGGCTGCTCAAGCGATTCGAGCATCTGGGCATCGAGCTGCATATTTGTTGCAGCCGATGCCAAACCTGTATCAATTTCTTTCCATCGCATCAAACCATTTTAGATTTTCCACGATTATTTAGAAATCGATTCCAAGTCCTGCCGTCAATCCCTGCATACTCAGAGACCTTTCAAAGAAAAGAACATTGGCCGTCTCCCACCAGAAATTCGACTCCCAGCTCGCGCTCATGCGAAACATATTTTTACCGTGATTGAAAGCGTAGCCCCACGTCACACCTAGCATTAGCTGGAGGTTAGGGAAAAGCTCCCAAAAATGATCTCGCACATTCACATCCGTCGTCGAATCAGAAATATTACCACCACTATCCTGTGAAGCGCTGTCAACTTTGACTTTTATTTTGGTATGGCCTTTTCCATACAGAAGCGATGCAGAAACATTAGCTAAAATACTTAATCCTCGATAGCTACCCCAATTCGAGTTAAGCCCTATCCGAGGCCCGATAGCGCGAACGTCTAGGTCAAGATTTATCTTGAGTGGTTGGTCCGTAAAGAACGTAGCTCCTGTATTATCAGTAAACGTTACCGCATCTCCCTTGAATGTAGCCCGGTTACTCTGATCAATCCACGCACCGCGGATCCCGCATAGAGGCCGAAGCGTGACTTTGGGTGAGGAATAAAATATTTTTCCGATTTCAATATCCCCGACTTGGTAAGTAAGGTTGTATTCAGCTTCACCTCGACCCCAAGCAACGTTAATATGTTGCTGGTCTGAAGAGACGTGCTTCTCTGTTTCATTGTGGTAATAGGTGTAATAACCGATGAATTCCCAGCCATCAAACCCTGTATTTCCTCCAAAACCGACGCGACCACCTGTCGTCCAACGTGGCGATGGCCGAAAAAATTTGGCGTCGATCTTATTCGTTTGAAAATTCACGATGGGAGACGCAGAATTAAGACTGCTTCCCGACTGAGAAAAATCGAAAGCAAAAGGTAGATTATAGTTCGTTGACCAATAGAGAACTTCGGCCGTAAAAATGCCCCCCTTTTTTCTCTCCTCTTCGGATTTAGATATTGGTGCCGGTTCGGGTTGCATGGGCTTGGCTGTCATGCCGAATAATCCCGCAATCTCTGATTGATCTGTTTTAGTAGTTGAAGCTTGAACAAAGCTTGTATAGGCCACTAGTGTCATTGTCAAAGTTTTTAGATAATTTTTCATAATGTCCTTCCGTTCATTTAGAAAACACTCCATGTCATATATCTTATTTTTGAACAAGCTTAAAAAAAATCTTGCTATTCTTGCCCAAATTTGCCAATAAAAAGAAAGCAACCTAAAATGGTCTCGGGGGACGTTCATTATGTTTGATAAATTTACGAATCGCGCCAAACAAGTCATCAAGCTCGCTAAGAAAGAAGCTCAACGCCTCAATCATAACTATTTAGGAACAGAGCACGTACTCCTCGGGCTACTCAAGCTCGGGCAAGGGATTGCCGTCAATGTCCTGCGCAATCTCAACCTCGATTATGAAACCGTCCGCCAAGAAGTAGAACGGTTAGTCGGTTTTGGACCCGAGATCCAAGTCTACGGCGACCCTGCACTCACCGCAAAAGTTAAAAAAGTCTTCGAGTTCGCCAATGAAGAAGCGGCAAGCCTGGGCCATAATTATGTCGGCACCGAGCACCTTCTGCTCGCACTTCTGCGTGAGACGGATGGCGTCGCAGCTCAAGTCCTCGAAAACCTCAACATCAACTTGAAAGATGTCCGCAAAGAAGTCCTCAAAGAACTCGAAACATTCAACCTCCAACTCCCTCCCATGGGTATGGGTACGCCTCCCCCTGCTGCGGGCGGCCCCACTCCTGGCAAGCTCCCCGAAAAAGGTGGCGGCCTTCCTGCCGATAAAATGCCTGCCTTGCGTGCTTACGGACATGATCTGACCGAGCTCTGCCGTGAAGGAAAACTCGATCCCGTCATCGGACGCAAAGAAGAAGTCGAGCGACTCATCCTCATTCTCTGCCGGCGCCGCAAAAATAACCCTGTGCTCATTGGGGAAGCAGGTGTGGGAAAAACGGCCATCGTCGAAGGCCTTGCTCACGCCATTGTTAAAGGAGAAGTACCCGACAATCTCGCTAAGAAAAAACTCATCTCGCTCGATTTGACACTCATGATCGCCGGCACGAAATACCGCGGACAGTTTGAAGAGCGCATCAAAGCCGTCATGGACGAAATCAAAAAGAGCGGCAACGTTCTCATGTTCATCGACGAGATCCACACCATCGTTGGCGCTGGAGCTGCCGAGGGTGCGATCGATGCTTCCAACATCTTAAAACCTGCCCTAGCACGCGGAGAAATTCAGTGTATCGGAGCGACAACACTCGATGAATACCGCAAACACATCGAAAAAGACGCTGCCTTAGAGCGCCGCTTCCAAAAAATCCTCGTAGCGCCCCCCTCTATTGAGGAGAGCATCCAGATTCTCATGGGCCTCAAACCCAAATACGAGCAGCACCACCGCTGCTTCTACACTGATGCCTCTGTCAAAGCCGCTGCTTACCTCTCTGACCGCTATATCACCGGACGGTTCCTTCCCGATAAGGCGATCGACCTCATGGACGAAGCCGGCGCCAAAGCCCGCATCGCTTCCATGCACCAGCCCCAAGACATCACCAAATACGAAATGGAGATCGAAGAAGTACGCCTGGCCAAAGAAGACGCAATCGCCAAGCAAGAGTACGAAAAGGCCGCCAAACTCCGCGATAAAGAAAAAAACCTGCGCGACGAGCTCCAAAATCAAATCCATCAATGGGAAAACCGCAAAGACGAGCAACAAGTCATCGTCGATGAAGAAGAAATCGCGTTCATCGTCGCCAAACAAACCGGCATCCCTATCACCCGCCTTACTGAAGGCGAGACCACCAAGGTTCTCAAGATGGAAGAAGAACTCAAACAAAATATCATCGGTCAAGACGACGCCGTTAGCACCGTCTGCAGATCGATCCGCCGCAGCCGCGCTGACATCAAAGATCCGAACCGCCCCATCGGCGCATTCCTCTTCCTCGGCCCTACAGGTGTTGGAAAAACACTCCTAGCCAAACAACTCGCGATCCATATGTTTGGCGGCGAAGATGCCCTCATCCAAGTCGACATGTCCGAGTACATGGAGAAATTTGCCGTCAGCCGCATGACAGGCTCTCCTCCCGGCTATGTAGGCTACGAAGAAGGCGGCCAGCTCACCGAACAAGTACGCCAGCGTCCTTACTGCGTCGTTCTCTTTGACGAGATCGAAAAAGCCCACCCCGATGTGATGAACCTCCTCCTCCAAGTACTTGAAGAAGGACGGCTCACCGATGCGTTTGGTCGCAAGATCGACTTCCGCAACACCATCATCATCATGACTTCCAACCTCGGCGCCGACCTCGTACGCGGCCAAACCGAAGTCGGATTTGGTGCATCGCAAGTGATCCTCGACGTGAAAAAAATGCAAGAGACGATCAAGAAAGCGGCACAAAAACACTTCAAACCCGAGTTCCTCAACCGTCTCGACAGCCTCGTTATCTTCAAACCCCTCGATAAGGTCGAACTCCTCAAAGTCATCGATCTCGAGATGAAGAAAGTGCAAGAGCGCCTCACACGCAAGCATCTCCTCCTTCTCCTCGATCAAAGTGCGAAGGACTTCCTCGTCCTCAAAGGATACGAGCCCGAGTTCGGTGCACGGCCGATCCGCCGCGCCATCGAGCGTTACATCGAAGAACCGCTCTCCGAGTGGATCCTACGCAATGCTGACAAGAAGGGAACGCTTCTATGCTCCGTCAAAGGAGAAGAAGTCTCATTCCAAGAGCAAGATATGCCCAGCGATGCGAAGGCACCACTAGCCCTTGCCGGACCGCCAGCTCCTGAAAAGAAATGAAGGCCTAATAAATAATATTATTTGTTTGTTGGGCTCTATAAAAGACGAGAGCTGCGTTAAAGCATTTTTCCGCTCTATCGAGACATTCTTGTTTACCTTCAGGAATGACTGTATCGGCTATTTTTGTCCAGATTTGTGCAGCACGTAGTATAGAATAGAATTCCAGGCGAGTGTTTTGCTCCATCGAATAAGGATTAGGATCAAACCTCCCTTCATGATCGTAAGGTTGCAGCACTAAGGCAGCCCTCCACGCATTTCCTTCTTTTAGCAATTCATTGGCAAGACAATAGTTTTTTATCTGCTGTGTCGTTGCATCAAATACAGTAATCATAAACACCTCCTAAGAAGCAGTAGATGTTATCGATGACTCAAAAAAAAGGGAAATAAATTACGTCAAACACTTCACAAACCACAGCTCAGCATGCCGAGCCACTTGCTCGAGTGCACCCGCTTCTTCAAACAGATGGGTCGCTCCCGGCACGATGACGAGATCTTTAACGCATCCTAAAAGATCAAACGCCTCTCGATTCATTTCAATGACCGGCGTATCTTCTCCTCCGACAATCAGAAGTGTCGGCGCTTTCACTCGTGGCAAAACAGCACCGGCGAGGTCTGGCCTTCCTCCGCGCGATACGACCGCACTGATTTTGGGATCGCCCGCAGCAGCGATGAGCGCTGCGGCAGCTCCCGTACTCGCACCAAAATAACCGATTTTCATCCCCCTGGTTTCAAGGGCTTCTGTCTGCTTCCTCACCCAGTCGGTGATCCCCTGAAGCCTTAAGGCGAGTAGCCCAATGTTAAATCTTTCTTCGACAACATCTTCTTCCGGAGCGAGCAAATCAACGAGAAGCGTACCTAAGTCACTTTCTCTTAAGTGCTCAGCCACAAATTGGTTGCGAGGACTCAAACGGCTGCTACCGCTCCCATGAGCAAAAATAACAACTCCTTTAGCACCCGGTGGAATTAAAAGATTTCCTTCTAACGTGACGTCTCGAAGAGGAATTTTCATAGTCATAGTATTTTTTTATACTATCCTCTATAATTTCCTCCTATGAAAAGAGTTATCGTCGGTATGTCAGGAGGAGTCGATTCTTCGGTTTCCGCGCTGCTTCTCAAGCAGCAGGGATACGAAGTCATGGGCCTTTTCATGAAAAATTGGGAAGAGACGGATCCTGACGGGCAGTGCCATGCTACGCAAGATTACGAAGACGTCGCCAAAGTCTGCGATCTCATTGGTATCCCCTACTACACCGTGAACTTTGCCAAGGAATATTGGGATCGAGTTTTTTCTCTTTTCCTCGAGGAGCTAAAACAAGGCTACACTCCCAACCCCGACGTTCTCTGCAACCGCGAAATCAAATTTAAAGCTTTCTTTGAAAAAGCTCTAGGGCTTGGTGCTGACTTTGTCGCGACGGGACACTATGCTCAAACAGAAAATGGCCAGCTGCTTTGTAGTGCAGATACGGACAAAGATCAAACCTACTTTTTATACACGGTCAAAGACCACATCCTTACAAAAACCCTTTTTCCCATCGGCCATCTCCCCAAAACTGAAGTGCGCGCACTCGCTGCACAGCACAACCTTGCCACCGCTGAAAAAAAAGACAGCACCGGCATCTGTTTCATCGGAGAGCGCAAATTTAGCACGTTTTTAAATCGGTATATCGCCTATCAAAAAGGCCCCTTCCAAACCCAGGGTGGCCGCACGGTTGGCGAGCATAGCGGTGTTGCTTATTACACCATCGGACAGCGCAAGGGACTCGCGATTGGAGGTCCCGGAGAAGCGTGGTTTGTCGTTGCCAAAGACACCGAGCGCAATATTGTTTTTGTCGAGCAAGGCGCCGATCATCCCGCTCTTTACCGGGATTTTCTCACTGCCACGGAAATCAGTTGGGTGCAAGAGCCTCCTACTTTACCACTGACATGCCAGGCGAAAATCCGCTACCGCCAGCCTGCCCAAGAGTGTGTGATCGAAAAAATCGAAAACGGAAAAATGCATGTGAAATTCACCCAACCGCAGCGCGCGATCACACCCCGGCAATCGATCGTTTTCTATGACAAAAATGTGTGCCTCGGAGGAGCGATAATTGAGCCCCTATAAACTCGTTCTAGCCACCGATTTAGATGGCACGTTCTTAGAAGGCGACGCTGCGACAAAGCAGTCTTTCTATAGCCAGCTCATGCGCCAAAGAGAAGACGTTCTACTTATTTATTCAACGGGAAGACCCATACGCGTCGTTCAGCACTTTTGCCAAAGTGGCTATCTTCCTCCAGCCCACTTCGTGATGGGCGACCATGGAACACACATTGTGGACGGGACTACTTTTGCTGAAATCGAGCCCCTGCAAAATCCCATCATTGAAAAATGGAACAACAGAAACGACTATCTTCGCAATCTCCTTGCCCATGAAGAAGGAATTGAGCTCCAACCCATCGATCCACCTTATCGTGTCGCCTACTATTATGACACTGAGCGCCTCCAGAAAAAAACAGTTCAAAAAATCACGGAGGCAGGATTCGATGTGATTCTTTCTAGCGACATGTATTTGGACATTGTCTCCCCAGGCGTGAATAAAGGCTCAAGCCTGATAAAGCTTTTGAACCATTTCGACATCCCTCATCATCTTGTTGTGACAGCCGGCGATGCAATGAACGACTTGTCGCTGTTCCAAACAGGACTCAAAGGCATCGCTGTCGGTAATGCAGAACCCAAACTCGTCGAAGAGATCAAACACCTGAAAAATGTTTACCATAGTTCGGCTCACGGTATTCTTGGCATCCAAGAGGGCCTTCAATTTTACAAAATCCCTCTCCACTCGCCGCAAAATATCTCTCCCGTTATGATGAAAGTATGAAATCTTTATTATTTTTCATTTGCTTCTTCACTACCATCCTCTCAGCTGCTCCTCGCGTCCTCGTTGTAGGACATGGATTTATGGGAGCCAATCATGTCCGCAACCTGGAAGCTCTCCAAAAAGACGGCGAAGTTGAAATTATCGCCATCGTCGATAACAATCCTGCTCGCCTCAAAGATGTGAAATATCCTTCCTACTCATCTCTCGATGCGGCTTTAGAAAAGCACACACCTGACATCATCGTTATCGCCTCCAACACATGTACCCATTTTCCTCTCATACAATCGATCTTGACTCAAGACTCCCCGCCCGATCTTTTCGTCGAAAAACCCCTCGTTGAATCCTCCCAAGAACTATCCGCTTTACTTCCCATGCTGCAGGGCAAAGGTTATGAAAAAAATAAAAACCTCGTCTGTGGCTACCTCTTCCGCTACTCTCCAGCCTTAAACGATGCGATTGCCTACCTCAAAGCACACCACCTGGAAGTCAAAGACATCCAAGTCATCTGGCAAAAAGAAAGACCCCCCACCAGACCTTCCGCAGGTGTTCACATCGATGAAGCCACACACCCCGTCGACCTCGTAGTCCACTATCTTCTGCGTGAACTGGGGCTCCCCATAGACCCTATTACTTTGAATGTCACATCAACTGCTTACAACAGCCGCATCGTCGACGAAGCTCAGCAGCGTATTCTTTACGCAAATAACCCAGAAAAAATTGTCCCTCTTGCGGAAGTCTCTTTTGAAATGCAAATTGGGAAGATTCCTCTAAAAGCTTATAGCTCGTTTATTAAAGCTCCCCAAAAAAGAGAGGTCGTTCTCTCCTGCTCCAACAATACATCTGTTCGCATCTATTTTGATGAGCAGCAATCTGACGGATGGGTTGTGACTCAAGGTGGCCAAGTCATCCAACAAGAAGTCTACAAAAACCCCAACAAACTCCTTCTGGAGTGGAAAGCTTTTTTGCAAGCTCGCAAAGACAATAAAGTGGATCCTGCGCGGCCCAAGCTTGAGGAAATTGCTGCAGACTTAAGGCTCACCGAGTCTTTAGAGAAAACCTCTCCATAAACCTCTCATTAAGAAGCCCTTAGAACATCCCTCGAGAACCTCCAACCACTTAATAATTAACGACTTGCATTTCCATATTTTTTAAAATGGTTGGTATAGTAATTTTTATGTGATATAATTTGTCCAGAAGGCGAATTATGCATAAAGTAAATGAAATTCCAGTTCACAATATTCAACATCCTATTGAACCAAATGAATCTATTTCATCTGAAACAAAAAAAGTTACGCGGATTAAAAAAGCCAAGGAAGCTGAAGATTTGCATAAGCGAGAACACATCTCTCGGCGTAATTCCTTTTCTCTATTAAAACCCGGAGAAAAAACAGAAAAAGAAGAACTCGCATCAAAATCGGGAGAGATATGGACTTGCACTTCGCGCAAGCCTAATAAATTAGGTGGTTACGTTTATTCTTTTACAAGAAAAAAAATATCTTCTTATGAAGAGTATAAACAAGAATTAAAACATTATCCAGCAGTAGAAATAGCACGCCCTATTCTTTCTTATGAAAAAATTAAGTTGGGATATTCATATAGAGAAGAAAATAATCTTGTATATTTAGAACTACCAGATAGGGAAGCTTTAATGGTCAACTGGAAAAATTTACAAAAAGATGATCTACAGCTTCCCGATCTTAATATTGCATCAGCAGAAGGTATTGCAGATGATTTAGTCTTTATTGAAACTTATTTTACTCATGATGGTCTTCTCTCTTTAAACAAAGAATTTGTTCACGATTCTCTCTTTCACATATTACCTCTACTTGGTGCAAAAATACGATTAAAAAATGGGGCTTCTTTTGGGCATCCATATAATAAACAACGTTTTAAGTTAGTGCAAATATTTATTAAAATCTATCGTAAATGCATGATCGCAAAAAAATTAATAGAAGAAAATAAAACTGATGTAATAGACAACGACCTTTTAAGAAAAATCACTATGGTTTTAGGATTTATGATAGATGTAACAACGACTGGCGATCTAACAATAACTCCTTTTACAAAAGAATTTATAGAAAACGTTGGTCGGCAGATCTGGAATGATCCCTCAGAGCTTGAGAGAGCTTTTCTGCACAGACTTTTTGGGACAACTGAGCTACACAAAGAGCCTTTCAATATTGTGTGGAAAAAGCTCAAAGATCTCGAAGAGCAATTCGATAACCTTCGAAAAAATCCTCCAATATAAAACTCCCGCCGAGGGATCTCCTCAGCGGAATCAATTAGCCATTACGCACTTTGCTGTGATGGCGGCCATAGTAATAATAGATAAAACAGCCGATGACCATCCAAATGATGAACTGCATCCAGGTAACGGCAGGCAGGGCGATCATTTGAGCCACAGTAAAGACAGTTCCGAGCAGCGGCACCCAAGGCATCCAGGGCGTCTTGAACGGACGGTGGAGCGTGGGCTGCGTGAAGCGCAGAACGAGGATTCCAAGGCAAACCAGAGCAAACGCCAGAAGCGCGCCCATGGAGGTCAGAGTTCCAAGGAGGCCTACGGGTAAAAAGCCGCTCATAACCATGGCAATCAGTGCGACCATGACGGTAGCAAAGAAGGGTGTGCGGAAAGAGGAATGGATTTTTCCAAACGCTTTCGGAATGAGTCCGTCGTGCGCCATGGTGTAAAAGATCCGTGCTTGTCCCATCATCATGATCAAGATGACCGAAGTGAAGGCAGCAAGAATCGCCAATTTAGCGACGTAGCGAAGCCAAACAAAACTGGGCCCGAGAGCGTCAACGGCAACGGCAACAGGATCGCTGACTCCGAGCGCTTTGTAGCTGACAATCCCCGTGAGAAGCAGAGAGAAGATCACATACACAACCGTGGAAACAGAAAGTGATCCGAGCATCCCGATGGGAATATCCTTTTGAGGATTTTTGGCTTCTTGTGACATCGTTGCAACGGCATCAAATCCAAGGAACGCAAAGAAAACGATACCAGCTCCTCGCAGGATTCCGCTGAAACCAAACTCACCGAAGGTGCCGGTATTGGGAGGTATGAACGGAACCCAGTTGTCGGTTTTCACATAAGCAACGGTGCAAGCTACAAAGAGGACGATAATGCCGAGTTTCACAAGAACCAAGATGTTGTTGAGAAACGCAGCCATTTGTACACCGCGCGCCACAAGAATGCCGAGCAGAGCAATGATAACGATCGCGGGCAGGTTGATGAGACCTTCGGTGCCCACCCATCCCGTTTGAACGTTATGTGCAATGGGTGCCGACGCAATAGCTGCGGGAAGTGTGATGCCAAAGTCTTTGAGAAGGCTTGCCAAATACCCCGACCAACCGCTGGCAACAGTAGCAACAGAAAACAAAAACTCGAGGGAGAGTCCCCATCCGATGATCCAAGCGACAAATTCTCCCATCGTTGCGTAGGCGTAGGTGTAGGCGCTCCCGGCTATCGGGATGAGTGCGGCAAACTCTGCATAGCAAAGCGCTGCAAAAAAGCAGCTGATGGCCGCGACAATGAACGATAGAACAACGGCAGGTCCAGCTGCGTTTGCAGCAGCTTCGCCCGTTAAGACAAAGAGACCGGCGCCGATGATGGCACCAATGCCGATGGCAGTGAGATTGAGCGGGCCTAAAGTACGCTTAAGGCCGTGCTTGGTATCAGATGCTTCTTTTAAAAGCGATCCGATCGTTTTTCGTGCGAAAAGTCCCTTTTTCATGGGGTGCATTCCTTATTTGGTGATAGTTGCTTCCCACTCTTTGACATGAGAAAGAAGCTCTGTAGAGTTGGGTTTTTTTTGAAGATACCCCAAGTTTGCAGCTTGGCTGCTAAAATGGGCAATTTTAGCCAGTAAATGGAGATGGCTTTTGTCGGAGGAGGAAAAGAGGAAAAAGAGGGTGTGGACTTTTTGTCCGTCGAGGGCGCCATAGTCGAGAGGATTTTTGGGAAAAACAGTGATGATGACATCGCCGCCGGGATTTTCGATGACAGGATCACGAGGGTGAGGAACCGCAACGCCGTGGTTGAGAGCGGTGGGCATCATCTCTTCGCGATCGAGGAGAAGATCGGCGATGACGTCGGCATCCAACCCGACGCGCGAGGCGATTTCTTTGGATACAGCTACGATCACTTCTTCCTTAGTTTTTCCGGGAACATCAACGAGAGCTCCCCCTTTGTGCATCGCTCGATAAAAACTAAACTGCTGCGTTCCTGTCGCGGGTGGATAAATCTGCTTTTCTTCAAAAGGAGTAAATCCGTCTTGGTTCATCTGCAATTTGCAGCGCATCATCCAGTCTTCGATTTCACTTTTGTCGAAGCGGTATTGGTGATTGAGTAAATAGGCAGGAATTTTACGATCTTTGAGCCATCTGCGGATGGTTGTCTGAGACACGTTGAGAAGCTCAGCTACATCTTTGATTTTCAGGTCCATATTTTTCTAGCATCCTTGAAAAAGAGCAATCACTTGGGCTGCGGAGGTTGCTTTTAAGAGGTTACTACGCCGCTCGGGATCTTTAATCGCCGCGGTAAGGCGCGATAAGATCTTTAAGTATTCTGTTTGTCTATTATCGGGTCCACCGATCATAAAAATCAAATGCACAGGGAGTCCATCGATCGCATTCCATTCGATTCCCCGTCCACTCTGTATGCCGATGGCGATAAAAAAATCGTCATAACCTTGTAATTTAGCGTGGGGGACGGCAACTCCAAGGCCTATTCCCGTGGAGACAAGTTTTTCTCTTTGCAGAATGGCTTGTTTGAAGGATTCCTTGTCTTTGAGCTTATTAGAGAAGTCAAGAGCATCCACAAGCGTGTCAATCGCTTCTTCTTCTGTCGTGACATTTAAAAAAGCCACTTGTCTGTCATCGAGATAATCGGCAATCGACATCCCTTTTCCCTTCTTGAACAAATTCTTTAGCTCCACCAAGAGATGGTTAATGCGTTCCAGTATGGCCAAATCCACTCTCCCCTCTTGCTGTCGAGGCAAGACTCTCTTTCATCACAAAATCAGCGCGATAAACGGGCGCTAAAACGATCTGCGCTACGCGCATGCCATGCGTGATCGTTACGGGTTCTTTTCCATGATTAATTAAGATAATTCCCAGCTCTCCCCGATAATCGGCATCGATAGTCCCTGGAGAATTAAAAACTGTGATTCCCTGCTTCAGCGCAAGACCACTGCGCGGTCTGACTTGAATCTCAAAACCTTCAGGAATTTCAAAACGCAGTCCCGTGGGAATGAGCGCTCTTTCCCCGGGCTGCACGATAATATCATTCTCGAGATGCGCCCTCACATCTGCTCCCGCTGCCAATGATGAAGCATACTCGGGAACACTTCCGCCTTCTTCAACAATGATAGGTACTTCTAGTTGCTTAAGGGACATTCGTAAATTCTTCCTCGGAAAAAGCTAGCAATTCTTTCACTTTTTGCGGCAACTTTGCGAGGGGTTCTAAGTCTGACTCGTCTAAGAACTCTCGTTCGTTGTCCATCAAAAAGCTCAAGAAAAATTGTAACTTATCTTTTAGCTGATGCCGATTTAAAATGCAATCGATCATCCCCTTTTCGAGTAAGAATTCTGATTTTTGCGCTTTCGGTGGAAGTTTTTGCCCCGTCACCTGTTCGACTACCCTAGGGCCTGCAAAGCCGATCAAGGCATCGGGCTCTGCAATGATCACATCTCCAAGAGATGCGAAGGATGCTGTCACCCCACCGAGCGTGGGATTGGTCAGCACCGAGACAAAAGGCAGCCCCGCTTCATGGAGTTTAGCGAGAGCCGCCGAAGTTTTTGCCATTTGCATCAAAGAGAGCACAGACTCTTGCATCCTAGCTCCACCCGATGCAGAAACGATGATAACGGGCATACGACGTCTAATTGCGAGCTCTATAATAGAAGTGAGACGCTCGCCCACAACGGAGCCCATCGAGCCTGCCATGAACCCAAAATCACAAACCGCCAGACAAACTGACCTGCCGCCCATTTTGCATGTCCCTACAGCGATCGCTTCATCGCGCCCGGACGTCTTTTGTGCTTTTTCTAGTCTTTTCGTATAAGGTTGTTCATCGACAAACGTGAGAGGATCGACCGCTTTAAATTCAGTAAATTTTTCTTCAAAAGTTCCTTTGTCGGTCAGCATCTCCACCCGCTGCATCGCAGATAGACGATAATGGTAATCGCACTTAGGACAGCACTGAAGATTTTCTTCCAGCTGACTAGCATGGATCATCTCCGAACATTCGGGACATTTGACCCAGCCGCTGTATCCGTCTTTTTTGGTCGATTCAACGTTGATTTTTGGCTTACTGCGTGAAAATAATCCCATAATTGCATCCTAACATATCAAAATTTAAGATAGAAAACAATTGGTCTAAAATATTTACTTTGCGCCCATATAGCGTTCTTCAACATTTTTCCAATTCACAATTTTCCAAATATTCTTTACGTAGTCCGCTCTAACGTTCTTATATTGAAGGTAATACGCATGTTCCCAAACGTCAATTCCCAAAAGCGGCACAAGTCCCGCCTGGCTTAAAGGATCTTGATTGCTGCATGTCGCGATCGCAAGTCTTGCTTTTGCCTTATCATACCCGAGCCAACCCCACCCTGAACCTTGTATGCCTACAGAAGAAGCGCTCATCTGCTCTATCATTTTATCTAATGATCCAAATTCTTTCTTGATAGCCTCTAACAATTCCCCCTTCGGCTCTCCGCCTTTTCCGGCTGGAGCCAAATTGGTCCAAAAAATCGAGTGGTTAACATGACCTCCTCCATTGAACCGAATGGCTGCCTGCAAGGCAATCATGGCTCCCACATCCCCTTTTTTCTCAGCATCTGCATATTTTTCGAGAGCAGCATTGAGATTATTGACATAAGCTTGATGGTGTTTCGTGTAGTGAAGCTCCATGATCTGGCCAGAAATCGCGGGTTCTAAAGCGCCAAAATCATAGGGAAGTTCTGGTAGTTTGTATTGCATAAGGACTCCTTTATCACAAAGCATATCGGAAATTGCAAAATTCTTTCCACTGCGTTATGGTTAACAGCATGCGAATTTTTTTGGCGCTCCTTTTTCTTCTCATAACGCTGCTTAAGCCATTATTTTCTGAAGAAGATCAAAATAACTTCGAGCCTCTTTATGCCGGAACACTCCTCGCTTTCTTTCCCCAGAATATTCCTCCCGGACATATCTCTGTCCAGCCCTACATTTACTACACGAGGACCAATGCCCTCTATAACAAGCACTGGTCACCCCAATCGATAAAAAATGTCGATTTCACGACTTTATCTCTCAGTTTGGAAACTGGTATCACCCCTTATTTAGACTTCACACTCTATCTTAATGAAAGTTACAATCGATTTGGAAACCGTCATACGCTCATCTTTACCGACACCAGTGCCTACCTTGGCTTCCAAGTCACACGCGATCAAAAAGGCACCTCTATCCCTGACTTTCGCATTCTCCTGGGGGAAACCTTCCCTACAGGAAAATACGATCATCTCAACCCTAAAAAACAGGGCAGCGACATTTCTGGATCCGGATCTTATCAAACCACTTTCCTCATCGTCGTCCGTAAAATCTTTTACGTCCCCAAGCATCCCTTCGATATCAATCTCAATCTCTACTACATCCTTTCTGCGCCTACGCATGTCAGAGATTTAAGCGTTTACCTCGGAGGCCCCGGAACACATGGAACCGTCAAACCCGGCGATCAATTCATCGTCAATCTCGCTATCGACTACAGCCTCACGCGCTACTGGGCGCTGGGTCTAGATGCCCATTACCATCATCAAAATCGGTCGCGCTTTTCCGGAAAAACATTGCTTCCTGCAGGACTTCCTTCCTCGGAGACATTTAGCCTGGCTCCCTGCCTAGAATATAGTTACAGCACAGACTTCAGCCTCGCGGGCGGCGTTTGGTTCTCTGTTGCAGGGCGCAACTCTGTACAATTCCGTAGCGCTGTATTCAACGTTTACTATTATTTCTAAAAATTAGATAATCGCAGCCGTATGACACATTGGCTGCAAGAATCAACCATTTCTCTCCAGCATAAAAGCGCCGTGTCAGAAGTCTATAACGAACTCAAACACTGGCTGCATCGATATCCGCAAGGAGATAACACGCGCCTTTTCGATTTTTTTGCGCTCCTTTTTCTCTCTGCCAAAAAAGAGTTCCTCGATCACCGCGAACCCCACCACCTGGCAAGACTTGTACTCTCACTTCTTCTTGTAGAACAAAAATTGCAGAGACTCGCCACCCAGTTTCCTGAAGCAAAACACATCCAATTTAAAATCTTTCCCGTCACCCTCTTCTACCCCTTCTCCTCGAAAAAAGTCCTCTCCTGTCTTGTGGGTGCGTATCTTCCCGATTCTTATGACCGCTTCGATGAACAATCGATTGCCATCGCCCTCCAGAAAATCGTTGGATCCTCTCACCTCATCGCTGAAAGCGTTTACCCTCATCCCACCAAAAACAAAAACCTCCATCTCCTTTACGTCGAGTTCGAAAAGCGCGACTGCCATTTCACACTCGCTCATCGCAGAGCCATCCGCTCTTCGCTCAAAGAAAACCTCCTCCGCACCATCCAGAAATTATTTCCCATCATATTCATGCGTCGCAACCAAGAAGAAGTCTTCAAAAACATCCTTCTTCTCAGCCAGCAAATCGAAACCGCAAGCGACCTGCCCCAAGTCATGATCTCATTGGAAGAACAAACAGCTGAAAACATCATTTTTCTCATCACCCTTGTCACCGTTGATAAAAATCCCCTTTTTGATTCCTCATTTATCATTGAACGCAATCAAGTCGTCCGCCATCTTTCCACAGGAGAGAGCCTACGCGCGCACCTCATCAGACTACCACTTCAAAGAGATCCCGATCTTTTCAGATCCGACGGATCCCTCAACTTCTACTCAGCCCGTGACAAAGTTGTGAAAAAACTCCAGGAAGCCCTAGGCCCCTTTCGTGACTGCAACGGAGGACTCCTCCTCAAACAAGGAGAGCTCCTACAACACCTTCGTGAAGCGTTTCCCGCCGAAGACTCAGAACTCATCGAAAACTTTTTCTACTCTCTATCCCCATTAGAGAGACAAGCCACTCTACCCGTTTCTTCCCTGCGACATTTTTTTGCTTTCTTCCTGGAAGCCACCGCTTTGTCGCCCCCTAAGGAATATATTTTCCGCAGTCAAGAATTTGAGCACCTCTTTTTTATTTCGATCCAAAGCTCTTCCCTTTCCCTCAAAGAAGCGCTCCTTCCTGTGATGTCGCATCCAACCCTTACTGAAAAAGAAATCATCTACAGTGCCCTCACCATTGGCGAGTCTTTCTATTTCACCTGCATGCTCAGCAACATCGAAGATACCCAGCAATTTGCCATAACAAAACTCATCCGCGATACTGTCCAATCCTGGCATGACCAAAAGAGACCCCCCAAAACAATCCACATCTGTCTTGAGACAAACGTCTCTTCTCTCGACCCCCGCATCGGAGGCGACGACGCAGCTCCTGCTATTTTGAAAATGCTCTTCGAAGGACTCATGCGCATTAACAACGAAGGACAAGTTGAGCCCGCCCTCGCTGAAAAAGTCACGATTTCAGAAGACGGGAAAAAATATACCTTCCATCTTCGCCCATCATTTTGGAACGATGGATCGCCCCTCACCGCTTACGATTTTGAGTACGCATGGAAAACTATACTCTCTCCCCAATTCGATACAGCATTCGACTACTTCTTTCATCCCATCCTCAACGCTAAGCAAGCAAAACAAGGCCTGATACCCGTTGAACGCGTCGGGATCCACGCCCTCAATGATCGTACTCTGGAAGTTTGGCTCGCTTTTCCCGCCTCGTACTTTCTCGAACTAACAGCCCACCCGCTTTACTCACCCATCCATCACAAAATCGATATGCGCTGCCCTGAATGGCCCAATCTCACAGGTAAATCCTATCCCTGTAATGGACCCTTTGAACTCAAAGTCAACCACCCTAACAACGGCTATCACCTCGTTAAAAACCCCCATTTTTGGGATCCCAGCCATCTCGACATGGACAAGATGATCTTCACGCGCGTTCCTCACTCCCAGATCACTGATCTTTTTGAGAAAAAAGAAATCGATTTAGTGAGCTTCCCTTTAGTGGATAGCAATGCGACCCAACCCAACCCCTATCGCTCCACAGCTATCGATGTGAATCATAACCTCATGTCATGGTGTGTGCTCAGTACCCAATCCTTTCCTTTTAACTCGGCAGAGCACCGAAGAATGTTTGCAGCTGCTATCGATAAAAACGCTCTATCCTCTCTATTCCCGTTTAAGACCACCCCAGCACATTCGCCTGTACCTCTCACGCACAGTCAAATATCATCAGAGCTCCCAGCCCATCCTCTTCAACCCCTTGATTTTTCTTCCCAAACCATTGAACTGCTTTTCAATGACAGCAAAGAGAGATTTATCCTCGCACGATATCTTCAGCAAACGTGGCAAAAAGCTTTCAACATTGAATGCAAATTGGTTCCCTTAAGTTGGACTTCTCTCTTTCAACGAATTAAAGAAAACGCCTTTCAAGTAGCCCTCACATCCTGGACCTCCTGGATCGACGATCCCATCTATACCCTCAACACACTTCGATTTGCCCGCGAGAAAATCAACTTCTCTAAATGGGAAAATCCCTTATTCCAAAACATCCTGGAAAAAGCCGAAAACGAAATATCTAAAGAACGTCGCCTCCAGCTCTTAAAACAAGCCGAGGAAATTCTCGTGCAAGAAATGCCGATAATCCCCCTCTATCACCAAAACTTTCAAGCTATCCTCAGGAAAAACCTTTCCATGCACTATCATCCAACGTATGGATATTTTAACTTACTTAGAACCATTAAACAAAATGGAGTTAACCCATGAGTACAACAACCAATGTGTTTGAATCAGTCTATCCGATTCAAGAAGAAGTTGAGTCCCACCCCGCTTGGAAAGGCAATATCACAGGCTTAAACGCCGAAGATTTGCTCCAAGACAAGCCCGCTTTTACTTTTTTAATCCGTAAAGGCGAACACCCCATGAACTACTACATTACCTTCGTTCAAAAAGATGGCTCCTTTAAACACCAACCCCTTCTGATTATGCACTCACCATATGGATGGTCATACCGAAACAGTTGCAAAAGCGTCCCTACAGATTTACCCTTTGTGAACTTTATCCACCTGATGATGCACTGCAATAAAGACGAATGTACACCTCTTAGTTAACAGAGGAAGATGACCACACCTTCGACCCCAGGAATTAAACATTTCCTCCTGCTCTTTTTTCCCCTCACGGGAACTGCTCTTCTATCCACCCTATTTCCATTCCTAGAAAAAATCCTCCTGGGAAGATATTCCCTCGAAGCCATGGAAGCCTCCGTCGCAGCCAGCAACGTCCTCAACATCGTCAAAATCCCCACAGTAGCCGCCGCCTTCATAGCCCAAGTGCACATCGCCCGCTTTGCAGGAGCCCAGACATACAAAGAGATGGGCCCCTGCATCTGGCAAATGATCTGGTTTTCCCTCCTCTCCATGCTCATCACCATCCCCACCACCCTCATCTACGGACACTATTACTTTATCGATACCCACATCCGCGCCCTTGCCCTTCCCTACCTCTACATCATGACAGCTGGTAATTTCCTCTTTCCCCTTGGAGCCGCCCTCTCCTGCTTTTATCTCGGCAACAAACGAGGCAAAGAGCTCCTCAAAATCACCTTCCTCGTTCAAAGCCTCGGCTTTCTTCTCTGCTACATTTGCATCTTTGGCATCCCCTCCATCCTCCCTCCCCACGGACTCCTCGGAGCCGCCATCGCCTTCCTCTCCACCCAGCTCCTTCTATGCATCACCCTCTTTCTTTCTTTTTTAAAGTCCCCCTCAAGCCATGCTCCCACCCTCTGGCAACTTCGCCCCCACCTCCTCTGGGAATACCTCCGTCCCGGCCTAGCCAGATGCATCTCCTCCGGCTCCGTCATGCTATCTTGGTCTGTCCTTGCTTACATCGTCATCCACAAGGGAGATGACTTCCTCCTCATTCTCACCATCGGCTGCGCCGTCTGGGAAATTTTCTCCGTCCTCACCGAAGGCCTCCTCCAACTCATCACCACAGAAACATCCCACATCCTCGGAAGCAAAACACACTCTCTCCTCAACTACCCCTTCCGCATCGGCCTCCTCTTTGTGCTTGGTATTTCCACAGCCCTCTCCATCCCCCTCCTACTCTTTCCCCACCTCCTCTTCCCCGCCTGCTTTCCTGCCCTTACCCTATCTCCCTACTCCCTCTCTCTCCTAGGTTTTGGACTCTGGATCTGCTTCACCCTTGACGCCTTCAACGTCATCGGCGTCGCCTACATCCTCTCCTTCAAAGACACATTCCAACTCCTCATGCGCGCCATCCTCACTTGGATCTTCGAAACCGGCTGCGCCTACCTCATCCTCAAAAACTTCTCCATCTCCTCTCCCCATCTTTGGATTGCGATCAGCCCCGGCCTCCTCTTAATCGCCTCCAGCAATTTCCTCCGCGCGCGCTACCTCAAGCGCCAATACACGACGGCTCTAGCTGTGCAATAAGAAGGGTTTGGGAAATTTTGATTGAATTTTTGTTAAGACATTAATTTAAAGAAGTGCTGAAAAGCTCTCTGTTAAGGTCTGTAATCACTTCCCTACAGATTTCTTGCAGGTTAAGTTTAAACCCTTCACTTGGAGTAGTGTATTCTTTCCACGTTTTGTCTCCATCCGTGCAATTTATCGTTCCGTTACTATGCGTTTCATATGTTTTATTAAAAACGACTTCTTGCCCTTTCTTTAAGGCGATCTCTACAACAACGCTGCTATCTCTGCCAAAGCGCACTTTATTAAATACCCTTAAGATATTTCCATTAATAGAATATCCATCACTCAAAGGTGCATCTACAACAGAATATCCAGCATTCGAAAGCTCGGTTTTGATAGCATTGGTAATCCATTGAGGAATATTCTGCTCTGTTGTTATCTCTGCGAGAGTTATCCCTAGAATGTCTTTGAAGTTACCAATTATTTTTCCCTCCGAACGCTTATCTTCAAATGTTTCTAGAGCTAAAGTAATTTGCTTTTTCTCTTGAGTCTCAATAACAGGCGAGTATGATAAATTGTCACGAACTTTTGCAGGGCTGCAGCCTGCAAGGCAAAGAACACTTCCAACGACTAAATAGATTGTGTTTTTCATAATAGCTCCGGTTGATTATCTGCAATTCTATTAGGCGTCGAAGTTACAATCAACAAAAATACCGAAAACTATTTAGTATGCCTAAGTTGCTAGTCGAATCTATAGAGAGATAGGCCAGGGAAAATTCAAGTTTGAAGCAAGCCAACGCACACAGCCCCCATTATGAGGTTGACGAAGTAAGGGGATGTCTGAGATAGCTTTTTTTGACCGAGATCTCCGAGAGATTACTAAGAAACCACGTTTTTAATAAAAAAATTTAAATTTCACCGCGTAATTTATAGTGTTTTTAAATTTTTAATATATAAACAAACACAACTAAATAACAGTAATTTATAAAGTTAATAATAAAATATTTTTTAATTTGGGCTCCAATTAGTTGATTTAAATAACAGCAAAATATACTATTTTCTACAGGTTTCAGGGAGGTTATATATGGTTGTAATTAGTCGCGTAAAGGAAATATCTCAAGAAAGGGGAAAAATTTCATTTTTTTCACATGGACATCGACTATTAATAGAAGGCTTTACTGAACGTCTTTACATTCGATCATATCAGGATTCTGACTTGGAGAGCTGTTTGGATTTGTACAGCGATGAGGAAATTACAAAATATTTTGATAATGGAAAACCAAGAACAGCTCAACAGATTCTTGAATATATTAAAGAAAGAGGCAGACGATATTTTGACCGCGGAGAACCCTTTGGCCTTTTTTCGGTATTTTTAAAAGATAGTTTCACGTTTATCGGTCAGGTTGATCTCGTGCCAACTGGCAATCCGGGAGAGGTGGAAATTGGATGGATATTTCTGAAAGATTTTCACAATAAGGGATACTGCACAGAAGCGGTTCAGGATTTTTTACTTCCATTAATTCAAGGGCTATATAAGAGAAATTATCAATCAACAGGCCTTACCATTAATCGTATAATTGCGACAGCGCATCCTAAAAATATTGCCTCGAATAAAATAATACAAAAAGCAGGATTAGCATTTTATCAATCCAGCTTAAGGTACGAAGGCAATCCCCGAAACTGGTACTCCCTAAATTTGATATAGTTTTTTCATTAATGACATACTCCAATAGCTCATCAAATATAACTTGGAAAGCAAAAGAATACCATGAGCTCTCATTCGCACAGCAAGATGCAGCCATCGAGTTCTTAAAGCATTTAAACATCTCCTCAAAGGATAATATTCTAGATGTCGGCTGTGGAAATGGAAGAATAACTGCACAGCTGGCAACTATCGCAAATCATGGTTTCGTGTTGGGAATTGACATATCTCCTGAGATGATCAAATTTGCATCTGAACACTTTTCAAAAGATAGCTACCCAAACCTACAATTCCAATTGGGTGAAGCTGAAAATTTCTGCTTCGAACATCAATTCGATATTATTTTTTCATCATTTGTTCTTCAGTGGGTACAAAATAAAAATGTTTTTCTTAAAAATTGCTACTCTTCTCTAAGCAAGAAAGGACTATTAGCAATTACCATGCCACTATGCATAAGCCAAGAACTTCAAAAGAGCATTGATGTAGTTATTGCTCTTTCCGATTGGGCTTCTTTTTTTAAAGATTTTCATCCTGGCTGGTTTTTTATAAATTCAGATGAATTTAAGGATTGCGTTGTCGAAAACGGTTTTAAGATAAAATATTGCTTTTCCCACATCCAAGAAGTATCATTTCCTAGTAGAAGCTCTATTGAGAAATACATTCTATTATGGTTCCCTTTTTTGAAACCTTTACCCAGAAAAAAACAAAAAATCTTCTTCAAACAAATAATAGATGAATATTTGAAAACAGTTTCTATTCAACCAGATGGATCAGTCAAACTTAGAATACCTAGACTGGATATAATTGCAGAGAAAATCAGTCCCTAAGGGTTGTCGCATAAGCTATCAACGAAATTAAAGCACAAATAAAAATATACCAACAAAATGCAGATTGGTCTCCGGTAAATTGCAACAACAGTAATGCAATAGCTGGTGTAAATCCTCCCACTATTCCATCCGCTAAGTTTACAGCAACACCAACTCCAGTAAATCTTACTTGAGGAGGAAAAAGACTTCCTAATAAATATGCAATTAAAGCAGTTATACAGCTGATAGGCAAAAGGAACAGGAAGCCTATTATTGAAAGAGAAACAATGTCCTTATTCGACATTGCAACGCTTAGTGGATATAGTAAGGCAATTACAAGCAAGGCACTTCCAATGCACATCCACCGATTGCTATACCTATCTGCTAACCGACCTATATATGGGAGCAAAACTGTTGTAATCAGAAGAATCACAAAAGAAATAAACATATTCTGATTAACACTCAGTCCTAAGGAATCATTAATAAAAGTAGGCACATAAGTTGCAATTAGATAAAAAGTAGCAGCGTCGACCAGTCCATAAGCTGTTCCAATACCTATCTTGGCCTTAAAGTTTGCTAGTAACTGTCTGACCGTTTCACGGTCAACCTTATGGCTCTGTTTTAATTTTAGGAAAACCGGCGTTTCATGTAATGTATGTCGCAAATAAATTCCAGCCAGACCAATCACCCCTCCAGAAATAAAAGAAATACGCCATCCCCATGAAGAAAGAAACGCATCCGACATATAATTTTCCATTAAAAATGTTTCAAACAGTCCAATTATAGCCCCGATTTGATTTCCGACTGCGTTCCAACTAGTCATGTATCTTTTATTATTTTCGTTGGCATTTTCATATAAATAACAAATAACTCCAGGGATCTCTCCACCGGTAGGGATTGATTGTATTAGTCTAAGGAGACATAAAGAAATCGGTGCTGCTATGCCCCAGGTTTCATAAGTTGGTAGAAATCCCATCATGAATGTAGGAACTGTTAGCACGATTATTGACAATACAAAAGCCTTTTTTCTCCCTATTCTATCACCAATTCGACCAAATATGATTCCACCAATTGGTCTAGTTATAAAGCCTAAACCAAAAACTAAAAAAGCAAGCATTAAACTCGAAACACCGGATTGAGGACTGAAAAATTTTTGAGCAAGTATTGGGGCTAGATATGCAAAAGAATACACCTCAAACCATTCAAGAATATTTCCAAAGGTAACCGCACCAATTACGTGAATCTGCTCTTTATTTAATGCAGTTTTTTCCATTGAAAGAAACCGTCGCCCTCCAAACACCTGATAAATTCTTCTAGACTAGACAGATCCTGTATAAAACCTTTTAAGAGCATTGTCAACCGATCCGTCTGTCATCTAGTAAGAAGCTGAATTTAGTTTTCTAGCAGACGAACGCTTCTCTACCACGCTGGCACAAAAATCTATATAAATTTGCCTTTGGACGATTACGTATAAGAAAGCTCCATCTTTTGCCTTTGAATGCACCGTGCTTGCTCTGGGGGCATATTTGCTTTTGAATTGAAATATTCGAGGAATAACGAAGCTACCACGACTACTTTAGAGGAAGCGCGTAAATTACGATTGGTGAAGCGCAGGCCGAAGTCAACCTGCTTCTCGCTTTTTGGAGCAAGATGCTCGAGTTCAATAGAATTCTTATGGATACCCATTCCTTCAAACTCCATATCTCCATATTTGATTTCTTCGGTCTCGATTATTTCAAAAACTACAAAAGCTCGCCTTTTCTGTGGTCCTAACTTCCCCATAACAATAGAGGAGATATTTTGAATTGATAGACGCAAAGTAGATACGTCCTTTAGGGAAAAGGTTTTCACCGTTAAAGATGAAATATGCAGGGGATATTTAACAGAAAAGAAATCCTTTTGCTGGCCGACATGAGGAAAAGACTTATTAACCCGGCTTAAGAGGGCACAATAGGTCAGCTGTTCTTGCTTGTTCAGCAGCTCCTCAGTCAAAAAGGGCTCATCCTTAATACGAAAACTGAAAGGAGAATTAAAAGTATGAGAGCTTCCAGCAGCGAGTTGTTCGGAGGCTTTAAGAACAAGAGTGCCATTTTTTTGCTCAATCCAAACTGCCGTTTGAAGCGAAACCTCGATATCTTGTAAAGGTGTTGGCATACCTCCAATATTAGTCGCAGTAACCATCAAATTAACCCATTCTCCAGGTTCATTAATATCAGAGGGATTACCTTGTGTTAGGTCGACAATTTTAGAGACCCTTATCGCAAGATCGTAGATCGTTTGATAGGCATTTTCTCCAACAACCATTTGAAAAGTACCATTAAGGCCCGGCTTCCCATTTTCACCGCAAGTGCCTTCCTGGCCAGGAAGGCCCTTCAGGCCATTGGTCCCTCCCGGGTTAAAACCAGAAATTGTGCGTGGCTCCGAACGGAAGCTATGACTAAAACTATCATACACGCTTACATACGTCGTTTCGCTCCATGAAAAGCTTGTCCCACCTTTTCCTCCGCTGCCTCCTTTTCCACCTTTGCCCAAGAGTCCGCCATTTCCAAACTCTCCCCCGTTAATTTCAGGTGGATTCAAGAGCATAAGTAAGTCGGCATCTAGCGGATCGACATAAACTGTGACGTTGCCACCTTTCCCACCATTACCCCCATCTCCGCCATTTCCGCCGGGCCCTCCTCGCTCTCCTCGTTGGCCATTTTCCCCGGGGGAAAATCGTGTCGCATTACGACCCGGTTCTCCAGGGATGCCCGCTCCCCCTTTGCCTCCTCCACCGCCATAACCTCCTTTTCCTCCTATTGCTCGTAAAAAAATAGCCGCGGAAGGATCTCCCCATTTCATCATAGCCTGATTATTGTCCCATTGGGCAACGATAATCCCTTCTTTTACTGCCAATCGTAAATGGATATCGCGTGCATTTTTTCCATGCGATCCATCAGTGCCATTTAATCCTCTTCCGCTCAAACAAGAAGCTACATTACCTGGGTAGCCGTTATCCCCTTGTTCGCCACTGGTGTCGATAAGTATAAAAGGTGATCCCGAAACTGGTTCTGATGTAGAAGTTATCTGAGTTACAGGGATTAGAGCTTGTGGAAATGAGGCTGTCATAAAAGAGACAGCATCCTTGAACATTTTACAGAGCGCTTCGTCCTTTTGAATTTCGGGGTTATCTCTTAGAGACAAGAATAAAGCTAAAGACTCTCGATCAAGTGGGGAAAAATCCAAAGAGTTAGCTTGTTTTGATAAACTTAACATACCTCCTCCTTCTCTCAAAAAAGTTTAAGACACAGGCTTAAAATACGCAACATTTTTTTGAATGATAATAGCAAAAAAAAAGTCATTGAGATAATCTTTTGGTCACGATGAGGCTCATGTTAGAGAAGGAGAATGTTTATGACAGATAGGATTGGTGAAAAAACACCCTTATTGCAAACAAATTTGCCTCAAAGCGCAGCACTTCAAACTTCCAGCCAAAATCCAATTCAGGTCGACCCAGTCGTGCTGGGACGGGCAATGCAAATCATTTCGAAACAAATGGCGGCTCAGCAAGAAATGCAACGAGCCAATGTTCCGCTCCCGCAAGTTACAACACAACAAACGCTGACACTTTCTGATGGTCGGTACGTTGGTGATGTGCAAAATGGCCTGCCCCATGGAAGAGGAACTCTTACGTATCATCCAGGTATGGAAAGAAAGCAATACGAAGGCGAATGGCAAAATGGCAAATTCCATGGTAGAGGGGTTTTAAAACTATCTAATGGAACAAGGCACGAAGGAGAATGGGCTGATGGAAAACAACATGGCAAAGGGCTGACATTTTGGTCTAATGGCGACAAATATGAAGGGGAATATGCTTTAGATTGCCCAGAAGGAAAAGGCATTTTTAAATATTCAAATGGAGAGATATATGATGGTGAGTGGGTAGGGGGGAACTGGCATGGAAATGGAACTTATAAGAATGCCGATGGTGACGTATATCGAGGAGAGTGGAAAAATGGCAAGATGCATGGACAAGGTAGCTATGTAAATGGCGACAGCGATTACTGCTCTACTTATTCAGGCTCTTGGGAAAACGGTAAGTATCATGGGCAAGGCGAAAAATATTTAAACGGTCAAAGAGATATTGGTATTTTTAAAGAAGGACGAATATGGACAGGCAAAAGGGTTGATCTAAGACACACGGTTGGGGAATATAAAAATGGGGTTTATGAAACGAATTATTATGGCGTTTGCTGTAGAAACTGCACATTGATCTAAGATTAATTAGGAGAGATTCCACTCTACGCTTCAAGAGTAGGTGATTGAAGGCAATCTCTTTAAAAATACAAGGAGAATGTTTATGACAGATAAGATTAGTGAAAAAACACCCTTGTTGCAAACAAATTTGCCTCAAAGCGGAGCAATTCAAACTTCCAGCCAAAATCCAATTCAGGTCGACCCAGTCGTGCTGGGACGGGCTATGCAAATCATTTCGAAGCAAATGGCCGCTCAGCAAGAAGTGCAACGAGCCAATGTTCCGCTCCCGCAAGTTACAACACAACAAACGCTGACACTTTCTGATGGTCGGTACGTTGGTGATGTGCAAAATGGTGAGCCCCATGGAAGGGGGACTCTTACATATCATCCAGGTATGGAAAGAAAGCAATACGAAGGTGAATGGCAAAAAGGGAAATTCCATGGGAGAGGGGTTTTAAAATTATCTAATGGAACAAGGCACGAAGGAGAATGGGCTGATGGACAACAACATGGTAAAGGGCTGACATTTTGGCCTGACGGCAACAAATATGAAGGGGAATACGCTTTGGGCTATCGAGAAGGAAAGGGCGTTTATACGCATTCAAATGGAGATATATATGATGGCGAATGGAAGGAAGGGCAGGAGCATGGGAATGGAACATTTAGATGGGCCTCTTCTGGAGGCGTATATAAGGGTGAATGGAAAAATGGTAATAGGCATGGACAGGGTAGATGGGACAGTCATGAGGGTTCCTATTTTGTAGGCGCTTATGAAAATGGCAAAAAACATGGGCAAGGCAAATTCTATTTTTCTTATGGCGCTTATACTGATATTGGTATTTATAAAGAAGACAAAATATGGACAGGCAAAAGAGTTCTTCGTGGATATAAGATTGGGGAATATAAAGATGGAGTTTTTGAGGTGGATTCTTATGGCGCGTGCTGTACGTACTGCACGTTGACCTAGACTAAATAAGAGAGGTTTACCACTACCCTGAAGAAGTAGGTGATTGAAGGCAACCGAGCACTCTCCCTCTCTCTTCGATTTTTAGAATCTGAAAATGAAGTCCAAACGTCCCCCAAGATTGAAGAAGTTGGATTTTATGTCGACACACTGAAAGTACGGCTGCAACTGAATATCGTGTGTTTTGGCTTCGTTAACATGCAAAGTAACTGGCACACCAACTTCATAGCCCCAGAATTTCTCTCCAGGAAAATTGCGGCGTGCGTGGTGTTTGACTTTGAAGGCATAGTTGATCTTGGTGTTCAAACCAAAATCGACTCTATCGGATAATTTCTGATTAATGCGAACACCTGCTGTCGTATAAAACCAGTCCATGAAATAGTGTTGGTTTTTGATTGGTTCCCAAGAGGTGTAACCAAAACCGATGAAGGGTGTTATGGAAGAAGCGCTGAGTTGAAAGGCATAACCCATGCGAGTTTCAGTATTGAGCCAGTAAGAAGTGAAATGTGCATTCGGCTTTTTATGGTAAGACCATGACCAAAAATCGAACCTGGGTTCATATTCTGTCTTCACTCTACCTTCAGCCAGCATCGCCTCTAAACCAAAATAAAGAGCATCGGGTTTAATATACTGATAACTAAATCTCGATCCAATGAATGCACCGTTGTCCGTATAGCTTCTAGTTTTAAGGCGTTGCCAAAATGCATCCACGCCAGCAGAGATCTGATGTGGATTTTCTTTTGCTGGAGTTGTTGATGTTGATTGAATGTCTGCAAATGCAGCACTAGTTAGAATCGCTGAAAGAATCGCAAGTCGTTTCATTTTTTTCTCCTTTTTGAAACAAATTTATGATTCTATAACAATGAAGAATTCAAAACAGCTTAACTAATTTATTTATGTTAAGTTAATTTAATATTATTGATAAAGTTCAGGTTACAGATTCGTAGAATTGAAAATAGACGCAGAGGTTGCAAAGAAAACTGGGAAGGAAACATTTCTGGAGATGAAAGAAATTTGGTGGCTAAATCTCTATGGGGATTTCCCAGCCTCTCAGAAGAGACTTCGATTCACATTTGTGGGCTAGTCTCTGAGGATTACCTCAAATGTTGATTCAACCCATTGATCTTTTGCAACACCGTATTCTCTGCGCGCCATCTCGAAAACTTCATCTAAAGCAGAATATAGATAATCTTCAGTGGGTATCGGAGAGGAAAGATCTTTAAAAATAAACAGATAATATCCAGCTCTATCCTCTTTTATAACCAACTTAATTAACTCGCTTTCAAATGTATATTTTTTACGATTATTGTTTGTCACTTTACCGATCTTCTTTTATTAATTTTTGCGCGCGAGTGCTGAAGTTGCTGGAATCTTCTTCATTATATATACAAATAGTTATCTCTTTTTGATAATCTTCACTCGAAAGATGATGATGATCAGCCAAAGGCCTTTCGATCAGCTGCCTAGCATAACTAATCAATTGACGAAGTTCACGTTCTGTTAAAAAGAGCGTTACAGAATCCAATTTGCAATCTGCTTCATCATTAAATATACGCATATAACCTCACGATCCTATCCATTGGTCTTTTGTAATACCGTACTTTTTTTGAGCTTTTTTAAAAGCATTTTCTAGCGAAATAAGAAAATAATCTTGTGATGGCCGAAATGCTTTTGGTTCTTCATATATATAGAGATAACAACCCTCTATATCCTCTTCTATAACCAACTTAATTGATTGATTTTCGAATACATATTTTCTCATAAATTTCAGCCCTTGGGAAAAATCATATGCCCACTCGTTGCATCAACCCAATCTTCATCTTGAAGCTCCTCAAGATGCATATATGGAGAATCTCTGTTTTGGTTTTGCTGGAACAATGCGTGCTCTTCTTGTACTGTTACGATTCTCTTTGAAAAATCACTTTATGACCCCTTGACCATACAATCCATTTATTCTCGACGGTGATAGATTAATTCTTGTCCTTCAACATGCGGGATCGCAAGAGGATAGTCCAATCGGACAATCTCAACATTTAAATTATATTCAGGGTAGCTAGATATAAATTCTGTTGCCACGCACTCCGCAGACTCTCGATCTTCTTCCGAAATTTCTCCATCATAATAAAAAAAAAGAAATACGCTTTCGTTATCCCAGCTAACTTTTGATGCACGCAATGCTGGTGACACTTCACCCCAAAGAGATCTGTTCATCGTAAGAATTGCACGAATACGATCTAGAGGATATTTTTTGGAATTTTTAGGAGATTGAGAAGACATTAATCGCTCCTATTTTTTTGGTGCTGCGGGAACTATATGAGCACCATTTTTACTATAACGTATGGTAGCCATGGTTGTTGGTATCCTTTCTTTTGTCTCATCATTAATAAAATAGCCGATTATTTCGCCACAATCGATCCGTTCTCTATAGTCCCCTTCTCCGGGAATACCTTTGATTTTTTGGCCTTTGCCTGCATGTTTATTCAAGATACCCTGTGGATCTGGGTGAGTCCACTCACTATTTCCTACCTTGAAATTTTTGTGATTTACAATATGTTTGCCTTGCTTATCTGCTATAATTTTTACATTCGCAAACCATTCTCTCCTCTGCTTGTCCCATTTGACAGCCGCTTGAGTTAGCTCTGATTTGCTCTGTTGAGATTGAGCGAGGGTTTCCAAAGCGCATAATTTTTCAGTTTGCCTAATTTTACGATAGGAATTGACATATTTTACCCCTTTAAGTGTTGCAACAGGGAGCAAAATATCTGTTCCGTATTTTCCCAAGCAAAAACCTGCTTTCTGTCCTCGTTCTTTTTGGCTTAATTCATCCCAAGTAACTACTAAATCGTACATTTCTGGAACTAAAAGCTGCGCCAGTTCTTTTTTATCGCAATCCTTTAGAAGGAGAATGAATTCACCCACATCTGTGCCTAATTGGCGCGGAGTTTCGATAGGATGAAGTATTGTTGCCCAAAGAAAACCACCCAAGCCCTTAGCAGAACTGTAAAGCGATGGTAAAAATTGATCTAAAGACAAGGCACCACCATTTTTGAGCCCTATCATTAACCCTCCGGAAAAATCTAACCAGTTTCCACTTCCTGATTTCAATTTTACTCCGCTCTGCAAATAGTCTTGCAGAGCTTGGTCAAAATTCCCCAGCTCAAAATAAGCAGCAGCTCTTTCGAAGTAGGCTTCTTTATTTTGAGGATTTTTTTGGATGGCCTTAGTAAGGCTTACAACAGCTTGATCGTATAGACCTACTTCATTATAAGAAGATCCTTCACAAAGATATAAGTCCGATGTCAACAAATCTTCATAGCGATCCTTTTCGGATAACCTTATAAGTTCACGGATGTCCTCGAGAAACTCCTGGTACTCCCCTCGGTGCATCCGGAGCATACCACGTTCATAGAAAATCTTGGGATGGGGATGTTTATGCAAACACTCTGTATAGAGGTCCAGGAACAAAGGTTGGATTTCATTTATAAAAACAGCAGATAAAGGTTCCAGTCTTTCTATTTGCTTTTGTATTTCATGTTTGCTTGAAAATTCACAGTTTGTGATCTCTTTTGCAAAACTGTTCATATCCATATTTACTTGATGATAATTTGAATAAAAAAATGTATGGGTTAATAAACCTTTCGCTACTTGGTGACAGTTGCGAAAAGTTAAATGACGGAAAAAATTGAGCGAAGGGTGATCTTCAACTTCATCTAAGGCTTCGCAAATAAGCTCAAAATCAAAAATGATATCTATCATTTTATCATAAGCTAAGTTACTAATATCTAACGCTTTCTTGGAAAGTTGAGGCCAATAGCAAGTACACAACTTATTCTCACTACAATAGCTAAGAAATTGCTCAAAAAACCGAAAGTAATCTTGATTATGCCATTCAAAATAGGCGTTTTCAATTTGAGGTAATTTACATTGCTCCCAATTACCCTTATTAACCGCAGAAACATTCGAGTTTTCTACCCGAGATTCATGACATAAGCATTTATAGTTTCTTATATTTTTCCCAAATGAAAAAACATCGACCTCGTCATCATCTTCGATAACAATATTTCTGTTTTCATCACGCCAAACTATTTTTCCGGATGAATCTCTTTCAGGAACGTGAATATCCCATGTGACGACAGGCTTTTTGCAATCGTGGCAATAGTGAAATGAACATACTTTACCTAACCTTTGAGGAATAAGCTCTAAATAAGGCTCTACTTTCTTTACTAGCTCTGAAACCAAGAAAAATTCTTGGGATTCATGCTTCCACCAATTAGATTCTGGCCTGTATGGTATGGGATCATCCCTGTTGTAATGAATATCTTGCCAGCCCCATTTAAAAAGAGATCCGGCCTCTGCATCTTCTTTTAAATGTTGAAGACATATATCGTCATGATTAGTCATGAACACTTTTGGCGAGAAAATCTGAATAGGCGATTCAGCATAAAGGGCTATCGAACATTTTATGATAAGGATTAGGGTAAGCCGCATATTAGCCAGTAATTGCTTTAGGGCAGTCTACTTTATTGTTAAAATTTATTCAAAGAAAATGGACTCCTGTGAGTTCATCGCTTATTTCTAGCTGGTTGCAACAGCTTGGGAAGAGTTTAACATTCTCCTAATTCTTTTTGAAAAGCGATTACAGCCATTTGCAATTTATTTAATATTATAAAAAAACGCAAACTATATTATCGTGCAGCTGAAAAATCCTGACAAGAATTTCAAATGCGCAATTTACCGAATTTACGCACAAGTCGCTTCTTTTTGGGAGGAAATTTTCTTATCAAATTGCCTTGTCGTCCTACATATACTAAGCATCTGCTTTCCCGTTTGATTCTTCTAAGGATATAAAGAAAAATGAGGTAAAAAGTTACTTCCATAATATATCTTTTGCGTGCGCGATCTCATTTTTGCCATTTATAAAGCCTTAAACTCTACAAAGGATTCAAAGCAGCTGGAACCAAAAGCGCCTGCTTAATATCTTCATCAAATCTTCGGCAGATTTCTTGCAGATTGATTTTGAGTGTTTCGGCACAGCTTGCGGTTTGGCCCATCCAGTTGACTCCGTTGTCTTTGTCGGTTTCATAGAGTTTCTGGAAAATCACGTCTTGTCCTTTTTTTAGGGTAATTTCTACTGACATACGACCGTGGTAAATAAGGTATGTGGTCGCGTAGAGTTTTTTGATCTTGCCTTCGATGGAATAATCGGAAGGAGTATCTCCGCTGACAATGGTGTAGCCAGCATTGGTGAGCTCTGTTTTTAAGGCATTGGCTACCCAATCGGGGATGCTATCATCGGTGAAAATACGAATGATGGTCATTCCATATCCGTTTCGGATAGATCCGATGTTCTGGCCATCGGTTCTTTGGTCTTCAAATTCTTGCAATTTCAAAGAAATATGATTCGGCTGCTGCTTTTCTATTACCGATGTGTAGCCTAAACTTGTTTTGGAAGAACATCCTGTCAAACTGATCAAACAACCCAATAGAAAAATGAGATATTTCATATTTACTTCTCCTTGCTGTTCAAACATGCATACATGGCTTGCAATCATATCTGGAGAAATTATTTTGCACCAAATGTTTAAAATGTATTAAGATCTTTGAACGACGTTCGACTGAAATTAGGGTGTGCGATGAATAAGGATAGAGCCTTTCGCCCTAGTCTGTAATTGAGTAACCGGGAGTGCATGAAGTCCAAACGCGTCATCATTTTGGGGGGCGGCATATCAGGGCTGTCTTTAGCCTATTTCCTCAAGCGCAATTCCCCTATCGGTGATATCACCGTGGTGGAAAAAAGCTCGCGCGCAGGGGGAGTGTTCGGGACGGATATTTCGACGGGATTTTTTTTCGAGCGCGGACCTTGTTTGTTTAAGTCAGATGGACACAGTGGCCTTTCTCAGCTTTTTAAAATGCTGGAATTGGATAAAAAGGCAGCGGTTGCAGAGCCTCCGTATTTGAAGAGGTATTTTTCCTGGAAAGGAAAGATGCAGCAGGTATCTCTTTTCTCCTTGGATGTTTGGTCTCATTTTTTTAAAGAGATTAACGCTCCTGTTCATACGGCGGATGAATCAATCTACGATTTTGCATCCCGGCGGTTTAGCCCGGCGATTGCGGAAAAATACTTCGAACCGATGGTCTGCGGATATAATGGAGGCGATCTCAAGAAATTGTCGATCAATTCCTACCTCCCAGAACTTAAAGCCGCAGAGCAGCAGCATGGAAGCATTCTTTTAACGTATTTGAGGCAGAGTTTTAAAAGAAAGAGTCCGCAATGGAATCAAACGGAGTGGCTCTATTTCCCTGAAGGATCACAAGCTGTTATCCAAGCTCTAGTTGATGCTCTCGCAGGACATATACGAACGAATTGTGCAGTGGAAAAAATTGATTACCGAGACGGAAAATATTTTGTGGAAACCTCTCAGGGTGTTCTCGAAGGAGACATTCTTTGCAGTGCTTTGCCGGCACCGGTCATCGGAAAATTATGGGTACCCGAGCTTTTATCCATCCCGGTGGGAGGACTTACCTCGGTGTGCCTTGGCTACCGCAAAAAAGTCTTACCTAAGAGAGGTTTTGGGTTCTTCTTTCCTCCTAAAAATGAAGAGGGGGCATTACTTGCCCGTTTTGACTCGCTCGTGATGCCACTACAAAACCAACATAAAGAAGAAACGCGCATCGCCGTTCGACTTCGCCACAGTGATGCTGATAAAGAAAAAGCTATCGAGCTAGCGGTAAGAGCTTTGAAAAATCATTTGAAAATTAATGATGTTCCCCATCGAGGAGAAGCAACTATTTTTGAGCATGGCCGCCCTCTCATGGAAGTGGGACACGAACCTAGAATCCGTGCTCTGGAGAGCATGCTCGCGGCGCGCTTTCCGAACTTTTATTTAGTAGGAAATTATTTTGAAGGAACTCTCGCCCACTTTTGTGTGAGCAGATCCCAGACGGTCGCAAGAAATATTACTAACAAATTAGCCTCTTCTTTGATACCATCTCCTTCGTGAAAAAATGGCTGCTTTTGGCTTTATTGTGCGCTTCTTTAGCTGCAGACCCGCTCAGTCTTGCGCAGCTCATCGATATTGGTCTTAAAAACAATCCTGAGACAACAAAATCCTGGAGCGCTGTGAAAAGGGCGCAAGCACAAATTGGTGTGGCTCAAAGCGATTATTACCCGGCGATTGGTGTGCAAGGCAAACTGACGCACGGACGGGATGTGAAATTTGTCAATGGACCGGAAGTCGTCTTCACTAATTACGGAGCCGACCTCGCGCTGTCGTACGTGCTCTTTGATTTTGGTGAGCGCAAAGCAGGCGTCGCCGCGACAAGAGATGCTCTCTCTGCCGCAAAATGGTCGAGCGACTTTGCCATTCAGAAGGTTATGTTCCAAGTCTCGGAGAGCTATTATGAGTACTTAAGCGCCCAGGAGCAGCTGAAAACGAAAAAGAGTTCTCTTCAAGATGCGGAGGGCGTCCGAGATGCTGCGGAAGATCTGTTCAAAGCAGGGCTGAAGTCCGAAAGAGATCAAGCGGTGAGCCGTGCGACTGTGGCTGAGCTCCAAATGGATCTGGCAGGGGCAAGGGCTGCGTCAGAGATCGCCTACGGAAAACTTCTCATGGCGCTCGGCCTTCCGATGAGTGAAAAAATAGAAGTACAAATCGCCGGCGAGCCCAAAAAAGAGAGCGTCGGAGATCTGGTAGCGGCAGCCGAAGAAAAACGGGCCGATGTACTCGCGATGAAAGCAACTCTTAGCGAAATGCACGAGCGGGTTAAAAAAAGTCGGCGCGGACCGAGACCCAAACTCAAACTCATGGGCCAAGGTGGTTGGATGGAGTATGCTAAGCACCGTGACCGGGGTTATAATTATACAGCAGGAGTGACGCTCGATATACCGCTCTTCAAGGGATTTGAAAATACGTATTTAAAAAGAGTGGCGCTTGCTGATGAAGAGATCACCGCAGCCGAGCTAAAAGCACTCCAAGAAGCTGTGGCCCTCGAAGTATTGACGTATAGCTCTTCGGTAAAAGCCGCTGAAGAGACGCTTTCTTGGAGCGATCAATTTTTAGAAGAAGCGACAAAATCGTACGACGCTGCGCTCGAGAGTTATAAAGCGGGTTTGAGCAGCATCTTCGATCTCGTCCAAACGCAGCGGATGCTCTCCGATGCACGTATGAAAAAAACACAGGCGAGAACCAAGTGGCTCGTCTCGCTGGCCGAGTTGGCTTTTGCTACAGGGAGTTTAGAAAAATGAAATGGCTATGTTTATTGGTTATTTTAGCAGCGTGTTCTAAAGAGGAAAAAAAGCCTTTTGAGATGCCGCCTGTTCCTGTACAAACAGCGAGCGTGCAGGTGCGCGATGTGCCTCTTTCGTTTGAAGCGATCGGGACGATTAAACCCTCTCTTGCTGCCGATGTGCGTCCGCAAGTCAAAGGAACCATTACCGCGATCCACTTTACGGAAGGAGAGGTCGTCGAAAAAGGAGATCTTCTCTACACCATCGATGATGCATCGTATGCGATCCGTGTACGCGAAGCCGAAAGCGCGCTGTTGCAAGATCTCGCACACCTGAGCAACGAACAGAAAAAGTTCGATCGATACAAAACCCTTACCAAACCAGGACACATCGCTCCCGTTGAATGGGACGAGCTCCAAACCAAGATCGCCTTGCATGAAGCCATGGTCAAAGCCGATGAAGCCAGACTCGCCGCAGCCCGCCTCGATTTAGAGCATTGCAAAATCGTTGCTCCCATCCGAGGAAGCGCCGGAAAAACAGCCTTGCAAATCGGCAACATCGTGGGCGAGCAGCCTCTCGTGAAAATTTCTCAGATGGACCCGCTCGTCGTGGAATTTGAACTCACGATAGAGGAGAGAAAAAAACTTCCCCTATCACCAAAAATTGATGTGTTTGCCGCCGGAACCAACATAGCTTCGGGTCACGTCGTGTTTTTAGACCACACGATCGATCCTAAATCGGGCATGATCGCCGCCAAGGGAGTTCTCACAGAGATGAAAGGATCTCTCTGGGCTGAAGAGTCGGTCCGTGTCCAAGTTTATTTTGGCAAGAAAGAGCACGCCTGCTTAATCCCCTTGCGCGCGATCAAAACCAATCAAGCGGGACCCTATGTTTATCTCGTCAAAGAAGATAAAACTGTGGAAATCCGTCCTGTTGAACTCGGCCCTGAAGAAAAAGGATTTGTCGTCGTCAATTTAGCCGAAGGCAAAGTCGTCACCGAAGGACATGGCCGCTTGTTTCCCGGATCCAAAGTTGAGGAAATGCCGTGAACATTTCTGCTCCGTTTATCAGACGCCCTGTGATGACAACGCTTGTGATGTGCGCGATCATTTTGATGGGAATTTTGGCGTTCAAGGCGCTTCCTGTCACCGACCTTCCCAGTGTCGAGTATCCCCTCATCAACGTCCACGCCATGTACACCGGCGCTAGCCCCGAAGTGATGGCCTCTCAAGTTGCTGCGCCGATCGAAAAAGAGCTACTGCGCGTCAACGGCGTCAAAAACATCTATTCGCAAAGCAGCCGCGGCATGACCTGGATGACCGTCGTGTTCACGCTCGATCGCGACATCAATGAAGCCGTTCAAGATGTGCAAGTGGCACTCAAGCGCGCCGATAACGAGCTGCCCCCCGACATGGAGCAGCGCCCTCTTTATTTTAAAGCCAACGCCCATGGCGAAAGCATCATTTATCTCATTCTATCTTCGGAGTCAGCGTCTTTGGCTGAGCTCTACGATGTCGCCCACCAACGCATCGAGCAGCGCCTCGCGCGCATCGACGGCGTCGGAAAAGTCGAAGTCCATGGATCTCCCTACGCCGTCAGAATTTACCTCAACCCCGAGCAGATGGCCGGCCGCGGCGTGACCTTTGAAGAAGTAAAAACAGCGATCACACAGGCGACGGGCAGCGCACCGCTGGGCCGCCTCGACACCGAAGGGCGCAAGTTCACCCTCGAAGTCCCCAGCCGCCTTTGCACCGCCGCGGATTTTCAAAATCTCGCCCTGACTCCCCAGGTGCGCCTCAAAGAGATCGCCGAAGTGCGCGATGGACTCGAGAGTGAAGATATTTTCCGCTTCCTCACCCCTGACAAAAGCTCTCCCACGGTCATCATCGGCATCCAAAAACAAAATACCGCCAACGCCGTGCGCATCTCCGAGGATCTGCAAAAAATGCTCCCCGACATTCAGTCGGAGATTCCCACGTCGATGCAGCTCCTCCACTGGTTTGATAAAACAAACTGGATCAAAGAAGCCATCGAAGACGTTGAGTGGACGCTCATCTTTTCTTTTTTCCTTGTCGTCAGCGTCATCTATTTCACTCTAAGACGTCTGCGCGAGACGATGATCGCAGCTACCGCGCTTCCTCTTTCCGTCATTGGCACGTTCATCGTGATGCACCTGCTCCATTTCAACATCGACATTCTCTCGCTTCTTGCGCTGACACTCTCGATGGGATTTGTGATCGATGACGCCATCGTCGTATTAGAAAACATCGTCCGCCACAGGGAAAAAGGACTTCCCCGCATGGAAGCGGCCTTTGTCGGATCTCAGCAGATCAGCTTCACTGTTCTTTCCATGACGCTTTCTCTCGTCGCCGTTTTCATTCCCCTTCTCTTCATGCAAGATGTGACAGGAAGGCTCTTCCGTGAATTTAGCGTCACGCTCGCCGTCGCGATTTTAGTCTCAGGGTTTGTGTCGCTGTTCTTAACACCGATGCTCTGCAGCAAATTCTCTTCGGCGCACCTCCATGTCCCGCAAAAAGAAAGCTGGCTCCTGCGCATGTACCGCCCCGCGCTCCATTGGTGCCTGAGCCACAAAAAAACGACGCTCAGCATGGGCGTAGTGACCGTCGGTCTCACTGTCTTTTTATTCCGTTTTCTTCCCATGACACTTTTTCCTGAAGAAGACCGCGGCACCATCTGGAGCTTTGTCCAAATGCCCAGCGGCATGTCGAAGTCGTACTCCGATGCCTACCAAGAAAAACTCAACGCTATCGTCCAAAAACATCCCGGCGTCGAAAGCTTCATTGCGCTCAACTTTAAGGACTTTCAGATCTATTTCATTCGGCTGTTAGAAGCGAGCAAAAGACCATCCCAAGCCACCATCGTCACGAATTTGCAAAAACAGCTCAATGACGTCCCTGGAACTTCTGCCTTTTTACGCGGCATGCAGCTTATTTCTGCAGGTGAGGGTGGATTTACGCAAAACAGTTACTCTTTCGTCCTAAAAGGACCCGACATGGACGAGGTTCGCAGAGGCGGAGAAGCGCTGAAGCAAAAACTAGCCTCGCATCCGATGTTTGGCGGCCCCGATCTTAGCACCAAAGCAGACGATCCCAAACTCGATGTCCTTGTTTTCGAAGATGAAGCCCAAAAGCTCGGCCTTACCCGCCAATCGATCCAAACGCTTCTCCAAAGCGCCTACAGCGGCGGGAGCATCGGAAAAATTGATAAAGGATCGGAGCAGTACAAAGTTTTCTTAGAGCTTGCACCCGAGTTCCAAAAAAGCACATCCGCTCTTGCCAAACTCTACCTCAAAACCCCCGAAGGCACTGCGGTCCCCTTAAAAGCCGTTGCCGAGTGGAAAGAAGGCGTAGGCCTGCAGACCGTCGACCACGTCGATGCTCTGCCCTCAACCACCCTCTTTTTTGACATCGCCAAAGGCATCAAATCTCAAGACGCCTTCGCCGAGCTCCAAAAAGTGGCTAAAGAGATTCTACCACCTTCTGTGACAGGCAAGTTCGAAGGGATGGCCGATGTGATGCAAAACACCTCCAATGATGCGATTTGGCTACTCCTACTTGCGATCGTGGCTATGTACGTCGTGCTCGGGATTTTGTATGAAAGCTTTATCCATCCGCTCACGATTTTGTCGGCGCTGCCGTTTGCGTGCCTTGGCGGCGTGCTCACGCTTCTGATTTTCCGCGAGCCTCTGTCGCTCTACAGCATGGTCGGATTTTTATTGCTGATTGGAATTGTGAAGAAAAACGGCATCATGATGATCGACTATGCCATCGAAACGCAAAGAAGCGATAATAGATCTGCTTTCGAAGCCATCAAAGAAGCTTGTTTTGTGCGGTTCCGTCCCATCATGATGACGACTGTGGCCGCGGTGATGGGAGCTTTGCCAATTGCGATTGGAATAGGTGCTGGCGCTGAGACAAGAAGAGGGCTCGGACTGGTGATCGCAGGAGGACTGATTTTCTCTCAATTTTTGACGCTGTTCTTAACGCCTATTTTGTATTTATACTTAGAAAAAATTAAGAAAAAGCCTCTTCAGTAATCTTACCTTGGCTTCTTATTTTAATGTGGGAGGGAGGCTTTCCAAAAAATTGAAAAAAGGCCCTTACCGTCGAAGGACTTGTGAAATAAATCTCTTCCACTTGATCTAAGGACGGCAATGGAAATGGTATCTGCGGAATAGGATCGTACAGATCCCAGATCATGTGTGCGATTTTTTGGTGCAGCAAAAAATCGTCGAGTAAATGTCTTGCCTGAGAAGAACGGGGCAAGAGTACGTTTGCTCTTTCTAAATCGAGTGTCTGGAGCAATTCAACGACACCTTCTTGGCATTCATTAGATGCAACTAGCGAATGCGGAAGAAGTGATGCCGTGGCTTTTCCGACGGCGATGAGTGTTTTGCCCGAAAGATTTGGAAAATGAGACAAAAAAATTCGTACAGCATTTTTACTTGTAAAAATGATATGCGTGTATTTAGGAAAAAGTTCTCGTGCACTTTCTGGCAGCGGCCTGGGCTCTATGCGAATTATCGGATAATGAACATAGTCTGACGATGGAGGTTCAGTTCCTAGATAAAGTTTCATCGGGTGTCGATGCACTTAAAAAGTTCGCGCATTTCGGTATCCTCTTCCCGGGCAATCACTGCAAGCCTTCCCTGATTTTGTGCAATAGCTCCGTCTATTTTCATGCGCCGGCGGTGTGTTAATCCCAGACGAATGAGCGCTGCTTCTGCGATTACAAGACCATCGAGTTTTCCCTCATCGACGAGCGCTATGCGTTGATCGATATTACCGCGCACATCGACACATCGAAGATCGGACCTCCACTGGCGCAAATTCTCTTCGCGTCGCTGCGACGATGTCCCAATGATGGCTCCATAGGGAAGGGGATCAATGTTGAAGAGAAGAGAATCGGATGAATCGACGCCTTGGGTGAGTGCAACTATCGTAAGCCCTGGACGCAGTGGCTCGGGTAGGTCTTTGGCTGAATGGATCGAAATACGAAACTGGCCTTGGAGTTGGAGCTCATCGATTTCGCGTGTGAAAAAATCGGTTTTTTCTAGCGAGCGAAGCGACGTCGTTAAATCTTTGTCTCCGGTCGTGGTAATCCAATACGGCTCGAATTCTACCAGGTGATGCTTGGAGAGTTCGCCCTGTACTTCCCAGACTTGAGCCTGGGAAAGCCGCGATCCCCTTCCACCTACGGTAATTTTAAGAGATGAGCGCATGCACGGCTTCCTCGACAAGTTCGATTCCGATGAGCTCGATTTTGGGATTTGTGGGAAAACCTTTCAAACACCGCTTCGGCAAAATAGCTGTTTTAAATCCCATATTCACCGCTTCTTTGATCCGGCTCTCGATGCGGGGAACACTGCGCACTTCGCCGCCCAGGCCGACTTCACCGATCACGACGGTGTCGGGATCGATCGGACGGTTACAAAATGACGAAGCGATGGCAAGAAGTATGCCCAGATCGATCGCCGGTTCGACGATTTTCATGCCGCCAGCGACAGAAACAAAAACATCCGTATGGTGCAGCGCGTAGCCCATCCGCTTTTCTAAGACGGCGAGGAGAAGCGCGAGGCGATTTTGATCGAGTCCGGTCGATTTGCGGGAAGAAGTGGCAAAAGAAGAAGCTGCAGCAAGGGCTTGCACTTCGATGAGGATTGAGCGCGTCCCTTCGATTGTGGGAATGATCACCGATCCAGGGATCTCTTTTTTGCGCTCTTGCAAGAAGGCTTCGGAGGGGTTTTCGACTTCTTTAAGACCCGCTGTGTCCATTTGGAAAAGCGCGATGTCATCGGTGGGCCCAAAACGGTTTTTCACAGCGCGAAGCAGGCGATATCCATGCTGGCGATCGCCTTCGAAGTCGAGAACGACATCGACGATGTGCTCGAGCACTTTAGGTCCGGCGATCTCGCCGGACTTTGTGACGTGGCCGATGAGGAATGTCGAGATGCCCAGGCCTTTCGAGAGGTGCATGAACTCGGTGGCGAGCTCGCGCACCTGGGAGACAGATCCGGGAGCCGAAGGAAGTTCACTCTTGTACATGATTTGAATGGAGTCGATGATGAGAATGTCGGGTTTGAGACGATCGATCTGTGCTTTGATGTTCGAGAAATTGGTTTCGCTAAAGAGGAGTAGATTGTCGGCTGTCACGCCCAGACGCTGGGCACGAAGCGATGTTTGCTCGACCGATTCTTCGCCGCAGACATAGAGGACGATGAGCCCTTGCGCAGCGAGCGCCTCCGAAATCTGGAGCATGAGCGTCGACTTGCCGATCCCAGGATCGCCGCCGAGGAGGGAAAGACTTCCCGCCACGAGACCGCCGCCGAGGAGCCGGTCGACCTCGCCCATCTTTGTCGAGATGCGCCGAAACGCATCAGAGGAGACTTCTTTGACGGGGATCGGCTTGGCAGGCTCCCGCACCGTACTTTCGAACCGCTTACTCGTTGTCACTTCAACTTCTTCAACGAACGTGTTCCACTGATTGCACATGGAGCAGCTTCCGGTCCACTTCGCTTGCCGGTGGCCGCAATCTTGGCAACTCCAGGTTGTTTTCACTTTAGCCATGTTCCATCTTCCTTAGCGCATCTTCGGCAGCTGCTTGCTCTGCTTGTTTCTTCGTCGAGCCCGACCCCGCGCCCATTTCTTCGCCGTCCAGCAATGCCACGACATAGAAAACCTTATTGTGATCAGGCCCTTCTTCTTTTTGTACCACGTAGTGGGGCGGCCTTTGGAATTTCCGCTGCGAGTAATCTTGGAGCTCTGCCTTCCAATTGCGTGAGGGGGTTTTGAGCATCGCTTTCACATCTTTTTCAAAATGTTTCCAAAAAAACTTCGTCACGGTCTCTAAATCGCTATCGAGATAAATAGCACCGATGAGGGCTTCAAAAAGATCGGCCAGAATCGTCTCCCGTCCTTTTCCGACATTGACCTGCTCTCCACGTCCTAGGAGAACAAAAGGCTCCAGATCCAATTTATGAAGATACCGGACACAAGAAGTCGCTTCGACGAGATGCGCGCGCAAGTGAGATAGCTCCCCTTCCGCCTCGGTAGGAAGGTGCTTATAGAGGTAGTCGGAGATCATGAGCCCGAGAACAGAGTCACCTAAAAATTCTAATCGCTCATTGTGACCCGGGACAAGCTCTCTGTTCTCGTTGTAAAAGGAGCGGTGGATGAAGGCGAGTACGAGTAATTTCTTGTCTTTGAACGTATATTTGATTTTTTCTTCGACACCCGAAGTGTCTTCCCATAACTTTTCCATAGGGCGATTTTACATTATTTGACGTTTGACGCAATAGTGGTATAATGTAGGGCTGTAATCCCAATTGGAATGACTTGTTGTGCCATTTACACTGACAAAAGACCACCAGTTCTTCTACTCGAAAAATAAATATATTGAGTTCGAGGAAGTTTTTTCCTCGGAAACGTGCACTAGCGCCAAAGAACTTTTGGATCGCCTTGTCGAAACACGCCTCAAAAAAATGATTGGATCTCGAACGCCAGATGAAATTTTTTCCGCCGGCCGCGATATGTGGCGCGATTACCCGAATTTGTCCCTCAGCCGTCCTGCGGCACAGCTCGCCGCAGAACTCTTCAACGCCAAACAACTCCGCATCGCGTTCGATCAGTATTTGCGTACACTGCAGCCGACGAACTCCCCCCTCAAAGAAGCTTATACACTGCAACAAATTAGCTGCTTTCAGCCGATTGTCGGCGGGTTACTTGTTCGATTAACCCCCGATGCTCATCCACCCCTGATGACTCCTCGCAGTGTTGGTAGCGCTCTTTTTCTCTCACCCGATCTTTTGGTTCCGTGGCCGGCTCTTTTCCAGAATCCCGACCAGGCTTTTTTACTCATCGTTTACGTTCCTCTGCGCAGCCGCTACGTTCTCGAGCCCCAAGATCCGCATACCCATGCTCTTAAAAAGCTGGGATATGGATTTGGGGATTCCATTCAGGATGCGACGCATCCTCTCCTTGTTCGATAAAATATTGATTGCTTAAATTTTTTGATAAGATAAAATTAAGGCCTTCCACACAATAAAGTGTGGACCTACCAAAAGGAGAATTTATGGCTACTACAAACGCTTCGACACTAAAGTCAACCACAAATTTTTCTATTAATCTAGGCCATGAAAGATACGATCTAAAATCTCTTAGCCAAGAGAATCTCAACTTAATTGAAGAAATACGCGAAGATTTTTTTATTGATTCGAAATTAGAATCCATTAATTTTGCCAAACGAAAATACGAAGAAATTACAGCACAGTTCCAAATCTCAAAAGAACAATGCTCAAAGCTCAAGGAAGAAATTGAAAAAGCTACAGATATTTTATCGAAACTCCAAGTTGAATTACAAGGAGAAGAAGCTGTAATCGGTACGGTAAACCAAATTAGCGACATTATTAATCAGCTCACGCCTACTATCGGCGCTGCGACTTTTTATCTAATAGGAGGTGTTCCAGCTGCTATCATCGGCGGTGTGACATACTATTTAACATCTGATCAAACCGCCTCAAAACTTTCAAACCCCTCTTCGAACACATCGGCGCCTGTTAATGCTCAGCAAGATGTCAAAGAAGTTAAAATTGAAGAAATCCAAAGAAATGAAGAATGGTACAAAGGGTGTGCGGCATTAGTACAAGGATTTAAAGATGAAAAACAAAAAGCAGGCGCAATAAAGAAGCTATTAGTTACCCTCATTGACAATAGTTACTCTGCTGCTCAGGTTAACATCATCTCGCAGGTTGCCGCGAAACGTCTTATCGATTTACAAGTAAAAATACAAGGCATCCGCAATGACATTAAAAACTCTTCTTTATCTCAAAAAGCTATTAATCTGATCACAAAAAGTTTTTCTCTTTTAACACCCTCTGGTATTGCTAATGTTCTTTATATGGGTAAAGAACTGACATTCTCTATGCTTTCGAGCATGAAAACTCTTATTCCAGGCGGTTTAACCAGCTTCCCTTCTCAGGTCAATACAATTCCCACAAATTCGTCTGACAAAATTGAACCAGATCCTAAGAAACAAAAAGTAGATAAAGATAAATAATCATCCAACGAAAGGGTTGCAAAGCCCTTTCGTTGCTCTAATATTTATTCCTTTAAATAAATATTTCCATTTCTTTATAATGCCCCTCCGAGGTGACCCATGGAGATAATCGTACCTTTGGATGGTCCGTATGTTCAATATCGAGGAAAAAAGGTGCTCGATTTTGCATCGCACGATTTCCTCGGACTGGCCCATCATCCCGAAGTAAAAAAAAGCGCTATTCGCTACACGCTCAAATTCGGCACGGGACTTCCCTCTTCCCCTCTTTTTTTAGAATCCCAAGCGCAACTCGAAGAAAAACTCGCCCATCTTTTAGGGATACCCCATGCCTCTTTTTATCCGAGCGCCGAAGTCGCGCGCTCCATAATTCCTGAGAAAACGACATGGATCGATGCGCTTGGCAAAAACATCGCACCCAAAGGCTCTGTTTGCATCGATGAGTCGTGGACTTTTGGCGTTTTAGGAGAAAGGGGCCTGGGAAGATCTGCGAAGCAAAAGGGATACGATTTTATTTTTGCCTCGATGACGCAAGGTGGTGGATGCAGCGCTTCGTTTGTTGCATCGACGCAGCCTCTGCCAAAAATGCCTATCTCGGCTTCCATGCTCGGCGCTCTCGATGCAATTTTGCTCACGCTGCCCGACATGGACCAAGAAAGAGAGCTGATTTTCAAACACGCATCATGGCTCAGCAAAGAGTTTGTGTCTCAAGGCCTCAAGCCCCACCCCTCTCTTCTTCCGATGATCAACCTCCGATTTAAAAATCCGGAAGATGCTCATACCTTATGGAAAATGTTTTTGGACGCAGATATTTTGCTCGGGCGCCCCTCTGAAAAAGAGCTGTCTCTGACGATTAACGCGCAGCACACGCCCGACGATCTCGATCAGTTGGGAACAACGCTGAGAAGATTTTCTACCGCCGACTTAGCTGCGGTGATGCAATCGCTCACACCTACACCGTAGAGAAAATTGCCGGTGATTTTTAAACGCGGATATTGATTTACGATCTTTTGTATTCTTGCTTCGTGTCCGATGGTCATCTGAGGAAAGGCATTATCCACCTGTGTTACGAGGGTGGCGGCAGGTTCATCTGTAATCCCTAGATGATCTCGTAGTCCCGACAAAACATCCTGGACACTTCCTCGTACAAAAGCAGTCAGGCGAGTCTCTTCGGGATGGCGATTATGTTGAGGAAAAGCCATCGAGTCAAAGATCACACCGAGCAGTGGATGGTTTTCTAAAGATGAGACGATGTATCCAAATCCTCTCTTGGGAGCAAGCTCCCGAGTATAGGCGAGATGAACGAGTGTACAGCCTTTCATTTCGATCTGCAGAAGTTCAGGAAAGAGAAGTCGTCCCAATACATGACAAGGCAGCGCACTGATAACAAAGTCGGCCTCAAACGGACCGCGCGATGTGTCTAATATTACTCTGTCCGGCTCAAACCTTAGCTCCTTCACTTCGGTATTTAGCATGGTACTGGGCAGGCGCTCTTCTAAAGCATCGACGAGAGATTGCATCCCGTTTTTCAGAGCGATGAAGGGCGGCCCTAAAAATTTAGGTTTCTTCAGCATGCCTTTTGTCAGCGATCCATACTCTTCCTCGAGCTGCTTTAGGGAGGGGAAACACGCTTTCATGGACAGAGTATGCATGTCGCCAGCATGGATGCCCAGCGTCATCGGATCAAACATGTGCCATGCCGCCGTTCTACCAAAACGCCTGCAGGCAAAATCATAGATCGTCTCATCCTCATAGGAGGGAGGGACTTTCCATTCAAAGAGAAGTTCTTTCAGAAGGGCAGGTGTCCACGCGGGCATGCGGCGTAATTTCCCGTTGATAAACAAATACCGCCGCAAATTTTTGCGCTCGCAAAAAATCACTTCTTCCATGAGCCCTAAATCTTCTATGAGATCGAGTAGTCCAGGACATTTGGATGTTTTAAATGTACGAGGACCTCTTTCGAACAAAAAACCGGTCGATGTATCGGTTGAGAGCCACCCGCCCACGCGAGAAGATTTTTCAAAAATGGTTACGTCGTGGCCTTGCAAATAGTATGCTGCAGCAAGACCGGAAATCCCTCCCCCTAAAATGGCGATTTTCATAAGATGGGAGTATGTCTCAGCGGGAAGAAATTGTTCAATTTCTAAAAGAGCTCAGAGAAAAAATCATAGCCACTTTTGAATCCGTCGAGCCGTATGCGAGGTTCGAGAGAAAACCCTGGAAATACCACGGCGAAGGCGGCGGCGAGATGGCCGTTCTGCGAGGCGAAGTCTTTGAAAAAGCGGCTGTGAACTGGTCAGGCATCTCCGGAAAAGTCTTTCCCATGCAAGATGCGAAGGGTCCTTTTTTTGCGACGGGAGTTAGTCTCATCACTCACATGCAAAATCCCCATGCTCCTACGGTTCATATGAACTTTCGGTACTTGGAAACGGAAAAAGAAGCGTGGCTCGGTGGAGGATACGACCTGACTCCGATGGGATTTCCGTATGAAGAAGACACGCGTCATTTCCATAGTGTTGCAGAAAAAACCCTGGAGCCATTTGGCAAGGATCTCTATGCGCAATTTTCGGCGCAGGCTCGGGAATATTTTTACATTCCGCATTGGAAAAAAGAGCGCGGCGTCGGCGGCATTTTTTTTGATCACTACCATACGGAGGATTTCGAAAAAGATCTCGCCATGTGGAAAGCGCTGGGAACTAGTTTTTTAGACACCATCATGCCCATCTATCGTCGTCGCATTGCAATGCCCTTTTCTCGTCAGGATAAAGACAAACAACTCGAGCTCCGGGCGCATTATGCCGAATTTAATCTTGTCTATGACCGAGGAACGAAGTTTGGATTTATGTCCGGCGGCAATCCTGAGGCAATTTTATGTTCGATGCCGCCACTGGCAAAGTGGTAAATTTTTACAATTGCAAAAAATACCCTTCTTGCGGAAACTCCTCCTGAAATTTTAAGGAGGAAAATCATGCCAGTTTCTTTAATCACCGCTCAACAAATTTCTTCCTACCTTCTCACAGGTAGCACCGACACCATAGAAAAAAAACCAGAAGAAAAGGCTGTTTGGGAAGCTAAACAAAAAACAGAGGCAGAACGGAAACACTACCCTTTCGTTTGTGTTACCTGTTACAACTCCCAAGATTTTTCTCCCATTGCTCAGTCTTATTTTGATGAAGCTAAAAGCGCTAGCAATCCTGAATGCCAAGCTATTTTATTTCGAAAGGCGCGTGAGGTTGCCAGCCAGGTAGGCGCCCTCTACCCATCGCTGGATTCTCTTATCGCCGATTCTGTTCTGCAAGAGGCCTTAGCGTGTGAAAAAGCAGCGCAACTAGCGATCAACCAGGATAAACAACTCGCGTGGCTTGTAAGAGGAGCAAAAACCATTACTCCTAATCCTGAAGAAATTACAGATTCTATTCTCGATCGCCTTCATCCTCCAGCTAAATACCAAAAAGGATCGCAGCTATGGGAAACAGCTGCTCAAATATACTCGAGAACTAAAAAACTGCAGGATTCTGTTTCTGCTTTTGAAGCCGCTGCCAGGTGCACGCAAAGATCTTTTCTATTACTTCGCACCGGTAATACAGCCATGGCAGAAAGTGAAAATAAACGCCTTATGAAGCTACTCAAGCACGCTATGACCATCTATCGCCTCATCGAACTACAAGAAGGTTCATGTGCAAATCTCAGCGGTAAAATGGCCTATCTCAAACAATGGAAGCATAATTTTCTTCCTAAAAGTGATGAAAGAGCCAATAAAGTGGCAAAAAGGCATATTCAAGCGGCCGTACAATTTGCGGGCGAAGTTCAGCTACACATGGATAGAAAAGGAGAGCTACTCCTGCATCAAGCGACACATCTACATGAGGCAGCAAACTACTTAACTTCTCTCGATGAAAGAATAAGATTAATTAATGAGGCTATCACACTTGCTGGTGATGCCATAAAAGAAAATCCCCATCTTAAAAGCAATCCTCTCTACAATCCCGATCCGCTTAACTTTTCTTCTGACATTACATGGAAATGGCGACTCGAACTCGAAGAATACCAAAGACAACTCGATGCACTTAATACTTGATGCTCTCGTCGATGGGGTTATTGCCTGTGATTAGCTAAAGATTTTGCGCAAAAGAACGATCTGATATAGAAGGTCTGATGCACCTTCTCCTTGATGCTCTTTACTTTATCCCTTCGGAAGATGGCGTGCCTTATGTAATCGAAGGAAGCCACGTCAAAAACCCCGCCATGAAATGGGGTTGGGGTTTTCGCTTGGGGCTGGCAGAAGATTTTGCCCATGATGATTGGAAAGCCTCGCTTGTTTGGACATGTCTCCCCACTCAGCATGATACGCAAACGCAGGGCCATCTGACACCGATTTGGTCCAATGCGCCCCAAGTGCCGGAAGATTTTGTAACCGAGTCCAAAGTCCACTGGCGTCTGCATTTAGGGATCGTCGATCTCGATTTAGAAAAAAAATGGATGGTCTCCGAACATTTGAATCTTCAACCTCACTTGGGGCTGCGGTTTGCATCGCTGAGAGAAAAGTTCTTCGTACGGTATGCCGGAGGCTCACTATTTCCAGAAGGCGTTGATAACATGCACTCGAAAAACAAGTTTTGGGGTGTGGGGCCCGAAGCTGGCCTGCATGCCAATTGGAATGTGGGTAAACATTGGTTTCTTGTGGGCAAGAGCACCGCCTCCATTACCTATGGAGAATTTTACGTGCACCAAGCGGAGAGGAAAGAAGGCAGCGGCTTTTCATTTCTGCGGTTGCATGACGTGTTTTCACAGGCTGCTTTCCTCCTCGATTTTGCCCTAGGAATTGCTTGGAAAATAGACAACTTTGAAAGTCACCTCATGTGGGAAGAGCATTTCTTTCCAGGCCAAAATCACTTAACGCCCTTCACGCAAAACAGACAAATTCCAACGCACCCCGGCTCAATCAGCGTGATGGGGCTATCACTCGGATTCGATTGGAAGTTTTGAGACACTAATAAAAGCCTCGCTACAAAGCAGAATCCTGTTAAACCATGGCTCATAGCTGACCCAAACGTTTCCATGGAGGTTTAATTTCAATAGATGCCGAGTGAAAAAATCTAGCACGAGTGGTAAGAGATCAAAATGAGGATTAGGCAAAGAATGGCTTATCCGGTGATGGAAAAAAGCATTTAACTCATTACTCCAATCAAATACGTACAAGTTCTGAAAAGGTGCAATATGAAATGCGCGTGTACTTACCCGCCTTTTCAAATCTGAAAATGCCATACTCATATCGTTAAATCTTGTGCTCAAGCACATACCCTGCGGAAAATCGATGGTGATGGCATGAGCGGCAGAATCGTATTTTTTCACTTCGCCGAAGCTGATAGTGGAAATGCTCTGTTGGAGGGAATGCAGTGGCTGGTTCAAAAGGGAAATTACCGAGTCAAAGCTAACCTGTCCTTGCTCCTCCAAAATGTTCTGAACAAACCTGCGATTTTCTAGGTTGAGGTCCATGACACGAACTTCAAGGGGGCCTGGTAAAGAAATAGACAAATTTCTATAAAAAAGCGCCCTTAAGTCAGACAGACGTAATCGATAAATCAGCTGGGGCTTTGTGCTGCTTTGCAAATCTTGGATCATGCGCCGGCGCAAATCTTTCCCTTGAGTCATCTGAAAAATCTGGTGAAAATTCTTGAGAAAATGGGTTAATTCTCGTCTTGGAAGCCTCCCCAAAAAGAGAAAGTATTCAGAGAAAATCCGTTCGTTCAAAATCAGATGAAGATAGGGAGTTTTGCATGACATGATGCTAAACACCCTTTCGGCCGTGCGGTGATGGAATTTAAGCACCTGCGCCCTAATGTCTTTCAATGGCACAATATCGATTTTCAAAGCCCTTGCTGCAATTTTCCAAAATAGCTTATCAGATTGAAGCAGTCGCCAGTCTCTACACACCTGACCAAAAGTTAAAAAGTCTTTCGAAGATTTGAAATGTGTAATAATCTCAAACTGCAATTCTCGAGGTAAGGATAGAATCATGGGGCAGCATTTTAAGATTGCGACCGAAAAAAACACAATATATAGAAAGATTTATGCATTACATTCGTCCTTTTGAGACCCTTTCAAAAAATGATGTTCCCATTGTCGGCGGTAAAAACGCATCGCTCGGCGAAATGATCTCAACCCTCAAAAGCCAAGGGATAAGAGTCCCCGATGGCTTCGCTACCACCGCCGAGGCCTACTGGGCGTTTCTGGAGCACAACCATTTAAAAGAAAAAATCGCTGAGGAAAAAGACGGTAAAACGATCCGGGAGTGGTTTTTGCAAGCAGAGTTTCCACCGGCTCTCGCCCAAGAGATCACAGCGGCGTATAAGAAGCTTGGCAAAAATGCCGATGTCGCTGTGCGCAGCAGTGCGACAGCTGAAGATTTGCCGGACGCTAGTTTTGCAGGTCAGCAAGAGACGTTTCTCCACGTGCGAGGGCCAGGCGCTCTACTCGATGCCTGCCGCAAATGCTATGCCTCGCTTTTCAAAGACCGCGCCATCGCCTACCGCGCCGCCAAAAATTTTGAGCCCATGAAAGTGGCTCTCTCCATCGGCGTGCAAAAGATGGTGCGCTCCGACAAAGGAAGCTCCGGCGTGATTTTCACCCTCGATCCCGATAGCGGCTTTCCGCGCACGGTCGTGATCAATGCCGCCTGGGGTCTGGGGGAAAATGTCGTTCAAGGGTCCATTAACCCCGATGAATATGTCGTGTTCAAGCCCACCCTATCGATCATCGGAAAAAAGCTCGGAAAAAAAGAACAAAAACTCATCTACCACAACTCTGAGACCAAAAATGTGAACACTCCGCGCAAACAGCAAGCCTCGTTTGCGCTATCCGATGCCGATATTATTCAGCTTGCTAAGTGGTCCATCATTATCGAAAATCATTACGGGCGGCCCATGGACATCGAATGGGCCAAAGACGGAATCACAGACGAGCTCTATCTAGTCCAAGCCCGCCCTGAAACTGTCCATTCCCTCAAACACCGCGGTGAATATAAAAATTACGTCCTCAAAGAAAAAGGAAAGCCCCTCCTCCATGGCCTGGCCATTGGGGACATGATTGCCGCAGGCAAAGTCCAAGTCATAGCATCTCCTGAACACATCGAAGAGTTCCAGCCGGGATCAATTTTGGTGACACGCGTAACGTCCCCCGACTGGGTGCCCATCATGAAGAAAGCTGCGGGCATCATCACCGATCTCGGAGGCCGCACCTCCCACGCCGCTATCGTCAGCCGCGAGCTCGGTGTTCCAGCCATTGTGGGAACAGCCACAGCTACACACCTTCTCAAAACAGATCAAGAGATCACCCTCTGTTGCAGTGAAGGAGAGCAAGGCACCATTTACGAAGGAAAGCTCCGCTTTGAAGCAGCGGAGATTTCACTAGAAGCTCTTCCAACACCTTCCGTCCCTCTCATGCTCAATATCTCCAGCCCTGAAGAAGCTTTTCGATTTTGGAGGCTCCCCTGCAGCGGCATTGGCCTTGCGCGCATGGAGTTCATCATCAACAACATTATTCAGATCCATCCGATGGCCCTCGTCCATTTTGACCAAGTCAAAGACAAAAAAGAAAGACGTCTCATCGAGAAGCTCACGAAGGGCTACACCGATCGCAAAGACTATTTTGTCCAGCTCCTGGGTCTTGGGATCGCTCGCATCGCCGCTGCGCGCTACCCCGATCCCGTCATCGTGCGCATGAGCGATTTTAAAACC
>JAFEGJ010000004.1 GCA_018240015.1 Verrucomicrobiota bacterium | reverse complement strand
TGGGTTCAAAACGTCGTGAGACAGTTTGGTCCCTATCTGTTGTGGGCGTAGGATACCTGAGAGGAGCTGCTTCTAGTACGAGAGGACCGAAGTGGACGGACCGATGGTGTTCCGGTTGTACTGCCAAGTGCATCGCCGGGTAGCTATGTTCGGAAAGGATAAGCGTTGAAAGCATCTAAACGCCAAGCCTCCCTCAAGATAAGGTATCCCAATGAAACCTCCGGAAGATGACCGGGTTGATAGGTTGGGTGTGTACGCACAGTAATGTGCTGAGCTAACCAATACTAATAGGTTCATTGACTTAATCTTATTTTTCTTCATCCAAAAGCTTTGGTGAAGAAAGCGCCGCGTGTTTTTATGAACACTTTTCAGGCGCCATTTCAATTTAGTAGTGCATCTCTGAAAGATGCATTGTGTTTCGCTTAAATAAAATAGTTTTGCCTGGTGACCATAGAGAAGGGGACATACCTGATCCCATCCCGAACTCAGAAGTCAAGACCTTCTTCGCCGATGGTACTGCACTCAAGAGTGTGGTAGAGTAGGTCGTCGCCAGGCTTTTTTTTACATTCATGATACATTCTGTTTATGTCTAAATTTCCTGAAGAACTTTTGCGTCTGCAAACATTCATTCAGAAAATCGTTCCCGACATGCCCCAAGAACACATTAATTCTTTTGCAGCAAAGGCGCGTCCAATGGACTTCCCCAAGGAAGAGCTCTTTGTCAAAGAAGGGAAAATTTGTGATTCGTTACTTTTTATCCATAAGGGACTATTTCGTTATTTTTTTCTGCACGAAGGACAAGACATCACCAAAGATTTTGCCGTCGACTCGATCAACCCTTTTTGCACAGCTTATACCAGCTTGACGCTGCAAAAACCGTCGGAGATTTGGATCGAAGCACTCGAGCAATGTCATGTATGGCAATGGAAACGATCCGATGTGCTTCCTCTCTTAAACGAAGACATTTACTGGCTCCGTTTTTCCAAGAAAATGGCCGAACAGCTGTTCTATCGCAAAGAGCAAAAAGAAATGGAGCTTCTTAAGTACTCAGCCGAAGAGCGGTATCGACAATTCTTAAGCGACTTTCCCAGCGTTAGTCAGCGTGTACCCCAATACAAAATCGCTTCTTATTTAGGCATTACTCCCGAGTCTCTTTCTCGCATCCGAGCTCAACGTTAACCTCCAAACAGCAGCCACGCAAAGAATCGTAATGAGGCCTGCGATATAAACGTTAGGCGGCACCGCTCTAAAATGTTCAACCCCATCGGGCCATGCATTGGTTCCCGGCATCAGAAGACTCGGAAAGAAACTTCCCCAAAATAAAATCGGTGCGAGTCCGGCTATGATAAAGGAGAGCCTTGAGCCCTTCTCTTTATATTTCCCCCAAAGCAAATAGAGAGCGAGAATATTTAGTATCGTAATCGAGTACCATTGGATCGACCAATGAAACCTCGCATGCGGAGGCCAAAGAGGATTTGTCATGTGTGTTGCATTGAAGTCCATGATCGTCGGCAGGATAATCGTTATGATGTTGCAAAACGTTATTACATATTTGGACCATTTCATTGGATGTTTTCTCCTTTTAAAAGTAGTTTAAGTGTCTGTTTGTGCCTAAAAATGTGGAACATGTTGAGGGCAAATAATAACCAAGCGACTACAAGAGCGGCCCTATCGTGCAAAAGGTGGAAGAAAAATATATTAAAGCTAACGGGAAGCATGAGAAATAGCCCCAAAAGGGTGGCTCTATTGAGCAGAAGCAAAGTCCCCGATAGAAGCATGATAGACGCTACGGCCGGGAAAACGTAACCCGCATGGTGCAATGTCGTCATGAACTCTAAGGCAAATCCTTGCTTTTCCGGGATGGGGAGGAAGCCGAAAAAGCCATTGAGCCCAAAGGTGATAAGCGCTGCTCCGTAGAGTATTCTTAAGATTTTTAAAAACATATTTTTGCTCCTTTAGGCTTAATTTTCCTCGAAAGAAGCAATTATTGCGTTGATCTAGGATAAGAAATGCGCCTTCATGCTGGGGTGCTGAGGTTCTTTCCTATAGGGAAAAAATGCCGCGTAGCAAGCCGTTTAGGATTCGCCCTGCATGTATTGCACTCCATTTGCACCTAAGTTTACTGCACCAGAGTAACCCATAAGCGGAATACCTACAGAAGCTAAAGGAGGGAAAAAGATACTACCAACTGTTAGATAAAATCCAACGCCAAAAGTTGCACCAGAAGCACGTTCTACAAGATGAGCAGTTGTCTTTACGCAGCAATTCGATTTGGAGATTTCGACAACTGTATCGTTGTTTTTGTTCCAAGATTTGAAACTTCTATTTTGCTTAAAACATCGAAGTTTGCCCATGGCAAAAGGTAAATATGATTTTGCAAAATTATGAAGATTGCAAGGAGTCATATAATCGGGGTAAATAATTTGACAATCGAATTTTTTAGGATCGCTGTCAGTTGCCCAACCTTCTCTATTCGATCGAAAAGTGTTATTGATTACGCCACCCATGAAAGCCCAGGCATCTTGCGTGTGTAAATTTTCTGTAATATTCTCTCGACTTTGGGCAAGATAATTGACAACTTCTTTTCCCATCGCTCTTGGGATTTTAACTATTCCACCGTATATATAAATATAGACGTATTTTTGAAGTAACTCTTTGGGAATTCGACAGTCCTCCAGTGCGCATAATGTGATTTCGCATCCCATGCTATGGCCAATGATGCAAAGCTCCATTTTTTGGGACACATAGTTACGGATTTTAAGGGTGAGTTCTTCGATGCTTTTTTTAGCATGGGTTTTATTATGTTCAACAATGAGACCTTCGCCATCGCAACCGTTATAATTTAATTCGATATCAATGCCTCCATTTTCTGAAGAAAGGCGTTGGCATATATCCATAGCCTCAGCTACAGAATGGTTGATGCCATTTACAAATATAACTCGAGCTTGAATGGGATCCATTTTGGCCTCCTTAAATAAAGGTTTCATGAAAATGATAAAGACTAGGATATTTAATTTGAATTGATGTTTGCATGAAAATCTGCAAAATCCTGCAACGATAGTTGCAGGATTTTGCAGGATTCGTGTAGGATAAGTTCATTATGGATATTCCAGAACTACTTCTCTCTCCAGAATCCAAAACGTTAGAATTTAAGCGCGATATCTCCTCCATGGGTCCAATAATTAAAACTGTGGTTGCTTTTGCTAACACAGCCGGAGGCATTCTTGTGATTGGCCAGGAGTCTCCTGGCAAATTTATTGGAGTGAACGATGTGTTTAAAGCGGAGGAAGCCTTAGCAAGCGCCATTGCTGATAGCATTTACCCTTCTATGCGGCCCGATATTGAAATCGCAACTATGGGCGACAAAAATTTTCTAATCATCAGAGTTGCGTATTTTAAAGGTCCTTTCTATGTCAAAAGTGAGGGTTTTCCCCGGGGCGTTTATATTCGGATAGGTTCTACCAGTCGCCCTGCTGGCCCTGAACTGATTGCTGAAATGCAACGATCCTTAGTGAATGTCTCGTACGACCAACAACCTGTTCCTGATTTATCCAAATCTGACTTAGATCTTGAGATTTTTTCTCGCAATTTTAAAAAGAAGGTCGATGATTCAAAACTTCAAACTCTCGGGGTTCTTGCCTCAGTGGGAAATCGATTAGTTCCCACTTTAGGTGGTTTGATTTTACTCGGTAAACTAGAGGCACGCGAGCGCTGGGTTCCTCAGGCGCGTGTGGCTTGCGCGCGTTTTCAGGGTAATAATAAAGCGCATTTCATCGATCGCATGGACATCGAGGGGACCATTTTAGAGGCAGTTCTTCAGGTGCCTAAATTTATTGCGCGCAACTCGCAACTGCATGCAGAGTTTACCTCAATCCAAAGAAGGGACATTCCTCAATATCCACCTCTTGCCGTGCGCGAAGTTCTCATTAATGCTTTAGTGCATGCCGATTATTCTATCGGCGCAGCGCCTATCCAAGTGGCAATTTTTGAGGATCGCTTGGAGATCCAAAGTCCTGGAATCTTTCCTTTCGGATATACGCTGGGCGATTTTAAAGCGGGTGTGAGTCATATGCGCAATCGCGTTCTCACGCGTGTTTTTCGCGAACTTCACATCATGGAGCAATGGGGAAGCGGCTACAAAAGAATAATCGAAGAGTGCCAGGCCTGTGGCTATCCTGAACCAAAATGGGAAGAGCTAGGACCTACTCTGCGGGTAACTTTTTTTCCTTATGTGAGAATGCATTTTCGTGAACGATCTGCCACGCCGCAATCCCATCCCTTTAGGGGTGGGTTAGGCGGGCCTGAGTTGGTCAATTCCTTAAATCCTCGAAGAATCCCCTTCATTGATGAAGGGGTTCTTCAATCTCCCGAAGCTCTGCTCGATCATGAAATGGCGCTTTTAAACCTTTTTGAAGAAGGTAAAGCCCTAGCCTTTCGCGATATTTTCAAACATGTCTCTCCCTATTATTCTGAGCGTTCTGTGAGGTACCACTTAGCTGCGCTCCAAAACAAGGGTCTATTGACCTCTTTGGGAAAAGGTCGAGCCAAGGTCTGGAAAAAAAGCTATTAGATAAAGCTTAAAATCTTTAATCTCTTCCTTCAAAACAAAGGAGTCCCTATGGCAGACGTAGGTTCAATTGGCAGCGAAGTTGACAGCAGTATATTGGAGAATTCCTATGAAAAAGATTACATTTTTGATTCGTCTTTAGTTCTTCCTCCCTACCACAAAGATCCCAAAGTTGTGCAGCAAGAAGTCAAAACAAACGACATTGCCAAACGGATTGTCTTCGTAGAAAGCATTGGCAATCGTGAGCATGTGCTCGTCGATGGGGCAGTTCACGTCGAGCAAAATACTCCCGAAGACCGGCAAAAACACGTCGGGTTTTGGCAAAGCAAAGTTGTGAAGATGATTTTTTGGACCGCGGCCATCGGAGTTGCAATGATCGCAACGGCAGTCGTTGGTGTGCAGCATACAGATCAACTTTGGCCGGGGCTTGGCTTTCTTGCTGCTCTCGTCATAGAAGGTGGATTTTTCGCGCGCGCATGGAATAGATGGGATCAAGCAAATGATGAAGTGGCTAAATGGAAAGTCATTCCTGCCAATGTCGTGGCGCAGCAAAGGCAAGAAGCCTTCGGTGTCGGATTTTTTAGTGCCATGCGCTTTAACATGAAGGGTCAGTACTATCAAACTTACAAAAGCCGTGGACTTCTCCACCCGCAAGAGCTCGATTATCTCTACCGTGAGAGTTTCAAAAGCATGAGAAAAGAACTCGATAAGGCTCGCGATCTTCCGGATATCGCCAAGGGGAAGTTTGCTTTGCGATTTATTCACAACAATCCTCTTTCTCAAGAGGCGTGGAGTTATGTTTTCGATGATGTGCCCTCTCAAGTCTTCAGCGCCGAGTATGAAAGGATGGAATCCAAAATTCTCAACATCAAAGAATGGTACAACGGTCTCAGATCTGATGCACGCTCGCATTATGACCGTTTAGTCCGGGAAAACCAGCAACGCTATGAGCTCGCAAAAGCGCCTTTTAAAATGGCTTTTGAATTTAAAGTGGCGGAGATTACCGCTGACTATGAACGCAAAGCCCTCCAGCATAAAGCCGGAGATCCTCCCTTGCCAGCTTTAGAAGCTGAGAGGAATCGGAAGATTGGAGAATATAAAGCTCTTTATGAAATTGCTCTTATTCCTATCAAAATGTACTACGATGGCAACAAACAACAACTCGATCACTGGAAGGATGCAGAAATAGCGCGCATCGATCAGGACGAGCTTCATTATGTACGCCCCCTTTTCGATGGAATGGATGCTCTCTTTTCAAAAGCCTATGCAAGGTTCATTGAAGGCAACGATCTTTCCAAAGTTGTCTCGATCAAGTCCGCGACATCGCAGTACCAATTCCAGGCACCGTCGGCTCTTCCTGAGCAAGATCTCTGGAAAAAAGTCTCCGATCAAAGTCAAGATTCGCCTTACAGGGATTATCTCGTTTTAGTGAAGATTCAGATGGAGAAAGAAAAGCAATCTTCTTTGTATCCTGAACTCAAAATAAATGGGGGATAAAAAAAACCCATGCAATTTGCATTGCATGGGTTATAGGCATCAGGTTAAAAATTAACCGTGATGACGGGAATGGCGATGTTCGCGGTCTCTTCCGCCACGCTCTCTTCCGCCGCCGCCGCGCTCACGCTCTTGAGGAGGGCGAGCTACGTTAACGACGAGAGTACGTCCACCGAACTCCGTGCCGTTGAGTTGGGCGATCGCATTTTGAGCCTCATCGGCATTTGCCATCTCAACGAATCCAAAGCCTTTTGATTGGCCTGTGAATTTGTCCATGATGATGCGGACCGATGTGATCTCGCCAAATTGAGCAAACAGCTCTTGAAGCTCTTGCTCGGATGTGCTGTAAGGAAGGCTCCCTACATACAATTTATTATTCATATCTTCTCCAAAGGTTAAAAATAGTTGACTCGGACTCTTCCCTTGGCGAAGACACACGATCGACACTCCAGGAAACCAGACACGGGATCAACGAAAGTGATTATAGCAGAAGGGGAATTTCTTGCCTCCATTAACAATTAAAAAAAATATTTGTCAAAAAATTCTTTAAATTCGTATGGGAAAGGTAATGGCGCTCAAAACGACGATTGCTCAACTCAAAAAATTACTTGGCGATATCCAAGTCAATCTCGATCGCGCCGATCTTAAAGGCAACAAATCGGCGGCCCAGCGCGTGCGCACCGGTACGATTAAACTCGCCAAGCTCGCCAAGCTCTATCGCAAAGAATCGATGATGGCCGAGAAAAAGCGTCGCTGATAAGCTGTTTCAATGCCTCAATGTAGTCATTTCCCTTCTTGCGGAGGATGCACCCTTCAAAATCTTCCTTACCAAGAGCAACTAGCCCAAAAACAAGCGGCCATCCAAACGTTATTTCCCTCTGCTTTGCCCATCATCCCTTGTGATGATCCTTGGCATTATCGCAATAAGATGGAGTTTTCTTTTTCGCAAAATAAAGCCGGAGAAAAGTTCTTAGGGCTTGTCATGCGAAAAAGCAGAGGCAAAGTTTTTCACCTCCACGAGTGCCTGATTTCACCCCCGTGGTTTTCTGACATGCTCGCCACTGTGCGCCGCTGGTGGGAAAATACAGATCAAGCAGCGTATCACTTTCACCATGGCACCGGCACACTGCGCACGTTGACAATAAGGGAAGGGCGCCATACGGGGCAAAAAATGGTCATGCTGACCGTGTCGGGCGACCCCCGATTTGCCCTCACAAAACCTCAAATAGACAGTTTTGTTGCCGCGGTGGGGGATCCCAGTATCAGTCTCTTTTTGCGCATTCAGCAGTGTATCCCTAAGCAGCCGACGCAGTTTTTTGAAATGCACCTGAGCGGCCCCACCCACATCGAAGAGCACCTCCACATCGAAGGTCAAACGCTGCGGTTTAAAATCAGTCCTAGCTCTTTTTTTCAGCCCAACACACTTCAAGCCGAAAAGCTCTATGCGGCTGCCCTACACCTGGCCGCGCCATCCTCTTCGATGCAAGTCCTCGATCTCTACTGCGGAACCGCGACCATCGGCCTCACCTTCGCATCCCATGTTGCCCACGTCAGCGGCATCGAACTCAACCCCTACGCCGTCTTTGACGCCAAAGAAAACGCCGAAATCAACGGAATTTCCAATTTTTCTATCCAAAGAGGCGACGTGGGCCAGCTCATTTCTTCTCTCCCAAAGCCCGACCTTGTCATCGTCGATCCTCCTCGGCCCGGCCTCGATGCGGCTGCCTTAGCGGGCCTCCAAGCCCTGCGACCGTCTCAAATAATTTATATCGCTTGTAATCCGACCACTCAGGCTCAGAATATTGCAGCCCTCTCAGACTACACGGTCGATGCAGTTCAACCCGTCGATCAATTTCCCCATACGCATCACATCGAAAACATAGTAGCCTTAAGGAGACACTGAATAACTCATTTGCCGGTGTCAATGGGCTTTTTGAGATCTTTTGTATTCCCCTCATCGCCCCTATGCAGCTACGCATAGGGGCATCTTCGGGGACTCCAAAATCTCTTCAAAAATCCCTATTGCCTCCAAACAAAGCAGTTATTTAGTGTCTCCTTCAGTAAAATTAAAAATTAACATCCACCCTTTTCTCTTGCAACAGCTGGTGATTTCAGGCAAAATGGGGGATATTTTAAAGGAAGGTTTTTATGAAAAAAATGATTTTAGGTCTCTGTCTCGCGAGCAGCCTTATCGGTACGCTCCTCTTTGCTGAGGATGCTCCTGCCGCAGCCGCTGCTGCACCGCAAAGCAACCTCTACCAAACGCTCATGATGATTGGTATTGCCGTGCTTTTCTTCTACTTCATCCTCTATCGTCCCGAGCAAAAGCGCCGTAAAGCTTTAGAAACAACGCGAAACAGCCTGAAAAAAGGCGACCGCGCTACAGCGATGGGCATTATTGGAACTGTTGTTCGCGTGCAAGACAATAGCGTTATTTTGAAAATGGTCGATGGCTCGAAAATTGAGATGCTCAAAGCAGCTATCACCGACGTTCAACCCGGCACCGAAGAAGATTCTAAAACGGTTGAAGCAGCCACCGCAAACTAACATTGATATCCAGCGCCTTGGCATAGATGGCGAAGGCGTGGGATCTTTGGAGGGCTTTACTCTATTCGTGGAGGGAGCCCTTCCTTCTGAAAACGTTCAAGTCGAAATCACCGAGAAGCGCAAAACCTATGGAAGAGCAAGGCTCCTCCAAGTTTTAAGTTCTTCTCCTCACCGTGTAAAACCTCTTTGTCCTCTCTTTGGAAAATGTGGCGGATGCCAGCTCATGCATCTGTCTTATCCCCAGCAACTCCTCGCCAAACAAACCCGCGTCTTTGATGCGCTCACACGCATTGGCAAGTTAAGCGTGGAGGTGGCCCCTTGCCTTCCTTCGCCCCAGCCTCTAGCCTATCGCAATAAAATCCAGCTGCCGGTTTCTCCCCGAGGAAAACTCGGCCTCTACGCCAAAGATTCCCATAACTTGGTAGAAATCGAGAGATGTTACATTCACTGCGATCTTGGCGAAAAAGTCTTTCAAGCTCTTCAACCTCTTATCACCACCGATCTTCGCCATGTCCTCATCAAGACCGCGGTCCATACGAATCAAGTTCTCGTGATCCTCGTCACATCCTCATCTCAGTTACTCACAAGCCTTGGCGAACAAATCTTAAAGCTAGTGCCCGAAATCAAAGGTATCGTCCAAAATATCCAACCAGATCCTACAAATACGATTCTCAGCAAAAATTTCCATCTCCTGGCGGGACAAAATTATATCGAAGAAACTCTCTGCGGCCTTACCTTTAAAGTCTCTCCTGCTTCCTTTTTTCAAGTCAATCCACCTCAAGCTGAGCGGCTCTACCAAAAAGCCCTTGAATTTGCCGCTTTAAATGGCGCGGAAACAGTTCTCGACGCCTATTGTGGGGTAGGAACCCTAACGCTTCTCTTGGCGCAAAAAGCAGGTCATGTGATCGGCGTTGAATATGCATCTGTTGCGATCGAAGACGCAAAAGAAAATGCCCGAAGAAATAACATCCACAACGTCACATTCCATGCGATGGCCGCTGAAAAATTAGATGTTCCGCCTCTCGATGTCGCTGTACTCAATCCTCCTCGCAAAGGGTGTGATAAGGACTTTCTCCTGCGCTTAGCAAATCTAAAACCCAAACGCATTATTTATATTTCATGCGACCCTGCGACACTCGCGCGTGACTTACGGATTCTATGTGATAATGGATATCGAGTAGAGCAAGTGCAGCCGTTTGATATGTTTCCTCAAACAGCGCACGTGGAGACGGTCGTCTGCTTAAGTTACGTTTGACTATGGTTGGAGTTTAAATCTAGTCCTCGATTAAAGGACTCAAGAAACGAAGTGTCTTGTTTTGATTCAACCTGTTTTTTTGCATCGTTGGATGAGCTGCTGCTTTCTTCGAGATCGGTTTTTTTCGAGGGTCTCTCTGTCTCGTCCGAAGTGCTGCTGGAAGATTCATAAGTATAAGAAGAATTTCTATTGGTCGAATTGAGTGGGAAATCGTCCCATCCCTCAGGGATGTCCACGAATTCATTGTCTTGTAATGTATTGGAATTGGTTTGCTTTGTTTTCTCAGTCTCTTTAGTTGAGGGTTTGGGAGTTTCCTCATCTATATCATCCAAACTTTTTGATGAAGTTTGGGGGGGTGGCATCGGGGTTTGTACTTTTTTGGGTTGAAAAAGAGATAGTATATTTTCAGAAAAATTAGCGCTCGGTTTATTAGTAGCTTTTCCAATGGCAGGCCTTGTTTGAGCATCTTTAATCTCTTGTTTCTCTTCTTCTTCTCTTCTAGAGGGAAGAGGTTTTGTTGCTAAGAGATCTTCTTCTTGTGTGTCTGAAGTTTTCTTTTTAGATTTTGCGCTTGTTTTTTTGGCATCTGTTTTTTGGTTTACTGAAGGCGTAGATTTTTCTTTTTTTAATTCTTCTTCCGAATCATCTTCATCATCCGATACTTTTTGAATTCGCACTCCTTTAGAATCCGAAGAACGAGTGGCTAAAGATTTATTATCATGATTTCTATTTTTTTTCGATTTCTCTGAAGGATGATTTCGACATTCTTCTGCTTGCTGTTTAATGCGCTCGTAAATCAAATTGATGTATTGAGTGGCTTTTCCTTGACGAGTTGCTTTAATATCAATCTTGCCTTTCTTATCAGTCCAGGTTTCTTTTTCATCTTTATTAAACGTGACCTCTGCAATAATTTTCCCCCGTGAATCGAGCGCTGTCATCCGCACGTAGCGCTGCGTTAAGGATATCTGATAATCCGTGCCGGGTGTGATGCCCATGTATTTGTGCAGTTTTTCCAGAGCATGGTTGAAGTTTTCATCGTTAGAAACCGATCGGACGTGCTTGTCGCACACCTTTAATTCCGAACCGTTCCTATCAACATAGGAAAGAGAAGATAATGGCTTTATTCTATTTGTTGTTTCCATAATTGCTGTTTTATCAATAATTTGCATCTATTTTATAATATTTTGTATATAGTATCAATTATTAAATAAACATCTGATTATGAGTTGCTTACGTTTCATCTTGCGCATTGAATCTCATTCTGTAGAATAAAGAAAGTGAGTATGTTGCGTAAGTGTCTCATTTTGTTAGTGTTCTGCTGCGCCTTTTTGGGGGCCAAAGACCCCGACGTTCTCTATTTAACTTGGGTCAGCGATCCAGCGACGACCATGGTGATCTCCTGGCATACCGATAAGGGAGAGGGGGAGACAGCCCTCTTATTACAGCAGAAGGGAGAGGCTAATTGGCGCCCCGTTGCTGGAAATGCCCATGAAGTAACAGGAACAGAGACCTGGGTGAGAAAGGTGCAGTTAGAGGGTCTTGCGCCCAATACCGAATACCTCTTTCGCATTGGAGAGGAGATGGAAGTGTATCGCTTTAAAACGCTTCCGAGAGGCGGCAAAGAGCAGGTCCATTTTGTGGTGGGAGGGGATGCGTATCAGCTGGGAAGTCTTTTTCATGAAATGAATGTGGCGATCGCCAAGAAAAATCCCGACTTTGTCGTTATCGGTGGAGATATTGCTTACACCATTGAAAATAGAATCACACGCGGAAAATGGTGGGAAATCGACCGATGGCAAAAATTTTTCGTGGAATGGAAAAAAACGATGCGCACGAAAGATGGGTGTCTCATTCCCATGGTTCCTCTCGTGGGCAATCACGATGTTCCGCATGGACTTGTCGATCCTGCGAAATCTCCGCTGATGTTCTATGAGCTTTTTGCTTTTCCTATGGCAGGAAAAGCCTATAGAACTTTAGATGTGAACCGGTATTTACGGCTCATTTTGCTTGATACAAATCACACATGGCCTGTGAAAGGCGAGCAGTCGGAGTGGCTTAAATCAGCTCTTAGTGCGAAATCAGCATGGAAAATCCCGGTTTATCACGTGGCGGCTTACCCTTCATATTATTCCGAAAATGCCGACACCACAAAAAAGATCCGTAAATGGTGGGTGCCGCTATTTGAGCAAAATGGTGTGCAATTGGTATTTGAGCACCACAATCACTGCTATAAACGGACGTTTCCGTTAAAAGAGGGCAAAGTAGACGATAAGGGCATCGTCTATTTTGGCGATGGGAGCTGGGGAGTTCCGCCGCGCAAATATAAAAAGAATATTCCTTACATCGCCCATGCAGAATCGATCAATGGATGTTACTCTGTCACGGTATCACAAAGTACGTGCACGGTCGCATCATTTACAAGCAGCGGTACGCCGATCGAACCTCCGGTGACCTTTTCACTCCGCTGAAAGAAGCGTTTCGATAAGCTGGCTCGAGCGCTGCGCAAATTTAGGGAGCTCGGCCCCTTCGAGTTCTTTTTGCGACATCAACGAGAGATCATAGAGATGTTTGGCGATCTGCTCGGCGAGCACCGGTTTTTTATCTTTTAAAGCAACCAGCTTGTTGATGAGCGGGGAGTTGGTATTGACCACAAAGGTTTGTTTTGCGACCGGCAGCTCTTTTTCATAGAGAGCGAGCTGCTCGCGCAGACGCCGGCTTTTTTCTTCGAGCATGAGGAAAGCAGGAAGTGCATCCGAGGCTAGGCTTTTCGCTTCCACAGGGCAAGAAAGAACGCTGCGGAAATAATCAGCGATGCGAGCGCTTTCGGTTTTTCCTTCGGCATCGAGAAGGGTTTTTTCCCGGGCGCTGTCGAGGATGTTGTCATCCAGGGCGCCATCGACGCGTTGGAACTGCATAGAAAGCTTGTGCTCCAAGAAGTTCATAACGGCTGAGTCGACAGGAGTGGAGGCAATGATGACTTCTTTATCTTTGAAGAGTTCCAAAATCGGCGCATGCGGGTCGGCCGTGTAAAAGACCTTCTTTTGGTCGGAGAGAAGGATCCAAGAGCCGCTCACCGTTTTCCAAACGAGGAAATCTTTGGCGCGCTCATAGAATTTTTCGTCTTGTAAAAGCCCTAGCTTGATGACGATTTCAATATCGGACCAGGCAGCCAAAAATTTTTCTTTCTCGTTTTGATAAAGAGTTGAGAGGCGGTCGGCGACTTTTTTGGTGATGTGAGTGGCGAGTTGCCGCACCGTGCGATCCATTTGGAGCGTGCTGCGCGAGACGTTGAGAGGAATATCGGGACTATCGAGGGCGCCGCGCAGGCAAGTGAGAAAGTCGGGCAGTAAATCTTTGCAATTATCAGAGACAAAGACGCGACTGCAAAAGAGCTGGATGCTCGATTTTCCCCATTCGAAGCGTCGAGAGATTTTCGGGAAATAGAGAATCCCTTGTAGATGAAAAGGGTAATCGACGCTGAGGTGGATCCAAAAAATGGGATCCGACTCCATCGGATAGAGCGTATGATAAAAATCGAGATACTCCTTATCGGTGCACTCGGAGGGATTTTTGAGCCAAAGAGGCTCTTCTTGGTTGATGCGCGTGCCATTGAAGTAGATGGGATAAGGAAGAAACGCGCAGTATTTTTTCAAAATCGAGCGTAGGTGGAAATCTTCCAAGTACTCTTCTTCGCTCACATGCAGTGTAATGGTCGTGCCGCGCGTGGTCCGACTTCCCTTTTCGAGCGAGTAAGTGGACGAGCCATCGCACGTCCAGAGGGCTGCCTCGGCGCCGTCTTCATGCGATAAGGTATCCAATGTAACGCTAGAAGAGACCATATAGGCCGAATAAAATCCGAGTCCAAAGTGTCCGATGATCGAGTCTTTTGCTTGGTATTTCGCCACAAACTCTTCAGCGCCCGAGAAGGCAATTTGTGCGATGTATTTTTCGACTTCATCGGCGGTCATGCCGATGCCGCTATCTGCAAAAGTGATCGTTTTCGCATTTTTATCGATCGTGATATCGATGCGCGGATCGTCGAGTTTGCCCAGGATTTGGAGTTTGCGAAGCGCATCGCAGGAGTTGGAGACTAGCTCGCGAACAAAGATGTCTTTTTCGCTGTAGAGCCACTTTTTGATAATCGGAAGAATGTTTTCTGTATGGATTTTTAGAGTTTTCTGTGTCATAAACAACCATTATAGCGTATGAAGGTTTTTGTTGCCCAACTCGACCCCACTATTGGGGATTTTTCCGGAAACAAACAAAAGATTTTAATGTCGATCGATCGTGCTCGGAAGGAAGGGGCTGATATCGTCGTGTGTCCCGAGATGGCTATCTGCGGGTACCCTCCTGAAGATCTTGTTTACCACGAAACGTTCGTGCAGACGTCGGAAAAGACGCTCCAAGAGATTGCCCCTGAAACAAAGGGTCTCATGGTCGTCATCGGCCTCGTGCGCAAAAACACCACCTCTGGTGAAAAACCCCTCTTCAACAGCGCAGCGATCCTTCAAAATGGGAAGGTGGTGGGGTTCCATGACAAGTGGCTGCTTCCGACCTACGATGTCTTTGATGAGAGAAGGTATTTTGAGCCGGGCAAGATGCTCAAAGTCTGGGAGTGGAAAGGGAAAACAGTTGCTGTCCTCATCTGCGAAGATATCTGGCAGCACGCAGGGTACGTAGGATACACACAGTATCCTTGCGATCCCGTCGCCGATCTCCTCCATCTCAAGCCCGATCTACTCATCAACATCAATGCCTCTCCCTACGCCTATGAAAAGCCGGCGCTGCGCCTCAAAGTCTGCCAAAAAACGACAAAGACTTTGAAATGTCCTCTCATATTCTGTTGCCAAGTCGGTGGCAACGACGAGCTCGTCTTCGATGGATATAGCATGTGTGTGAACGGGAGTAGCGAACTGGCCCATTTAGCAAAGGGCTTTGTTGAAGATGGCATGCTCGTCGATACAGAAAAGCTTCCCGCAACTCCTGCCAAATTCGATCATTTGCAAGATCTCTATCAAGCCCTCGTTTTGGGAACGCGCGATTATTTTTATAAGCAAGGTTTTAAAAAAGCGGTGATCGGACTCTCCGGGGGCATCGACTCCGCTCTCGTGGCTTGCGTCGCCGTCGATGCGCTCGGGAAAGAAAATGTCTACGGTGTGGGCATGCCTTCGCGCTTTAGCTCGAAGGGCAGCGTCACCGACGCCGAGGTGCTCGCCAAAAATTTAGGCATCGCATTTGATCTCATTTCGATCGAGCAGGTTTTTAAAGACTATCTTAAAGTTCTCGAGCCGCATTTCCAAAAAAAGCCATTCGACACCACCGAAGAAAATCTCCAAGCCCGCATACGCGGCATGCTCCTCATGGCCCTTTCGAACAAACATGGATATCTCGTTCTTAGCACCGGAAATAAAAGTGAAATGGCGATGGGCTATTGCACACTCTATGGCGATATGGCCGGCGGTCTTGCCGTCATCGCCGATGTGACCAAGGTGCAGGTGTTTGCCCTCTCGCGCTGGATCAATCGCCACCGCGGTCTCATTCCTAAAGAGACCATTGAAAAACCCCCCTCGGCCGAGCTCAAACCCGATCAAAAAGATATCGACACGCTCCCGCCTTATGAACAGCTCGATGCCGTTATTCACGATTACGTCGAAGATTTCTTATCCGCCGAAGAGATCGCCAAAAAGCGCAGCCTCTCCCTAGAACTCGTCACCGATGTTATCAAACGTATCCACCGCGCAGAATATAAGCGGCGGCAAGCGCCACCCGCAATCCGGGTAAGCAAAAAAGCCTTCCGGGTAGGAAGGCGTTATCCAATTGTCCAGGGATGGATACGCTAACTTAGTCAACTTTGCACAATCATTGATTGATTTTAAATCCCCAATTTTTCAAACTGGTCGTCTAAAATCAGAAAATTATGAGTAAAACTAGCTTTGTTCATGATGCGTTATCGGTAGGTCGTTTTTATTGGAGTGGAGCGACCAAACGTCTGCAAGAATTTTCATTATCGCCCATGAGTCGCTCTTTAACTGAGCGCGCCCAACATTATTGGGATATTGCAAAGGTCCATTTGCATCAGATGTACGAAGCTCGTCCTCTGCAAAACCGAGTGACCTCTCTTCTATATGACTATCGCTTTGCTCTTATGGGGGTCTCAGTCCTTGCTGCGCTATTAGTTGTTGTGCGCTACTTTAGATCCAAACCTTTGGGTGAAACATGGTCTCCACCTCAGCGCAGTGAAGAAGAGTGGAAACAAAAAATGTCTGCGGCTTCGAGCAAGGCCTATGACGATCACTACACTAAAGTAGACAAATTGCGCGGGCGCTATTTTGCTTTGAGCCAACAAAGTATTGGTAATAGTTCCAGCTCTTTCGATGTCAATACTAATAAAGCTGCATCATATAAAAGCGATACTGAGATGTTTCTGAAAACCACCAGCGTTGAAGAGGCTGGTTCGTCACCCGGGCTTCAATGGACTAGTATTTCATCTTCGAAGGATCCGAAGCCATCACTCCAATTCGTAAAAATGAAAAATGACTATATCCTCGCTGGCAATTTTGGTTACATAAAGGATTGCGAGGTAGCTGTATATGCTAACAAGCATTTTTATAAATATTTTAAAGAGGAAATCAAAAATCATTCCTATCCTCCCGATGCATTGGCGCATGTAGTATCCCGGATCCAAAGAGAAGTTGAGGGCAATAAAAATTGGGATGGTAAGGGTGCCACAATGGTGGTGAGTTACGTTGATAAAACAAAAGGGCTTGTTTACACTTGTACAGTTGGACCACAAGAGGCATTTCTTTACCGCAATGTCATAATTCAGGCATCAAAGCCAGTTTCTTCAAATAGTGCTTTTCAAATGTTGATGGAGTCAAGGATAGACAATCCTGGGCCAAAGACGGAAAGTCGATTTGAGAGTAAAGCTATCCCACTGTCTCCGATTTGTGACTGGTACCAGCCTACAGAAGAAGCTCGGGCACCAGAAGAATTGCGCCTAAATTTTGACACCGCAGCTACACAGCAGAGAGAGGTCAAGCCCTCCAAGCAATCTAAACAGCATCCTGCTTTATCCATAAGCCGCGCTATCGGTTGTCGGATTTATAGACCCTCGATGACGTGCGAGCCGGAGTTCACTGTTCAGCGTTTAGAAAAAGGAGATAAGCTCATTTTAAGTGATGGATTATTCGACAAGGTTCACCACAAACAAATCAGTGACATTTTACAAAATGTTGACAACATTTCTGATGAGCTAGCTAAGGTCGCAGATGCAGCACAGTATATCGTTATCTTCGATGGTTCTAAATAGTTATCTCTGATTTGATTCATTGCTTTCCGGATTATATTGACACAGGGCGAAATATTTATCGCCCGTCGATATTACGAATTGCTCGACTGACCGCCGGATTCTGTCGGCGCAGACAATGCTCTATAGTAGGCTTCCCAAGAAGGATATTCGTCGGGTTTTGATGTTTTGTTGTAATCGCTTTGGCAGTTTTGTTTGAATTCTTCATCGCGCATTTCTGCAAGACGCATTAAAAAGCAAGCTCCTTTAAAAATATCATCTCTCATAATAGGATGTTGTGGAATCATGTTAAAATCCTTTTGTTTATGCAAAGATATTAACACAATAGTAACTAAAACTAAACGCTATTGTTTATCTTATTGATCGCTATAGGATTATGCAAGTTTTTTAAATGGTCTTCCAAGAAAAAGGGAGGACATCTTCAAGAGATTTCTTGTCATGGCGCAGAAGCATCAGACGATCAAAACCGACAGCGACGCCGCAACAGTCGGGAAGTCCTCGTTCTAAAGCATTTAAAAATTGCTCATCTAAAGGAAGTGTCGTTTTTCCCATCTCTTGTCTCTGAGAATTGGCGAGATGAAATCGCCTTCTTTGTTCGATCGGATCAGTTAGTTCATGGAAACCATTCGCGAGCTCCGTTCCTTTAAAATAGACTTCGAAACGCTCCGCGATGGGCTCATGGTCACGGACGGTGGTCTGTGCGAGGGCCGATTGCGTTGCAGGAAAATCGCGGATCACACAGAGGCCTTGGAGTTTGGGTTCGACGACAAAGCCCATGAGGTATTGAAGGATGGTATCACGGTCCCAGCGAGGGGCATCAGCAGGCAGATGCGTCCCGTGTTTTTCGGCAGCAGCAATGAGATCTTGCGTTGTTGCTGTGACATAATCGACGCCAGCAAATTCGATGACTGCGCTGCGGTAAGTATACGTGTAAAGAGGTGTGTCTCCCAGAAAAAGACGAATAAAAGCGATGGTCTCGTCGATCAGCTGAGGAAATGTCATCCCCACGCGGTACCACTCGACCATGGTGAATTCCGGGTTGTGGAGGTGGCCGATTTCACCATCGCGAAAGACGTGACTCATTTGGTAAATGTCGCCAGCGCCTAGAGACAGCAGCCGTTTCATCGCATATTCAGGAGAGGTGTGCAAAAAGCCGCGCTCGCCTCCTTGCAGAGGAATGGCCATCACGTCGATATGGGTATCGATTGGAGCCCCTTTACCGAGAACGGGAACATCGACTTCGAGGACGCCGCGTTTTTCAAAAAAATCACGCACGGCCGTGAACATGCTCGCACGGTCGCGCAGAACTTTGAGTTTTTCAGACGCGGGAGACGTATTCACCTGTCCTTGTGTCGACTTTGATTTTATCTCCCTCGTTGACAAAGAGGGGAACTTGCACTTTGGCGCCGGTTTCCGTTGTGGCGGGTTTGAGCACGCGGCCAGAAGTATCGCCGCGCAGACCCGGAGCAGATTCTGTAATCGTCATTTCCATGAACGTGGGAGGAACAACTTCGATGGGCTGTCCTTTGTAAAAGATGATCGAATAGATAACTTCATCCATGAGCCATTGTTTGATATCGCCGACGACTTTGAGAGCCACCGCGATCTGCTCAAAAGAATTATCATCCATGAAGTTTGCATTGTCAGCATCGGTATAGAGAAGGCGGTACTTGGTTTCCATAACATCGGCCAGCTCGAGACGCTCGCCCGATTTGAACGTGCGTTCGATGGTTCGATCTGTCATCAGATGCTTGAGTTTGACGCGGTTGAACGGCTGTCCTTTTCCCGGCTTGATGAATTCATTCGAGATAATGGTGTAGGGTTCGCCTTCGACTTCGACTTTTAAACCGCTACGGAATTCGTTGGTGCTAACTTGAGCCATATTATTCCTTTTACAAAAGAGATTAAGGATGGCAGATAGAGCGGTTCAAGTCAAGAATGTAAAATAGTTATTTAATCGTTGCGTATGTTCGAGAATTGGGCAGATATTCATGCGGCCTAGATACAGATACCAGACCTGAAGGGTCAGCAACTACCGGGGGAAGACAACAGCGTTCAAGATGTTCAATTCGAATTTTAGTTTTATCAGAAGACGCATTGATAAGTTCAATACTATGATAATAATGAGGAGAGACTGTCGTGATTCTTTTTTGTGGAAATCTCTGACGAACCATACGTATCGCAGGCGCTAGGTCAGAGTCATTGGAAATAACAAGCGCACGGTCAAAAGCATCTTGGTAAGCTAAATCCAGCAAAAATAAAGCAATATTCACATCGGTTTCTTTTTCTTCATGGCCAAACCATTTATGGGTACAGGAAGGACAAATTCGAGTTTTCTTTTTAAAATGTCCCAAAATAGGCGTTACGGCTCGTAGCTTTAGGGCTAGAATGTAAGCTTGCTGACTTTGTTGGGTAATTATGGGGACGTGATCTGCATAAGCAGAAAAATAGAATACTTTGGTGAGCTCTTCGGAATACGATTTAATAAAGACTTTTGAGAGAGCTCGCAGATCTGTCCACTTTAGCTCTGGTCGATTGAGGATAGCTATTGCGTGATATAAATTTAACCCGTCAATGAATGAGATGACACGTTGACGATGCTGCACAATGTTCCTAAAAAAAACGTGCTACGGGCCGGAGCCCGTAGCTTCCCCATGGGGTCACCATGGGGGACCTGTAAACAAGTTTAATTTATAGGTGTATTTATCGCAAACTTATTTTTGTCGAAGAAAGCTCTGTTAAAATTTTCGTGAACTCTTTCTCCACCTCTTCCGGTTTGAGGATTTTGGGGAGAGGAAATGTTTTTCGCATCGGTTCTTTGCCCTTGGCAATTTCCAGTTCCAACGAAGACGGATGGAATTTCAAGAAAGAAATCTTATGCTGCGCAGCTAGCACGCGCACGCGCGTGAGATGGTAAAGCCAGAGCACTTGCGGTGGGTACGGACCAAAACGGTCTTGGATTTCTTCGAGGAGTGCATCGACGTCGGCAAGGGTGAGCGCTTCTCCGAGGCGGTGGTAGATTTCGAGGCGAAGGGATGTTTCGTTGATATACATATCGGGAAGGCGTGCATCGAATGAAAATTCCATTTTCGTTTCGGTAAACGACGGAGCGGTTTGCTTTTTGAGGGCTTCGATGGTCCGTTTGAGAAGTTTGCAGTAGAGATGAAACCCGATCGCGGCAATTTGGCCTGATTGCTGGGTGCCTAGGATATCACCGGCGCCGCGGATTTCAAGATCGCGCATGGCGATCTTCATGCCGCCGCCATATCCGGAAGTTTCTAGGAGAGCGTGGAGGCGTCTGCGAGAAATTTCGGGGAGGAGTTTGCCTTTGGCGTAGAGGAAGTAGGCGTAGGCGGGGCGGTTCCACCGTCCGACACGGCCGCGGAGTTGGTAGAGATCTGAGAGTCCAAACTGGTCCGCGCGATCGATCAGAATGGTGTTAGCGTTCGGTATATCGATCCCGTTTTCGACAATGGTTGTCGCCACGAGTACATCGGCTTCGCCGTTTTTAAAGGCATAGAAAACGGTGTCGAGCTCATCGCCGGTCATCTGTCCGTGGCCTGTGACGACTTTAGCTTGAGGGATGAGTTTTTTGATTTCATCAGAGACGGTGAAGATCGACTCGACGCGGTTGTGGATGAAATAAACTTGCCCATCGCGGGAAAGTTCGCGGAGCATCGCATTACCTACGACATTCGGATCGCGTTCTACGAGGATCGTTTTAATCGGTAGGCGGTCTTGAGGTGGAGTGTTGATGAGCGAGATTTCACGAGCGCCCAAAAGAGAGAGATAAAGAGTGCGTGGAATCGGAGTGGCCGTGAGTGTAAGACAATCAACACCGGTCTTGAGGGCTTTGAGGTGTTCTTTGGAACGAACGCCAAACCGTTGCTCTTCGTCGATGATAATGAGGCCTAAATCT
>JAFEGJ010000003.1 GCA_018240015.1 Verrucomicrobiota bacterium | reverse complement strand
CACACAGCGTCGCTTCGTCAGGCTTGCGCCCATTGCGAAAGATCCTCGACTGCAGCCTCCCGTAGGAGTCTGGGCAGTATCTCAGTCCCAATGTTGGCGGTCAATCTCTCAATCCGCCTAGACGTCTTAGCCTTGGTGCGCCATTACCACACCAACTAGCTGATATCCCATGAACCTCTCTCTACCCGCAAGGCCGCTTTCACGGTCCCCTACTTTGATGATTTAAGGATACCCTCAAACCACCTCATTCGGTATTAGCGGCCGTTTCCAGCCGTTATCCCCAGGTTAGAGGCAAGTTGTTCATGTATTACTAACCCTTCCGCCACTATAGTGCAGGTTGCCCTTCACTATCGTTCGACTCGCATGCCTCATCCACGCTGTCAGCATTCAATCTGAACCAAGATCAAATTCTCAAAAAAAATTAAGAATCTGAACACCTAGAGCTTTTGACTAAGCCCTAGGATTTATTCAAAAAATTTTACAGGTACTTCTACAACAAAGTCGTAGAAGCCCCACAAGCTTGTATTATTTTGCTTGCACATTGCTTCTCTACTCTTGTCGAATGAACTTGCGACTTTCGTGTCGCTATTCTCTCACAATAATTTCGCGAGGAAGCCACCAACATACTAAAGGCGTCGTATTTTCTGCAAACGCTTTCTGAAAAAAAAGAAAACTCCCTCGAATTAAATTAATTTCTTGTCAAGTTTGCCGTTTTGTTTTATGTCCAAATTAGAGGTAAATATGAAGCTCGCTAGGAGTTTAGCTCTTGTTTTTAGCACAGCGTTTCTACTTGCGAAGCCCTCCCATCCTCATGTAGTCCAGGGACAAGTCTCCATCGATGCTGCAGGCGATCTCTCTGTCCATGCACAAAACGACAAATCGATCGTCCATTGGAGGGACTTCTCTATTGGCCTCGGCGAAAAAGTCCGGTTTGCCCTGCCTAGCAAAACAGCTGCGATTCTCAACCGAGTGACTGGCGGATCTCCTAGTCTCATCGAGGGACTTCTAACAAGTAACGGTCAAGTATTTCTTATCAATCCCCACGGCATTGTTATTTCCAAAGATGGCGTGATCGATACAGCCTCCTTTCTTGCCTCTACCCTGGGCCTTTCTGACAAAAACTTCTTAGAAGGTAACTTACTTTTTGAAGGAACCTCCACACAAAGGATCTCCATTGAAGGGCAGGTGATTGCCAGCGAAGGCGATGCGATATTTATCAGCCACGTCATCGACAAGACAGGATCTGTACAGGCCCCTCAAGGAATGGTCGGTCTCGCTGCGGGGCAACGGGTCATCATTCACTCTGTTGGCAGAGAGCGTATCACGATCATCCCCACAGACAGTCCCTACTCGGAAATCGGTATATCCAACGCCGGTACGATTCAGGCCCACGTAGCGGAGCTCAAAGCCGATGGAAATGTCTATGGATATGCAATCAACGACACAGGCCTCACACAGGCAAACCAGCTCCAACATGTAGCCGGGCGCATTGTGCTATGCGCCGATCAAGGAACAGCGATAGCCAGCGGTGATCTGATGGCTCCGGGTGGCACCCTTCAAGTCCTAGGAAAACACATTTATGTATCCGGCAAACTCGATGTTTCAGCACCCCGAGGCAATGGATCGATTTACGTCGGTGGCGGCCGGCTCGGAACCGATCCCTTGATGCACAATGCCGAAACAGTCTACGTTCATCCCGACGCAAAGTTGCATACTCAAGCTACATATAGAGGAAGCGGAGGTCTCGTATCGATATTCGGTCAAGAAGTACAATTTTACGGTCAAATTGACGCCAGAGGCGGCCCCTTAAGCGGCAACGGCGGTGAAGTAAATATCATCGGCCTTAAAACCTCTGACATCCAAGGATCGATCCAAAATAGCGCCCCCCAAGGATATAGCGGCGTTCGCAACATCGACGTCTTATCTGTGGGTGAGCCTTTTGAGTCAGCCATTGTCTATAAAGCTTTCTCTCCGCCAGCGCCACCGCCTATTGACGAAGTGATCGTCGATATAGAAGAGGAAGTAAGTCCGACATTCCTTTTTTCCTCACCACCGGTTATTAACATTATCCCTGGGGTCCAGCCCGAACTTCCCGAGGGCTTTTTCTACACTGTCGCTTTTTTCTCGGCAGAGATGTCCAACAACTTAAAATTATTCGACGGCTATGTCTGGCTAGCTCCTTTTACTCTTGATCTTCAGGGAATCCCTAAGAAAACGATCCAATCGAGTTTTGATTTTGAGGGTGCGCAAAGAGAGCCTGTCGTGATCAAGAAAATCAACTATTACCAAGCGGATAGAAACGACTACTGATGCCAAAGAAAACCCTATTAATGATCCTTTTTTCGATGGGCGCCTTGATGGCCGATTCAACGCCTGTGATGAGCTCTTCACAAATAACCAACCCCACGCTTAAAGGCATCGTCCTTCTGGGAGCTTACGATGATTTTATTCCCGACACTTCTAAAATGTCTGGCATCTCTTTCCGTGACATCGCAGTACCCGGCGGCTCACAAGGTCTTGAAGACCGTTTAAGAATCTATCTAGACACGCATGCGGTCACACAAGACACTCTCACCGTTATCAAACGGGAGATCATTCTTTATTATCGCGAGCACGATCATCCTGTCATCTTGGTTCTTGCTCCCGAACAAGATGTGACGAACGGCGTCCTTCAGCTCGTCGTGATGGAAAGCCGCGTGGGCGACATCGAATTTATCGGCAACCGCCATTTTTCTACGGAGCTTCTCCAAAAATATGTCCGCTTAAATCCGGGAGATACGATCGATTCTACACAAATCCTCAGCGACGTCAGCTGGATGAACCGCAACCCTTTCCACCATACCGATGTTGTACTAACACCTGGTAAAACCAGCGGTACAACCGACATTCGTTATATCACGGAAGATCGCCGCTCCGTCCGCATCTATGCCGGCGGTGATAATACGGGCAACGACCACACCGGCAACGCCCGCTTGATGGCAGGTATCAATTGGGCCAACGCCTTTGGAGTCGATGAGATTTTGACCTATCAATATACGACCTCGACTGACTTCCACAAATTCCAGGCGCATACGCTCAATTACGTTGTCCCTCTTCCTTGGCGCAACATTTTAACACTCTATGGCGGCTACTCGACGGTTCACCCCCATTTTGAGCCCTTTAGAAGTCACGGACAAGCAGGACAAGGAAGCCTGCGCTACCAAATCCCCGTCGGAAAGACCTATACATCTTTCATCCAAAATATCGATGCCGGGTTCGATTACAAGGGAACCAACAATGCTCTCGACTTTTTTGACATCCCCATCGACTCGACGTCTGGAACCGTGAACCTGACACAACTCGTTTTAGCCTACAGCCTCAACTACGAATTCCCGATGCACAAAATCGGATTTCAAACCGAGCTCTTTTGGTCTCCAGGTATTTGGATCCCCCATCAATCCCGTAAAGACTATGAAAAACTAAGACAAGGCGCGACTCCCTATTATTTCTATGGTCAAGTCCGCCTCGACGACTATGTCTCATTTGCACATTGGCTCCTATTTATGGAAGGAAGAGCCCAGGTCTCCACGGCCAGCCTCCTTCCTTCAGAACAATTTGGCCTGGGCGGTTACAATACTGTCCGCGGCTACCAAGAAAGACTCGTCAACGTCGATACGGGGTTTTGTTTTAATGTCGAAGCCAGATCGAATGGCATTAAAGTTCTGCAGCGCTGGAAAAAGAGCGTGAAAGACTCTCTTACTTTCCTAGGATTCGTTGATTTTGGCACAGGCTATAATCATAACTCGATACCCGAGCTAGATGGGTGGCAAAGCCTTCTCGGCATCGGCCCTGGCGTTCGGTATCAAATCGGCTCGTGGCTCACAGGCCGCCTCGATTGGGCTTTTCCTCTTCTAAAAGTTGCTGACCATAAGCGTCATCAGCGGCTACATTTCTCCTTGATTTTAAGTTATTAAGAAAATCTTCAACACTTTATTGGCTGAATCATTCTTTTAAGCTATAATAGATGCCATGCTATTACCGAACACTGAAACCTTTTAATCCGGGAACTGAAATGATTAATATACCTGCGAATGCATCCCCTGAAAGCAAGAAAATATTTTACTTGTATAACCAGCAACTAACCAAGCTTGATCGAGAATTCCAAGAAGCAGAAATTTTGCAAGGAGCCGCGCAAGACATTGAGGCTTACAAAGCACAATTACTGCGTTGCAAATCGATGTTAATTGCGAGTCTGGTCTTGCTAAACAGACATCTAGAGCAAGCGCAACCAGATTTCGCCGGGTTCAATCAGCAAATGAGCACAATCGCTAATCAAATAGCTCCAGCGGCCGCTGAGGCACGGACATTACGAGGACGTCTCCATCCCCTTCCTTTACCTGAAGATGGCATCGATAGCGATTCGGATGGCTAATCTCAACTAAGACCTCTCGTGCATGCGAAGTAAGCGCACAGCTTTCTTCGCATTGCCGAGAAAACTAATAAGATTTCCATTTTTCTCTGATCACTAGTTACTAGATATTTCATTATATGCTATGGTGCTTCGCCTACCACTACAGGAGCGACTATGACAACGACATTTATAACTGAACTGCAAAGAGCATCCACCGATGTGCAGAATTTAGCGACGCAATGGGTGGAATTTTCAAAATTCACTCTTGAAAGCAACACAACTCAAGAAAAAGTCGAGAGTTTCTACGAACACTATTATGTCCATCTTAATGGTCTTGGAGATAACATTTTAAGCCAAAAAAAACTCATTGAAGCAGCAAATGTGATGATTAGTAGCTGGCAAATAAGTTCGAATGACTTGAACGATCTCGACGCGATATCGAAAAATTTTCATTCATTCATGAGCGGACTCAAAATGACTCAAGCGTCTTATTTGTCATCCTTAGAAAGGTGCCAACAGAATAGTTAGCTTAATCCTGCATGCACGATATCGTGCATGCGCAGCAAGCCCACGACCTTTTTTTGATCCAGCACGGGCAGCATCATGATCCACCTCTTAGGATCCTTTTGCATGAGCTTGACAGCATCGACGGCGCGCACACCTTGCTGTGTAAAAAGGGCACTATGCGTCATGAGATCACCGACCCTCGATTCGAGAATGGAAGCTCCTTTGGCTTGTAGAGCACGGCGCAGGTCCCCATCCGTGAAAATCCCCAAAAACTGCTTGTGTTCATCCACAACGACAAGGCAACCGCATTTCTTGCTTGAAAGCTCATGGAGCCGATCGACAAGCTTGTCTTCCATGCGGCATAGAGGAATGTCTGCGTCTTTGAGCATCAGATCTTCGACTTTGAGCAAGATTTTTTTGCCGATGAGGCCCGAAGGGTGATTCTCTCCGTACTCATCGAGTGTAAATCCTTTGGCTTTCATGAGCGCGATGGCAAGTGCATCCCCAAAAAGGAGCTGAACTTCTGTCGAGGTTGTGGGAGCCAGATCAAAAGGGCACAATTCTTTTTCGACAGGAAGGACCACATATAAATCACACGCCTTGGCAAGCCGGCTGTTTTCTTCTGCGACAATGGCAATTGTTTTGGCTTTGCGACGCTCAAATGAAGGCATCAACTCGAGAAGTTCTTCTGTCTCTCCGCTTTTGCTGAAAAGAAGAATCGTATCGCTTTCGGAAACAACACCTACATCGCCATGGAGAAAATTGGTCGCGGGAAGAAAAAGAGCTTTGGTACCAGTCGAGATCAGCGTGAGCGCGATTTTCTCGGCGATCAGTCCGCTTTTTCCTACGCCCGTTAAAATGAGCAGACCCTTCGTTTGCAAGCACGCCTCAAAGACTTTTTCGGCATCTTCCACATGCACCTCTTCAAAGAAATGCTCTATGTGCTGCCGCTGCTCATTAAAAAGTTCTTTTATCATAGTCATTATGAATAGAATACATTATAAGGAGTTTATTATGAAACACCCTATTGCAGTAGCCCGCGGCGATGGAATTGGCCCCGAAATTATGGCCGCTACCCTTTTCATTTTAGAGGAGGCTGGAGCTCCTTTAGAGATCCACGAAGTGGAGATTGGAGAAAAAGTTTACCAGCGCGGAATCCCTACCGGCATCGAGCCCAAAACATGGGACGTCCTGCGCAAAACCAAAGCCTTCCTCAAAGCCCCCATCACGACGCCTCAAGGTGGCGGGTACAAAAGCCTCAATGTGACCGTCCGCACGACGCTGGGCCTCTTTGCCAACGTCCGTCCCTGCGTCTCTTACCACCCCTATGTCTCAACAAAGCACCCCCAAATGGACGTCGTCATCGTCCGTGAGAACGAAGAAGACCTCTACGCCGGCATCGAATACCAACAAACCCCGGATGTGATGTGCACCCTCAAAATCATCACCCGGCCGGGATGTGAAAAAATTATTCGCTACGCCTTCGAATACGCCCGGCATCAGGGGCGCAAAAAGGTGACCTGCTTTTCTAAAGATAATATTATGAAGTTCACCGATGGACTTTTCCACAAAATCTTCGATGAAATCGCCAAAGAATATCCCGACATCGAAAATGAACATTGGATCGTCGATATCGGCGCCGCCAAACTCGCCACCGCTCCCGAGCTCTTCGATGTGATCGTCATGCCCAACCTCTATGGCGATATCCTCTCCGACGTCGCCGCTGAAACCTCCGGCTCAGTCGGTCTTGCCGGCTCGGCCAATATTGGAGATTTTGGAGCGATGTTTGAAGCGATCCACGGATCGGCACCCCGCCGCGCGGGGCAAAATAGCGTGAATCCTTCCGGTCTTCTCCTCGCGAGTATCATGATGCTCGCATATCTTGGCGAAGCTGAGCTCGCCACACGCATCCACGAAGCCTGGCTCTCTACCCTTGAAAAAGGCATTCACACCTACGACATTTTCCAGGAAGGAACCAGTAAAGCAAAAGTCGGCACCAAAGAATTTGCCGAGGCCGTAGCGCACAATTTAGGCAACAAACCACAAAAACTGAAATGCCCCATCTATAAAGCCAATACTAAAGTAACTCCCCTACAGACCCCTCTCAAAACAAAAACCGATCGCAAACTCCTCGGCGTCGATATCTTTGTCTATAGCAAAGAAAAGGCCCCTGCATTTCAGAAGAAAGTCTGCTCCCTCAATCCCACCCCCTTTGAACTCAAAATGATTTCCAATCGCGGTGTGCGCATTTGGCCGGAAGGACAGCCTGAGACGTTCTGCATCGAGCAATATCGGTGCCGCTTCATGCACAAAGGAAATGCCACACAACATGACATCGCCCAGCTCTTAGAAAATCTTGCCAAGTCAGGTTACGACATTATCAAGACAGAAAATCTCTATTCTTTTGACGGGAAGATGGGATTTTCTTCTGCGGAAGGCTAATTGATAAATTTTTGGATGGGCGTTTTCAAAAACTCCTCCAGAGGAATCCCTTCAGGACCCACAAGAAGAATTTTTGAGGGTTTAAATTGCTTAACAAAATCATCCATTCCAGATAAAGATAGCTTTTCTTTTGTGCTTTTCACTTCGATTGCAGTGATCGATTTTCCATGCCGAAGAACATAGTCAACCTCTTTGTCGCCTTCTCTCCAATAAAAAAGCTCAATATTTGTTCCTCTTATGGAATTTAAGAGGTAAGCCCCTACAGCAGACTCCACAAGATGCCCCCAATGGGATGGATTCTTTTTCGCAGCCTTATAGGAGAAAGGACATTGAGCACTCATGAGAGCCGTATTATAAACGCAAAACTTCGGACTCGATCCTTTTTGTCTAACTTTTTGATTAGCAAATTTTTGGATACCACAGATAAGGCCGGCGCCAGATAAAAGCTCCAAATAATGCGCGAGTGTTGTCGTATTGCCTGCATCTTGAAGTTCCCCTAAGACTTTTGAAAAAGACAAAATCTGACCTGAATAACTGCACCCCAACTGAAAAAGCCTTCTCAGCAGCGCTGGTTTATTGACTTGCGTCATAAGTAAAATGTCGCGCGAAAGTGTAGTTTCGATGAGCGATTCGTTAATGTAATTGGCCCATCTTGTTACATCATTGATATGTGCAAGCGTTGCTGCTCCTGGATAGCCCCCAAAGTAAATGTATTTATCCAACGACCACTTAAAATTCTTTTGCATTTCTTCAAGAGACCAATGGGTAATAGGTATAATTTCAAAACGACCTGCTAGACTTTCCGAAAGGCCTTGTTGCATGAGCCATGGTGATGATCCTAGAAGAAGAACGGAGAGATTGACTCGATCTTTTGTATCTTCATCCCACAATGATTTAAGAGTTTCAGCCCAATGGGGAATTTTCTGAATTTCATCGATTACAAGTAGAGTTCCCTTGCCTGACTTTACTTTATTTCTCGCTATTTCCCATTGTTGGAGGAGCCAGGAAAGATTTTGCAGGGTCGCTAAATCAGCTGAAATGTAATGGAAGGGTTTTCGTAGAGTTTTCAATGCTTGCAAAGCGAGCGTTGTTTTACCCACCTGCCTTGGGCCTAAAAGTGTTTGAATAAACTTTCTTGGCTCTCTAAGTCTTTTTATGAGCTGATGAAAAACAGGTCTTTTATGCATATATTTGCAGTATAGCAGTCACTATCTTTTCACTCAATGCATTGAGTAAATTTACTCAATGCATTGAGTAAAGTTTTCCACTGGTAGAAAATCTTGCCAAATCGGGCTATGACATTATCAAGACAGAAAATCTCTACTCGTTTGATGGAAAGATGGGATTTTCTTCTGCTGAAGGCTAATTCTGGTTAGAGATTTTGACACTGTTGAAATGGTTCCCATTTTCATGCGTCAAATGCAGAGTAGTTTGAGCGGGAGGGTCCAGATAAAACTCCTCGTCATACGCCTCGAGCGCTTTGCCATCGAAAACCTTATGCACGTGGATGTTAACACCCAGCTGCCGGGTCATGGCGTAAATTTCAGTGATAGATCCAAAGAATTTGTCTTGTGCTACAAGCTTCAAATAATGCTGATATGATGTCAAATTCTCTAATTCAGCTTTTTCTTTTTTCCAAACCTCATGCTTTTCACGGTACTGCTCATAAGGCTGCTCTTCTCTTTCCATTAACTTAAAAACCTCTTCTTGCTCTTTAAGATCTTTACTCTTCGCAGCTTTAAAAGCTTCTATAGACAAGTCGATATACCCGCAGAGTTTTTTATCTGATAGGCTTTTTCCCATCCATTCTACGGTTTGTGCTCTCAAGTCTTGAGCATTTTTGATACTCGTTGATTTAAGCTGAAAAAATACGGCGTCGAACAAACAATTCCCCTGATCTGGCATAGGAATAACATCACCGGAAAGATTGTGAACTCGATAAGAGTAAAGAATAGGCCCTTGTTCGCTCAGCCATTTCAGATTTTTTTCCACGTTTTCTACTTGGGCCCGAATGGACATTAACCCCACATCAGATCTATTGACGGGAAATGTTTGGTAAAAGTTTGTAATATCCTTTAACAGCTCCCTGGCTGTATTCCCATCCAGATGTTTTTTCGTATCTTTCAGTACTATGTCGTAAAATACTTGATCGATTTTTTTATATGAGGCTTCTGCTAATAGTGCAGTCTCAGAAAAGGGGACGGGTGTTGGAGATTCTTCAAGCCCATTTGGTTTGGTTTTTTGGTCCAGTGGTAAAGGCTGTTTTTGCACGACCCTTCCTGCAAGAGATCTTATTGCAACAAGTAATCCCATAAGCATGAACACCGTGAGCGCACATCCTATTGCCACAAAACGCTCAGAAATTTGAATACGCGCAGTACTTTGAGATAAGTACGTATATAAAGCTTCGGTATCTAATCGATGGATTTTCATTTGCAATCATTTTACTACATTTGGTTAAAAATGAGAAGTAATAAAATATTTACTATATATTGATGTCGTTTTCCAGGTGGGTTTTAACGGCATTGAGGAACCCGCACCCATACATTCCATCGAGGACGCGGTGGTCAAACGTCAGAGAGACATGCATCATTGAGCGGACGCCAAAGAGATCGTCTTCGACGGCCACAACCCGCTTATGGATCGCTCCAATGCCCACGATAGCGACTTCCGGATAGCGGATAATGGGGATACCGATCTGAACACCAGAGATGCCAAAATTAGTCAGCGTGATGGTTCCCTCTTTGACCTCTTCAGGTTGCAACTTGCCCGTGCGCGCTCTAAGCGAGAGATCATTTAAAGCATGGGCCAGCGACGGCATATCGAGGGATTGGCAGTTTTTAATGACTGGAACCATAATACCTTGATCGACACTCACAGCGATCCCTAAATTCACAAATCGCTTGATGACAATCGTATCTCCTTCGAGAGACGAGTTGAGGAGAGGATATTCGCGCAGTGCTTTTGCGATAGCGCGGGCGACAAAACTGGTGATCGTGAGCTTCGCGTTATGGCGCGAGAGGAAGGCTTCTTTTTCTCGGGCGATGAGCTTCATGACTTCGGTGACATCGACTTCGGTCACCAGGCTCGCATGAGGAGCTTCGTAAAACGATTTCACCATGTTATCGGCGATGGCTTTGCGCATGCCGCTCATCTTGACACGCTCCACTTCAGAGCTAGAGGCGGCAGGCGCCGGGCCTCTTTGACTGAGATATATTTCTAAATCCCTCTTGGTGAGCCGTCCGCCGGCACCGGAGGTGGGGATTTTTTGGAGCTCTTCCATACCCACGCCGGCTTCCCGCGCAAGACGAAGGAGAGCGGGTGAGAGAACTTCTTTTGCGGTCTCGCAAGTTGGCATCGCTACCGCTGCAACGGGAGTAGGGGCGAGATGGACAGCTTCAGCGTGAACATGGATGACGGCCATCGCATCTCCAACCTGCAGCTCTTGCCCGACGGTCGCTAAAATTTTGCCGAGGGTTCCGGCCACAGGCGAGGGAATTTCGCTGTTGACTTTGTCGGTAGAAACTTCCAAAAGCGGCTCATCGAGTGCGACGGTGTCGCCCTCTTTTTTGAACCATTGAACGATGCTAGCGCTGACGATACTTTCGCCGAGCTTAGGAAGGGTGACTTTGTATTCGCTGGTCATAAATTTTTTTCCATTTTTCTTGGCCGGAAATAATAAAAATTTCCGCGGGGAGCTCTTGGATCCCAAGAGAAGATTTTACCTCGGAAGGGATTTTCACGGCATCTTTTTCCGTACACACAAGGAGAGTCCCTGGATTTTGCAGAGAAAATTTTTGAAGTTCCTCAGTTATAAAGGATCTATGGTCGTCTTTTAGAAGGGTGGCGACAATCGTAGCGCCGGCCTGACGAACGGACTCGATAAAACGCTCGGGCCTCCCAATGGCGCAAAAAAGAGCCACTTTTTTTCCTTGGAGATCGGCTTTAAGGCGGAGCTCAAATTGCAACCCTTCTCTTCCTGCAAGCAGGTCAGCTTTTTTTAAACGTCTGGGAGAATCGCGAAGCCAGCCCCTGGGTAAGAAATATTTTTCTGGAGGGCCGACAAGGATGATTTCAATATCGCGGCAAAGGCGCCGGTGTTGCAAGCCATCGTCGAGGATAATGATCTCGGCTCCTTCAGCAATGGCCTGCTCTCCTGTTTTCACCCGATCTTTTCCCACCCAAACGGCCACGGAGGGCAGTTTTTGAGCCAGCCAAAGGGGTTCATCCCCGCATAACGTTGCCGGTGTTAGAGCAGTAACTCGGAGGATATTATGTTCGCTTTGCGAGCGATATCCGCGGGACAAAATGGCGACTTTTTTCGTCTTGGAGATATCTTCGGCAAGCCAGCGGACCAAGGGGGTTTTTCCCATAGCTCCCACGGCAATATTGCCGACGCTGATGACAGGGACAGATAAACGATATGTTTTGAAAAGTTTTAAATCGTAGGCAGCATTTCTTAAAAAAATTATGGCACCATAAAGGAGGCTGAGAAGCCAAAGAAAAAACCGCAGGGGCCCGTTTTGTAATTCCTTAAGCCTATTTTCCCAGGTCATGGAACAAGATCTTTTCGATCATTTCGATGATGATGTGGATCGCGGCCATGTGGGCTTCTTGGATCCGATCGGAGTAAGGAAATCCTTCCACGATCCACTCGATATCGCAGACGCCCTTCAGCGCACCGCCTGTTTTACCCAGGAAAACAACGGTGGCCATGCCTTTGGATTTGGCGGTAGATACGGCTTTGATGATGTTGGGAGAGTTTCCGCTGGTGGTAAGACCCACCAAAACATCTTCTGGGCGCCCCAATGCTTCGACAGCACGAGCAAACACCTCATCAAACCCCATATCGTTACTCACACAGGTCAGATGGCCGGGGTCGGATAGGGCAATAGCCGGAAGAGCGGGCCGTCTATGACGAAATTGTCCGGTGAGCTCTTCGGCAAAGTGCATCGCATCGCATAGGCTTCCGCCGTTGCCGGCAATTAAAATCTTTCCTCCACGGGCAAAGCAATCAGAGATAAGGCGTGCAGCATCTTGAATGAATTGCAAACTGGAGGGGCGCCTTAAAAATTCCATAGCGCGTACAGTGTCTTCGACAGCTTGCACTATTTCTTCTTCGATTCCTATCACAGACATGGTGCCATCATAGCGAAAATCCTTTTATTTTGAGAGATAAAGGTTGTTTTGTCACAGGATGCTCCAACTCCATGCACACATGGCGAAGGGCAATGCCGCTCGAATAGTCAGTATGACTCCCATATTTTTTATCACCGAGTATGGGACACTTGATGGCACCAAGTTGCGCCCGAATTTGATGGTAGCGGCCTGTTTCTAAAGAAATTTCTATCAGTGTTTTATTTCCTTTTTTCTCGATCACGCTGTAGTGCAAAATCGCCTCTTTTCCTTTGGCATCGACATGCGCACGAAATTCTCCATGCGTCAGATGATGACGCAATGTCCCCTCTTTTGCTGGGAGTGTGCCCTCGATAATCGCGTGGTAGGTTTTTTTAATGCGCCTTTCACGCATTTCTTCTTGCAGTCGTGAGAGTGCTTTGCTGGTGCGTGCAAAGAGGACGATCCCACAGGCGGGTTTGTCGAGACGGTGGATGGGCTCGAGAAAAACGGCTCCCGGTTTTTTAAACCGGTCTTTGATCCATTGCTTGGCAGCAGTGAGGAGCTCCCCTTGCGTCTCTACCATCGCTGGCTTATCGACGGCGAGAAGATGGTTATCCAGGAAAACGATGCTTTCTTTGTCTAAGAGCTTCATACAGAATTAAGGTTGTCGCGGTGGCGACGTTGAGAGAGTCGGCAACGCCGTTCATCGGAATCCGTATTTGGATGTCCGCGGCTTTCATCCAGATTTCGGAAAGTCCGATTTGTTCAGTGCCCACTGCGATAGCGAGGGGGCCTGATAGGTCAGCATCAGTAAATTCTAGCGATGCAGCGGGAGTAGCCGCAACCACTTGCACGGAGTGTTTTTGGAGCCAAGTAAACGTCTCTGCGCTGGTGGCTTCAACGACGGGAAGAGTGAAGAGCGTGCCGACAGAGGCGCGTACAACGTTGGGGTTGTAGATATCGGTGCAACGATCGCATACGATGACGCCATCGGCTCCTGCGGCGTCGGCGGAGCGAAGAATAGTACCTAAATTGCCCGGTTTTTCGATCGCCTCTGCAATAACAAGAAACGGAATTTTATTCTGGAAATGGATGTCTTTAAGGGTCCGTTTCATCTGATGCGCTATCGCGACAAGTCCGTCGGGACGATCGCGGTACGAGATTTTTTCGAAAAGGTGCGGCGGGAGTTCGTAGGGCTTTAAAGGAATTTGCGCGAGGAGGGATTTTTCGTTTTCGCCCAGAAATAACTGCGGACAAATAAATACTGAAACAAAATGGACGCCGCCTTTCACAGCACGGCTGATCTCGCGATAACCTTCGATAAGAAAGAGGCCGCTTTCATCGCGCTCTTTTCTATCGCGTAGGTGGAGCAGTTGTTTGATTTTTGGATTTTGGGCGCTACTAATCTGCATGCCACCTCGCATAGGTTCCCGAAGGAAGGTCGAGGTGGGTAGAAGGGATCACAAGTTCTCCGCTGGAGATGGTTTTTCTACCCATTACCTGGTGGAGGAGATGACTGAGGACAAGCGGCGTGTAACCAGGCGTGTGGCATGTGAGGAGAAGAAAGCGAGCTTTTTTGGATAGCAACTTCACGCACAGCTCTAAGATAGGAATAAGATCTCTCTCAATTTTGAATACTTCTCCTTTGCTGCCCCTTCCAAACGTCGGAGGATCGAGAAGAATGCCATCGTAAGTTACACCACGGCGAACTTCCCTTGTGAGAAATTTGAGGACGTCGTCGATGATCCACCGAATGGGAGCTTTCTCTAGTTCATTGAGAGCGGCATTTTCGCGGGCCCACGTGATAATGCCTTTGGAAGCATCGACGTGGCAGACTTTGACATCTTTTTTAGCGAGATAAAGAGACGCGCCGCCCGTATAGGCAAATAGATTGAGGATGTTGTCATTTTTTTCGACGCGCTCTCCCATCCACTTCCACAAAAGGCCGTGTTCTGGAAAAAGACCGACATGGCCAAAATCGGTGGGCGCAATTTTAAAATCGATACCCTGCCAATTAACGACCCACGAAGCAGGAAGATGGCGCGATTTTTTCCACTGGTTAGAGGGAAGGCGCGAAAAAGTTGCGTCTGCTTTGTTCCATTCGATGGAAGACAATTGCGGTCGCCATACCGCTTGCGCGCAGGGCCGGGCGAGGAGCACATCGCCAAAGCGCTCGAGTTTTTGTTCCGCTCCAGAATCAACGAGATGATAGGTCATAGGTGTAGCCACAGAAAAGATAGGAGTCGTTTGGATGTCATTTGGATGATCGACTCTCTCGTTCCTTTTGCCAAAAAGGTATCGATCACAGGAGTTTTACCACGCTGGCCCAGCGCATACCAAACAGTACCGACGGGTTTTTCTTTCGAGCCGCCGCCGGGTCCGGCAATCCCGGAAACAGCTATACCATAATCAGCCTTCGTCACCCGAAAGATCCCTTCGAGCATCTCGGTGACGGTAGCGCGGCTGACGGCGCCGTTTTTTTCAATTGTCTCGCTCGAAACTCCGAGAATATTCTTCTTCAGCTCGTCGCTGTAAGTGACGAGTGATCCTAGAAAATACTGGGAAGCCCCGGGGAGCGCGGTCAGAAGCGTCGCCATCGTGCCTCCGGTGCAAGACTCCGCAAGCGCGAGCGTTTTTTTATGAGTAATCATCCACTGGTGGATCGCTTCTTCGACGTTGCCGCTCTCTGAGGTAAAAAGATGCTTCGCAAATTTTTTGGAAATCTCTTCCGACGCCACATCGACAGGATTTTTAGAAAGCGCCGAAAGAGCGATGGAGAGTTTTCCGTAACTGGGATAAATGCCGATGTCGAGATTCGGATATTTTTGTTGCAGATTTCTCAAAAGCGGATCAACTTCCTGCTCGCTTAAAAAGCAGAGGTGAATTTTATTGCGAAACCCTCGCGCTGGAAAAAGTTTAGCAAGCGTAGGCAGAACATGCAATTCGAACATGGCATGCATTTCAGAAGGAACGCCGGGGAGCAAAAAAAGATATTTTCCATTTTCTTGATACAAAAAGCCGGGAGCAGAACCCACGGGATTTGAAAGCTCACTCGGCGCACTTCGGCATACCTGCGCAGCGGCCGAGGGAGTCAGATCATCGATGGTAGGACCCAGACCTCCGGTGACAATCACGACGCTAGATCTTTGGAGCGCGTCTTTAAGACCTTGAACCATCACAGGAATTTCATCGGGAAGAACCGTGTTTCGAGACACCATCCACCCCAAATCTGCAAATTTTTTGCCGATGTAGGAGGCGTTCGTATTCACAACTAGACCTGAGAGAACTTCGTTACCGATGGCTACCACTTCAATAGACATGGATTTTTATTCCTTTGGAAAGAAGTTGTGGATGCCGATGGATCCAAGAAAAACAATTTTTGCCCAGGCGTAGCGGCGTTGCAACCTTTTGTTCATTCCAGATGAAAGTTGTGGGCACGGTGTGCTCCCGAATCCATCTTCCAATCAGCTGAAAAAGTGCCGTGTTTTCAAATTGTGCACCGACTTTTTCGTAATCTTCCCCCTGGAATATTTGTGGATAAGCAAACTGAAGCCCCCAAGCCACACTGTCTTCACCAAAAACGAGAGGATAGATTCTTCCATCGACATGCGAGGGCAAAAAATAATGGGCTTGCAGCTGAACGAGCGGTTTACTTGGCTTTACAAGAAAAGAGCCTTCTCTCACCTTTTGAAGATACAGCGCCTCCGGTGTACAAGAAAGAGCGGCAGAAAAATAGCGACGCATATCTTTTGGAAACTGGAGCGATCCGTTTTGCAAAGCGGCTATATACTCTCGATAAAGGGCGAGGAAGTTTTTTTTCGAAAGCTCGGGCTCACTTGTGACCTCAGAAACATTGTAGAGAGAAAATGACATCTCAAACAAATCTTCCATTTCGCTCGGATCGAGCAGCACTTGATGTTTGAGCCATTTGGAGACGTTGTAAGGCTCTGCGACTGAACTAACTCTCAGAGGGAGCATACGTACGTTTATTAAAGTAGGGCATCAGGAGGATGGAGCAAATGCCAACAAATATCGAAGCATCGGCGATATTGAACACAGGATAAGAATATCCCCAGAAGATGAAGTGGAAAATATCGACCACATGGCCATAGAGAAAGAAGTCGATGATATTGCCGATCGCGCCCGTGATGATGAGCGTCAGAGGAACTAGGTAGCTCCTAGATTTCGGTGAAAAGATCATGTAGCCGATCAGTGATGCAACGATCAGAATCCGGAGGGTCACAATCAGAAAGGGCATCTCTCCAAATAGTCCCCACGCGATGCCGTGGTTTGCAACGTAATTAAGACAAAAATCGATACCTAAAAAGTTGTGAAAGACGGCCACGCCGCCATAAGGAAAAACAGGAGAATATTGCATCGGATGCAAAAAAAAGGATGCGAGACCCTTCGACACGTAGTCTAAACAAAGGATCGGCAGAGCTATCACTAGCAGCTTTAAGAAACCTTTCACTGTATCAACCCTTTCTCGAGCATCTCTTGAGCTTTCACTGTCATCGTAGCGTATGGAATCGCTTCCAACCTAGGAAGCGGTATCTCTTCTCCACTGATATCACAGATGCCGTATGTATTTTCATCTATTTTTTCTAACGCCCGTTCAATTTGGCGAAGAATTTTAAATTCTTGATCGGAAACTTGCAGACTGATGCTACGGTCAAAGTCATCCGTACCTTCATCTGCTTGATGTTGTGAATAGCCCTTCGCTTCCTCGGGCGTTTTCACTTCCTCTGTTGTATTACGTGCAAGCTGCATCATCTGTGCGCGCATTTCTTCGAGGCGCTTTTTAAATCTTGCGATATCACTCTTTTTTAGTGGCATATTCTGATTCCTCTACAGGAGTTATACTTTGAATTTCGTCCATTAGTTCATCAACATCGTTAAAGCGGCGGTAAACACAAGCAAATCGTATATACGCAATCGAATCGAGTTCTTTCAAGTGCTTCATCACAATCTCGCCTAGCTCTGTCGTCTCAACTTCTCTGACTTGCTTCTCCGTCAAATCGGCTGCAATTTGAGAAGCCATCGCCCGCACCTGATCATGACTAATTCTAGTGTGGTGGCACGCAGCGTCCATTCCGCGGATGAGTTTTTCCTGATTAAAATCCTCATAACTCCCATCGCGCTTATGAACTTGAATCGTCAAATCGAGAGTTTCAAACGTCGTAAAACGCTTGGCACATTGCAAACATTCTCTGCGACGACGGATCGCATTTTGCTCTACAGCATTGCGAGAATCCGTCACTTTCGATTCTTCAAAATTGCAAAAAGGGCAGCGCATCTCAAACCTTTAAGATTCCACTTTTAGCTTTACGAAAGATTTTTTTCAAACCTATAAATTTCTCTTCACTTCGTTTCGGAGGAGGTGGGATGGACTGCGGTCTTACGACCTTCGCCCTCCGGGTGTTTGCTTCGCAAACATCGCCACCACGCAGCTAAAGCTGCTTCCTCCTTCATTTCATTTCGGAGGAGGTGGGATTCGAACCCACGAAACGTTTATCACGTTTACACGCTTTCCAAGCGTGCTCCATCGGCCACTCGGACACTCCTCCAAGAGCTGGACAGAATATCTGACTTTCGAGAATGTGACAAGCTGAATTTTAGTTGCGAACAATGGCTCACAAGAGCGATATTTTATATGTGAAATTATATAAATTTTTATTTTCACTTTTGCTTTTATTGTTCAGCTGTCAATCCTCTGAGCGGCCAGCTGATGTCCTAGTCACAACGGCACCCTATGCCACATTCACCCAGCGCATTGCGGGAGACCTTCTCAAAGTCGAAGTATTGGTTCCCCCTGGAACAAATCCCCACATTTATGAACCCACACCCAAACAGGTAGAAAGAATTTTAGGCGTGCATATATGGTTTCGTCTAGGCGAAACGATAGAAACCCGCGTCCTGGGTGCGATGGAAGAAAATAATCCTCAATTGATCGTCGTGGACCTAACAAAAGGGTTTGGACTGCGGCATGAAGGAGAAGAAGGCCTCGATAGGCATTTATGGATGAGTCCCAAACTTGCCATGGAGCAGTCGAAAATCATCGCCCAAACTTTGGAAGAAACATACCCTGAGCACAAAGAAAAATTTCAAAATGGCCTGGGGGCTCTTTTAAAAGATTTAGAGGCTCTCGATCTGCAGCTCACTCAGCAGCTGGCTCCTATTAAAGGTCAGGCGATGCTCGTGTCGCACCCCGCTTTTGGTTATTTTTGTGAAGAGTTTGGCCTCGAGCAGCTGTCTGTGGAAGTGGAAGGGAAAGATCCCTTGCCCCAAGATATCGAAAACATGCTCCAGACGGCTCAAAAAAACACGGTGCGCGCCGTATTTATTTTGCCAGAATACAATAATAAGGGTGCTATTCTCATCGCGGAAAAGCTGGGGCTCCCTGTGTACGAAATCGATCCTTATGCAGCCAATTATTTTGAAACAATGCAAACTTTAGGAAATCTTCTTGCCAAAAGCAATTGAACTACAAGGCGTCACCTTTGGATATGACCTGAGGCTTCCCGTCGTCGAAGATGTCGATCTTTCCATTGCGACAGGAGAGTTCATCGCTATTTTTGGCCCCAATGGTGGTGGCAAAACGACACTACTCAAGCTCCTCATGGGTTTTATCCAGCCGCAAAAAGGCAGCATCTCGATTTTAGGAAAAACTCCTGAAGAGGCCCGCTCTGAGATCGGCTATGTGCCGCAGTTTGCCTCCTTCGATAAACAATTTCCCATTTCGGCGTTAGAAGTTGTCATGATGGGAGCGTTATCACTTCCTCGCAAAATGGCCACAGAGCGCGCCCTAAAGGCGCTCAAACAAGTCAACTTGGAGTCTCTTGCCCACCAGCCTTTTGGAACGCTGTCGGGTGGACAAGCACAGCGCGTACTCATCGCCAGAGCTCTCACAACCGCGCCGAGACTTCTTCTTTTAGACGAGCCAACGGCCAGCATCGACATGGAAACCGAGCGCGAAATTTATACACTCCTTCTCGAGCTTAGAAAAAAGATGACCATTTTAATGGTCACCCATGATCTCCATTCTGTTTTGGAAAGAGCAGATCGATTTATCTCTGTTCAACGCTCGGTGCACATATTTTCGTCAGAGGAAGTCTGCCACCATTTTGTCCACGGCCTTTACCACCCCCCGAGGTCCTTATGAGCCCCTTTCTCCCTATGGCACTCCTGGCCGGATGCGTCGCTGCGATCACTTCGGGCATCGTTGGATCTTATATCGTCGTTAAACGCATCGTCTTTTTGAGCGGCAGCATAGCACATAGTGTTCTGGGCGGCATGGGATTCTTTCTATGGCTCAAACGCGTCCATGGAATAGATTGGCTGACTCCGCTCCAAGGAGCTCTTTTGGCTGCTATTCTCTCGGCTTTTGTGATTGGATGGATTCATCTGCGATATAGAGAACGAGAAGATACAGTTATCGCCGCCATTTGGTCGACAGGGATGGCCATCGGTGTGATCTTCATTTCGCTCACGCCTGGCTATAACGTCGAGCTCATGAACTTTCTTTTTGGAAACATTTTGTGGGTGACGCGCAGCGATATTTATCTGCTCATCGCTCTGGACATCCTTGTCATTCTTTCTACCCTTCTGTGCTACCGCAAGTTTCTTGCTGTCTCTTTCGATGAAGAGCAAACTTTATTGCAAGGCGTTTCCGTCAAAGGCTACTATCTTTTTTTACTTTGCCTTGTTGCCATTTCTGTCGTTGTGCTTATTGAAGTAGTGGGAGCGATTTTGGTCATTACGATGCTCGCCATTCCAGCGGCGATCGCTGGAAGTTGGACGAAAAATCTCAAGAAGATGATGGGTATCGCCGTGCTCCTAGGCTGCCTTTTCACTGGAGTGGGCCTGGGGGCCTCCTTCCAGCTCAACTGGCCGCCTGGAGCTACGATCGCGCTTGTTGCTGCCCTATTTTATATAGGGAACTTTATTAAAGTGAGCAGTAGCGGTCGATAAATGTACGCCAGCCGCTTTTCTTTGGTTGCTGGGGTTGATTTTTTTCTTGGCGTGGTTGCTTTTTAGCTTTTGGCATTGCTTTCATAGACATTTCTTGTTCTTTTTGTCGTCTTTTCATATTCACTCCTTGTTATTAATGAGAAGATCTTCAGGTTTCATTCCGGTAACATTTCCTTGAGGAAGCTTCTTTTCTTCCTCTTTGGGAAGCCGATGTTTGCGATGTGTTTTAAACGTCACCTTCGACGCTTTCCTCTTCCCAAACGGCTTCATAGGAAATTCCCTCCCCCTAGCATGATGTTAAAAAATAATTTTATTTTTTGCAATAGTTGAAGAGAAACAGACTTTCTTCTATGATACTCATTTAAACTGAAGGAATTTTATGTACGCAATTATTGAAGCTGGCGGCAAACAGTACCGTGTTGCAGAAGGCGATGTCATTGATGTTGAGCTATTTGAGGCAAAAAAAGGCGGCGCTGTCGAGTTTAAAAATGTCCTCCTTTTAAGCAGTGGAGAAACGGTTAAAGTTGGAGCCCCCAGCGTCGCAAACGCAAAAGTCAAAGGCGAACTGATAAATGAAGTCAAAGGCCCTAAGGTTGTGGCTTTTAAATTCAAACAACGCAAAGGGATCCGTCGTAAAGTCGGCCATCGTCAGCGTTATAATCGTGTAAAAATTACGGAGATCGTAGGATAATCATATGGCACATAAGAAAGGTCAGGGCGCCTCACGTAACGGGCGCGATTCACACTCTAAGAGACTCGGCGTCAAAGCGACGCATGGAACATTTGTAACCGCTGGAAGCATTCTCGTGCGTCAGCGCGGAACAAAATGGCACCCCGCTAAAAACGTCGCTCTCGGCCGTGATGACACCATCTACGCGATGATCGATGGGCTGGTCTCTTTCCGAAAAGGGGCCCGCACTTACGTTTCTGTGCTCCCCCAAAGCGTCTAATTTATGTTTGTCGACCGCGTTCGTTTAACCCTTACGGCAGGACGAGGCGGTAATGGGATCGTTGCCTGGCGGAGAGAAAAGTATATTCCCAAAGGTGGCCCCGCAGGAGGCGATGGAGGCAAAGGCGGATCCATCTATTTTGAAACCGATCCTGAAAGAGTTTCCCTCGAAGGTCTTCGCAATCGCCGCATCATTCGCGCACAAAACGGGGCAGCCGGTGGCCCCAATTGCCGCACCGGGAAAAACGGTGACGATCTCATCCTCACTATCCCTTGTGGAACTCTCATCAAAGATGCTCTCACCGGCGAAATTCTGTTCGATATCACCGAGGCTCATCGCAAAGAACTGATGTGCCGCGGCGGCAAGGGTGGCAAAGGCAATGACCGCTTTAAATCTCCCACCAACCAAGCTCCCAACATTTGTACGGAAGGAACACCTGGGGAAGAACGTGAAATCGAGCTTGAGCTCAAACTCATCGCTGACATCGGCCTCATCGGTATGCCCAATGCCGGAAAATCCTCCATCATGCGTCAAGTTACCCATCTACCTGTCAAAATCGGCGCTTATCCGTTCACAACGCTTTTTCCTAACCTAAGCTACATTCAATACCTCGATCAATCCCGCGTCCTTATCGCCGACATTCCTGGCATCATCGAAGGCGCTCATGCCGACAAAGGACTCGGTCTTGCCTTTCTTCGCCATATCGAACGGACATCAGCGCTCGTCTTTGTGATCGATGTTTCTGGGTTTGAAGGCCGCGACCCCTTAGATGACTTTGCTGTCCTTCAAAATGAGCTGGCCTCGTATGACCCTTTACTCCTTGAGAAACCCTGCCTCGTCGTCTTGAATAAAATCGATGTCGAAGGCTCCAAGGAAAATGCCCAGCGTTTTAAGAAAAAGTATAAGAAGTTTGAGATATTAGAAATTTCCGCCTTGCAAAACATTGGGCTTCAGCCTCTTGTAGCAAGGCTGCAGGAGCTAAAGAATTCATCTAGCTCACTTTCAATAAGTTAGAAAATAATCATATAAAGATTTCTTTAAAAGATTGTTGTTTTCCTATATAATCAATAGTAGGGAGAACTAATATGGAAATAAGACCTGTCGAATCTGCTTTTAGGCTATTTACACCCGACGAGCTAGATCAGGATATCCGTGACATCGATGCGGAAATCAAAGCGAATCCCGCTGCCGCTGCTATTTTAGAGAAACTCAAGGAAACCCTGCTCCTTGCAAAAGATACGCAGATTAATCCGCGGAATGCCAAAACCAATTGGGAAATTATAGATGCTCTCAATCAGGAAATACAGAGCATGCTGAACGCAAATCCCCATCTTTTAGACGGGTTTAACTTTTCCCGCCCCCGCTGGTAACTTTTGTTTTGATGGCAAGAGTTTGGGCTTCTTGCTGGTGTCAGAAATGTCCAGATTGACAGATACAAAATCTTTATTGGTTTCATACATTCTTATATTCTCGATGTGATTGAATTCGAGATCGTATGCACAGAACACATGAGTCTGATCAAAATAATCACAAATTTTTTTGATCCCTTTTTTTGAGATAATCATTGCATACGCTCCATGCCGGTAATACGTACGAACAAAATCCGTCCCTTCAACAATTTCTTTAGGCTTCTTAATAATCTGGGACATTTTTGAACCCGGCCGATCTGCTGGTGGACGATCTCCTATAATTTTCACTAAATTCCAATCATCTAGAAAAAGAATATCCCACTGAGGATCGAGCGTAGAAAGTTTGTCCAGATAAGAGCTGATATTTTTCATATCAGAAATAAAATTGACATCGTCTTCTAAGACCAAGATACGATCCAAATTTCGATTTTTCGCGTCATGCATGACAGAGAGATGGCTAAGCAAACACCCTATGCGGCCTCGATTTAGTTTTGCCTTAAGAGGTTTTTTGATTTTTCGAACTTGTTCATGAGGAATATCTTTCCAGCCGTTAATGGCTGAAACGCGGTTTGCCTTCATCCCCTGAAGAGAGAGCCTTTGCTCCATCGACACCCACTTTTCTTTTCGTACATCCAAATTAATACAATAAATGCAGTCGATGCCGGCAATACCCGTCTGATAAGGTGTGACTTCAAGGGGTTTGATAAGTGTCGATAATTCAGGTTTTTGAGAATTTCCAAGCCCATCTGAATTCATAAAAAATAAATATGCAGAGACTAAAGCAGCAATAATGGCAAACCAATATCTAATTTTCATTTAAACACCTATAATTTGAAAAATTATAGAGATTTACACGAAAAACAGCTACACTTTTATTAAAATAAATCAAATTAAACCATTAAGCCCTCTCGAGATTAGAGCCATCTTTGCTTCCATTTCTCAACTTCTGATGGCCGTAATCCATAACGTGAAATATTTCCTTCGTGTAAACTCATCAATTCAGTTTCGACAATTTCGACAAACTTCATACGATCGATGGTCGGCACCATATCTTTCGCCTGTTTTCGAATAAAAGCAGTGGCCGATTTTTTGTTCATCTGCCCACGAACAACTAATGCAACTGTTTCTTTCCTTAAAGTTCTATAGCGGACACGAAAGGGATCTGGCTCTCCAAGAGTCTTTCTAGCAGCTGAATATCGAAGACAGGATCGTTCATAAGCCCAAGCAAATACTTCTGCCAAAAGCTCAACCTGATTGAGTTCATATACCCCCAACAAGCCATTGATGTATATTTGTTCAGGAACGTCAACAAAGGACAAGGGACACAGATTGTCTCGCATTAGTGGCAAATTGGCCGCCAAACGAGATACCCTTTTATTGACATCTTCGAATGGCTGAAGATAAGGAAGGTGCACCATGAGAAAAAATGCCTGTTCAAACGGATCTTTAATCGCATTGGCTGTATCGATGATTTGCTGAAAGCATTCACTGATCAATTGAGGCACCGATAGGGGCATATATACTGACCCACCAATACCTACGGCAATCTGGCGAAGAGCACCGCAAGACTGATCTGGGAGAAGATCATCTGCCAGTAGAGCATGTATATTTAAAATCGTATATCGGTTAATCCCTGCCTCGATACCGGATTCTAACAAAAATTCAATCGCCGCTTTGTGATTTAAGATCATTTGCGTTTCTCGTCTATCTTTGCCTTCAGCCGCTTCACCTAATTCTAGCAGTCGTTCAGTTTCCAAAAGAGAATAGGTATTTCCTTCTAATCGGCTTGAATTCCATGATAAATCAATCAGCAACCGACTGAAAATTTGACGAGCATATGTTCCAGCGGGACGATTTCCATCTGTTTTACCCAGATCAAATAATTTTCGTTTCAATGATTCAGACAGATATTGAGTTTTATTAGGACGATATTGGTCAAGAAATTCTCGCGAATAACTCGCAGGAATTCGATCCTGAATGGGACGACTTACGAATAGATTAATGGACTGAGCTATGGTTGATAAAGGCAACTGCTCGGCCTCCCTTATTTTTACTTGGGCAGGGAGGTGAAATCTGCGGCCTTTTGTTCGTCCTTCAGCAACAAGACACCCACTTTTTACTAGAGAAGCTAATCTATATTGCAAAGTTCGGCGAGGGGGAGGAGGGTTCAATCCTACGAGGATTTGCTCAATAGATGCACCGTCTGGAAATCTACTAATGATTTCTAAAATAAGGTCAACTTGTGAAATCCGCTTTGCCATATGCACCCTAGCATATTGCGCAATAACTTTATTGCGCAACATATACTTGCGCAATAAACACAAAAAAAGTTGCGCAATAAATGGTTGTTTCTCTTAATTATCTGGATTTCAACTGGTTGCGAGAGACACGTTGGTGTCTTCTTTTTCTGACAAATTTTCTTAGAAAATTTGGCCAGAACTGGAATCCTTTCTGGCGATCGGCACTTCGCGCCTCTCGTCCCGAAAGCCGGTTCGCCGCCAGCAGGCGGCTTCACTTCGATTCACAGACGAAAGCCACACAGGTGGCTTTCTTTCTGGCAAATTTTTGAAAAAGAAATTTGGCCAGAACTGGAATCGAACCAGCGACACAAGGATTTTCAGTCCTCTGCTCTACCGACTGAGCTATCTGGCCAAAGAGTCTAGAGGATAGTGCCTTGAGGCCTTTTTATGCAATATCGCCGTGTGTAAATTTTCTGGTTATGTTATCCTGAGGGTCATGCGTTCCTTAAAAGAGCTTAAACCTCAAAAGATTATTGTGCGTATGCCGAACTGGATCGGCGATTTGGTCATGGCAACCCCCATTCTGGCCGATTTGAGAAAGGCCTATCCGGGCAGCCATATCACAGCGATGTGCCGCAGCCCAATCTGCGAGCTCCTCAAAGAAGATCCCCATATCGATGAATTATTTTGCTTTAGCAAAGTGGGGACCTTTACAAGACGCAATGAAAGACGCGATATCATTGAAAAACTGCGCCGGGGGCATCACGATCTGGGAATTTTGCTCACACACTCTTTTTCTTCTGCGTGGCTGTTTTGGCAGGGAAGGGTGAAAAGGCGCTTGGGATACAAGGGAAATGGACGTCTTTGTTTTGTGACGGACAGACTACCTTTGCCGAAAAACATCGAAGAGCAGCACCTCGTTGTGACCTATAAAATGCTCTTAGAGCCTTTGGGGATTTCTGTTTCTAGTACGCTTCCAAAGCTCTATTTATCAGACAAAGAAATTGAAGAAGCGCAGGCACTTTTACGACAATTGGGTGTAGAGCCGGGCAAAAAGCTTGTAGGGATCAACCCGGGAGCTACCTATGGCTCCGCCAAGTGCTGGCTTCCTGAGCGTTTTCGAGAAGTCACGCAGCGTCTTATCGAAAAAGACAAAGATCTTTTCGTTGTCTATTTTGGTGACCAAGCTTGCACGTCTCTTGTGAAAGAAATTTGCCAGGGAATGCCGCCCAGAGTGATCAATTTAGCCGGGCTCACTTCACTGCGCGAGCTAGCTGCTCTGATCAAGCTCTGCGACGTTCTTTTAACAAATGATAGCGGCCCCATGCACATCGCTGCAGCGCTGGGCACACCGCTCGTGGCTCTTTTTGGTTCGACAAATGAAGTGACCACGGGCCCCTATAAAACGGGAATTGTGATCCACAAACATGTTTCCTGCTCTCCCTGCTACCTGCGCACGTGTCCCATCGATTTTAAATGCATGAAGCGGATCGAAGTGAGCGAAGTCATCGCTGCCATCGAGAAGAATCTATCATGATTAAGAAACTCTGGAAAAAATGGGGACCCAATCCTCTCGATCGCATCCTCAAAAAAGCCCAAAAAAGAGGCCATAAGAAGATTCTGATTCCCTGGAATCGAGGCCTGGGCGACATTGCGCTGGGACTCTTCGCGATTGTGCATAGGATTAGAACCTTCATCCCTGATGCCGATATTACCTTTGTGACAAGGCCCGATCTCGAAGAGGGATTTACATTGCTAGGCGGCGTAAACATCAAGATCGACCCTTCCATGCAACGCAAAAAACCTTATGTAGTTTCGGCAGAAGGATATGATCTTGTTCTCGATAATGCCGACCCTTCCCACTGGGTCCAATGGCAACGGGGCAACTTAACGCCTAAGCTGCACTGGAATGCTGCCTGGGACGCTCTTTGCAAGCGATTTGACCTGCCCGCGGGCTGCATCGCAGCGCACGTCCAATGTGAAACAGGATATTATGCCGAGAGAGATTGGCCCTCTGAGCACTGGCACCAACTTTTCTCCTCGGTGAATAAGCCGTTTGTTTTGCTCGGCCGTAAAAAAGATCCTCTCTACGCTTACCCCAACGTGATCGATCTGCGGGGAGAAATGACGCTTTTTGAAATGCTCTCGGTGATCAAAAACCGGTGCTATGCCCTCATCGCTCCTGACTCAGGGCCTCTCTCGATGACCTACTATTTAGACACCGCTTTTCCCCTAAGGGTTTTGTCGCTATGGGCCGATCCGAACCACGGTGTTCTCAAACAAAACGTCCCGTCACCCAACCCTTTACTCCACCATATTCCCCTCATTAGCCCCAACCACAAAAATGCGGCTCTTATTTCCCCCGAAAATGTTCGGGAAGCATTACTCCTGCCTTCCATCGAAGACCAGCGCGCTTGTTTAGTAAAAGAAAAGCAGCAGCCCTTGGTTGAGCCTCTCATAAACTACACCTCGGCCCAAAAAGGTCAGAGCTGCGATCTGAAAAAATGGGGAACGATCATCTTTGCCGGAGGGCAGGGAACGCGTTTAGGAAGCTCTCTTCCCAAAGCTCTTGTCCCTATCACTCCGAAATCCCTTCTGCAGCTTTTTTGTGAAAGAACGAAAGCTGCATCTGTTAGCGCAGGGCACCCTCTTCCGATCGCTATTATGACTTCTCCTCTCAACCACGAAGCCATTTTGAACTTTCTCGAAAAGCACGCCTACTTCGGTCTCCCCCTAGAAACGATCGATCTGTTTCCTCAAGAGATGCTTCCTTTTCTGGATGACAAAGGAAATTGGATTGTGGAAGAAGGCGGCAAAATCGCTCAGGGTCCCGATGGCAACGGCCACTCGTTGAAACGGTTTTTCGAAACAGGCATAGGGGAAAAATGGAAAAACCAAGGCATCGAGCATATTCACATCATGCCTATCGACAATGCGCTAGCCGATCCGTTTGATCAAAACTTCTTCAGCGCTCATTTAGAACAAGAAAACGAAGTCACTATCAAAGCCGTCATCCGCGATAATCTCCAAGAAAATGTCGGCGCTCTTTGCCTGAAAAATGGCAAAGTCGGTGTGTGGGAATACACCGAACTGTCGGGTGACACCAAGGAGCTCAATCTCGCTAACATCAATCTCTTCTGTTTGACGATGTCTTTTGCAAAAGACACTGCGCAAAAAACACTGCCTTGGCATCTCGCGCGCAAAAAATACAAAGATCAGTGGATTTGGAAATTCGAAACTTTTATCTTCGATATGCTAGATTATGCCGAAAAAGTAGGTGTTGTGGTTTTTCCACGTCATGAAGTTTATTCTCCGCTGAAAAATGCCAAAGGAGAGCGCAGTTTACAAACGGTGCAAGCCGCTCTTCTGGCGCAAGAGGCTGCCCTATGAAATCTATCGGATATCTCGGTGCAGGAACGTGGGGATTTTGTTTAGCATCGCTTCTTGCAACGAAGGGCCACAAAGTCACGCTCTGGACAAGAGATCCCGACATGGCACGCCATTTTCAAAAAACAAGAAGCCATCCTAAACTTGCACATTTCAAAGCCCATCCGGAACTTCAGTTCACCAGTGACATTAGTGAAGCCGTCCTCGGTGCAGAAATCCTCGTTGAATCCGTCACCTCGATGGGTCTGCGCCCTGTCCTCAAACAAGTCGCCGATATCGGCCCTCTGGCCTGTCCTCTTATCATCACGTCAAAAGGAATCGAGCAAGATACATGTCTGCTGCTTCCCGAAGTGGTCGTCGATATTTTTGGAGACTCTTCCCTCGTAGGATGCCTCACCGGCCCTAGCCATGCTGAAGAAGTGATCCAAAAACTCCCCACGTCCATAGTCTCGACGGCTTACCATGCTCCCCTCATGCATGAAATCCATGACCTCTTTTCGACACCCTACCTTCGCATTTATCCCAATAGCGATATCCATGGCGTCTGCTTTGGCGGTGCGATGAAAAACATCATCGCGATTGCCTGCGGCATCTCCGATGGTCTCGGCTTTGGAGACAACACAAAGGCAGCCCTCATGACCCGCGGCCTCCATGAAATCCGCAAACTCTCTGTCACGAAAGGCGCCAAACCCGAAACGCTCAATGGATTATCGGGAATGGGCGACCTGTGCGTCACATGCCTCTCTCGCCACAGCCGCAACTCAGCCTTTGGCCGTCTTCTGGGCCAAGGTTTATCTGCCACCGAAGCCAAGGAAAAAATTGGCATGGTCATCGAAGGAGCCTTTACATGTGTTTCTGCAAGGCAGCTAGCCCACAAAGCCCATATCGATGTTCCGATCACCGAAGCCGTCTATTCGATTCTCTATGAAGGCATGAACCCCCGCGATGCCGTCAAAGCCCTACTGCAACGCGCGATCAAAGAAGAACATTTATAGAAAATGCCTTACCTTCTACATTGAAATTATGTTGGAAGGAAAAAAGGTCGTCTCAGCAGATGAGATGCGTCGCATCGAAGCACTCGCCTACGCGCAAGGTCATCGCGACGTCGAGTTCATGGACAAAGCAGGTCTTGGCATTGCCAAGCAAGCCCAAGATTATTGCGAGCGCTATGACCTGGATAAACACGTCATCGTGCTAGTTGGCAAAGGTAACAACGGCGGAGATGCCCTGACAGCCGCAGTGCACCTTTTATCTGCAGGATATTTTGTTGAAGCTTTCATGGCCTATCCTGAAGATGAGCTCTCTTCCCTTTGCCGCGAAAAATACGACCTCTATAAATCCGCGTGTGGCCAACTTACCACCGAAATCAAAGGCAGCGGCATCATTCTCGACGGCCTTGTCGGAACTGGGTTCAAAGGAAAAGCTGAAGGGCCATTGGCTGAGGCCATAGCTTACGCCAACCAAAGTGGTCTTCCCATTCTCGCTGTCGACATCCCTTCGGGCCTCGACGCCACAACCGGCACGATCGGATCTGTCGCCATAGAGGCCACACAAACACTCTATTTAGGCCTTCCAAAAATCGGTTTCTTCATTCAGCAGGGATGGGATGTCGTTGGAGAGCTTGTCGAGATCGATTTTGATTTGCCGCCTCACTACATCGCAGAAGCTAAAGCCGAGGCGCACCTCATCGATGAGTCCGTTCTTCAAATGCCTAAAATGCGCAGAAGCCAGCATAAATACGAAGCAGGATATGTCTTGGGCATTGCAGGATCGGCACCCACGGGAGGCGCTGCAGCTCTCGCGAGTTTAGCAGCGCTGCGCACAGGAGCTGGCATTGTCAGACTGTTCCACTCTCATGGCATGGAAACAGCCAGTTTACCTTGGGAGGTACTGCGCGAACCGTGCGAGAAAAAACGGATCGCCGAAGAATCCGCAAGAGCTTCTTCCTATTTTATTGGCCCCGGTCTTGGAAGAACGGGCGGAGTAGGGCGTTTTCTGAAAAAATTCCTGCCAACTTTAAAGCATCCGGCCGTGCTGGATGCCGATGCGCTTTATTTTCTCCCGAAAATTCGCCTACCTCATGTCCCCACAGTTCTGACCCCCCACCACGGTGAAATGAAGAGGCTGCTCGGTGGAGAAGCTGTGACACTGAAAAATTGTCAGCACTATGTCGAAAAACATCAAACCACGCTTCTACTCAAAGGCGGGCCTACCATTATCTTTCATCCAGAGAGAGCGCCTCTCATCATGACGAGAGGCAATCCCGGCATGGCCACAGCCGGAACTGGCGATGTCCTCACAGGCATTGTCGCTGCACTCCTGGCTCAAAAAGTAGAACCGCGCACCGCTGCTGTTTTAGGTGCGACTCTGCATGCAGCAGCAGGAGACAGTGCGGCCTGCGAAAAATCAGCGTACGGACTGATCGCTTCGGACATCATTACCCATCTACCAGAAGCTATTACATCTATTGGTTTGTGATCTTGTAAGATCATCTCCTTGATTGCGGCTTGTCAAAGCATATTATAGGTTGTCTTTTATACGAACGGCCTGCACAATCTGCGTACAATTTTGCAGGAGAACTAAATGGAACGTGTTAGATTTAATTATAACTCGCTTTTTAATAACACCTTAAACGCAAACGAAATCGGACAGTTATTCCAAGGATATAAAACAGATCCTGCTCTTAACTTATTGTTACAAGAGGCTCAAATCGACTCTGATGCACTCCCTGGACGCAATAGGGAAGTTCTAGAAACACTAGCTACTCACCTGTTTCAAGAAACAATGCAATGGTATCCCCCCTTCGTGAAATACGATGCTTTGGTAAAGTTTGATGAATCACAGTTGACGGCATTTCAGTTAAGATGGTTTTTCGACAATAACAACACCTACCACAACCTGAGCAAAATTTTTGCGAATTATCAAGTAGGTATGCAATTTGTCGCCGATGCTAGACAAGAAGGATTTATGGCATCTAGCCTCATGATAGATTATTTTGTTGAAAAAATTGGTTTTCCAAAATTTATAACTTCGGACCTAAAACTAGACGCTAATTGGTCCCTGATCCAATATTGCGTCCTGTCAAAATGCCCACAAATCTCATTGAGCGGTTGCAATCTGCAAGGCTTTCCTCAATTTGCTCATGCCGAAAACGTTGTCATCCTTGATTTGGAATGGAATTTCCTACAAGCTGCGGATTTATCAGCCTACACCCAATTAATCTCCTTGGATTTATCTCATAATTGGTTGACTCAGGTTCCATCGAATTTGCCCGACACATTGAAACGGCTTTATTTATCTGGAAATTTCCTCTTAATCTTGGATTTTAAAAGACTACCTTCCTGTCTTGAAGAACTGAGCATTTGTTACATGGCAAATATGATCATCCCTAATGATTTTTGGAAACTTTTAGATGGAAGAACCATGACACTTATGGTCTCTTTCGACATGAAGATCATGCCCGCTCATAACTACGATCTGTCCAACATAACGTTTATGGACCAGTTTGATCGTGAAGGCACCATTGAAGAAGGTGTAGTTGTTTTTGATTTGCCAAATGACTTTTCAAGCGATAATACACCCACTTCTTCAATGCGAAGCTCTGAGGAATCTGACGAGGAGTTAGAAGGCTGGGCATAAACTACTGAAACGGAGCACTAGCGTTGATAGTACGGCAGATACCAAGAAAGAAACTTCTCAAGTCCCTGCTCTAGGCTCGTTCGGGGAGAAAATTTTAAAGCCGCTTGGCTTTTAGAGATATCGGCATACGTCACGGGGACTTCGCCGGGCTGCACGGGCAGCATCTCTAATTGCGCCTGTTTCCCGGTGAGTTTTTCGATGATGCGAACGAGGGACATAACATCTTCGGGCTGACTATTGCCCAGGTTAAAAATTTCGAGCGGAGCTCCTAAATCGATGGCAGCGATCGTCCCTGCAATGATGTCATCGACATACGTAAAATCTCGCTTCATTTGACCCTGGTTATAGATTTGGAGGGTCCTGCCCTCAAGAATCGCATTGGTGAACGAGAAATAAGCCATATCGGGGCGTCCCCAAGGGCCATACACGGTAAAAAATCGAAGCCCCGTCACCGATACGCCAAACATATGATGATAAGAGTGAGCGATCAGCTCGTTCGATTTTTTGGTCGCACCGTAAAGGCTAGCAGGGCGATCGGTCGGATCAGTTTCCGCAAAAGGAATCTTCGTGTTGAGTCCATAAACCGAAGAGGAAGAAGCATAAATGAATTTGATATGGGGATGGCGACGCACCACTTCCATCACCTGCACAAACCCATCGAGATTCGAGTAGACATATTGCTCGGGATGTTTGATCGAATGGCGCACGCCCGCCTGAGCAGCGAGATGGACAAAATGGGTGATCTCGTGATCGAGGATGAGTTTTTCGAGGAGCGGAGGATTGCGGATGTCGGACTCGATGAGGGTGATGCCTTCTTTGGCAAGCTCGGCAGCTCTGTCGCGCTTGAGCTGGGGGTCATAGTAGTTGTTGAAATTGTCGCAGCCGATGACAAAATTTCCACGCTTGCGAAGCGTTCTCGCTAAATGAAACCCGACAAAACCTGCGATACCTGTAATAAAGATCTTCATTGCACGAAAAAACAAATTAATCGATTATCCCATGATCATGCATTGGTTTTTAATCTGCACGCTTTTCTTTTTGTTTTCCTGCGGCAATGCTCCTTACAAGGGCCGCGATGCGCTCGGCGCCGATGAATTTGTGATGGATTCTTATAAAATCCGTGAAGGAAAATTTTCAATACTACAACTCGAAGGTAAAGAATATCCTTCCCTTTCTCCAGAACTCTTAGAAGAATACAAAGACGTCATTCAAGATGGCGATGTGTTGCAGATCGCGATCTTCCACCCTTCGCGCAGCGATATCATCGCCGCCGTCGAATCGATCCGGCAGACAGTGGGGTTTCGTGTGATCGAGGGGAAAATCGTGCTCCCCGATTTAGAGCCGATCATGGTTCAAGGACTGACTCTCGAAGAAGCCCGCCTTAAAATCCAAAACGCCTATCTCAGTCAAATCCACGATGTGCAAGTTTTCCTCAGTTACAAAGACCGGTTGGAGCGCAAAGTCGAGCTCGCCGGGCTTGTGCACACACCCGCTATCCCCGTCGATGGGAAAATTCGTTTGTTCGACGTACTATCGCAAGCGAAAGTTCCTCCCATCGCCAACTTATTTAAGAGCTACGTCGTGAGGGGACAGCAAATGCTTCCGGTCGATCTCTATAAACTTCTCAAGGAAGGCGATATGCAGCAAAATATCGTCATGCACGGAGGCGATAAGGTATACATCGCAGAGCCATCGGCAGCTTCCCTCATGGTCCTTGGAGAAGTCGGCAAAGAAAAAGTCGTCGATATGCCCAGCGGATTCATGACGCTGCGCCAAGCGCTGGCAGAAGCCCATGGCATTCCCTACACGGGCAACAAATCGTATATCCAAGTCATCCGCGGCAATATTTTGCATCCCAAAATTTATACGCTGACTTGGGAACATGTCATTCATCTTCCCAATGACAGCATGCTCCTCATTCCAGGAGATATCGTTTATGTGGCTGCGACCCCCATCACGGAATGGAATCGTTTTGTTTCTCAACTCATCCCCACGTTCATCGGTGCTGATCTCGTGACAAAAGGGCTCAAAGGCGTAGGAGTCAATGTTCCATGAACGACGATCTCATCTTCACCACCTCTGATTTTAAACGTCTTTTTTTCCGCCATAGACGCACAATCCTAAAAGGAACTCTCATAACCGCTCTTTTTGTTTTTTTATTTTTGCTCACGAGACCGCCCACGTATCTGGCAGAAGCATCGTTCAAGCAAGGGTCAGCCAAAGTCGAACAGAATTTTGATTGGAAAAGTCTGCTGCGGATGACCTCGATGCAAGACTCCGAGTCCTCCGCCATCTCTCTCATGCTATCTCAAAAACTCCTCCACCGCACCGTAGAAGAAATGGGATGGCAACTAAGCGTACCAACCGATGGCCTGTGGAAAAAAATCATCGATAATATCCGCACCGAGGCCGGACTACCCTTCCATACACCGACTTTTGCATTTGCTAAAGCCCATTATGCCGGCGAAAAAACCCTAACGTATGGCCTGCGCTTTGTAGATGAGAAAACGTATGAAGTTTTGGATAAAAACAACAATCGCTTGGCGCTGGCCCATGTCGGCGACGCTGTCTCATTCGAAAACATCTCTTTCACCCTTTGCTCCTGTCCCGAAAATTTGAAAATCGGAAAAACATACAACCTCTTGGCTCATCCTTGGCAACCCGTCGTGGCCTGGGCCAAAAAACTCTTTTCGATCAAGCCCACACCTCTCGACAAATCGGTCCTCTCCTTGAAATTTCCTCACAGATCAAAAGAAGAAGGTGCCAGATTTCTCAACACCCTGATGCAAGTGTATCAAAACTACCTCAAAGAAGAAAATCAAGCCATCACCGACGCTCAGCTCAAATACCTCGAGCGAAGACAAGATGAGCTCAACTTCAAACTCGACAGAACGCTCGAAGAGCACGTCTCTTATCTGAAAAAAAATCTCGGCGAGAAAGGCTTTGTCGATCTCGAGCAAGAAATAGAAACCGTTTCCAAACCGCGCGAAGACTACTTGCAAAAACTCTTCGATGTCGAGTTTGAGCTGGGAAGACTTAAAAACATCTCCTTCCCAGCTAAAAATGAAGAGTTCCGTGGCATCGACTCTCATACCGCCCGTAATTTATATCTCCAATACACACGCGAACTCGACAGCCTTGAAGCGACACTCAAACAACTCTTGTTCCTGCAAAACCAGATGACCGATCCACATCTCGACATCAGTTCCCTCGGCAGTATTTTGACCGATTCCGTCACGCAAGAAATGATCCGCAGCGCCAGCACCCTCGAACTTGAGCTCCATGATGAGGCCAACCGCAGCGATAAAGAGCACCTGCGCCTAAGAGAAGCTTTGGATACCAAACGGCGCTTTATTTCATCCCATCTTGCGCAATCGATCGATCTGCATCAAATCCGCATTGCGCTCATCAAAGAAAAACTCACCTCCCTCGAACACGTCATGGTCGATTTGCTGCGCACAGAAAAAAAACTCATCGAAGAGCGCTTATCGGAGATGGGAAATCGGATGTCGGACTGGCCGGAGAAGTGGTCGTTGGATAAAAAGTTCAAGCTAAGAGCTGAGCTCACCAAAGGAATGATGGAAGGGCTCACGCAAATCTTCGAATCCAAAACTCTCAATCGCCACCTCTTCCATGTCGAATCCCGGCCCATCGATGTTGCCACCGCGCCTCTCAGACCGCAATCTTCTCACCTCTTATTGTTCCTCTTAGGCGCCACCTTCTGCACCGCTCTTCTCATCTATCTCTACTTTCTTTTTCAAGCCCTGAGAAGAGCCGTCCCTTTATCGATCCAAACACTTCAGGCCATGGGAGAGCATGTCAGCGGAGAGATCTCTTCTTCCCTGCTGAAACCGTTCGAAGATTGCAACGATTCCGATCTTGAAACACTCAGAAAAGCCGCGCAGTTTTTATTGGACAGACGCGAAAAATTGTGTGTCTGCCTTCCTTGCCTACAAATCGATTTCTCAAAGTCTTTAGCGCACCTACTGCACATGCAAAGCAAGAAATCCCTCATCATCCATGCCGACTTTGACAAGGTGGCAACACTAACGGACATGCCAGGACTTTGGCATTTTCTCACAGGATCAGCTGAAACTCCTCCCATCCGCCACACCGCGTCTTATGATTATATTCCAGCCGGCGCAAGAGATCGGTTTGCCGAAGAAATGCTCTCTCATAAATTCGAAGCTTTGCTTTTAGCGCTTCGTGAAAAATATGACTTCATTTTCCTCATCGGTCCCCCATCTCTTCTTACTTTTTCCGATGTGGGAATCGTAACACTGGATCCAGAAAATGTTCCTGCGTGGGGAGAAATTCAAAGTTGGAATCGACAAAAAAATTCTTCCTGTGTTACATTCATACAACTTGCAATTTCAGAGGTCATATGAAAAAGATCATCCCCGCATTTCTCTCACTACTGTCGCTTAGCTTGATCGAAGCGCGCGAAACCGTTGAATTCGTCCCATCTCCTCCCCCAGAAGAGTCCGAACCGTGGTTCACGGGTCCTCTCCTCACACCTTCCGCGCAGGTAGTTCCCTATGGCCACGTGAACTTCGAACCCTACATTTATTGGACTCAAACACGCAATAAATTTAATAGCCATTGGCATAGCTTTTCTATTCCCCATGGCAACCAACTGTTATCACAAAACTTCATCCAATCGGGCATCTATAACAAACTCGAGCTCGATCTGACCCCACAATTTGCCTACAACAAGAAACAAGGCCAGCATATGTGGCGCGTGCTCGACATGCCTTTTGGCCTTGCTTACCAGCTTTATGCTGACGAAAACAACCGCCATGTTCCTAAACTCAAACTCCGCATGCAAGCGACAGCGCCGATTGGAAAATACGATCGCCTCGATCCGGAAAAAAATGGCACAGATATCGGCGGCACCGGTTCTTGGAATCCTCAATTCGGTCTCGTTTTTTCTGAGCTCTTCTACATCAAAGGTGCTCACTACCTATCTACCCGCGTCTTTGTTAACTACGTGATCCCGACGCCCGTCCACGTCCGCGGCATCAGCGCCTATGGAGGCACCCATAAAACACGGGGAACCGTTTATCCAGGAAACCAACTCGTAGTTGCTGCCGCAATGGAATACTCCTTTACTCAAAATTGGGTCTATGCGATGGACCTCCTCTACGTCCATTCCAATAAAACGCGGTTCTCGGGCAAAAAAGGCAGCCCTATTGCACCGGGTGGCCCCTCTTCCGAAAACTTTAGCGTAGCCCCTGCAATTGAATACAACTGGAGTTCTGACATCGGTATCATCGCCGGTCCCTGGATCGTATTTGCCGGCCGCAATACCGAGCAATTCATCAGCTGGGTTGCTGCCGTGAACTTTTATTTCTAATGATTGATCTGCAAGCACTGACCTATCTTGCTTTCGGAATGGCTTTCCTCAGCCTGTGGATTCACAAGTCCGCATGGCTATGGGGAAGCTTTCTCGTTATCGCCCTCAGCCTGGCCCTCCAAACCAAAACCATCGATCCATTTGCGCTGATCCCCATTGTCACCCTTCTACTGATCCAATTTTGGTTCAAAAAAGGCGTCGCAGGATTGCAGCGTTGGGTCGCCTTTGGCATCGCCGCATTTATTTCTACCGCCCTTATCTTCCATTGGATCCCTGGTTTTCATAATTGGAAAATCACCAACCATTTTTGGATCAATTTTGATGCTCCCTTCGCGGGCTTCTTTGTTCTCGCGCTCAATCTCCCCCTACTCCGCTCACGCGCGCAATGGTCCGAGATGGCCCTCAAAACCATTCCCCTGGTCGTACTCGGCATTGGACTCATGATCGGCCTTGCGATGCTAGCCGGGCCCGTCTCTTGGCAGCCTAAATGGCCTTCACACCTGTTTCTTCGTCTCGCATCCAACCTCATCCTCGTTTCCGCCGCTGAAGAAGGATTTTTCCGAGGTTTTGTCCAAGAAGAGCTTTTCAACAGGTTTGGCAAAGGCGCAAAAGGTCACATAGGCGCCGTAGTGCTGACCTCTATTTTTTTCACACTCTGTCATGTGAAATGGACCGCTTCTTTTTCCCTACTCGGCTTTGTCTTCTTAGCAGGTCTTCTCTACGGCTCGATCTATCAATACACGAAAATGATCGAAAGCAGCATACTCTGCCACTTCACCCTCAACTTCGTCCACATGCTCTTCTTCACCTACCACGCCATGTAAATAGATCCGATTTCGCAGTAGTCGTTCATGATTGTTTGATCGAAATTTTTTCTAATTATTTGCAATAAGAAGTCATTTCATGCAAAATAGTATAAATTTTAAACACACTCTCAAGGTTTTATGAGCTCTGAACAGTTAGCTACCATAGATATGGACCAATATATAAATTTTCTAAATCAAATAAAAATTGACATTTCGGAGACCCAACTTCGCGCGGCTCTTTCCGTTACAAAAGAGCTCACCAGCCTTTATTGGCGCATTGGTAAGAATCTTACGAAAAAAATAGCCGAAGAAGGATGGGGCGCAAAGACAATTGATAGAGTTGCAAATGATATAAACACTTCATTTCCAGACATATCAGGATTCTCCTATCGGAATCTTTATTTTATGCGCCAATTTGCTGAAAGTTATCCAGATGGTATTTCTGAAACAGCTGTTTCACAAATTCCCTGGGGCCACAACATCGTCCTTTTGCAAAAGGTAGAAACGATCAAATTACGGTTATGGTATGCAGAGCAAACCCTTGCAAATGGGTGGAGCCGTAATATGCTGGTTAATTGGATTGAGTCCAAACTACACAGTCGGCAAGGAAGGGCCATTAATAATTTCAAAAGAACCCTTCCAGAACTTCAATCGGATTTGGCTGAACAAACGCTCAAAGATCCGTATAATTTTTCTTTTTTAGCTCTGGATAAGAAATATCGGGAACAGGAACTAGAGCAGGGTTTAATTGACCATATTCAGAAATTTTTGATGGAGCTTGGGCAAGGGTTTGCGTTTATTGGAAGGCAGTACACCCTAGAAGTATCGGACAAAGAATATTCAATAGATCTCTTGTTCTATCACATGAAGCTCCGTTGCTATATCATTGTTGAACTCAAGGCGAACGATTTTGATCCAAGAGATGCAGGACAAATGAGTTTTTATCTTTCCGCAGTCGATGACTTACTTCGTCATCCTGGAGACCAACCCACTATCGGCATGATTTTATGTAAAACAAAGGATCGCATTGTTGTGGAATATGCCCTTAGAGACAACTTCAAGCCAATCGGCGTAGCAAGCTATGAAACAAAAATCATGGAGTCGTTGCCGGAAAATTTGAAAGGAAGCTTACCAACAGTAGAAGAAATTGAGGCCGAGCTTTTTTCAAAATAGAAAGAAGTGCTAAATGTGCCCGCTTGAATGAACTCAGTTCTTTTTTTAAGGAGCCTCTGGACAAGTGCTTTGTTGAAGATTGCTAGTCAATTTTTCGAAGACGATGATTTTGGAGAACGCAGCTAACATGGAGAATGTTAGCGAGTTCGAAAAATCGAGTATTCGAGAAAATTGGCGGCACGATTCGGCGAATGACTTGTCCAGAGGTTCCTTAACCACCGGCCCTCTCGAGCCGGGGCTTCACCAGAAGACGAAGAAATTAACGAACTTCGGTTTTTGCTTCGTCGGGTTGGACAGAGACGCGTTGATCTTTCATAACGTTGTCTACGGCACCGTCAGCTGTGAGGGCAGGGTCTGCGGTCGCTTTCATCGCCGCTTTTCGCTGCTCTGCGCTCATCATGCAAAAGAGTTTCTTTTGACGCTCGCTGAGCTTCGCTGAAAACGCCTGCTCATCTGTGGAAAGATTGCTTGCAGAACAAGTCGCATCTGATTTGCCACAGCAACCATCAGCTTGAAGCCCTGCCGTTAAGACAGCGCCCAGAATTAATAGGTACATTTTCATTGTTTATCTCCTTATGGTTTCACGGGGCAGCCCGCTGGAGCTTTACCCGGAGTTGTTAAGTTGTTATCTTTCGCCACTTTGTCTACGGCTTGATCGGGGGACATCATCACCATTCCCGATGAATCCATTTGGCCCGTCATTTGCATGGCTGAGCCGCGCTGGGCATCATTGAACTTTCCACAAAACATCATCTTATTGCTGGGGCTAAGCTTAGCCGCAAACGCTTGAATATCCCCAGACATGCTCGAACAATCACCAGTAGGCGTTGAAGGTGGCTGCCCCAGTAGCATCGTAGCGCAGCAAAGAAAAACAAAAGCAGATAAAATATTTTTTTTCATAAATCTCCCTAAAAAATTATCCTTATTCCGAATATATTAGCCTCGCTTTTTTATGTCTACGTTCTCAGGACTAGACAAAAAATTTCTTTATTTTATAGAGATAAGTAATGAACCTTCCTTTGCCAAATGCTTATCTGAAGAAAAGTCTATTTCTTTTATGGATCAGCCACCTCTTTGTCGATTTTTTTACAGGCATTTGGCCCATATATAAGACGATGGCAGCTATCGATGTCGCCACGGCGGGACTCATTGCAGGAGTCACAGGATTCATGGGAGAAAGCCTTCAAATCTTCTTTGGCCAGCTGTGCGATCGAGGGCACAGAAAGAAGATTTTAATTATAGGTCTTGTTTTAGCCTCCTCCATCGTTTGGATCACATTTTGCAGCAGCATCATCGGATATTTCTTTGTCTTGCTCCTGCTCACTCTCGGATCCGGAGCGTTCCACCCCGCGGCAGCTGGGCTCGCAAGCAGCCTATCGAGATCTTCCAAAGGAAAAACCATTCTTTTCTTTGCCTCAGGCGGATCGATCGGTCTGGCCGTATCGCAACTCGTTTTTAGCTCGCTTCTCACATCGACCGGTCATATCCTTCACCTTCTCATGCCACTTTTTGCTGTGGCCAGTTTGGTCTTATTCTATCGCTTCCCCGACATCCGCTCTTCGCGGCCCATGCAGTCGCTGCGCAGCGTCTTTTCGTCGAACCCCCATTTGCGAAGACCTTTGAGCCTTCTCTACATTTCTCAAGTATCCAACCAAGCGATCGTCATGTCCTTTATGTTTCTGCTCCCTGACGTTCTTTCGCTACGAGGATGTCACTCGTGGTTTTGCTTTGGTGGTGGACACCTCTGTTTTATCTTAGGTGCCGCTTTTGCGCTCATACCCGCGGGATTTTTGTGCGACCGCCTCGGCCATAGAAAAGTGCTCATCACCGTCCTGGCCTTTTCCATTTGTCTGCTCTATCTTTTTCTTTTTCAGCCGGCATTGTCATCGCTCAGCGCCATTTTACTATTGCTAACCCTCGGAGCGTTCGTGGGAACCATTAACCCCATCATCATTTCATGGGGCAACCACCTCGTTCCCGACAGTCCCAGCACCATCTCCGCCTTCCTCATGGGATTTGCGTGGTGCATCGGCAACTTAGGACCGATGCTCGCAGGGTTCATCGTCAAGGGACTCGGAGGCGCCTACATTCCTGCCCTTTGCATCATGGGAATTTCCTTTTTTATTTGTTTGGGATGCGTGCTGAAAATTGAACGACAAATTTCTCTTTCCACAGAAACTGAAACTGAATAGTATCGAATTATGCCAGACCGACCCGTCGAATGCAGCCAATGTAAAAAACCGGTGAAAGTCACCTATAAAGAAATCGTCGATGACTCTGTCATCTGCACCGAGATGTGCGCCGACTGCCCTGTCTTGCAAGCCAAACTCCACGGAGAACCTGGTAAAGGTGAGCAGATCGGAAAAGAAAGCACCCTTTGTTGTGGAAATTGCGGAACTCCTCTCGAAGCCGTCACCCGCGGTGAGCCCCTGGGGTGCGCTGAATGCTATGCTGTTTTTGCCGATTTTCTGATCGGTGAGCTCATCGAATCAAAAGCTATCCCTTCAACGCTCAGCCAAAAACTTACCGCAAAAAGGCTGCAAGCCATCCATATTGGTAAGTCGCCTGACAAACCCCACGACATCACCCTTTCTTCGCGCCTCGCCTCTCTCAACGAAGCTCTCAATGAAGCGTTGAAGCGTGAAAACTATGAACAAGCCGCATGGCTACGCGATCAAATTAAAGCCCTAAGTGAAAATAAAAATGCCAGCTAAACTTCCCTCTAATATTCTCGAGCATACACCATGGGAAAAAGATCAAAACCCGATCTGGCTCGCGACATCGCTCTCGCTGCTGCGTAATTTTGCGAGGTACAAGTTTCCTTCAAAATTGGTGCCACCACAAACTTCTGGTCTTTTGCAGTCCCTGCAGCAAACTCTGACGAAGTTCGATGCCACTTTTCTTCCCGCCGATCAAACATCCGCCCTCGATAGGGAGTTTCTCTTTGAGCATTTTCTCTGCCAAGGAAGCTTCCAAAATGCCACCGATGGACAAGGATTTGCTATAGACTCTAGTGGACAACTACTCGCGCTTTGCAACATCAAAAACCATCTCCAACTCCACTGGCTCGATGTTCAAAGCAGTCCAACCGACGCCTGGACAAAATTGAGCCGCCTGGAATCCGAAATAGGAAAAAATCTCGACTTTGCATTCTCGCCCAAATTTGGTTATCTCACCTCAGATCCCACCGAGTGCGGCACAGGCCTTATTGTAACTTTCTTCCTCCATCTTCCCGCCCTCATCCGCTCAGGAAAACTCCCCGAGCTACTGACGCAAAAAGACGAAGATATTTTACCCATGAGCTTCGAGGGCCCGGTTGATGAACTCGTCGGAGATATTCTCCTACTACGCAATCAATATACACTGGGTCTGACCGAGGAAAATATTATGCAGTCCCTGCAAAATTTTGCGTTCAAACTCATCGCAGCTGAAAAAGCCCTCCGCTCCCAAATCAAAGAGAAAAAAGATCCCAACATTAAAGATCACGTCAGCCGTGCTTACGGCCTTCTCGTGCACTCCTACCAATTGCAAACGAAAGAAGCCTTAAATGCCCTCAGCCTCATCAAATTAGGAATCGATCTGGGTTGGATCACCAACGTCTCTTCTGCAAAAATCAACCAAATCTTCTTTCAATGCCGCCGCGGACATCTCGCCCATCTTCTGGGAGAAACAACGCTCGACTTCCAAGAAATTCCCCGTAAACGCGCTGAATTTATCCACAAGAGCCTGCAAGGAATGCAAATACAAGAATGAAACGTTTATTCTTACTTTTTCTTGCCATGGGCCATCTCATGGCCACCCCTGCGCAAATCATCATCGTACGGCACGCTGAAAAACCTCCCATGGGGCCAGGCCTTAGCGTAGAAGGACAAGAACGTGCTCAGGCTTTGGCTGTATTCTTCCAGGAAAATCCCTTCACCCTGGAGTTCGGTCTTCCGACTGCTATCTATGCGTTCAAAGCTATAACAAAAAGAGGGAAAGAAACGATGATCCCCCTCGCGCTGCAGCTCCGGCTTCTCGTCCACAATGAATATACCTCGACGCAGCCTCAAATGATTGCCAAAGACATCTTGAACAACCCTCTCTACGAAGGAAAAATGGTCCTCATCTGTTGGGATCATAGTCATCTTCCGCTTCTGATATCCGCCCTGCGCGGGCCTAACATACCCAAGCCCCCGGGCAGCCGATACGATTTGATTTATAAATTAACTTATTCCGACCCTTCAGCGCCCCATTTCTGCATCGGCCTTGAAAATCTCATGAAAGATGATAAGAAAGAGCTTCCGGCCAAATATACAGCCTACGGCTGCCCTTGAGTCTTGATACCCATTTGATAAACGGGATAAATATCGATGACGGTTTGTTCGTAAGGATGCGCTTTTTTGATAGCAGCGATCACCTGTTCTAAACGATCTTTGGCACAAATGGTTTCGATTCTTTCTTCGGCTACCGTTTCCAACGTTCCTGGATGACCGATCGCCGGCTTTGCGCCTTCCATCGGCAAAAATCTGCCCGTTCCCTTCACAGAAAAGCTGCAATGGGAGTAATGGCCCATCTGTCCCGCTCCTGCGCGGCCCATAGCGTCTCTAACTTGGTCTGCATGGCTCTCGGGGACTGTCACCACAAGGGTGACATAATCAGAATATTGTAAAATATCTTTATCCATTGCCTAAGACAGGACTTGAACCTACAACCTTCGCATTACGAATGCGCTGC
>JAFEGJ010000002.1:618-217214 GCA_018240015.1 Verrucomicrobiota bacterium | reverse complement strand
GGAAAAAAAACCAAAACTCAGGTTAGAAGGGGAGAATGACCCCGGATCAAATCCTTTCCAATCCTTTGCTCAACAAAGGCACCGGATTTACGCAAAAAGAGCGCGACGAGCTCCATCTCAACGGCTTTTTGCCGGCCCAAGTCTCAACGCTCGAAGAGCAGGCAAAACGCCGTTATGAAAATTTCTTAAGCCAGCCCAGCGACGTGGCTAAATGGATCTTCCTCACCGCTCTTCAAAACCGCAACGAGACGCTTTTTTATCGCTTAGTTCTGCAACACATAGATGAGATGCTCCCTTACGTTTATACACCCACTGTCGGGGATGTGTCTCTTCATTTTAGCTCTCTTTTTACTCACCCCAGGGGCCTCTACATCTCTTATCCGCTCCAAGACAAAATCGAAGATATTTTTAGCCACCTTCCCCAGAAGGAAATCGATGTCATCGTCGTCACCGATGGCGAGCGCATTTTAGGACTGGGAGACCTGGGGGCCGGGGGCATGGCCATCTCGGTGGGAAAATCGAGCCTCTATACACTTTTTGGGGGCATCCATCCGGGCCGAACGCTGCCCATCTTGCTCGATGTGGGGACCAACAATAAAACGCTTCTAGAGGATCCGCTCTATTTGGGTTGGAGAAATCCCCGAATATCCGGCAAAGAATATGATGCCTTCGTTGAAAGGTTTGTGCAGGCTGTGAAGAAACGCTTCCCCCAAGTTTTATTGCAATGGGAAGACTTCGGTAGAGAACATGCCCGGCCCCTCCTCGATAGGTATAAAGATCAGATCTGCTCGTTTAATGACGATATCCAAGGAACTGCAGCCGTTGTCCATGCCGCGATTTTGGCGGCCATGCATCTCACACAATCCGAACTCCTAGAGCAGCGCATCCTCGTCTTTGGCGGGGGATCGGCAGGACTGGGGATTTGCCAACACCTTTGCGGGGCTATGCAAGAAAAAGTCTCAGCAAGCGATGCGAAAAAAGCATTCTACATTTTCGACAAAGATGGCCTTGTTCATACAGGAATGAAATTTCCAGATCCTCAAGCTCCTTTCGCGAGAGAGTCTATAGATTCCTGGGATACAAAAAATCTCGTCGATGTCATCTCGAAAGTACGACCCACCATTCTCATCGGAGTTTCAGGACAGAGCGGGGCGTTCACAAAAGAGGCGATCACCGCCATGGCCAAGTACACCCCGCGTGCCATCATCTTCCCTCTTTCTAATCCCACTTCTAAGTGCGAGGCCCATCCCGCGGACCTCCTGGAGTGGACCAAGGGCAAAGCCATTATTGCGACGGGGAGCCCATTTGAACCTGTTTCGTATGCGGGAAAGATTTACCCCATTGCGCAGTGCAATAACGTGAGTATTTTCCCGGGTATCGGCCTGGGGGTCATCGCAGCGAGGGCCCCTAAAGTGACGGATAAGATGTTTTACCGCGCCGCAGAGGTTCTCAGCGACCACGCTCCGTTAAGACGCGATCCTTTTGGGGGGTTATTTCCTTCCTTTACCGAGCTGCGCGAAATCTCGAAAAAAATTGCCGCAGCAGTCATGGACGTGGCAGGAGAGGGGCAATACGCAGCACAGGAAAGAGACAAACTCATCGAAAAAACGATGTGGTATCCCTCTTACTAGTACTCTGAATCAAAAATTTTNNGATCGACCGCAGGCTACGCAAGTTATTGCGTATTAATTTAATACGCGTCAACTTGCGTTCGTCGATTATACACGCTTTGACTTCAAAATTGCTGGTAAAATTTTTGATTCAGAGTACTAGAGGACTTCGGCATTATAATCGACAGATTGGGTGACAGTTTTCTGATAACCCAGATAGTTCAGATAATCTTCCGTATGATTGATAAGTTGGATGTTGCCACCCGGATAATTATTCTGAATATATTTTTGAGCCCACTGCTGAAATTTGATTCTTGCTACATTGTGGGATGTTTGCAGAGTTATCATTTTATGCTCCTTACCCAAACTATCTATATCCATAATAAAGCCATCTAAAGGAAGCTGATTATGACCTGTGGTAAATGTAATCCAATAAATCTCCCTTCCAGCTAAAGGGTTGGTAGAAGTCAGCTGGTAAACGACATTGATCAGTTTAGGTTGAGAAAAAAATTTCATCCAGATGACAAAACTTAAGGCAACGATCGCCGTAAATGTTAGTACGACGATCATTCGATGGTTCCACATCTGAGAAGGAAGAAAAGAAGGAAATAAATTTCCTATCTTTTCTGGACTAGTTTTTGGCGTTTTCAACACGTACAAAATGTCCCTTTTTAATAGTATAAGTCCATACCTGATACACTAGATGAGCAAATTGGGAAAAGTTATCTTTGCTTGCCATTTTGGTAAGACTTGGAAAAACAGTCTTGAGCCAATCGATATCCTCTTTGCTAAAGCCTCCTTTTTCATGCGATTTAAAGTCGTTGGGTTCGAGCAGCATATTTTTGGCTGAAGTTAACTCTTCTTCAAATTTCTTAAGCGATTCTTCAAGTGAAGAATTATTGAAATTAGAAAATTTGTTAACCATTTTTTGACTCATTTTTTTGTTGTGGAAGAAAAGTGAGTTAAATAATGAGCTCTGGTTGAAATCAAGGTACCGAACTTTAATAGCACCTTTGAAACCCCACTCGTGGCTTTTCTTCATAGCTATGTAGAGGGTAGAGCAGACCAAGTGCATTTGCGTAAACATGGGGGATAGGTTTTTTTGAAAGTCTCTTATCCCTTCAATTTTTTCAATCACGACGCTGTTACGATCTTTACTCAATATGATCTGCACAGTAGCGGGCCTAGCCGCTGAATCAAAGGTACTGATGGTGAGATGATACTGCCCATCTTTAGTTTCCTCTGAAGCCACTGTGGGAGCTTTATTTAATTTAGCTCTATAAGAACTTCGGTTTTTAAATTGTAAACTGAGCTTATCTCCAAAAGCTTTGTTCTCATGGTCTCTGTTCCTAAAATTCAACCATTCTTTGAAGTGAGGAATAATAGCAGGAGCGAGAGCTACGGGATATTGTTCATATTCAACCAGATCTCGCACATAAACTGGCTCATTTACAAAGGGACGTTCACTTAAATGTTTTTGCAAGGTCTTGGAAGCAAAACCGAGGAAGTAAAAAAGCTCTGCTTCCTCTGGGCAACTGGCTTCAAAAAGGGGCATTCCATTTAACACTAACTCTTCCCACTTCTCCGTATACAAATCGCCCACAAGGCCTAAATAAAGCTCAAACTTTTCTTCTTCCGTCAAATCGTGGTCATGAATAATCGGTTGCCATTGATCATTTTCCCCTAGAATTTCAAATTTCTTCAGCCTGAGTTGCTTGCCATCGATTTGCACTTCAACAAGCGTCTTTCTACCCTCATGTACACCCAAAAGTTGCCTCGTAATTTGATGGGGCATTGGAATCACCTCGGATGGCAAACTATCTTCAATACATTGTTGATATGACAAGCTGATAGGAATTTTCTGGGCGACTGCCTCCGCAGGAAGGGTTTCTAGATGAGACAGCCGGCTCCAAAAGTGGCCGCCCTCCTCATACACCGCGTTTCGGGGATAAGAAAGCTGGGATAAACACTCTCTAATTAGCACTCTTTCTTCACTAACCTTCGCGCGTGTTATTAGTTCTGATTTCGCAATAATTGGATTTCTCTGGGAAATGGGCCCATTCAGCCCTTGCTGGAGAATTTGCAAAGCTGCTTCAGGATATTGCTGACTCAATTTCTCGATTTCATCATTAGTTTGTTGCTGATACTGATGATGTATTTTGAGAATTTCCTCTTTCTTTTCCTTTGGAATGAACCATTGCAAAGCGTATAGCTCTGCTTCTTCGAGAGTATTTACTTTTACAACAGGCTTAGCATTTAAAAATACGTGTTCGTGATTGATGGGAAATTTATAGCTATATTTGTATAACATAAAAAGAGCTGAGACGTAGATCATGAATCTGTCTCTCGGCTCAATCACCGAATCATTGGCAATCACCGTTGAGGCAATCGTTGGAGTCTCCCCGCTGTAAAGACGATAGACACCCTCTAATATGAGCTGCGTCCCATCATAATTTAACTTCACCCATGCACGAAAATTACCATACGACACTATCCACGAAGGATCTTTGTAATCTGAAGACACAACCCCCCTTGGAACGGCGATTTTTTTAGGCGAGGCCTTCGGTTTTGCCGGAGTACTATTCCTTACAGGAGAACTGCTGGGTAGGGAAAGAGCTGGTCGAACAGGAGGGGGCGAGGGAGTTCTATCGGTTGGGGGTGCGACAGTAACCGGTGCATAAAGAGCCGCCATATTTGCGGGAATATTCGAAGAAACCTCCTTAGTCACGCGGCCATTTAACGGGGATGGGGATTCTTGTGTATTTGTGACCGGTGTTGAGGGGCCAGATCCTTCTCCTCTTTTTTTCTTCTTTTTAGGAGGGGTTTGAGAGGCTTGAAGCTGCGGCGTTACGTATCGTTCATAACTTGTAGCCCACATCTCTAATTCTTCCATAACAACTTTGGGAAGATTAGCGCCTTGCGGCATGGCAAGTGCAAGTGTAGCTAAAGGGAGGAAATTAAGAGCTTGAGGAAATTTTAAGTCCCCCAGCATTTTGGACATATCAATGTTTATTTCGTCCATTTTCGTTTCTTTAATTTTGAAAGGGGTTGATTCCACTAGGATAGAACAACATATCAAACCAAATTTTGCCATCAGTTTCAACTCTTCAGGAGACGGCGTTTGCTTCAGCAGTAATTTTTTCTGAATCACCTCGTATTGAGTCTGTTCCATTGGTTTTAGCCGAGTCTTGGCAGTTAAATGTAATTTTATAATAAATTCAGTGGGGGCAGGTTGCTCTCTTTGTGAAACACTTCGGAGCGTCTTCGCATTGTTGTGCCGCGTTGGATTGATGGCTTCGAAATAAGACTCAACCATTCCATGCAATTCTTTAGGAACAAGACCCAGTCTCCAAAAAATCTGCATAACTTCAGGGCAAGAGGCCTGAACACTGGCATCAAACAAAAAGTCTTGATCAGCATATTTAACAGATTCATTGCCTTGCTTTGGAAGAGGAAAGCGTTTGGCACATTGCACCAGGACCTTGCAAGCATCGGCATACAACATGAACTTTTCGTGAGCGGTAAGTGAAGTATCTAGAGCAAGCTCTAGCTCGGGATTTTCGAGATAGACTTTGGCTAAAATTAGACAAAATTTGCCGTTTGCGCCGCTAACCTCGACTTGCACCCGTGCCTTCTTGTCACCGTATTCACAGAAAAAAACTCGAAGGGGTTTCTGTAAAATGGGGTCTAAAAGCGCCGTTACTAAACTTGTGTTGGTCTCAAACTTTTTGTAAAAATCTTCTAAAGAACTTTGTTCTAGAAATTCTGGAGCCTTCTTTAAGACAAGTGGTGTTTTCGCGTCAAAAAGGGGTCGAAGAACTTTTGCGCATTCCCCTGCCGAAGAGTTGTCATTATCAAACTGCTCTATGAGCGCTTCAATGGACTCGTCATTTTGTTCAGGTCGAAGCCCAATACCGATACAGTAGACAAACTCTTCATACGTTACAGGAACAATCTTGAGTTTCAACTCTTTTTTATCGGGGGAAACCTCACATTTTAGCTTGTCGAGACCTGCTGTCAATAGGGACAAACATCCCCTATATTTTTCCAAAGAGGAAAGAGGACGTTGACTTCCTGTAAAAACAGTAGCTTGTTCTACAGTTACCTCAGCCTGATCTTTATCTATCAATATTATAGCGGAGGCTTGGACACCCTCTAAAGTTGCGACATCTAGTTCAATTTTGCCCCGCACTAAATTCTGCTGAGGTAATGATGAGGGTTTTGGGTCGGTAGCTGTAGATAGATCGTGCTTGTCATCAGATGGAGATTTAGACTTAAAAAATACGTATCGAATGACAAGGACGAGAGCGAGAGTCGTTCCTAATACAAGGGTAATATCTCTAGTATTCCACTTAGAAATTAAACTTGGAACTTGAGCAAATGAAAGCTGTGCCGGTAAAAGCCTCGACAATCTGTTTAAATCCATCTCTACCTCAATTGTGCAGGAAAGTGTACCATAAGAGGTGATTTCATGGATAAAAACAAAATTTTAGTCGACTTCGTTGATTTTTGATGATTGCTTGGCAATAGCGCTCGCGTAAAGTTCGCTTTTTTTACGAATATTTGTCGCACTAATCATATCTGCCATAGAAAAGACATTTTCTGGTCTTTCTAATACTTGAAGATAATGAATTTTTTTAAATTCTTCCCGCATTTGCTTTAAACTTTCAATTTTATTTTTAGGGTCATCGACGAAGTTAAAAAGAGGCCTTGTTTGCTCCAAAAAAGCGTCTTCCTCGGGGGTTAATTCATCTCCGTTTTTTATTTTTGAAAACATAGCTTGATATTTGGGAGTATTTTGTCTAATCAACTCCAAATGACTTCGAGGGGGAGACGTATATTGAGCCGCCAAAGCATCCAGCTTTTGCATGTCATTTTGAGGATAAAAATTATACAGGATCCAATAGAGAAAAGCTTCTTCTGGGCTACGGACTTTAATGACTACAGTTGCATTCCAGTCTTCGGTCTTGTATGAGTTGTCCTTTAACTTTTCTAAAGGAAATGCCCGGCTCCAACTGACTGCAATTAAGCAAGCTTGGTGGTATAATTCGGCGACATCTTTCGCATGGCAGAGTTCCGGATCATCAGCTAGGGGAGTATCTAGATGAACCACTTCTTTGCTTTTCCACAAATTCACTTGGGCGAGCGTCAAAGTGTTGGAGCTTTTGTCAAAGACAAGCTCTGTGCGTGCAGAAAGGCTATTGTTTTTTGCTAAAAAGGCTTTTGTAAAAACCGGCTCTGAAGAAGTGCTCGTGATGGCTGCCATTTTTTAATCAATATCTTGAATTTTTGTCTTAGAAGGACGCTTTTCGAGGGCGCTTTCATATGCCTTAGCTCTCTTTGTGAGTTCCACTTTAGCCGCTTGAACGGTAATTTCGATGTCATCGTTTTCAGGTCTGCACATGATTTGGGGAAATTTTAGCTTACGAAATCCCTCGAGCATTTTCTTTAAAGTCTTTGGATCAGAATGAACGTTGTCAATTTGAGGAAGAACGAATCTAAATTGATCGACAAGTTTTCTTTCTTCTGCATTCGGCACATATCCCTGTCTAACCTTTTGACCTAGGGCTTGCATACGATGGGCATTATTGGCCATGAATTCGTTTTGCTCTTTGGAATACGACTGGCCTTTTCGGAGGATCTCCACAAAGTCATCCTCGTTTTCTTTTGGCATGAAATAAAAGAGCATCCAATAGAGAAAAGCCTCCTCCGGTGAATGAGCGATAAAAGTGATCTCTGCATTCCAAGGAATTACCTTATAGGTATTATCAGGGTTCTTTTCTTCGGTCGGAAATTTTTTTCGCCATTCCAGCGCAAGCTCTGCGGCCCTATAATAAAGTGTCACCGTATCAAAGCTGGGCAGACTATCATCCGCGAGAGGATAGGTTAGATGGACAATTTCTTTGCTTTCCCAATAGTTCAAACGATTGAGAGTTAAAGAACCGCGGGCTTTATCAAAGCAAAACTCCGCACGGGCGGCATACTTTTCATGCCTTACGAGAAATGCCTTTGTAAAAGCTGATGGTGTAGAAGAAATAGCTGCCATAATGACGAAAAGCTTACTGTTAAAGAGCTTTTAGCGCCATCTCATAGTTGGGTTCTTGGGCAATTTCCGGAACGAGCTCGGTATAAAGAACTTTATCATTTTCATCGAGAACGACAATGGCCCGGGCACATAGACCTGCAAGGGGACCATCGATGAGCAGAACGCCATAATCTTCCGCAAACTTCTTGGAGCGCACAAGAGAAAGCGTCAGAATATTACTTAAGTTCTCAGCGCCGCAGATCCTTTTCTGCGCAAAAGGGGAGTCTGCTGAGATCACGAGAATGACGCTATTTTTTTTTTGCCCGGCTGATTCATTAAATTTCTTCGCGGATGTGGAGCAAACAGAAGTATCGAGACTCGGAACAATAGAGAGGAGTTTTTTCTTTCCTTTGAATTCACCGAGGGAATGCTCCTTCAAATCGTTATCGACGAGTTTAAAATCGGGAGCAATAGCACCGACTTTGGGAAGATTGCCATTCGTGTGAATCGGAGAACCTTTGATTGTAACTTCTGCCATAAACACCTCACTCAGACCAAGATACCATTGGTTTTCTTGCTTGTCAAAAATATTAAGAAAATATAAAATCTTATGAAAAATTTGATTGAACATGTCGTTGAAATTGATTGCAAGTCTCGTAAAGGAGTTTTTCAAGCGCAAGCCCTCTAGGGAAGATACGGCTATGCCTAAGCAAGTATCTACGATTAGACAAGCTCGGCTCCCCAATGAAATCCCGGTTGTTATCCCTAAGATCGTCAAACAACTGCAAGATAGACGAGCAAAGATGCTTTCCCGGCAGTCGCAAAAGCCAATCCCTATTCCCAAAGATGAGGAAATCATCCCTTCTAAAATCCATCGATGGAAACTGAAAGATCCGAACAATGTCGTGCGTAAAATTAAGGAAATTTCCCAACATCAGCCATCGTCTCGCCAATACAAAATTGATAAGATTTTAGAGCTAGAAAATGAAAGCGAGCAAAGTCGGACGAATTCAGAACTTTGGGAAGAAGCGCTGAAATCCAAAGAGGAAAGGCACTTCCAGCTCGGACGGATCACGAACTTCTTTTCGTAAGCTATTTGAGAAATAGTCTTAGGTAGTCTTTTTGAGTTTCCCTCACCATGCGTGCGATGAAGTGGATGAAATTTTGATCACTCACATGAGCTTCTTCCAAAGAATCGATATATTCTCGTCTCAGGATGGGAGGGATAATCGCTAAATTATAACCTTCTTGAAGCAAAATCAGATTCATAAGAAGGCGGGCCGTTCGGCCGTTACCATCGATAAAGGGATGAACAAAGATAAACTCTTTATGCGCAAGTGCTGCTGCTTTGACAGGATGGTGTTTTTTCCTGAAGGATTCGATATGAGGAATTAGATCTTTCATCAACTGAGGCAGCTCGTCGGGCTTAGGTAAAGGGTATTTGGAGCCTGTAATGAAGGCTTTGCTAGCTCGGTATTTACCCGCATTTTTTTCATCGATGCGGAAATAGAAAAGTTGATGCAGATGCTTCAGGTCCTTTTCTTGAACTGTTTTATCATGAATAAGGGTATAGAGAAAATCGTAGGCTTCAGCGTGACCAATGGCCTCGAAATGGTCTTTGAGCGGTTTTCCTCCAATTGCGATACCCTCTTCTAAAACTATTTTAGTTTCCGATTCAGTGAGAGTATTTCCTTCGAGCGCGTTACTCGAAAAAGTAAGACCAACTTTATAATATTCTTTGATCTGTTTAAAAAGATCGGAATTTAAGGGCCTGTAGGTGTTGATTTCGCTCTGTAACGCATCTATTTCTTTAAAAATATCTGCCTGCATAGACGTTATTATATCCATTACAGTCTATGTCAACAAACTCTATTGTTTCGTGAAATACCCACAGTAGCCGGTTTTTAGCGACTTTGTGAATCGAAAGGCAAAATCATCCTCAATACGCCTCTGAAAGATCATGCGCCAAAAGGCTTTCGTAAGACAAGGAGCCACTCCCTGCAGGCATGAAAGGGTTAACTGATGCTGGGCTCCCATCGCTATGAGTTCCGACGGACGCAAAAAGAAGGGATAGACGTGCATATGAGATGGGCTATTAGGGACGCACCAATCGACTCCCTTGATGACAACAAACCAACTCCACCAATTCCGATTGAACGTATGGAAGAAAAATCGTCCGTTTTTTTTCAGTACGCGGCTGGCTTCTTGGATAAGCCGTGATGGATCTTCGACGTGCTCCAAAATATCCATCGCGCAAACGACATCAAATTGCTCATCAGAGTAGGGGAGTACCATGGCATCGGCAACTCTATATTGGACTGAATGCGTCGTGTCATACCTTTTCGCTACTTCTAAACTAGAAGGGGAGAGATCGATCCCCACAGTGAGATGACCTTCTTTGGCCAGGTGATTGCTCAAAAATCCCGCCCCGCAGCCGATGTCGAGGACATCACACGGCTCTTTGAGAAGAGATGCTATCCAGGGAGCGCGGAGGCGATTTTCTGCGCGAAGAAGGGCGATCGGGTGGGACGTCGACGTATGCCACTCTTCTCTTAAGTCTTCATAAAAATCATTGTTGATTTTCACGGATGAAATTCCAGTAGATGACTTGGTAAAGGAAAAACAGAAACACAAAGCCCGCCTGGGCACCTAAAAAAGCGTAGAATGCCCCTTCCAAAGAGGGCCACAAAATGCCTGTGACGATGAGAACTATCGAATGGTTTACAAAAAGGACAGCATGGAGCCACTGTTCCGATGCAGGACACACATGTTTGTGAACAAACTCATCCTTCGTGACAAGAATGCACGAGAAAATCGCCAGGCCGATGTAAATCTTGAGCGCCAGGGGAGAGTAGGGAACGCAAAGGACAAAGAGAAAGCAGGCCAGAACGGATAGGGTATCGAGGGGATGTCCGATGCGCTCCCATTTGGGAAGTCCGCGCCGGACATGGAAAATAAACTCATCGAGGCCGATGGCTAGCATTTGTACAAGGTAGGGGAGTAGCATTAATAAACGCATTGAAAAACAGCTCCACAAAGGGTTAGTCCTGGTCCAAAGGCGAGGCTCACAATCAAAGATCCGTCAGGGATTTCCTTCCACATCGCTTCCCACACATGGGGAAGAGTGGCAGATGACATATTACCAAACGTTTTTAAAATCTGCATACTATGCGCATATTGAGAAGGATGAAGATTTAAGAGCTCCGCAATCTTTTCCACAATTTTTGGACCTCCGGGATGGATCGCAAAAAAGGCCTTCTGTAAAGACCGGCCCGCTTTCTCTTCTAGCCTTTTCATAAATGAAGGGAGAGCTTTAGCAATATGTGTGGGGACTTCCCTGGAGATGGACATTTCCATGCCCCAGGAAGCAGGATTCCATGTCATAGCGCTGAGCGTGCCCGGATAGACTTCTTCCTGCAGAGCTAGAATTTCATAGCCGGGGACTTCGTCCTCGGTGATCAAATATCTTGCAAACCCATCGGCAAAAAGAGTTTGAATGACTAGTTGATCGAGGCTATGGGTGCCTGGGTTCATATGCAGGCTACTGAGCTCAGAATGGATGATGAGCGCACCTTCTGCCGCCATGCGCATAGCAGGAATCGCAGCATAGCAGCCCATGTGGTAAGCGTGGGTCACCACCGTCTGAGGAGAGCGCTGGGAAACGAGTTGCTGCACCGGGCTTGGCGCCGTGTAACCCGTACATGTGACATGGATCACGTGAGAGGGGAGCGCATAACTTTCAGGAAACCAATCGAAAAGCGTATCGGTAACAATGCGATCATAGGCCTTGGCTTTCTTCCCCATACAGCTGTGGGGATAAAGCTCCATATCCGCCCAGTTTTCGTGGCAGCAATCATCTATGACGATGCCTCGTGATTCTACTTTACTACCGAGCTTAAAGAGACGCTCGCGAATAGAACTGTATAAATCAGGATTTTGCTCGGCGGCTGCATGGGCCTTGGCGACCCAATCGAGAAGATATTCTTGGGAAAATTGATGCTTAGGACGACGGATTTCGAGTGCAGTAGCGCGCGCCACCGCTTCACTGTATCAAAAGCTCAGTTTAAAAGGAATGTTCGCCTGGCTAATGTATCTCATTCTCTCGGAGACGTTCGGGTGATCAGAGTTACCTATACGCTCATTTCCTTCATCCGTGAATGCAAAACGAGCAATCATGCGGTCTTTGATCTGAGAAAAGTTCTTATTGCGCATTGTTTTAAAATGATCTCTAAATTTCGTAAAGAGATAGAGCGCTCCATTCTTTTCTTTGAGAGTTTCTATTGCTAAAAGATCCGCAGCTTTTTCGTGCCCTTTCCAATGTTTAACTTGCTTGATACGGCCTATAATATTCCAAAAAGGAACCATTTCATCTATGTGGCGAAGACAAATATGAGCTACTTCATGAGCAAGAACAAACTCACGTGCCTTTTCATAAAGAGCGGGATTTTGCAAAGTTTTTAAAAATAGAATCACCTGTTCTCGTTGAAAAGTACTAAGGGATTGTGGTGTCAAATCCGTCAAACAAAGCTCTGCATTTAACCACAAGATGAACGTATCAATAAAAACAGGATCTTGTAATTCTAGAGAATTGTCATTAAGGCCTTTAAATTCGGATGGAATCTCAGAAGGATTTAAAAGAAACATCGGGGGAATGAAGATCTGATCGTTACCCGCAATTGCATAAGGGCTTGAACTGAACTCACATAAGCCTAATTCAATTTTATTCCAATCGCTGTAACCCATCTGGTGCGCGATTTCATGAACGCGCTTACGGATTTCACGAAGTCGCTTTGAATTCGATGTTCCCGGATGCAATTCCGCTTTATCCTTAAAAGGAAATAAGTAATTCTTAATTATTGACATATACTATTATTATATAAAGTAATTACTATAATTTCAAGTAATTATTATATAATAAACTATATTTATGTTATTAATGTTCAATGGGTTAAAAAAACATCAGAATCCCTGCCACCATGAGCGCTATGGAAAAGTACTTTTTGAGCTTCTCAGGGGGGATAACCGCCGTTAAACGGGCTCCAAAAGGAGCCGCGAAAAACGTCGTGACGGCCAAGATAGCGAAGGCTGGCAAATAGATATAACCGATCGAATGGGGATAAAAGTTGTTTTCCAGGCCAAAGAAAAGGTAGGAGATAGCCCCGCCTGTTGTGATAATAAAGCCGGTAGCTGCGGATGTCCCCACAGCTTTTTTCATGGGCATGCGAAAGGCTAAAAAGACAGGCATCGTCATGGTCCCGCCGCCAATACCTAAGATGTTGGAGACAGCCGCGATTATCAGACTAATCGCGTTGAGCGTGCCTTGTGCCGGTAGTGCATGTTCTTTTTCGTAAAGCGGCTTTTGTTTGAAAAAATGAAAGCCGACGATGATGGCAAAAACGCCAAACAGAATCTGTAGAATTACCGTCGGAATGATGTGTCCTAAAAACGCACCAATGATACATCCCAAAATGAGGCCCCATAAAATTCTGCGGACCAAGTCCCAGTTGACATTGCCACGTTGATTATGTGACCAAGTAGCGGCCAGGGCATTGAACGTCATAGCGGCGAGGGATGTTCCAATGGCAAGCTGCATGAGATAGACCGGCGCAAAACCTAGCAGATTAAAAATCAGGACAAGGAAGGGAATCGTAATAAGACCGCCACTGATCCCGAGCAGCCCAGCCAAAACGCCGCTGAGAGCTCCAACGATGGCATACGCAAAAAATGATAAAATCATGCAAGCCTCAAAAATAGGTTTTTTAAAGGAACTAGATAGACTGTGACAGGTAGCGCCGTCTTGGCTGGGTTGTGCAGCCAGAGTTCTAGCGCTTGGATCGTACTGTGGTAGAGTTCTAAAAACTCTTCCAGATGCGAAGTTGCAACGAAATAAGTGAGTCGTCGCAACTGGCCTTCAGATTGAAAATACTGAAGGAGGGCTCCCGCGGATAGTGCGCTGGGGTTGTATTCGAACTCTTCGCAAGCGGTTTCGAAAGAATCGAGGATGATCTCAAAAGGGTGGGGTAAGTCCATAACCCCGACATAACGAGATGCCTTTTTTCACTCAAGAAATATGTTTACACTCTAACAAAACGTCTGATAATCAATCTTATGTTTGCTTCTGGAAGTATTGGCCTACGAAGCGATTAAGGGTTTCTTCATCCGGAAGCAGCCGCAGCAAATGCTGAAAAAGCCTATCAGCATTCATCTCAGATGCGTGTTGCATGAGATACTCTTTTTCTTCGACTAACCTATCGGGTTGGATCCATCCCAGCAAAGCAATGCATTTCTCAATCATGGCATGATTTGAATGTTTAGACTTTGCCTGTTTAAATAGCGCCTCCACCTCTTCTAAAGACACTGCCCCAGACACCACTAATAGGATGATGGCATGTGGAGTACTCACGAGATAGGAAGTTTTTACACTTAAATCTTGTTCTTCGAGGGTTAAAACAGCCAAACGCTCACTATAGCTTTGATCGGGATTTCCAGGATTAGTCACTTTCACCTTTTCGCACTTTCTCTTTATTTTACTATCGGCGATGTGCAAAGGTCCCCATTTTTGCTTCAGATTCGTGTATGTCGAAATGAGATAGTCAGTGCTAATCTCTTTGTGGGCTAAAAATTTAACAGCTACGGCCCCATAATCCCATCTAAGAATGGTTCCTTTTGGAAGATCGACGAGAGCCTTTAAAAAATAGCGATTGGGCAGACCTTCGCAATTGGGTATCGTTATAACAAGGCAATTGGGAACCCCATCATTCGTGAGGGGGCCTTCATTGCAGGCCTTTTTCCCATCTATTTCGTTTAGGCGGTAGGCGTTTTCAGAGGACGGCCCATTACCGATTTTTTCTTCATAAACCGGGCTATAAGTCCCCACATATTCACAGATAAAGTATCCTGCAGTGATTAATTCTTCGGCCCTAACTTCCCAGTTCACATCTGGCCGATTTTCTATGTACAACTTAGGTGGAGAATTCCTTAGCTGTTTTAATGCTTCCCAATCTTTAGCATCTCCTTTCCATGATCCAGCGGTTCCTTTTTTCCAATCTGCGAAAATCTCATCCTGGGTGATTGCAACATCATGGATGAGCTCTTTACCCGTTAATTTTTTAAAGTCTTCTTGGTTTCCATCCACAACATTCTTGCTATCGTTGTAATACCGAAACGCCAGACCTTTTGTATCAGGATAAGCTAGTTGCTGTAATCTCTGAGGCAAAGCACCTCGGAGATTCTCTTTCAACTCAACACCGTATTTTTGTCCCAGTTCGAAAAGGACCTTACTATGAACGAAAGCTGCAAAATGGAGAAACGTCCAGCCCATCCGATCAGCCGCGTTGGGATTTAAGATCTTAAGCTCAAAGACTTTTTCAGCATGCTCCGAACTTCCCAGCATGGCGCAGACATGGAGCAGGTTGAGATGGACTTGAGGTAAAATTACGGAAACGCGTGACTCTCTTTTCCCTTCAGCCTGGACCCAATTGGCAAATGTTTTAACATTCTGTCCCAGAATGAGGAGATAAAATGCCGTTAAGGAAGAAACTTTTCCATATTCAGATTTAGGGAATAATTGATTCAGATAACCTTGAAATAAATTTATAGGATTAACTTTTTCCATATGCGGAAAAAGAATACCTAAAAAGCGATTTACTTAAAACCTTTAAAAGCAAACTCAAGACGGCGCAGCTCTGTCATTTGAGCGCTACACAGAATTTCAAGCCTTTCGACGCACAGGTTTCCATCCAGCGGTTGATCTTTGACTTTTTTGGGAAACAAACTTCTCACCCAATCGGATATTGTCACCTGCTTAGGAACTTTAACGATTTGGATCAAAGCTGAATCGGAATTGGTATATATGTCATTCACAATTTGATCACGCAGCATGATTCTGATATCGCTTTGAGCTTGGGTCTTATCAGCAGACTCCCCGAGATGCTCTTTCATTTGCAAATGAAGCGAGCTAGGATTATTGCGGAGTATATGCCGGCGAGCCAAGGCAATTAAAGCCGGGTTTTGAAGGAAAATAAACTTCACAATTTTTCCCATCCGCTGCGGAAAACTGAGCTTTCCGCATAGCTCGCTATCGATATGAAGAGGGACATGTAGAAGACTACTCCACTTGAGTTGGATCGCTTCCCATAAAGGATTTCGCCGTATCCATCTCTCATAGATTTGACCCATGATGGCCTTAAAGTCTTGACTATCAAATGTCTCCTTCCACAGCTTACAGACAAGCCTTAAGGCTGTATCAGGTGTCCAGGAGAAGATCTCGGCTCTTAATGTATTTGATAATGTATTTATTGTCATATTCGTTTATTATAATTTAAATTTTAATTTAACACCAACAATAAAACCATAATGGTTATAATGTAATATAAGTCACTTATTTTCAATAATTAAACTATTTTCTTGTCAATCAATCATTTTTATTATAAAATTATTATTTGCATTGTTAAAAACAAAGATTATTATGAGTATTACAGACAAAATATCGCAGAGCAATTCGGAAGTGCCCATTTATAATTCCTACATTGCACGCTTGCGGCAGTTGAACATATTCGATCCTGAAAGCGAAGCAAAATGTAAGGGATTATTTCATGCCTTTTCAGAGGAGATAAAAAGTCTTTCCGGAGAAAGCCCCCCTGAGCCGTCCGTTTACTATATAGAAAGGGTCATTGAAAACTTAGAAAGCAACCTCATAAAAAAAACTTGTGCCCTATTTTCCGAAATCGGAGAATGCGGAAAAAACGAAGAGCAACTCACACAGCTCTTCTTTTCTCTTTCTAAAGCTTCCCGCAACAATATAATTAAAACACTGTTTGTTCTTTCGAACTCGCTGGAAATGCTCTCTAACCTTGCTAAAGCATTCCAAAGTGAAAGTGAAGAAATACGTGAAATATTCAAGCAGGTTATAGAGAATTACAATTTCGAAAAACTACAAGACATTGGCAAGCAATTACAAAACCTTAAAGATGTAGATCCAAAATTAGCTGAACTGATGGCTAAAGAAATCGGAATAAAACTTGTTAAACGTAGTTCATATAACGATAAATTTTCTCTAGCAACTTTTATAAAAGAAATGAATATTTCAAATGAAAATGACGTTCTTGAACTTATTTCTTTCATGGAAAAGCAACATTTCAAAGACAATGAGGCCTTAGAACTAGTTAAACTCCTGCGCAATTTGAAGAATATAGACCAAAAGGCATGCGACAATATCATTAAGTCGATAGGAATAAAACTTGTTCATTTAGATGGGTCCATTTCACAAATTATAAAAGAATTATCCAATAAAGAAGACATCTCTGAACTTGCCTCTTTACTAGCCCAACATAATCCAGGTCGATTTATCGAAGAAGCAATGGAATTTGGCTTATCGGAAGCCCAAAGAACAGAAATGATCATCCCTGGCCTTGGCAAATACATGCTAGAAACGAGGCAGCGGTATCCATCCCATAAGAGTGGCTCTTATGAAGCGGTGATTCGTTTGCTGCAAATAACTGACCCCAAAAACATCCTTCCTATTGTAAAAGAATTCTTCCGCTATTTCCCCGATGTAGTGATAAATCCTGCCAATTTGAAGAAGTTTTTGACTTCTCAAGGAATTTCTGATCCAGACATGCTTTATGCAGCCTTTCATCAGTATGTGATGTTTCAGAGAAGTTATTTCAATTATGACTATGCTTATTTCGCCCAATTCGGTGCAACAGATCCCACGAAAATCTTAGAACTTGTCAAAGCAATAGCAAGAAGCTTTCCAAAACAATTTGCAAAAAATATAACAAACTTTCCGACTCTGCAGTCTCACTATTTTGAAATATGGCGCATTCTAGCCCAAAGTGATCAGGAAGCCGCCGTTGGAGCTCTGGAGCAATTAGGATTTTCATTGTTGGATCCCCAAATTATACAAGTCCTCATTGAAGGAAACCCGCGCTGGTTCATAACTCAACGAGGCGCTTTATACAATGCACTCGTCGGTAAGCCTTCTCATAAAGATTGGCTGCTGCACGCGTACCATGAGGGTATTAAACAAAAATGCTGGGAACCATCGCTGCGAGGATTGAAAGCATTTATAGAAGAATCTAATGGGAAAGAGATGTGGCCTCGCCTAGATGGTATGAAAGAGGAATTGAAAGACATCGAATCAGAATCCCCGGACAAGCTGCGCAAAAAATTTAATGATCTTTTCGAATGGGGCAAGAAACAAGGACTAGATTTAGAAATCGTGCAACAAATAGTTGCGCCAACATTTAATAAATTGAATAATCCTCAGCAAATCATCGAGCATCTAAAGTGGTTGAGAGAATTTTTAACTCGCTGTTATTTTGATCCTTCCCTTTTAAGATCCATAAAAGAAAACAAGCAGGTGCAGAATGTGATAGGCGATATTTTCGCCCTGACCGACGCATCTTTGCGCGAATCTCTTACCCATACTTTCTTGCGTATTTTTTGCGACCCGCAAAAAAGGGCTGCTTGGGCCGAGATCAAAGGCTGCCCCAGCCATTTAAATACGATCGCTTTACTACTCGTTCCTCTCGAACTCGGGCCTGATCTTTCCAAACAAATATTAGGCAGCCTGAAAGGATATAAAGATAGAGTGACCCTCCAGACCATCAGCAGACTACTGGAACAATTAGCGTCTATGGGCGAAGCTCCGGATCGTAATAGAATTTTCCTTAGCCGTGAAGCAGAAGAGGAAAATAAAAATCATTATTTACCTGGGAAGGATAAACAAAACCTGCTAGCGTTTTTGCTTGCTGCCCCTCCCAAAGAAGAGCGCGAGTCAGCTCCCCATTATCAGCAACGCTTAGAAGCTTTTCGAAGCAAGCAGAGGGATGGATATTCGGCTCTCATGTACATATTAATGCGCAAGAAAGGTAAACTGCTCGTCGATGTGAAAGACATCGATCAATTGCTGAAGATTGGTAGGTCATTTGCCTGTGAAAACATGGACTTAATACCTTCGCAAGTAAAACCCTTTGTCGAAACATTTATCCAATCTAGCCGGTGGCCGGGCGCTGTGGCAATCTATCGGGGAAGTTTGCAAAAGGTAGAGGATGAACAAGACCGAGATCGATCGATAAAGCTGCTGCAAAAATTCACGATATCTGTGCTGGAAAAACAGTTCCCTCAAATGCGCTATGAGTTCGAGAATAACCCCCACCTTAAGGCTGTTTTTGAGAATAGAAACGAGCTTTTCCAAAAATGGAAGGCCTCGCTCACAACCTTTGATCTCGAGAATGTTTTTAAAAAAAATAAAGACAAAGAATTCCTGCAGCATAGCGGATGGACTGTTCAGGATACTGACCATTGGGAAGACCTGCTTTTACTGGGGACCGAGACACTGTCTTGCCAGCATATTAACTATGGCGATACAAGAAATAGATGCTTGCTGGCCTATATGTGCGATGGGAAAAATCGAGCCATCGTCCTAAAAAATCGAGAAGGAAAAATTATTGCACGGTCCGTCCTTCAAATTTTAATCGATCGAGAAACAAGAGAGCCGATGCTGTACGCTGAAAATTTATATTCCAATACCCCAACAGAAGCAGTCAATGCGCCTTTGGCCAGTACATTGGTCCTCGCTGGATGCATAGAAAAAGCTCGGCAGATGGGACTGCGCCTTTTTTTAAAGACCTGCTGGAGCGATTGTGGCAGCTATTTTGATAAATATTTTAAAGAATGCAAGGGTGACTTAGAATCATTAGGGGGTCCGGCCCCTTGGGAATATGTCGATTACCATCAGGGAACGTATAAGGATGGGAAGTTTACTATCGACTCTCGCTGCCGCAGGGAACTCCCCTATCAAAAATTCTAAAAATCTTTTCCTCTAACAAGCAATTTAGAAATAGTTGCTATAGACGCCTGAATCTGATATCTTTACACGTTATGAAAAAATCTTCGATGCTTTGGCAGGTCCTGCTAGCCATCGTTTTGGCTATGATTGTAGGCAGTCTTACAGGGACAAAGGCTGGCCTTTTTGGAATCACGTTCTACCAGGTCTTTTCGTTCCTAGGGAAGCTCTTCCTCAACGCCCTAACCCTTCTCGTCGTCCCGCTGATCGCCTCCTCTATCATTCAAGGCCTGAGCCAGATGGGCAAAGATCAGTCGTTTGGACGGCTCGGAGCTAAAACCTTCTTTTTCTATATTTTTACGACGTTGCTGGCGGTGCTGACGGGTGTGGTCTTTGTGAATTTGATAGAACCTGGCATCGGAAGTATGTCGATTCCCACCTCGTCATCCACGGCAGTATCCGCCCTTCAAAGCTCTGTCGATACCCACTTAGATGCTCTCGGCCAAATTTTCCTCAAACTCATCCCTTCCAACATCATCGACTCAGCAGCGCAAGGCAACATGCTCGGCGTGATCTTCTTTAGCCTGCTCTTTGGATTTGCTCTCGCCAAAATTGACAGCGAAGCCTCCCACACCCTCATCAACTTCTGGCGCGGCCTCTTTTACACCCTTATGAAGATGACCCACTATGTCATGAAAGCGATGCCTTTCGGGGTCTTCTGCTTGGTCGCTAAAGTTATCGCCTCGCAAGGGTTCGACTCGATCCAAGCCCTCCTTCTCTTCTTCTCTACCGTTCTCTCCGGCCTTGGCTTCTACGTGCTCCTCGTCATCCCCTTCCTGATGCGCCTCATGGGACTCAGCCCTTTCCGCCATTTCCGCGCTATGGGCCCCGCTCTTGTCACAGCCTTTTCAACGAGCTCCTCTGTCGCCACTCTTCCTATCACCATGGAGTGCGTCGAAAAAAGAGCCGGCGTCTCCAACCGCATCTGCAGCTTTGTCGTACCGCTCGGCACCTCGATCAACATGTCGGGCTCGGCCCTTTACGAGTGCGTCGCCGTCCTCTTCATCGCCCAAGTCTATGGCATCCATCTCACATTCATGCACCAGATTTTGGTCGTCTTCTTATCCCTCTTGACCTCCATGGGCATCGCTGGAATTCCCTCAGCTAGCCTCGTCGGTATTTTGATTATCCTGAATGCGATGGGCTTTCCAGCTGAAGGACTTGCACTCATTCTACCTGTCGATAGACTCCTCGATATGTGCCGCACGTCGGTTAACGTCTTTAGCGACTCCACCTGCGCCGTCTTAGTCGCTCACACCGAAGGCGAGCCGGTACTAAGACCCCGCTCATAACCATTGCTTTTTTCATGAAAAATCTCTATAATGCTTTTCAATAAAAGGAGATTTTTTATGTTAGACAAAGTGGATGCCACTAAGACAAGTAATTTTTTCAACCCTATAAGAAACCTTCCCTTTTCTATCGATCGAAAAGTCACCCTTCTTTTTACCTTCATTGTGGTAGGAGGCCTAGTCTACTACCTGACTCGCTCCTCCAAACCGAGCCTCAATGATAAAGTGACTTCTGCTATAACTGAACCCCCAAAGACAGAAAAAAAACCTCAATTAACCAATGTCGTGCCGCCTAACAACGAGACTCAGGCACAACAGCCCTCTTCGTCAAACAATAACCTACCTGCTTTGACTCCACAGGGAGAACCTAAAGCTCAAGCACCCATGGAAGCAGCAGAAACCTCTCAGCCAACCAATGTCGTGCCGCCTAAAAACGAGACTCAGGCAAAACAGCCCTCTCCGTCAAACAATAACCCACCTGCTTCGACTCCACAGGAAGAGCCTAAAGCTCAAACACCTCAAGCATCCATGAAAGCAGAAGAAACCTCTCAACCATTCCAACCCTTAGATTTTCGCTTAATCAAAACAAGGCTCGAACCTCACCTGAAGCTCGAGAAAGGACTTCTCTTCAGCACAGCTACCGACAAAGGAACTCTCTTCAAGTTAGCTATCAACGCTTTCAATAAGAAAAAGCTACCAAACAACATCTCCATTCATCGGCTAGAAGGGGGTAAGAACGTTTACTCACCAGAAGACATCGTGCGAATATCCAAGCAGACATCCGTCCTCTTTACTCCTGATTTTTTTAAAATGACTGACTCGGAAAGCACAGATTCTATCCAATATTTCCCCGATTTTGCAGTAGATAAATTGGGTGGGAGCTGTTTCGGCGTACGCTTCACACAAGAAGAGCGCTTAGTTACAGCTTGTCCTAATTTAGCCGACTATATCGCCAAAAACACCGAGACCCTTGTTAGGACCGGCAATGACCCAATGCCGCTTCTCGCTAAAAACGTGTGGTTTTTACTCGACATCCCCAATAACATTCTAGGTCATGGAAAAGGCTTAGAACGTGTCAAAGTTCTTGAAAAACCCTTCAAGATCGATGTTTTGGCAATGGCTTTGGACGAAATACCCCATAGCCAAAGAACGATGAAAGGAAAAGCTAAAAAAGAGCGAGTCCAGCTCATCGTTGACACTATGATGAAAGCCTTCGCTCTTGCCAAAGAAAATACACCTCCTGACAAACGTTGTAAAATCAACGGAGGAAAGCTCGACTATAAAGATTTCGGCTATGGATGTTTTGGTCATGACCCCAGAATCGTGGGCGTAGCTCAGATGCTAGCGGCTTACCACCTCGGTATTGACCTTACTCTACATGGTTATAATTCCCTGGAAGAACAAAAGACCAGAGACCTCTGGGACAAAATTGCACCTGCAGGAAAAACCTTTAAAGAGTGCATCGAGCTGCTTTCAACGATGGGTCAGAGTTTAACTAACCTTTAACGGGATCACTTGCAGATTTGAGCCTATAAGGAATAGGATTCTGAGCAGTGAATTAGATACAGACTCCGATCTACAGAAGAATAAATTGATTTTGTTTGAAAGAGCTATCCATGCTTTTAACGAACGAAAGTTGCCCAGCGACCTTTCCATCCATCGATTGAAAGACCCACAAAAATTCCACTCGTTTTCTTACTTAAAAGAAAAGATTCAAACCTCTAATTCTAACATTCAGTATTTCTCTGATTTTATCCGTATGGGCCATTCAGAGGATGGCAAAACCGGTCAATACTTTGCTGATTTTGCAGCTGTACATTTAGGAGGGGGCTGTTTTGGCGTGGGTTTTGTGCAAGAAGAGCGCTTGGTCACAGCCTGCCCAAGCCTTGCTAACTACATAGCGCGGCAATCTACCGCAGAACTCATCATTAAAAATAACCAACCACCCCCCCCTTCTTGCTCGCAATGTATGGTTTGTCCTAAACATCCCCAATGAAAATCCTTGGAAAATCGATGAACTTGCTATGGCCCTCGATAAAATTCCGGAAGATCAAAGAACGATGCGAGAAAAGGCAAGCAAAGAACGTGTCCAATTCATCCTTCAAACCCTTATGGCAGCTTTTACTCTTGCCAAAGAAAATACGCCTCCTGGCAAAAGGTTCAAAATAAACAGCTGAAAACTCGGCTGTGGAGACTTTGGACACGACCCCCGCATCGTAGGGCTAGTTCATCTTATCGTTGCACGGCATCTCGACATCGACCTTGCTTTATATGACTGCAATGCAAATGAACAAGCAGCCGTGGAGGAGATTTGGAAGATAGTAAATCCTTCTGGGAAAACTTTCGAAGCTTGCATTCAGTCTATTTTTGAGGTAGGTCAGGAACTAGCAGACGGTTAACAAAATTTCTCCCCATGCGGCCCGTATGAAAATTTCCATTTTTTCTTTTAAAAAAGCATTTTAATATAAATTTCTTTCCCTTAGATTTCAGAAGAAACGAGTAGTATGAAAAATTCGCTCCACCGCAACTTCACGGCTACGTATATCTTAACCACGCTGGCCCTCTGTAGCCCGGCTCAGGCCGATATCGCCGGCGGCCTAATTGGCGGGCAACCTAGCGCTATGGGCGGCTACGCCACCTTCATCTCTCCTACTGGACAGCCAAACACTCCAATCACCGGGCTGACAGCCCCCGTTAATAGCGTCGCTTTGAATGATGCGGGAAATGGCCTCCTGGGCGGATCGTACATGGGAGCCTATGCCGCTTTTGTCACCTCCGGCAGCGGCGGACCTACAACCATCTTTGGCCTACCCCTGACTGGAAATATTAATAGCGTCGCCATCAATAACGAAGGAAGCGGTCTCATCGGCGGTCAAGACACAGGAGGCGCCTATGCCGCTTTCGTCACCTATAATAACACTACGCCTACCTCTGTCATCGTAGGCTTGCCACCGACCGGAAATATTAATAGCGTCGCTCTCAATAGTGCAGGAAGCGGTCTCATCGGCGGTCAAAATGTAACAAATGCCTACTCTGCTTTCGTCACTTATGGCAGCAGCGCGGCTACCGTCATCACGAGTCCAGGAGCTGGAACTATTCGTAGCGTCCAGATCAATAGCTCGGGAAATGGTCTCCTCGGCGGTGAAAGTGGTACTGCAGCTTACGCGGCTTTTGTCTCTTTTGGCAACCCCACACCTTCAGCAACGCCTTCGCTACCGACGCCTGGAGATACTAACAGCGTTGCCATCAATGACTCAGGCATGGGTCTTATCGGCGGGAAAAGCGGCGCAGCCGCTTACGCTGCTTTCGTTACATCAGGCAGTGCACCCTCCTTTTTGCCTGTACCTGCATCCGGAAATATTTTTAGCGTCGCCATCAATAGTCTTGGAAATGGTCTCATCGGCGGACAAAGTAGTGGCAGCGCCTACGCCGCCTTTGTCTCTTCCTCTGGCAGTCTGACTCCTATCAATGGCTTGCCAGCAAGTGGCGTAATTAAGAGTGTTGCTATCAACAAGTTTGGCGCCGCCCTTTTGGGAGGCCAAAACACATCCTCTAATACAGCTATCGCCTTTCTCGTTACCCCTTTAGGAGAAGTTGTCGACATTTCTCCTTTTCTTCCACCGGGAAGTTCCATTAATAGTGTCTCAGTTACAAATTTTCTTCTTTCTCAGATTCCAACAACTGGTCTAAACGGCAATATCCTCATCCTCGCCGATTATATTAATATAAATGCTCCAGAGCTGGTTTCTTATCTTATTCCTGCAGAGCTCTCAGGCAAACTCGTGCAAGCTTTAGAAAGCATTGCTCCTATGCGAAATCTGTATGGAAAAATTTCTGCAGCAAACAATATGGCAGCCGCTACCCAAGCTTTAACCGACCGCGCAACAACAGCCCGTAATAACATGAAAACCACTGGATGGCGCGCCAGAGAAATAGAGGCCGTTCATAATTACAACCCCTCTTTTTCCCCTGCGCCTCTGCAGAAAAATTCGAGTGGGCTTCTTGCTTCTAATGCAGAGGACGTGCCTTTAAGTAAAACGGAGAAGCGGAAAGAAGAAGGTCCCTTTGAATTTTGGATGAGCGCCCTAGGAACATTTGCTCATCAAAAGAAAGAGCACCAATCTGTCGGCTATAATCCTTCAACAGCAGGACTTCTATGTGCTTTCGATGCCAGAGTATCCGCTAGAACTCGCCTCGGTATCGGTACGGGCTATTCTTACACCCACATCCATGAAAAGAATGACGCGGGGTTTGCCAACACAAACCAAGAATATTTGTTTGTTTACTCGTTGTGGAGCAGTGAGAACCTTTATTGCGACACGTCCCTTTGGGCTGGCTGGTTCCAAAATCATGGACGAAGGCATGTCCGCATGACAGGTTTCGAGTTCTTTTCTAAGTGTCACTCGAAGGGATGGCTACTCACCCCTCATTTTGAAATCGGCTACGACAAATTCTCTTCGAGCAAGAAAATGACCTATGAGCCCTTTTTGATGCTCGACTGGGTCGCTAACTGGCATGGAGGCTCCGAAGAAAAAGGGAATAACCCCTTCAACATGGGACATCGCCACCATTTCTCTTCACTCCTCCGTACTGAAGTGGGCTTACGATTATTTGAAGTCGTAGAATTCGATCGGTGTTTTCTTACGATTCAAGAGAAAGTAAGTTATGTCAATAAAAAGCCCTTTCAGATGGGCAGACTGCGCGCCTACATCGTGGGCGTCCCCGAAGAGTTTACCGTCCAGACTTTCACAACTCCTCAAAATTTAGGAGTTGCGAAATTTGAATTGACCTTCCAGCCCAAAGCACGGAATTATTTTTGGGGATCCATCAGTTACCAAGGGGAATTCGGGAGTAAGTTTATAGCCCACATAGTAGCCCTTACCGGGAATTGGAATTTTTAAGAATCCACCTTCAAAGGTACTACTTTTAGATCTTTTCCACCTACTTCTTGTAGAGAGAACGAAAAATCATTACGCATGCTATCTTTTTTCACATAGATAATGCGCTTGACTGCCGCATAAGGAGGGATCACCTCATCTTTTTCTTTGAGCGTCTTGGCTGTTAAATCTTTCACCATCGACCGGTGGCTCTTATAACCATGGATGCTATCGATAGTGCTCGGGATCATAAACGGCCAAAAGAAAAAGCTGGCGATTTTAAGACCGATAGATCTAGGTAGTGATTTTTTTGTTATGCTCCAGGCGACTTGGCTAGGCGTAGCGCACGACATCGGAACGCTGGCTCCTGAAATCGCATACGATTTGCCTGTATTATTATTGATGCTGACTTCGACCGGGATAAACCCTTGGGCGATCAGATCGCGGTGAAGATATTCTTTACTATCTTCCGATGAATAGACTTTAGCGGCAAGTTCGAGACCTTGGCCCTTAAAGGAAACAGGCTTCGGACTAGCCATAGACATCGTCGGTTGCGACTTCCAACCGGCTGTTAAGAACATAATTGAAGTAACAAGAATCCATATGATATGTTTGTGTTTTTTCATGCAAAGATTTTAACATAAAACAGGCTTAAGGAGAATACGATTTTAATATTTCCTTGGCATCTTTTAGAATCGGATCGAGCTTGGATTTTAAAGCTTTTGCTTGGTCGGAGCTCATCCCTTTTAACGTCTGATAATTAGCAAAAGCCGCCTTCAGTTGACCAACTAGTAGAAAATATTCTCCTTGATACTCGATCGTATCTTCATTTTTCGGATCATATTTTATGGCGTTTTGATAGCTGCGGCCGGATTCACTTAAGTAAGATTTTGCGACCATGCGATAGCAAAAGCCCAGATTGTTCCAAGCATCCGCAAAATCGTCCTTCTCCCCTAAAGCCTTGAGGTAGAGGTCGATCGCCTCGAAGTAGTCCCCTTTTTTCTGCGCCGCAATCCCCTCGTTATAGTTTTTGATATAGTCGGGGCTTTCAGCGGTTTCCTTCTTGGCTGATCCATACGATAAGCACAGAAAAGCCATTGCCAACGTGAGAATCAATTTCATAACTTTAAATTAAAATAATTATTATATAATGTCAAAATCTTTCTATTTTGTTATAAATTTTTCGCATGACAGACATTTCATTCAAACAACGCGTGTTTCAAGCCCTAGATCCTTGGGAGCCATTTTCATGGACAGCATATGCCATCAATCAAACTGAGGGATTTTGGCAGCAACCTATTGCCGAGACAACGATCATTCCTCCGGAGAGCAAGCCTCCAAATGAAGAAGTTCCAACAACCCCACTGCGAGCTTCAACAACTCCTTCAATGCCAGATTCTAGTATAATTAATCGCTTTGAAAAACCAGACCCATCTAAGCCAGTCCCTCAGGAAAAAGAACCCCCTCCAGTTCCGTCCAAGGCCGTTTCGACTCGATTTATAGAAGCCTGCATCCGCGGCGTCGTTGCCTATATTCTGCTTCCTCATCTGGGACATGCCGGTATGTTGTATAATGCCTCCTTTGGGGGAGCTAAGTTAGTTTGTGCAGTACTTATCTACAAAACGGATAAAGATGCTGCCCACAGACTCTACAAAGATTGTGTGATGCACGGAGCGATGTTTGTCAGCGACTTCGCGGTTAGCTATTTTGCTCTTATTGTGGCCATTGGTTTTACCGTCTATCCCTCGGGTTGCAAAATGGCTTTAGAAAAACTCCTTAAAGAATACAAAACTGAGTATAAAGTTGAAAATGACATTAGACAAGATCTGCGCCCTATTTTTGAGCGTTTTTGCGACTATTTCATTGCATGGCTAACGTCTAGCCCGGAAAGCCCTTGGTATCACCGCTTATGGAGTAAGGTCTCCTTCAGAGGGAGAACCACTTAAGCCTCTGTGCTTCGGCTTGTATTCGGTACATCTCCATACCCGGAATGACGTGGCATCCCAGCTTTCTTGCGGCGCTCAAGAATGGCGTTTCTTTCAGGCTAATATCCATCACCACCTTGCCTTCTTGGAGTACGGGCACCTCGTCACTGCTCGTTGCTTGGATGAGGATATCGTAGGGGCCCTTGAGATCTTCTTCACTTCCCACTGTGCATTGGAACCTCTTGCTAAGCTCCTCCGCTTTTGCGCGGGTGCGATTGATGATGGTGACATGGGCATGATGTTTGAGAAGACCATGGATAATCGCCTGCGCAGCGCCGCCCGCGCCCAGGACGATGACGCGCTTTCCACTAACTTCGCCAAGCGCGCCTAGAGCCCCGAGCGCGTCAGTATTGTATCCTATGAGTTTGCCGTCTCGTATATCGATCGTATTGACGGCTCCAATTTCTTTAGCTTCGGGATCGATAACATCTAGATAGTCCATAACCGCTACTTTATGGGGAATAGTGACGCTCAGGCCTTTAAATGGTAGATGGCGCACATACGTAAAGAACCTGGAAAGCTCTTCACTGCGGATGCGCAGCTTTACGTAAACCCCCTCCCCTTTCAGGCGCTCATTGTGGTAGAGGTGGCCAGGGCTTTGAGAAACAGGATCTCCGATAACGGCGTAAATGAGAGTATTCTTATTCAGTTTGCGAAAATGGTAGACCCCGATCAGCTCTTGCATCGTGAGCTGGCCAGGCGCTGTGGCATGCTCCGGAGATAGTGATGCATACATGATAGGTGTCCCAAATAGAGGCGCCAAAATGCGACTGGGCGTTCCATCTTCTCCCATGCAAATCCCGATGACATTGGAGTGTTTTTGAGCAAGTTCCAGCATGCGAAAGCAGTCGAGGGTCGACTTTGCCATCGTAGCGATTTTATAGTACTGCGCTCTTGACTTGGCTTTAAGTTTTTTAAGTAAGCCTTCGAGATCGGAAGGTGTTTCTTCAAAATTGTGGTAAGAGAGGATGAGGTTTTTTACTTCTGGCAAAGGCGTCTGCCAATCATAGTCCACAAAGCGCACATGTCCTTTTGTATCGCGCAGCACTTTGTGATCGGCGCGCTTTAGTTCGATGAGGTCCGGTTGAAGCCTCATCGCCTGGGGAACATAATTAACGGATGGAAGCGGTATGCAGAGCATAGTCATACAAAATCCTCCTCACAAGTTCAGGGTCTACCGGTGTGCAATATTCTCCATCAAAAGAGTAAGGCTCGCCAATGTCTTTTAGCATCGACAGCTTGATGGGTTTTGCCATGGCCTGAAAAACTGCCTCAGGATCTAACTCAAACGACGCTGGCGGCAGAAATCGCTCAATCGTATCAAATGCGCTGGGATTTAAAAAACCAAGCTCTAGCGCAATGCGCGATTCGATGACCATACCCTTGGCTACCGCTATCCCATGAGTCATTTGGTAACCCGAAGCTGTCTCGAGCGCATGCGCCACTTTATGGCCAAAGTTGAGGAGGCGCCGTTTGCCTTTGTCATAGATGTCCGATGCAATGATGCGCCGCTTGACTTCGATCGCTTCACAAATATCAAACGTCTTAAGAAGCGACGGCTCGGCGATGAGACCGTGTTTGACGATCTCAGAAAATCCATTCATCCACTCTGATGCGGGAAGAGTCGCCAAAAATCTCGGATCGAAAATGACTTGTGAGGGTTGGTAGATCGTTCCGATCTGATTTTTGCCGCGCTCGGTGTTGACGCCGTTTTTCCCTCCAATGGCCGTATCGACCATCGCCATGAGTGTTGTCGGGATCAAGATGAGAGGCACGCCGCGGTAAAAGGTCGACGCTAAAAACCCCGCGATGTCGGTCACGACTCCCCCACCGATACCCACAATGGTAGTATCTTTGTGAAAACCACATTCGAGAAGAGCGTCTTCGAGCCACTCTTTTGTGGCGCGTGTTTTAGATGATTCTCCAGGGGGAAAAGAGAAGAGCTGCGCATGCGCACCAAAGTAACGAAGTGCGGCAGAGCCATAAAGTTTAGCTACGGTGTGATCTGTTACGATGGCATACTTCATGAATAGAAATTAGTTCTTGTATCGCATTTAGCACCAGTAGTAAAATCTTTTGCATGATCAGGAAGCTATGTGCCTTCCTTATTCTCGCGACGGCCCTCTCGGCCCATGAGAAACGTGTGCTAGCCGATCCTTTTGTCCATTTTGTGACGGAGGGCGAGCCTGGCTACAAAATCTGTGATGCGGTCAGCGCGATCACAGGATATGTCGTCACCCAAGATGACCTCGTCATCGCGGGCGCAGAACCGATCCGCATTCCTCGTCTCTATATCAGCGGTGAGTCCAAAACCAGCGATTATGCAGGTTGGACGTTTTTTCCCCATCTCAAGCTCTACAAATATAAAAAAGTATGGGGATACAAAGCCAAAGGACATAAAAAATACTATGTCCCAGAACCGTCGGGCGCGATGATCGCTTACACTCGGGTGGACAAGCACAACTTCAAAATCAATATGGAGAGGCATGGATTTTCGATCACGAATACGGCCGGGCCTTACATTTCTGGCAGATCGAACCTCGCGAACAATGTCCTCACGAAAAAGAACAAAAAGTGGGTATCGCTTTACCCTTCAGAAGGCGGCGAGCGGGCTTATGAACTCAAAGACCGTGAATCCCACGAAGGCAAGAGATTTTATTCGACTTATCTTTTGCAATGGGAAAGGCTTCCCAATGGAAACCACGTCCACTACGGGTACGATAAGCACAACCGCGTCAATTCAATATCGACGACAAATCCGAATCATAAAAAGACTTACGCCTGGGCCAAAATCTCGTATTTTGGCGAGAGAAACTTCAAAATAGAGGCCTCCGATGGACGCGTTCTTCACTACCATTTTGGTAAGCGTGATAATGCGCATCCACTCGACCACATCGATAAGAACTTTTCGTTTACGGAGCATTTTGCCTATTCGACAAAGCACGAGCATCCCAATCCCTATTTGTCACAAGTGTCCGTTCCCTTGGGACGTTTTTGGAAAGCCGAGTATTACCAAATTGGCAGTAACGATGTAAACGGCACCTATGTTCACATCGAAGATAATAATTTCCGCAGACGCCGGGTCAAAAAGCTCTTTGCTCCGATGGGAAGAGATAGCTCCCCTGTCCAGACCCACTCTTTTTTGTACAATGACAACAAAAAAAAGAAACGGGGCTTTTCGTGGCCCCCTGTCACCCACATTTACGACGTCTACGGTCACCATATCGAGGTGATTTCAACGGAGGGTCTGCGCCCGCAAAGCACGACGTGGTACGTTGGCAAGGACCAAATTTACTGCTCTGAAAAAACCGTGTGGAGTGGACACCTTCTCAAGCGCAAAATCTTTTGCGATGAAAAGGGAGATCCGATCCAGCAGCGAGAGTTCACGTACGATGATTGGGGAAACGTCCTTGAGGAAAGTTTCTGCCAAAACATCACCAAATACCAATATAACGACGAAAGGCTCATGGCGAGGAAAGAAGAATCCTCGGGCCTCATCACGCAATTTTCATACTTGAAAGGAACCGATCTTCTCGCTGCGCGCACCACCACAGACCGTCAAAAGATCTTCATCCGAGAACTCTTCGAATACGATGAAGATCACATTTTAGTCCGCATCATCAAAGAGGCCGATGGCAGGAGATGGCTAAAGCGCATTCAGCCAGGACCAACAGGCCTTGCCGCAAGCATAGAAGAATGCTACTACGATGAAGGTCAGGAAAAACTCCTTTCGCGCAGAGAATTTACCTACTCACCTCTCGGGAAAGTCACCGAAGAGCGCGTCTTTGACGCTGACCGAAAGCTCGCCTACGTACTCTACAAAAAATATAACCCCATGGGCCAAGTAACCGAAGAGACCGACGCTCTGGGCCAGATCACGCGCCACACCTATGACGAACTGGGCAATGAGATTGCCACGCTGGAGCCGTCGGGTCTGTACAAAGAAATGGTCTACGATTATGCCAACCGTCTCATTCAGCTGACTGAAAGCGGCTCCCATGAAAAGCGCACCACCTCCTTTGCCTATGACCTCAAGGGAAGAAAAATCTCCTCTACTGACACCTATGGAAATACCACCCATTTCACGTACGATCCCTTTGATCACCTCACTAGCACACACCACCCGGATGGAGCCCAAGAAGGCGCTGTCTATGACTGCATGGGCCGCAAAACACAAATCATCGACGGATGTGGCAGCGCCACTTCCTATCAATACAATCCTCAAGGAAAACCCACCCAGATTCTCCATAGCGATGGCACTCTCGAAAAGTTCTCTTACGACGTCAGCGGAAGACTTCTCACTTCGACCGATGCCGTAGGCGCCGAGGTCCACTACACCTATGATGCGATGGGACGGCCCCTCACCAAGACAACTTTCTCACCGGGTGGAGAAAAACTCTCGCAAGAGTCTTGGGTCTACGATTCTCTCCATCTCTTGTCCCAAACCGATGCCTCCGGACATACCACCACCTACCAATATGATGGCGCAGGAAGAAAAATTGCTGAAAATGAAACCCTCTTTGCTTATGACTCGTTGGGAAGACTCTCCAAAACCACCTGTGGCGACCGAGAAACTCAAGTGCTCTTCGATCTTTTAGATAGGCCCGTAGAAGAGCGCGTAGGAGATCTCTACTTGGTCCAATACGCCTATGATGCGGCGGGCAATAAAACCGAGGTTGTCCAAGCTGGTGGCTGCGTCTCAACGCTCTATGATGCGTTCAACAGACCCATCCAAATCATCGATGCAAGAGGCTATGCCACGTATATCGAATACGACCCCCTCTTTCCTCGAAAAACCACAACCACCCCCGATGGTGTGCAAACCATCGAAACCTATGACAGCCGCGTCCGGCTCAGCATCGCTGAAAAAATCTCACCCTTTGGAGAGCTCCTCAGTCGAGAAAAATACACCTACGATGGAAATGGCTCTCTTATTTTGCAAGAAAGCAGCGTCATTTGGCAGGGCAAAGTTGAAGAGGAAATCGCTACCGCTTGGGAGTACGGCCCTGGCAATCACCTCCTTTCCATCACCCAGGCCCTTGGAACTCCAAATCAGCGAATCACCCGCTACACCTACACTGCCACGGGCCTGCGTGCAACTCTGCTCAAGCCCTCCGGCACTAGCCTTCACTATTCTTATGATTTCCTTGGCAGACTAACCCATCTTTACTCCTCCGACAGCAGCTGCCACTATGAGTACATTTATGATAAAGGCCCCTCCCCTATTCAAATCGACGACCTCACACACAAAACCTCTACCCACCTTCGCTACGATCACAAAAATCGCCTCATCGAAGAAAGACTCGCCACTGGTCTGACCTTCTCCTGGACCTATGACGCTCTCGGTCGCAAAACATCCCTCACGCTTCCCGATCACTCCCACATCCTCTACAAGTACGATCCGATGTACCTGCGCCGCATCGAACGCTATGACAGAGGAGGTACACTCCTGTATGCCCACTCCTACACAGCCTTTGACACCTCGGGCCACCTCCTCGAAGAAGAGCTCATAGGCCGGCTCGGCCCTAAACATTTTACTCTAGGGACTGACGGGGCCCCCTTGAAAAGTTCTTCTCCCTACCACCAAGAAGCCCTCGTCCGCTCGGCTACATCCCAAATCACACAGTGGCAAAAAGACGGCCGCGAAAACTCCTTCACGTATGATCACCTCGGACAGCTCACCTCAGAACAGGGCCAGCGCTACGGCATGGACTCCCTCGGCCGCCGGCGCATAAAAAACCAGCGCCGCTTTATCTTCAACGCGCTGCACCAAACCGATGGAGTCTACGACCTAGACGGCCGCCTTACCTCCCACAACGCTGTAGATTATTCGTACGATGCCCTCGACCGTCTCATCCGCGTCGCAACCAAGGATACCATCGACAGCTACACATACGATCCCTTCCATCGACGCCTATCGCAAACAACCAATGGTGAAACACTCCGGTTCCTCTACGACCATCAAGATGAAATCGGCAGCATCGATGCTGAAAACAAACTCATCCAGTTCCGCGTTTTGGGCCTTGGCCTGGGCGCCGAGATCGGCGCTGCCATCAGCCTCGAACTAGATGGCGAGATCTACGCTCCCATCCATGATTTCCAAGGCAATATCTCGAAGCTCATAACGCTGAGCGGCAAAGTCGCCTTCACTTACGATTATACCGCGTTTGGAGAACCCAAAGGATCCTACTACACACACTGCCCCTGGAGATTTGCATCCAAACGCACCGACGATGAAACAGGACTTGTCTTCTTCGGTAGGCGCTACTACGATCCCACACTCGGCCGCTGGCTCACCCCAGACCCCGAAGGATTTACCGACAGCACCAACCTCTACCTTTTTGTCCATAACGACCCTCTCATGAGCCATGACCTTTACGGCCTGTTCGACTACGGCCCTAACTATGTCAGATTTTCGTTTGAAGAAGTGGGCGCAGGATTTAGAGCGCTAAAATTTGGTCTTGGCTACGCCCTTTCTGCTCTGGGGAAATTTGTCATTCCTAATATGCTCGGTGGCCGTACTATCACGGGCCTGGGCAATACCATCGCTGGTTCGGGCGCCTATAAATCTCAGCAGCCCTATACATATCACATTGTAGGCCATCGGGATCAAACTAATAACCAAGGAACGTACATCAACGGAGCTAATACTTCATTCAATGAAGCTCAGAAAAGCGCTACGCGATTCTCCGATTCATTTAAAGTTCCTGTTACTCTCGTTTACAACCCCACCGACGGTATTTTCTCCGATCTCGTCGAATGCATCCTCAACCAATTTGGCGTGCGGACCGCTGCGGTCGATCTCCTTGCCCAAACCTGGAGGCATATACTTTCCGATTACAGGAGAATGAACCATTCAGGTATGATCCCTCACGGCGCTCATAGCCAAGGAGGCATTATCACAAAGCTCGCCCTCGAAATGCTATCTCCCGGCGAACGCTCTATTATTGAAGTGCACACCTACGGTTCCGCTTCTCTATTCTCTGGTAGACTCGCGGGTGGCGTAAAACATCACGTCTCGGTTCGGGATGGAATACCTTTTTTCAGCATTTTTCGTTTGGCCAAATCGATTTCACGCCATCTCCGCGGAAAAGACTCGAATGTTTTCTTTATTGGAAGCTGGTGGGGTTGTCCGTTAACAGATCATAGTATTATGAATGAGACCTATGATACTGCAATGAGAGAAGGCGGGCGCGAGTTTCTTATTAACCATGGTAAAGCTATATGAAATCTCTTTTATTATGCCTTTTCCTATTATGCTCGGCTTGTCACCATACAGTCGATCATTGCGACTTAGCCTATGATGCTATGGGATCTTATGGAAAAGAAATTCGAAAACAATATGGCCTTGAACTCACGAAAGTTGGCGGCCGAATGATGATCGATATTGAAGTATTCGATATCGGATTTGCAAGAAAGGAAAAAGCCACCATAGATGAAGCCAGACAATTGGCTACGAAAATTACCGAAGGTTTTATACAGAAAATTAATTCTGATGAAGAGATTCGACCGTATCTTCATGACTTTCCCATAACTCGAAAAAACGTCAACATACACATACGTTTCGATAAAAGTAAAAATGAACCTAAAGGGAGTCCTTTTGCCTATTATGTCACCGTTGCCAACAACAAGATTTATTACGATGCTTACGACAATTCAGACCCCAGCAATGGTCAAATCGTAGACTTCGTTCAAGAACCTTACGACCAAGCGCTAAAAATCGTCCAAGAGACCTCTCGGTAATTTTTTCTATTGCTTCTAAAATACATTCTCATGGTATAAACTTGACTTTGTTCACTAAAACGTGTACAGGTAATGAAAAAGAGAGATTTAGAGAGGGCACTTTCCCGGCTTGGTTGGTGGCTAAAGAGGCAAGGTGGAAATCATGAAATCTGGACAAATGGCGAGGATACCGAGTCCGTCCCTCGTCATAGAGAAGTGAAAGAGCATTTAGCCAGAAAAATATTGGAGGTAGCTAAGAACAACCCTCCCAAGGGAAAATAATAAGGAGTAATAATATGGAATTAGAAGTAAAAGTATGGAAAGATCCCGATAGTACCTGGTGGCTTGTCGAGGTCTCTTTTCTGGATGTTATGACCCAAGGAAGAACTCGTAAAGAAGCACTGGAGATGATCGAGGATGCTGTTTTAGAGCTTTTAAAAGACTCTTATGAAGATCAGCTGGGCAACCGCTTTAAGCTTACTGTAACTTTGTACAACGACGGCATAATTGGGATGGGAGCAACAGATGAAAAACTCCTTTTTGCGCTGGGATTAAAGCGCCAAAGACTACGTAGCGGCTCTACAATACGAGATGTAGCTAAACGATTAAAATCTAAATCACCAAATTCTTACGCAAGGTATGAAAGAGCTTGGGTCAGACCAAGCCTGGAAAAGTATGCTGAACTCTTACACGCAGCTAATCCCACAAGACGACCCTTGCTCGTTAGTTAATAACATAACGTAAAACACTCTTCGCAAATTGAGATTTGGCTGGGTATATTTTTTTATACCCAGCCAAATCGCCATTCCTCATGTTTTTCGTATTGAAGCAGAGGTTTTAGCTAATAGATAAAACGAGAAGTACATCTACACATTCCCAAAAACATCACACCATTTGTTCTGAACAATGTGCGCAACGCAGCAAGCTACAAGACCATAACGTATATAAAGACCGCCATAGACAAGCCCTGCAAGGAAACACTCGAAAACTAGCACATACGGATTTTGTGCGGTGTCACTGTAGTGTGCCTGCGCAAAAATGATAGATGCGGCAATGAGGCCCACTAACATGGATAGTTTGACTTGTCCAAGGTTAAATAGGTTGATTTTCTTATCAGCCTTAAATTTATTCAAAACTAGCATGGCAGCCAGTGTTAGGCCCGTTTGCCAAAACAATCGATATTCCAGCTCCTCAAAAACAGGCGAACTAATAGACTCTCCCCACCAGTCTTTAGCTGTCAATTCCAGAAGCCACTCTTCTCGCTCTTTATCTATCCACTCAAAGCCGATGCGTTTGCTTAGTACCTCTACAGATGTTCCGATAACATAATCCGCACTTCCTCCGACGACACCAGCGACTCCTGGTATCAGTAAATGATCATCTACAACCCCTCTCAAAGAAGGCCAAGATTCGTTAGAATATTCTTTAGGATTAACTGCTCGATCAACTAAATTAATAATTTTCATAATGGTGCAATTCTATTAAATTATCGAATTAAATACGAGAAAAAAAAACATTTTACACACAAGCGATTACAATTATTTTTATACTTGCTTATAAAGGCTCAAACAACGTATTCTTTTTTAGAAAAATTATGAATTATATCAAAACAATAAGCTCAGCTGTTTGGCAAACCCATGAATTTACAAACTTTTCCCCTAAAGAAAGCAATATAAGCTCAACGTTTCTTATCAATGTCTACTTGAACACTTCCCCCAAGTTAACTCTGATGACAACACTTTTTCAACGAGTTGGACCGCTTGTCCAGTCTTCGGTACTTTCTTCTTGGCATCATGCTTCTCTTTCTAACTGGAAGCTGGTCAGTGTGATTACTCCCAAAAGTTTCACGCCGTTTCTTCCCTATCAATCGATTTTTGTCTTAAGTATTGCCCTGGTGTGTCTCTATGTTGCGAAAGATGGTAAACCGGAATTTTCCTTTTTCGGTAAAAATATCCACATCATCGATGTCTCTATCCAGAGCATCGAAATACTCGCAGATACCGCTTCGGCTGCAGCGGCTGTAGCGCTCATTGTCTTGGGTCAGCCCGTTATCGGAGGATGCACTATAGCTTTCCTCATTATCCAAGTAGCAGGGCGGAGGGGCTTTTTTAATCAGCCTATGAATGCTCCATTGGAAGAAAATGCCGATTTTAGCCTTGCAAAGAAAGTGCTGGACCCTAAGGCTGATCCCATAAATACGGACGAATTCAAAACTATTTTAAGTCAAGTCGATGGACTCATCCCTGGACACAAAGACGTCGAAACAGAAAACCTTCCTTGGGCAGTGCAAAAGACGCCGATAGTCAACGCCCCGGCCGCCATTTTTTGGAAATACATTCCGAAGGATCTTCGCTATCTCTTCTTGCAACAAGACTATCAATGGTCTGCAAAATTATTCGGGCTTGGTTGTGGAACTATCGTTGCATCTAATTTTATGGAAGGCATAGATAGGTTAGGAAAAACGACCATTAAATTTTCAGGATCGATGATTTTTAATTGGCTTAATAAAAAAGCAAAACACAGAGCAATTAACATACAAATTAAAAAGCTTAATAAGAAAATAAAGAAACATCCAAACAACAAAGAATACCAGGCACAGTTACAAGAGCTAAAGAAAATGCTCCCAGCTACATAAAGTAAAGCCTTTCCAATCGCCCACTTTTTCTCTATAATACTACTATGCTTCAAGACGAAATCCGCGCAGCCGTTGAAAAACGTCGCACTTTTGCCATTATAAGCCACCCCGACGCGGGTAAAACGACGCTGACAGAAAAGCTTTTACTTTATTCTGGCATGCTCCAGACGGCCGGGATGGTCAAAGGCCGCAAGGGCCGAAAAGCGGCCGCCTCTGACTGGATGGCAATGGAGCAAGAGCGCGGGATTTCGATCACGTCGTCAGCGATGCAATTTACCTACAAAGATACGATCATCAATGTGCTCGATACGCCGGGCCACGAAGACTTCTCGGAAGATACCTACCGAACACTCACCGCTGCGGACTGCGCGATCATGGTGATCGACGCCTCTAAGGGCGTCGAGAAGCAAACGCTCAAGCTTTTTGAGGTTTGCCGCTTCCGGAAGATCCCCGTACTGACATTCATCAACAAGATGGATATGCCAGGCCGTGATCCTTTAGATCTCATGAATGAGGTCGAGAGCGTCCTGCAGATCCACTCGTTTGCCATGAACTGGCCCATCGGGACAGGAAAAGATTTTCAGGGAGTGGTCGATAGGCTTACTAATGAAGCCATCCTTTTTGCGAAAACGTCTGTGGGCGGCGCTCAGAAAGCGGAAATTACACGCCTTCCGATGCATAGTAAAGAAGTGCAGGAGCGCATCGCAACTCTCCAGCACCAAAATCTCCCTGGAGAACTAGACCTGCTCGAAGGAGCTGGTAATGCCTTTTCTCGCGAGGAGTTTCTGCAAGGAAAAGTAACACCGGTCTTTTTTGCTTCCGCTCTCACGAATTTTGGCGTCGAGCCATTTTTTGATGCGTTCATCCATTTAGCTCCGTGCCCACACGCCAGAATGGCAAATAAACTCGATGGAACAGAAGTCACGATCGATCCGGTGACAACGCCGTTTAGCGGCTATGTATTTAAATTACAGGCCAACATGGACAAGCGCCACCGCGATAGCATGGCATTTATCCGCATATGCTCAGGCCGTTTTGAAAAAGACCTCGTAGTCAAAAACCACAGACTGAAGAAAGAGATCCGGCTTTCAAGGCCCCACAAGATGGTCGCCGGAGAGCGCACGACGCTCGATTATGCCTACCCTGGCGATATCATCGGTGTCATCAACCCTTCTCTTTTTGTCATCGGTGATACGATTTCAGTGACCGGGGGATTTAATTTTAAGCCACTCCCCCAGTTCCAACCCGAGATTTTTGCTAAAATCTATCCCAAAGATGTCGGAAAGCGTAAAGCTTTTGACAAAGGATGCCTACAGCTCATCGACGAAGGTGCCATCCAGATGCTCCTCCCCTATGAACGATCAGGTGAGCCCATTTTTGCAGCCGTGGGAAGATTGCAGTTTGAGGTGATGCAGTACCGGCTGCAAGATGAGTATGGCGCCGAGACGGTTCTCTCTTTGCTCCCCTACACTTGCAGCGCTTGGATCAGCGGCGATGCCAAAACTTTTAATCCCCCAACGGGCGCCACAATCGTCCAAGATCGGCAAGGAAGGCCCATGGCTCTCTTTAACAGCGAATGGGAAAAGCAGTATAGCTTAAAACTGAACCCCCATCACCAGCTCGTCGATGTGCTTGTTTAGAATGATAGTATTCTTTATCATTTAGCACTTTTAGGAACCTCTGGGAAATTGCTTTGCTGAGGATTTTTAAGCGAATTTTTGGCAGGCAAAGTTTTTGGAGAACGCGCTAACTTCTTGCAAGTTAGAAAGTTCGAAAAAACGAGCATGCCAAAGAAATTCGCAAAAAGACTCGGCGAATGAATTTCACAGAGGTTCCTTACAAGGAGGAAGTATGGCAGCGGGCATTGTGATTGGTTCAGGACTCTTAGTGGCAGGAGCAACTGCAGGACTTGTTAATCATTATTGGACAGGCAAAACCGGCGAGCTTAATACAGCCGAGGGGCTAAAAAAAGTTTTCACTTATGGGGCCCGGTATGCGACTAATATTGCGGCAGCTTCTCTTGCGGCCGGTGCTATGGCGGAGGCAATAAATCCGGATGATCTTCCACAATTAGACAGATTGGAACTAATTGCTGGATTAGCAACATTTTTCTTCACTTGTGTTTTCTTGCATTGGGCCACACAAACGGGCAACTCCAAAGATACTGCCGGTGATAAAGAAGCTACCTGGATGCACCAAATAGCTACATCTACTATATCTCTTTTAGCTGGGACCATAACGATGTTTGCTTTGGATTATATTTTGGATAGGGAGTAATAGTTGTTATGACGACATTTGCAGTTGTAACCGCCTCTTGTTTTGGTGCAGCCGTTGGAGCTATGGGTGCCCATTATTTTTTCAATCGCTCCATGACAAAGGAAGAAGCGCTTACTTTGGGAACAAGGCATGCTATTAACTTTCTGTCGAGCGTTACCATTGCTGTTTTAACTAAAGAGTTAGTGAGTGAGAAAAGCGCTGACACAGTGGGTCTTGTGACGTTTTTTGCCTGCCTAGTTTTGCTCGGGAAAGGCGCGCATACCTACAGGTCGAATGACATCAAAGATAGCGCTCCTTCGGTGAAACGGGACATCGCAATTGGCTTTGCTTCAACCGCAACAGCTCTTGCCTGCGGATTTATCACGCTGTTTTTTATCAAGTCTAATAGGCTGATCTAACTGAGCCGCTCTTTGCATTAATAAAGCATCGGCGAGCACGAGAGCCAACATGGCCTCAACAACGGGCACCGCACGAATGGCCACACACGGGTCGTGTCTTGCGCTGGGAGAAGGTTTAAATTCTATGGACTCGCCATGGGTCGTTATTGTGGGTTGAGACTGAGGGATGCTCGAGGCGGGTTTAAACGCCACGCGGCCAACCAGTGGCATTCCTGTCGAGATGCCGCCGAGAGTTCCTCCAGCGTGATTTGTTTGTGTAGTTATTTTTCCGTTCCTATTTTCAAAGAGATCGTTGTGCTCTGAGCCGTGCATATCGGCACAGGCAAATCCCTCCCCTATTTCAAAAGCTTTACTGGCAGGAATCGAGAGCATCGCTGAGGCGAGCTTTGCTTCAAGTTTTTCATATATGGGATCGCCGAGGCCTGCAGGAAGGCCTAGCGCGGTAAATTCGACGAGGCCGCCGATGGAATCGCCAGCTTCCTTAGCAGCGATGATTTTTTCCATCGGAGTGATGAGCCGCGCCGTACAGATGATGTCAAAATGCTTGAGGAGTTTTTTCGCGATAGCGCCTGCGGCGACACGGCAGGCAGTCTCGCGCGCGGAGGCTCTGCCGCTTCCTCGGTAGTCGAAGATGCCGTATTTTTCAAGGTAAGTGTACCCAGCGTGGCCCGGGCGAAGGATGTCTTTTTGGTAGGAAGAAGAGTCGACGTCCTGGTTATTGATGATTATGGAGATTGGAGTGCCGGTAGTGAGTCCTTCGAAGACGCCTGAGTAGATGTGAGCCGTGTCGGGTTCTTTCCGAGGCGAGGTATAGGGAGTCTTGCCGGGAGAGCGCAGGTCCAGCTCGGCTTGGATATCGGCTTCAGTAAGCGGCAGCCCGGCCGGGCAGCCGTCGATCACGACGCCGATGGCCTTGCCGTGGGATTCTCCCCAGGTTGTGATACAAAAGAGACTCCCGAATGAATTGCTTGCCATAACTCTTCTTCGTGAAAGATTACCTTATCAGCGATTTGTTCATAAAGAGGCGCACGTTCGGCGTACATTTTCTCAAAGGCAGCATCAAAGTCTCCTTCAAAGTAAGCCGGTACGGGAGGAAGTTGAAAGCGCCTTTTGAGTTCGTCTTTGTCGAGATAGAGATAAAAAAGGGGCCCTAGTTTTTTAAGAGTGTGGACGCTGGGAGGACTGAGGACAGCGCCTGCGCCGATGGAGATGAGAGCATTTTTTGTGCCTTTCAAATCGCGGATAACTTCTTCTTCGCGCTGGCGAAACGCCTCTTTCCCCTGCTGCTGGTAAAATTGATTGCAGTCGGGAGCGATGAGACTATCCGTATCGATAAACTGGAGATCAAAATGGTGCGCAAGGGCGCGCCCCAGCGTTGTTTTGCCGGAGCGCTTAAAGCCAATCAGGACAAAATTACTGTTTTTGTCCATAGGATCGATCTCCTGCATCGCCAAGACCTGGGACGATGTACCCTTTTTCGTTCAAGATGGGATCGGTGGCGGCAGCATAGACTTGGATGCTCGGATTATGAGCCTTTATCCGTTCGAGTCCGGGCTGTGCGGCAATAGCGCAGATGACGGTGATTTGCGAGGGACCCCGCTCTTCTATGATTTTAATGGCTTCAAGGATGGAACCGCCGGTGGCGAGCATGGTATCGACGATGATGACGGGTTTGTTTTTCAGTTCGGGAAGAGCAATGTAAGTCGTATGGGGTTTAAGAGTCTCTTCATCGCGCATGGTTCCTAAAAAACCGGTTTCGCTGTCGGGGAATATTTTTTGCACGCCATAAAGAAGTGGCAGACCGGCACGCATAATGGTAACGAGAATGGGCTTGTCATCACAAATGACATGGGAAGCTGGAGCGTTCGTGAGGGTACGAACTTCTACCTCTTTTTTGGGGCAATTTTGGAGAACTTCGAGGGCGAGGTACTCCCCTATTTTTTTGAGGCTATGGCGAAACTCTTGGGGGCCCGTTTCGGGATCGCGGATCGCATAGACAAGATGATGCAGTTCGGTTCGTTCATTGCGCACCTGTGCTTGGAGTGTCGCTACAACCAGTGTCAGTATCAGAAGCCAATGTTTCATATTTTCTCCTTATGCGTGTGATTTTAGGAATCTCAGAACTGTTTTCTAAAGCTTGCAATGTTTTAAAACCGCGGATGACTTGGCCAAAAAGCGTGTGCTTGCCAGTGAGCCACGGCGTAGCTGTGAAGGTTATGAAGAACTGGCTGCCGTTGCGATCCGGGCCGAAACTCACGAGCCCGACTCTTCCGGGCATATCGTACTCATAAATGGTGGAAATTTCGTCAGGAATGGGTTTGCACGTCGTAGAGATGCTTTCCCTGCCTGTGCCTGTAGGATCGCCGCTTTGGATCATGTACCCTTTGATGATGCGATGGAAGAGAAGTCCGTTATAGAATCCTTTATCGACAAGACGCAAAAAATTGTCGCAGGCCTGAGGCGCAACGTCGGGAAAGAGAAGGAGTTCCATTTCTCCCTCTGTCGTTTCCATGATGAGAGCAGTGTGCTCTGAAAAACCAAGTTTCGTCAGAAGTACAAGCGCAAAGAACACCGATCGCATCAAAAGCGATTTTGAATGATCACAAAAAATTCGTCTACAATTTTTATTTAGCCGGTATGTATCCTAGATACGCCTCTTTGGGATTCATATAGGCAGTATCAATGAGTCCCCATTGCATATAGAAATCATCGCCGAGGTTGTAATTCGGATCATAGATACCCACGACGAAGAGCTCTCTTGCAGGAATGACCGGTATGGCAACTGCAGCAGCTGCAGCGCCCGAGGGTGTGGGAGTGGGCGGAATCGGTGTGGCGCTACATGATTGGACCGAGCCGTTGAACGTGAGTACCGGTGGAGGATTGCTGACGAGGCAGTGAATGATACCATCCGTTGTTGCTCCTACGAAAGTAGCTGAGGTTGTTGCTCCTGCAATAACCATAGGAGCATTTACTCGGATGGGATTTGCCAGTGTTCCGACGGTTCCTCCTAGAGCATTATATAACTGATAACTTGTTCCCTGGATGAGTTGAGGAGAAACTGCATTAGTGATGCTGGAGCTGGAATAGTGATTGAAGGTAGAGGCGTTGATGGGCCCATTATAACTAATAGAACCTGCTGTAACTGTGACGTCGAAAATCGGACCCGAAACTGTACCCAAATTTGCTGTTCCAGATCCCAGACTTACGAAAAAGCTTTGCTGTGCTGTGCCCGTCAGCGAAGGGAACGTGAAATTGCCATTACTCGTTGTGACAAAGAAGTCAGTCCCTAGCGAAAGATGGATTTGTCCGCCTGTGAAAGTGATGCCCCCGGTCGCAGCTGAAAAGAGGGTTCCCGAGCCCGCAAGCATATTAAAGTTGGTCGGAGCTGAATATGTCTGGTTATTGGCGATGTAGTTCGTTCCATTAAAGTCGATGCTCGTTGCAGAAGTCATGCTGAGGGTTCCGCTGACACCATTGTTGAGTCCTCCGATGCCTTCGACGGAAATCAAGTTCGCATTAATAGTGAGATTGTTCAGAGGAACGCCTCCGCCGATCACACCGGAAATGGTCGTAGTGGCTGTGCCAGAATTGATGTTCAAGCTGCGGGTATTGGCTATATCTCCATCTACCGTGTTGGAAAGTGTCACCCCAGCGTTATTTGTCGTCATATGAACGAGCGCATTTGTCAAAGTAACAGGACCCGTTACTCCAATCGTGCCCCCAGTTGTGGTGAGGATATCGCCGCCAATTTGAGATTGACCTGTATAGCTTACGTTTCCTGTCGTCTTTACGGAGCTGGCCTGCACAACATCTAATCCGCTCGCTGTTACAGAGGTAAGAGCGACTGAACTTCCAACAGCTCCGACAAATCGAACCGCACCTGTACCGGCTGTGGCCGACAAAGCAAAAGCTTGATCCACGGTCCCGCCAAATACGATGTCTCCGATTCCAGGACCTGTCGTGAGCGTTGGGCCCGCAGTAAGCGCTACATTATCGGCAAAACTAATATTGTCAGCCGTTGTTGTGATGTTAGCACCCAGCGACACCGCTCCACCGCCACTTTCTGCAAAGGCGCCAGTGATATTGACTGTTGCTGCTGCTGGCAGGGCGAGCGAGGTTGTGTTCACAATGGTAACTGGTCCACCACTTGCCGTGCTGATCGGTGCAGCAAAGCTGACAGTGGTTCCATTTATAATGATGCCACCAGCTCCTGTTGTGTTTAACGTTCCTGAGAACGTATTGGCTCCCGTTGCTGCAGTTTCATTGAGTGCTGATGAGAAGAAATTTCCCGTGGCTTGTACGCTCGTAGCTGCACTTATCGTCACAACACCCAGAGGAGTTCCCACCGTGCCTACCGTGCTCTGAAACTGAATCGCACCGGCACTTAGCGTTAAATTTTGTTGTCCGGTTAATGTTCCACCAAAGGTAATGGGATTTCCTGCACTTACCATGCTCGTTGCGGTCGTGAGAACTGTATTGCCACTATAACTTTGTCCAGAAGCACCACTAGTATTATAGACAGCGCCATTGAGAGTAATACCTGTGGCGTTGGTTGTGGTTAGAGCAAGGCTTGCCGCACCTGCAGCGCTTCCGCCTACGTTATTAATTTGGATCTGTCCAGATCCTGCCGAAATGGTCAAGGCGCTTAAAGCCTTGTTCGTTCCAATGGATCCTACGATGGAAAGTTGTCCTGATCCTCCTCCATTCGTGATCGTAAGGCTTCGGGTCCCAGCAGCATCTCCATCCACGGTTCCCGTTATTGTCGCAGTACTAGCTCCAGAAACTGTGATCGTGGGACTATTAGCTAGAACCATATCCCCGGTGTAAGATTGGAGGCCAGAGGTTGTATACGTAGTGCCAGCCAGAGTAATGCCTTCACCAGAAGCTGTCATGCTGGTAAGCGTCGTGGTAGCTCCCACGTTTCCACCAAAGTAGATAGACCCGATTCCTGCTGTGACAGTGCAAGCCTCCCCGCCGTTAATGTTGGTGCTGAAATTCACATCGGACCCAGAAGACGCTCCACCATTGGTCGTATCAAAAGTAATGGGGTTTGTGGCAAGCGTTACAGGGCCTGTAATACCAATGGGACCGCTGCTGGTTGTGACATTGTTGTTGAACGTGTTACTGGTGCCGTTTAAGGTAATTCCTGCAGCTCCTGTAGCTGTCAGAGTGCTGCCGAAAACGTTAGCTCCGACAGAGGCTGTTTCATTAATAGACTGTGCAGAGAATGATTGATGAGCTGTGACTCCATTTGCGCTGGTAATCGTGACAGCCCCAAGAGAACTCACCGATCCCCAAAAATCGATCGTGCTTGTTCCGGTGCTTAGGATAAGACTATTACCACCGCCGCTAAATGGTGTAGGATTTCCTGCGGACCCAAAACTAATAGCGCTATTCGTCGTAGTCATTCTCGCTGCTGTATTAAGAGTTACAGTGCTACTAGTTGCGCCATAAGACTGAGCTCCAGTCGTATTATAAATTGCACCATTGAGATTGATGGTTCCTTGAAGTGTCAAGCTCGCCGCTCCCGCTGACATGCCGCCGACATCGCCCAAGTTTGTACTTCCTGTCCCGCCAGTTAAAGTGACAGCTCCTAAAGCTGTTTTTGTTCCAATAGCGCCCGTGAACGTGATAGAATTACCAGCATTCCCAGCACTATTGGTTACAGTCAGAGTTGGAGAACCAGAAATGGCATCAGTTGTGCCGGTAACAAAAAATGTTGACACACCTGCTACAGATCCAAAATTCATCGTCGCACTTGTAAAGAGTAGTAAATCACTTGTGTAGTGTTGTGATCCGGTTGCCGTATAAGTTACACCACTCAACGTTGTACTTGCGCCGGTTACGGTTATGCTACTCAAGGCGGGAGCTAAGTTTCCCATACTTCCCATTAACACCACGCTTCCAAATGTGCCAGCATTGATAGTAAAGGCTTGAGACGTAACAGGGGAGTTCACGGTGCCTACTATCGTCACAGGAGCGCCAAGAGTAGAGAGTCCGCCATTGGTCGTATCCAAAGTGACGCCTGCATTCAGAGTTACATTATTCCCAACATAAATGGGACCCCCGGCCGTTACTACGTTAGCTGCAAACGAACCTGAGGTGTTGAGAGTAATACCTGCAGCGCCTGTCGCTGTAAGTAACCCATTAAACGCAAAACTACCTATTGTGGATACTTGATCCAAAGACAGTGCTTTGAAGGTAGAATTAGTTGTTAAGGTGTTAGTTGACCTTACCGTTACAGCCCCTAAAGTCACTCCCGCACCAACAGCGCCAGTAAAGGTGACGGCTCCCGAACCAGCCTGCACATCAAGATCTTGCGCTCCGGGTACAGAGCCGTTTAACGTTCCGCCAAAGGAGATGGTTTGATTATCGCTAATAAGTAATGTAGAAGTTGCAAGACCAGTCGTGGACGGAAATGATAAAGGTAGCGTTGAAGTATGATAGACAGCGCCATTGAGAGTTATTGCACCTGTTGTGGTAAGTGTCATCCCTGTAGTCGCACCGCTTCCGCCGGCTATACCCTTTCCAATGCTCGCAAGAGAAATACTCCCCGTCCCCGTTGTTATGGAAAGCGATCCGAGGGGAGTTCTCGTTCCGATATCTCCAGTAATGCTAATGGGTCCCAAACCCACGCCCCCATTGGTTGTAGTCAAACTCCTTGTCGCTACAGTGTCCCCATCGATGGTTCCCAAGATTGTAAGGATTGAAGCACTTCCGTAGGTTATCGTGGGACTACCTTCGAGAGTGACAGGGCCTGTATATGTTTGTGCTAAGGTCGATATATAAGAGCTGCCTCCGAGTACAATGCCCCCTCTTCCTATAACGTTCAAAGTATTCACTGAGCTGGTGTTTCCGACCGATCCATTGAGAGCCACGGTGCCATCATCTGACCGGACCGTTAGATTGAAAGGTCCTCCCGCTCCACTATTGATCGTGTTACCGACGATGATCGAGCCAGGTCCTGTAACCGATGACTGAAGATTAAAGTTAGCACCAATGACTACAGGCCCACCTTGGCTGAAATCGATCGTATTTTTTAGGACTTCGAAATTCGCAGCGCTAGCACCGAAATTGATATTGCCTGAATTCACGATCGTGAAGTCGCCGGGTGCTGTACCAACCCCGACGTTATTATTGAATGTGACTGCTCCCGTTCCTGCATTAATAACCACTCCGGGTGTCCCAGGTGCTTGGCCATCTAATGTGTTATTAAATACAATGTTTTGATTGGTTGTGAAGAATGTACAAGCTTGAGATACCCCTGAGACCAAATGCACGGGTCCAGCATAAGTTTGGGCTCCTCCAGAAGTGGCATACAGCGTTCCACTCAAATTGATAATATTGCTCGAAGTGAGCGTGAGCCCTCCATGAGCTCCCGCGAGACTGATGCTACCCACGTCGCCAATATTAATTACACCCGTGCCGGTATTGATCGATAGCAAACCAAAAAAACCATTAGAAATGCCAATCCCGCCGCTGACAGTAACAGAAGCATTTGTAGTACTATTATCGATCGTCAACTGGTACATGTTATCCGCTGAAGGAAGCATAGAACCTGTGACAGTGAAGGGCCCGCCACTCGAAAAAGTCACCGGTCCAGCTGTAATGAGGACATCCCCGTTATAGGCTTGCAGACCTGATGTGCGATAAACGGTGCCGGATAGAGTGATCGCACCTCCGATACCCGAATTTTCGAGAGTGAGGCTCGTAGCTCCATTGGCTGGCGCACTCGTACCTACGCTATTGACAGTAATACCGCCTGTCGCAACTATCGTAACTGTTCCCAGAGGTGTTGTACCGCCTATCACTCCACCGACATACGCAGAGCCGACTCCTGCTTGAACGTTCAGATTCTGTGCGCCATTGATGGTACTGCTAAAGCTGATAGGAGCTCCCGTTCCAGCACTTGTAGTTTGGAAGGTAATGGGGTTAGTGGACAGTGTGACGGGGCCTGTAATGTTAATGGGACCGCTACTTGTCGATACGTTGTTTTTAAAGGTATGACCGGTACCGTTGAGCGTGATGCCAGCTAAGCCTGTTACTTGAACAGTATTATTAAAAACATTCGCTCCGGTGGATGCTCTTTCTATAAATGCACCAGCTACTATTGTTGAGTTTGCCGTTACTGACGTTGCTGTGTCAATGTATACGGCTGTCGGTGCTGTAAGCGTGCCTATAGCCCCAAAAGATATGCTACCTCCAGAACTCAATGTAATATTGCCTACTCCATCTAAGGTACTGGAGAACGTCATTGGAACAGCAGCGCCTGTGCTTTTAAATGATGCAGTGGCTTGGCAATATACGGGACTACCCCAGGTATGCGATGCTCCGCTCGTAAACACGGTATCATTGACATAAATAACACCAAAACCGGCGCCCACAGAAAAAGTACCTTGAACTCCAGCCGCTAATCCAGTCCCGATACCACCCGAAAAAGCAAACCAGGGAGCACCCGTTGTAGTAAGCGAGAGATTACGAATTGTCCCATTAGATCCAATAGTGCCAACTTGCGAATTGTGCGCAAATGTATTTACATTCATCGTAAGATTGTAAGAATTCGAGATCAAAGCATCGACGCTTCCAACAATGATTAAATCACCAGCTGTCGTAATAGTTGTAGTACCCCCAATGACGGTCGATCCATAAAAAGTTAAAGAACTGACATTGTATGTCGCTGGATTCAAAAAGATACCAGTTATCCCAGGAAAAGTTGTGCCTTGTGCTGTGAATGAACCAGCTCCAGCCGTTCCCGCGCTTCCAACTCCCGAAAGGGTTATCCCACCTGTACCTGTAATGGATACAGTGGTAAGCGCCGTCGTACCACCAATAATCCCTGCAACTTCGACAGCACCCGTGCCTGCTGTTAAAGTAAGCGCCTGACCGCCATTGATAGTGCTCGAAAAGTTAATATCAGCGCCCGGACTTCCTGAAGCATTTGTCGTATCGACCGTTAGGGCCCCACTAGCAATATTCACAGGGCCAATAAAGTTAACAACTCCACTTCTTGTTTTAATCGTAGGAGCCACACTCGTGATAATATTTCCGCCGTTTAGCGCATGGAAAGTGAGATTGACACTTGTATTCGCCATCGTTATCGTAGTCGCGTTGATATTAATGGCAGTACCTACAGCTTGCGTGGCACACAGTGTCACATCCGAGATAGCCGCATTTATCGTACCAGGATCAATGATAAGATTACTTGCTGCATCCGCACAGTTGGCAACTGCAGCAAGGGTAGCTCCGCCACCTGCTTGCACGACTATCGTCAGAGGATCGAGCAGCCATTGTCCATATTTGCCTTGAGGGGCAAATGTGCTGACATTGCCGCTTTTTATTTGGCCTGGCCCATTCTTGAATGAGGTTTCAACAAAACCTCCATTCCCGCTTTCAATTCCGCCTTCTGCAGAAATCTTACCTTTAAAGACAAGGCTATCATCTGCCCACAGGATCACTTTCCCGCCATCGCCATTGAGGCGGCTATCTGCGCGGATGTAAGATTTGTCATCCATTCCTACATGGAGACTATTGCGTACCGTTCCTTCGCCTTTATAATCACCGCCGACGAGAACTGTCCCGCCTCCCAGATCTCCTGAAGCATCGATGCTCGCTCCCCATAAAGAGACTGAATCCCCTAAAAGATGGATCGTTCCGCCTTTACCGCCACTGTAGCGATCAGATACATCCAAACGGCCTTCGACTTTCACGCCGGGAGCATCGGTTTCAATACGAGAAGCGATAATTTCGCTCTCGGAGGCGATGCGGATAACGCCATTTTCTTGGACGATTTGTACACCTTCGAGCACTCCATCGGTATTGAGCACTTCTTGGATGACACGATCAGCGGTTCTCATTTTCAGGAAGACATCACCGTTGGGCGCTTGAATGGAACCGAGGTGTTCGATGAGAGCTTTCTCGAGCTTTCCTTCTACGGTGAAGCTCATGAGACCATCGCCGACGAAGTCGACGGAGATTTTTTCGCCAGACAGATAAGCCACTTTTCCTGCGCGCGCAACGAGTGTACCTTCGTTCTTAATGTGCGGGGCCATGAGCAAGATGCACCCTTCAGGCGCGACGGCTAAATGGCCGTAGTTGATGATGGAGGCGTTTTCGCTCCCTTTTTGGAGCGTGAAGTTGAACTTGTCATTTAAGAAGTCGCTGTCGGCGATATCGAGAGTGGAAACGACGAGAGATCCAACGTTGACGGAGGCGGTGCGGCCAAAATAGACACCATTCGGGTTGACGAGGAAGACTTTTCCATTGGCGTTCAGAGAGCCCAAAATAGAGGAAGGGTCTTTTCCAACGACGCGGTTGAGAACAGTGGAGGAAGAAGAGGGTTGAACAAACTGGACACGCTCGCGGCCTTCGATGTTGAAACTCTCGTAATTGAGGATGGCCTTATCGGATGTCGTGATGGTGAGCGAGGAGTCAGATCTAGAAATGTCGGCTTGTCCTGCAGCGACTTCTTTGAGTTCGGGAAGGGCAAAGACAAATGTCGGGAGAAGCATCGCAACAGCGATCGGCAAAAAAGTTTTTTTCTCAGTCATATTAACTTATCCTTACCAAACATCATCCATTGATGACAAGTAATTTCTTTAATCAAAAAGGGTTCCAGCTGACCTTAAAGTAGGTAATCGCATGAGAGGTGCGAGTCTGGTGACTGAGCGGGAAGCCCACGTCGAAACTCAGGTCGATCCCCCACGGACCGTTCATCCGGGCTCCGACGCCCATACTCGTCATGTGCACGTGGTGGATCTCGTTGGGAGATGATCCGTGCAGGAATATTTGGCCATGGTCGAGGAATGCGACGAATTGTAAAAACTCCTTCCAAGTCTTTTTCGACCAGGGAACTTTTTTATCCGCAAGGCCGTAGATCGGCATGCGCGCTTCGAGGTTGAAGTAGTATCCAAAGTCACCGAGGCCCGCTGCGTTGGGATAGCCGCGGACGGTGTCGATACCGCCGATGTAGATTTGCTGGGCTTGTGGGAGTTTATTACCGGAGAACTGGCCATAGAAGTTCGCCCACAGCATCGTATCTTGAGGCAGTTGTTGGAGTCGTTTATAGCCGAGGGTCGCAATGGAAAACTGACCGCCCGCGCCGGCACGGGTGGGTTTGGAAGAGACGACACCTGAGCCATCGAGGAAGCTCGGGATGCCTTGATAGTACCAAAACTCCCAGATGTTTCTTCCTTTTTTGCCATCGATGTAATCGATATTGAGACCCGCTCTAACAATGCGGAGCTTATCTTCGCTGACCGTTTGGTGAACGGCAAAATTTTGGATGCGCTTCGCATCGAACGCAAGATAATAATCGGTGTTGAGCCTGCGCGTTCTTAAGTGGGGGAAATCGACTTGAACGGAGCCGATCTCTGAGCGTCCTTTTAAATGCAGAGAATGGAATGCAGAATCTCTAAAGTCGGAATAGAGATACGAGAAATCGATCCGGATTCCTTTGGGCTTGCTGAGGAGGAAGTTGTAATGGACGTCGGCAAAGCGGAGTTGGTTGACAGGGCTTCCCAAAACTCCCGTGAACGAGAGCTTATCGCCATCGAGCATGATGTTACCCCAATCAAACCTGCCGCCGGAGCGCTGGCGTGAGTTGAAACCCGAGCCGTAGTTGTTTGTGTTGAGATAAAGGTGGGCGGGGCGGGCATCATTGACGCGCACAATCAGGTCGCAGGTTCCAGGAACTTCTCCTTTTTTGAACACGGCGCCAGCATGCATGTCGCTATTTTCGTTGAGGAGCAGAAGAGTCTTGAGATATTGGTTATAGTTGACGGCCTCCCCTTGGAGCGGACGAAAGTAAGCTTCGATGAAATCGGTCTGGTAGTATTTATTGCCGACCACGCTTACCTTGCCGAGCTTGCCTTCGATAATGGCTACTTTAAGTTTTCCATCGTGGATCTCTTGGGGTGGCGGATAAACGCGGGCGAGGAAATAGCCATCCGCGATATATTTGGCGCGGACCTTCGCACAGATCTCTTTAATGTCTTGCATCGTGCAATCGGCAGGGACACAATCGCGGATGGTTTCGCGGAGTTGATAATCGGTGTAGGCGGTGTTGCCTTCGAACTCGATGCTGTCGATATGGACTTTAATGCCTTCGGGTATGCGCAGCTGTTCTTTAGGCTCCTCTACTTCGATGAGAGGGATTTCTTTTTCGGGAGGCACCTCGGTTGTTTCATATTCTTGCTGGATTTGCCTCTCGACCACTCCGGCAGAACCGGCAGGCGGCGGAAGCGACGGATTGGGTGCCGTAAAAGCGATCGTGGGAAGGAAGAATGTCAAAAAGGCAGGTTGTATTCTTTTCATAACCATATTTTTGCACCATATGATATAAAACAAATTTATGCATAGAGTATTTTTTTGGATCTTTCTTCCCCTCTATCTTTGGTCTAGCACAGCCCAATTCGATTACATTTTTATCGGATCCAGTCCCATCCCTCTTATCGAAGCGCTGTACCGATCTTATAACGGCAAGCGGGTTCTGGTTCTTGAATCGGACACGACAATCGGCGGTTCTTGGAAGGCGATCGACATCTGCGGTGTATCTGGTGTCGATATGGGATGTCACCAAATCGGCCAAGATCCGAAACTGAAAAGCTTTTTGGAAGATCGCATCGGATGCCATCTCGTTCCTATGACGACCCCTCAAAACCAGATGCTACAATCCTCCGATAGTGGCCTTTATTTTGCGGGCGGATGCTATGAACTGATGAGCGCTCTGTATGCGCTGATCGAAAAAAGCACCGTCGTTTTACTTGTAAACACCAAAGCAGAGAGCGTCTATCTGGACTTCGACCGCGAGATCGCCGAAGTGAAAACAAAGGATATGAGTTTTTCTACGTCGAAGGTGGTCATCACCCCGCATAGTTCGATTTTGGTAGAAAATTATCCTCACCTATCCCGCCATTCGACGTCCAAACACTACCATCTCTATCTCCTCATTGAGGACCCGACTCCCCCGCATTTTTCCTACCAAAATGGCATCTGCCCGGGAATGTCACGGATCATCAACGTGACTCCTTTTTCTTCCTCACTTCAAGGATCGGGATACCAACTCGTGGCCATTCAGACGTTTGATGAGATGAGCTTGAACAAAGGCGATGTTTACTTTGAAGAACTCAAGAAAAAAAAGTGGATTGACCCAACCGCTAGGCTCATTTGCGCTGAAAAATACATCTACGAGCAAGCCCACTTTAACCTGGGGAAAATTAACCTCGAAAACCCTAAAGCTGGAGAGTTTTTTGAGGTCTTAAGTACCGACGCGATCTGGAATATTCCTCATCACACGGAGCGTTGGGAAAAAGTCTTCAACATCGTAAAAAATCCCGGGTAACTTTTCTGCACGCACTCGTTCCCGTCAATTTCCGTCTCCCCTTCTGCTCCCAGTGCAGCCACCGCCAGCGACATCGCCATGCGATGATCGCTATAGCTTTGCACCGGTACTCCTTTTAATGGGGAAGGCTCCACGATCAGTCCATCTTCCCGTTCTTCGATCTTAGCGCCCATCTTCTTAAGCTCTTTGGCAATCGATGCAATCCTATCGCTCTCTTTCTTTCGTGCGATCGCCCCGCCCACAATCGTTGTTTTGCCTTCCGCAAAACATCCGAGCACTGCCAAAATCGTAATGGCATCGATCAAATCATTCACATCAATTCTAATGCCACGAAGCGGCCCCGGATAAATCGTCACAGAGTTTTCTCCTCTATAAACGCGGGCGCCCATTTTTTCGAGCACATCCACGATCTTTTTGTCCCCTTGTGCATCTAAAAAATCGACATTCAGCACCGTTACTTCGCGGCCCTGGATGAGTGCCGCTGCAAGCGGATACGCTGCCGAACTCCAATCGCCCGGCACCATATAATCAAAACCCTCAATCTGAGAATGTCCGGGGATTTCGTATTTTTCGAAAGCATGGTTGTTATATGCGATGCCTAGCCTATCAAACCAACTCAGCGTCAGTCCCACCCACGGCTTTTCCCCGGGATTTTGTACAAAAAGCTCCGTTTTTCCTTGAGCAAACGCCGATGCGATGAGAAGACCCGACACGGGCTGCGAGTCAGCCCCATCGATCGTGGCCCTACCTCCCCGCATAGGTCCCTGAATGATAACGCTACCATTTATCGAGGTTGCAGATGCCCCCAGTTGCTGAAGGCCCTCCACCAACGGTTTTACGGGCCGTCTTTCTCTAATCGATGCATCTCCCGTGATGACCGTTTTCGTTGGCATTAGTCCTGCGACGGCTCCCACAAATCGGAGCACTTGACCTGAGTTACCCGCATCGATTTCTTTGTCGCCAGCACTTAAACCCTTGCCCTGGATCATTAAATAGTCAGGGTGCTCCTCGATTGCGGCGCCGAGTTTGCGGCAAGCACAGATCATCGCCTGGGTGTCGGGAGAAGGAAGGTAGTTTCTGATGATGCTAGTTTTAGAGGCGAGCGACCCAAAAAGGATCGCTCGCAGAGTGTGAGACTTTGAAGGGGGAACAGAGATCTTCAATTGATCCCTAAAAGCTCCATTTCAAAGACAAGCGTCTCGCAAGGGCCGATTTCATTGCCAAAACCAGCTTCGCCGTAGGCGAGATAGTGAGGAATGAAGATCTGCCATTTGTCGCCCACGTGCATGAGCTGAAGCGCCTCGGACCAACCCGGAATGACCCGGTTGACCGGAAACTGATGCGGCTTGCCTCTTTCATACGAGCTGTCAAAAATACGGCCGTCGATAAAGCTACCGCGGTAATGCACCGTGACAGCGTCAATGGGAGAAGGTTTGGGACCTGTTCCAGCGCTCAGCACTTTGTATTGAAGGCCGCTATTTAATACCTTCACGCCATCTTTTTCCTTGTTTTCGACGAGGAAATCCTCTCCCTTCTTGCGGTTGGATTCAGAGAGGTTCGCAAAAAACTGACGTTGTTGCTGCTCGATTTGTTGGCGCAGAGCTTGCATGATCGATTGGACTTCTTCTTGGCTCAGCTTCGCGGGAGCGTCGTCGATCGCCTCGTCAAATCCTTTTTTGAGCAAATCGTAGTCCATATCACTGAACTGCCGTTTTAAATTCAGCGCAGCCTCACGGCCAATGCAGTAACTAACTTTTTCTTTCGTACTTTTCATGTTTCCTCCAAAGAGTCCTGTATATCCCAAGGGGAAATTAGATTCAAAGCCATTTTTGTAAAAATCTCAGGCACCCTCCAATTATTAAAGCGTTTACATGCCTCTCTTAAGGAGACGGCTTGTATATTCATAGAGAAAATGCAATTGGGCTTTCGATGTTATCATGTCGGGTTGATGCTCATGCAAGAATGCAATCAATCGTGGAATACAAAAAGCTTCAACCTTATTTTGAAAGCGGCGATAGATCATCAAAGCAACGATCAGAACGGACGTCTTGTCTCCCGAGCTGCAATGGATGGCTATTTTTTTATTCGACTTCATTTTTTCATCTGTGGCTTCTACAAAATCCATAAAACCATCTAGATGAGCAAAATCAAAATTTCCCCAATCAACCGGCCCTAAATCAACAACAAGGCTTGCTCTATTTTGTTCCAACATTAAAAACAGCTCAGCCGCTGTTTTTGGCGCTTGTATAGCGATAAAATGCATGTCTATCTTTTCGTCATAGATATCCGCGGCTTTTATATCCTTCGGTTGAGGGATAGGACTATTAAAAAGCTGCAGAGTTTGGACCTGCTCGGCATAGTCAGTAATTCTATCAATCCCAGGGAAATATGTGCTTATCGTGTAATTCTTCGGAAAGCTTCGAAGCAATGCAGTGGAATAAGCATCCCCTCTCTCATGGAATACAAGTGTCTTCTCCTGCTCATTCACCCCTTCAAAATTCATTATCTTCCCCACAATCCGAATAAGATCCTTGTGTACCTGGTCTTCGTTCTCAACTGGTCTAGCTGCTTGGACAAAAGTCGTTGACGGTATTGCGATATCGGCCATTTGCACATCTCCTTGTGGGTTTGGTAAAAAGATTTTAGAACTTTATGGAAAATGCTACCAGAGAAATTCCACATCTCCCTAAATTTAAAAAATCTATATAATGTTGTAGATATTTTACGGTTTTTAAATTGCTTTTCTCGAGATGAAAGTGTAAAATTTCTTCACCATGAAATCCTTAATTGAGCAGTCCGAACCCCTCCTTGCCGTTTTAGCCCGCCTGAGCCCTGATAGTTCAAAAAATACCTTACGCTCGTGGGTTGAAAAAGGCCGTGTAACCGTCGACGGCAGGATTGCTACGCGCCCCAACATGATCCTGCAAAAGGGCCAGCACGTCGAGGTCGGAAAAAATCTCATTTATACAAGTGATGGGCTCAAAATCGTCTATGAAGATCGAGACATCGTCGTCATCGAAAAACCCTCGGGCCTACTGTCTGTCGATCTCGATGAAGGAAACAACATCAGCGCCCATACGCTTCTCAAAGACCGCAAACGGGGCCTCGTCTATCCGGTGCACCGCTTAGATCGCGACACGTCGGGCCTGCTCGTTTTTGCCTACACAACAAAAGCTAGAGAAGCTTTGCAGGAGCAATTTGCGGCGCACACCACTGAGCGCCTCTACATTGGTATTGTGATAGGGACTCCGTCACCGGCCAGCGGCACTTGGACCTCGGAACTCATAGAAGATGACAACCTTTATGTGAAAAGTGCAGATACCGGCAAAACCGCGATCACGCACTACGACACTTTACTATCCGATGATACATACTCTGCCGTCCTGTTCCAACTCGAAACCGGTCGCAAAAATCAGATCCGCGTTCACACAAAAGAAGCAGGACATCCTCTGATCGGCGATAAAAAATATGGCATCGGATTTGCTAAAGGGCGCCTTTGTCTGCACGCCCTCACACTCGGATTTCGTCACCCCACTTCGGGCAAAATGATGCGGTTTTCAACACCTCTTCCCGACTTCACGTCAAAGTACGGAAGACGCCTGGATGTAGCAGAGATACACCGCCGTGCCCAGAAGCGCGCCCAGGAGCGGTCCAACAACCGGAATCCACGCGTAGCCCCACTCCGTTTTCCCCTTCCCCTTCACGGGAAGCAAAGTATACGCGATGCGAGGACCCAGATCCCTCGCCGGATTGATCGCGTATCCCGTCGGACCTCCGAGCGACAGACCGATGCTGAAGATCAAAATTCCCACGACGTAAGGAGTCACACTCGGCATCATCTGGTTATGAGTGTCGAGAACGCCCAGAACCCCCAGCAAAAGCACCGCCGTTCCAATCACTTCACAAAGAAGGTTCCACAGCGGCCTTTTGATCGCCGGCGAAGTCGAAAAGCACAGTAATTTAGCATGGCTATCGAGCGTCTTTTGCCAGTGGGGGAAGTATGCCAACCACACTAAAACGGCGCCGATGATCGCCCCGAGCATTTGGGCTCCGATATAGACAAAAAAGAGATCCCAAGCGGTCTTCTTCGCCAAACAAAATCCTAGCGTCACAGCTGGGTTGAGATGGCCGCCGCTCATCCACCCCACCACATATACAGAGATGGCCACGGCAAATCCCCATCCGGCAGTAATCACGATCCATCCTCCGCCATGTCCTTTAGATTTCATGAGCAGCACGTTAGCAACCGAGCCGTTGCCCAGTAGTACGAGTAGCATCGTTCCGATCAGTTCACCCAAAAAAATTGTCATAAAAACCTTCCTTTCCCCATCACTATAAATTCCTTGACATGCAAAACACAAGTATGATCATAAGAGAGAATGAAATACATCCTTGCGCTCGATCAGGGAACGACGAGTTCTCGCTCGGTTCTCATCTCCCATGATGGTCAAATCACCGACTCAGCGCAAAAAGAATTTCGGCAAATTTTCCCGCAGCCCGGCTGGGTCGAGCACGATGCGAATGAAATTTGGTCCACGCAACTAGCAACTCTTCAAGAGCTGCTCGCCAAAACAAAAGAGATCCATGCGATCGGCATCACCAACCAGCGCGAGACCACCATCGTCTGGGACAAAAAAACAGGTCAGCCGATTTGTAATGCTATCGTCTGGCAAGACCGGCGCACAACCGATCTTTGCAAAGAACTCAAAAGCTTTGAGCCTCTCTTCAAACAAAAAACAGGGCTTCTTCTCGACCCCTACTTTTCCGGCACCAAACTCCACTGGATTCTTCAGCAAGTTCCGGGCGCCAAGGAGCGCGCCAAAAAAGGAGAGCTTGCCTTTGGCACCGTCGACACATGGCTCGTATGGAACCTCACGAAAGGAGCGCATCACATCACCGATGTCACTAACGCTTCGCGCACACTCCTTTTCAACATCCACACGCTGAAATGGGACGAAGAACTCCTCAAAATTTTGGACATTCCGGCCGCGATTCTCCCGCAAGTTAAAAGCTCCAGCGAAATCTACGGCACTGCCTCTATCCTCCCTGGCAATATCCCCATCAGCGGCATCGCCGGAGACCAGCAAGCTGCTCTCTTTGGTCAGGCCTGCTTAAAACCGGGTATGGTTAAGACGACATATGGCACCGGCTGCTTTCTCCTCATGAACACAGGAGACAAACCCGTCCTCTCAAAAAACAACCTCCTCACGACCATCGCCTACCAAATCGGCCCCACTCTTCACTATGCTTTGGAGGGCAGCGTCTTCATCGCGGGCGCTGTCGTGCAGTGGCTCCGCGATAGCCTTGGCATTATCAAAGCCTCCTCCGACATTGAAAAACTTGCCCGCTCCGTTCAAGACAACGGCGGCGTCTATTTTGTTCCGGCTTTCACAGGTCTGGGCGCTCCGCACTGGGATCCGTATGCCCGCGGCGCGATCCTTGGCCTTACCCGCGGCGTCAGCTCTGCCCACCTCGCCAGGGCAGCCCTCGAGGGCATCGCGTTTCAAGTCTGCGACGTCATCAAGTGCATGGAAGACGATGCGGGCGTTCCCACCGCAGAAATGCGCGTCGATGGCGGCGCTGTGCGCGACAATCTCCTCATGCAAATCCAAGCCGATCTTCTCCAAGTTCCTGTCATTCGTCCCAAAACGACCGAGCTCACCGCTCTTGGCGCTGGATTTTTAGCTGGTCTTGCCACAGGTTTTTGGAAAGACATGAGCGAAATCACAAAATATTGGCAAGAAGACGAGCGATTTTTGCCCCAAATGCTTCCTGAAAATGCCAAGCGCAAAAAAGGGAAATGGAAACAAGCTCTCAAGTGCGCCCAGCTATGGGAGTCGGCATGAACCGGGATGAGATGCTCAAAAAAGTCCACGCCCAGCACGGGCCTTGGGATGTGATCATCATTGGCGGTGGCGCGACGGGTCTGGGCGCCGCGGTCGATAGCGCTTCGCGCGGCTACCGTACATTGCTTCTCGAGCAGCACGATTTTGCCAAAGCAACCTCCAGCCGCAGCACCAAGCTCATCCACGGGGGCCTGCGCTATCTGCAGCAAGGCAACATTGGCCTCGTGGCCGAGTCGCTGCGCGAGCGCGGCCTGCTCTGCGAAAACGCTCCCCACCTCGTCTCTCACCTCTCGTTTCTCGTTCCCAATTACCACTGGTGGGAAGGACCATTTTATGGCATCGGCCTCAAACTCTACGACCTCCTGGCCGGCAAACTTGGCCTCGAGCCTTCCAAACACCTCTCGCGCCAGCAAACCATCCGGGCTCTTCCCACACTCGAGCGTGAAGGCCTGCGTGGAGGAGTTATTTACTACGATGGTCAGTTCGATGACGCGCGCCTGGCCATTGCGCTCGCCCGCACCGCAGCCGATCATGGCGCTGTGCTTCTCAACTATGCTAAAGTCACCTCGCTGATCAAAAAAAGAGGGCAAATCTGCGGCGTTAAAGTCACCGATGAAGAACACAAACACAGCTTCACAGTCCATGGTAAAGTCGTCATCAATGCCTGCGGGATTTTCTCAGACCACGTGCGGGAAATGGATGACACGAAGTCTAAACCCATCATCGCCGGTAGCCAAGGCGTCCATCTCGTCCTTCCCCGCTCGTTCATGCCCGGCAAAACCGCCATCCTCGTTCCCCACACAGAAGATGGCCGCGTGATCTTTCTCGTTCCGTGGCATGGCCGCATCCTCGTCGGTACTACCGACACCCCCGTGACTCGCCTCACGCTGGAGCCCCAGGCACAAAAAAAAGAAATCGACTTTTTGCTCCGCCACGCCGCCCGCTATCTCACTAAAGACCCTAAACCCAGCGACATCCTCAGTGTCTTTTGCGGTATCCGTCCGCTCGTTCATAAAGAGCACGCCAAATCGACCGCCAGCCTCGCTCGCGACCATACAATTTTAGTCTCTAGGTCAAACCTCATCACCATCACCGGCGGCAAGTGGACCACCTACCGCCAAATGGCTGAAGACGTGATCGATAAAGCTATAGTCACCGGCAAACTCCCGCAGCGGTGTTGCATCACCAAAAACTTGAGACTCCACACGGATCCTCCCCTCAAATCCTCCAAAAGGCTCCACCCGCATCTCCCCTACCACCTCGCTGATGTCATGAGAGCCATCGATGAAGAAATGGCCCGCACCGTCGAAGATATTTTGGCGCGGCGCACACGCTCGCTACTCCTGAATGCAAAAGCCAGCTTAAAAGTGGCGCCTAAAGTTGCGCATCTCCTTGCCATTGCCCTTGGTAAATCTGCTGCGTGGGAAAGAAAACAAGTCACAGCCTATGAACAAGTTGCAAAACACTACACTCTATCTGATACGCCACGCTGAGACAACGTGGTCCTCCACTGGCCAGCATACCGGCATCACCGATCTGCCGCTCACGCCGAGCGGCGTCATCCAAGCCAAGAAACTCAAAAGTCGCCTTAATGACTACCGCTTTTCTGAAGTCTATTCTAGTCCTCTTCAGCGCGCCCGAAAAACCGCCGAGCTCGCCGGTTACCACCCCACGATCACACCTGACTTAACCGAATGGAACTATGGTACCTATGAAGGAAAAACAACCGAAGAGATCCAGCAAAAAGATCCCCATTGGAACCTCTTTGTCGATGGCGCGCCTGGCGGAGAAACACCGGCTCAAGTCAAAGCCCGTGCCCAGCACCTCCTTTCCATCTTAAAACCAGGCCACATCGCCCTTTTTGGCAGCGCCCACATCCTGCGCGTTATTGCCGCATGTTTCTTAAATCTGCCCTTAAAAGACGCCGCTGAAATTTTTTTATCACCCGCATCTATCTCAATCTTAGGACATGAGCATGATCAGCCCTCCATCCTCCTCTGGAATGATATTGAGAAATAAGGTATAAAAAAAGAATATGTCTCTCTCATGGATTTTTCTATTATTGGCGGGTTTTTTTGAGATTTGTTTTACTGTCGCACTAAAATATAGCGGCGGCTTTAGCAAACTCGTTCCGAGCATCATCACCGTCGTCTTCATCGTCCTGAGCTTTTTTTCTGTCTCCCAGGCCATGAAAACCATTCCCATTGGAACGGCGTATGCTGTATGGGCCGGTATCGGCGCTGCCGGAACGGTCATCACAGGTATCATTTTCTTTGGCGACTCTGCCCACATTGTCCGACTTATCTCGATCATGCTCATCATCATCGGCATCGTCGGCCTCAAACTCGTTCATTGTAACTAAAAAAGCTCCATGTTAGCCTCAGTGTCATGCTAGCATGGGTTGCTGCGTTTTTGGCGCTTTATTATCTTGCTCACTTTGTAAAAAAGCGAGGATGGAAATCCCTGCTTTCCGCTTCTGCTTTTGCTCTTCTTTCTACCTATCTTTTTATTGTTTTCCCCTTCACCTACACTCCTTTGGTACTTCTTACCAGCCTTGCACTCGTCGCTGTGCTGCATTTCCTTCCTTCTATTTTTCAAAGCATATGTCTCGCCGCTTACTTTATTCTTCTCCTTTTGGCGCTTCTCTTTAACAGCCTGACCCATATGATCGAAGATAAGCCGATCGCCAAAGTTGTCATACAGGGAAAAAAAGTGCGCGTGGAAGATCTGAAGGGCAAAACGCTGGGAACCTATGTATTAGACGGCGATCTCGTTGGCATACGCGCCAGGACCATTCGGTTCTCAGCCTTCTTGTATTTCTTAGGGTTTACAAACGTCTGCTCTTTAGACTCTATCCATAATGGATATCTCAAAGTTGAAGATCACAACCGCTTGTTCCATGTCGCCTACGCTCTTTCCTCGCAAAGCTTCCTATGGCAAAAACTCTTCCAACAAAATTGGTCATTGCCGGGTATTAAAAATGCCCTTCTGCAATCTCAGTATTTGCCCTTAACGGACGGAGCTTATTATATTACGATTACGGATGGTGGGATCTCTTGTCTTCCGACGCCCGGCGAAGACGGTCCATGAGCCCTTCATCTTTCTGAATTTCCTCATCACAATAGACCACGATCTCTTGGACGCCTTCTCGATCGGCCTGCCTTAGGAGATCGTAGAGAGTATGTGCGCTTAACGGGTAGCTAGAAGAAGTCCGGCTAAAAACCCTTTCGGCTGGGCCTATTTCATCTTCGGAAAAAGCAAGCCGCATGTTGCCACGAGGCGCATAATGACGGTGGCGCATGCCTGGGGATCCTTGAGCACCAGCAGATGCTCTCTGAAGCTTTTTCCCGAGCACCTTTTCAATCTCTTCTTCCGGAATCACTCCCGGCCTTAAAAGAGTCGGCGCATCGATAAGAGATATGACGGTTGACTCGATACCAAACACCGATTCTCCACCATCGATGACCCCACCAATTTTTCCCTCAAAATCTTCAAGCACGTGCTGTGCTTTGGTAGAGCTCGGACGGCCCGATAAATTCGCAGAGGGCGCAACAAGAGGTTCCCCTACGGCTTTGATTAGAGCCAAAGCGAGAGGGTGCGACGGCATACGCAGCGCAATGGTATCCAGCCCTGCCGAAACCATGGGCGGAACTAAAGGATGCTTTTTTAAAACCACCGTGAGAGGTCCCGGGAAAAAGTGACTAGCTAAAACATAAAAATCATCGGGTATTTCTCTGGCGATCCTTTCGACGTCTTTTAAATCGGCGATGTGCGCGATGAGGGGGTTGTCGCTGGGACGTCCTTTGACGGCATAGATTTTAGCTACCCCTTGTTCATTGAAGATGGGAGCGCCCAGACCATAGACAGTCTCGGTCGGAAAAGCGACGAGCTCTCCGGCTAAGAGAAGCTTTGCAGCCTCGGTAATTATCCCATCGTCCATAAGAAGGCAAACGCGAGTGCAATTTTAGCGCCCATGATGAGGAGTATTCCTCCAAAGTGGCGAGAGACAAACGCTTTGATTTTATCGCCCCAGATTTGGACGGCTTTAGCCACTAAGAAAAATCTGAGCATTCTGGCGAGGAAAATACATAGCAGGAAAGGACCCATGGCCAAATGACAAACACCCGCAGATAAGGTAACAGCTTTGAGAGGCATCGGAAGCAGCGCGCCTAAAAAGACGGCCCAATTCTGATAATTTTGATAATGCAGGCAAAGGTTGTCAAAAAAACTTTGCGACACAACTCGATCGAGCACCCAGGGACCTACGAGATCCCACGCTAAGTGCCCCAGTAAAAAACCCGCAAGCCCTGTGATGACTGACGCGAGGGCCGCGACTGTTGCGTAGGTATAACGACGACTAGGATTTTCTAAGCAAAATAATACGAGCACCGCATCAAAGGGAATGAACAAAATAAGTTCAAACATGAATACAAGGCTTAGCCAAAAATGGGAAAAACGCGATTGCGCTTTCCTCGCTGCCCAGTCATAAATAGTCTTTGAAAGTGCCATAGCCAAACATTATACTTGCTTTTATGATGCCCGTCAAATAACCTTAAATTATTGATTATATGAAAGTTGTCGTTCTTCTCTATGCAATTATAATTTTAGTCGGGGGCTTTATAGGCCATATCAAGTCGGGAAGCACCGCCTCCCTGATTGCGGGCCTCTCCTGCGGGATTCTCCTCTTAGGAAGCTGGTGGGCCATGGTCCAAGATTTTCGATGGGGATGGGGCGGCGCTATGGCCGTCTCTCTTATCCTATTGATATTCTTTACCTTACGATATTTTAAAACCCACAGCTTTATGCCTCCGGGTTTTTTAGCACTGCTGAGTTTTGCGGTGTTTCTTTCTCTTGTCATTTCTTTTTTTAAATCAAAATAATTTTTCCATACTAATTAAAATTTAGTTTTTGTTTCTAATTTTATTTACGATCTAATTTATATTTTAAAAATCTTCTTAATAATAAAATCTATTATAATAGTTATATAAAAATAGAATATATATGTCTGTAATTACAGAAAAAATCTTACAACCTACTTGGGCTGCAATGCCGAGTAGAGCCGCGATCAAAGACAAAACCACATGGGCTTTTCAAAAAGCTGTACAAGGTTTTGATGGATATTTTGGCTTTTCTTTCCATGCACAGCAAATGCAAACGGGCCTGAATACGGCGCAAACTGCTCATCAAAATGGAGACCATCAAGAAACTATCTATGGTGGATCTCGCGTGGCCATGGGAGCAATAGGTCTTTGGGATGCAACATCGGATATCGCTCAAAGAGCTAGCACCGTCGTGGCTAATAATCCTTTCATCCAAGCTGCTAATTCTCTTACAGGCATTATTTCCAATATCATGTCCCTGTGCGATGGGCTGATTGCTTCTATTCGATTGTCCTGGATGATCAAAGCAACGGATGATGAGATTAAAAGCTTATCTGAAGCACAGCTTCAAAGACGCCTTGGAGATGATTTTCCCGTAGCTGATATCGATGAATTTAAACGAAGCGGCGCTGTCGATATTTTGCTCCGCATGCGCGCAAAGGCCAAACGCAATCTCTTTTTCCGTTCGATGCAAGTCTCGATCGCAGCACTTTCCTTATACGCCACATTTACAGGCGCAAAAATCTATGCTACAGCAGCCTCGACTCTCGGCAATGCCCTTTTTGCTCATAATTTATATGAAAATCGTTCCTACTACACACAGCTCGTCCTAGACGGTATCTCTGCGATTCCCGATTCGATCAAAAACGCCGCCCTCAAGGTAGCCGGCGTCTTCAAATCGATCATCGTCAATATCGACTGGTTTTTCGAGTTTTCTGTAGCTTTCAACGCAGCCAATGAGGCAAGAAAACGGGGCGACTGGCAAGAAGTCTTTCACGCGTCGATGCGGATTATTACCAACACGGTTCTGCTTGCAAGATACCCTGCGATGATCCTTTCTAACCTAGATACTTATTTGAGCATCCTCGATAAAGTCGCAAGCTCCAATCTCCTTTCTTTCTTGAGCGCGGCGGGTATGGTCCTCAGCGTCTACTCATTCTTTGAAGGGCTCATCACCTCTGCAAGGCTGGCTTGGATGATCCGCGCTTCCGACAAGGAAATAGCATCTCTTTCTGCCCACCAGCTAAACAAACGATTGGGAGCTAGCTTCAAACAAGATATCGAACTGTTTACCAAGATCAGTCAAATACCTGAAAATCAGCGCACAACTGCAGACCAAGCCACTCTCGAAAAACTGCTTCCTGAAATGCGCGCTCAGGCAAAACGAAAGCTTTGTATCCGCGTCTTGCAAGTGATCATCGCTGCTCTTTCCATCGCAGCGATCATATGCACCCTGGTCGCCCTGCCTTATATCGCACTCCCCCTCTCCATTTTGGCGATCGCTTTCATGATCATACAAGGCGTAATGGACGGAGCTTGGGCAGAAAACAGAGGCCAATTTTCTCTGCTCAACTTCCTCCCCGTCACTGAGCAAAAAGACTTCGAGGCGATGAACCGGGAAGATCTGATCAAAACACTCGGCGAGAACTCTACTGATAAAGTCGATCAGTTCTTGGATTTTGTTCGTGAAAAAAATGAGCTCGGAATTATGAACCTTCTTCCTGAAATGCAAGAACAAGCAAGACGCAAATATCTCATTAAGCTGCTTTTCATCGGAAGCATCGTGGGAGCCATCGGCGGCGTTGTCGCTGTTGCCATCGGCGCTTTCCCCATTGCACTGGGACTAGCCGGTATTGCTGCTGTGCTGCTTGCCTTAAAATTCTTCCTCGATCATACCTGGGCGGAAAAACAAGGCGACTTCACCATCCTTCCGCAGGGCCTCAAAGACAAAATTGCGCGCGTTTTCAATTCTGAGCGGCAGCATGAAGAAGCGGTCTTGAAAGAACATTATCCATGGTTGCAAGCAGCTCTTCAATCGTCCCATAAGACTGACCATTTAAGTTCGGATTATCGTCGTAGATCATCCATGCGTCTGCTTTAAAAACGATCGTTAGATCTCGCACGCGGTCTTCGGGATCCAAATAAGTCAGAGTAAGACACTTAATCTGCAAGTTCCACTCTTCGCAGAGCTGTCCTTCCAGCTGCTGCGCCACAGGATCTTTGCGAAATAGATAATTTCCTACAGCCGCATAATGCAGGAGCAGCTTTTCTGCACCGATGCGATCGACTTGATGCCATGCTTCATGGATGATATCGCGATTTTCCTCACCCATAAGAGGTGTCGTCACCGATAGATGAGAAAACTCTTTAAGATCCTCTACCTGCGTCGTGAGTCCTTGTAAAATGCGGAGCGTCTCTTGAACGATATGAAAGGCCGGTGCTGCGAGATCTGCTGACTCAAACACCTGCTTTCCTCCGTCAAAGACCATGGCTTGATGCGATTCGAGATCGAGCTCAAGGCGTATTGGTTTCCAAGTAGACCCCTCATGCCCCATGCTAGAGCCGTACTCTATGGCCCCTGTGGTTTTATTAACCCAAGCGGTGTAGCTTCCGTGAACCTGGATACCCTTCGTTGTACGCGACTCAGCGATAATCTTCTTAAATAAATCGAGGTTTCTTCTGACTTGCTCGCTTTGAACTCGCACTTTTAGCATAACCGCCTCCTAGTCTCATCCTGACAAGTATTTATTTAAATTTCAATATTTTTAAGAAGGAGCTATATTTCCAAATCATGGATCCAGAAATAGAAAAGCTCCGCAAACCCGGTCATAAAATCCTCGATGTTATTAAAAATCGCTGGTCGCCCCGTGCGATGACAGGCGAAGAGATTTCCGACGAAGAACTCATGTCCCTCTTCGAAGCAGCTCGATGGGCTCCTTCTTCTTTCAATAACCAACCTTGGCGATTCATCTATGCCAAAAGAAACACACCTGAATGGAATGACATCTTTAGCCTCATGGTTGAATTCAACCAAGGCTGGACGAAAAATGCCGCCGTGCTCCTCGTCGTTATCTCGAAGAACACCTTTGACCACAATAACAAACCCGCTCACACCCATAGCTATGACACAGGAGCAGCCTGGATGAGCCTAGCTCTCGAAGGCACCTCCCGCGGACTCGTCGTCCACGGCATGGAAGGGTTTAATTATGAAAAGGCAAAAACTGTTCTCGGCATCCCCGATGGTTTCACTGTCGAAGCGATGGCAGCCATTGGAAAGAAAGCTCCCAAAGAGTCATTACCTCCTGCGCTCCAACCCAAAGAGGTTCCCAGTCCCCGCCGCCCCATCGAAGAAATCCTCATGAAAGGCAAATTCCGCTCCTAAGGAATTTTCTCCCTGAAAGGAACTCAAGATTTCCCAAATTTCTTGTGGAGAAGGCACAGATTTTTGATGAGATTTTTAGAAAAATCAGCGAAGTAGATAGCCAAGGGCTATCTTCAAGCTGTTTTTCCTAAAAATATCGCAAAAAGATGGGACTTATACGGAAGAAATTTGGGAAATCTTGAGTTCCAGAGAAAAAAGAATCGAGCAAGCCATGGACTTGCTCGATCCATCAGAAACCAGTCGCAATAATTACTTACGAGCTGATTTGCGGCTTCTGCGAGCAGAAGTGCGTCGTGATTTTCTTGCAGTCGTTTTGCGAGCTGCTTTTCTTGAACGGCGTCTTTTTGCCATATAATGTTCTCCTTGTTTGTTCGTAGGTTTTGCTGTAGTAGCCCGAAGGCTCCACAACGTTCTTTTATTCCCTACAACTTCAAAATATCAAATAATTAATTTAATTTCAAAATATTTTTTATAGACAACAAAATCAAGAACTGGTTTAAAACCAAAAATTGGCTCGAGAAGTATTTCTAAAGGCAGATTTGTTAATTTGAAAAAAAATAAAAAAGGCTCGAAGTTTCAACAACTTCGAACCTTTTTTTGAGAATTACCAAGCCCAGCGAGAAGCTTTTTTTGCACGTCGACGACGAGCAGGAGCTTTTTTAGCGGGTTTACGTGTCTTTCTTCGTTTATATGCCATACAAATTTCCCTATTTTAATGTAGGATCCCCTACAATTTGTATTATATAAACAAAATTTTATTTTGTCACAACATCTATTCTTTCAATTACATCGCCTTTTTTAATTTGTTTTACAACATCAAAGCCTTTAGTAACCTTTCCAAACACCGTATATTCATTATCTAAAAAAGGTGTTGGGGCGAGTGTAATGTAGAACTGGCTTCCACTGGAACGTTTTTGGGGATTGACTTGGTCGGGAAGTCTTGCCCAGGCAAGGGCTGCTTGCTCATGCTTAAGCCCAATTTCCGCTGGGATAGTATATCCAGGTCCGCCTCTGCCATCGCCTTGAGGATCACCGCCTTGTACAACAAATCCTGGCTCCACGCGGTGGAATTTGAGGCCATTATAAAAGCCGCCTTTGGCGAGTTGGATAAAGTTAGTCACGGAAAGAGGGGCGGCTTTGGAATTGAGCTCGCATACGATCTCTCCCTTTGATGTCGTAATGGTTGCTTCGTAGGTTTTGCCAACCTCGAACTCCATTGCTTTTTTGGGTTCTGTAAATTGCTGTGCCATGGATCCTGCTCCTAGTAAAATCGTCAATAATAACGGTGTCATAATTTTTCCTCCAAAGGAAAACTGTATCGCTTTATCGGAAAAAATTGTATAAAAAAGTTCATGCGTAAAATTTTACTCCTTCTTGCTATTACAGTTTGTGCATGGGCAGAATCTTCTCTCTTGCTCATTTATTCTTCTGAATGTCCTCACAGCGTTAAAGTGCTCCACTATCTCAATGAGATTGGAAAAACGGTTCCCATGAAGGATGTTTACAGAGATCCCGATGCGAAACAGATCTTAAAGATGGAAGGCGGCCAGATGATCGTCCCCTGCTTGCTGATCAACCACCAGCCCATATACGATTGCGATGATATCATCACCTGGCTCTCGCAACATCAAAAAGAACTAACCCAGAAAACATAATGGAAATTTCTAAGAAATCTAGACGCGTTTTGAGCGTCTTTGTACTTGCTATGCTCAACGTTTCGGTCATGGCGTCGCTGCGCAACCTTCCCCTCGTCGCTGAATATGGCCTGGGCGCTATCTCGTATTTTGTTCTCGTTGCTCTTTTTTTCCTCATTCCTTGCGCGCTCGTGTCGGCAGAGCTCGCCACCGGCTGGCCTAAAGAAGGGGGGATCTACATCTGGGTGCGCGAAGCGCTAGGTGATCGCTGGGGATTTTTAGCCATTTGGATTCAGTGGGCTCACAGCCTTCCGTGGTATCCGGTAATTCTCTCGTTTGTCGCTAGCACCATCGCCTACGTTTTCAATCCCACTCTTGCCAATAACCCCTACTTCGTTTTGGCCATTATCCTCGTCTCGTTTTGGGGGATGACGCTCCTCAACTATCTGGGCATCCGCACCTCAAGCCTTTTCTCCACCATCGGCGTCATCGTAGGAACGATCATTCCGGGACTCTTCATCATTACTCTCGGAGCTTCTTGGCTCCTGCAAGGCCACCCCGTACAAACCGAGCTGTCGCTCTCCGCCATCATCCCCCATCCGGAAAACATCAATAACCTCGTCTTTTTAGCCGGCATGTTCCTCGCGTTTGCGGGTCTAGAAGTGACTGCCTCGCTCGCTGCCGATGTGAAAGACCCCCAAAGAAATTATCCCCGCGCTATCATGCTCGCTGCCATCATCGTCTTCGCCATCTTTATGCTCGGATCGCTCTCGATTGCCATCGTCATCCCTAAAGACCAAATCACCCTCGCGGGCGGCCTCATGGAAGCGTTCTTTGCGTTCTTCCAAAAATACAACATCGAATGGGTCCTTCCGCCCCTAGCCATTCTCCTCGTCATCGGCGCTATCGCTGAAGTGAATGCCTGGATCATCGGCCCGGTCAAAGGACTACATGCTACTTCTGTCCATGGCAACCTACCTCCCACGTTCCAAAAACTCAACAAGCACGACACGCCGACCAGCCTCCTGCTCTTTCAAGCGATCATTGTGACGCTGGCTGCGCTCATTTTCCTTAAAATGCCCTCCGTCAGCGCCGGCTTTTGGATCCTCAGCGCCATGGCCGCCCAAAGCTATCTCATCATGTACATTTTGATGTTTATCGCTGCGATCCGTCTGCGCTACACGAAGCCCCACGTACCACGCGCCTATAAGATACCCTATCCGCATAAAGGGATCTGGATCGCCTGCGTGGTGGGGATACTCGCCTCTATTTTTGGGATTATTATTAGCTTTGTCCCTCCGTCGCAATTTGCAACGGGGTCACTTTGGACTTATGAGATTTTGCTGATACTCAGCCTATTTGTGATGTGCGGGATCCCACTCATCATTTATCAGCTACGCAAGCCCCAGTGGAGAGCTAAGCTTTAATCCTTTTTCTGGCTTTTTTCCCAAGCGCCTTGGAGCTGCTTGTAAAAGCTATTCAAAAGACCTTTCTTCAAACGACGAGGTTCGACGATTTGATCGCGTGCTTCATCGTTATATATTTTCGTGTGAGACCCGACGCCCGACTCCGACTCATCATACCCGTATTTCTTGAGAATTTTTTCGAGCTTACGCCGCTTTGTAGCTTTCGTAACTTCTCGTTTGCTGGGCGGTTCTAGTTCTGATTTTGAAGACTGAGTAACTGTTGGGCTAGGAGCCAAAGTAGCTTCCATTTTTCCTTGCTTTTTGCGCTCCTGATGTTTTAAGTGCTCAGCCGTGGCTCTAGAAACACGTTTGCTCTCCGTTGAAAGAGTGGAGCTTCCCTCGAATTGCATGGCTTCTGGGTGGGGAAGAACGCTAGTAAATAGCTGAGCCGTGATCTCTTCTTCAGAAATCTCCTCGATAAACGTTGGTTCGGGAAGTTCTTCCGCTGAATCCATCTGGAAAATTTCATCAAACTCTTCCAGAAGCAAGAAATCGACGAGCTCTTCGGGCAGTCCATCGGCTTTTGCGGTCTTGTTTCTCTCAACATAGAGCCACTTCGCATCTTGGAGCATCATGACGAAAGAGGCTAAAAAGAGAGATTCATCGATGAGTTGTTTTCTCAAAGACTCTCTGTCCTCTAATTTTATTAAGCCCTTTTGTTTTACTTCTTTGAGCGTAACGACCAGTTGCTTATGCATAGACGTAATCATTTCTAAAATCGTAGGTAGCACTGAAACACTGTTCTTTAACAATGAAAAAGCACTGACGGTTAAAGAAACAGCGGGTGTTTGTTTCTGAATCTCGTAAGCTTGCTTCAGAATATATAAGTCATCTGGCAAATGACCCATCACCATAAAGCAAATGGCCATGATATGCAGACGTAGCAGTCCTAGGTGGTGATCCTGCGAATTTCCACTACCGTTTTCCTTTTGGACACCCTGAGATGAAAAGAACTCCTGAATTAGGCCAAAGTTCAAAAGTAAACGCGTGGAATGCAGATCGAAACGGGGAAAATCATCTTTATTTTCTTTCGAATCGATCAATCGCAGAAACTGCGCATGGATATCCGACAAATATAAACATTGCGTTTGCCTCGCCAAAATACGAGAAAATAGAGAACTCAAGAACTCTTCGCGAGTAAGATCTCGGTTAATTTGTATCTTAGTATCCTCACAGAATTGCCGATAAGTATATTTAGGATCACTTTTCGCTTTATTCAAGTGGTAATAAAGATTATGAAGATGCTCTCCATTTTCTTTCATTTTGTCAAAAAACCACTGATCGATCGGAGCCCAAGTAGAGAGCGTTGTAGATTTTAAAAGGCTATCAACTTTTGCAGGTATCTCCAAGAACATCGGGGCAGCAAACCCCGTAACACTTGCCTTTTCATCTCCCACCTTAAAGTAATGGTCGATGTACTTGCAAAAAGCTTTAGCCGTTTGCAGATCTTGAACAGGAGTGGATGGTTTATTTTGCGGAAACGAATCTGTATAACTTAGGAGTAAGGTAGGCTTCTCCAGGAACTTCTGCAATAGTGCAATGATATCGGAAATTTTCTGAGCCCGCTCTTTTACGGGATTCCATACGTTGGTCATCATATGACGCATTCTGGCTTGCGCATCTGCACTAACTGCATGCACGATGAATTTTTGTTCAAGGATTTGATCTTTTACAGACTTGCATATGACTTCTGAGAAATCTTTGAGCTTAATAAAAAACTTCGAAGATGGTGAAGACAAGTCCCCTGGGCGTGTGCTTTGGAGCAAGCTTTGGTAGCAGAGAACAAATCTCATGTCAAAGTAATCCCTTAGACTTAAGTAAAGCTCCCTCTGCTCTTTGGGAAGCGAGGATAAAGGAGAAAAGTTCAGCAGCGCCTCCCAGCTCTCGTATAAAGCAAAGCCAAACAAATCGATGAGAGCTGGCCCTCCATGAAGAGGCCACTTCGTGAACATTTCCTGGAGTAGCTGCTCCTCTTTCCCGCTCAGCTTTGGCAAGCCTACTGTTAGCTTCTTGGGCGAGCTCGGAATAGCTTGAAGATTCAAAGCCTTATCGGCATTTGGAACAGCTTGTTGCACTTGTTGGAAAATCGACCCAACTAAATTGGGAGGCTGGGTGGCATTATTATTCGAAGAAACACTTTTAGATGTACCGTTAGTGACTTTAGTTGATTCCATAATTTTCCCTATTTTTTAGAAAAAATTATACTAAAGTTTGCGATTAAAGAATAGATATAGAAGTTTTTACTTACCACGCTTATCTTCAGTTGCCTAAGGTAAAAATTAAGCCTATAATGAATTTCATGAAACCTCTCGCTGAACAGCTCCGCCCGCAAGAGATCTCCGACATCGTCGGGCAGGATCATTTGCTTGGCCCCGAAGGGCTCATCACCCGCATTATCTCCTCCCAAAAACCCGTTTCCCTCCTTCTATGGGGCCCGCCCGGATGCGGCAAAACAACCCTCGCGCGTCTTTACGCCAAAGCCTTCAACGCCGAATTCATTCCCATGAGCGCGGTTTTCCACGGAACTGCTGATCTCAAAAAATGGATCGAAGAGGCCCGGTCCCAACCCCTCTTCCGCAAAATCATCTTCGTCGATGAGATCCACCGCTTCAACAAAGCTCAGCAAGACGTCTTCCTCCCATTCGTCGAAGATGGAACCATCCTTCTCGTCGGCGCCACAACAGAAAATCCCTCTTTTGCCCTCAACAATGCTCTTCTATCGCGACTGCGCGTCCTTCCCCTCAAATCCCTCGATGAAACGTCCCTCTCTCACATCCTTGAGCGCTATGAAAAAACACACAAACCCCTCCCCCTCACAGCCTCCGCGCGCACCCTCCTCCTTTCCCTATCGCAAGGCGACGGCCGCTATCTTCTCAACATGATCGAAAACATCGAAGACACTAAAAAATCCCTCGATGAAAAAGCCCTTCTCACCCTAGTTCAGCGCCGCCCTGCCCTCTATGATAAACACGATGATGGCCACTACAATCTCATCTCCGCTCTCCACAAATCGGTCCGCGGCTCCGATGCCGACGCCGCTCTCTACTATTTTTCCCGTATGCTCGAAGGTGGAGAATCTCCCGAATACATCGCTCGCCGCATGGTGCGCATGGCCGTCGAAGACATCGGCCTTGCCGATCCCGACGCACTAAACATCGCCCTGAACGCTTGGCGCGCCTATGATCAGCTCGGCTCTCCCGAAGGCGATCTCGCCCTTGCTCAGGCCCTCCTGTATCTTGCTCTTGCGCCCAAAAGCAACGCCGCTTACACCGCCTTAAGCGCCGCTAAAGAAGCCGCTGGAAAAACAGGCCATCTCTCCCCTCCCAAAACCATTCTCAATGCGCCCACACGCCTCATGCGAGAAATGGACTATGGAAAAGACTACATCTATGATCACGATACACCCGAAGGGTTCTCCGGGCAGAATTACTTTCCCGACGATATGCCGCGGGAAGAGTTTTATCATCCTATCGAGCGCGGCTTCGAGCGTGAGCTAAAGCGACGTGCTGAGTATTTCCAAAGATTACGCGAACGAGCGTGAGCTCTGCTTAAAATTTCCAGGAGAAAGCTCAGATTTTTGATGAGATTTCCCAAAAAAGCAGCGAAGTAGATAGCCAAAGTCTATCTTCGAGTTGATTTTTTAGGGAAATATCGCAAAAAGATGAGGTTTATCCTGGAAATTTTAAGCAGAGCTCACGCTCCAAAAAAGAAGACCTTCCTGTTCACGTTTTGCAAACAGGAAGGAAGAAACTGTTTTTTACCAAGACCATGTTGATGATCAACTGCTAATGAGGCAAGGTCGATCGTCTTACTTCTCTATAAGAGAAGATGGTACTCTTAGTGTCTTGCGTTCGAGTAAGCACCAAAACTACTCGATGCATCGACAACAGTTTGCTTTTTATTAGCTCGGTGGTGGATAAAAATTTTCTCGCAGGACCGGCTGCGGCTTTGCATAATCGATCCTCCTCCTCAGAAATAGCACTAAAGGCTATTCCCTTCGTTTGTCGGATCAATTCTGCTTTGCCTCGCTCGCTCCGGCGAGGAAATTTTTATCCACCACCGAGCTTTTATCCCTATCTTTAAAATAATTAATTGTAATTAAAATGTCAAATCTTTATTTGATCTGTTTTAGAAGCCATAATAAAGTCGCTTTCTGAGAGTCCCCCGATTTTATGGGTCCAGAACGTGACTTTGACCATTCCCCAAGACAAAAGGATATCGGGATGATGCCCTTCTTGCTCGGCGATGGCTCCTACCGCATTGGTGAAGGCCAAAGCCTCCAGGAAATTTTTGAATTTATATTCCTTTTCGAGATGATGCTCACCCTCAATTTTCCACCCGTTTAGTTCCTTAGCAAGCCTCTCAAGCTCAGGACCTTTTAAAGGGGGCATTTTCGAAGAGCAGGGAATGCACTTTTTCTGATGTAAGTCACTCATAATTTATAATATAGATGAATGACTCATTAACGCCAAGTAATTCTTTAATAAAGCTTAATATTGCCAAATGCATTAAAATATTTGCAAACATATGGAAAAAGTTACTCAAAATAAGCCTTCTAACAATCAAGCCGAAATGCCTGATTTCTATTCCAAGCAAACTCTATTAATTAAAGAGTTTGCCATCAAAACTTTCCTTTTGATCGCTGGTGTCGCGTGTACGGTAGGAATGCTCTATCTATTTTCAGAAGTTAATGTTCTAAGAGTTCTTCCGTTTTTATCCCGCTTACAACTGACGGGAGTAACCATATTGCTGAACGGGATCTCTTTCACGATTTGCCGTAATGTGATTCTTAAAGCAGCTCAAAGCTTTATCGAAAAAATATTGAACAAAAAAATTAATGAAGAAGAAAAGCAAAAACAGCTGTATAACGTCTCTTTGATTTCTAAAGACTTTGTCCTTGCTTGTGACATCGCTACCATAGCACGTGTCGTTAAAGTCATCCTATCCACCCAAAATCCTGGCCTAATGATAGCGGGTTATTTTCTAACTTTGGAAACAGCCATGCACGTAGTCGCAGTCATTTCATTGCTGCAATTACACACCACAGGTAAGCACTATTTAGTCCGACCCGATCGATTAGAAAATGAGGATAGAGCCCTTGTTGAGGACATCACATCTTCTATTTATCCAAGATTAAATAGTAATCAACAAGCATCATTTCAGAGCTTAGTAATGCATAAATCTATCAACCCCGAACTCGACTTCGGTATTCTCCGCGAGATGCAAAAGAAATCCCTACAAAAAGAAGAGATTCAGAAAATTCGAGAAGAGTATGAGCAAAAGCTGCAAAAGAAAGATCAAGAAATCCAAGAGCTCAAAAAGCAAAATGACGCTTTGAAAAGTGCAGAACCCCTTCAAAAGCTGAAACAAAAAAAAACGGCGCTGGATGAAGCCATTCTATGGAATGAGCATTATCAAAAGCAAATTTCGGAACTTCAAGAGCAAGTTACACAATTGAGAAAAGCTCTGTCTGAAAAACCTAAAGCTGACCCAAAAGAGATTGAAGCATTGAAAAAGCAAGTCAAGCAAGAAGAAGACTTAAGTAAACATTTCAAAGATAAATGGTATGAAAACGAACTGCAAATAAATCGGCTGCGAGGTAAAATTAGTCGCTTAGAAAAGAAAATTAAAGAAGGATTTGTGGTGGTAGATTGATTGTAAATTTCGATGATTTTCTGCGAACATATCCCTCAGGAAACCATAAAGCAGATCCTGAAAAGCGGATCAATGAGCTCGCCATCAAGATATTCTTCATCGCCGCAGAGCTAACACTTGCAGCTGCAACATTCTTTATATTGCGTGAGCAGACCATTCTCCCCTTTCTAACCTTTCAAAACCCTTGGGTGATCAAAACCATTTGTATCGCTACCGTTCTACTCACTTCACAAATCTTCGGTTATTTTGTGCAAACATTGATGACCTATTTTGCGAAAAAAACTATGCAGGAACAGGATAACGAAGAATGTGCTCACAAAATCGTCAACCTGTCTTTTCTCGCCTACGACCTATCTTTTAGTGTTGCTTTAGGAGCCTGCTTCAGGATGCTCAAAATTGCAGTAAATGAAAGCAATCCCACCTACCTCTTTCGAGGGAAGTCTCTGCCCTTGGAAACAATTGTCTTTCTCACACTATGCGTAGGCATGCTTATTTTTCAGAGAAAAGGACCTGGTTGGGCTTCTACAGAAATTTATTGCGATCGTCAAACTATCAAAATTATTCAGGATAATGTCCAACAAGGATTGGAAAAGCAAAAAATCCGAGACAAAATGAACAGGTTAATTTCAGAGAACTTGTATTCCTTTAAAGCCTATATTACGGGACAAAAGCCCACTGATTTAGCAACAGAACTCAAGAAGAAATCTTAGCGCGCAGCGCTTTCTTCTCTCCATGCATTTTTTTACCTTCTAGCATTTTTTGCTTCTGTTTGCGGGAACGTCTTCGTTTTTGCCTGCGTATCTTTTCGATTTCATGCTGCTTTTTGCTTTTTTCTCCTTGGATCCTCTCTTTAATCGCTTCGCAAAGCAGGCGGCGCGCAAGAATGCGATTAACTGCTTGAGAGCGGTCTTTTTGGCATTTGACCTCGATACCCGTGGGAATATGCTTGAGATAGACACAAGAAGAGGTCTTCTGGAGATTTTGTCCTCCCCTACCTGAACCTAGGATGAACTTTTCGATGAGGTCTTCTTCCCGAATGCCCAGTGCGAGCATTTGACGGCGGACCCCCTCTTCCTTTTCTTTAGTTATTCCCATGTTCCGCAATATATCCGGTCGTCCAGGCATTTTGGAAGTTAAATGTAATAACTCACTTACTTTGAGGATATTAAATCTTTTTGACACAAATTTCTTTTTTATATATAGTGAAGATTAAGTTCTCGATTCGAGAATTTAAACCTCTTGGATGGTTTATGACAATCAATGTGATCAATCTTGAAAATGCATTGGAAGTGCTAGGTCAACTTTTAGCAGACCGCAAACTCCATTATGAAGCAGTGGCAATTGGAGGTGGCGGGTTGCTATTGCTTGGCCTCATAGAGAGAGCCACGAAAGATTTAGATCTAGTAGCTATGGTCAAAGATCAAAACCTTATTTCTGCAGATCCCATTCCTCTCCCCCTTCTTAGAGCGGCTGAAGAAGTTGCCCTAGCTCTCAAACTGGGAAAGGATTGGTTAAACACAGGGCCAGCTTCTCTATTAGCTTCAGGCCTTCCTTCTGGTTTTATGAATCGTTTGCATATCCGTCGCTACAAAGGTCTTACTCTTTATATCGCTGATCGGTTTGATCAAATCTGTTTCAAGCTCTATGCAAGTGTAGACCAAGGACCTCAGAGCAAACATTTTATGGATTTAAAAGCGTTAATACCGACAAGCGAAGAGTTACAAAGTGCAAAAAATTGGTGTTTGACGCAGGATGCCTCTATTGCATTTGAAACCAATTTAGATGAGGCCATCTCATGCTTAACGAATTAAATTCAAATCTTCTTAATTTAGCATGGAGTCTTTGGACGGAACTCGGCGTTGCAGGTAATGTACACCATCACCAAAAACACCTCATTCTATTAGAAGAACTCATCATTTTTACAAGTTGCTTAAGTGAAATTGATCCTAGATTGCGTGATGAATCGATCGACTGGTGCTCTAAATATCATCATTTCATTTCTATTAGTCGATTAAAAGCCCTCATCGAAAACTTTGAAGAATCGGCGAAAGAACTATTTTCTAACTATGCTAGCAGCTTAAACAATGTGTCCCAGGCCCGTTGGCCAGTGTTTGTTCCTTCAAAGCCGCTACAAATCGAATTGAGCCATAAGTCCATTTTGCGACCCCGTGAATCGCCCGCTCTTTTGAGTATTCGTGCACGATCGATATTTGGAACAGGAGCTAGGGCAGACATCGTGGTGTTTTTTTTAACCCATCCTGACAAAGATTATTCCTTAGCAGAGCTTTCTATGATTGGCTATACCAAAAGAAACCTAGCAGAAGTATTGGATGACTTACATTTTGGTGATCTTTTTCATAAATACATGCTGCGAAATCAGCAGCGTTACCGACTAGCGAAAAACGAGCCTCTTACTCAACTCTTAAAACCTATTCCCCCGCATACTCTTCCATGGCAAACAATTTTTCAAATATTACTTGCGTTAAGAGCCGTGATCGAACGCACACAAAATTATTCGCCAAGTTCAAAGGCTATAGAAATCCATAACTGCTTGAAAAAATATGAAGAAGTACTTGCCTTATGGGGATGCAATCCGCCTTCTTTGCAAAACGACTTCACAGCCTATCTCAAAGCTTTTAATCAATGGATTCTTGACTGGTCTTCAGAAATAGCTGATCCTGCAATATAGCCGGTCGTCCAGGCATTTTGGAAGTTAAAACCGCCCGTCACGCCGTCGATGTCGAGGATCTCTCCAGCAAAATAGAGCCCCGGACAGAGTTTGCTTTCCATGGTTTTAAAATTGACTTCTTTGAGCGTAACCCCGCCACAGGTCACAAATTCTTCTTTATGCGTCGTTTTGCCTTCAACATGATAAGTGTCGGCATGCAGGCGGTGGGATAGTTCGCGCAGAACTTTATGCGAGGTTTGATGTAGCGACGTTAAGGGAGCAAAAGCCTTCCAGAAGTTTTGAGGGAACGGAAAGGGTTTTTGAGAGGCAAATTTTAGGGTATCGAAAATTTGGTCTTCGGAAAGGTCCGGAAGCCAGTTGACGGTGATATCGATATTGTAGTTTTTCTCGGCAAAAAGACGAGCTGCCCAGGCAGATAGCTTGAGAACAGCGGGACCGCTAAAGCCAAAATGGGTGATGAGAAGTGGTCCCCTTTGAGAAAACTCTCCCACAGTGACAACGACAGGATCAATGACGATGCCGCTCAGATCTTTTAGTGGAGATGTGGGAATGTTGAATGTGAAGAGCGAGGGAACCGGCTTTTGTATGGTATGGCCAAAGCTCTCTGCCCAAGCAAACCCTTCAGGACTACTCCCCGTCGCAAGTAGAAGCCGGCGACAGCGTAGGGGCGGGAGATCTTTGCGCTCAATAGTAAAACCGTCGGCATCTTTTGTAATTTGCAAAATGCGCTGGCGTAGTTGTATATCGACACCTCGCTTCTTCGCTTCATTTAAAAGACACTGGATAATCGTCTCCGAACTATCCGTGACAGGAAACATGCGCCCATCGTCTTCAGTTTTGAGCTGCACACCTCTCGACTCAAACCATTCTATCGTATCCCGCGGTTGGAACCGGTGGAAGGGTCCGAGCAGCTCTTTACCGCCACGCGGATAATTTTTGATGAGCTCTTTCGGATCAAAACAGGCATGAGTAACATTGCAACGGCCCCCGCCCGAAATTTTGACTTTGGAAAGAAGGACGGCGGTTTTTTCGAGCAGGGCAACAGAGCCTTCAGCATGAAGAGCGGCAAAGAAGCCGGCAGCACCGCCACCTATGACGATAAAATCATGTGTGAACATAAGCCTCGGTGGTTCCCCAAGGGAAAGAAACTACAAACTGATCGGTGCAGCGAAGGCCCTCTAGCGGATAGCTGATCGAGATGACTCTTGCGGGGTGCTGCTTCAAGTTTTTGACGAGCGCCTCAATCTGCTCATCTTCAAGGCAAGTTCCGTAAAGATAGATGAACGTTGCCTTGGAAAGATCTGCTGCGCAGATATCCTCACACGAAAACGTCACACGTTCTTCAGAAGCCGGCAGGAGCTCTTGGCACCAGTCGATGCCCTGCATCTGGCAGCCCGAATACTTGGCCAAAAAATGGGTGCTGCGGCCGCGGCCACAACCAAGGTCGATGCCACGGTCGTGCGATGTGATTTCGCACCGATCCGCGATCGCTTTCAGCGTGAGGAGCGGAGTCTCGCCATAAGGGAACGCTTTGGAGATGCGGTAGGGATTGGTTTGGCGCAGCTTTTTATCGAGAGCCGCAAAAGAAGGAGCCGCCTTGTAGGCCTTTTTGCGGTCGCGCCATTCATACCATTTTACATAGCCGTAGAGGAAGGGGTTCATACAAACTGTATTGGGCCTGGAGAGAGATAGTCGTCATGGAGACGCCACTGAGCGCGCTGAGCTTGCATCTCGCGGTAGGCTTTTCCGTGGAGATCGACGAGTGCTTTGGCGATGACGGGAATGCGCTTTCCCTTGCGCTCTTCTAAATGCATGAGGGCGGTGAGAGAGACGCCTCCCACGGTCCACTTTTCAGGAGGGTGAGACAAGTGTCCGACAAAGGCCATTTTGCTCGTCTCACCTCTAGCAACCAGAAGTGCGGCGGCCATGCCGAGCACATAGCAGTAATTCGCATCAAAGTTGGTGGGAAGACCGCACCTTCCTTCGTAGCCAAAAAAATGGCTGAGCGCGGCAAATTTCTCCCCCAGCTCTTTCTTCACATTGTAGATGAGGAACTTTTCGGTTTCGATGGCTGAGACGTTTACATTGCCATGGGCATCGCGTTCAACTCCGAGATGGCGTGCAATGTCATCGCTCATGTTGAGGTTGATGTCAGGCATCGACTCGATGAGCCCTTCCGGGACTAAGATCACACCGTAGTGTTTACCCTCTGCGGCCCTTTCTTTCACGAGATCCACGATCTCTTTCGTGATAGCGGAAAGGCTCTTTTTCTCTTCGCTGATGAGAACCAGGTTGGGATGGGTCGAAAGAGCGCATTCGAGAGCGATATGCGAAGCGGTGCGTCCCATGAGGCGAATGAAATGGTAATATTTCTTTGAGGAAAGCGCGTCTCTGGCAATGTTACCGATGAGTTCGCTATAGGTTTTCGTGGCTGTATCAAATCCAAACGAGATTTCTACATATGGATTTTGTAGATCGCCATCGATCGTTTTAGGAACGCCAATCACGCGGGTTTTACATTCATGTTTTGCAAAATATTCGGCGAGCACAGCAGCGTTTGTATTCGAGTCATCTCCTCCGATGATCACGAGTCCATCCAGTCCAATTTTTTTCATTTGGGCCATCGACGACTGCAGTTGCACATCGGTCTCGATTTTTACGCGCCCAGAGCCCAGGAGATCAAAACCGCCTTGATTGCGGTAATTTTCGAGAAGTTTTGCGGTGATAACGACAAACTCGCCATCGATGATCCCTTGCGGACCATCTTGGAACCCGATCAACGTGCTTCCATTTGCTAGTTTTTGCAGGGCATCGAAGAGCCCCGCGATCACATTGTGGCCCCCGCTCGCAGGTCCTCCGGAGAAAACCACCCCGATTTTGAGGGGCCCTAGTTTTTGCGTTTCGGTGACTTCAGCTGAGGCGACCTCGCCACTGATCGTTTGAGGAAAAAGGGCAGCGATGTCAGCATGAGGCGCCATCGCGTGCTCATGGCGAAAAGTGACCTTCGAGAGGTCCTTCAGAATTTTCGGGATGGGCGGCTCGTATGTAAGACGTTTTTTTGCAAGAGGGCTGAGCATTTCTTTATTTTCAGGAATCCTGCCTTTGTTAGCAAGATTGCAAGATTTTCTTGCAAAATTTTCCTTTTACTGCATAATACAAAGTTATGACGCAAGGAAATCTGGAAATCGGTCAGCGCATTAAAATCGAAAGAGAACGTAAAAAACTCTCTCAGTACACCCTAGCTAAAGCCATTGGCTGGAATCATCATCAAATCGTCAGCGAGGTAGAGCAAGGAAAACGGGAAGTCAAAGCCCGCGAACTCTACGAAATTGCCAAATTTTTATTTGTCGACATAGATGTTTTGCTCGGAAAAAAAACAGCAAGAGAGCAACCGTTCGTTTTATGGCGAGAAAAACCGACGGAAAATGAAGAACTCCTCAAAGACCAATTTTTGCAAGAATGCGACAATTACGTCTGGATCGAAGAACTTATCTCTCAGTCTGAGAAGGCGCCGATCCTTATTTCCAAAGAACTTCCGACTTTTAGGGTTCAACTAGAGCGTTTTACTTTAGAGCAGGCCTACGAGCTAGCCGAAAGCATGCGGGGGCAAATGGGACTGGGGGATTTCCCTGCAGCACAATTGATCGACATTCTCGAGGATGGCTTCGGAGTGAAGTTTATCGTCGATCAAAAAAATATTAAACCCTCAGGAGCCTGCTTTAGATCTGAAAAAGGGTGCTTTATTTTTATCAATGGGCGCAATACAGAACCTAGGCAGCTATTTAGCATCGCTCATGAACTTTTCCACTTGATCACTTGGGACGCTCAGATGTTAAAAAGCGTCGATACGAGCCAGCCAATGCATGAGAAAAATGAACTCCTAGCGAATGCCTTCGCCGCAGGACTGCTCATTCCTCAAGAAAAACTCCATATTGAGACGAAAAAAATTGCAGCGGGCCGCCGCTTAAGCGCTGCTGACATCATTGCCCTCGCGCAAAAATTTCAAGTATCGAAAGAGGCCATGCTCAATCGTATGCATAATACGTATCTTCTCACCAAGAAAGAACATGAACAATTGCAGATACAATTCGGCACGCTTTTTGTAGCGCCCGCTTTGTCCGTCTTCCATCCTTTGAAAGCCAAATTTGTGCGTTTGGTTTATTTAGCCATGGAGCATTTGAAAATATCTCGGGCCAAAGCAGCGAAGCTGCTCCATGTTGAACTATGCGATCTTTCCCCTTTACTCAATGAATACGGTTTTGTCGAAATCACATGCTAGAATACTTTTTGATGCCAATGCAATTATCGAGTTGCATCAGTTTAATCTTTGGAAGCATGTTCTCCATTCTTGCTCCGCAGCAGTAACGCCGATCATCCGCAGCGAAACACGCTTTTATCGCGATGAAAAAGGCAGTCGCCAAATCATCGATCTGACAGAGTCCATTCAATCCAACCTACTAGAAGAAATCCCCGTTTCTTTGGAAACTTTTAACAGCCTCTCACAAGTTCTAAAGAAAACATTCTTGGAAGGAATCGACGAAGGAGAGCGAGAAGCCATCGCCTTTCTTTATCAAAATAGGCAAAAAAACATTTTTCGATTCTGTAGCGCCGATTTGCTGGCTATCAAGTGCCTAGGAGTACTGGGACTGAGCCATCACTGTCTATGCATGGAAGAGCTATTTGAACGCCTCCATATCAAAATATCTACACCCCATCAGTACAAAGTAACGCACTCCAAACAGCTTCTCAAAAAAATGCTAAGTCAGGGTTTTTCCGAAGCTCATCTGCACAAAATGTAATTTGCTCTATTTAGTCGCCCCTGATTTAGTGCTTTGGAAATGGCGTTTTATGACTTTTGATGAGATTTTGACACGGCCAAGGATGGCCATATGCGAAGCTGCATATGGCCGACGAGGACGGGATCAAAATGTCACAAAAGGCAAAAACGACAGCCCAAATTGACTAAATCAGGGTCGACTATTTAGTAAGAAGCTTGTACACTCATCCCCATGGCTACCAAATATATTTTTGTTACCGGCGGTGTGGTCTCTTCCTTGGGAAAAGGCCTGACAGCCGCTTCGATTGCAGTTCTTTTAGAGGCCAGGGGTCTCAAAGTCGGAATGCTCAAGCTCGACCCCTACCTCAATGTCGATCCGGGCACGATGAACCCGTTCCAGCATGGCGAAGTCTATGTCACTGATGATGGTGCTGAGACCGATCTCGATTTGGGCCACTATTTCCGATTTACGAATGCGACGATTTCAAGAGCTTCCAATGCGACCTCGGGACAAATTTATGAAGCGGTCATCAAACGCGAGCGCAGAGGCGATTATTTGGGAAAAGATGTCCAAATGGTCCCGAACATCACCGATGAAATCAAGCAGCGGATCTTAAAAGCCGCCCACCACGACGAAGGAACCGATATTCTCATCGTCGAAATAGGTGGCACGGTCGGTGATATCGAGTCCCATCCCTTCTTAGAGGCGATTCGGCAATTTCGGCATGAAAGACCAAGAGAATGCCTCAACATACACCTGACCTATGTCCTCTACATGAAAGCCGCAGGCGAAGTAAAAACTAAGCCAACGCAGCACTCGATACAAACGCTGCGCGGCATCGGAATTATCCCCGACATCATTCTCTGCCGCTGTGAAAAACCCCTCGAGCAAAGCATCAAAGACAAAATCAGCCTTCTTTGCAGTGTCCGCAAAGAACTCGTTCTCGATGAACCCGATGTGGATCATTCGATCTACGAAGTGCCGCTCATGCTCAGCGATCAAAAGATCGATGAAAAAATCTGCCAGCTCCTTGACTTGCCCGGAGAGCGCGGCGATCTCTCCCCTTGGAAAGACGTCTTACATCGACTTCTCCATCCCAAAGGAAAAATCGTCATCGGCATCGTCGGAAAATACCTCCAGCACAAAGACGCCTACAAATCGGTCTTCGAAGCGCTCCACCATGGAGCTCTCGCCCACCAAGTCGACCTCGAAATCCGCTGCTTTGAGGCCGATAAAATCCTCGAAAACGGATCCGTAGAGCACGCAATTGCTGGCTGCGACGGCTACCTCGTTCCCGGAGGATTTGGTGAACGCGGATGGATGGGCAAAATCATGACCGCCAAATACTGCCGCGAGAATAAAATCCCCTACTTTGGCCTATGCCTCGGCATGCAAGTCATGACCGTCGAGTTTGCACGCCATGTTGCAGGCTTCGATGACGCCAACTCCACAGAGATCGATCCCAACACTCCGCACCCCGTGATTTCGCTTCTTTCAGAGCAAAAATCGATCATCGATCTCGGAGGCACCATGCGCCTGGGATCTTTCCCCTGCGTGATTGAAAGAGGCTCCAAAGCAGAAAAAGCCTATCAAGCCTCCCTCATTCATGAGCGCCACCGCCACCGCTACGAGTTTAACAACACGTACCGCGATACCCTCGAGAAGAAAGGCCTTGTTGTCTCCGGCATGCTCCATACCCATCCGCTCTGTGAAATCGTCGAAGTCAAAGATCACCCCTGGATGGTCGGCGTCCAATTCCATCCCGAGTTCAAATCCAAGCCTCACACGCCGCATCCCCTCTTCCGTGACTTTATCGGGGCTGTGATCGAATATAAGAAATCTAGCCGATAATCATCGTTTTCTTATCGCCAACTACCCATAATTTCGATCCATCATATCGAAAATCCAAAATGGGCATATCATGCTTATAAGTAACTATATGTTTTCCCAACAGAAGATCGTAGATGTAAATACTATTAGTACCTTTTTTTAGGCCTAAAAGCAAATATCGATCTTCGATGACGAGATGACAGTTTACAAAGTGCTCCTTTAGAGGAATCGAAAATAATCCCCATCCTTTCTGAAAATCCCATATCTCACAGGTTCCTTTTCGATCGTTATACCAAATTAACCACTGTTCTTTAGACCCCACAACAGCTGCCCAGGGAATTCGGCGTTCAGAATTTAAGGTATCGTTCAGAAATGTATTCATCGAGAATGTACGTATGACTTCGGGAATAAGTGGATCTTTTATGTCCCACACTTTACACAAACCAAGCCAAGTAACTGTTAATAGTTTGTTGTCGCTGAGCAATTGCATCCCGATCGTCACAGGTACTGCAGAAAACAAGCCTCCAGGAGTAGAAACATTAAAATCCCCCTTGTAGGTTTCTCCTTCCCAAATCGTGCATCTATACTCTTCACCCCTGTAGGATACAGAACCTGGACCTGCACAGACGCTCATAGTCGGACCAGATACTTGCATAGACGGATGGGAACTTATTTTTCCCTCGTTTGTTACACTTAGACATAACCTCCAACTTGGGTAGTCATACACTATCTCATAAAATAAAAATCCCGCCTCATTCACGCTACCGACTAAGATTCCATCGGCAATACGAGTGATATGAAGAAAGGGCTTTGTTTTTTCACGACTAATATGCAGAATTATCTCAGCATCTACTTTTTTTTCTAATGTGCTTGCTAAGCATTCATACATTCTTATCGTTTTATTCGTCTGCTTTGCATTTAAATAGATCCCCCACAACTTGTTTTTGTAAAATTGAGCGTAGATGGCCGTCCTATCAAAAGGAATTTCAGCTTGGAGACGTATGAGACGAAAAATAGCGAAAGCTTTACATCTAGTGTCCGTTCTATAAAAGGCAAGAGACTTACATGTGCTGGAAAATTTAATCGCATCAGACAGTTCTAGAAAAGAAAATATATGTAAAATGACGTCATCAGGAATCGGCTTTTCATTCAAAGGCACCACATTTCTAAAAGGGAATGTAGCGAGCTCTTTAGGATAAATTTTCTTGGGTAATACAGGTTCATCATCTGGGTCAGAAATCATCTGCCGAGTAAAATAGTCCCAAGCTTTTTTAGCAGCATAAGTCACGCCGACAATACAGACAACAACAACGACAGCCCGAGTCCCCCAAAGGGACATTCTAGGCACAAAGGATTCTATTGAACTGCGAGGAATTGCATTTATTCGTTGCATAATTTGCGAAAAGTATAGAGGAAACTTTAGTAAAAATAAACTATATTAAATAATTTAATATCTTGCTTTTTCAAAGTGTTAATATTAAAATGCTTCCTATGGGAAGAATTTTTAGCCTTGATTACGGAAGAGCCCGCATTGGTATCGCTATTTCTGATGAAAGGCGGTGCATCGCCACACCCCTCATAGCGCTACAGCATGACAAAACATTTCCTAACAAACTCCAAGAGCTCCTCACCAAATGGAAGCCCGTCGATGAAATTCTCCTGGGCCTTCCCCTCCTCATGAGCGGCAAAGACAGCCCCATGACAGCCGAGGTGCGCGCTTTTGCGGAAAAGCTCAAAACCTATCTGACGATTCCCATTGTTCTGTGGGATGAGCGCCTCAGCTCTGCCCAAAGCGACAGACTGCTGCGCGAAGCAGAGCTAAATCGCAAACAACGCTCGGAAAAAATCGATGCCTTAAGCGCCGCGGTCGTTCTTCAAAGCTATTTAGAAGCCAAAACGCCTTAGTTTTTCGGCTGCCAAATCTTCACTGATTTATCAAAAGATCCAGTGATCAGCATATTGTTGCAGACAGTAAGAGCCTTTACAGCCCCTTCATGAGCCTGCGGACATTGCCAGTAATCTCCTGTCGTAATATCCCAAACAACAAACGAACTATCAGCTGAACCGCTCACTAGAATCGTGTCGGACCAACGAGCCAAGGCAAAAACAGCATCCTTATGAATAATAGGTAGTGTTTTCACAAAAGCCTGATTGGAAGGCTTTGTCGTGTCCCAAATTTTAATAGTTTTATCCGCAGAACCGCTGGCAAGAATTCCATTACCCATATCGGATAAAGCCAAGACAGCATCTGTGTGCCCAATGTAAGGCGATAAATACGTGTAATGTTTCATCTCTTGGACATGGATATTTTTTGAATGCCCGCTGGTTAAATAGTCTCCATTTTGTACGAAAGCCAGTGCATTGACATATCCTTCCTTGTTAGGAAAATTAAAGGGTTGCGAATCGGGACTCGATCGATCCCAAATTTTGATAACCCCGTCCCAATCTCCTGTAACAATCCATCGGTTGTTAGGATGAGAGGCAAGGGAGGATACAACAGATTCTAGTTGTTTATTATAACTTGGAGCAGTAGAACCCAGGGGCCATACTTTCAAGTATCCTCCGTGATCACTAAAGGCTCGCATGCCTCCTGTAATCAGAGAAGAGCCATTGTCCGCAGAGGCCAAAGAAGTTATTGTTTCTACTTCAGGGGGTGGATTATAGGGAGTTCCTGCAGTATCCCAGATAGCGACTTCAGATCCTTCCCGCGCACCGCCTCCAACTGCAAATCTAGATTGGTTTAGAGTCGCCAGCGCATACACGGTGGTTTTGAAATCTAAAGTATTCACACACTCAAAAGTGGGAACAGAACTACTCAGCTTCGATGTTGTCGCAGAAGTTATTTCCATAAAAATCTCCTTTTTGCTTGTGTATTCAAACTTCAACAATGAAGATATCACTGAAGATTTTTAATTTGAAGTAGGAGATCCCGATCCTGAGTTCGAGATGATATCACGAAAGGAAACCGCATGAGGATTCAAGAGCTTGATGAAGCATCCTGCGGTCTCAAATACCATGTTAGGCATGGCTTGAAGTGTACAGAATGCAACCGTATTGACAATTTCCCATTTTCCCTTCGATAAAATGGACAATCCTACAGCAAAGGGACTAACAATCATCTCTAGGCAGCGAATAACGATCAGAGCAATAGCCAGAGCAACATACAATAACCTAACTTTTTCCAGGCGCTTCTCTTTTATCCCCTGCTGAATGTATGGATCCACCCACGTAAAAACTCGATCGGCAGGAAAGGTCTTTAAAAATTGCTCTTCGTCTTTTAAGACATTTTCTTGGCTGGGCTCGAATACGAATGGGGCCTGAGGGTTGATCGCCCGCAAGAGATCGACAAAAGGATAGGCGATCACCTTCACACCCATCGCATAATGACGGCATGTAAAAGCAACCACCTCCACATCGACGGCTCCTGTGGCAATGAGGCTGACCACGCTGCCAGCAGCAGCGATCAAATCCAAAGCACAGTAAAAAGTCTGTACGGGAATTAATTTCAAGGAGAGGACGCGAGCTTCCCATACGTTATCCTGGGCAAGTTGGACGACTCTCTGAGCTTGAAAAAAAGTGGAGTGGATCATTCCACTCAAATTTTATTCTAGATTCAGCTTTAAATCTTCTCTTTTAGGTCGAGCCGAACAAGATGCCTTCCTACCCAGTTATTCATGATATCCAAAGAGTGCTTTGAATCTGGAATAGGATTTAATTGGAGGTTTGCAGAGCAGATGTACATTTGTTTGCGGTCTTCATCGTACCAAAAATCGATAATGCTTTGTGTACAGATAATTTCCAGCAGCGCAGTATCCGTATCTCTTTTCCAAAGCCGAAGCACTTTATCTTCATGGGCAACCCATACTCTATCTGAGTCAATCCACTGGGCATTGACAACTTTTGAGGCGTGAGGGAGCGCTTTCTTTGTTAGACCTTGAGTAATTTGGGCTGTGCCAGTAGACCAATCTAATTGCCATCTCCCTTGAGGACTCATACATAATGTATTTTCTCTTTTACCTCCATTTTCAGAGAACAACGAAAGCTGCCGGGCAAAAAACTCAACCTGCCTATAAGCCGTCATGAGAAGTTGAACATAAGGATCCACCCTGATACCTGCAAAAGACTTGCACAATTCACTCAAAGAACAAATATCTTTGGGTGCAAGATAGTGAGCAATTCTCCTCCAAATATCCGGCGGCAATAAGCCTTCAACCTGCTTAAAATCTTTAAATTGTGTTCGCTCAGATAATTCAAGAAATTTTTCCAAATTGATCGAGGGCTTTGGGATTTGGGGAGAATCTTGCGCAGGCGCAATCGATATAATCTGATGAGCACTTTGTTGAGGTTGAGTAGGGAGTGGATTTGCCTTTCCCCACATCCTATGAACGACGACCTGCCATAGGGCATAGGCAAGACCTGCGCATGTCAATAGACAAACAGCATAAATCCCCCACATTGTATGTTGAGAATTTACCGTAAAGAAACGATTTGAAAATCCATGTATAGATGTCATAATGGCAATAACTATAACAGATATATGAGTAAAAAACTATTTTATTACGCTTGGAAAACCAGGTACATTAACAGTTCCATTTACATCATCTATCTCAATAGATCTCTGTGCAGGCAAAAGATCGAAATGATAAGAAATTAATTGCACTTCTTGGCCATTGCCGATGACCCATAAAGTGTTATTTTTAAATTGAATATCGAGGATATCAAAAGCGACAAGGAATTCCTTTAACTTGGCTCCGCTGTTCATATCCCAGGCCAGGATCTTTTTGTTTTTATAAGCGATAAATAGGGTTTCCCATAAACGAGTAGAGGCAATCGTAGGCGAGTCGTATTTTAGAGACAGCTTTTTATCTTCTTTCATGTTCACGAGTGTGCAGAGGCCTGTCGTCTCCATCTGCAGCAGCCACTTATTTCCAAGGACTTTAGCACGGTCAAGCGGAGAGGACTGATAGACCTTTTCTACTTTGAAATCCGCTGTATTCCAAATTTTACAGACACCACTTTTTGTGACTGAAAGAAGCTGTTTCCCTCCAGAAAAGAACTGAATACTTACCACCTCGTCCTTCACTGAAGCTACAGGCTCTCCTAAGCATGCATTCAATATTGTGGGGAAATCCATTTGTGCCCCCACATTTTCAAAAATAGCGAAAGAACCATTATCGAAGCCCATCGCTAAATTGGTGCCGAAAAGCGATAAACTATGGATTAGGTTGGGAGCTGTACACAGGAGGGTTTGGGTGGTATTTACATCTGAAATTAAATAAAAATCATAACCTCCTATGCAGCTTAAAACGCATCTTTTATCGCTAGCCTCGATTAAGGGATTATTCAGTGTAAAAGGATAAATCATTTTTTGATATGAGATGGAAGTTTTTTCTATTTTAACCACTCTCCTAGAAATCTTGCCCTGTTTATCAATATCGATTAAATACCCCTCACAAAATTTCGCAGCAAGGAGTGGCTGGGTCTCTTTAATTGCCCAATTATTTTGGTGGCACTGGAGATTTAAAATGCTATGCGTAAGACAGAGGTGTTTATAATTTTGGAATGGGGAAATCTGTAGAGATCGTGCCTTAAAAACATGCTGAAACCCCTCAAGGGTATATGCAATCTCTTTAAATTTTCTACAGACTCGGGCAACAGCTTGGAGCTGGACTCCTCCTAGGTGGCTAAATATGTAAAATAAGAGCTCCACAGGCAAGTCCACGAATGCCAGATCCGATTTGCATAAATGAGATAAGTCCATTTTATCCCATTTTTTTGAAAGATCTTGCACAGAGGAAGCGTTTACAAAAAGACTCAACAACCCTTTCGCTTTTGATTTTTCGGGTACGTCTTTAAGAATTTCTTCAAAAGAAGGAACGGTTTTTTTTACCTTTTTAGATTCATTGTAGAGTTCCAAAAGGACTTCTGCCTGTGCCCTCTCAGGGCCTGAAAGAGTGGAGAGATCTGTTTTTTCGAGTTTCTCCGCTGTTTCACGCATGGCAGGCAATTGAAACATAGACTTTGCAGCTTCCCCCATAAAGGAACGCTCCTCTGACGGCTCGTTAGTATGTGTTTCGTCTTCGGAATCACTTGAAGAACGGGGGGTGTTATGACTTGAGGATTCGTGGGAAGAAGTAGAAGATGTCTCTTCATTGTCAGACTCACTATCGGAAGGGAGCTTAAAAGGCATCAATGCATTTAACTTATCCATCATTTCTTTGTCACGCTTCGACATTAAATCTTCTGCTTTGAAGCGAGGAATTTTTATTGGTGCAAGCGGTGTATGTAGGCTTTGGCTAATTTCGGCAAGCCGCGCCTTCCTTTGTTGCTCTTCGTGATTTTTTATCTTTTTTTTCAAATCGTCGATCCCTAACAAAGGTAAAACTTCTCTATTTAATTGAGCAGTTGCCTCAGGCGACTTTTGATATTTTTTGAAAAAAGGAAAATTTAAAACTGATTTCATGACAGAATTAAATTCTGGCCTCTGCCAAATGGGGCGAAAATTAGAAGAAAAATTAGTTGAAGGTAGCATATGAACTAGAATCATAGCCCAATTTCCCAATAAATGCTATGTTGTTAGAGAATGTGCCTAAAGGGATATTTTTGATGCCGATCGATGAAGATCCTCTAGCAGAACAGAGTCAAGGCGTTAGATTTTACGACCCCTGTATTGTGGTCGTATTTGGCGCCACGGGCGATCTCACGGCGCGTAAGATCATGCCCGCTCTCTATAATCTGACGAGGCAGGCGCAGCTCCCCTCCCAATTTGCCTGCGTTGGTTTTGCAAGGCGCCCAAAAACCCACGACCAGTTCCGCGAGGAGATGAAACAAGCTGTGGGCTCCTATTCCCGTGTTAAGCCGATCGAAGCTTCCATATGGGACCATTTTTCGAATCAGATCTTCTACCACCAATCCGAGTTCCATGAAGATGAGGGCTACCAAAAATTAAAGACCTTCTTAGCCGAGCTCGATGCAAAACTGGGTACAAAGGGAAACCGTATTTTTTATCTCTCGACGCAGCCGAGTTTTTTTCCTCTCATCTGTCAAAAATTGAAAAACGCGGGCCTCCTCTATGACATAGAAAGTGAAAAAAACCGGTGGTCCCGCGTCATCATCGAAAAACCGTTTGGCCACGATCTCGAATCTGCGAAAGCCTTGCAAAAAGAGCTTCTGCACTTTCTCGATGAGCGGCAAATCTACCGCATCGATCATTATCTGGGTAAAGAAACCGTACAAAACCTTCTCGTTTTCCGTTTTGCGAACACCATCTTTGAGTCGCTATGGAATAAAGAGCACATCGACCATGTGCAGATCACCGTCGCTGAAGATATCGGCATTGGAACGCGGGGAAAATTTTGGGAAGAAGCCGGAATCGTCCGTGACATTTTGCAAAACCACATGATGCAACTCCTCACTCTCGTAGCGATGGAGCCCCCGAAAAACATGGAAGCCGACAGCGTCCGCGACGAAAAAGTCAGAGTCCTCAAAGCCATCCAAACAATCGATACGGATAATGCTGTGCGTGGCCAATACGGTCCTGGTTATATTGAAGGTGAAGACGTCATCGGATACCGCGAAGAGCAAAACGTCAGCCCAACTTCCAGCGTCGAGACCTATGCTGCGATGAAACTCCTCATCAACAACAAGCGGTGGAAAGGCGTTCCTTTTTATCTCCGCTGCGGCAAGCGCCTCCCCAAACGGGCCACAGAAATCGCCGTAACGTTCAAAGAACCTGCGTGCACTCTTTTTCCCGGTGGCAGCAACGTTCTGGCTATCCGTATCCAGCCGGATGAAGGAACCGCGCTGAAGATCAACACGAAAGTTCCCGGACCTGGAACGCCCATCCAGCCCGTAAGGATGGATTTTCGGTATGGATCGTATTTCGGAATGAGTCCTCCCGAAGCTTATGAGCGCCTCATCTGCGACTGCATCGTCGGCGATAGCACTCTCTTTGCGCGCGAAGACGAAGTCTTCGCCTCTTGGAAACTCCTCACACCTCTTTTGCATCTCTGGCAAAAGACTCCCGCAGAGGATTTCCCCAATTACGCTTCCGGATCTTGGGGCCCGCACTCCGCTGACCAGCTCATTGAAGCCGATGGACGCAAATGGAGGCTTTTATGAACATCTCCGAAATCCCCTCCAAACTTAAAACCGGTCCCTCGCGCGCCTCTCTCTTCAACCTCATCGTCTTCACCCAAAAAAATGCCCGCGCTGATTACCTCAGGACCATCGCTCACAATGCCATCGTGCGCTTTCCCTCCCGCGTCATCTTTATCACCGCCGACCGCAAGAGCCATGCCGATGAACTCTCTGCTGACGTAAAAACCATCCAAACCGACGTCATGTGCGACTGGATCGACATCAGCGCCACCGAAGCCAACCTTCCCAAAATCCCCTTTATCATTCTTCCTCACCTTCTCACCGATCTTCCCATCTATGTCGTATGGGGAGAAGATCCCACCCTTTCTAATCCGATCGCCTCCGCTTTAGAAAATCTCGCGGACCGACTGATCTTTGATTCCGAGACTACTGATCATCTCTCCCGTTTTGCAAAAGCGGCTTTAGATCGCCCTACTGACATCGCCGATCTTTGCTGGGCTAGGACGGAAAGCTGGCGGCAACTACTCGCTGCTGTTTTTCACGGAGAGGAGCGCGCCCTTCAACTAAAACGCATGAAATCGGTGGGCATCACCTACAACAGCGTCACCTCGCCTTTCTTTTGCCATACCCAAACCCAGTCCCGTTATCTCCGAGGATGGCTGGAAAGTCAGCTCAACTGGAAAAACGTCCAATTCTCTATACAAAGCGGAGAAAACAAAGAGCTTGCGCCGGGCGCGATTATTTCGCTCGACATGCTCACCACGCAGGGTGAGCATTTTGCGTTCGTTCGAACCCCCGAGCAGCCCCACCAAGTGAAAATGATGCTCTCTACCCCTGACCGCTGCGAAATCCCCTCCAACTTCATCTTCACCAAAACACAGGCAGGCCTTTCTCTTGTCAATGAAATCGGCCACACCGGAACCAGCGCGCATTTTTTAAAACTCATGGAAACTCTTTCCAAGGAATAAAACCTCGATGCTCCAAAACGCCACTCTCACCGTTCCTGGAGATAAAGACACCACCCTCCAATATGCTGCGAGCCACTTTGTCACCCTTGCCCGCGATGCCATCGAAGACCATGATTTTTTCGCTGTCGCTCTCTCGGGTGGATCGACACCAAAAGCCATCTACGAACTGATTTGTGCACCGGGTCTTGCCGAAGAAATCGAATGGGAAAAAGTCCATCTGTTCTGGAGCGATGAGCGCAGCGTTCCTCCCGATCATCCTGACAGTAACTACCGCATGGCGATGGAGGCGGGCTTCAAAAAAATGCCGATCCCTCCCGGGCACATCCACCGAATGATCGCTGAAAATGACATCGAAAAAAATGCTCTGGCCTACGAAAAAACACTCCGGCGCATTTTAGAGGATCAAGCCCTCGACCTCGTCATGCTCGGTATGGGAGAAGACGGCCATACTGCTTCGTTATTTCCGGGCACGGCTGCTCTAAAGGCTCAAGGGCGCCTCTGCGTCTCCAACTATATCCCTGAGAAAAAAACGGAGCGCATGACGCTGACGTTTGAGTGCATCAACGCGGCTGCTCATGTTGCCGTCTATGTTTTGGGCAGCAATAAAAAAGAAATGCTCCACCATGTATTCAACTCGCCGCCTAAACTCCCCTGCCAACAAGTGGGCACGGTAGACAATCCTGCTCTTTGGATTGCCGACGAGGCAGCTGGTGTCTAATCGAAAATTGCTACCCTTGTTGCCAAATTTGGACCAAAAATGGCAACTAGGGTAGCAATTTTCATATCTCATTTAAAGTGAGCGACTTATTTCTTGTAAATCAATGAAGTCAGCATCGAAGCTACCAAAATACCGGCAATCACGCCCAGTGATATCGGCAGGGGGATGTGAAAAAATGGCCCCATAACCATTTTGAATCCCACAAAAAACAATACCAGTCCCAATCCAATCTGCAGGTGCGAGAAAAAGAGAAGCGACTCGGCGATGAGAAAATGGAGCGAGCGTAGCCCCAGCACCGCGAAGATATTGGAGGTGTAGACGATGAATGGATCGAGTGTGATGGCAAAAATCGCCGGAATCGAATCGAGCGCAAAAACTAGATCGGTCGTCTCGATCACAATCAGCACGAGAACGAGCGGCGTCGCAAAGAGTTTTCCCGCCTTCCTTATCCAGAAGCGGGAACCATGATAATCTTCTGTCACATCGAAATGTTTGCGCGTCCACCGCACCAGATAGTTTTTTTCAGGAGCAATTTTTTCTTCTTTGCGCAGCATCAGCCGAATGCCCGTGTATGCTAAAAAAATACCGAGGAGATAAATGAGCCACGCAAAGCGATTGATGAGCGAAACTCCTGCTAAAATCAGCGCCAAACGCAGCACGAGCGCACCGATAATGCCTAAATACAAAACGCGATGCTGAAGTTTTTTCGGCACTTGGAAATAGGAAAAAATCAGGATGAACACAAAGATGTTATCGACACTGAGCGATTTCTCAACGAGATATCCTGTAAAAAACTCAAGAGCCTTTTGCTGCCCTTCGTAGACATAGATAAAAACGTTAAAGAGAAGTGACAGCCCGATCCAAAAAACACTCCAGAGCGCCGCTTCTCTTCTAGAGACAGCGCGACTTTTGCGATGAAAAACACCGAAATCGAGCAGCAAAAGAATACCGATCAAAATATGAAAGCCGACCCATCTCCAAACTTCATACGCCATGATTTTCTTATGAAGAAAAAGACGGATTTTCTCAAGCTAGGAAAAATTTTCTTAGCCTTAAAAAAGACTTCATATTACAATCAGGTCATCTTAACAAACCCTTTAACCACAAAAAAGGACAAGATATGGCAACACCAGCACCAACAGTAGATGTAACACATGCACTGATTTCAACAAGGCATGACCGTTTTATTTTAAGCCCACTGAACCTGATTCGTGGTCGTCAATATGAAGTTGTAGAAAAAAACCCTAACTATAAACCCGGAAATGACGTTGAAATAATCGAAGTGGTACATGAGCGTGGGTTCTTTAATCCAATGGCATATTTCAGTGATGCTCTATATGTAGAACAAAAGAAAAATCCAGAATATGTTGCAGCACCGGTACCACCAACTACTCCAAGCAAACCAGCAGAAGGAGAAAAGAAAGCTGATGAGCCCAAAAAAGAGTCAGAAACTCCTGCAGTACAACCTCGTTCTTGGTCACAAGCAGCTCTGCAAGAAACCAAAGGGTTTGCTAACTTCGTAACTCTCGGTGGAGTAAATAAAGTAGCATCGCTCTTTACCAAAGAAGCTAAGAAATAATCTTTACCTACATCCGGCGTCTGTTCTAGACGCCGGAGCTTTTTTCCTGTAAAATAGTTTTCCTATGAACGTCCTAGGCATCGAATCGACCTGTGATGAGACAGCCGCCTCTGTCGTGGTAGCAGGTAAAAAAATTCTTTCTAATGTGACGGCGTCCCAAGCCGATCTCCATGCGCGCTATGGAGGAGTTTTCCCCGAGATGGCGGCAAGGCGGCATGCGGATGCCATGATACCAGTGATCGAAGAGGCGCTTGCGGAGTCCGGACTCTCATCCCCCGATTTAATTGCTGTAGCTAAGGGGCCAGGACTGATCGGTCCTCTGCTTTTGGGACTCCATGCCGCGAAGTCGCTTGCGCTGGCTTGGAAAAAACCTTTGATAGGCGTCAATCACGTCGAAGCCCATCTTTATGCTGCTATGATGGAAGATGACCCGATTTTGCCAGCGCTGGGAGTGGTGATTTCCGGAGGGCATACATTTTTGGTGAAAATCGAGGCGCTCGGAAAATATACGATGATCGGTAAAACGGTCGATGATGCCATCGGCGAAGCGTTCGACAAGGTTGCCGTGATGCTCGGTCTCTCCTATCCCGGAGGTCCCGCGCTCGAGCAGCTCGCAAGACAAGGAAATCCTTTAAAATACCGTTTTCAGCCGGGTAAAGTGAAGGGACGGCCCTGGGACTTTTCGTTTAGTGGTCTGAAAACCAATGTCCTCTATAGGATCAAGGGACAAGATAGCGACAAAAACGCTCCCTGCAAAGTCCCCGAGGAAGAAAAACCCCATATCGCCGCGGCGTTCCAAGAGGTGGCCTTAGGAGATATCGTTATGAGAGCGATCCACGCAGCAAAAGAGTTTGAATGCAAAGCCATTTATATCGGCGGGGGCGTGAGCCAAAATGGTAGGCTAAGAGCGCTTTTTGAAGAAAAAAATACCACGATTCCGGTGATTTTTCCCCCGCGGGGACTCTCTGTCGATAATGCGGCGATGATCGCGGGTCTGGGGTATCATGTTTTTTTGAGACAAGGAGCCGACTTGCTAGATCTAGAACCTCAGACGCGCATTCCGCTATAAAGCATTGATTTTTTCAACGAAGTTTCTTAAAATGGTAAGTCAAAACTAAAGAGGATCTATGGCAAAGAGCGCCCGTGAAACCATCAAGATGAAAAGCACCGAAAGTCCTGAAATCTATTGGACAACCAAAAACAAACGGACGAAAACAGAGCGGTTGGAACTCAAAAAGTTCGATAAGCGTCTGCGCCGTCACGTGATCTTCAAAGAAGCTAAGTAGTTTTGTTTGGTAGGAGATGTTTGAATTATCCGTCATCCGTAAATACCTCATCCCCCGCCGCAAAAATCTCTCCGTCGCCCTGATTGGATCCCTGTCGATTGCAGTCATTACGCTCGTCGTTTGGCTCGTGCTCGTTTTTTTATCAGTCACCGACGGCATCGAAAAGACGTGGCTAAATAAACTCACCACGCTCCATGCACCCGTCCGCATCACGCCGACACCCGCTTACTTTGCTTCCTACTACTACCGGATCGATGAGGTTGCCACGGCATCGGCTTATTCTTTGCGCAGCATTGGAGAAAAAGCAATCGCTGCCAAGAGTGACCCCTATGACCCTGAGATCGATGCCGCAACGGGGCTGAAGCCCGATATGGGGCCCGATGGAAAACTCAAAGATCCCGTCAAAATTGCCTACCAGATTTTAAACCAGAAAAAGCTAAAGTTCCAAGAGTATGAACTCACGGGAGCTCTCCTTCGTCTCGAGATGCACCGGCCGCAAGGAACATCGTTTTTGACTCAGGTCTCCTATTTGACGACGCTGGCGGAGAAAAATCCGCATCTTTCCTCTCTTTTGCTGCCGGGATCGGCGCCAACGCTGGAAGGCAAAGAAATCTGGCTGGCAAAGAGTTTTCAGTCGAGCGGCGTTCGCTTAGGGGATCGCGGATACTTGTCGTACCAAGCAGCCACGGTCAGCGGCATTCAAGAACAGCGCATGCCCGTCTATGTGAAAGGATTTTACGATCCTGGCGTGATGGCGGTGGGCGCTAAGGCGATTTTAACGCCCTCGGAAGTGATACGAACGATTAATTCGACAAGTCCCTTGGAGCATTTCGATAAAACGCAATCCAACGGCCTGCAGGTGTGGATTGAAAATATCGACGATGCCCTGAAAGTACGCAGTGAGATTGAGAGCGCTTTCGTCAGTGCTGGCATCGACAAATATTGGACAGTGAGCACCTACCACGACTACGATTTTGCCAAGGAACTCCTGCAACAATTCCAAAGCGATCGGACGCTCTTTACGCTTCTCGGCATCATCATTTTGACCGTGGCGTGCTCGAGCATTCTTTCTCTGCTCCTCCTGCTCGTCAATGACAAGAAAAAAGAAATTGGCATTTTGCAAGCCCTCGGCGCAAAGCCCTCAAGCATCGCCTTGATATTTGGCGGCTGCGGCGCGCTCATCGGTTTTGTGAGCAGCTTAGTGGGTCTTGCTGCAGCGCTGCTGACCCTCCATAACCTCGATGCCATCGTGCATTTCTTGAGTGCCTTGCAAGGACATGACATGTTTAGCGCGGTGTTCTATGGCAAATCCCTGCCCAGCGACTTAAGTTCGAGAGCCACGTTCTTTGTTCTCGTCATCACGCCTATTTTATCGCTGGTGGCAGGACTCGTGCCCGCCATCAAAGCGTGCCGCCTCAAGCCCTCCGAAATCTTGAGGGCGCCATGATCTTAAAAGCAAAAAACCTCACCAAAACCTATAAAGAACCGAGCACGGTCGAAGTCCTGCGAGATATTACTCTTGAGATTCCCGCGGGGAGTACGGTGGCTATCACTGGAAAATCGGGCGAAGGCAAGAGCACACTTTTACACATTCTCGGTACCCTCGAAGAGCCGACTTCCGGGGAGATTTGGATTTGCGGAAAATCCACCAAGACGACTTCTCTTCCACTACTTCGTAGCGAGTGCATCGGTTTTATTTTTCAGACATTCAATTTACTCGATGACTACACGACGCTGGAAAACGTGGCCTTTCCTGCAAAGATCGCAGGCACGAAAAAAAACGATCCCATGCAGTTACTTCGAGACGTGGGACTAGAAGACCGCGCACATTTTCCCGCGCGACTTCTCTCCGGAGGAGAAAAGCAGCGGGCTGCCATCGCACGGGCTCTATGCAACGATCCTCCCCTCCTCCTTGCGGACGAGCCCAGCGGCAACCTCGATCATGCCACTTCTCAGCACATCCACCAGCTGCTTTTGGACCTCAGCCGACGCTATGGAAAAACACTAGTGATCGTCACCCACGATTTAGAACTTGCAAAACTGTGTGATACCGCGTATCACCTCACAGATGGAAGCCTATGTACATTTTAGTCATTGGAACTGGTTATGTCGGTCTGGTAACAGGCGCCTCTCTTGCCGAAATGGGCCACCATGTAACCTGCCTCGATATCGATCAAGCTAAAATCGACGCGCTCAATCAAGGCATCATTCCCATCTATGAGCCAGGCCTAGAAGATCTCGTGCGCCGCAATAAAGCCGCCGGGCGCCTCTCGTTTACCACCCAATATCCTTCCAAACTCAGTACCTGCTTCATCGCCGTTCCCACACCTGCCAAAGAAGACGGATCGTGCGATTTAAAATACGTCATGGCTGCCACCGAAGAAATCGGCAAACACATGACGGGGCCCTGCCTCATCGTCATTAAATCCACAGTCCCTGTCGGCACCGCGGACGCCGTGCGCGCTGCGCTCAAGACTTCTTATCCTTTTGATGTCGTGTCCAATCCAGAGTTTTTAAAAGAGGGCGCAGCCGTCACCGACTGCATGAAGCCCGACCGCATCATCCTCGGCGTCGATAATCCGAAAGCCGCCGAACAGATGAAAGAACTCTATGCGCCGTTCACGCTCAACCACGACCGCATTCTCGTGATGGACAACCGCTCTGCGGAAATGACCAAATATGCGGCCAATGCGATGCTCGCCACGCGTATCTCGTTCATGAACGAGATGGCCGGCCTTTGCGAGCGCCTGGGAGCTAGCATCAACCACGTCCGCGTCGGAATCGGCTCCGACCACCGCATCGGCTATAACTTCCTTTATGCCGGAGTTGGCTACGGCGGCTCGTGCTTTCCTAAAGACATCGACGCACTAAGACAGATGGCCAAAGCTGTGGGCTATGAAACTCCCCTGCTCACCGCTACCCATACGATCAACGAGCGGCAGAAAAAGATCCTCTCAGAAAAGATGAAAAAGTATTTCGCTAAGACCGGCGGTCTTAAAGAAAAAACGATCGCTATCTGGGGTCTGGCGTTCAAACCCGATACCGATGACATCCGTGAGGCTCCGGCCCTGCAACTCATCGAAGAACTCCTGAGCCACGGAGCCGATGTTCGTCTCTATGATCCGATTGCGCAAGAGAAGGGAAAAATGCAACTCTCCCATCCGGGTATCGCCTGGTGCACAAGCGAATACGAAGCTGCACAGGGAGCCGATGCCGTGGCCCTCGTCACCGAGTGGAAGCAGTTTCGGTTTGTCGACTTTGACCAAGTCCTCTCCAGCATGGGGGGTAAAGGGTTCTTCGACGGCCGCAATCAATACAAACCACGGGAAATGAAGAGCCGGGGTTTTGATTATTTTTGTATTGGGATTCCAGATCAGATCTCATGAACGACAAGAGCCGCCGCTAAAACCTCATCTCGGAAAAACTGACTCAATTCCTTAGGCGTTTTCAGATCAACTCGTCGGCCCATAATCTCGGCCAGCTCAAATTCCATGCCGACATAGTTGAAGAGGCCTGGAATATGTTTTTTATGAAACTCAACTAAAATATCTATATCACTAGAACGCTTGAACTTGGGAGTCAAAATTGACCCAAAAAAAGCAAAATAAACTATGTGATGTTTTTTGCAAAAGGCAGCAACTTTCTTCTTTCTAAGAGCAGAAAAAATGAACTTTGGATTTAATTTTGCCATACAATCCACTTGTCTATTATCATATTTTACGAGAAAATACTAACATGTTGAAAAGAATTTTCGATATCTGTTTTAGCATCGGTGCGATGATTTTTTTCTTTCCTCTCTGCTTAGGAATAGCGATTGCCATTAAGCTCGACTCTCCGGGCCCACTTTTCTATGGATCGCTGCGCGTCGGGAGAAATGGCAAACCGTTTCTGTGCTGGAAATTCCGCACGATGTATGCCAATGCCGACATGAAGCTCAAAGAGCTCCTCCAAAAAAACTCAGCGATGCGCCAAGAATGGGAACTCTTCTATAAACTCAAAGATGATCCGCGTATCACAAAAATTGGCAAGTTTTTGCGCCGCACATCTCTCGATGAACTCCCCCAGTTTTGGAATATTTTCATGGGAGATTTAAGCGTGGTCGGTCCTCGGCCCGTCACCCAAGATGAAATCGTGAAATACTTCGGCGATAAAGCCCAAAAAATTCTCTCGGTACGTCCGGGCCTCACGGGCATCTGGCAAACTTCCGGGCGGAGTTTGCTCACGTTTGAAGAGCGAATCAAGCTCGAAGAAAGCTACATAGACCAGCAATCACTCTCTCTGGACTTACGAATTATTTTCAAAACGATCCCCATGCTCGTCTTTTCTAAAGGAGCTTATTAGTGAAGTGTCTTGTAACCGGTGGAGCTGGTTATATTGGAAGCCATGTCTGCAAGGCTCTCAAAGCCGCCGGACATGAGCCCATCGTGTTCGATAATTTATCGAATGGGAGGGCCTCTGCCGTAAAATGGGGGCCTCTCGTTGTCGGAGATATTTTAGACGATGAGGCGCTCGATGCAGTTTTTCGTGAGCACCAGCTAGAAGGTGTGATCCATTTAGCAGGACTCATCGAAGTGCGCGCATCAATTCAGCAGCCCGAGCAGTACTACGAAGTCAACATTGGAGGCACACTAGAGCTGGCAAAAGCAATGGTGCGCCACGGCGTTCGATCTCTTGTCTTTTCTAGCAGCGCGGCGGTTTACGGCCATCCAGAAATGACTCCCATTAGAGAGGACCATCCCAAATCTCCAGTCAGCCCCTACGGCCACACCAAATGGATGGCCGAGCAGATTTTATCCGATATGGCAAGAGCGCATGATCTTTCGGTGATGTCTCTGCGGTATTTTAATGCCGCAGGCGCAGATTTGGATGGAGAAATCGGTGAAGCCCACAGCCCTGAAACCCATCTCATTCCGCTCGCGATTTTGACGGCGCTTCAAAAACGACCTAAATTCACGATCAACGGCGATGGAAGTATCCTACGCGACTTTATCCATGTGAAAGATTTAGCAGATGCCCATGTGAAAGCTCTCGAGTGGACGATGAAAAACAACGGCTCTGCCGCGGTGAACTTAGGAACCGGTCAAGGCTGCTCTGTGCAAGAAATTTTAGACGAAGTGGTTCGACTTACTCAGGCTGATTTTCCCATGGAAAGAGGTCCAGGAAGCCCTCTCGATCCCCCCGTACTCGTTGCGGATAGCTCTCTTGCAAAAGAAATGCTCGGGTGGATACCGGCGCATAGCGACCTTACGACGATCCTTGAAACTGCTTGGAAGTGGCACCGACAATGAAAAAACCACCCCTTTATTTTTCGTTTCTGCTGGCCCTCATCATGACTCTCGTTAGCACGGCCATTTTCCCCAGCCTCAAACTCATGACATTTGCCCCCTTTTTTGCTTTAAGCTTCTACCGGGTGTCTTTCCCCAAAGCTCTGTGGATCGCCTTTGGCTGCGGACTCCTTCTCGATCTTCTTTCCTCGGAGCTTAGGTTTGGGCTGCAAGCGCTGGCCTGTACGGTTATCTCATCTATTTTTTACACGCAAAAAAGACATTTTTTTGAAGACAAGCCCCTCGCCTTTTCGGCGTTTTCGGCTCTCATTTCTCTTGCGCTTACGATATTTTTACTTTTCCTCACCTACCTTCCCTTCCAAGTCGGCACGCTTCTCACCAACTTAATCTTCATGCCGGTGCTCGATGGCCTCTACGCTTTTTTATGGTTTACTTGTCCGCTGAAATTATATACTTACATACAAAAGACCGGATGGAAAAACCTCTTTAAGCGCGCCGATGAAGAACAATGAGCTACTATCAGTTGCTGTAGACGCTGCCGAAAAAGCAGGAAAACTCCTGCGCAAGGGCCTTGGCACGTCGTTTCAAATCTCTAAAAAAAGCGGCAAGCACAATCTCGTCACCGAATACGACCATGCCTCAGAAAAAATCATCATCGAAACGATATTAAAAGCCTTTCCCTCCCATGGGATTTTGGCTGAAGAGAGCGGCCCGTCAAAGACGGGGGAAATTCTTTGGATCATCGATCCACTCGATGGCACCGTGAATTTTGCGCACGGAATCCCCGTTTTTTCGGTTAGCATTGCCGCGACGAGGGGTGAGGAAATACTCTGCGGGGTTGTGTACCAACCCATCACGGAAGAGCTCTTTACAGCAGAAAAAGGGAAAGGGGCCTTTTTCAATGGCCAAAAAATGCAAGTCACAGACACAACTGACATCAATGCCGCCTTTTTGGCGACAGGATTTCCCTACAATGTCGATCAAAATCCACTCCACTGCATCGACACGTTTTCCAACATGACCAAGAAAGGCATTCCGATTCGGAGGCTGGGGTCGGCGGCGATCGATCTCGCTTATGTAGCTGCAGGCAGGTTCGATGCTTACTGGGAAGTCTCTTTAGAACCGTGGGATTTAGCCGGAGGAAAGCTGCTCGTCGAAGAAGCCGGAGGAAAAGTAACTGATTATGAAGGCAGGCCCCGCTCTTTACGAGAAAGAGGACCCATTCTTGCCACCAATGGCCGCCTCAAACTGGAGCTGGTATGAAAATCCTCGATGGCAAACATGTGGCAGCAAAAGTTGAGCATGAGCTGAAAAGAACCATCGGCACTTTTGTGCGCCCTCCAGGACTTGCTTTCATTTTAGTAGGAGAAAACCCCGCTTCGCACACCTATGTGCGCATGAAGAAAAAGAAATGCCAAGATGTCGGCATCGCCTCGTTTGACAAGATTTTTCGCCAAGATGCGTCAGAAAAAGAGGTGCTTGCGCATATTGAGCACTTAAATCGAGATCCTTTAGTTGACGGAATCCTCATTCAGCTACCGCTCCCCTCCCATCTTTCGACGCAAAAGGTCCTCAGCGCTATCGATCCTGGCAAAGATGTCGATGGGCTCCATCCCTGCAATTTTGGCAAGCTTCTCCTCGGTGAAACCGATGGATTTATTCCCTGCACGCCGCTCGGCATTCAGACCCTGCTCAAAGCTTATGAAATTAAGACTGCGGGTAAACATGTCGTCATCGTCGGCCGCAGTAATATCGTTGGGAAGCCGCTCGCTGCTCTTTTGATGCAAAAAAAAGAGGGCGCTAACGCGACGGTCACCATCGCCCATAGCGCCACACACCACCTCAAAGAAATCACTAAAAGCGCCGATATTCTCGTTGCCGCGATGGGCCATCCCCTATCGATCACAGCCGACATGGTAAAACTTAAAAGCGTGGTCATCGATGTCGGGATCAATCGCGTCGGTGGGCGCATTGCCGGCGATGTCGATTATGAAGCGGTGGCTCCCCTCGTCTCGGCTATTACTCCGGTTCCTGGGGGCGTCGGACCGATGACGATCGCGATGCTTATGTCGAATGTTGTCCAAAGCTACGAGACTAAACTTTCCTCAAAAAAATGACTTTTGATCCAAAATGAGGAGGTACTTCAAAAAGATCATGCTCCCATGCAAAAGAATTCGCTATACCCAATTTTGAATCTACTTTTCCCTCGCGCGTGATTTTCCCTGCATGTTGCACGGTATTTTTTGCATCAACATAGACGACTAAATCATTTTCTCGCGGATCGGATACGACTTGATAATCCCAATCGATGAGCATAGGAAGGAAGAACTTCATGTCAAAAGAGCTTTTCCTGTAAAAGATGTATTCCTTAGCCCTTAGTTCTCCCATTTGTAACAAAACGTAGCCAAAGCACGTGAGGAAAGATGCAGATTTTATTAACTCAACACCTACCGCAACCTTGAATTTATCATAATTTTGCTTAGTAAAAACTAGGGGGACAGCTCCTTGCTTCAGTCCAAGCTGACGAAAAACAGCGCTAAAGAGTACCGGCTCCCTCTTTAGAAGATCTTCCACATTATACTCCAAAGATTTATCGGATTTTTGCTGGAAGATATCACAAGGCAAGGAAAAGGCTTTTTCCCCCTGAATTTCCTCAGAATACTCTTCGAATGCCTTGAAAGAGATATCAGCTGCTTGGCTCCAGCTAGCTTTAACATCCTTCATAGAAAGCCTTACCGCCTTGGCTGCCTGCTGAGCAAATTCTTTATCCGTTTCAAAAAATTCTAGCACTTCATCCCGATATTCTCGTATTCGTATACCAATACGAGTTAAAGAAAGGACTATACTCGGTGGTGTAAATCCAGCGTTTTGCACAAGAAACTCAAATTTTTTTTTAAAAACTTCGAAAATCCGATCGTTGTATTTCAGGCTGTAGCTTAGGCAGGCGGCAGCGATAAGTTTTTCCGTCATTCCCTCTTTTAAAGAAAAAGACTCATACTTTTTTTTATAGATTTCTACGGCATGTGGTTCGCAATAAAATTTTAAATTAAAAGAAACGCTATTACTCATGGAAACTATTATACTTCAAAGACACGATTTCTATCAGTTCCCAATAGGTATTAAGATTTTCTTAAAAAAATGACTTCCGTTCCATAGATAGTAGGGACATCAAAAATAGGATGCTCACAAATAGTTGTGACATTTCCAAATTTAGACTGTACTTTTCCCGATTTTGTCCAGACCCCCACATGGGTAGGCTTGTCCTCATGTAGATAAACAACTAAATCGTTTTCTTTGGGCTCCAAAACGTTCATGTAATTCCAATCCTGAATCGCTAGCATGAGGCCGATAATATCTAGAGATCGCCCTGGATAAAAAATGGAGTCTTTAGCTCTTTTTTCTTGGATTTGAAATAGAGCAAATTCAGAGCAGATTAGGTCACGAGCTGCACGTATGAGCTCCACTCCTGGACGCACATCAAATTGCTCATAGTCTTTTGTAGTAAAAGTAAGGGTATGCCCTTGTTGTTTATGACCGAAACTCTCATAGATTTTATCGTCGACAATCTCGTAATACTTGATAAGAGTTTCCCTCGTTAGGGTCCATCTGTTTTCCTCTTTCTGAAAACAAGTACGGGGCAAGGTAAAATTCTGCGTAGAGTTCATTAACGACAGGAAAATCGAGCCCATAAGCGCATGTGCGCGCTCAAGGCTGGGCTGCCACAGATCTTGGGAAAGCTTGCGGAGTTCCGTAATAATTTTTGAGCGGTTTTCGATTTCTTTATTTTGTAGATAATTACGGATCTCTTCATTGCATGCCTTGGCCTGAACGGTGAGATATTGGGAGTTAACTGAAAACTGCTGAGCTGCGCCATTTTTAGCAAAATGATGGCTCGCAATGTCTTCACATTTACGAAGAACGAACTCCATATGCATATGACAAAAGCGCAGCGTTACTGAAAAGGTCCTTAGTTGCGTTTGATTTTCATTCAAACGAAATGAATTATATGACTTGTTATTTAATAACAATTCACCACAAATACAATTTTTTATTAAAAAGGCTGAAATAGAATTACTCATAATGCGGTATAAACTACAGGGACAGAAAGATTAACTTCAAGCAATTTCTAGATGATTTCTGACATGCTCTAATTTCTCGATAGAGCGAGCCAGCTCGGGAAGTTCATAAATCTCCCACCAACTACCGTAAACTTGCGTTTTGTAAATGCACTCGGACAAAATCGTATAGTGATTGTCCGTAATGACTTCTTCGATGATCTTTTTTTCAAATTGATTCAAATTGGACCAAAGACATGTAAACAAGTCTTTCTCTTCGTGAACCGATTGGTCATAAAAGTGGGAAATTTTAGTGAGATCCAATTTTCCCCCAAAACTATACACACGCGTTCCATGAATGGAGCACTCGCCTATGCGTTCATAAACATTATTTTCCACACGCTCGAGCAAATTCTTTGCTTGCTGGCCATCCAATTGCAACCAATGGAAAAACTCCACGGTGAAATTAAAGCTCCTAATAAGGGCTATGATTTGTTCGTTGGTAATCATTTCTATTCTGTCCGGTTCAGCATCCAATAGCGAAGGGGATCATCTTTTTTAGCATAAAATTTTGCGAGCTCGGGGAGTTCGTAAATCTCCCAAATCATCCCAATGACTCTATCATTTTCCATAAGCTGAGCAATGATGGTGTAGTAAGGCTCGGAAATGATGCGCCTGATGGGATTTCTTTCAATGCCAAAATCAGGTGGAATATCTAAAGGCTCATTTTTTTGTGAGCCTTTTAAAAAGTTGTGGGAGGACTCTGTAATATAATCGAGATTGAATTCGGCTCTAGCAGAATGAACCTGCACACCTTCGATGTGATAAATGCAAAAGCGTAAATATTTGGAATCGGAGGTTTTATCATAGACGAGTTGTCGTGTATATGTAGAATCTGAAATCCACTCTAAAAAGGCAGCCCCGTACTTATAAATATCGATCAGTTCGATAATTGATCGATGATCGTCTTCCAATGTTCCAATCTGGATTTGCTTCGAATTATCGATGTTCATTTCGAGATAAGTGTAAATCCCAAAGGTTAGGAAGTTCGAAAATCTCCCATGACATGCCAACGACTTCATTTTTGACAATATATTGAGAAATAGCCGTGTAGTAGGGCTCACAAACAACGGTGTTTAGAGTGTTTTTTTGATAGTCGAACGGATAAGGAAAAGAAACGGGTTCATTTCTCATGCTCTTACTTAGAAAATGTACCCTATCTTGAGTCAGTAGTGGCAGCGATATTTCAGTACGGCACGTCAGAATCAATCGTTCCTCAACATAGAACATACTAATATGCGTATGTTTTCCATCCTGAACGTGATTGTGGATAATTTTTCGCTCATAGCAGCCGTTCGAAATCCAATCGATAAATTCTAAGCTACTTTTAAATCTATCAATCAAGTGCGTTAGAACATCGATGGATAAATTTGAAGGTTTCTCGAGATCAGGAGCTATAACTTTCATGGAACATATTTTGCACAGGCAGAAAATTATCATCAAGATTTTACTTGCATCTGCCCCCGAAGTTTTTTAAGGTGAGGCTATGTTCAAATCGCGTCTTGGCTACGAAGTCCTCATTGCCGCCATCTTGGGTATTTTCGCTGGCCTTTTTTTAGGGCCCATTTGCGAAATCTTCCAGCCCGTTGGCACAGGCTTTGTCATGCTCATCCAGATGGTCGTGCTCCCCTACATTCCCACACTCCTCATCCACGGCCTTGGATCTTTGACTCCAGAAATCGCAAGAAAGCTTCTGAAAAGGGGTTGGTATTTCCTCATCATGCTCTGGGGCCTGATGTTCGGAGCCATTTATATCCTGAAAATCCTCATCCCGACACCCCTTCCTCAAGCAAGCGCTGACTTCACCGAAGAGCCTACCCGCGTTGCAAAAGATTTTCTCTCCTACATCATCCCTGAAAACCCTTTCTATGATCTTGCCAATAATGTAGTGCCAGCCATCGCATTGTTTAGCGTCGTCATCGGGGTTGCGCTTATGCACCTCAAAGACAAAGAACCGGTTTTGGGATTCCTCGAAAAAGTCAACCTTTCCCTCGACAAGGTTTTCCATTGGATTGCGCTCATTTCTCCGATCGGGATCTTTGCCCATATCGCCAACGTGGTCGGCACAGTGAATTTCAACGATCTTGTGAAACTCGAAGTCTACGTCGTCTCCACGATCCTTGCTTGCCTATTCTTGAGCATGTGGTTTCTACCGAACCTGGTCTCGTGTTTCACGTCGATTCCCTATAAAGACTTGAGGCAAGAGTTCCGCATCGTCACGACAATTGCTTTTGCAACCGGCATCCCAAGCATCGCTTTCCCTTATATCAACAACTGCATGCGAAGACTCGCTGAAAGAAACCACCTCGATCTCGGAACGTTTCGGGGAACAGCACAGACCGTCGTACCGCTAGCTTTTAGCTTTGCGCAAATCGGCAATTTCTTCCTGCTGCTCTTCATTTTTTTCCTCGCCTTTTTCTATCGCCATCCTTTAACCGACACAAGTGCCCTTCTCTCTCCTATTCTCACCATTCCCATTTCGTTTGGAACGCCGCAGCTTTCCCTCGTGGGTATGTCGTTTCTGATCGATGCTTTAAGACTTCCCGCAGAAGCGTTCAACCTCTTCGTTGAAACCCTCTCGATGACGCTCAACTTCCAAGTCCTCCTAAGCGTTGCCTCGATGCTCACCCTCACCATCCTCGTCATCCTCCACTACTACGGACTTTTGCAGATCCAGTGGCGTCGGCTGCTCACCCACGTCGGCAGTAGCGCAGCCATCTTACTCGCCGCTGTCTTCATTGGAAAACAGTTCGTCAACATATCGGATAATTACAGCGATTTGTATTACACCTTCCGGGTATCGGATGTGATTAGCGATCCTCCTCAGGTTGCCGTCTACACCCAGCGTGATAATCGCCCCGTCGATAAGACCGCCGAGCCCCTTGCCCGTATTTTTAAAACACGCGAGCTCCGTGTGGGCTACGATCCCACCAACATCCCCTTTTGCTACCTCAACAAGTGGAACGAAGTTGTCGGCTACGACATTGCATTTGCCTACGAACTAGCCAAAGATCTCGAAGCGAAACTCACCCTCGTTCCGCTCGATCTTTACCATCTGGCTGAAGATCTCGATAATGGGTATTTCGATATGGCCATGTCGGCCATCGTCGTCGATGAAGAACGACTTTTAACGATGGATTTTAGCCACGCCTACATCGATCAGCCCAACGCCCTCATCGTCCCTGCCAACAAAGTCGATAAATTCCGTGACCTGGGCGTTATAGAACACAATCCCAACTTGAAAATTGGCGCCGAGGGAGCCTACCGCATGGCCGTCAGCCGCCACTTTTCTCCCCAGATTCTTGTGCCCGTCACATCGATTCAGCCACTTTATGACAACGCGATAGATGCCTACATGTGGTCGCAGCTTCCCGGCTATCTATGGTGTCTTTCTCATCCTGAGTATACGACCTTGTCGTATAGCGGAGATCTCGGGTCCAAGTATTTTGCTTATCCTGTGCGCACAGGGGCCATCGACATGATCCAGTTTATCAACCAGTGGATGACGCTCAAAGATCAACGAGGTTTTACCAAGCTTCAATCCGACTATTGGATCCAAGGCAAACGCCTTCCCCCGAAAGAACCTCGGTGGAGCATCATTCGCGATGTCCTGCACTGGGTAAAATGAGTCTTTACGAAAAATAATCTACCCCGCTAAGCTTTTCTTCACTCTTAACCGAGGAGTTGCTCATGAGAAGCTTTTCTTCCAAGTTATTTCTGGCCGGAACAGCGCTTACCACACTGACATTTGCCGAAGAACCAGCAAAGACAGTGCAAACAACACCATTTATCGAATACAACAACCGGATGTTTTGTTTTAGCACAAACCAAATCGGTTATGAACGAATCAAACCCCATTCGATCTACGCTGGGATTGATATTTGGTATCTTTCAATGCTCACTAGTCACAACTTTGATCACTTAGTAGGAGAAATAGAATTCCGCATGGGCTACAACTTTTTCTACAACGGAAGAGATCATTTCACCCCTGTAGGAGGAATCGGCTACTTCCAAGATGCTGGTATTTTGCATTCAGGAAAAAGTAATGGCATTTTCAAATTTCGTCACTTCGAGGAAAGTCATATTCCAGGCATCTTCTACGGAATGGGCGGGTTTCTCTATGATCATGAATTCAATACTATTTTCAACATGGGGCTCAACCTCAAAGCGATGCTCGGCGGGCAAACCGGCTCCAAGAAGCACCACTCTTGGGGTTCAACTGTGTATGGTGTTGACGTTGGCGTGCCTTTCACTTTTCGATTTGGACATCGACGCCATTGGGACATACGCATAGAGCCTTTCAATGTCTATATGCATGGATCCCAATTTCATCGTAATTATTTTGGCTTCCGTGGAACGGTAGGATACCGCTTTTAAAAGAAGGCAGCTTAGCGCTGCCTTATTCTTTACAAATTTCCGCTACTTTTTCCAGCAAATGCATGTCGCTGTCCGCAAGCTTGCCCTTCTTCTTGAGTTCTAGAGCAAGGGCCACAACTTTATCGGGATGAGCCAGAGCATTCTGCCCCGCTTCCACAAGCTGAACGAAAGGAGCCACTTCATCGGTCGCTTTTTTCCACACCGCGATTCGCTCTTCGATTTGAGACTTGAGAGCATCCGATGGCTCTTTCTGGTAGGCAAGGATTCGCTCGTTAACTTCTTTTTGCAATGCTTCGACTTTTTGCCAGCGAGCGGCAAACGCATCTAAATGCGGCTGCAATTTTTTCGCAAAAGCCGCGCGCCCAGGTTCGGTCGTTAGCTCTGCGGAAAGAACGGTCTTTGCCACAGGGTTTGTGTTAAAAGGACCCACGAGCAGATAGGTTCCCAACATAGCGGCAATCAAAAAAAGAATTCCTATTTTTTTCATAGATTTACTCCTAAATAGTTGGACTATATAGTATTGAGGGGTAAAGAGAAAACAGATATAATAAAATTCTCGTGAAAAAGAAGAAAAAAAATATTGAACCCGAATTCGTCACCGGAACTCTCCGGATCCACCCTAGAGGCTTTGGTTTTGTACAACCCGAGCACCCCCTCCAATTTCCTCAAGAAATTTTTATCCCCAAGCAACTCACCGATAATGCCGTCGATGGCGACCTCGTCGAAGTCGAAGTCAACCCCAGTCCCCATTCAGAAAAGGGTCCCGACGGAAAAATCATCGCCGTCTTAAAACGCGGCCGTACCCACCTCGCCGGAACAGTGCGCAAAATTGAAAAAAGCGGCGCACTCGTCTACTGCCCCATCCTTGGCAGCGACAAACCCGTCCTCATAAAAAATGTCGGACCCATGCAGCTCGGAGACCGAATCATCCTCAAAGTCCTGCGCTGGGGCGATGACCAGAAGATGACCGAAGGGGAAAAATCCCACTTCCTCGGCAACATTGCCAATCCGACAGTTGATATTCCTGCCGCAATTGAAGAGTTTGAGCTAAGAAACTCGTTTCCTAAAGGCGCCATCCTTCAAGCGCAAAAATGGGGCGATGCTATCTCCCCCAAAGACGCGCAAAGCAGGGAAGATTTCACCGAAATTCCTACCGTCACCATCGACCCTGAGACAGCGAAAGATTTTGACGATGCTCTCTCGATCACCAAAGACAAGAAAGGCAACTTTCATCTCATGGTTCACATCGCCGATGTTGCCCATTATGTTCCGGAGGGCTCCCCCCTCGATTTAGAAGCCATCCAGCGCTGCAACTCGACCTATTTTCCGGGATTTTGTCTTCCTATGCTTCCCCATGAGCTCTCCAGCAACCTCTGCAGTTTAAAACCCCATGTCGATCGCCTCACCGTCTCTGTTCTCATGGACTTTGATACAAAAGGCAATCTCACCGCGCATCGCATCTGCCGCTCGGTCATCCACAGCGACCACCGCTTTTCCTACGAAGGCGCCAAAGAAGTCCTCGATGGCAAGCAAAAAAGCCAGCATCTCAAGATGCTCCAACACATGACCCAGCTCTGCGCCCTCCTCAAAGAAAAGCGCTCCGGCCGCGGCAGCATCGACTTCGCACTTCCTGAACTCGTTCTCCTCGTGAATGACAAAGGCGAGCCCCATGGCACCAAAGTCGTAGAATACGACGTCACCCACCAAATGGTCGAAGAGTTCATGCTCAAAGCCAACGAAATTGTCGCCCTCCATCTTACCGAGAAAGGCAAGCAGCTCCTGTTTCGTATCCACGAAGAACCCCAGAAAGAAAACATCGAAGAGTTCTACGATCTCGCCAGAAGCTTTGGCTTTGCCCTTCCCAAAGAACCCACCCAGCAAGACCTCCAAGCCCTCTTCGAAAAAGCCAAAAGCACGCCCTTTGGCCACCAGCTCTCAGTTGCATTCATCCGCAGCATGAAGCTTGCCCAATATTCCTCTCAAAACATCGGCCACTATGGTCTCGCGCTCGAGCACTACACCCATTTCACAAGCCCCATCCGCCGCTATATCGATCTCGTGATCCAGCGCCTGCTCTTCAACGAAGAAGGCAAAGAAACCGACATCGACTACATCGCTCGTCACTGCTCCGAACAAGAACGCATCTCCTTCCGCGCTGAAAGCAGTGTCAAACTCCTCAAAAAACTCCGCCTCCTAAAAAAATGGCACGAAGACAATCAAGACCGCATCTACAGCGCGAACATCACCCGCATCAAACCATTTGGCATCTTCTTTGAAATCACCGACCTCATGCTCGAAGGATTTATCCACATCTCTGAACTTGGCGACGACTATTTTGAGTTCCATCCTGAAACTGCCCACCTCACCGGCAATCACACCGGGACGACGTTCCGCCTCGGTCAGTCGATCAGCGTCCGTCCCCTTCTCATCGATCTCATAACCCTCGAGACCGAGTGGGAACTCTTTGCCAAAAGCAAACGCAAACGACGCCGTAAGAAGTGAGCCATTTTAGAAAGTTTTGATGCTTCTCAGGAAATGGTGTCGCATTAGGAAAAGAGTCACAAGTAAGAAAGAAAATAAAGAAGCAAGAGCCGTTGTCCCCAGACTCCATTGTCGCTGTTCTGAAGTAGTGCTTTTCTCTCGCAGCTTATTGATAATTTGAGCGGCGCATTGAGCGGAGGTGTTCTCATCCGTATCACAGATCAGATCAGGGGCCTTAGGTATATCATAAGTCGTTGTCAATCCGGCCAAAAGGATATGCTGTCCTTTTTTTTGCTTTGCATAAAGTCCTTTGGGGTCCCTTGCTTGGCACGTCTCAATTTTTGCTGAAATATAAACTTCGATGAATTGGATATCTTTATCAGTGATAGTCTTTTTGACATACTCGCGGAGGTCCTCACGAGGAGCCACAAACGCAGTAATGACGTATGTCGTTGATTTAAAGTTTTTTAAAGCTAGTTCGACCAGCCGCTCAGCGTTAACCTTGGACCCATCTCGCCCATGTGGGGTATCATTGCCGTAGGCCGCGCGCACTTTATCTCCATCCAGTACAATGCTTCCTTGGAGCTTTGTTAAAAGCTCTTCTGCAATAGTTGATTTCCCAGCGCCAGAATAGCCCGTGAGAAAAATCATCGTTTTGGGACACTCCACAGTGCTCATTAAAATCTCCCCTAACTTTCAAACAGCATATTGTTAAAGTTATTAAAAATAAAGCTATTTATAAACTAATAAATATCAGTGATTTAAATATACAATATTAAGTAATTGAATTAAAATTAATATTATTATATAATATTTTTTTAAACATGGAGAAAACAATGTCTAATTCAGTTACATACACCTTATCGAAAACAGCGCCAAAAGCGCAAGAGACGATGGATATCGCTTGCGACCGAAGTAAAATAGATAGTCTCATCAAAGCCCGTGTAGGTGCTACTCCGGTTGTGGCTAATCTTGTTGAGCAAAAAGATGTTGCCGCTCCACAAGTATATAAACGATTCAATGACGCGAACAAAAAAAATCAATATAGAGCCCAATTGGTAGCAGAATTGGAAACGAAGTGGGTGAAAACATTAGGCCCTGAAAAGGGCAAGAAAATGACGCAGAAATTTGTTGAACTGGCCTCTCACTTAGATGATAACGGCGCCTTAGTTCTCGGTGCTATTCTTTCTTCAAAAGATTTTCAAAAACTGATCGAAGCTTATTCGTCCATATTGGTTGGATCAGGAAGTAAAAGTTGGATACATGCCTATGTGAACTTAGCAAATCACCCCGACTTTTTAACCAACAAAGAATTCAACGCTGCATTCATGCATCCTCTTCTGATTGCGCTCGTCTCACACCGAGTGGGCGGACCTGTGCGAATCGTGGATGTTAGAGGAAAAGATGCTGAACCCATTAGCGTGCTAGCACAAGATAATATGCTACACATTGACAATACCCCATTCAATGATGAGTATAAAATCATTCTGGTTTGGGAAAGAGGAAAGCCCAGTGGCCCTAAAGGACAAAACTTTGTGTTCCTCCCGGGAACTCATAAAGGCGCTCGTCAGTGCATGGTCGGAAATGAGGGACCCTGGTCATCAGAAAACGCCAGTATTTTCACGACCCCAGAGAGCGTAGAAAAGGTATTAACTTTTCAGGAAAGTATCTATGGAAAACGGGCTGTTGTCGAACTCACCCACGATACTAAACCGCTCACTACGCTCTTTGGTGCAGGATCACTGGTCCACCACAGACACCGCACGAACGAAGGGCTTGCCAGAAGCTGCATGATCCTTGCATTCCATCGAACTGAAGACAATCAGGGCCAATTGATCGATCAAAAATACGTAGCAAAAGAGACCGATGAGCTTTTTACACTCCTGCTCACCGATCAAAGAAACAAAAAGGAAGGAGCGTTCATCGCCGCATTGCTAGAAAAAACGGACGAAATGGCAGACATCATGCTCGCCCTGCAGACCGGGACTACAGACGTAGAAGAAATTGTTCCCTCTGCTAGAGAATTAAAAGGGCAGGAAATCGAGCAATGGAAAAAAGTGTGTACGATAGCTCCCACAGTAGAAGAAAAAAAGAGCCAGGCCTCCGTAGTTCCTCTAGGGAAATCAATGGATCATGACACATTTGTCGAAAGTATTGGAAACATGATGGTCTATGACAAGCACGGTCCCCTCGATCTTATTTTATACCCAGATGCACACGAAGAAATCCGAAAATGGGCTCGCAATCAAATCCGAGAAAAGAACATCAATTTGCTCAAATCTCAGCTACAAGATACATGGTCAGAAGCAATAACGACCCCCAGCGAGACCGACCTGCTATCTCCTATAGAACTGCAAAAATTAGCGAATGAGCTCGCCTCCATTGCAGTCAATAAAGCTAAGACAAATACAGCTGGGGCCTTGCTGCAAAAAGGAGAAAAGATTTCTCCAGCAGACGCCTACCGCTCTGTCCACCAGCTTCTTTTGAATTTAGGGGAGTCAATCGTGCGTTGTGAAGACAGAACAGCGTTTTTATCGACCAGCCTATTTATTTTCTGGGCTGCTGATACATTGATGCGCTTTGAAGAAAAGCACGATAAGCAGATCAAGATGTTAGGATCTATTCTTTTGAAAAACTACGTAGCAACAGCTGTTGTGGTAGAAAAGCAAAGAATACAAAACACTAAAAAATAGAAAAACCTGCTCGCCATCCCCTACGAACTTGGCGACGACTATTTCGAATTCCATCCCGAAACAGCCCACCCCACCGGCATACCTTTCCAGCTGGGCCGGTCGATTAATATGCGGACCTTCTCATCGATCTCATAACCCTCGAGACCGAGTGGGAACTCTTTGCCAAAAGCAAACGCAAACGACGCCGTAAGAAGTGAAAGAATCGAACTTTAATACAGCATTCATCAAGCTTTTCGATATTTTAAAGATACTTAGTGAAAAAAAAATAAGCAGTCAGCTAAAGTAAAGGATATAAGTGGGTCGGGACTACCTTACCGGCGCTAGGCCTCCAGGACTACCTGGGGGCCTTTCGCTTTTATAGCGAAAGTAAAAGGACCTTTAAGAAAGTTAAGTTTTTCATATAGCTTACTCTCTAATATTCCAAATGCACGATTAGATTGTTCGGGCCTTAAAACTGACAACCCAATTGGGCGTGCTGCTAAATCTGCAAATTGAAGTCCGCAAGAATTCGTCTTCTTATTTGCTATTACGATTTCGAAAGGTAAAGGCTTTTGATTTGAATTTTGATAATCACAAACGCGTCTAAATTCCACCTCCAAAGCTAGATCCTCTGATTTTCCTCTAGCTTCGAATATAACGTGAGTTTTCATATCTTGCTGGTCACGATCTGATAAATACTGATAAAGCAGTTCTAATCCATACTGCATTGCCAAATGATAAACATTTGGACTATCAATTCCAGATTTTTTAAGAGCTGTCTTATTAATCACAATGGGTATTAGAGTGAAATCGGCGTTGGTCATGAGTTCATTTAAAGCTTCGAATAATTCTTCTCTTTTTTCCCTTGAAAGTTTATTGAAAACACCTTCTTTTTTTCTGATTTCATATTCATGAAGGACAATCGTGTCATGTCCGAAAAGAGAAACTTTGAGCATTCCTAGCGCGGGGGAAATTTCGCGAATGTACGTTTCCTTTCGAAATACGCAGAAAGAAAGAACAAAAATAGGATAGCGTGGATTGAGAGAATCAAGACTATGATCCCCGCTTTCATCAACAAAAACAATGTAATCACTGTTCTGCAATCGAAAATTGCCTACATACTTATTGAAGAACCCTCCCATAAATGGAAGGGATTCTTCGAGGATTTAAGGAATAGACCAACTCATGCCCGCCTAACCCACCCCTAAAGGGATGGGATTGCGGCGTGGCAGATCGTTCAAAAAATGATGGTGGTAGGATTTTCAAGAAAAAAATGCCAGCAATTTCGTTGGACATCTACATAAGAGTACTGTCATGAACCCTACAATTTAATATAATTGGGAACGTGAAATATTACCCTCTCACTCCTGACTACTTTCTTAGCGACGATGTAGTGGCCATAGCCCGCAGCCTCATCGGAAAACATCTCTTTTCCACCATCGGCGGAGAGCTCACTGGTGGCCGCATCATCGAAACCGAAGCCTACCGTGGCCCCGATGACCGCGCTTGCCATGCCTTTGGAGGCCGACGTACCAAAAGAACAGAAGTGATGTTCCACGAAGGCGGCGTTGCTTACGTCTACCTCTGCTATGGCATCCATCCACTCCTCAACGTCGTCACAGGTCCTAAAGACCATCCCCACGCTGTCCTCATCCGTGCGCTAAAGCCCACTCATGGCCTCGAGATCATGAGAAATCGGCGCGGAAACAAAGAGAATTTATGCCGAGGACCGGGCGTACTCACGCAGGCTCTCGGTATCACTTTAGAGCACAACGGTCTTCCTCTTTGCGCTCCGCCTCTTTGGGTCGAAGAGCGAGAGACAAATGACCTTGTTATTCAATCAAGCCCCCGCATCGGTGTCGATTATGCAGGTGAAGATGCCTTGCTCCCATGGAGATTTTTTACTTGCCTGAGCCATTGATTCTGCGTAAAATCCACAAATTGTGAAGAAATACTTTTTAACAGGTCTGGCGATCCTCCTTCCACTCGCCATAACTCTCGCCGTGGTCGGCTTTATCATCAACATGCTCACCGACCCGTTCCTCGGCATTGTTCAACCCATCGTCTGCTACATGAATGTGAAGGGCTTTTTATTCCTCAGCCAAGAACAGGTCATCGTCTATACAACTAAGCTTCTGATTCTCGTTTTACTGTTTGGATTTATCGTACTGCTTGGAATGGTCGGCAGATGGTTCGCGATCCGGAGCGCGCTGGGTTTCGGCGATCGACTTTTGCATCGCATCCCCATCGTCAATACGGTTTACAAAACGACCAAAGACATCATCCACACGCTCTTTTCTCCCGAAAAGGAGACGTTTAAGAAAGTCGTGCTCGTTCCGTTCCCCCGCAAAGGTGTCTATACACTCGCGCTCATCTCTACAGAGGCCCCTAAAGTATGTAGCGAAAAAGCCGGCAAACCCCTCGTCACTGTTCTCATCCCCACCACCCCCAACCCCACGACTGGATTTTTGCTCATGTATCCTATGGAAGATCTGATCCCCATCGATATGCGCCCCGAACAAGCGATCAAATATATCGTCTCGTGTGGCATGATTACTCCGGAGAAAAAACCCACACTCGTATGAAAAAATACCTCTCTACCGGTTTTATTATTTTGCTTCCGATCGCCCTCACGGTGTGGATCGTGAAGTACCTCTTCGATCTTTTCACAGCGCCTCTCTACAACATCGTCGAAAATCTCGTGATTGCCTATGAAGAAAGCCAAGGCCTCAGCCTTCTACACCATAAGACATTTGTGACGTTTACGAGCCGCATCATCGCGTTCATCTTGACGTTCCTGCTCATTTTAGGCCTCGGGTTCCTAGGACGTAAATTTTTCTTTAAACGACTTGTTGCCTGGTTCAACAACGTTCTCCTCAAAATTCCTGTTGTCAGCACCATCTATCGCCTCACGAAAGACATTACCAAGGCCATGCTGGCCACCGATCAAAAAATGTTCAAGCAAACCGTCATCGTTCCGTTCCCCTCAGAAAGCATGCATACGTTGGGATTTGTAACGGGACAAACCCCTCCCGAAATTCTCAACCACATCCCCGAAGCAAAAACCACCGTTTTTATTCCGACCGCGCCCCACCCCATCTCGGGCTACCTCCTTTTTTGCGATAAAGAGTCTCTCGCCACCGTACAAATCTCTACAGAAGACACCATGAAATTTTTACTTTCCATCGGCACAGCTAAACCGCAAGGTTCATCGTGAATATCGTCTTTTTTTCGGTGAAAGATACCGCCGCTAAACTCCGGACCCTTTGCGATGTCGCTAGCGAACACCTGCATAAAGGGCAATCTCTCCTTATCCTTGTCCCCGATGCCACCGTGCATGTCTTTGTCGATGAGCTCCTGTGGCGGCTCCCCGAAGAGGGCTTTTTGCCCCACCCCTCTAAACTTTTATGGATTGACACAGAAGCAAAAGAGGCAACAAGTCTCTTTAACCTCAGACCTATCCCTTTCACGGAAAAGATTTCCTATAAAACGATCTATGAGCTCGAAGACCACACGTCTCCCGAACGCCTCCAACTCTCGCGCAAGCGCTACGCCGCTTATCGGGAGCTAAGCCTATCCATTTCTGAACTCTAAACCCTTAAAATATAACCGCTTAATTTTTGTGTAAGAAATTATTTTAATATTATATTATTAAGATATGAGCATAGAAGAAGACATTCTAAATTATAGCCATGATGAGCAGGTCTATAATAAATACATTTCCGAGTTTGAAAAATTGGCTTCTTCCCATGAATCTTCCAATGACAGATGCAGAAAACTATTTGAATCCTGCCAGTCTCAGCTCAAAGAGATCCCCAACCTTCCAGTTGGGAACCCTCCTTCGGAAGAATTAATCAGAGCAGCTTTATTTTTGTTGAAAAATGGTCTTCAACGTAAAACAAAACAGCTGGCTGCGCGCATTTTAGAAGAAGCAAATAGACCATCCCCTCCCATTAAGATAAACGATCCAGCCGATATCAAAAAATTTCCTTCTGTTTTACAAGTTCAAATTTATAAACTTAAAGCTCTTCAACACCCAGATAATATAACACGTGAAAATATCCCTTGGGACAAGCTCACGCCAAATCAAACATTCGAAATTTTGTGTGCCATAGTTTCCAAGATCGTCTATTTCAGTGGTGGTTTTCCGGATTTCATCAACAAAATAATTAAAGATCCTGAGCAGAAATATATTTTGGCACTCATCGCAGCACAAAATGGTGCATTGGGTGTTGTAAATAATTTGGAATCATTAGGGATCGTAAAACCCGAACAAAGAGAGACGATCTTTCAAGCAGCTTATTTATCTGACATTAAGGCATACTATCTCAACAAAACTACATATATCAATCTGGAGCCTTTTAAAAGCAGCCGTGAGTCCGCCAAGCACATGAAGGCTCTCATCAAGATCTCTCTTTCCGGCGATTTAGGAAGCGCTGCTTCGAAAAATGACATCCGACAAGCATTAGAAGAACTGATAAAAGATGCTGTAGCTCTTGGTATCCCGGAAGAGCAAATAAGAAATTGGGCCCGTACGATTATTCTGAAGGCCGATAATCCTAAGCAGCAAATAAGATACATGATTTGGCTAAGAGATCTTTTCATGCGCTCGAGCTTCGACCCCAAACTCCAGGCGCTTCTCAAAGATCCCAAAATGCTGCCCACCATCGAGGCGCTACTCCGCAATACGAAGCCCCTCTTGCAAGCGCAGGCCCTTTCTAGCTTAACCTCCGTTTATGCAGACTCTTCCAAAAAAGCTCTATACCTTGATTTGATTGCCGACCTACCAGAGCGTCTTTATTTGCCGGCGCTTCTTCTTACCCAAAGGGGAGTGGAAAAGAGCATCTGCGAAAGGATTTTACAGTCTTTACACGCCAAAAAATATGCCGATTATCAAAAGATGCAACAGGTCAATGAATTGATCTATTTTTTATCAGAAAATAGTGACCTTTCACTTGAAGACCAGATGACCCTATTAAAAATGACGCTCATTGAGCCTGAAAAAAGTGAAAGAGAACGCGCTCCCGACTATAAAAGAAAACTTGAACAGTTCCGAACTAGCCAAGAACACTTACTCGTCATAATTCCCGTGCTCCTCTCTTTTGATCGTTTGGATCTTCTGCAAAACACCTCAACGCCTGAAGATTTGATCCAGAAGTGGAATACTTTCTCAGGCCAAATATTTAATATCCCTGATGACCAATTGGCAAAATTCAGCACTCTATTTATCCAATCCGAACGCTACCCCAATGGCTTTCTCTACTATGCCAGTCGTCTTCAAACACTAGCCCCAGAAGAAAGAGCCCCTGTTAACGCAGCCTTGAGGGAACTGCCCAAAGCCATCTTGGAAGGCTCTTTTCCTGCCATGCGTTATAATACAAGCAAAAGTCTCCATCTTAAAACAATCTCTCAAAATTTCCCTTCCATTATTGAGAAATGGAAAACCGCGGTCCCTCTTGATCCTTTGAACCTATCTGCTGGTAAATATACCCTAGAGGACACCGATCAATGGGAAGATCTTTTTCTTCTAGGTACGGATGTGTATGGAAGTTGTCTCAACCTTCACGAGAGGGCCTACTATAATAAATGCTTATTAGCCTTGATTCTCGATGGGAAGAACCGCGCCATCGTGGTCAAAGACAAAAATGGTAGAATCGTAGGACGCAGTGTGCTTAAGCTTTTATGGGACCCTAAGAAAAAAGAGCCTGTTTTATTTATGGATAAATTCTACGTTAGCCATTCAGTGGGTTTGATTCCTCCCATACATCAAATGCTGGTAGAAGGATGCATTCAAAAAGCTCGCAGCATGGGCCTTTGCCTGGTTGCCTGCGAGGAAAATGATAACATAGACCCAAAAAAACCTACCTACGAAAATAAACTTGAATCCTTAGGGAGCTCCGCTCCTTACGAATATGTCGATGCAAAAGATGCAATCACTGATGGAGTTTTTCGCATCGGCAAAAATCACATTATTTTTGAGCCTAAAATCGAGAGCTCGCGCTAAGGAACCTCTGGACAAGTCATCCGCCAAATCTTGCTGATAATTTTCGTGAATGCTCGATTTTTCGAACTCACTAACTTATAACAAGTTAGCTGCGTCCTGCAAAATCATCGCCTCCCAAAAATTCGCTGGCAATCTTTGACAGAGCACTTACCCAGAGGCTCCTTAAAAAGATTTACCATTGTAAATAAGACTCTATCTCTCTATAATTTGCTTTTTTGTAGGAGAAAACCCATGGTTCGCATTAGCAAACAAGCCGAGCGCCGCAATCAATGCCGTAAGCGCTGCCGCCCTCCGGTCCCCAAAACAGGACCTAAAAAAGAAAATTTACCTTCTGGGTACAAAGCTCATGAAAACGCGATGAGCGATAGGACCCTCACACAAACCCACTTCATCGCAAAAATAGGCTAACTATGACCAGACATCGAAGCTTTGGAAAGTCCAACGCCGGCGGCAAAAAAAGAAACGTTCTCAAACGATTTGAGCGCGTCGATGTGCTCCGCAAGCTCGGGAAATGGAAAGACGGTGAAAATCGCCGTGTGACCAACCTTCCTAAAACTCCAACGAACGTGGCTTGAAAATCTCTATTTTCAACCGCCAAAAGGATCTTTCGATCTCCCGCTCTTCTGTTAAAAAGCTCGTAGAGCTTGTCTTAGAAGACCGGGAGACAGAAGTTGTCATCCATTTTGTCGGAAAGAAAAAAATTTCTCAGCTCCACGATCAATTTTTTGATGATCCCTCCCCCACCGACTGTATTACCTTTCCCATGGGTGGTGATATCCTAGGAGAAATCTTCGTCTGTCCCCAAGTCGCCAAAGAGTATGATCCTCGCCATCCCTACCGAGAAACTTCCCTCTACGTCATTCATGGCCTCTTGCATCTTTTAGGCTATGACGATATCCAAAGAAGTGACAGAATAAAAATGCAGCGCGCTCAAAATCGCCTGCTGAAAAAAGCTAAAGCAAAACGATGTCTCTTGCAACGCTCTTCTTAGCCCTTCTTTTCCTCCTTGGCGCTGCAGTGCTGGCCGCGATGACAACGGCGCTCATGCAGATGGGAAGAATTGCCTCGAAGGAAGAGTTCAAAAAACACCGCAAACTCTTTTTCTTCCAATATCTGCTTCGCCCTCTCTTTGGTAAGGCGACATGGGAAGGACTCTTTTTCACATTAAGCTTCAGCAAGCATGTTCTACATCTAGCCTATGCAGCGCTGGCCATCTTTTTCTTGCTCGTTCGCGGCCCGTTCAAACACGCTTTCAAAGTCATCGAGACAAGTGGCTATACCCTCGACACGTTCTGGGTCGTCATCATCGGTCTTACGATCGTTTTACTCTCCCTGATCGCCGAGCTCCTCCTCAAGCTCCTTGCCATGGCAACTCCTGCCCTGACCTTTCGTCTTTTTGCTCCCATCGCCTCGGTTTTCCTCACCCTTTTCTCACCCGTCACAGCTCTCTTCTTCAAGCTCGTCCATGCTTTATTTCCCAAACGCGGGACAGAAACTGAAAAACCCTCGACTCTGCGCGATAAAATCCTCGAAGTTCTCTATGAATCCGACCTTCCCCAACTCGAAACCGATGAGCGCAAACTGATTCTCTCTGTCGCCTCGTTCAAGGAGCGGATCGCCCGCGAAGTCATGGTCCCCCGCATCGACGTTCTCTGCCTTCCCGAAGAGACGACCATCCAAGAAGCGGCCAGTATTTTCATCAAAGAAGGCTACAGCCGCATTCCGATCTATGAAGAAAACATCGACCATATTGTCGGCGTTCTTCTCTACAAAGATCTCCTCTCCGCCTACGTCCACAATGGCCATGCCAAACACGAAACCATCAAAAACCTCATCAAACCGGTCCTCTACTCACCCGAGACCAAAAAAATCTCCAAACTCCTCCAAGAGTTCCGCGCCAAGCAAATCCACATCGCCATCGTCGTCGACGAATACGGCGGTACCGAAGGAATCGTGACGATCGAAGACATTTTAGAAGAGCTCGTCGGCGAAATCGCTGACGAATACGACGTTGAGCCCGAATCGCTCTACTCCGTCCTGCCCGCCGGCGGATGGATCGTCGATGGCCGCATGACCATCCTCGACATCGAAAAAGAACTCGGCATCCTCATCCCCCACAGTCCCGAGTACGACACCCTCGGAGGCTACATCTTTCATACCGCGGGGGCCATACCTACGAAAGGATGGCGGCTGCATCATGATGAATTTGATCTCGAAATTCTCAGCTCAGATGATCGCTCGATAGAGAAGGTCCGGATTATGCCTTTAGAGAAAGAAAGCTAAAATTTCATTCCCTTAATTTTTTCTAACATATAAAATTTATTCTCTCTCCAAGAGGTCAAAATGAGTGTAGTTACGTCTCCAGAAAATCCCATAAAAATTACCCTTATAGCCCCTGCTCTATCGCATACCCCTCCTCCCAAATCTATCGAAAGAGACCAACAAAATTTTTTGCGCTTATTCCGGCTGGGCCAACATTATCTAACTCACCCCTATATCCAGCAAAAATCCCAGAGCTTTTTTCAAGCATTACAACAAACTACGCAACAAGTTTGTAGATTCAGCCTGAGGATTACAAGCTTCGCAGATCTCACTACCGGTAACTCTTGCGTTATACAATGCATACGAAATAAAACCCTCTCCGAAATCCACTCGTCTCCACAGTACTCAGCTTATGCAGGCAAAATTTCCGAAGGAGATTTGCGTTATATATCCATCAACAAAAACCTCGCTCTGCAAAAATTAAAAGAACATCAATTTCTTCATCCAGATAACACCATCAACAGCAGCACAATCAATCATCCTGAGGTAAAAAGTAAATTAATAACAATATTCTCGCACGAAACTACCGCCATAAAAATTTATGAAATTCTTAAATGCATAGAATATAGAAGCTCCAGGCAAGCACTACAATTTCGCATCACACAGACGAAAATATTGGACCCACAAATTTTATCAAATATGTCCCTGGGAGGCATCACTGTGCAGCAGGCTGGGGCCCTGATTGTCCGTTGCAGATTTACAGACGCGAAGGATGTTCCTCTTGTAGATTTGCAGAAAGGGGAATTTTATCAGGGACTACCCGCCATCTTACGCAAAAGCAAAAATCCTCCTAAGCTTTGCTTGATTTCTCCATCTAATACATTTCCTACACAAACTGAAATCGATGATGCCTTTTCTCAAGATGTCGATGAATTAACGGAGCCTCCGGACCCTTTTAAAAAATTAGCCTTGCAAATTCAAAAAAAGCTATCAGGTCTGTTATACCCGTTCTCTTCAAAAGTACACTTTGTATTTTATTCTAAATTTGTAAAACACCTAAAAATTCAAACATTTTTCAACCCTTTAAATTTCTATGATTGGTTTTTTGGGATCGATAGATGGTGTAACAAATGGGCTAAGGCACTTCGCAGAGTTCGACCGAAAAATAAAGAATATGTTTTGGCTGCTTTCGATAATAGAGCAGATGTCATTCACCGCTACTTGAAGTCCGTCCTTCCTCTCTTAGCACAAACCATTGCAACCAAGCCTTTGATCGATTTCGATCCTTTAAGCCTCAAACAAGAGGAAAGACAGAAAATAGTCGACGCCCATTCAGTCGAGAATTTACCCGAAATTTTTGATAGATATCAACATATCTTGGATTTGTTTCTAAAATACTCAACGGAAACCTTCACGCTTAGCTCTCCAATAATCTACCAAATTGAGTGGGAGCTCGATGGAATCTGTGTTTTAGAAATCTTAACAAGAGAAACAGATGGAGCCATTGCACGCCGCTTGCAATTTCCTGTCACAGGGACAACCTCCAGAACCGACCTAGTCTATTTTTCTAGCAAACCCCAGGAAGACTCCGTTGAGAAAAGATGGAATAGCATAAAAACACAGTTTGGTAAAACCGATATCGATTTAGCTAATGATTGCCTGGCTTTAATGCGCCTCGGACACATTCAGGCTCCACAGCCCATTAAACAATTTCTCGTTCCATTGGTTATATTGTTATTTGGTAAAGAAGCCTCTGTTGACCCGGCCTCTATTTTTTCTAACTACATTTTGATGCTCTCTGTTTCTCTTGGCCTTATGTCTTTTTGCAAAGCATTAGAAACGATGCCAATGATTCCAAGAGGAGCCATATCAGCAAAACAATTCCTGCTCCACGTCACTCACCATCCAGTAGATTCGCTTTCGCATGTGCAACATAAAGATACCAAAAATGTGCAACGCTCCTACTACCTACCTCACACTCAAAACATTGTAGGTAATGCAGATAAATGGACGCAAAAATACGATGACGTCGTGACCGCGGCAATCGCCTGCGCAGGCGAACTTTTAAAGCAACAGGCTTTTCTTTCTCTTGCTAACCCAGATGTCGCTAAACTCAAAGAACTACTAGATAAATTTTATGATAAAGATATTCCGATTGACGAGCTCGCAGAAGCCCTTGAAAATGAGCGTTACTTAATAGATGACGATGATGCAATTGGTGAGTGGGCATTGAACTTCATATCCAAAGTTCATCCTTTACATCATACATCTTAGCAGTTCTTCCAGCTTTCCTCGAGTCTGCATTATCTGAGGAGCCGTAAAATTCTATCCCATATTTGATCGATACGTCCTGGCAGATTTGAACGCCGAAAGTCCCAAACCGTTAGCTTATCGCCCACCGCAAAAAGCCGACCATCACTATAGCCAAGATCGGTGATCATATGAGAAACACTTAAGACCTGCTCCATCCCGCTTTTTTCTCTCACCTTCCAGACATCAATGGTTTTGTCCCTTGCAATAAACAACTTCCCTTCTGCGAAGGTACAAGCTGTTATGTTGGATGTTTGCGTTCCTGAATAAGTAAACGATTCTTTCCAAGTGTCACGACTTCTGTTCCATATCTCGAAAGAATGGCCACGCACGATAAAAAGATAAGTTTGATCATTCTCTTGAAATTTCTTCAGCAACGTGATTGGAGCACCTCTTGAGAACTCCACATTTCTATCCACTTCCATACGGGGATCGGTATCATTCATATCCCATTTTTCGATTTCACCTCTCGATCCTATCAAGACTTCTGTAGGATCGTAAGCTATTGCGAAAGGTGTTGTAGGCAAAGAATAACTCTTAAGACCAGGTCCATAAGGACTACGGTACATCTTGCCCGCTTCCCACCAGCTAATCCCCCATCGATCGACATGGATTAAAGATGGATGCGCTTGGATTTCTAGGTCTAAAATTTTTTCTGCACATTTTTTTACTTTGCCAGAGAGCAAGTAAGGATGGGGATCGATTTTGAACTCTTCGACTTTGCTTCCCTCTATACAGACAATCTTGTCTCCTGCCAAAAACGTCTTATGATTGAAACTCTTCCTAAACTCTACTGTGGAAATACGCCAGGGCTCCACTGTGTAGATATCTTTCATGAAATCATAATTACCCGTTGGTCGCTGCCAGATCGCGGTATAAACTCTATAGATTTTATAAAGCAGCAGGGCGGCTATAGCGCCCAGCGCATACTTTCCAACATCGAAGACACTTGAGGAAATACCTTGAACGTTCATTTCTTACTTACGATGAGATTTTCTCCATAGAGCCACTTCGCAATGCTATCGATGATATCGACGCTCTTTTGATTTTCGGCTATGGCGCCTTTGCCTACCGTCTCAATGCTAAACTGAGGGCATACCGCGCGTACAGTTGCATCTTGAAAACGCACATAGGGCTGATTCGAGATTACCAAACATGAGCCCACCTTGGGAGATCTCGACATCCAATCTACTATCGTATCTGTGGTGTTAGGACGGCGCTCACCTTTCGCTGTCTTGATCATCGGAGTATCGACAAATGTGACAGGAATAGTGCGCATTCCTTCCGGCAAATTGGCCTCTTTCCAGATCACGCGGATTGCATCGGATTCGGTGGCACATCCTTCGAATAGAGTATCGACTTTTGGATCGAGGGGGCGAGCTCCCGTGAGCACCACAACTTGATCAAAACGTATCCCTTTCAGGTACAGTTCCGCCAAATGATCGACCCTTTTGGCCATCCTGCCCGTCGCTGCTCCAAGTACAATCGCATAATCGTAGTGCTTTTTTTGAGGCGCGTATTCCTGAATAAATCCGAGTTTATCCGCAGCGCTGAGAATTTCTTCACGCTTATCAGCGTAGAGTTCATCGACTTCCCACCGTTCTTTGTTCGCAGGGCGAAGCCACTTCGCTTGCGTCGCTTGCACAATAGACGGCAGCGTTCCATCGTGAGAAACTTCCATCGTCTTCAAAAGATCGAGAAGCGTCGGTGTGATTATTTCGCCCGACCAGAGGAAAAGAGGCATCAATAAGGTGGCAAAAACACTTCGAATTTTCATAAAAGAGCTCCTTTTTTCAGAAACAATAGTACAAAAAGAGGAAAATCGCTATAGAAAAAATTTAGCATGCTATTGCCATCGCACAAGCCCGCCGCGAAGCCTCGTATCCTCATCCTCATTAGTCATGGAGGAGGAGGACACAAAACGGCTGGAGAGTCTCTCAAGGCCATCCTCTCGCCACACTATGAGGTCGAGATCGTCAACGTTATCTCCGAGATTCTAAAACCCCTCGATCCTCTCAACCGCCTCACCAAGGGTCGGTTCACAGGCGAGGACCTCTACAACTTCTTCTTAAAGCGCCATAAAAACCGGTTCATCCATTGGATGGCCTCCTATGGCATCAAATGCTGGAAGCAAAACCCGATTGAAAAAGCCTTCACTCTCTTTCTGCAAAACAAGCCCCGCCCCGATCTCGTCATCTCGGCAACGCCGTTTGTGAACTATCCCATCGCCCACATCTGCGATCAATATGGCATTCCATTCCTGCTGATTCCCACCGATCTCGACGGCTCGACGTTTGTTCAAGGATTTGAAGGAAAACCGATTTTAAACAATGTCAAAATTGCTCTGGCCTATGAAGACCCTGAGATCCGCAAAGCCACATTTAAAAAAGCTAAATTTGGGCCGTCGCAAGTGGCCATCACAGGTTTTCCTGTGCGTACCGCCTGCATGAAAAACTACAAGCCCCAAGAGATAGCACAACTGAAAGAAAAGTTTGGCCTCAGCATGAACCACCGAACCGTCACCCTCATTATGGGAGCACTCGGCGGCAATCTCCTCCATGATCATGTCAAAGAGCTCATCAAGCTAAAACCCAAGCAGCATGACCTGCTACTGCAGTTCAACGTCTGTGTCGGCCAAAATGAAGCCCTAGCCCAGAAAATCAGCTCCCTTCTTCTAGCCCGATCAGCCACCTGCATCGGCCATCGATCTTATCTCCTTCCCTCTGGCCTCGTCGTACACGTCCATGGCTACACGCCTGATATTCTCGAGCTCATGGCCGTCTCCGATCTCATCATCACCAAAACCGGCTCTTGCACGGTGAACGAAGCGATCTATCTCGGCAAACCCCTTCTGCTCGACAACACACCCCGTGCGACCGCACGTCATCTGTGGTGGGAAACGTTCAACATCCCCTTCACTGAGAAGCACAAGCTCGGAATGGCCTTCACCGACATCCGCCAACTCCACATGCTTATCCCTTCGCTTCTGAAATACCCCGAGCCGTTTTGCCGCTTAGAAGTCCCCGACTTTGCGTCGAATATCTCACACCTTGTCCACGAGATGATCCGGGGATGAAAAATCCCACTTAGTAAATTGATTAGGTCCAAAGGCGTATAGTTGATCGCCCACGATCGATAAACCGAGGATGGGATGCTGGCAAGAAAGCTCTCCCTTCAAAGAAGAACCATCCACATACACACCCTTTTCACCAGCGATAAAATGAGTACCGCGGAAGAAAACAGGAAACTTGAGTGACTTCTCATTAAATGTTTTGGTTATTTTTAAGTCCAAACAGGATCGGAGGTCAGATTTATAATCGGAAGCCCAAAAAAGCATTGGCTCATCATCTTTCCCCACGAACATTTGTGCGTATCCTTTATAAGCATTGGGCCATCGGGTGAAACTGCCTCCACTAGACCGAGGGTCATTAACATTGCGGTAGCATTGAAACCCCATTGTGGTCACAACAAACAGATCTTTTATTCCAGACTGTTGCTTATACTCCATAAGAGCTATAGGCTCACCGTTTAAGGTTAATGTTCGGGAAGGCCCCTTTTGCGCCTCTTTAGATTTAGGATAGATTAACACCTGATTTCCACTTGTCGCGACATAGATATGCTCCTGCCCATTCGCAACCTGAACAATTTGACCCGGCACTTTAATGTCAGCACAGCCCTCTATTCCATAGATACAGTTATTTCTGGTACTCGCCCAGTACTTCGCTAATCCATCGATCGATATGATGTTAAGGGGATCGTTAGAGCCCAATGGCGAGATGCTGTTTTTTGATTTTCCAGATAAATGTAAATAATAAGCTGCTTTATCCCCAATGAGAGAAACTCCAGTTGGCTCGCAGCTGACTTTTACAAAAGTCGAACCCGCTAAATTTCCAGGGTACTCTTCAGGAGCACATGGTTGATTCAAGGCTTTTTTGAGTTTTTGGTAAAAATCTAAGGCAGGAGGCTTTGTGCCGCTAAAAGTTTTTCGTTCTGCAGAGTGAGCCATTTTTCCTCGCACCATATGCCATATCGCGACTATTGCCACGCCGGTGATAACAGCGCCCGCGGCTAAAACGGTATAGCGTCCAGCTGGAAGAGATATGCGAGGCATCGAGGGAAACGAGGTCCAGAAAGAGGTATTTACTTTAGTCATAAAAGGCCTATCGTTTGGTGTTTTTGGGATGCTGACCCTCTTGATAGAGCCAGCGTGCAATTGAATCTAATATGTCAGCCGCATTGGTTTCTGCAGGAACGGCGCCCGCTCCGGACGCTTCCAACGTAAACCCCTTCGGTAATAGCAATCGTATCGTAGCAGCTTGGTAATTGATATAAGGTTGATTGGTGATGATGAGGCAAGAGCCGGGCTTCGGGTGGGTTTTAATCCATTTAGTGATCGTATCAGCTGTCCCTGGACGTCTTTTGCCCCCAAATACCGCAATCATCGGAGTATCGATAAACGTTACAGGAAGACCCTTAAGCTCCGCCGGAAAATCCCTAGTCTTCCACATCGCATGCGCCGCCTCTGTCTCAGTTTTACACCCGTCAGGTATTTTTTCTACCGCGGGGTCCAAAGGACGCTCTCCGGAAAGCACAACAATGCGATCAAAACGGGTGCCCTTATCCCAGATTTCTTTTAAGAATTTCATGCGCCTTTCCATCCGAAAGGTCGCTCCGCCCATAACGATGGCATAATCATAATGCTTTTGCTCGGGATATCTCGGCTCAAAAAGACCCATCTTTGCGGCATAGGAAAGAACAACACCTCTTTGCTCAACATTCAAGTCAGGAATCTGCCATCTCTCGACTTGCAGAGGGCGCATCCATCCAGCGGCGAGCGTCGCATCCACCATGGACGGAAGAGTTCCATCGTGCTGAATTTTCATTTCTTTGAGGAATTCTAGAAGCGTAGGAGTCACGACAGCTCCTGAAGCGAAAGCCCCTAGAGGACACAGAAAAGCTATGAGTGCGATCAAGATGCTCATAAAATCTTTGTAAAAGGATTGTAAATTGAGCAAAATTATAATTCAACGCCCATATCAGCGAGAGCTTGCTTGACTTGGTCAGGGTTTTGAAAATGGATCCCCCGAATCCCCATGCTCTTTGCCGTACGCAGGTTGACAGGAACATCATCGATAAAAACTGCCTTAGCCGGCTCGATCGGATATTTTTTCAGAAGCTCTTCATAGATATGCGGCATCGGTTTGATGCTATTTACTTCATAGGAAAAGACGCCCCCATGGGCCTCTTTTAAAAACGGGTGGAGCTCATTTAGCTCATGGGCCATTTCTCGAGGCATGTTGGACAAGATATAGATCTCGTAGCCCTTGCGTTTTAAATCAAGAAATAGATCGGCCATCCCGGGAATTGGCCTTAACACCGATGCGAGACGATTCAGAAAATGGGAGAAACGATCTTTGTCAAAGTGCTCTGGCAGCTGCTGTAGTAGTTCCTCTCTAGAATAGAGCCCTCCATCATACCCAACCCAAAAAAGCGAATAAACCACCTGCAGAAAATCGAGCGGTGGTTTTTCCGGAAATAGCTCTTTGATGTACGCCTCAGGCGTCCACTCTAACATCACCCCGCCAATATCGAAGATCACTTGCCTAATCATCATTTACTTAAATCCCAAATAAATCCCTTATTGGTACCTGTAGCATACAATTTTCCATCATCCCATTGAAGATCTTGAACAGGCTCAGATGCTTCTAATCTGCTTAGAACTTTACCCGAATGATCCAACTGAAAAATCATCTGCTGGCCTTCAGGGACTAAAAAGATAAACTTTTCGGTTAAAAGAGTCTGACAGGGACCTTTACATGCAGCCGGTTTGTCAAAATTTTCTGACGGATAAAGATTTTGGGAATCCTTAGAATCATCTATTTTACCCACCTCAATTTTATCTTCCCTTTCAAGCAAAACAAACTTATCTTTATAATCATAATAGGCTTTTGCCGATAAGATGCCTTCTCCCTTTAATGGATATCTCCACTGCTCTTTCAAACCTAGAGACAATGCGACAATCCCTTTTTTCGTTATTATAATAAGGCTGCTAAGCACAATTTTAACATGAAGAATCTCACCAGAGATTTTACAACTATTTAATTGCCGGCTACCCCTATTAATAATGGTAATTTCCCCATTTCCACTTGCTGTCACAAGATTAGCTGAATCTAGGTCAAAAAGACTAATATCATTCTCTACTTGATACGATTGAGGTTCTTTTCTAGTTTCTTTTAAAACAATTTCGTTTTTGTTTATTTTAACAAAACTGAAATATTTATAATAAATATTGGAGATCTCTGTACCGCTATCTGTAGCAAAATCCCAACAAGGTCTATCATGGGTAGTGAACAATCCTTTTTTAGTTATTTTCGAAAAGTCTCTGAAGTCAAACCCCACCCTGCCTTCTTCGCCCATCTTGAAAACTTTAACTGTCTCTGTTGGAGCGCGCGCTGGCTTCTCTTTAGACTTTTTTTCTAACCCAGAGTCAATGCGTAGGGGAGAATTCTGAGAAACTCCAGAATTATCCCACCTTCGTTTGAGAAAAACAGCTGTAATCAAGGCCACCAAACCAACTAGGGCCCCTATGGTGTAGTGACCACCCGGGATAGAACGAAAAAGCGAATCAGACGGTATTTTCATATTTCTCCTTCAAGAAGAAGAAACTTTAGCACAAATTTAATTTTTCTTGAAGACTAAAGCTTTTAATCTCAGCCTCCCGCTTCGATGCCGCAGATCGATCGGGATGAGACTCCCTATAGACAATCTCTTTAGCCCCAGAGATGCGAAAAAATTTAGCCCCTTTTTTCCCTTTTTGATGGTCGGCAAAGCGGCGCTCCAAATCGTTCGTAATACCCGTATAGAGCTTTCCATTTTCGGCTCGAATGATGTAGACCTCCCATCTCTTGTAGCAAGGACAGTCGATGAGATGATCATTGACGAGACCAGTCGCTTGCATATGCGCATACATGACGGTCGGTCCGACAAATTTAAATCCTCTTTTCTGCAGGTCTTTGCTTAAAAGCGTTGACTCAGGGGTTTTGGGAGGAACTTCTTTGATTGTCTTTCTCGCGTTGCAAATCGTCTTACCCTTCACAAATGACCAAATGTACTTATCAAAACTCCCCCACTCCTTCTGAATATCCAAAAAGAGCTTGGCATTGCTGACACACGATGTAATTTTAAGGCGGTTTCGAATGATCCCCTCATAGAGCATCAGCTCTTCGATCTTCTTCTGATCAAATTTAGCAACAACAGCGGGGTCGAAATCCGCAAACGCCTTGCGGTATCCTTCCCGCCTTTTCAGAATCGTGAGCCAGCTCAGGCCCGCTTGCGCTCCTTCGAGCACTAAAAACTCAAAATGCTTTCGATCATCGTGAACAGGCACTCCCCACTCGGTATCATGGTACTGTTCGTAGAGGGCGCCTTGCGCCCAGGGACATCTCTTTTTCATCGTTCCAAGATCATTTTCGCTTCATTTTCGTCGATGAGCACAAATTTATTCACACTCGGCTCATAGCAATAGACATCGGCCTGCGCAATGTCGAACCACCAGCCATGCACGCGCAGTTTTTTTTGCTTTATGCGCTCCTCAATGAATGGGTAGCTCTTTACATGCTCCATCTGCTGGAGAACATTGACTTGGGAGATCTGATTATGCTTGGAGAGCTTGGGGTCGAGAATGAGCCCCTTTTTGACCAATTCTACCGACTCTTCACCGTATTTGAGCCAAGAAGAGACATGGGGGCAGCATCCCGCCTCCACTCCTTCCACCAGCGCTTGGATGGCGCCGCATTCGGAGTGGCCACAGACAATAATATCCTTAACTCCGAGCGTAAAAACAGAAAACTCGAGTACGGCTGAAGCGCTATTGTCTTGCAGAGGCGCCGTAACAGGGGGAATTAAATTACCGATGTTACGGAGCACAAACAGGTCGCCTGGGTTCGTCGAAGCAAAGAGATTGGGAACAACCCGGCTATCCGAGCAAGCGATGAAAAGGGAATCGGGCTTTTGCCCCAGCGCTAGCTTAGCAAAAAGCTCCCGCTTGTCCTGAGTGAGATTTTTTCTAAAATCAACAATTCCTTGGATGAGTTTTTTCATAAAGGTTCTATTTTATAGAGATCGGTATTTGGTGGGAAGAATTTAGTCTTTGTCATTAAAACTGCCCTTTTGTGCCTAGGCGGCACCCCCCGCCTCATGGATCTTTCCACTATCCATAAGTTTTGCTAACACCCCTCTTTTTAAATGCTTTATGTTCAATTGTTTACAATTAATTGATATTAAATATTTTATTTGATAAAATAGTTACTTACATTTAATAAAAGAGGCAATTATGACATTTCCAAAAGTGACTGGTTTTTTAAGTTCGATGGTTCAAGCCGGTAAAGAACTTTTGTACACATACACTCCAGGAGCTCAGGCTTATAACATGGAGCAAGAAGATGTGCCACCTCCAGTTAATTTGCGAATGGCGATGTTAATGAGAATGGCCTTTCGGCAAGATGGGCACAAGCAATATGAGCAGATGAGCGGACCTCCTCATAGCTTTTTTGGTACTCCACTTCAATTTGAAAGGAGAGAAGATAATTCTTTGTTTGCTTGGAATGAGAGTGAGAATGACTGGTATATTGAAAATAAGGTTTTAAATGTAACTCATGATATACACACTCAGGCCCTTTCCATTATCGAAACTTTAGATTCCTTTGACTTTCGAAATGCTCCCAATAATTCTGTACTTTTCAAAGATGATTTCCCTTTTTTAGTACTATCAGCGCTCCAATGTGAGTGGCTGGACCAAAAAAATGGAGAAATGCAAGCAGCTACAGCACTCAATTTTTGGAGTGCTTATCAATTTCATGATAAGAACAGCCAAGTTATTGAGACAATTCCCTTATTTCAAAATGACCAAGTAAATCCCCTAGCCGAACCCTTATTGAAAGAAACATTTAAAAGGAGCATTGATAATTTTGAGTATTTGGAAGGAAACAAATATGTAAAATTCCTTGAACAAATGCGACAATTGCCAAAATCAGAGCAGCAATTCCTATTAGTTCCCGATATCCAAAAAGCTGAAGACCAAACGGTATCCCAAGCGATCAAAAAAAATGCTCATTTCAACGTCTTCAATCGTACGCCACACAAGGGACAAACTATGCGGATTGTTCCTTCTGTTGGAATGATGCAAGCTTTTCTAAACGCCCAATATGATGAGCCGGTTAAAATCACCCCCCGCCTTTATCTTTCTTCAATAGAGCAAATCCGCGAGTGCGGTTTGACAGATACCCGAGATATGATGACGTCTGTTCCCAGCAAATATAAGAGCAATCGCTGTCCTGATAAAGCCGATGGATATCTCGCTCCATGGTACGATTTTGCCTACCATGACTTTTATCATGCCCACGTCTGTTCTGCGATTGGAAAAGCCTACAGAAGAGCCGGCATTGCCGCCTCAGATGCATTGATGGAATTTTCTAGAACTATGCTACCCCCAACAGATCGGCAAGGATTAGAAGAGCTTGCGATCGCATTCATAGATATGGAGTATCCTGCCTTTATTCCTAAAAGACAGGCAAGTGCTCCTCCTGAACAACTATTTTGGGAAGCAATCAACGAGCAATTTAACATACATGAACGGAAAGAGCATGAGTCAAGGGCCTCTTTCATCTCTCATAAAACGATATTGCAAGCCTTGCAACATCTCTATTCAACCTTTGTTCATGAAAAAAAAGGGCCTTCCGAGCTGAATAAAGAAAGCTTTAAAGCCTTGTTGAAAGCAAAGAAAGATAATTTAGAAACGCGGATCAATCTTGCGACTAAAATGTTGATGGAACAAAAGCCCGATCATCAACCATCTAAGGAAGAAATTGCTCAGATAAAATTCACGTTGGAAAATGAACCAATCCTATTACTAGGGAAAAGCCTAGGCCTAGTGTAAATCGATCAGAGATTAGAGTTGACGTCGAAGAAGGTTGGCTTGCTCTCTTCCGATTTTTTACAAAAAAAATACGGAAGAGGTAGGATTCTCCTTAAAGCGATCGCTTCGCTCTCGTCCTTCGGACCTCTCGCGTCTGTTTTACTACGCAAAACATCGCTGCTCGCTTCTCACCCTACTCGCAAGCCAAACTGTTGGCTTGCTCTCTTCCGAATTTTTTCAAAAAAAAATACGGACGAAGGAGGGACCAATTCGTACCTCTTCCCAAATCTCCATGCAGGTCAAAATTTCATGTCACCAATCCCTGCCGATTTATCAAATATTAGCACCAAAAATCAAGGAATTAAAAACGCTGGGAATGTCAAATGAGGCCATTGCTACCACGCTTAATATTGATAAAAAGACTGTAAGAAAGGGTTTACTCTTTCAAAGTTAAAGATTTTACCTGGGATTGCATCCTAGATTGAGGAAGAAGGAGTATCGCGATTTTCATAACTTTCAGCCAGGTTTAAGCTTGTTAAATGTTCTAAAATCTCTTTGAGCTCAAATGGGGTACAAAAGGTTTTGATCTTCGTAATCGACTCTAATGCAATCTTTTTCAACCAAATATGACCCTTGTCCGAGGTGAGAAAAATTTGGCATCCTGTTTTGTATGCAGAATCAAAATGTAAAACGTCCCTTCGATTCTCAGGTCCAATGCCAATAACAGCTTTGATTTGGTGATATAGATCACTTTCCTTAAAGTCATCCCAAGTAACCTCAGAAAATTCTTCCCAAGCAGCATGGCAGTCTCTCCATTGAGCCCCAGAAGGCATCGCAAGCAGGAGTGGTTTTTTTGGCCTATCTGGAGAGTCATATGGAAATTGGTAAAATTCACACTGAGGAACTGTGGTTTTTAACTTTGAAATATCGGCACCAGTGTCGCAGTAAATCCGAATCTTTCTCACTTATCCTCAAAAAGAGCAATGTTAGATAATTCTGGCATTTTTTGAGAATACCCTAAATTACTTTTCGACATAAGAGTCTTTGCTTCAATGCTTAGACAGCATCCGATGCTCTGTTTGCTGATAGAGGTATTTCTGGAAGCCCGTAAATACTTTGCTAATCTCATCAGTCGGCATTTGAAGCTCGATAACGGCATCAGTGATGGAATTGTGATACTTGAGCCGCAATAAAGGAACTAGCTTTTCCTGGTCCAGCTCTCCAACGCCAACGCTAACATAATGTGATAGCACGAAGTTAAGAAATACCTGCTGGTTGTTATTGAATTGCTCGCTGATGATGACCTGAGCCCTTGTCGCACGTTCTTCACGGGTTTGTGTTGGTAAGGCATAGGCCACATAAGCCAATACATCGAACAAATCACTCTTCTCAGCGTTAATGATCTTCTGCATCGCTGCAAGTTCCCCGCTACCAAAACCTTTCTCAGCAAGCCCTTGTAAGAGCTTCTTCCGCGTATCTGGCCGGCTCCACAACGCGCGGAGTTCCCCCTCATTCTTGAAAAATTCAGGTAGTTTTCCGAAAAGTAGTTCCATAAATTGTTGCGCAGACATCGGAGTCCCGTCAGTATGCCAGAACGTAGTGGCTATCGTGTGCTGAATAGTGCGCTCTTTACCATCAGCGAGTTTTACTTTAACTCTTGTTTTCTTCTTACATACACAGTCGAGCTGATTGCAGATAGAGCAAGATTCCTCCATAGATTCTTTAAAACTCCACGCAGAACTCGGCTGCGGAGACTTCCACTCGCATTCACAAGATTGGAATCCGCATTCCGAACATGGGTCATCTGTTTTCGGCGGCCCATCCCACTCCTCGTCTTGGAAGTGATGGTGTGCTTTTACAAAATCATAAATCGTAAAGTAGTCCTTACCATCATATAGGCGTGTTCCGCGTCCAATGATCTGCTTGAATTCAATCATGGAGTTGATTGGCCTCATGAGGACTATGTTGCGGATATTACGAGCATCTACGCCAGTCGATAGCTTTTGAGAAGTAGTGAGAATGGTTGGAATAGCTTTCTCATTGTCCTGAAAATCGCGAAGATGTTGATCGCCCAGAGCTCCATCGCTCGCAGTTACCCGTTGGCAGTAATTCGGATCTCTGCTCCCCTTTATCTGATTGATAAGATCGCGCACTGCCAGTGCATGACCTTGTGAGGCACAAAATACAAGCGTTTTCTCATTCTTATTGATCAGTTTCATGAAAATCTCTACGCGCTTCCTTTCACGCTCTTTGATCTCGATGTTTTTGTTAAAGTCGGACTCTATGTAACGCTTTCCTGGCTCAATTTCGCCCTCGATCAATTGATCGTCGGGTGTATAGACGTATTCATCAAGAGTAGTAGAAATCTGCTTCACCTTGAATGGTGTGAGGAATCCATCGTTGATGCCTTCCTTGAGCGAATAAATATAGGCAGGTTCTCCGAAGTACTCATAGGTATCCACATTATCCTTGCGCCGGGGCGTTGCAGTGAGACCAAGTTGTACTGCTGGAGAAAAATACTCTAGGATTCCGCGCCAGTTACTTTCGTCCTTTGCACCACCTCGATGACATTCATCAATAATAATGAAATCAAAAAAGTCCGGTGGGTACTCTCCGAAATAGGGAGATGGCTGGCCATCTTTTAAAGGCCCACTCATAAAGGTCTGAAAAATAGTAAAGAACAAGCTGCCATTTTTCGGCACTTTGCCTTTCTTGTTGATATCTTTCGGATCAATACGCACTAATGCGTCTTCAGGAAAAGATGAAAAGGCATTGTAAGCCTGATCAGCGAGAATATTCCGGTCTGCAAGAAAGAGAATACGTGGTTGACGTGACGGCTCACGACCCAAATTCCAACGGCTGTGAAACAGTTTCCAAGCGATTTGAAATGCAATAAACGTTTTACCGGTACCGGTAGCTAGTGTGAGCAAAATGCGTTGTTTATTATGTGCAACGGCTTCCATAACCCCTTCAACAGCATTGTCCTGATAGTATCGGCCTTGATGCGAACCGCCCTTGTCATCAAAAGACACTTCAGCAAAGCGATCACGCCATGCATTCGCCTTAGCAAAGGTCATTTTCCATAGTTCATTGGGTGAGGGATAACAAAGCTCCTCGCCTTCTTTCCCTGTTTCCATGTCGATGCGATAGATACCTTGGCCATTGGTAGAATAGGCGAATCGGAGTGCCAGCTTTGAAGCATAATCTTTGGCTTGACCAACGCCTTCTGTCAGCTCTTCATCCCATGATTTAGCCTCGATAACGGCCAACTTGTGGTTACGGTAGACCAGCACGTAATCAGCAGTAAGCCCTTTGCCTCGCCGTCCATGACCTTCTATGCGTCCTGGAGTAATGCGATACTCGCGCAAGATTCTGCTGTCCTCAATAACCCCCCAACCAGCAGCTTTTAGTGCGGGATCAATATGTTCTGCTCTGGTTTCAGCTTCGTTCATTGGCTGTCCTATAAGCTACCGGAGAAGGCGTGGGTAAGTAGCGATTTTTTTAATGCCTTTAGTACAGTAAGCTTGCGTTCATAGATGGATTCTAGGCACTGGGTTTCTATGGCAAGCGCATTTAATTTGGCAGCAATTAGCTGCTGCTCGAAGATCGATTCTGGATAACTCACAAGGAATTTTTCAGCCAAGATAGAACGAGCTAGCTCGGTTTGACCTCCACAACCTTCGCCGGCTTCTTTAATGGAGTCTTCTATTACGACAAGCATATAGCCGAAAAAATCAAGATGAAATAGCGCTTTTTTTGGTCTTACTATCGTAATGTGCGAATCAACTGTTGTTGGCTCGATGGGATCTTCGCAAACCTGTGCTAAACGGCCAAGGGTACCGGTTCCAGTAGAGTTAATAAGTACATCACCTAATTGGATAAAACGCTCATCAGCCACCTTCTTTGAAGACAAATCATGTCTCCGCGAAAGCTCATAGTTAATCTGATGGTTACGAATGCACTTTTGATTGAGTACGCAAACACCACCATTTTCTAGATATTTGGGCGAGATACCGCGATTCAAAAAGTCGCAAACATCACCTAGTTTCTTTGTGTTCCAACCTTGCTTCATAGCAGCCTCCGGATATTAGTCAGAACCTCATCGCTTTGTGCATCTAATGCAGCCATTTCATTAATAATCTCAATAGGGCTACGATGGATCACTATCTCGGCGTTATTTGGATTCTTCACCGAAAGTTCAAATGTTATTTGGTTAATACTATTAACGTCTATATTCCAAGACTTTGACGATTCGGCTAAGCTTGCCCGCATTGCAGCGAACTCCGCAAGGTCTGAGTCGTTAAGTGGGTTGGTCTTGCCCAAATTACGATTGGGGTCGAGCTGATAGAACCATATTTTCTGGGTTCTCATCCCTTTTTCGAAAAACAACACTACCGTTTTTACTCCTGCTCCCTGGAATGTGCCCGCAGGACAATCGAGTATCGTATGTACATTGCAACTTTCCAAAAGGAGCTTACGTAGACTGACAGAAGCATTGTCGGTATTGGAGAGAAAAGTATTCTTGATGACTACAGCTGCCCTACCACCGACTTTGAGCATCTTAATAAAATGTTGGAGGAATAGAAAGGCTGTTTCTCCAGTACGAATAGGGAAGTTCTGCTGAATTTCCTTCCGTTCTTTGCCACCAAATGGTGGATTTGCAAGAATAACATCCATACGGTCTTTTTCCTGAATATCAGCGAGATTTTCGGCAAGCGTATTGGTATGGAGAATATTCGGAGCTTCAATGCCATGTAAAATCATGTTCATTATTGCAATGACATAGGCGAGGGATTTCTTTTCTTTACCATAGAATGTTTGGGTCTGAAGAGCCGTAAGATCTTTTGTTTGAAGGTTTCCTTGAGCTTTCAAGTAGTCATACGCCTCGCATAGAAAGCCTGCTGAACCAACAGCGCCGTCATAAATTTTTTCGCCAATCTTAGGCTGTATCACCTGTATTATGGCACGGATGAGTGGTCGTGGGGTATAATACTCACCACCATTTCGACCCGCGTTGCCCATATTTTTGACTTTGGTTTCATAAAGGTGCGATAGCTCGTGCTTCTCAGTTTGAGAACGAAAGCGTAGTTCATCAATGGCATCAATAATTTCTCGAAGAGTATAGCCGCTGGATATTTTATTTTTGATCTCTCCAAAAATTTCACCAATCTTATATTCAATGGTGTTTGGATTGCTTGCTTTGGCTTTGAAGCCTTGTAAATAGGGAAAGAGTTTCTGATTAACAAATGTCAGTAAGTCCTCTCCAGTCAAAGCAGTATTGTGATCGATCTTGCCATCACGACCTCTAGGCGCAGCCCAGCTTACCCAGCGATAGGGTTTTTCGAGCATATTTGTATATGCCTTGTTTCCCAACTCGGCTTCCATGGCCTTATCATGTTCGAGGGCATCAAGGTATTTTAAAAATAGAAGCCATGAGGTCTGCTCGGTGTAATCCAATTCACTAGTGCAACCAGCGTCTTTTCTGAGGATGTCATCAATGTTCTTAAAAACTTGTTCAAACATAGGCTTTCTTTAAAGATTTTATTAACCGACCACATAAACACCATGGCTTGTGTATGACCGGCTTTAGCCGGTCATTGTAACAAACTTAGCTTAGAATATCTAGCACGATTTAATCAAATTAGGCTGCCACAACTGTTAATTTATAACACAAACAAATCATGGCATTAACATCATACTTATGATATATTTCCATCTAAAATTAATTAATGGGAGCCGTCATGTATAATCCTCAAAGATCAAGAAATTTATTCGTTACGAATAACACTAAATTTAAGCTAAGCCGTTCGAAAATCGAAGATTTTCTTAGCTGTCCGCGCTGCTTCTATCTTGATAGGCGATGTGGCACTGGGCGGCCACCCTCCTATCCCTTCACCCTCAACAACGCTGTAGACGCCCTATTAAAGAAAGAATTTGACCAATATAGAGAGAAGGGAAAGCCTCATCCAATCTGTGTTGATCACAATATTGATGTAATTCCTTTCTCCCATCCGCAGTTAAATGACTGGCGTACGAACCTAAAAGGCGTACAGTATTTGCATGATAAGACTAATTTCATCATCACAGGTGCATTAGATGATCTTTGGGTCAGGCCAAATGGGGAATTGATTGTTGTAGATTACAAGGCGACCTCAACATCAAAAGAAATAACTCTAGAAGAGGACTATCGCCAAGCATACAAACGACAGATGGAAATCTACCAATGGCTTCTTAGAAGAAATGGGTTCAAGGTCTCGAATACAGGCTATTTTGTATATTGCAACGGCAATACTGAAAAGGACACTTTTACGGGAAAATTAGAATTTAAGATTTCCCTACTTCCTTATACTGGAAATGATTCTTGGATTGATGGTAAACTCCATGAAATAAAAGCCTGCCTAGTTAAGGATTCTATCCCTGAATTCTGTTCAACTTGCGACTACTGTCAATATTGGTTGGCTATTAGAAAACATTCTCAAAGTAGCTAAGAACATGGAAAATGATGAACTCCTATTGAAGTTGGCCAAACATCTAGACGATCGAGGTGAGTACCTAGTCCAACAACAAATCAGTATCTCACAGCTAAGAGCGAAAAAACGTCTGCTTTTACAAATGGCCGTTGCTGCTCAAAGTTTAGCTGAAGGCATTTATGTGTTGTGTAAAGAGAATCGTTCTTACCCCGCTCTAGTTATATTGAAATCTCTGATGGAAAATCAAATAAATGCAAAATTTGTTTTTGTATCAAACACGCTTGAACATGTCAACATTTTTCTCTTAGATCCGATCATTCAGAAAAAAAAGCAACTGAAGAAAGTTTATGATTTTTGTAGTTATCCCCCATCAAGTATTATCCTGCCTCCATTACCCTCCAAAAAATCCGTAGAAAAACTAATAAAACAAGCTGAGACTCAGATAAAAAAATTAAGTTCAAAAATAAAAAACAAAAAAAAAGAACTAGGCGTATGGGAAAGAGCAAAAATTGTCGATGAATATCACAAACGAAAAAATCTGAAATCAAACTCACTTGAATGGAATTATCTATTAGTCTATTGCAAGCTTTGTAATGACTCGCATCTCGACCAAATTGGATTATCCAATTTCTTTACAGCAAGTTCAGAAGGTATGCTTGCATACCTCAGTGGGAAACCAGATGATATACCTATGATATTAGAACTAACACATTACCTGCACTCAGACATCTTAAGCATGTTTGAAAAAACTTGTATAAGCAAAAAGAGGACTCAGGCTTAATATTCATAAACACATCATTCGTCCAAAAAATATCCAAAAGATTTCTTCAGAACTTTCGCTATTTTTTCTAATGTCTCTAGAGTAGGCAGAGACTGTCCTCTCTCATATCGAGAAATGCTCTTCTGCATTATCTCTGTAGCTTGCGCAAGATCGGCTTGCGTCATATCCATCTCAACTCTTGCAAGCTTGATCTTCTTGCCTAATTTTTTTGCATCCATACTGAACTTTTTGTTGCCTTAAATATACCTCAAACGGTATATTTTAGTCATTAAGGGGTATATAACATAAGGCTGTATAGAGCATATTATCCCCTGCAGAGCAAAAAAGACAAGGGCCATGGCATCTTTAGTAAAAGCAAAATCAGATCTAACCGAAGAGGAAGCCACTCTTAGCTTGGGCTGGAAAGCAAATCCTGCTGCTAAAAGATTGCTAGATACCTTAGTCTCTATTCTTACCGAGGAATATATCCAGATAGCCAAAGAAAATCCTGAAATCTTTTCCAAATAAGGAGGCTTCCATGAGAATTGCCATTTACGCAAGATACTCTTCAGAAAATCAAAGCGAAAAAAGCATCGATGATCAAGTCCGTGTCTGCCAAAGATATATAGAAAGTAACAATTTGATTTTCGATGAAAAACATATTTATTCTGATGAAGCCATTTCTGGGTCAGTAATTAATAGACCTGGGCTTCAGGCTCTTGAAAAAGCCTGCGAAAATAAGGAGATTGATGCGGTAGCCGTCGATGATCTTTCAAGGCTTTCGCGCAGCAATCATCAAATGCTCACTCTCGTCAATAAATTTAATTTCTTCCAAATCAAGATTATCTCTGTATCCGATGGGATTATCACGGATGATGATAACTCCAAACTCGGCATTCATATCCGAGGACTTATCAATGAGCTTTATCTCGACGATCTAAGAAAAAAAACCATGCGGGGTCTCGAAGGACAACGTTTACGAGGATATACGACTGGGGAATCTGTATATGGCTATAAATCAGTTCCTGTAGGAGAAATTAGACTAAACAAACGAGGCCAACCTAAATATGAAGGAATGGTCCACAAAATTGTAGAAGAAGAGGCCTCTATCGTTCGGCGCATCTATTCTGAATTCGTAGAAGGAAAAAGCATCCATACGATCGTACAAGGCCTCAATGAAGATAAACTACCGACAAAAAAGAACCGGCCTGGTGGTTGGGCAAACTCAACGGTAAGCCGCATTCTTAAAAACGAAAAATATGCGGGTCACTGGAATTGGAGAAAAACCAAGAATATCAGAGACCCGATGACAGGCAAATCTAAGAAATTCGACCGCCCTGAAACAGAGCGAATGATCTGTTTTAAAGAAGCCCTGGCCATCATTAGCCTTGATACATGGGAAAAAGCTAAACAAAGATGGAAACAGATGGATGGTGCATGGCCCATGAGAACACCCACGCAAAGGACTTCCAACACACAAAAAAGCTATATCTATTCCAACCCCACTCACCTTTTTGCTGGCCTACTTCAATGCAAAAGCTGTGGTGGAGCCATTGTCCAAGTATGTGGTAAGGGCGGAGGCTATTATGGCTGCCATAAGGCCAAAAGGAAGACGTGTACTAATAAGCTCACTATCCCAAGAAAGCGTCTCGAAGAACTTCTCCTAGAAAACCTACAAACGAAGCTCCTGACTGCGGAAAACTTAAAATACGTCTATGAGAATATAGAAAAAGAAGTCGCTAATACATTAAACCAAGTCCCAGAAGAGCTTAAACAAAAGAGGCAAATTCACGAGAAGATTCAAGCAGAGCTTCAAAACCTGCTTAATTTCATCAAGGTTGGGAACTTTTCAAAAGTAGTGTCAGAAGCCCTAACCGATGCCGAAAACCGCAATGAAAGGCTTAAAAGTGAAATACAGGCATTAGAATTTCAGAGATGCAACGCTTTTAAAGCTCCGCCAAAAGAATGGATTGCGTTCAGACTAGAAAAGCTCTTTGATACCTTGAACAAGAACACAAAAGCCTCTGCCCTGGCCTTAAAAGATCTATTTGGGACGATAGAGCTTGAGCCGGTGCCGGGAGAATGTGTTGTTGAGTGCGGGAAACTGATCCAGAATAGAGCCTATTATCTAGCGCACTCCAACATCGAGACCCTTGCACTCTTAGATCAAGAGTACAAGGGTACGAATTGGTCTCTACTTCGGAAGAGGTAGGATTCGAACCCACGGTCGGTTGCCCGACAGCTGTTTTCAAGACAGCCGCAATAGGCCACTCTGCCACTCTTCCGTAAAGCGCGTCATTATATTAGAATTGGGCTAAAAAACGAAAGTCGTTTTCTGCAAAAAGGCGGATATCGGGGATGCCATACCGAAGCATCGCAAGGCGCTCAATACCAAATCCCCAGGCAAATCCACTATATTCTTCAGGGTCAACTCCCCCGTTGCGCAGGACTTGGGGATGGACCATGCCAGCTCCTACAACCTCCAACCAGCCAGAATGCTTACAGAGGCGGCACCCTTCGCCTTTACAGGCGGTGCAGCGGATATCGACTTCAACGCTGGGCTCCGTAAAAGGAAAATAGCTGGGGCGGAACCTCGTCTGGACGGGCTGTTTATAGAGCTTACTTAAAAATTCTTCGAGGGTGGAAAAAAGATCAGCAAATGTAACATTTTTATCGACGTAGAGACCTTCGACCTGATGGAAGAAGACGTGGGAGCGCGGTGTGATGTCTTCATTACGATAAGTCGTGCCAGGAGCGATGATACGGATGGGTGGTTTGTGCTTCTCCATAACGCGCAGCTGGGTGTTAGAGGTATGGGAGCGTAGAAGCATGGAGGGCGTGATGTAAAACGTATCTTGCATCTCGCGAGCGGGATGATCGGGAGGGAAGTTGAGGCCTTCGTAGTTGTAGTAATCTGAGTCGATGTCGGGGCCATATTGAACGGAGAATCCCATGCCGGCAAAGATGTCGATGATTTCAGAAAGGATGAGGTTCAGCGGATGTTGTCGGCCGAGGTTGGTCTTACGGCCAGGGAGCGAAATGTCAACTTTTTCATGGGCCAGCTGGGCGGAGAGCTCGGCTTTGAGAAAACCATCGATGGCTTCTTCGCAAAGAGCGCTGAGTTCTTGTTTGAGATCGTTGATTTTTTTGCCGAAGTGAGGACGCTCTTCTTCAGTGCAGGAGCGAAGCGCCTGCATGAGGTCTTGGATAGGTCCTTTTTTACCTAAATAGCGAACTTTGAGCTGCTCGGCGTCCTTGCTATTTTGGACGTTTTGCAGCTCTAGCTTGAATTGCTGACGAAGAGAAGAAACTCTTTCGTCCATTTGGGCCTTTAAGCGAGGGCGCTTTTTGCTTTTTCTGCAACGGCGGCAAAAGCAGCTGGATCGGCAATCGCGAGCTCGGAGAGCATTTTGCGATTGAGTCCGCTCCCGAACTTCTTAAGACCTTGGATCAAACGGCTATAAGAAAGACCGTTGATTTTCGCACCGACATTGAGACGGTTAATCCACAGACTGCGGAAATCTCGTTTTCTTTGCTTGCGTCCTTCGTAATTAAATCCCATCGCTTGCAAAACGGAGCTCGAAGTGAGACGGCGGTGATTTTTGCGATCGCCGACAAATCCCTTCGCCTGCTTCATCAGACGTTTTCTTTTGCGATTGGTATAGACTGCGTTGGTGGCTCTTACCATAACTTACACTCCCATGAGTCGTTTGTACATTTTTACTTGGCCTTCATCGACGCGGACTTGCTTCTTCAGGCGGCGTTTGCGCTTAGAAGCTTTTTTCGTCAGGATGTGGCGGCGGCCGGGATGGGTGCGCATGAGCTTGCCTGTTCCCGTAACCTTGAAGCGCTTTTTCATCGCTTTGCGTGTTTTCATCTTTGGCATATTCTATTCCTATGTATGATTCTTTTTCTTCCCACCGGGCGCTAGCACCACGGAAAGGTTTCTCCCGAGCAATTTCGCAGGAGATTCGGGCGTTGCTATATCCGAGAGGTCTTCGCACATTCGCTTCACAACTTTTAAACCAAACTCAGTATGCATCATCTCTCTTCCTCGGAAAACACACGTAATGCGGACCTTGTTTCCCTTGGTAATAAATTCTCTCGCATGGCGCAGCTTTGTCTGAAGATCATGCTCATCGGTATTAGGCTTGAGCTTGACTTCCTTGACTTTCACCTGGTGCTGCGATTTGCGGCTCTCTTTCTCTTTTTTGGCCTGTTCATATCGATACTTTCCAAAATCGATAATTTTACAAACAGGAGGGACAGCATTGGGGGCAATCTCAACGAGGTCGAGTCCCACCTGCTCGGCACGGCTTAAGGCATCGATCAATGTCAAAACACCGAGCTGATTGCCATCTTTGTCGATTACGCGCATTCTTGGGGCGCGAATCTCACGATTAATTCTCAAACGCTTTCTTCTCCAAGGTCAAAAAGTCTATTCTAAAGGATTGTCTACATCCTTTGCAATACTTTTGGGATATAGTTGACTCGAACAACTGACCTCCACGATGTCAACGTGGCGCTCTAACCAACTGAGCTAATACCCCAAAGAATCAGAAACTTTAACACGTGCTTTTGCTTCCAAGCAACAAAAAATTGAGGTATCCTTGTGAAATGCGCAAAGCTCACTTGGAACTCGCCCACGAATATTGGAGACGCCATCTTCAACCAGATGATACGGCAATCGACGCTACCTGCGGCAATGGGAAGGACCTCGCCTATTTAGCGACGCTTCTCCCTGAGGGTAAGATCTTTGCGTTAGATATTCAATTAGAGGCCCTTGATGCAGCAAGAAAAAACGCGCCAAATTCAATTATTTTCTTACACCAGTGCCACTCGGTCCTTCCTGAAGACCCCGATCTTCGCCTCATCGTCTATAACTTAGGATATCTTCCCGGGGGAAACAAGGCGATCACCACCCGCACTCAAACAACGCTCCAAAGCGCCAAACTTGGCCTTGAAAGACTAAAAACGGGCGGCGCCCTCAGTTTTGTTTGCTATCCCCATGAGGAAGGAAAACGAGAAAGAGAGGTCCTTTTGGAGTGGACAAAAGAAGCACCCGTAGAGGCAAAACACCATGTCTTTGGGGCTCATGCCCCTTCATTTTTGTGGGTAATTAAGTCACAGACTTAATTACACTTAAATCGTCTTTACACAAACTTTAAATTAAAAATATGATAGTTAATTGTTATTACGAATAAAAAGGAGTAAAATAGAGGTATATAGAGATTAACTTGCCTTTAAAATAATAAGTCAATAATAGAGGGTTAATACTATGGTATCTCAAATAGGAACACAAGCTTGCTACGATCTTCTTCATGTGATCGAGCATCAAGTTGAAAAACCCATGAATGCTCAGGAGGGAAAAGCTCTCCACCATGCACTGGAAATGATCGATCAACTTGCCCATGTCGCATCACGCGTCAATATCTTTGCCAAAGACTATTTTCAAGAAATCCACGATCAGATCGTTAAGCTCTATGGAGAAGTCGATACACGCGTTATGGAATTTGAAATTCTCTCCATTGCGGAGGAAGCAAAAGAGCTTCAAAACTCTGCTGCCGCTATTAATTCCCTGCAAGCTCATATCCATTGTTTCTTGGAAGCTTACTGCCCAAGTCTCGCGCAGCGCCGCGTCTTAGCGATGGCCCTCGAACGGGCGGATAAGATCGCAGACGGTGAAGATATAGACACCGATGAACTTGCCTATATGGCTGCTGAAGCAGTATTAGAGGAAGGGATCGATGATCTTCAATATGCTCGCTACCTTCTGCGTCAACTATCTCCGGAGGCAAGGGAAAAATTAAAGTATTATGCCCGCGCTTCGCAGGGTATCAAAGACTTGCTTCATGATATAGAAACTACCGCAAACGACGCGTCTGCCTCCCGCTTTCAGGATAAGATCGTGCCGTTTTCCAACAACGGTATAGGAATTCAAGTTTAAAACAGACAAGATTGCGGCCATTTGCTCCGCTTTCATCGACCGTGTAGAGCTGCCTTCGACTAAATACAGATGCTGAGCTTTTTTACCTAAAAGCTCGAGAGATTTTTTAACATCTTTATCTTCTGACATCCCCACAACTACAGAAAATGGTTCGCCTGGATAATAGAGATCCTGCGCCTCTAGAAGCTTTGCAATGCCGCTCGGATTATGTGCGACATCAAAGATCCACCCTGGAGCCACCTCTTCAAAGCGGCACTTAGGCCGAAACGAGAGACTTTTTTGGATTAATTCAGGCTTCACACTTAAGAGTTCTAGAGCAAGTTGAGCAATGGACTGATTTTCTTTGTCATAAAAACCCGGCACCTCTGGGGCGATATAGAGCGGAGAGTGCTTTGCAGCTGTAAGGATCGGCTCCAATTGAGAAGAAGGGCCCAAAACAACGGGGACATTTTTCTTAATGATGCCCGCTTTTTCTGCCGCAATTTCTTGTAGCGTTGTGCCCAGAATCGGTATATGGTCTTCGCTAATAGAAGTAATGATGGAGAGTGCGGGCTGAATGATATTCGTCGAATCATACATGCCTCCAATTCCGGCTTCTATCACGGCAATGTCGACTTTCTCCTCGCGGAAGTAGCAGAATGCCATGATCGTCATGAGATCAAAAAACGAGGCATGCGGAGCTAGCTTTTCAGCCAGTTCGAGCACGTGTTTCCCCCAGTAAATCGATGCTTCTTCAGAAATTGGCACTCCATTGATGACGATGCGCTCTGTGAATGAAAAAAGATGCGGAGACGTAAAAAGCCCCACCTTCAATCCTGAAAATTCGAGCGCTTTGGCCATCTTAATCGCGACGGACCCTTTCCCATTGGTTCCTGCTATATGAATAGAGGGAAACAAAAGATGAGGATTGTCACAAGATGCCGAGAGCTTTTCAGAAACGATAACAGACTGCCGATCATAGCGAGGCTGACGAGCAAAAAGTCTATCGATGATTTGTTGGTAGCTCATGCCAGAGGATGTTCAAATATGGAATTAAAAATACCCTCATCGACAACGGTTGTTCCGAGTTCGATATCCGGCTTGGCAACTCCATGAAAATCAGAGCCGCCGCTGACCAGCCAGTGTTTTTTTTCTGCGATGTCCAACCAGCGCTTCGCAGATTTGGCAGGAAAATTCCCGTAGTAGCACTCGATGCCATCGAAAGGAAGACTCAATATCGCTTCCCAAGGAATGGGTTTGGGATAAACCATCTCTGCGAGGTGCGGATGAGCTAAAAACGCTTTACCCCCCGCGGCATGGATGGCATCAATGCCTTCCTCGATCGGAAACTCCGCGCCAGGAGCATAACAAGGCTTTCCATCTCCTATCCACTGATCAAAAGCTTGTCTTATCGATTTGACATATCCTCCCTCCACTAAGAGCGCCGCGATATGAGGACGGCCTGCTGTTTTACCCTTTGTTTTTTGCACCAAATCTTCTTCTGCAATCTTCATTCCCCTTTTCTCTAATTTGATCAGAATTTCGCGGTTGCGGTGCAGCCTGCGCTGCCTGTGGAGCTCGCATACCTGATGGATTTTAGGGCTATTCACATCAAAATCGTATCCAAGAATATGGATGTGCAGCCGCTGAAAATCACAGGAGAGCTCGATTCCGCTGCCCAGACGGATGTTATTTGCTTTTGCAGCAGGAATGGCGGTTTCATAAGCACCTACCGTGTCATGGTCGGTAATCGATAGACCTTGGAGGCCCATTTTTTGGGCCTTAATAATGAGCTCTTCGGGCGTGAGAGACCCATCAGAGCTCGTCGAATGGCAGTGGAGATCGGCTTTAAACATAGACCTGTAGAATGAACTTTCAGCGCTTTTCGTTCAAATAGGCTTGGAATGCCATAGCGGCGATAGCAACAGCCGATGAGATAAAATAGTAAACCTCATTAAATTTACTAGTAGCTGTCTCTTGCTCACAAATTTTATTAAATACACCAATCGTCTTAAGAATATGTATTACTTCCTCGGAATATCCACTATATTCAACAGTGTATTCAACCCCATCTTTCTTTTTAGGTTGTAATCCTTGGCTAAAAGCATCTGTACTCACTTCTCCAACAGGCATCTTCTCCAAAACGTAATAAGTTTTCTCGAATTTGTCCGGACGCCTATAAGGCGGAATACCGTTACAAAAATCTGCTGACATTTTAATCTTTAAACTAGAGTGTTGTACAAATCGATACTCAATAGCGCTCCGAGCCTTCTCCGATAAAATTTGAATTAGGTGACTTTTAATGTTTTTACGACTTAGAACACAATTTTTTTGCGCATAACTTTTTATAGTTTCGCCTAGAGGAACAACAAGCCCGGGAAACAACGCCTTCCACAACCGCTCATCTTCAGCCATCCTCTTGAAAAGTTGGGACACCTTGCAGCAGCGTGCTAAATCTTTAGCTTCTAAATAAAAAAATATATTAAAAAGAACCTCTTCTGATAATGCACAAATATTCATAAAACACTTATCCTAAAAAGCTGCTAAAATCGATTATTTTAGCGAAAAACTCACTTTCCGCAACAGAATCTGTAACACCATTGACGTGGATTAAAACAGGCCTGATGGAGAAATTTTTAGGCTTGAGAAGCCTCTCGATTTTCTGCTCCACTTCTTTTATGACAGCGGAACCAATGGGATCCTTGGAAAACTTAACTTCACAGAGATAAAGTGTATTGAACTTGGTTTGGATCAAATAATCAATCTGACAGCCTGCTTGCGTGTTATTTGAGCGTTGAAAGTAAGGGTTGTCATAGATAACTTCTTTGGGGTCTATTCCTAAAAGGCTATAAATTTTGTGAAAATTGTGAAGGACTAGGTTCTCAAATTGTAGTCCCATGATAGAAGTCCACGCCGGAAGGGCAACGACGCGATTTTTCTCAATAAGACCTCGCCGAGGTTCAATGTATTTGAGATAAAATCGGAGATAATTGTCCTTCAACCGAAATTTGCATAAATTGGATTCAGCTCCATTTTTTATTTTCCACGTGTTGTCGCGACTAATATAACCGGTCTCGACGAGGTCCTCTAGATATTTGCTGATGGTCCCCCCCGGTTCCAAGCGAACTTTTCTACGAATTTGTTCAGAAGTCGCATCCTGCTCGGCAAGAAGCTCGACGATTTGTTTGTATTTCTGAAATCGCTTCGAAAATAGATCAGAGAAAATACGATCAAATTCTTCAACTAGAAGACCTCCTTTTCTGAAGGCTAAATTATAAATATTATCTTCCGCCGAAGAATCCGGATCTATCTCTTCTAAATACCGAGGAACACCGCCCGTAACAGAAAGCAGCTTAAATTTTTCATAGGCCGAAATACGAGAAGCTTTTTTTCGCCAAAATAAATTGCAAATAGGTAAAGGAAGTTCATCTAAAGTCAAATCTAAAGAAACACGTCCCATAAATCCCGTGCTACTCATAATATTTTCATCAATCCAACTCGACATCGAACCACTTAAAATCATTAAGAGTTTAGGATTATTTTTAAATTCCGTGTCCCAAGCCGACTTCAATTTGCCAAGAAATGTATCGTCTAAAGAACCGATCCAATTAATTTCATCTAAAACAAGGACAACTTTTTTTGATTTCACGAGCTGCGCAAGGCGCCAAAATAGATAAGCCCAATCATCATTTTTGACCTTTTTAACGCCTAATAATCGCTCCATTTGCAATGCAAAATACTCCCGTTGCGTTTGGGCTGTCGTCGTCTCTGTGGGCGGAAGCCCTGTAAAAATATAGGCCTTAGTTCCTTTGGTAAACTCGACGATAAGCCGACTTTTCCCGATGCGCCTTCTCCCTTTAACGACGACTAAACTCGATGTCGTCTTTTTTAGCAGCAGGCGTAGGCGCTTTAATTCATCCTCTCTTCCGTAAAATGGTGTTTCTTTAGGCATATCTATGATACTAGCCTCATCCAGCTCATAAAATCAAGAAAATTGAATTCTATGAGATGAGAAATCCATCTCATGAAATCGAGAAAATGCGATTCTATGAGATGGACCATTATTAATAGACTAATGGTCAACGACTTAAAAAATAGACTCCATTTTTTCTAGGGATTTATTGACTCTTGCTCCAAGATGCAAATTATGTTGTTCTTTGGAATGACCCATTCTGACGCGGCTCCTCCACCCAAAAAAATCGATGTGCTCGACTCCTTTTATCCTGAGCTAAAAAACGGCGATAACATGTGGATTAACGCCGATCTTTTATATTTTCTGACGTCCGAAAAGCGGATTGCGATGACCAATAAAAAGACGGATCTGTTCACGACCGCCGATGTAACTGAAAAGCCGATGGTCCATCCCGATTTTCCTTGGGATTTAGGATTTCGCTTAGGATTTGGCTATATTTTCCCGCAGCGAGATTGGGATATTACCGCTAATTGGACCTATTTTCATACGTCCTTTCATCAAAAGAGAAGCACACATGGCAATGTTGAATTCGGTATGTTTCCCGTATGGTCACTCGCCGATGACATTCTTCCATTTGATTGGGTATCTGAAGCAAAAATGGACTTTGATCTCCATTTAAACTACGTCGATATCGATGGCGGAAGGGCTTTTAAATGGGGATCTTTTTTTCTTCGTCCGTTTGCGGGCATTCGCGTGGCATGGATCAAACAAGAGATCGACGTCGCTTATAAAGGCGGCATTTTTGCCAATGGCCTCAATTTACCAGGACTTGGCAGCGACTGCCGGGCCGATCATGTCGATATGCGCAATAACTTTTTTGGAATAGGCCCCCAAGTGGGGATCGAGCCGCAGATCAATTTAGGGAAAGGATGGAGACTCTACGGAAACGCCTGCGGCAGTATCGAGTACGGTTTTTTTAATGTAAGAGAGCACGAAGTCTATTTAGAGACACTTCGTTATTATCGTCACAAGCATCCCCAGCGCTGGCGATGGATGCTCGACGCAGGAGCCGGAGTTCTTTGGAAAACTTTTATCGCCCACAGACGATTTGCTCTGACTTTTAAAGCGGGATGGGAATACCACGTCTTTTATGATCAAGTTGAACTGAAAGGCGATGAATTTGATCTCGTAAGCGATGATAGAAATTTAATCTTAAATGGAGTGGCTCTTTCCACTCGATTTGACTTTTGAGGATACAATGAGAAAATTATTCGCACTCTTGTGTTGTTCGGCTTCTTTGTTTTCCCTGCCAGCGCAAGTGCTGATCGTGCGCCACGCAGAAAAAGATCCCGTAACGAGGGGTTTAACTGCGCAGGGCGAAGAGCGCGCCGCCGCTCTAGCTTACTATCTAACCCAAACCAATTACTTACTCGGCTTTGGTCCGCCTGCTGCCCTGTTCGCTTCAAGAGCCGTGCCCATATCGGATCGGATTGTTCCTCGCACCATTGAAACGCTCATGCCGCTATCCCAACTCATGGGAATGCCCATCCATTCCCCCTACAACGGATACCAAGTCAATGAAATGGCAAATTTGATTCTAAATAACCCCAAATACAATGGCAAAAACATCGTGATCTGTTGGAACCACAGCTCCATCCATGATTTGGTCAATGCTTTTGGATATCAGCTACCCTTCGACTGTACGTTCAATCAACACAAGTACCCCGATTGTCGCTTCGATTTGGTTATTTCTTTGATCTATCCCATACCTCCAGGAACAACGTTTGCAACGGTCTATTTTCAACAACTGCTGTTCGGAGATATCTCCTGCGAAGTTCCTCCCCTGCCGTATCCTCCAGCGCTTCCCCCTACAACATGTCCATGCAACGATCCAGTTTCTTGTGCCCAAATCTGCGATATTGTTTGCCCGAATGTGGGTCAGGGTGATGAGTAAGGAATTACGCGGACTTCCATTTCAAGATCAGCGCCGGTTTTTTCTTTGACAACTTCTTTGACATGGTGCGCAAGCGCTAAAATATCCGCAGCCGAGGCTCCCCCACTATTGATGAGAAAATTGGCATGCAGTGTCGAGACTTCAGCGCCGCCGATGCGAAAACCCTTCAGGCCGCATTTTTCGATGAGAGCCCCTGCCGACTGCGGCACGGGATTGCGAAAGACACAACCCGCCGACATAGCACCGTAGGGCTGTGTCTTGGTCCGGTAATCGACGATGGAGAGTTGTTTTTTGCGCGCTTCTTCACTCGGAGATAGCTCGAAACGAGCTGCTGCGATAGCTCCTTTCATGTTTTGGAAAGACGAAAAGCGATAACCCCACTTTAGAGATTCTTTAGGGTAAATATGGACTTCTCCATAAACATCGACAAATGTGACGGTCGATAGCGTCGTGAATGTCTCGCCGCCACTGGCGCCAGCATTCATGTAAATGGCGCCGCCGACAGACCCCGGAATGCCTGAAGCAAATTCGAGTCCCGACCAACCTTTACGCGCTGTTTGTACGCCCAGAAGAGAAAAACTGTATCCCGCCCCTACTTCGACAACCGATCCTTTTTGCTCCATGTGGAATATCTTGTTCAGAATGACCATTCCATCGAAACCCCGATCATCGAAAAGAGTGTTCGACCCTTTGCCCAGAATAAAAAATGGGATGTTGTTTTGATGACAGTGCTCAAGGGCTTCAGATAAATCTTCAACCGAAACGGCCTCGCAGAAATAGCGCGCAGGGCCGCCGATACCAAATGTCGTTAGTTCTTTAAGGCTTCTTCTTTCTTCGATTCGCACGATTTTTTCCAGAGGGCATCCAAAACGGCATTCACAAACTGGGCAGCTTCGGGCGTTGCAAATTTTCTCGCAAGACGAACGCTTTCACTGAGGGCAACTTTGGGCGGAAGGTCTTTATGTAAGAGCTCGAAAAGGCCCAATCTTAAAATATTTCTTTCAATTCGAGGGATTCGTTCAAAAGGATAGTCGATGGCAGCTGATGTGATGAGAGGATCTAATTCAGCGACTTTGCCCCAAATCGCCATAGCCTGCTCTTTCGCAATATATAATGTCTTTTTTGTCACGGCATGTTCGCGCATGAGTAAAGGAATAATATCCTCCGCTGCGTCCTGATCAAAGTCTTGAACGTAAAGAAGTTGGAAAACGATTTCGCGAAGCTTTTCTGCTGCCAGTGTCATAAGACGGCATCATATCAAAAAAGATAATCTTATGCCAAACTTTCTCTAAATAAATAAGCTTTTTGCGCGGCGATTGATCCTCTTGAGCGCTATTCTTTATCCCCTCAAACATAAACAACTTAAAATCAACAGTTAAGATGATAAACAATTATTGACTTTTTCAAAACAAATATATATAATATTTAAATAAATTAAGGAGAATCATGACAACCGCAACTACATTAAATAATACAAGCAACTTAATTACCCAAAACACTGTGAATCAAAAGAAGGTTGTAGAGAGCGATGCAACTGCACTCTTTAAAGAAGTTTTATCAGTCAAACGAGTCTTTACAGAATATGATGTCTATACAGCCAAAGGCGATCTTGATTTGAATTTTATGAATGGAAATTCATTCTCTACTTTTCCTTCTTATATAAGAGTTAAAGGCAACCTGACATTCTCTAATTTCGATGATTTCGATAAATTACCTTGGACGTCACCCGTATTAGAAGTAGATAAAGACCTCATATTTAGAAATGTTAATTTTGGCTCTACATTTCCCTTCATTGTCAACGTAAGGGGCACACTAGAAATAGAGGATTGCGTTGGAATCTCTTTTTTAAAAACCTTTTCTATTGCAGCAGCACAATTTGACAAATCGTGCAACGATTTTTCTGATGAGGAATCAAAGCAAATCTCAAAGCATCTAAGAGAACAAAGTAATAGACAACAAGGTAGAATAGACTTTACTCTTGCAAATTGGGTAAACAGGAAGAATAAAGAATAAGAGGGTTTCTACGCCAACTGGCTTCGGAGCATCCAGACGAACTTCTCGTGGACTCCTAGACGCCGAGCCATGAGATCGACCGTAGCCTGATCTTTTTCATCTTCAGCCATCCCGGCAATTTCCCTTGCACATCGAATCAGCGCTTCATGATCGGCGATCAGAGTCTGGAGCATTTTTTTCGCAGGCATCGCTTTTCGGCTGTCTTTGACGCAACAGTTTTTCGAAAATCCGGCAAAAGATCCATCAACATGAAATCCGAGCGTTTGGATGCGCTCAGCAATCTCATCGACAGCTCCCGACATTTCTTCGTATTGTTTTTCGAAAAGAAGATGCAGGCTATAAAAGTTGGGACCTTTGAGGTTCCAATGGAAATTTTGTGTTTTGAGATAGGTGGCATAAGTATCGGCTAGTAGATGTTGCAATTCCCCAGCTATTTTTTTGCGGCCGCTATCGGTGATCCCTAATTTTATTTTCATATAAAGCTCCTTTATTCTCTCCATATCTGAGTGCTCAATAAAACTGGAGAACTTTTGACAGAAAGAACGTTTCTTGTTACGGTAACCTTCTTTTGGGGGCAGTAGAAATGCTCGGTATTTTCCTAGATACAGAAACCAATGGTCTCAATGCGTTTAAGCATCGCATTTTGCAGATCGCGCTCAAGATCGTCGACTTGACATCAGGCCATGTCGTCGATGTCTATGAAGCGACGATCCAACAACCGCGCGAGGCTTGGGAGATGAGCGACAAAGCCAGTCTTAAGGTCAACGGTTTTCGCTACGAAGATATTGAACTGGGCATCAAAGCCGATGTGGCCGCAGCAGAAATCACAAACCTTTTCCAGCGCAACAATATTCAGCGAGGAAAAGCAGTTTTCATTTGCCAAAACCCCTCTTTTGATCGGATATTTTTCTCGCAGCTGATCGATCCGGACGTGCAAGAAGGTTTTAAATGGCCCTATTATTGGCTCGATTTAGCCTCAATGTATTGGGCCGAAGGGATGCGCAAAGGCAAGCAAGATCCGGCTCATTTGCCTTGGGTGACAGGATTTTCCAAAGACAAAATTGCTTCGGTTTATAAGCTCCCTCCAGAAAAAACTCCGCACCGGGCGATGAACGGGGTCGATCATCTCCTCATGTGTTACCAAAAAGTGATAGGGTTTGGATGAAATATTTACTGTTTCTTTGCTCTATTACGCTTGCCGCTAACGAACTGATGGTGTCTCTGCCAGAGGCAGAAAAAATGGCACTTTCTCAAAACAAAGAAATCCGCATCGCCGATGAAAGTGTGGGGCAATACGATGCCAAGAAAATGCAAGCGATTGTCTCCTGGCTGCCGAATTTTTCCTTCGGATCGATGTATGCCAAACTGCAAAAGCCTATCCGCATCAAACCTTTCCGGCATGAAACCAATCTCTTCGTCAATCAAATCCAGGTCAATCAGCCAATTTTCTCTCCCGAACTCCTTTTTGGCATAAGGACAGCTAAACTCGCAGCACTAGGAATCGAAGCCGAGCGCACACGCGCTGTGAATGACACACTCCTCGATGTGCGGCTTTCTTATTTTGCCGTTATTTTGAAAGAGAGATCGCTCGCGGTTCAAAAAATAGTCATGCAAGATCTTGAACTGGCGGTCAAAGATCAAGAACGAAGGTTGGAGTCCGGAAGAGCGACGAATTTTGACGTGAATCAAAACCAAGTCGCTTTAGCTCAAGCCAACTCGATGTACCACACGCTTCTTTCTGAGTTAAAAACGGCCAAGATGGGACTTCTTCTCGTGCTCGGTGTCCCTGCAGAAGAGCAGCTAGATGTTGAAGTCAAAGACCAAGAGATTTCTCTTGAGCCCTATGCAGATCTTCAGCCAAAAATCGCCAAAGCGGAAGGAAATCCGGATGCAAGAGCTCTTTATTCAGAGCCCGAGATCCAAAGCTGGATAGCCAGGGCCTTAAGCGCTAAACCCGAGATCAAAAAAGCCGACATCTTTGTCCAGGCCGCCGATGCTGAAACACAAAATCGCAAAGGACAATATCTTCCCACGATCGGAGCTTTCTTCGACTATGGCTACTACACCCCCACAAATGGTGAGTACTTCAAACAGCAATACAATGCCTCGGGCGGGGTTCAACTCACATGGAATATCTTCGATAGTTTCAAAAGAGAGCTGGCCATTCGGGAAGTGGGACATGTTAAAACTGCCGCGCTCATGGGGCTCGAGCAGGAGCGAGAATCGACCATTGTGAAAATACGCCGGCAAATTTACGCGATCGAAGAAGACATCTTTGCCTACATCAGCGCAAAAAAAGGATTAGAACTTGCAAAGGAAGCCAAAGAAGAGGCTAAGATCCGCCTCCAGTCGGGATCCATCTCTTCTATGATCTACCGCGATTCTATGCGATCTTATGCCGAAGCTGAGAGACAAGTCGATGGAGCTACATATTTACTCCTACAGGACTATTTCCAACTTCTGCACGACTCCGGTGGTGAACTCGGGCTATAGGCTGTATCTTTAACTTACATTTTTAGGAAGCTCTGGGAAACTGCTTTGTTGAGGATTTTTAGCGAATTTTTGGCAGGCGAAGTTTTTGGAGAACGCAGCTAACTTGCTATAAGTTAGCGAGTTCGAAAAAACGAGCTTGCCAAAGAAATTCGCAAAAAGACTCGACGAATGAATTTCCCAGAGCTTCCTTTAAGTGAGTTTATCGATTGAAGACAGGATGGCAGGATACATTTGTGGTTGGAAGGCTCTTGCACCGCATCCTGATTACTTTGCTGACACAAAGTGTCTATCCTATGAATTTTCCGGAACTAAATTTTGTTCATAAAACAAATTGCCGCATTAAGGGTAGCAGCATAAATCACCCAAAGCAAATAAGGTATCAGCAAAAGAGCAGCTTTTCGCGAAATAGGCCAAAAAGAATATATCATCCAAATAATGAAAATCACTAACACCAAGATGTCAAAGAATGCTGCGATAGGACTGCGAAGATAAAAAAACAAAAATGACCACAATAGATTCATTAACAATTGTAAAACAAAAACCCTCAAAGCTCGCGTTCTTTGATAGGAATAATCTTTAATATAGACCAGCCATCCTGCATAAGCAATAATTCCATACAACACAATCCAAACAGGAGCAAAAACCCAAGCGGGAGGATTCCATGAAGCTTTTTGCAAAGCTAGATACCAAGATTGTACAGATGTTTGCGTAAACAAGCTACCTAGGTAGGCTACCGAAAAAACCAAGAGAAAAAATAGAAAAAGAGCCAAAACACGTTGCCTCTTCGCTTTCATTCATCCTCCTATGTAAACTCAATCTCTAAGGGCCAGGCACTTAAAATTAGGATTGGCAGTGGTGCGATCCCCTATTAACATGCAAAATCTTAGACATTAAAGCAAGATTCGCATTTCCATTCTCTTTTGAACATATTAAGAAAGATCTGCTTTTGATTCATTTTTCGATTGAAGAGAAGGCAATTTTGTGAGATCATGACATTTATTTCATTCAGGTTTTTATGAGCCTTTGGCAAACTATCATCCCCTTCTTAGAAATTGCGATTCTAGCCATTGGTTTGAATTACGTTTTGTCTTTTTTTTGGAACACCCGCTCCATGGATCTCATCATCGGAGCGCTTGCCTTTTTGTTCATTTTTGCTGTGACATTTCTGCTCGGCCTGCCTGTTCTGAACACGATCATGAAAAACGTCGCGAGTGTTGCCACCATTGCTGCACTTATTATTTTCCACCCTGAGCTGCGTCTGGCACTGTATAAGATGAGCTGGAAAGGCAAACGGTTTAAAGAAATGTCCAACTACGACAAATTTTTAGATCAGCTCACGTCTTCTGTTTATCGTTTGGCGGAAAAAAGAGTCGGCGCTCTTATCGTATTAGAACACGAAGATAAGCTCGACGACTTTGCCCAAAAAGCGATCCTCATGAATGCTCAATTCTCCTCTGAGCTACTGGAATCTATTTTCGCTCCATCGACACCACTGCATGATGGAGCTGTCATTCTGCGGGAAGAAATCATCGTCGCAGCATCTGTTATCCTTCCTTTGGCTGAAGAGTTATCCGATGCTAGTAAATCGATGGGCACACGCCATAGGGCGGCTCTTGGGATCTCACAAACCCATGATGCGCTCATCATCGTGATTTCCGAAGGAACAGGAAAGGTTTCGCTAGCCAGGGATGGAGTGATCACCAGCGGAATTAAACCCGATAGATTCAAAGGGATCATCCGCAGTATTTTCACGGCTCCCGACGAGCCTGCCTTTAAGTTCCAGCTAAACTTACGCCAATGGTTGAGAACTAAAGCATGATCACTTTTCTAAAAAATCTATTCCTTGGACACTGGCAGCGTAAAACCATGGCGCTTGTATCGGCCATTTTGGTTTGGCTCATCGTGCATCATTCGCTGACGACGAGTCGGTCTCTTGAGAATGTCGCCATTCGCATTGTGAACATTCCCGCAGGCCTTACCATCGAAGGCATTGAACCGTCCGGACTTTTGTCCCAAAGAGTCTCATTGACGATCGAGGGCAAGAAAACGAGTATCGAGAATATCTCTTCCAATGATGTGGAAATTCTTTTAGATGCGACCGATAAATCGGGACTATGGACAGCCACCGTAACAAAAAAACATCTGAACTCCCTCAACCCTTCGGCGCTGGTCATTTCTGAAGCGATTGACCACATCGCTCCCTGCCATCTCTCATTACAGTTTACAAGACTCCTGACGGAAAAAATCCCCATCACGATTACAGCTCCAAAAGGTCAAACACCTCCCAATTACCAATATTTGGACGTATGGCCCTCTCATCTCTATTTAACGCTCAGTGGCCCTAAAAAGGTCATTGAACAACTCAAAGCCAAAGGGCTGACCTTAACCTTTGATTTGGACAAGCTTTCCAAAGATGACTTTGAAAATATCAAGCAGGAAGGCCCGTCGGATGAAATCTCTTTCCTGGTTCCCGATGCTTGGAAAAAGATTTCAGTTCCCGGGATTTCTGAGCGTCCAATCGAGATCGACGATCCTCAAGCCAGCTTGCTAAGGATCGATTTCATCCACTCAGGCCTGCTTTCACTGACCAAACCGATTCCGATCCACCTCTATTTTCCACCCGATTACAGTCTAACGATGAACCCCGAGACGTATTCGATGATTTTCGGCGGTATCATTCAGCACATCCACGGTCTTTCGATGATCACCAAAGATCTCTATGTCAAAGGCGTCAGCCAATTATTCTTGCAAGTTGTGCAAGATGCTTTCCAAATCACCGTCCTAATGGCCCCAAAAAGTAAGCAGCGGTACTTAGAGTGGAGTCTCGATGCTGTGCATCCTCGCGCTTTAGAAGATAAGTACGTGCAGCTCTTTATGTCCGATACAACGCCTTCCTCGCTCGATCAAATGACAACGAGCAAAAAAGAAGAGTATTTACGAGGAAGATTCCGAAAATATCTCAGCCATCTTCTCCTCTACCGAGATGCCGAAGCTCCCCTTGACCTCAAAATCGAGCTAGAAGGAAACGCAGTCCGCGTAGAAGAGCGATGAAGATTGCATTACTCAAACGCGAGGCCCAACGCGCCGGCGGCGTCGAAAAACATGTAAGGCGCATCATCGATGCATTTGTTGAGCGTCATCACCAGGTTACCCTAGTCACTCCTCCTAAGTTACACAGTTTTACGCGCACGGGTAAACTCAAAGAGTTTGATGCTTACTGCGCAGAGTTTATTCAGACAAATCCACAAGATGTCGTCCTCGGCATGGATCGGTGCCGCCATCAAACGCATATCCGTGCGGGCAGCGGCGTACATGCCGCGTATTTAGATTATCGCAGACAAGAAGAAGGATTGTGGAGAGGCCTTTCTTTTACTCTAAGCCCCTTTCATAGAGAAATTCTCGATATCGAAAAATGCTCTCTGCAGGACTCCAGCCTTAAAAAAGTGATCGTCAATTCAGCCATGGTTGGCGATGAATTTGTTTCCTACTATAATTTCGATCGCAAGAAAATTGCCGTACTCCACAACGGTGTGCAGTTCAGCGAGATGGCCTCTGACTTTGCCGCGTGGCCCGAAAAACGTGGCAAAACTTCCCGCTTTGAATTCTTGTTCGTCGGCCACAATTTTGAGCGCAAAGGGCTTCACCACTTACTCGAGGCGCTCTCCCACCTCAATAGAGATGACTATCATCTCACCGTCGTCGGCTCGGACAAAAAACAAAGCTATTTTGCTTCTCTTGCGCAAAAAAAAGGCCTGCCCGTGACGTTTGTCGGACACACAAATCCCCTTCCCTACTATCAACAAGCTGACGCACTCGTCATCCCTTCCCTCTATGACCCTTTCGCGAATGTGACCGTCGAAGCGCTCGCCATGGGTCTTTTTGTGATCACATCGCCGCGCAACGGCGGCAAAGAAGTTCTGACTGAAGAAACCGGCATCATTTCCGAAAATAAGGACCTTTCCTCTGCGCTTTCGCTTGCCATGAAACGTCCCAAAACCTGGGAGCGATCGGTGGCCATTCGGTCCACAGTCCAGCATCTCGACTTTTCCCATCAACTTGCTAAACTCTGCGACCTATGCACTTCATAAATTACCTCCTCTTTCGCTTGTTTACACTGCCGCTTTGCTTTTTGCCGTATAAAGCCATCCATGCTCTCGGAAAACCTCTGGGTCTTTTGGTCTATTATTTGTATCCGAAATACCGCAAACGGGCCCTCTCCAATCTCGCACTCGCCACTTCTCTGCATCTTTCTCCGGATGAAATTGTGCGTCTAGCCAAAGCCTCGCTCATGAGTCTCCTCATCACCGCGATGGAATATCCCAAGCTCTACTTTGAAAAAAACATCCACCGCATCGCCACCTGCAAAAATCCCGAAGTAGCCGAAGAGATCCTGAAAAAAACAGGCAAAGGTGTCATTTTTTTCGTCGGTCATCAAGCTAACTGGGAGCTCCTCTTTCTCGAGGGAACTACGCGCATGAAGGGCGTCGCCATCGGCCGGCCCATCAAAAATCCATGGCTCTACCGCTTCGTGACACGCCTGCGGGAAAAGTTTGGCGGAAAAATAATCCCTCCGCAAAATGCCCTCAAAGAGTGTCTGCGGGCGCTAAGATCCGACACCTTTGTCGGGATCGTCGGAGACCAAGGCATGCCCAATTCCGGCTTTTCGTGCCCGTTCCTCGGCCGCATGGCGTGGACCTCTCCCCTACCAGCACTTTTATCGGCGCGGACCGGATGCCCCATTTTTGTCGCCACGATCCATCGCACGAAGGGAAGTTACATCATCCTATACAGTGATCCAATTCTTCCGGAAGACAAAACCCCCGAAAATCTCATGCGCGAAGTGCTCCATCTCTTTGAAAAAAGCGTCGAAAAGCACCCCGAAGAGTGGCTATGGGTTCACAATCGATTCAAACAACAGCTTCCTGGAAGAATCCCCAAAAAACTGCGCCATGACGCCGTTCTATGCATACTTCCTCCCTATCCAGGACTTATCGAACAATTACCGCGTCTCAGAGAATTATACCCCAGTGAATGCTTGGCCGCTCTTTGCCCCAGAGAGCTTTGTCCTCCTTCTTTCGACATCGAAATCATCCCCTATTCGACACCGCAAGAGATGTATATCCGTGACTACCGGTTCAAACTGGTATTGAATTTTACCGAGAACAGAAACATCGACAAGCATTTTAAGCGCCTGAGCGCTCTTGAGGTTCTGCATTATCAGAGTATCGACGAGCTCTTAAACTATTTAAAATAGGCAAGAGCAAAACACCCAGTGCAGCGATCAGCAGATACAGCGAATGAATCCCATGGCCCCAGATCCCCAGTGCGATGAGCAGGAGCGCTGATAGATATTTGATTTTCATCTCGCAGGTGTCTTTTTCCAAAAACTTCTCAATGAACCCGATGACGACTAAACTCACCGCTAAAGCAGACACCATCAGAAAACGGGTGCTATCTGTGGGGATATGATGCTTTGAAGTGAGAATATGAAGCAAGGACGCTCCCACAGCACCGATGGCCATCACAAAAATCAAATGGAGATAATCCCACATAAAAATCGCCCGGTGGGTATTTTTCGGCTGCCTTTCAGCGACAAAGTCAAAATAGATCCACCACAAGGCAAAGCTGATGGCGACCCCAACGATGCCTTCCGAGACAATTTTTAACGAAAAATGGTGGTGCCTCGCGACACCGCGGATCACTCCTACCAACGTCTCGCCCATGACGATGAGTACAAAAAGACCTATGCGCTCAGGAAGTTTTGCCATGGAAAAATTCAGAAGCGTTCTTTGCCGCTTGAGCGTAAAAAGAGGCGTCACCAGATCCGTGCAAAGAGCCAAAATCCACAGAAAAAATCGATAAGGAGGATCAAGCCATAGCGAAACAAAAAATAACGCGATAGAAATCCCAAATCCCATGATCAAAATTTGACCGACCGGCCGAAATCTTTTTTCATGCACTGCAGCCCGGGCCCACATCAACACGAGCAGAATCCTTGCCAGCATATAGCAAAGGCCGTAGCCAATGGATGAAATTTCATGCGTAAAAATCGCAAGACCCGCAATCGGAAGCATCAGCAAAAAAGTGAAAACTCTATTTTCAAGACCATCTGTCTCAAATCGCTCGTTGTAATACGTCGCCCCTAGCCATATCCACCAGGCAGGAATGAAGAGAAAAAGATAGTTGCCGATAACTTCTAAAGTCGGACTCGTCGACAACACATGCACAAGCTCCGAGATGACCACCACAAAAACGAGATCAAAAAATAGCTCCAACCAGCTTACCTTGCGATGATGATGAGGGTTTTCATGCAGTCTTGGCTTTTGCCATAACGTTTTCTCAGGCATACTAACCTCATTTATGGGTTTATTTGCAGAAACTCAAGTTCTTTCGGCATTTTTTTGACTTTTCGCCTCGGCAAGATGCTCGTTCCGATATTGCCTTCGGCTCCAAAGAACAAAAAAATGCTCGAAATTTTCTTGAGTTTCATACACAAATAAACCCATAAACGAGGTTAATGTCATTATGCCCGTCGATAGATTTTTTTACCCGCATTCGCTGAAAGTCTCCGCGATTGTTTTAGAGGGTGATGAGTATCACCATCTCAGTGTCATGCGCATTAGGCCCTCGGAGGAAATTGAAATCGTCAATGGCGAAGGTGAAATCGCAAAGGCCCTTGTTCAAAGCATGTCAAAAAACAGCGCCGAGCTAAAAATCATTTCCCACCAATTGGTGTCTCCACCATCATATGAGCTGATTCTGGCCCAGGCTCTGACCAAACCGTCTAACCTCGAATGGATAGTAGAAAAAGGGACGGAACTTGGAGCAACCGCTTTTTGGCTTTTTCCCGGAGATCGCAGCGAAAAAAATAGCCTTTCCGAGAATCAACTGAAAAGGCTGGAGCATATCACTATTTCCGCCCTTAAACAAAGCGGGAGGCCCTTCTTGCCCAAAATTGAACTGAAAAAACCTCTTCAGACCTGGACAAAGCCCAAAGGTGCTCTGCTTTTTGGCTCCCTCTCTCCTTCGGCTCCCCTTCTCTCAAAGCCCTCTTCGCCCTGTATTTTCGTCGTTGGGCCAGAAAAAGGGCTTTCGCCAGAGGAAATAAATTTTCTTCAACAATCCCTTCAGGCTCAGGGCGTTAAATTACATGACAACACTCTAAGAGCCGAAACCGCCGCCCTCTGCGCTTTATCCCAACTTTCCCTCTTGATATATAATTAATTTTTGAATAAAATAAAGGTATGACCGGGCCCATCAGCGGAGACTACTCTTCCTACGTCCCTAATGCGCAAACACCCGTTGGGCAGCTTTTTGCTGACTTACAGGCTATGCGCGAATTGTTGAATTCTTTACCCCCCGATTCTCCCTATGCAAAGTTCTTACAACGTTTTATAACCTCTTGTAGACAATATTTTTCCATGTCCATTCATATAGATGCTTCGAAGGAAGAAATCCAAAAATTTATGCAACAGTTCTTCAATGAAAGCATGTATCGGGATTTTGCTAACGGTAATTGGGCTGATCCATCCGGATATCTTACGAAAGAAAACTTACAAAAAATGGCCCAATATTTAGCAGGCTTTTCTCTCCCTTCGATTCCTCCTATGAGCAACCTGGATCAAATGCTCTTTACTTTACTCTCCACCATGGGGCAAGCGCCGAATGGTTCCCCTTTGCAGAAACTGTATGATAAATTAGCTGAATTGCTATTTTCTAAAGGCTCCATCGATCCAGGAACATTTCTCAATACTGTTCTTCCCTGGATGCAACAAGTTATTCAGGACAATTTTGCCGACTTCCCCGGGCTAACCCAAGGACAGAAAACCGATTTTATCCAAAACTTTTACAATAGTTATGTCGGTCTACTAAAGGATTGGGGAAACCCAAACGCCAAGGATTTTATCAAACAACTGGAAGCCATATTCAAAAGCAACCAAGGCGGATTATCCGATTCCAAGTTTACGCTCATTTCCATCATTATCAACGCAGCTCTTTCCCATAATCCCGATGATGCCAATTTCCTTTCACCTTTTGAATCGACCATGCTCGACGCGCTCATTTGGGCTGCAAAAATTGACCCGAAGTCCGTCGATTCTCAGCTCGCAAATTACCTCCTCAGCGAACTCGCTAATTTGGGACCTGACGGGACCCTTGACCAATTAAAAAAGTGGGCAAAAGAATTCGCTTATAATCCTCAAAATGGATGGATTTGGACAGCTTCACAAGATGCATTATCTCGTTTTGGTGAAATAACCGGAGCTCCCGTGACTTCTAAACAATACCAGTCAGAGCTGGCCTCATGGCTTAAAGATCACAAAGCCGAAAAAGGATCGCCTCTCTACCAATTTGTCGAGTGGGCCCGAAGACTCATCGATACTTTCCGCACCCAAGATCCTAATGGGAAAGTTCCAACGCTCGAAGACTACCTGGATCAATATATCAACTCAGATATCTACAAGATGTTTCCTGGGCTTACGCCTGATCAGGTTAAAGCATTTTACCAGTCTGACATGCCCCCCGGCATGCAGCCACCGACCTAATCTTAAATCCTATCCACGATCATCATGTTCGTTGAACCGCTCACGCCAAAAGCAGCTCCTGCCGTGATGACGACCAGATCTCCAGGACTGACGAGCCCTTGTTCTAGGGCAAAGCGACCAGCCACTGCAAAAGCCTCTTGGACGTTTTTACAAGAGCTGGGGATCACCGGATGGACGCCCCAACTAAAGCCCAACTGGTGATAAACCTTTTCGCTGCTCGTTAACGCCACAATGGGCATCTGAGGCCTAAAACGCGATATGAGCCGCGCGGTAAACCCGCTGTTCGTGAAGGCAAAGATTGCCTTAGCGCCGGCCGTATAGGCCGTCTTAACGGCAGCGAGCGCCACCGATACCGATATATCTTTACTCTCGATGCGGCCATCTCTTTCAAAGAAATCCCGGTAAGGAAAATCCTTCTCTGTCTCTTCGATGATGCTGCCCATCATTTGGACCGCTTCGATGGGGTACTGCCCCATCGCCGTCTCGCCCGATAGCATTGCGCAGGACGTCGCATCGTAGATCGCGTTGGCCACGTCGGAGACTTCCGCCCGTGTGGGCCGGGGATATTTGATCATCGATTCGAGCATCTGCGTCGCTGTCACGACCGGTTTGAACGATTGGTAGCACTTGCGAATCATCATCTTTTGGAGACGCGGCACCTCGCGCAGCGGAAGCTCTACACCGAGATCTCCCCGAGCGACCATGATGCCGTCGGACACGTGCAAGATTTCATCGAAATTCTGCACACCTAGCGCATTTTCAATTTTGGCGATTACGAAAATATCGGACTTTTTTTGCTGCGCGAGCAGTTTCTTGATCTCGAGCACATGGTCCGCCGAGCGGATAAACGATCCCGCGATCACATCGACATCCATTTGGCATCCAAAAATGATATCTTTTACGTCTTGCTCTGTCATCGCCGGTAGCAAAATATTGGCTCCCGGAACATTGACCCCTTTGTGTGTGCGCAGTAGCCCTGCATTTTGGATCTGGATGACAGGGCCTTCCTTAGTCTTTTTTACCACTTTAGAAACGATGTACCCATCATCGAAGAGCACCGTCATATTTTCTTGCAAACTCTTCAAAACAGAAAGCGGCCCAATCGGAATCTTTTTCTCGTCCCCTTCTACCTCATCACCCACGAGGAGCACTTCCATGCCCGCCTCGTATTGCACCGCATCGCCGCGCATCTTTCCTACGCGGATTTCAGGTCCTTTGGTATCGAGCATGATCGCAAGCGGCACCTGCGTTTCTTTGCGCGCTTGCTTCAGATTCTCGATGACCTTGCGATGCTCTTCTTGAGTCCCATGGCTAAAGTTAATCCGTGCCACATTCATCCCAGCTTCGATCAGCTCAAGAATTTTTTCGTAGCCAGCGACAGCCGGACCCATAGTGCAGACGATTTTTGTGCGCGTTCTCATAAACATTCATTGAAACGCATTAGAGCGGCAATTGCAAGGCAAAAGTTACCAATACTTACGCTGAACCTAAGAAAGAGCCTTCGAATTATTTCTTTATCTTAACAGTGGCTATTACTACGCGATTTTGACCAAAAGTTAGAGGAGATTCGGGTTTTGAAGAATCTAGCACGCCCTTTCCCTCGGCTTCCATTCGGTTATCATCTATACCCTTCGATTTGAAATACTCCTTGATAAATTCTGCTCTTTTTTTACTGAGGTTCTTATCCCACTGCCGACTCCACATCCAGCTCCCAGAGGTATAGCCATCAAAAGCAACTACGAAATTGGGATTAGCGTTTAAGATTTTAATAACGCCATCTATTTTACTGGCAAGAGGCTCTTTTATTGTCATCGTTTCTTTATCACGACCGAATCGAAATTGCAAATCCTTAAATGCTAATTGAGCCTGTAAAAAGCAAATTTGTTCTACATTTGAAGCCATCTTAGTATCTTTTTCCCCAATAGCTTCTTTTTGCTTATTTATGACACCGTCTCTTGCACTAATGTCCTCTTTTTGCTTATTTATGACACCGTCTCTTGCACTAATGTCCTCTTTTTGCTGTTTTATTTTCTTTGTCTGTTCTAATACTAGCTGTTTCGTACGTTCAAGAGTTTCCTCTATACTAGAGTCAGAGTGGATCATTTTACTTGGTAATTTAGATCTATCTAACTCAAGATCTGCTTCTGAAACCCCCTCCATTTCCTTTTCATAATTCTTAATAACTTCTAAAAAATCCAACCCAGCAGCTTGCAAGGTTTGGGATTGTTTGACGAAAATTTCTTTTAAAAGGCCTCTTACTTTTTTGTCTGTTTCTTCAACGATACGATCACAGAATGTCCCAAACACCATCCTAGAAACAGAAGGTCTTCTATCATTGAAAAAATGTGAGAGAAGTTCAACTGCTCGGTGTCGAACTGTTCTTCCTGTACCTCTGATATGGAGTGGCTTCTTATAATGAGCAAAAGATACAAGATTTAAACTATCATCCCCTGATAATGCCTTATGAAAGATTTCTGTCTTGGGGGAATTAAGAAGAACATTTCCTAAAAACTCTACGGCGAGTCGGATGTAACCCTGTTTATTTTGCCTTCTAGATAAACACTCAATCTCCGTGACGAATAGCTTTTCGTTATCTTTAGCCAAACGCCAGATCCAATTTACATAAAGAGCGTCGACATACCAGCTTTCGACCTTAAGATCTCTGTAAATTCTTATAGCTTCAATTACAAGAGAAACACCACTCGTAGAATCAGAAATTACTCCCAACAGCTTATTCATTATATCAACGTAAGGTAAGTCATTCGATATATTAAAACATCTTGTACCTTGAGCAATGCAACGAAGCTCAAAACAAAGAGCTACGTTAGATTTATTGCTCTCTAACGCTGGTTTTACTTTTGAAGCGAGCGCTCTAATCCAGCTTTCAGTTATAGGATTCGTCCTATGCATCATAACCATACATTCAATAAACAATCGGAACACTTTAGCTATATGAAGCTTAATCTCTTCGTGCTGACTCAAAAAATTTTCACTCAAAATGTCTGCCAATCTATCAACTATTCCTGAAGGACTATAAGATTGTTCTTTTTTTATAGTTTTTATAACCATGCTATCTGCTTCCACTATCAGAGCATGAATATTTCTTTGAATTGCATCCGCATTACGAGCTTTTATAGCTTTGTCTAAGTCTTCTACATAGGGAAAAACCCTATTAGTTTCTTCTATATTTCTTCTGGTGCTTGAACTGATAACTGCCATACATCTTCCTTATGGGGTAACTTCATTCATCCTCTTTGAGAAATTAAAAATGTTACGTTACAAGGACTTATCTGTAAAGCTAGAGGCAGATAATCCCATTTCCCTTCTTCCTCTGTGCCCTCTTCCCCCTCAGCGGTTGTAATTCCCTTTGTGTTTCTTGTCTTTTTACATTAAAATTCTCCTTCTATGCTCAAACTCAAAAAAGTTCGGGTTCACAATCTCAAAGATGTCGATCTCGAACTGGAGCCCAACCAACTCATCGTCTTCACCGGTGTCTCCGGCTCCGGCAAGTCTTCTCTTGCCTTTGATACCATCTACACCGAAGGTCAGCGCCGCTACATCGAGTCGCTCTCGACCTACGCCAGAAGACAGCTAGGCGATCTGCCCAAGCCCGACGCCGATCTGATCGAAGGTCTCTCTCCCACGATTGCGATCGAGCAAAAAACATCGGGCCGCACCCCCCGCTCGACGGTAGGAACGATGACCGGCGTCTACGACTATATGCGCGTTCTCTATGCGCGTGTCGGTGAGGCGCACTGCCCCATCAGCGGTGAGCGGGTAATGCCAATGAGCACGCCGGAAATAATAGAGCAGATTATTTCCCGCAAAGACGGCACGAAACTTATCATACTCAGTCCCTATGCGAAAAACAAAAAGGGAGAGTTCAAAGATGACTTTGCGGAGCTCTTAAGGCGCGGATTTACGCGCGTGCGCCTCGATGGAAAAGTGATCGAGATCACCGACGATCTCAAAATCGACAAACAAGTCGCTCACGATGTCGATGTGATCATCGACCGATTAGTGCTCCCCGATCTGGAGCGCGTGAAAGAAGCCGTCTCCAAAGCCCTCGACATCGGCAAAGGCGTCATGAGCATTTTAGACGGAGAAGAAGAGACGCTATTTTCTCAGCATGCGTATGCCAAAAAGTCGGGACAATCGTACCGCCCTCTCGAGCCGCATGACTTTTCGTTCAACCATCCGCTCGGCATGTGCCCCACGTGTCAGGGCCTCGGCACGCTGCGGACATTCGTATTAGAGAAAATCATCAACCCCGACCTTAGCATCGAAGAAGATTGCTGCTCGGTAGCCCCGTCCTACAAGACCGTGCGCTATGGCAATATTTACGATAATTTGGGGGAGCAATTTGGTTTTAGCGTCACTACGCCATGGAAAAAACTCACCGAAAAAGCTCGTGAAATTTACCTCTACGGCACCAAAGAAAAATGGATGCGCATGACCTTCTTCCATCCGACGAAGCGCAGTAGGTGGGTCGATTACGTTCAGTGGCGCGGCGTTCTCTTTGAAGCGATGAAGCGCTACAGCGAAGCGACGAGCGATTTTTACCGCAGCCACATGCATGAGCTCATGGCTGAGAGTATTTGTCCTGACTGTCATGGAGCGCGCATTCGGGCTTACCCCGCGGCAACTCAACTTCAAGGCAAAAAAATCCATGAAGTCACAACGCTCTCGATTGCTGATGCTTTAGCTTTCTTTCAGAGCATTAAGTCCAATAAAATCTCTGAAGAGCTCCTCAAAGAGATCATCCTCCGCCTCACATTTTTGATGGGTGTCGGTCTCCACTACCTTACGCTCGAACGTATTTCTCCCACACTCTCGGGAGGCGAAGCCCAGCGCGTGCGGCTTGCCTCGCAGATCGGATCTGGCCTCGTCGCGACAACGTACATCCTCGATGAGCCGTCCATTGGACTCCATCCCCGCGATAACACACAGCTCCTCGCCACCTTAAGGCGCCTGCAGCAAAAAGGAAACACCGTGATCGTCGTCGAACACGACGAAGAGACGATGCTGGCGGCCGATCACATCGTCGATGTCGGACCGCTCGCAGGGCAGCACGGCGGAGAAATTTTAGTGAGTGGATCGGTCGCCGATCTTCTCGCGTGCGATAGGTCGATGACGGGCGCCTATCTCTCGGGCAAACTCCAAATCCCTCTTCCAAAAAAACGACGCAAGCCCACAAAAGCCGCTCTCAAAATCGAGGGCGCCACGCACCACAACCTCAAAAAAGTGAGCGTAAAGATACCTCTCGGGGTTTTCATCGCGGTAACCGGCGTCTCAGGGTCTGGAAAATCCTCCCTCATCACCGACATCCTCTACCCAGCTCTATCCAATGCCCTGCATAGCGCGCAGCTCCCCGTCGGCGCTCACAAATCGATCTCGGGAATCGACCATGTCGACAAGGTGATCGCCATCGATCAAACTCCCATTGGCAGAACGCCTCGGTCCAACCCCGCCACCTACATCAAAGTCTGGGACGATATCCGGGGTCTCTTCACCGAGCTTCCCGAGAGTAAAGCACAAGGGTTTAAAGCCGGACGATTTAGTTTCAACGTCAAAGAAGGATCGTGCCCCCACTGCGAAGGGATGGGTATGGTGCGCATCGATATGGACTTCCTCGAAGACGAGTGGACGCCTTGCACCCACTGCAAGGGCAAGAGATTTGATACAAAAACGCTCGCTGTCCTCTACCGCGGGAAAAACATCCACGATATCCTCGAGATGCCCGTCGCTGAAGCGCTCATTTTCTTTGGTGCCATTCCTCATATCCACAAAAAACTCGAGACGCTCGCGAAAGTGGGTCTCGATTATCTGTGCCTTGGGCAGTCCTCCCCTACACTCTCAGGCGGCGAAGCGCAGCGTATTAAGCTCGCCAAGGAGCTTGCCCGGCCTTCGACCGGCAAAACGGTCTACATCCTCGATGAACCGACGACAGGTCTGCATTTCCATGATATCCACAAACTCGTGAGTGTCCTGCAAGCGCTGGTCGATAAAGGCAACACGGTGATCGTGATCGAACACAACATGGATCTCGTCAAAACCGCCGACTGGATCCTCGAGATGGGACCGGAAGGAGGAGACGCTGGTGGCAAGATGATCGCCGAAGGCTCGCCCGAAAAAATCATCGCAGGAAAAACAGCCACCGCCGATGCGCTTAGACCCAAATTGGAGCACACGCCTTTAAATGTTTCTCCCAAAAAAATCGCCTCTTCCACCGCCACGAAGGAAATCGTTGTGCGCGAGGCGGCGCAAAATAACCTCCAAAACGTCTCGGCCCATATCCCCCGCGGTAAAATCACCGTCTGCACGGGGCCGTCGGGCTCGGGAAAAACCTCCTTTGCGTTCGAGACCATTTATGCCGAAGGCCAGCGCCGCTATGTCGAGTCGCTCTCGCCGTATGCCCGCCAGTTCGTGAAGCAGATGCCCAAACCCAAAGTCGAAGAGATCACCGGCCTTTCTCCGGCGATTGCCATCGAGCAAAAAAGCCACGCCGGCAACCCTCGCTCGACCGTAGGGACTATGACGGAAGGCTACGACTTTTTACGTATTCTCTACGCTTATCTCGGAACGCCCCATGCTCCCGATACCAAAGAGCCTCTTCAGACGATCAGTAAAGAGTATGTCGTAGAAAAACTCCTTCAGCTGCCCGAAGGCAGCCGGCTTCACATCTTAGCGCCGCAAGACCTGCGCCGCGACGAAGCGTTTTCTGACTTATGCCAGCGCTTGCAGCGCCAAGGGTTCCTTCGCATCCGCCTCAACGGCACTTACTATGAACTCGACCAAGAGATTCCGTTCGACAAAGGACGTAAAAACACTCTCTTTCTCGTTATCGATAGGTGCACCGTCTCTCCTGACCACCGCAAACGGCTCTTCGACGCCCTCGATCATGCAAACTCCGACAGCATCGTCATAGACTGCGAAGGAAAAGATCTCTTCTTCCACTTTGCATTCACCGATCCGACGACGGGGAAATCATACCCGGCCATCACTCCGCACACGTTTTCATTCAACACCGAATCGGGAATGTGTCCAGATTGCCTTGGCCTAGGATTCCAATACGGCATCGATCTCACCCGACATCCCGATATTCTTAAGCAAAGCGTCGCGAGTATCATGCGACTCCTCTGGAAAGAATATTTCTCAAGAGAAGGATGGAGCCTTTTTCTCGCCTGCATGGACAAAGCCGGCATCGATCCCTACCTACCTTTAAAGCAACTCTCCTCGGATCAGCTCCAAAAAATCTTCCACGGAACTATCGCCTACAAACAATTTACCTGGCGCGGCATCTATCCCGTTCTTTCTCATGCCGTCAAAGCCAGCTCCGAAATGCGGGACATCCTTGAGCCTCTCCTCGATCAAACATCTTGCCTTTCTTGCGCAGGCTCTCGCCTCAAGCCCCTCGCCCGCCATGTGCTTATCCATAAAAAATCGATCGCCGATTTTTGCCGCCTTTCCATCGAAGAAGCTCTCGGTTTTCTCTCGAAGCTCACCATTCCTCCTTTTTTGCAGGAAGCGTTTCGGCAGTTGCAGAGCCGCCTCTTTTTCCTCCAGCAGATTGGTCTTGGTTATCTCTCTATGGACCGCTCGGCGCCCACACTCTCCGGCGGCGAGACGCAGCGCATCCGCCTTTCTCGCCAGCTCGGTGGCGGCTTAACGGGGTGCCTCTACGTCCTCGATGAACCCACCATCGGTCTGCATCCCCACGACAACACGCTCCTCAACCATGCGCTTGCGCAGCTCAGAGATCTCGGCAACACGCTCATCCTGGTCGAGCACGATCCGCTCACGATCGCCATGGCCGATCACATCCTCGATTTTGGTCCGAAAGCCGGCGTTCATGGCGGCCGCATCACCGCGGAAGGCTCCCTTCAGCAAATCCTCGATTCTCCCGACTCCCTCACTGGGGCTTACCTCAGCGGCCGCAAAAAAATCCCTCTTCCCGAAAAAAGACGAAAACCCACGGAATTCTTCACACTTAAAGATTGCACGCTCCACAACCTCAAAAACATCACGGTCGATTTTCCTCTCAAAGCCTTCACCTGCCTCACCGGCGTCTCTGGCTCGGGCAAATCGAGTCTCCTTACCCTTCTGCAAAAAGCCTCTCTTCCGTTCGATAAAATCATCGCTCTCGAGCAAAATCCTCTCGGGCAAACCAATCGCGCCGACACTTCTACCTATGTCGATCTCTCATCGCCGTTGCGCCAGCTCTTTGCCTCTCTTCCCGCCGCTCAGATCCGTGGCCTGCAACCCAAACACTTCAGCCAAAACCACCGCAAAGGGATGTGCCCCACATGCTGGGGTCATGGCACGCAGTCGATTTCACTCCAATTTCTCCCGCCCGTCAAAGTTCCTTGCAGCGCTTGCCATGGCTATCGCCTCAATCCTTTGAGCCTCACGATCCAATACAAAGGAAAAAATCTGGGTGAAATTCTCAGCTTGACCGTATTAGAAGCCAGAAGTTTCCTGGATGCGATTCCCAAAGCTGTCAAAATCCTCGATACCCTCATTTCTGTTGGCCTCGACTATCTCAAACTCAGCCAAGAAATCGCCACCCTGTCGGGCGGCGAGCAGCAGCGCATTCGGCTTTCACGAGAGCTCGCCAAGCGTCCTAAAGGGAAAACCCTTTATCTGCTCGACGAGCCCACCGTAGGCCTTCATAGCGATGATATTGCCCGTCTCCTTCCGATTTTCCAATCCCTCGTCGCAAGAGGAAGCACTCTTATCGTCATCGAGCACAACCTCGATGTCATCACCGCCTGTGATCACATCATTGATCTAGGGCCCGGCGCTGGTGTCCACGGAGGTACCATTGTCGCTGCAGGACCCCCCGAGCAAATCGCTAAAAATCCTCGTTCAATAACTGGAAAATATTTCCCCGCAGAGTTGCGGGGAATTTAATTACTTTCGACTTAAGATAGACACACCCACAAGCAGCGCAATAGTGGGATTGGAAGTGGCCATATGACGACCTTCATTGAATAATACACCCGCTTTTGTCAAAGCTGACTGCCAACCAGTATCTTCTCCCTTCATGATCTTTTGATATTTTTCATCCACTTGTTTCTGATTTGTTTCATCTCTTTCCTTCGGCAGGCCGAGGACCTTATGCTCCCAAACATGTCTAACAACTGTAGTCACAGGCTCAAGCACAACGCAAGTAACAACGACAGCTGCAAGAGGACGTGCAACCTCTTTAGCAAAATCCACTGCAAAACTCATATTCTTCTCCTGTTTTAAGGTTTTTCTCCTACCCTTATGTAGGAGTGAAGGATACTAAGAAAAATATGATTTTTACGTCAAAGCTTTATTATGAACGGTCCCCGGAGGAATGCGGGGACTTAAATTACTTATAGAGTTTTAAAACAACTGCGGCTGCCAAGAAAGGAACGACAACACCCGATAAGCCATAATTAGCGAAAGGACGCATACTATTGAAAGCAACTCCGGCTTTGGTAATAAAGTTTGCCCATTCTAAATCACTATAATTTTGTTGATTTATATAGTCATAATAACATGTTTCGTGTGCATGGTTTTCATTTGTGTTTCTTTCATATCCTAATCCTAACATTCGGCTTTCCCAAGTGTTTTTCACGACTTGGCATACAGGCTCTGCGAGAGCGCATCCTGCGGCGAAAAGGGCAACCGTTACAGCATGGTCCTTAACAACATCTTTTACAAAATTAGCAGCAAATAACATGGATATCTCCGATTTTTTATTTCTCCTACCTCATCTATGTAGGAATGGAGACATACTAGGGAAAGTCAAGTTTTATAGTCAAAAATAATCGAGGCACATGGCTCGGCGGACATCGGAGAGAGTCTTCTCTGCCACCTTCAGCGTTCGCTCCGTGCCTTGCTTCAAAAGGCGCATCACTTCGCCTTTGTCTTTGGCAAACTCAGCCCGTCTTTGTCGTAGGGGCTGAAGGAAATTTTGGAGAACTTCGAGGAGGTATTTTTTCACGACGGAGTCGCCCAGGCCTCCGCGGGTATAATGGTCTTTCAGCTCTTGGACCTTAGTTAAATTTGTATCAAAAGCATCGAGATAGGAAAAAACAGGATTACCTTCGACTTTTCCGGGATCTTCGACGCGCAGGTGATTGGGGTCGGTGAACATGCCCTTCACTTTTTTTTCTACCACGTCGGCGGGATCTGAAAGGAAGATCGCATTGCCGAGCGATTTACTCATCTTAGCTTTTCCATCAGTGCCGGGAAGACGGGCAAATTTAGGAATGACAGCCTGTACTTCGACGAGGACATCGGTTTTGTAGATGCGGTTGAAGTGGCGAACAAGCTCATTCGTCTGTTCGATCATCGGAAGCTGATCTTCGCCGACAGGAACTACTTCGGCTTTCACAAAGGTAATGTCGGCCGCTTGGCTAACTGGATAGACCATAAAACCTGCGGGAACACTGTCGCCGAACCCTTTTTGCTGGATCTCTTGCTTAACAGTGGGATTGTGTTTGAGGCGGTTCCAGGTCACCAAGTTGAGATAGTACATCGTGAGTTCAGGAATCTGCGGAATGAGCGACTGAATGAAGATGGTCGTCTTGGCAGGATCGATGCCCACAGCTAGATAATCGAGGGCTACTTCGAGGACATTTTCTCGGACTTTTTGGGGATTGTCGGCATTGTCGGTGAGCGCCTGCGCATCAGCAATGATCACATATTGAGTATGCGTCTCTTGCATGGCTACACGATTTTGGAGCGAACCCACGTAGTGGCCCAGATGCAAAGGACCTGTAGGCCGATCACCTGTAAGGATAATTTTTTTTTGATTCATAACTCTTGCAATATCTTGCCAATAATGTATATTTCGAGCAATGGAATTGGGATCCTACAAAATTCTTCAGAGTCTGGGCAAAGGCGGCATGGGCGAGGTCTTTTTGGCCGAGGATAAAATATGCCAAAGAAAGGTCGCGCTCAAAAAAATCCGGGAGGATATGGTCAAATTCCCCACGATTCGCAGGCGCTTCTTAAGAGAGGCTAGAATCGCGTCGCAGCTCAATCATCCTGCCATTATTCCGATTTTTTCGATCCATGAAGAGAGCGATCATATCTATTATACCATGCCTTATGTCGAAGGGAAAACGCTCAAACAACTCATCCGCGAAGGCAAGGAGATCCCTGCGCTGATGCGGATTTTCTTAAGCGTCTGCCAAGCGATTGCCTATACGCATTCCAAAGGGATCCTCCACCGTGATGTGAAGCCGGAAAATATCATCGTCGGAAAATTCGGCGAAGTCCAGATTTTGGATTGGGGTTTGGCAGAATTCATGTCAGAACCAGAGGAAGAATTGGAGGATGTGTCAGGGCCGCCTGACCTCACAAGACCTGGCAAGGTGGTGGGAACGCTCGCCTATTTAGCTCCTGAAAGGGCTAAAAATGAGCCCGCGACAGTGCAAACTGATCTCTATTCTCTGGGAGTGATTCTCTATCAATTGCTCACGCTAAAACTTCCTTTCCACCGCGTCGATCTTCCCACATTCCAAAAACTCATGGCCTATGAAGAACTTCCCAATCCTATGGAAGAGGCTCCTTACCGCGATATTCCGCACCCGCTCACGGCGATCATGAAAAAGTGCCTAGACCCCGATAAAGACCGCCGCTACAGCACGGCCACCGACATGATCACCGACCTCGAAACGTTTCTCGAAGGTCGCCCGGAGTGGATGCTATCCGCAGAGCTGCTCATCGACAGACGGGAAGACTGGGAATTCCAAGAAAACGTCCTGCTCGCTCGCCATATCGCGATCACTCGGGCCACTGAAGTCATGGAATGGGTCAGTCTCATGGTCTCCAAGGGATCCTTTGCTGGAAATATGCGCCTTGAAGCTGAAATCAAGATTTCAAATGGGGGCGCAGGGATGGGCTTTCTCCTCAGTGTCCCCGAATCTAGCGAGCGCAAAGAGTTGATGGACGGATATTGTGTCTGGATCGGATCGGAGAGCAATCCCGGATGCAAGATTTTTTGCTCCAACATCGAAGTCATGCGCGCAGCTGGAGCGTTTTTAAAAGTCGAGCATCCCCACCGCATCCGCATCGAAAAAACCGACAATCACCTACGTTTTTATCTCGATGGCAAACTCTGCTGCCAGTACCTCAGTCACACGCCGCTGGCAGGAACCCATGTGGGACTCCTCCATCGCGACGCTGATTTTGAACTCTCAGCTATCAAAATTTACCTCGGCAGCCAAAATGTGCAGGTGAGCTGTCTTGCGGTCCCGGATGCCTTTCTCGCCCACCGCGAATACGATCTGGCCCTTCTCGAATACCGCCGCATCGCCACTTCCTTCCCGGGAAGAAGCGAAGAGCGCGAAGCGCTCTTCCGTGCAGGAGTCACCTTGCTAGAACAGGCAAAGACCCAAAAACAACTCAAGGCCAAGGACAGGTGCTATAGCCTGGCTCTGGAGGAATTTAGCAAGCTCCGCACCACGGCAGGAGCGCCCCTCGAATACCTCGGCAAATCCCTTGCCTACCAAGCGATGGGCGACATCGAAGAAGAGATCAAATGTTTGGAACTCGCTATCCGGAAATACGTGCAGCATCCGCTGAGACCCCGCCTTGTCGACCACATCGTATTCCGTCTCCATGAATCGGCCACGCACGATCGGAGAAGCGCCTACCACTTTGCCCTGCTAGCTCTCAGACAAATACCTGAAGTGTTTGAAAACCCCGACAATAAAAATCTAATCGAAAGTCTGCAGCATAATTGGGAAAAGCCCTCTTTCCTCGAATCCGATGACGTTGAAATTGCTCTCGCTTATCATCTTGCAAAACCTCTTTCTCTTCTCGAAATTTTAGAAACCGGCGGGAAGATTGAAGATGCGCTATTTGCACTCTTGGAGCTAGAACAGCAATCACTCGTGAAGCAAAACCCACGCCTTTCCGAAGTCCCCGAAATCGCCACGCTCATCCAAGAAAAAACGGCCAACTCTCCTCGCGCACGCTCCTACCTTTTCTTTGAACACTTCGATGAAGGCAACATCGAAGCCGCGCTCGCCGCGGGCGGCGCTGATCCTCTTCTTCAACTCTATGCGCTTCTTTACTTAAGACGCCTCGAAGAAGCCGGCCCCCTCCTCGAGATCTACCCTATCGAAGAAAAAATGAGCGAAGACTCCCCACTCTTTCCCCTTTACGGCTGCTACCTTTGGGCAACAGAAGGCGAAGAAATCGGAAGAGCGCATATGAATGGGATTTTAGAAATGATCTATCCGCGCACCACAGCGCTTCTTGCCTATTATCTCACTGGCAAAATCGATCTCAAATCGGGTTGGATTACTCAGGCGTTCTTTTGGGAGAAGATTGTGCTTTTGCGGCAGCTGGTGCTGTTCTATAAGTGTTTGGGACAAGAAGAGCAGGCTGAGCATTTTATAGCGCTACTGAGTAAAGAAAAGAGAAAGCTACAAAGACGGTAGACAATAACTTTTCACTCATTTAACCGTAAATCATTGGATTTCAAAAACTTAATCTTTAAAATAAAGAATATGTCGATTTTTTTCCAAATTTTCGACATATTTTAGAAATATGTCGATTGAGTCACTACATGGCGTTTGAACGCAATATACCTTATAACCAATTGCCCGACTTGCCGCCTGAGGCAGAAATTGAAACAAGTTCTGTCTTAAAGATGGCCATCAGGGCTAATAAAGCTCTTGCAGAATTGCGGATGTCAGGGCAGCTGATTCCTAACCAGGCCGTCTTAATTCAAACTCTCGGCCTTTCTGAGGCAAAGCTTTCATCGGAAATCGAAAATATTGTCACAACAAATGACGACCTTTATTGGGCTTTTGCGGATGGAAATGTAAATATAGATGCTCAAACAAAAGAGGTCCTTTTTTACAAAGATGCGCTTTGGTATGGCTATGATGCTGTAATTTCCAAAAAAAGGCTTCTTACAACACCTTTATTTATTGAATTAGTGCAGATTTTAAAAAACTCATCACAAAATATTCGTAAATTACCTGGAACCAAACTTTCTAACCCTTTAGGTGAAATCATTTATACACCGCCAGAGGGTGAAGAAATTATTCGAAAAAAACTTGCGAGTCTTGAAAAATTCATTTATGAAGAAAGCACTTTAGATCCCTTAGTGCAATTAGCATTAATCCATTATCAATTCGAAGCAATACATCCATTTTATGATGGAAATGGTCGAACAGGTCGTATTATAAACATTCTTTTTCTTATCTATAAAAATTTGCTAGAAATTCCTGTTCTCTATCTTTCACGCTATATCATTGAAAACAAAACTTCTTACTATGCTGGTTTAAGAAATGTAACCGAAAATAACGCTTGGGAGACATGGGTTTTGTATGTCTTAAAAGGGCTTGAGCAAACAGCTATTGCAACACGAGAAAAAGTTACCGCTATTCATCGACTGTCAAAAGACATTACGACTACTATTCGCGCTAAATTGCCCAGTATTTATTCCAAAGAGTTGGTCGATGTTCTATTCCGCTCTCCCTATTGCAAGATCAAGTTTTTAGAAGACGCTGGGATTGCAAAAAGGCAAACAGCTTCCCTCTACCTTCAACAACTCGAAAAAGCTGGCATTGTGCACAGCATCAAAAAAGGTCGCGATATTTACTATATCAATGATGCATTTCTGAAAATTTTGATAAGCTGACTCTAGTGCTCTGATTAAAAAATCTTGGAGCAATTTTGAACGGCCTGCCACGCCGCAATCCCATCCCTTCAGGGGTGAGTAAGGCGGGCATGAGTTGGTCTATTCCTTGGGCCCTCGGAGAATCTCGCTCATTTATGAGCGAGTTCTTCAATCAGAGCACTAGACAAAAGCCATAAAACTCTGCTATTTTAGCCTCTATGTCCGATCTTCCCAAGGCCTTTGAACCTAAAACCGTCGAAGAAAAACTTTACCAATTCTGGGAAGAACAGGGCTTTTTTAAAGCGAGCGCCGATTCCCCTAAAAAACCCTATACGATCGTTATCCCCCCTCCCAACGTAACGGGCGTTCTCCATATGGGCCATGCGCTCGTCGATACGCTGCAAGATGTGCTCATCCGCTGGAAGCGGATGTGTGGATTTGAAGCTCTGTGGGTTCCCGGAACGGACCATGCAGGGATCGCCACGCAAGCCGTCGTCGAAAGACACCTGCAAGCGACGCTGGGAAAGAGGAGAAGTGATTTTTCGCGCGAAGAATTTTTAGGGCACGTCTGGAAGTGGAAAGAAGAGAGTGAGCGGCAAATCCTCGCCCAAATCAAAAAAGTCGGCTGCAGCTGCGACTGGTCGCGCCTGGCCTTCACGATGGATGAGCAAAGATCGCGCGCGGTGAAAGCGATGTTCAAAAAGATGTACGATGAAGGGCTCATCTACCGCGGAGATTATCTCGTTAACTGGGATCCGGTGACCCAAACAGCGCTTTCCGATGATGAAGTGGAATACGAAGAGCGGATGTCAGCATTGTGGTTTATTCGGTATCCTCTCGAAGATAAAAGTGGTCATGTCACAGTGGCTACAGCTAGACCCGAGACGTTATTTGGAGATGTGGCGGTTGCTGTGTCGCCCGATGATCCGCGGCACCAGCATTTGATCGGCAAACGAGTTTACCTTCCCCTCACCGACAAGCTCATCCCCATCATCGGCGATAAAGCGGTCGACCCTATTTTTGGAAGCGGCGCATTGAAAATCACGCCTGGGCATTCTGCTGTCGATTATGAGATCGCTCTAAGACACAACCTTCCTCTCGTCAACGTCCTTACGCCCGACGCTAAACTGAATGAGCTATGCGGAGAATTTAAAGGTCTCGGGGTAGAAGAAGCCAGAGCCCCGATTGCCAAAAAATTGAAGAGTTTAGGGCTGCTCGAAAAAGAAACTCCCTACCCCCAGCGCGTGGGCGTCTCTTACCGCTCGAAAGCAGTGATCGAACCCTATCTTTCCAAGCAATGGTTCGTACGCCTGTCCCAGTTCAAACCCCTCCTACTCGATGCGGTGAAATCAGGAAGAATCAAGCTCCTGCCTAAGCATTTCGAGTCGACGTACTTCCACTGGATCAACAACCTGCGCGACTGGTGCATTTCGCGGCAGCTCTGGTGGGGCCACCGCATCCCCGTTTGGTACCGCGATGGTGAAGTCGTTTGCTTAGCGGAAGGTGAGCCTTCCAAAGAATGGGTGCAAGACTCCGATGTGCTCGACACCTGGTTTTCTGCCGGTCTTTGGCCGATGAGCGTACTGGGATGGCCGGATAAGACGCCCGACATGGAGAAGTTTTATCCCACCTCAGTGCTCGTCACGGGCCATGACATCCTTTTCTTCTGGGTCACACGGATGATCGTCATGGGAGAATATGCGACCGAAAAACCTCCGTTCAGCCAAGTCTTTTTACACGGGCTCATCTATGGAAAGTCGTATTGGCGCGTTAGCAAAGAAGGCTCTGTGCAGTACGTCACCGGGAAAGAACGGACCGCCTACGATATAGGAACGCCTCTTCCCCCGGATGTCCATTCGAAATGGGAAAAGATGTCGAAATCCAAAGGCAATATCCTCGATCCCCTCGAGATCATCGACGCTTATGGCGCCGATGCGATGCGCATGGCGCTGTGCGCCAGCGCGACCCACGCACGCCAAATCGACCTCGACCGCCGCCGCTTCGAAGAATTTAAAAATTTCGCGAATAAAATCTGGAATGGCGCCCGCTTTGTTCTCATGAACTTGGAAGATTTTACTCCAGGGGAGCCGATAAAGCTTTTGGCGCTCGAGGATAAATGGATTCTATCTCTTCTCAACCGCATCATCCGCGATGTGAACGCTCACCTCATGGAGTACGCCTTTGACAAGGCAGCGCTCGCGGCTTACGACTTTTTCTGGAAAGAGTTCTGCGCCTACTACGTCGAACTGACCAAGCCCGTTTTATTCGGCAAACGGGGCACGCCTGAAGAAAGAAAAAATAAACAGGCGATTCTTTTTGTCATTTTGTGCAATTCCTTGCGACTCCTCCATCCGATGGCGCCCTACATCACCGAAGAGCTGTTCCAAATCCTCAAAGTCAAAATCCCAGCAACCAATGTCGATGACCCCTACTTGCGCGAAAGCATCCAGGCTCTCCAATCCACTGCTTGCATCGTAGCGCCTTATCCCAAAGTCCTGCGCGAAATGGATATCGATCCCGCCATTGAAGAGGCCTTTGCCTCCATCGATACCATCGTCCATGCCGTGCGAAACATCCGCGCCGAGATGCAGCTGCCCCCCGGCCTTGCCACCGACCTTTACATCATTGGGCCCAAAGAAAATCTGGTGCCCATCCAAAAAAGCGAAGGGATTCTGCACGCCCTCCTCAAAATCCAAACGCTGACCTTTGCCTCGGAAGAAAAGCCCCTCCCCTTTTCATCCGCTGCCCCACTGGGCCCCCTCAAAGTCATCCTTCCCCTTCCCCTCGAGATGCGCGAAAAAGAGAAAGCTCGCCTCACTAAAGAGCGGGACAAGCTCGTTCAGCAACAAAACGCCGCCCGGCAGCAGCTAGCCAACGCCGATTTTGTGGCGAAGGCTCCCGAAGCGATCGTCGCCAAGCTTAAAGCCACGGTTTCTCAGGCTGAGCTGGACCTCGTCGAAATCTCCCGTAAGATAGAAAATCTTTAAAATAATTTTTATATATGCTATATAGGGTTTATGTACCCTCGTATCACCACGCTCCTTGCTGTGTCGCTTCTTACAACTACTGGTTACAGTTGGGACTTTTCCTCATGGTGGCCGTTTTCTTCTCCCTCTGAAGAAAGCATTACAGCATTACCTGACCTTCCAGTTATTACCCCCCCGGTTGATCTAGAAGTAAAACCATTTGTATTAGCCACTCAAAGGCAATGGAACATTGCGACCGGAGGCAACTGGGATACGGCTACCAATTGGCTAGCCAACGGGGTTCCCAATAATCCTGGAGACATCGCTGTTTTTAGTGATCATCCTACGGTAGCGGGGCCCACCACAATTTCAGCAAGCGCTAGTTCAACTTTTACCATTGGAGTGCTTTTCCTCGACGCGTTCAACACCTCAGGAGCATTTACCATCAATAGCAACGTTAACTTCAATTTTGATAATTCCGGTCAGACTGCTGCCATAGATGTAGAAAATGCCAATGGGAACGTAGCATATGAGATCCAGGGCACTGTTAATATACCCATATCCCTACGCATTACACAGGATTGCCAAAATCCTCTTGTCATGTCCGGAATTATTTCCGGCGGTTCTATTGATCTAAATGGCTCACAAACCACCTTTTTTACTGCTGCTAATTTGTACACGGGATCCACCACCGTTGATTCAGGAGTTTTAACACTTAACCACACAGGTGGGCCAGCTATTGTCGGAGACTTGATCATCAATGGTGGAGGAACTGTTAATTGTGTTGCTGCCGCTAATCAGCTTGGAACTGCTACGACAAATCTGACCATTAATGGGGGCGGCAAGCTCAATATATCCGCCAATCAGTCTTGCGTCTCGCTCACACAAAACGGTTCTAGTTTCGATGCGGGGACTCATACTTTGAGCCTATCATCTGCCAGCCCTATTTCCCTGACTTCTTCAACGCTAACAGGAAATGTTAATTTAACATTTGCTGGAAACGAGACAATCACAGTTAACAATAATGCCGCAGCAGCCTCAAACATCGCCGGGGGTACAATAACCACTAGTGGCCACCTCTTCATTAATGTTGCACCGGTGAACAATTTTGATTTATTTACCATTGGCGCGTCAATCGCCAATGGACCTGTGACAAAAACGGGACAAGGTACTTGGGTCGTAGTAGGAGCTGGCGTAAGCTCTTTTCCCCCCGTAGAAGTAGCCCAAGGAACACTCTCGATCAACTCTTTGGGGACAGCGACTTTTACTAATATTTCGATTGATCCGGGTGCGACACTCAGCATCCCACAGTCTGCCAGTTTTACGGCAACGACGATCGTCAATAACGGGCTTTTTTCCCTTACTTCTCAACAGGATTCGGGAGTCTTTAACATCACGGGAAGCTATACTCAAGCCGTTGGTGGCAATCTAAATCTCAACATCGCTAATACCCATGCCTCAGCCATCGACAAGCTCCATTTTTCCGGAACAGCAAATTTAAATGGAACGCTCACTGTTAACCTCGATGAGGAAGATATCGTCATCGATCAAGACCTGGTTACATTTTTGGTCGCAGACGGCGGGGTTACAGGAACATTCCCAACTATCAGCACGAACTTTCCATCAGGGCTTGGCTTCGACGTTGGATACACGGCTAATAGCGTATTTCTTTTATTCCATGGCAATCATATTCCCTCCTTTAACTTCCTCCAGTCTAGTGGTTACATGAACTTCTCCACCCCCCTCTTCGCCCTCAATGACGAGCATAATCTACAAATGGTCCGACGCTGTGCTTTTATGCGCAGCCGCCTCACTCCTCCCAAAGAATCTTCGAACAAAGTCGCGAGCCTCCTTGCCAGCGCTAGCGATAAAGTTCTCCCGAAGAAAAACGATCAAATCTCCGTCTCCCATTTCCGCAACAATCCGGAAGGCAAACCCCTTTCTCTCTATGTCGCTCCGCTCGGCAGCCGCGGCCACTTTAGCAAGACACATCATCAAAATGCCTTCCACTACCGCATGATGGGCGGACTCCTGGGAGCTGACTATGCCTTCACCCATGCCGGCATCGGTGCGCAGATAGGCTACGAACATCTCCACGCCCACGTCAATGACCACTGGGGCCGATTTGACATCAACAACGTCTTTGGTCGTTTTTATGGCACGTTCAAACCGCTGACTCGTGTCCCCTTCTTCATCGATGCATCGGTGGGATCGGGCGCTCAGTGGTACGATGTAGATCGCTCTACAACGCGCGGCACGGCCCATGGCAAACCCCACGGCTGGGAGTGGGATGCTTACATGGGGTTTGGTTATGATGAGTGGGTGAGCAATTTCCGGTTCACCCCCCTTCTCGCCTTTCAATCGATGGGCGTCCACTTACGGAAATACCACGAGCATGACGCAGGGACGCACAATTTGATTTTCCCCCGTCATCATATGACATCCCTGCGCAGCGATCTGGGGATGAGCATCGGAGGCAAATTGGTGCGTCGCAAAATCACCTGGCTCCCTGAAGTCAGGGGTTACTGGCAGCATGAATACCTCGGCCATAGCAAAAGATTAACGATCGGAACACCACTGACGAGTCTTACAACCCAAATCGGTATCAGCGGTCTCGATAGAAACTACGGCATCATCGGAACTGAGCAGCGGTTTTTATTCAATGATCGCTGGTCGCTGTCTCTGGATTACGACTACCAGTGGAGTCGCCATCAAGAGAGCAATGATTTTCTCTTAGAGCTAAGCGTTTATTTCTAACCTTGCAAAAATTCTTCCACTGTTTTATTTCTAGCTAAAACCCAGGAAATTTTTATGTCTATCCGATACCCCTATTTAGCTTCACTTGTCGCTTCATCGCTTTTTTTATCGTCGGTGGAAGCAATTGTTGATTCATCTTTCGCTCAGGGAGGACCAGGAACATTTAGTTGGGATGTCGCTGCGAATTGGACACCATTGATGGTACCTAATGCCAACGGGGACATCGCCCGCTTTGATCCTAAACCTACGGTCTCGCCAGTATCCATAAATACTATGGGCGCCGGAACAACCATTACGATCGGTAGCTTATATCTATCTGCAACAGCCAATGGCATGATGCCTGATGTAACGTTCACGGCACCCTTCACAGCCCTGAAGTTTCAAGCATTCACAGCATCCCAAAGTGCCTTGATCAGCGTCGGAAGTACGGGAGCAAGATACTTTTTTGACATCCCTATAACGTTTGCCTCTAATACTGACATTTACCAGAACAATTCGACGTCGGGCGCTTTTGTTTTCGATCAAGCGATCGGCGGCTCTGGTAACGTCAATTACTGGGGACCTCAAGAAATGATCTGGGAACAAATAATAGATAATTCGCTCTCGGGCACCGTCACCGTGAATGCAGGAACCTTTACCCTTGCAGGGACATCAAAAACTATTTTTGGACCCCTCGTCGTGCAAAATGCAGGTTTTCTCAACTTAACGCAACCCAATCAATTCGGGCCAAATGTCGATGTCACGGTGAAAAATGGCGGGCAAGTTACGGGAAATGGAAACAACCAAAGCTGCAGGAGTTTGACAATTGCAGGCGGTGGCGATGTTGCCATGAGCTCGGGAACATGGACGCTGACACAAACTTCAGCTTCTCCTGCGTTATCGTTTGCAAGGGGTAATTATTCAGGAAATTTATCCCTCCCCAATGGGGGATTCATTACGTGCGATGCAACACAAGGAAGCTCTCTTATATCGAATGCCCAGATTAACTTGGGAGGTAACACTGTTCAAGTTCGAGTTCTCGGAAAAGTGCTAAGTGGTTTGAGCATGGAAGCCACCGTTGTGACCAATGGAACCCTGCAAAAGACAGGGGACGGCACTCTTAGCATTGGAGGAACACCCTCAGATAATTACCCCGCTTTTACTGTGGTCCAAGGGGAGCTGGATATTGGTCAAGCAACTGTAGCTTCCGTGGCAGTTAACCCCGGAGCAGCTGTGAAATTTGGAAATGCCACAATTCCCGGGGGCGCCATCAACAATGGAACAGCCATTGAGAGTGGGGGCATACTTGTAGGAAACTATACTCAAACCGCCAGTGGCACTTTATTAGCAACATTGAGACAAGATTCCGCAGCTTTTAATGTCAATAGCGGAACAGTTAACCTCGCCGGTGCCCTGCAAGCTCAACTAGCAGATGCACGCGTCGTAAATGGAGAACAATTAGTCGTCATCGATAACTCTCTAGGAACGGGTATTAGTGGAACTTTTGCTTCGTTTAGCACCAATCTTCCGTCCAACGTTCATGCGTCTCTCATCTATAATCCTTTCAGCGTAGTCATGGTGTTTGATGTGCTTGCAATACCTGCCCATGTCAACGTTGCGAATGCCGTGTTTGCAACCCAAGACGCCCATAATCTGCAGATGGTACGGCGGTGCCAATTTATGCGCAGCCGCCTCAGCTCACCCAATAGAGTCGACATCGCTTCATCCACCAGCGCCAGTTTCTCACAAGATGAACTTCTCGCGAGTGCAGGAGGTTTCCTGGCCCAAGGGAAAGAAGCCAGTAACGAACCAAGTAAGCAAGTATCTGCATCGCGTTTCCGCAACAATCCCGAAGGAAAACCTCTTTCGATCTATTTTGGGCCGCTGGGAAGCTTTGGTCATATCGATAACATCCATTCTCAAAAGGGATTTCATTACAATACCGCGGGCGGACTCTTCGGAGCAGACTATGCGTTTTCTTGGGCAGGCTTTGGTGGTGAGATCGGATACGAGAGATTTGATGCCAAGGTTAAAGACCATGCGGGAAGTTTCGATATCGATAACGTCTTTGGACGTCTCTATGCAACGATCACTCCCTCTTCCGATCCTCGCATGTTCCTCGATATGGCCATCGGTATGGGTGGCGAGTGGTACAATATCCGCCGCAAAGTATCAGGAGCTACTCCCAAAGCTCAGACGCACGGCTGGGAATGGGATACGTACTTTGCCTTTGGATACGACGCGTGGTTTGATCATGTCAGACTCACCCCCATCATCGCCGTCCAATCGATCGATCTCTATGTGAAAAAATACCACGAACGAGATGCCGGCAATCAAGGTGTCATCGTGAACCACCAACACCGCACCTCAGTGCGTAGCGACGTCGGTATGAGCCTCGGCGGCAAGCTGGTGAGAGAAAAAGTCACCTGGCTCCCCGAAATCCGCGGCTACTGGCAACACGAGTTCCTCGATAAACCAAAAAAACTTGGCATCGCAGCGGTGGGATTCGAGGCGACTTCGCAAATCTCCGTCTTCGGAGCTTCTAAAAACTACGGCATCATCGGAACCGAACAGCGATTTTTATTCTCGGATAAATGGACGATTGCGCTCGACTACGACTACCAATGGGGCGAACACCTCAGGAGTAACAATTTCTTATTTGAGCTAGGGGTATATTTTTAAATCATAAGATGCTAATTTTTTGAAATGCATCTCCCCTCGCCCAAAGAGATCAAGCACTACTTGCCCTTAAGCGAGCGCCAGCGCCGCTTTATCGAGCGCAGCCGCGATACCGTTCGAAAACTCCTTGCTGGCAAAGATGAGCGCCTAGCCTTAGTTCTAGGACCTTGCTCTATCCACGACTCCGACTCTGCTTTAGAATTTGCTCACCGCCTTAAAAAACTCTCCGATGAAGTCGCAAATGACGCATTTTTAGTCATGCGCGTCTATATCGAAAAACCCCGCACTATGCTGGGTTGGAAAGGATTTCTCTATGATCCTTACCTTGATGGATCTCATGATCTTCGCACAGGCATCTATTGGAGCCGGCAACTCCTCCTCCACCTCGCCGAAATGGAAGTACCCGCCGCGATGGAGTTTTTAGAACCCCTGGCCGCTCCTTTTTTCAGCGATCTCATCACGTGGGGATTTATCGGTGCTCGTACATCCTACTCTCAAACCCACCGTCAACTCGCCTCCCATCTTCCCATGCCCGTGGGCTTTAAAAACAGCGTCGATGGAAGCATCGATGCCGCAATCCAAGGCATGATGGCCGCGCGCATCCCCCATGCATTTTTTCATATGGATGAAGAAGGGAAGCTGTGTGCCACCGAAAGCACCGGCAATCCCGACACGCATATCGTGCTGCGCGGATCGACCGACTCCCCCAATTTCAGCCCCGCCTTTGTCCAAGAAGCTTTGCAAAAAATGGAAAGTGTCGGCGCTGAGAGCCGCATTCTCATCGATTGCTCGCATGGCAACTCTCAAAAAGAGCATCTCGAACAGAAAGCGGTGTTCGACAACGTCCTTTTCCAAAGAGAAGAAAATCCCCATATCCTTGGTATGATGCTGGAAAGCCATCTCAACCATGGCTCCCAAATGCTCCCTGAAAACCCGTCTCTACTATCTTTTGGGGTATCCATCACGGATCCTTGCCTCGATTGGGCCTCTACCGAAGAACTAACCAAATCCCTAACTATCAACCATTTGCATAAATAAACTTGAAATATGCCCGACTTTTCTGCAATAATGAAGAAAATTACCGGGTAATTTTCTGCAAAATTGCAGAAAATATAGGGGATAAATGAAGAGAACTATAGAAGAAGAGCTGAAAAATTGGAAAGAAAATCCCGATCGAAAGCCCCTTCTTATTCGGGGAGCTCGCCAAGTGGGGAAAACCTATATTATTGAGCGCTTCGGAAAAGAATGCTTCGACTCCATGGTCACCGTCAACTTTGAAGAAAAAAAGAGCGTTAAAAATGCCTTTAATGACGACCTTGACCCCAAAGTCATCTTAAGAGACTTATCTGCGCGCCTCAATGAACCTATTGTTCCTGGGAAAACTTTGTTATTTCTCGATGAAATCCAGGCTTGTCCTAATGCTCTTTTGAGCCTCCGTTTTTTTAAGGAGAAAATGCCGGAATTACATGTCATAGCTGCAGGTTCTCTATTAGAGTTTATTTTGGGCGATGACCAGTTTTCTTTTCCCGTAGGCCGTATTGAATCTTGCTATTTAAGACCCCTTTCTTTTTATGAATTTTTGAAAGCCAAACAAGAAAACGAGGCTTTGGCATGGATACAAGAAGCAACTCCATCTAAGCCCATTGGACGTGCCACACACGATAAACTATTAGAAACTGTGCGAGAGTATTTTATCATCGGAGGAATGCCAGAAGCTGTAGAATATTTTCTAAAAAACAATCAATTTATCCAACTAGATTCCATTCATCATAATCTTATGAATACTTATGTGAGTGACTTTGGAAAATATCCCAAAACAGCTCAACAAAAGTTCATGAAATTACTTTTTGAAGCAGCTCCACGGCTTGTTGGCGAACATTTTAAATATGCTAAAATACATCCTCATGCTCAATCTCGCGATTATATGGAAGCTATAGACGTCCTCGATCGCACAGGTATTTTGCATCGTATCTATGCTAATCCTGGAGCAGGAATACCATTAGAATCACAATTAAAAGAGAAAAAATTCAAATTGCTATTTTTAGACATTGGCTTGCTCCCTCACCCAATAGCTACCATCTTGGATGCTCAAAATCTTGTCCATGTCGATAGCGGTAAAGTTGCTGAGCAATTTGTGGGACAAGAACTTGTAGCCTATGACAAACCGCATCATCGATCCCTCCTCTACTATTGGCAGCGCGAAAAAAAAGGAGCTGAAGCCGAAGTCGATTATTTAATCGAAGTCGACTCAGAGATTATACCCATCGAAGTGAAAGCTAAAAAAGGAACTGGTCTTCGATCCCTACGTCAATTTATGCAGGAAAAGCAAAGTAAAGTAGGCCTGAGAATTTGCCAAGAGCCGCTTGCCATGAAAGACCAGATCCTATCCGTTCCCTTCTACATGCTCCATGAAATCCCCCGGTTGGTGAGACTTTTTCTTTAGTCTATGTGAAATCAAATATAGTGATTAGACCTATGAGATCGAAAAAATCTTATAAAGCATCTTTGAATCGAAAACTAGAAACTTTTGAGAAGAAGTATCCTACAAGAAAGAATTCCACCAAAAACCAACCTTTCTGGCTTTAATCACTCCTTTCTGGGTAAAAAAACATCCATTCTCAAGATCTCTTTCATAACAAAGTGGTACGACAAGTTTTTTTTGAAGGCTAAAAAGCCATTAGCGCTCAGAAAGCTTTTCAAAATCCCTTACTTTATATGGACCTCATCGATTCGCTTTGATCGTCAAAGTTTTTTGTATCACTCGAGTTTCCGTAAACCTGCAATCCCCACTATATCACAGTCCCAGAAACCGCAAACATTATCCCCATTGATGTTGACGTTAAGGCCATACTCAGAAAAATCACCAATAACCAAATGCCAGTCTTTATTCCACATTTCTTGGTTGCGAGTATAAGTCATATCACTATACAACCGGCTGCCAGTACGCACATACTCCGTGAAAATACAAATAGTTGCATCTAAGACTTTTGGTACTTTATATGACGGCGCTTGGCTAACCAGCTTTTCCTGATAAGAATAAGATTTATTTCGACTGCCTGGAATTACGTCTCTCGTCATCAATACCCAATGGGATGCTATGGTAATGGTATCGGCATTATAATTTCCTGGATAAAAACCATGATATCCTACTGAAAATCCTTGTTTAGGGTTTTTGAACAATTTGTGGAGATTTTGCAAGGTCAGAGGCTTGCCATTTAAGGTCTGGGGGATGAGAACGAGCAGATGTGTCTCCCCTACCTTCTTACCTTCTTTTCCCCAAAAAGGGCAGGGACTTTGCAGAATGGCTTCAATGTCCGCTGGAAGTGGCGGCTCGACACCTACATCCCCAAAATACTTTTCCCATTTCGCTTTACCAAAGGCTATAGAAGAACAGAAAGAGTCTTTCTTCCATATAGGTGAAATGATGTGCGTATTTTGGAGGGCTGCCACTGGTTTTGTTGGATTCTTTTGATACGAAGGATTTCCTTGTATGAGAGGCAGGCCCAAACTTAGACGTACCTCGTTAGATATTGTAAGACTATTATCATCATTTTCAGGACTATTTGGGACGTGCTGTTTATCCAAAAGTAAAGGATAGCTCAATACCATCTTTTCTCGTGCTTTCTCCAATTCATAGAGCCATGTCTCTAGTGCATTCTGTTTCGAGGGTGGTGAGGAATGTCCATTTCCATTATTTGAGAACTTATTCTGAAGTGAAGCCGGAGAAGAAAAAGATTCAGCTTGAAATAAAGAAGCTTGCTCGGGTCTAGATGTTGTGAGGGGCTTCCGATTTATTGTTTCAACCTGGGAAACAACATCACCGCCTGTGGTTTTAGATGATTCCAATGAGGGATATAAAGAGTGGGTGCTTTTCCATCTAGAGCGAATTTGTAATCTAGAAGTAGAGGATGGATTTTCATGCGATGATTTCAATGAAGAATAAAGAGAAGGGCCACTACTACTAGTTTTTGCCCATTGAGAGTCTGTAGTAGAACCAGATGATGAATTTTCCTGCATTGATTGATAAGACTGTTTTTTTTGCTTAGAAGAATCTATTTTGCTTGGAGGCAGAGCAACAGGAGCAGGCTGTGAAAGAAGGGTCTTTTTATTTGTGTATTCTTCAATGGCACCACGTAAAGCATGGTTAGGGATAAGCACATTTGAAATAGGTTTTTGGCTTTTAGGATCCGTCTTTTTTTGGAGCAACCACTTTTCTATAGCAAAGCGTTCATATGAGTGCCCCGCTTCAGTCATTACAGGATCTTTCATTATTTCATTAGTAATGGAACAAATATAGTCATTAGGAACATCTTCTTCCGTGTTCAATTCCATTCTTTTAGGTACTGCACTTGTTTGCGGGGCTAACACCATATCTAATACTTCGTTAACCCTTTTATTCATCTGTTTGTGCATCACTTCTATGTTAGCACGAAGGGTTTCGCATTCTTCGAGCTGTGCTCTTACAAAAGCTCGTTCGTGTTCGGTCGCCAATTTTTGCTCATCTAGTTGCTTAGAAGCCTGACGATTTGTTGTTTCTTTTTTGAAAATCTCTTGTTCTCTGTCTTTTAAAATTTTTGCTTGCTTTTCAAGATTTGTTCTTACTAATGAATTTTGCTCCTGATTTTCAGACTGTCTTACATCTAGCTCTTCACGAGCCTTTTTGAGAGAAAATTTTTCTTGCTCCATTAATTTTCTTTCTTTTTTTAGCTGTTCAGATCTACCTAAAATAGTTCGTTCGCGATCCTCAAGGGCCTTTTCTAATTTTTCAAGCCCCTCTTTTTCTTGGAGATTCCCATCAATGAATTCCCCCTTTTTAGCCTCGAATTGCTCTTTCCATTGAGAGTGAATTTTGGGACTTTTTTCTAACTGCTCTAGCAGCTTTTTGACATTGGGGTTGCTCTCTCGTAGACGACAGACTAAAAGAGCTTGGGTAGCTGCTTTTGCTATCTTAGGGTCATCATGACTTGTTAAATCTGAAAGTAGTTCAATAGCCCTAAATCTAACAGGCCACATTGCTGATCGTAGTAAAATGAACCTAGGATCCTTTAAGTTAGCTAGAGAAATAAGACCGGGTTCCCCCGTTAATGCCAAGTCTCGGATATTAGAAGACCCATGTAAAACTATATCACCGAAAAACTCAACAGCGGTTTGTGCGATTTCTAAAGATTCTAATCGCTGAGCAATCGTCTGACGTTGTTCTTTAAATAATTCAAGGTTGTCTCGAGCTAGAGTTCCTATCCAGTAAATATAAAGCGCTTCGGAAAACCATTCTTTTCCTATCTGCTTTACTAGATTAGGAATTTCTCTGAGAAGATTCTGAATGGAGCTAAGTCCTAAATTTGATAAAGTTTCGAGGATAAGCATAGGATATTTTGGGTCCATTTCTTCAATGAGCTTTAAAGCCTCAGATGCACATTTGAGTTCATAAATTAAGCCAACTTGATCTTCTTTTGCATGCTCCTGTACCTTGTCAATTTGATCTCTTAAACTCTTTTTCGTTTCAGGGTAAAGAGTTCTCTTGTCTTGAGTGCATTTAATACATGTCAGCTCCATGAAAAGGCGGGTACATTTAGCAAGCAGATATCTAGTTTCATCTTCCCATTGAAGGCGATCTGACCCTAAAGATTCTATAAGCATGATCGTTGTTGGCAAGGGACTGGGACCTTCCTTTTCTAGAATATGCATCGCAATGAGTTTTCGGCCTTCACCAGTTAGGGACCTTGCAATCTCTCGTACGCGCTGAAAATCACCTTTGGATATAGCTTCGCTTAGGTTTTTTACTTCCGCGATCAAGTTGATCTGTAACGTGCTTACTGAAACACTGCTCTGTGTTGAAAAACTAACGGCTGACATGATGCCTCCTTGAAGTAAGATGCATCAATTTTAAATTTGCTTTGCTTTTATGTAAAGATTTGAGAATACATCCCTTTGGATGTTAGTCTTGTGCAGGTTGTTCTTCTGGGGAAGTATGATCCAGTGTGATGAGATTGACCCAGAGTTGATGCTTCCAATCTCTATAAATATGTCCATCTTGAGTCACGATCTCGGCGCGATAAGTTAAAAGTCCTTGCTTCTCGTGGAATTCTTTCCTCAGGAGTGAATAGACCTCAAAACCCATCTTGTGATGGATCGGAATGAACTCGAACTTTTCCGTATGATTACGGAAGATCAGGTGAAGGACAATTTTGGGATTTTGCGTCAGGATGTCAGGCGGGACCGACCAATCGATCACCAACTTCTCCCCAATGGGAGGATCGGCTCTGCGTGGATCGGGCGATCCGATGTGAGCGCTCGCTAAATAATCAGGGCCAATTTGCATCTGCCGCACGGAAATGTAGTGCTTTTCGCAACCCACGAGTAAAAGAAACAGGAGGACGTATCTCACAAGCCTACCATTTTACGCGGATCGACGACTTCGTCAAATTGTTTTTCCGTCATATATCCGAGAGCCACTGCGGCTTGTTTGAGGGTCAGATTCTCGGCATAGGCTTTTTTGACGACCTCAGTCGCCTTGTCGTACCCAATCACAGGGTTTAACGCCGTCCCTAGCATCAGAGAACGGCTGAGGTTCTCTGCTATGCGCTCTTTGTTCGGACGGATCCCCTTGAGGCACTTGTCATGGAAATTCTGCGCGACATCGGAAAGAAGCCGAATCGATTGCAAAAGGTTGTAGATGATGACAGGCTTGAAGACATTGAGCTCGAAATTCCCCAGTGATCCAGCAAAACTGATCGCGGCATCATTGCCCATGACTTGCACGGCGGCCATGGTCATGGCTTCGCTTTGAGTGGGATTGACTTTGCCAGGCATGATCGAAGATCCGGGCTCATTTTCAGGGAGGAAAATTTCCCCAATGCCAGCCCTGGGGCCCGAAGCCATCCACCGGATGTCATTGGCTATCTTCATAAAGCTGCAAGCGATCAGCTTGAGCGCGCCGCTGACCTCTACGAGGGCGTCATTGGCCGCCAGCGCTTCAAACTTATTGGGAGCGGAGACAAAGGTGATTCCCGTGAGCTTTGTGATGACTTCGCAGACACGCTTGGCATATTTGGGATGGGCGTTGAGGCCTGTGCCGACAGCTGTACCTCCGATGGCAAGCTCAGAAAGAGATTTAAGAGTCGATTTGAGGGCTCTAACGCCATGGTCGATTTGTGTGGCATAGGCAGAAAATTCTTGACCGAGCGTGAGGGGCGCGGCGTCCATGAGGTGCGTGCGGCCGACTTTGACAATCTCGTGGAACTCTTTGGCTTTGATCTTAAATCCTTCGCCGAGCAGATGGAGAGCGGGGATGAGTTTTTTTTCGATTTCGAGCATCGCTGCGACGTGCATGGCGGTCGGAAAGACATCATTGGAGGACTGGGACATGTTCACATCGTCGTTGGGATGGATCGGTTTTTTCGATCCCAGAGTACCACCCGCTTTTTCGATGGAGCGATTAGAAATCACCTCATTGATGTTCATATTCGTCTGAGTGCCCGATCCCGTCTGCCAGACGACGAGAGCAAAATGATCGTCCAATTTACCGGCGATGATCTCCTCGCACGTCGCAACGATGAGATCGCACTTTTCCTTCGGAAGGAGTCCTAGCTCGCAGTTGGTTAGCGCAGCGGCTTTTTTAACGAGGGCCAGCGCATAGATGAGCTCGAGGGGCATTTTTTCTTTCCCGATGGGGAAATTCTCAATCGAGCGCTGGGTTTGCGCGCCCCAGTATTTGCCTTCGGGGACTTCGACGGTGCCCAGACTATCTGTCTCTTTACGTTTTTTCATTTACTTACCTTATCAGAAGAAGTGCAAACACGAAGGCAAAGATCGAGAACGACTCGATGACTCCGACCATCGCAAAGCATTTTCCAACAATGGAGGGTTGTTTCGCAGAGGCTTGGATGCCCGATGCGGTACATTTTCCTTGGAAAATCGCAGCGATCAGAAGCGCCATCCCGACAGAAAATCCAATCCCGAGTCCTGAAAGTGGAGAGAGCGTTCCTGCTTTGATGCTTTGCTGCATCAGGAGCATGAGCACGAACCCGTACAGCGACTGTGAAGCTGTCATGAGCGTCATCGTGATAAACTTACCGTGGTTTTCTTCGACGCGGCTCATCACAGCTTGCGCTGCCATGCCGCCGATCGTACAACCTATTGCGCTTCCCATACATCCGAGCGCCAAAACCAGCGCGGGACCAACCATTGCAAAATCCATAGACTTCCCTTATTTTTTAATTCTTCGCAGAGGGCGGAAAAGCCGTCCTCCACCCTCAAAACAGTAATGATACCACTCCAGGAAATTAAGACGAAGACCATGGATCACTCCCCCCATGGCCGCGAGCATAATGTTGATGCTATGGCCGCAGATGATCACGAGAGCGCCCAACACGAGCCCCAGTCCACTTCCCTCTTCATTAAACGTCTCTGCCATGATGGCGCCGGCAAGCCCCAGTGCATAGAGACGCAAGTACGACAAAACGTCGGCAAAAACTTGTACCAAATGCGATATCTCCCCAAGTCCTTTCTTTCCTTTCTGAATGAGGGCCGCCAGAAATGCAAAGCAAAGACCCACGATCAGCAGCTGCCCGCCGATGAGCGATGCTTTCTCGGGAGTGATCCACCCGAGGAAATGGATCATGCTCGTCGCCCGTAGAAACGACGGAAAATATAAATAACCCCCGATCATGAAAGCTATCCATCCCAGACCGGCGATATGCCTTCTCGCATAGCGTAAAAAAGCAACGCTTAAGTGGACGATAGCAATCACAAGCGCAATTTCGATTAAGATATTGCTGGAGAATTCTTGGAGCATGGGATAGCTATGATCTGTCTTGGCCTGCATTAAAAACTGCGAGCCCACCGTTTCTTGCACGGCTGGAAACTTCGCTTTCCACATCGTATAGACATCGTCTTGCCGAATAAAGTGATAATCGGCTTTTTTAAGAGCAAGATAATGCAGAGGCGCCAATTTACTAAAAAAGGTGCCCGGGACAACGCGGATCCCAAAATATGAAGCTGTGAGCACGCCCCAAACGACGCAAGCGCTCGAGAGAATAAACAAGAGATTCAGCATCCGCTTTTTTTCTCCTGTCATTTTTGGGAACTTAAACTTGAGATAGAGCGCCACCGCTAAGAAAATCAACCCATAGCCTGCATCCGCGACGATGATCGCAAAAAAGAGGGCAAAAAATCCGAGCACCCAAATCGATGGGTCTTTGTCAGAAGTCGACGGAACATCGTATTGTTTGATCAAATCTTCTCCGATGAGGGCGCCGCCGTGGTTTTCCAGGCAGGTCGGTGTTTTTTCGTGCTTCTCAACGACCAACTCTTCGGCATCGATGGCCATGCCATCGATCAAAGCAAAGAGGCTATGTGTTTTATTCGCCGGCACCCAAGCTTCTATAGCAAAGAGTGACGGAGAAAGAGGCGAAGAGACTTCCTTTTTGGCCGCCGTCAAATGGTGTTTGTTGAGCTCATCGACGAGCATCTCATGCAGAAAATCGATGTGGCCCACATATTCTTTGAGCTCGCCCTCAAAGCGGTGGATCGCATCTTGCACAAAACTGAGGCGATTTTCTAACTCGCCCACCGCCGTGTCGATGCGCATTTCGATCATGCCCGGATAAGAAACCGTTTCAGGATTGATCGCGATAAAATAATCGAGATCGTATTCGGTGCCGACATAAAAAACATCGTCCGTCAACTGGCTTCCTTCTCGCCGGGCGGTCTTTCTGCAGAAAAACTGAACTTTGCGGCCCCCTTCGCGCTCAATAAATGCGATGTCATCCATCGAAAAGTCACCAAAAGGCGCGACGCGAGAGACTTCAGCCTCGAGCAGCCTCTTTTCGTCTCCGAGCTTTTCAAGATCTTCTTTGAGCTCAAGGACACGCTCGGCGATCTGCATCGCAAATGTCAAATCCCCACCCGTCTTGTACATCTCTTGCGGACTTAGCTTGCGAAGGATCTTAAGCGCTGCGGAGAGATTTTGCACCGTGATGGGCACTTCGATCTGCTTTTTTCCTGATATCGTGATGAACTCCAAAAAGCCCATCTCTTGCGCCAAATGAAAGAACCGGTCGACCTCCCCTTTGGCCCCCCAGATCAGATATTTGACGACATCGACGATCATGCACGCACCAAGAGTTTTCGTTTAGAGACCTTCGCCTGACACACTGCAGCGAGCTGTTGGTCTCCCAAAAAGATCTTAATTTTCTTAATATTTTCCTGCGCTCTGGGAATCAACACCTTTTCAAAGAGGTTCACGCGAATTGACACCTCGCGCAACTCCCGCTCCAGCGCCTCTTTTTTTTCCTCGGCCACCCGAATGCTCTCCCGAATAAAAATGAGCCCTTGCAGCCCCTGAATCGCGCTATCGAGCCATACCGGCGCATCGAACAAATAATAGGCGCTATCTTGAAAAGCCACTTGCTCCAGCACAGGAATATCAACCCCCGCGATATTCTCGTACCGCTTCTTCACCTCGGAGATTTTCACCGACGGAAACAAATCGGTCGCATTCTTATCTGAAAAGAGCTTGCAATAGCCAATCACCTTCTGCTCCGCATCCTTAAACTGCACATGCAGCTCGGCGATCTCCATGTCCGCCAAATTCACTTCCGACTGCAGCAGCATTTTCTTCAGCTGCAGCGTCGGCAAATATTTCTGCAATTGGCTAAGCCTCGTCTGCTGCCCCCTCAGCTCGGTCTTCGTCAACTTAATCATAAGAGCGCCATAAGTAGCGGCGAACTACGTTCGCCGAGGTATTTTTTTTGTTTTTGGGTGCCATAGACATGTCGGGGGGCTACGCCCCCAGCTGCCCCCTTGCGCCTCATCTCACTTCGACAAATCAGATCCTTCTTCGCTTCGGCATGCAGAGCATCACCTCGCTCGTTCGGACTGATTTGCCTTTGCGATCTGATGCGAAGGGCTGCTCGCCGGCTGTCCCTGCCTACGGCAGAGCAGCATCGGCTCGCAGAACCAGTTTTAAGAATATAAGAAATGTTTTCGCTCTTAAATTTGGTTCTGCGAGCCGACGCTGCCCACGAAGTGGAGACAGCGCGCGCGAGCAGCCGGCGGCCGCTACAGCGAAGCGAAATCGGTCCGAACGAGTGAGGCGATGCTCTGCATGCCGAAGCGAAGGAGGATCCGATTTGGCAAGTCTGTAGTCGGCTCAAGGGGGCAGCTGGGGGCGTAGCCCCCGACATGTCTATGGCACCTATTTTTCCTATAATTTTTCTCTTCATACGGCTTCGGCTTTGGGCCAGTATTTGTCGGTGAGGGTTTGCTTGATGCCAGCTTCGTGGCGGTCAAAGCATTCGGCGAGAGTCTTCCAGCCGAGATCGAGCGCTTCCTCGAGCGTGATGTTGATGTCGAGGTTCATCATGCGATCTTCAAAAAGCCGCGCAAAATGGAGAAGCTTTTCATCCCACTTTGAAAGTTTAAATCCCATGCTTTGCCGCTCACGTGCTTTTTTCGCTTCGGCATACAGACGGATTTGCGTGTTGGCCACGTCGCCGTGGTCTTCGCGGGTAACTTTTCCGATCACTTGCTGTTTAAGACGCGAAAGCGATCCAAAGGGATCAATCCGGCCTCCATGGAGGTAGAACTGGCCTTCTGTGATGTAACCGGTGTTATCGGGGATCGGATGGGTCACGTCGCCGCCTGGCATGGTCGTGACTGAAATGATCGTGATAGCGCCGCTGCCATCGATGTCGACGGCTTTTTCGTAGCGGGCTGCAAGATCGGAGTAGAGGGAACCTGGGTAGCCGCGGTTGGAAGGAACTTGGTCCATCGTGATCGCGATCTCTTTTATCGAGTCGGCAAAGGCGGTCATGTCGGTGAGAAGAACGAGGACGTTTTTGTCCTGGACTGCAAAACGTTCAGCGCAGGCAAGCGCCATGTCGGGAACGAGGAGGCACTCCACAGCGGGGTCGGTCGCTTGATGGATGAACATCACCGTTTTCTCTAGAGAACCAGCTTTCTCAGCGTTATCGATGAAGGCCATGTAATCGTCGAACCTCAGGCCCATACCGCCGATAATGACGACGTCGGCATCGGTTTGGTTGGCAATGCGCATAAGGAGAGCGTTGTAGGGCTCGCCAGCGATGGAAAAGATGGGGATTTTTTGCGATTTGACGAGGCAGTTGAAAACATCGATCATCGGAATGTTCGTCCGCACGAGATCGTGAGGAACAATGCGGCGCACGGGGTTGAACGAAGGAGAATTGATCTCGACATGGTCGCCCACGACGATGGGACCTTTATCGATCGGCTCGCCCGCTCCGTTGAAGCGGCGGCCGAGGAGCGCATCGCTGACGGTGGCTTGCATTTGTTTGCCCAGGAACGTCACGCGGTCATGCGTAGCAATGCCGCGGGTATTTTCAAAAGCTTGGAGGGTTACGCGGTCGCCTTCGATGCGAAGGACGGACGCATAGAGAGAGTCGCCATTTTGCTTTTGGATCCGGGCCATTTCGCCGAGCGACACATTTTGCGCGACGACGGTGAGGAGATTTCCTCGCATATCTAAAATACGGTCATAAATCTTTTTCATTTAATCTTCTCCCGAATGCGAGCAAAGGCCCGATCATAACGCTCCGATTTAAAGGGCATGAAATTCATGTTTTTCACATCATTTTGTAGCTCGAGGAAAAATGCGCGGGCGACATCGGCGCTCTCGAATTGGAATTTGTGCTCGAAAATCTCCTGCACGAGCAAAAAGAGCGGAATTTGCCGCTCGAGCGAGCAGTAGGCATCTTCTTTGTCAAAGGCGTTTTGTTGCAGGTAGGCGAACTCATAGAGCTCGGACTTGAGATAGACGATGAGGTCATGCATCGTGATTCCCTCTTCGCCGACCACTTCCATGCGCTTGCCGATCTCATCTCCATCGAAGAGAAACTTTAGGGATCTCTTCACCATTTTTCCCCAGCCCTCTACTTTGGCTTCAAAAATACGGCTGACATCGTCGACGTATTTACTCCAAGAGATGAGAGGATCGATCGCGGGATAGCGCCGCGCGTCTGAACGTGCGCGAGAAAGTCCCAAAAACGCCCCTACGACAGATAGCGTCGCTTGTGTGACGGGCTCTTCGAAGTTTCCTCCGGCGGGCGATACGGTACCACCGATCGTGAGCGACCCTATTTGTCCGCTAGCTAGTTGCACAACTCCTGCGCGCTCATAAAACGCGGCGATCCTCGAAGCTAAATACGCAGGAAACGCTTCTTCTCCCGGAATCTCCTCGAGTCTTCCCGACATTTCGCGCATCGCTTGAGCCCAACGCGATGTCGAGTCCGCCAGGAGAAGCACATCGAGGCCCATCTGGCGATAGTACTCGGCAATCGTCGTGCCCATGTAGATCGACGCTTCGCGGGCGGCGACCGGCATCGAAGAAGTGTTGCATATGATGACCGTGCGCTGCATCAGCGGATCGTTTGTATGTGGATCGGTCAAATGGGGAAATGTCCGAAGAACTTCGACGACTTCTCCTGCGCGCTCACCGCAGGCGACGACGACGACAATGTCGACAGAGGAATATTTCGAGAGATGGTGTTGAAGGACCGTTTTTCCCGCGCCAAAGGGTCCTGGTGCACAAAATGTTCCGCCCTTCATCACAGGGAACTGCGTATCGATGATCCGCTCGCCGGTGTCCATCATCTTGGTCGCTTTGGTCTTCTCCCCTTCACACAGAGGCATTTTCACGGGCCATTTTTGGACCATCGTGAACGAAATCTCTTCCCCGCGATCGTCGATAGCTTTAGCCACCACTGTATCGATCGTGTAGGAGCCATCTTTGATCATCCAGGTGAGACGGTACTCGCCAAAGCGCGCGAAGGGCACCATGATTTGATGGTGGAAACGACCCTCCATCGTGTAACCCAGAGCATCGCCCCTGCGCACCACATCTCCCTCTTTCGCGGTCGGATGAAAATCCCATTTTTTGGCGCGATCGAGCGGCTCAATGTAAACACCCCTAGCCAAAAAAAGCCCTGTGGCATCGGCGACTTTCTCGAGAGGATTTTGTAGTCCGTCTAAAATGCTCGTGAGAAGTCCCGGACCTAGCTCTGCCTCGAGAAGATGTCCTGCAAAAGAAACAGGTGTTCCCAACCTGATCCCTCGGGTGTCCTCAAATACTTGGACTTTGGCGATATTCCCGGCGATCTCGATCACCTCGCCTTTGAGGCCTAAATTGCCGATGTGAACACTTGCCACTTCTCCTTGCTTGACACTCCCGTCAAACTCAACATGCAAGAGGTTGCCGAAGGCTTTTGCTACTTTTCCATTCACCATAGTTAATTATCCTACAAACGCATCCAGTATCATTTTACCTTTTTCTTCTTCCAGCTCATTCCATTGCTCGACAATGAGTAGCTGGGCCATATACGCTAAAATCCAATCGAGCGAAAAAAACGGTTTGTCTACCAATTCCCCGATGTAGTTAAAACGCCACTGGGCTACCGTTTTATATTGCTGCCACGGATCAGGCCCGCACGCTAAAAACTTCTCTTTGAGCTGCGCATACTCCTGCGGCGGGTCGTAGTCATCGGCATCACGCTGCGCTAAAATCTGCGCCACGAGTGGATCGGTAAAGTCCTCGAATTCTAGCTCGCGTGTAATGTCGCGTTTCAGTTGTTTAGCTCTGAGCGCCATGAGAACCAGTCTCCACTCCCGCTCAAACTTCAAATAGTCCTTGATGAACCCACTTTCATCTTCCCCTTCTTTGGCAAAGTAGGCCGAAAAAAGTCCTGAAAAATGGCGGAGTTTTTCAGGAGTCGTTTCAAATTGATCCAGGAAGTCAAAAACATAATCGGGCAAATCATCTTTAAATAGTAGAGCTTCATCGAGCTCTTTTTCGTTGAGATTTCCCCTGGGATCGATCGATTCTTCTTGGTAAAGCGCTCGGATGTTGCCCAGATCGATGATCCGCCGAAAAATCCGCGCCTTTTCTAAATCTTTTCCATAGAGGTTCACTTCTAGTAGCTTCGAGAGTTCCCCAAACGAAAATTCGACCTTTTCACCGAGCGTGAGCGGAGGAAGCGATGCCGCTAAGAAGTAGTAATTGGCCATGCCCTAAGCTCCCATGACGAGGTCGCGAAAATCTTTGCGGATATACTCGGCTACCATCTCCTTCAAGGCCACATCGGAGAGTTCGATCGTGATATTGTCTTTGACGAGCTTCACTTCGATGCCTCCACCGATCGTGCTGAGAAGGACGCCTTTTTCTTTCAGGCGAGAAACAATTTCTTTGGCCAGTAATTCGTTGACCGCCCGCGCCGGTACCGTCGAGGCAATCTGCACAGTTAAATCGGTATCGATCCCCTGTTTATCGATTCCCTCGACTACTGCCGCAATGAGTTTGGCAATCACATTCGGATCTTGAAGAGGAGCAGAAAGTAATTTGAGGAGCTGCGGATGAAATAATTTATTTTCGATTTTTTCTTTGAGCAGATCAATCGCCTGGCGGCACGCCTGTGAAAGAGACGCTTGAAACACTGTTTTCTGCCGCTCGATATCGCTCCTTGCATGAGCTATCATCTCTTCGGCTCTGGCCTCCGCATCGGCTAAAATCTCTTCCGCCTCGCGCCGAGCTTTTGCTAAAATGTCATCGGCCTCTAGCTTGGCCGGTTCGAGCGTCTCCTTACGGAGAATATCGCAGATTTTTTTTACCTTGTCTTTTCCAGTCTCAAGATTTTTCATAGCCATATATTAAAGGGGTTAAGCTTCATTGTACGCTTTCGGCAAGCATATTTTGCAACCTTTTTCCTTAATACCATTGATCAAAATAACTTAGCGTTTGAGCGCGTCAAAGCAACGGGATTCGGCGATCACGAGCTGGGTTGTATTAAATTATAATACTAGCCCAACTCGTGATCGCTGAATCGCAACAGCTTTCACGCAGCTGAAACACGAAGTTATTTTGATCAATGGTATCAGTTATGATAGGATCAAAAGAATATGGCAAAATATCCCCTTCCCCTCATCCACCTCATGTCCCTTCTTAAAAAGCTACCTGGTGTCGGCAGCAAGACAGCCGAGCGGTTCGCTTTCCAGCTCCTCGATTGGCCGGGCGAAGAACTCTCGCACCTCTCCGAGCTGACACGCACACTCAAAGAAACCATCGTCCATTGCGACACCTGCCGCTGCATCAAAGACCAAAACGACTGCGCTTTTTGCGATGAAACAAAACGCGACACCTCTGTTCTTTGCATTATCTCTTCGGCAAAAGATGCGTATGCCTTTGAAGAAACGCGCACTTATAAAGGGCTTTACCATGTCCTGGGCGGACTTTTATCTCCCCTGGATGGAAAAACGCCCGAACACCTCGATCTTCCCCGCCTAAAAAAACGGCTCGAATCCCATGGCATTCAGGAAGTAATCCTCGCTCTCGATTCGACAATTGAAGGAGACGCGACGGCATTATTTTTGAAAGACGAGTTGCAACGCCTCGGCGTGCGCGTCACGCGCCTTGCTTTTGGCCTGCCGATTGGCAGTCCCCTTGAGTACATAGATGGCAGCACGTTATCTAGGGCTCTTTCAGGTCGTCAAAGTTTTTAATCCCCCATCAAAGAATTTTTTATTTTAATGTGCAATTTATTCCCTTTTCAAGTATCTTTTCCACCTTATGTCAACATCTCCAAATATCCGTGTAGATCAGTATCAAATAATGGCTTCGGCTCAGTTTAGTACATTGTTCGATCAAAGTAGTTCTTTAACCATTCCTCCGTTCCATGCATGGAAAATTACGGATCTGAATCCCTTAATTTGCCGAAAATGGGAAAATGAAACCCCCTTTAACGATCAACTCTTCGTTGGAGAAATCATTAACGATCTTCTCCAAGAAAAAGGAAAATGTTTGTATATCATGGGCGGAGAGGGTTATGCATTTATTCCAGATCTTTCTAAAAAAGAGCTCATTATTCACACCATTGCAAATTTGGAGATTCAGACTCAAAACCTAGCGCTCATTTATACAAGAGATAAAATAAAAGAGATTTTTACCGACAAAGATGCCGAAATTATTCCTGAGGAGACCGAAATTCGCATTCCTAGCGAATCTTCCCTTTGCCAAGAGATTGCAGCTCAAACAACTCAAATAGCTCGTCTCAAAATCGTCTACCGCATCTTCAATGAATCCCTTAAGTCCCTCGGTAAAGTTGTTGAACCCTTCGATAAAGCAAATTGCCCTTTTGTTGATGCCCAAATTGAAAAATCGACCATCAACCTTCATTTTAAACGCTCTTCGGCGATATTTCTAAGCTCTTCATCAGGGTAGTTGCAATATTCCATATCACTCCGTATACTCAGCCGTTTATGCGTATTGCACTCCTATCTTCCGTCGTCCTGTTTACGTGTGCTCCGATAGCACCTATCATGGCTGCAACTGCTCCCACCGAAGCCTATGAAAGTAAAACGGTGGGACGCATCGATATTCAGATGCAAAACATTCCTTCCGGCGCCTCGTTTGATCCGAAAGCCGTTGAAGCTAGAATGAACACAAAGGTGGGCAACCCCTTTTCTCAGCTTGTTTTTGACGGCGATCTCAAGACCCTTTCAGATGAATACGACCGCGTCGAGCCCTCCATCGACATCGTCAATGGCGAAGTCTATATCACGATGAGAGTATGGCCCAGACCGATGATCACTGATATCGTCTGGAAAGGAAACGACAAGGTCAGCGAGAAGACTCTGCGCAAAGAACTCGGTATCAAAAAGGGGCGGATCTTCAATCGCTACGAGTTCAACAAGGCGCTGGGCAAAGTTAAAGAATACTACATCAAACACGGCTACTTTGAATCCCAAGTCTCTTATTCCTTGCAAAATGATCCGAAGACGAATTCTGTCATCATAGAGATAGACGTGAGCGAAGGAAGAGCGGGCGTTATCGACGACATTAAATTTAAGGGATTTACTCCGGGCGAGCAAAGTCATATCCTCGATATGATTTACACCAAGAAGTACAACCTGTTCCTCAGCTGGCTCACAGGCACCGGGCTTTATAATGAAGAAGCCGTTGAGCAAGACAAGCTCACGATCATCAACTTTTTCCAGAACAAGGGATTTGCCGACGCGAGAGTCGACATCACGACCGAGGCGGCCGAAAAACCGGGGAAAATCAACCTGATCGTCACAGTACATAAGGGTATTCTCTACCATTTTGGCAAGGTCACTTATCAAGGCAACACTCTCTTTACCGATGCCCAAATCGATAGCGCCTTCACAGTGCGGCCCGAGGGCGTCTACTCCCCTGAAAAACTGCGCGATACTGCCCAGGCCATCAAAGACCTTTATGGACGCAAAGGATACATCGACGCTTCTGTCCAGTATGACACACAGCTCGTCTCCGATGCGCCCGTGTATAACGTCCACTACGAGATCGACGAGGGTCAGGAATACAAGATTGGGCTCGTGCGCATCTTTGGTAACGTCCAGACGAAAGCTGAAGTCATCCTCCATGAATCCCTCCTCGTCCCCGGCGAGAAGTTTGACTCCGCCAAACTCAAAAGCACAGAGCAGCGCCTACAAAACTTAGGATATTTCAAATCTGTAAACGTCTATGCCGTTCGCACGCAAGACGACCAGCTTCTCGGAGAAAACTACCGCGATGTCTACATCGAAGTCGAAGAGACGACGACAGGCCACTTGAGCCTCTTTTTCGGCCTGAGCTCGAGCGATAGTATCTTTGGAGGACTCGATCTCACCGAAACTAACTTCAATATCCGCGGCTTTGGAACGTGTTTCAAAGAAGGACTCTCTGCCTTCCGCGGCGGCGGAGAATTCGCCCATGCGAAGGCAACGCTCGGAGCTAAACAGCGCTCCTACATCATGTCATGGGTAACGCCCTACTTCCGCGACACCCTATGGCGCGTCGGATTCGACACATTCTTAAGCCAAAGTAAACTCACCGCCAAAAAATACGAGGTCGATTCTGTCGGAGGTAGCATCTTTGCCTCCTATCCGATCAATGCCTACTGGCAATATGGCTGGAAGTACCGCTTTAAGCACTCCGAGATCGATGTGGCCCACGGCGCCAGCCGCAAAGAGAGAAAAACAAAAGAAGGAACGGGTAACGTCTCCGCAACCTCGGCTTCTCTCTCCTTCGACTCCACCGACAACATCAACAAACCGCATAAGGGGTTCCGCTCCTACATGGAAGCTGAATTCGCCGGTATCTGGGGCGATTTTTCCTTCCTCAAATACTCCTACCTCAACACCTACTATCAAAATCTCTGGAAACGCGGCATCTTCAAGTACCGCTGGGATTTTAAATTCATCCAACCTATCTGGTGGACCAATCAGCCCGATGACATTCCTGTCAGTGAAAGGTTCTTCGCCGGCGGTGAGGCCACAGTGCGCGGTTATAAACCCTACGACATCGGCGACCATTTCAAGAGACACCATGGCAAAAAAGAAGGCGATCCCATGGGAGGTATCTCGTACGCTGTACTCTCCCTGGAATACCTCCACGAACTCTTCCGCGTCATGGACGGTTTTGTCTTCGCCGATGCGGGTACTGTAAAAATGAAAAAATTCCACCCCGGACAATTGAAGATGAGCGTCGGATTCGGCGTTCGCCTCAACGTTATGGCCAACATGCCCGTGACCCTCGGTCTGGGCTTCCCCATAAATGAAAGTGATAAAGACATCATCCAGAAGTTTTTCTTCTCGATGGGAGGACAATTTTAACCAAGGAGATTTTTATGAAAAAATTAGCATTATCCACCTTACTCATGGGCTCAGCTCTTTTCGGTGCTGATGCCACGAGCAAAATCGGCATCGTCGATTTCCAACAGTGCGCGATGGAGTCAGCCGTCGGCAAAAAAGAAGAAGAGAATTTTGCAGCCCTGCAAAAACAAATCAGCTCTCTTATGGAAGACACCGGCAAAAAGTACAAAGAGCTCGACGATAAACTCAATGACAAAGACTTTACCGATGGACTTTCTCCCGAAGGCAGAAAAGAGCTCGAATCCAAACGCGACAACCTCGCTCAGGAAATGCAACGCTACCAACAACAACAATACATGGTTCTCAACCAAGCGCACCAAAAAAGAATACAAAATATCCGCACCGCAGCAGCTGAGGCCGCTGTCGCAGTTGCTGAGAAGCAAGGCGTGAGCGTCGTTCTCGACAAAAACGAGACCCTTTTTGCGCTCGACTCCCTCAACATGACCAAAGATATCATCGCAAAAATGGATGAGAACTTTGAAAAAGAAAATAAAAAAGCCGCAGAAACCGCCGCGATTCCTGCAGCTCCTGCTGACGTGAAATGAAAAAGACTCTTAAGGAACTTGCCGAGCAGGCCCAGTGTCAGCTCATCGGCGACCCCGCCTATGTTATCAGCGGTGTCGATGAGCTCGAATCGGCAGGTCCTGAAGACGCCTCGTTTCTCGCTAACCCCCGCTACCGTCCTCTCCTTGAGAAGACCCACGCGGGGGTTATTTGTATCCAGCCGGAAGAGCCCCGCGTTGCCGGAAAAAACTACCTTCTCCACCCCAACCCTTCGGCGGTTTTTCAGCAGCTCCTCGTCGTCTTCCTCGGAGCCCCACTTACCTCTGGGTTTAGCGGCATCCATCCCTCTGCCGTTGTCCACCCTTCAGCCAAGATCGGTCAAAATGTCACCATCGGCCCCCACGCTGTCATCGACCAAGATGCCCACATCGGCGACCACACCACTATCGGCGCCGGCACTGTCATTGGACCGGCCGTCCAGATCGGCACCCACTGCCTCCTGCATGCCAATGTCACCGTCCGCGAGCGATGCAAACTGGGAAATCGCGTCATCATCCAAAGCGGCGCCGTCATCGGATCGTGCGGTTTTGGCTATAACACAGACGCTGAAGGAAAACACATCAAACAAGACCACTTTGGCATCGTCACTGTCGAAGACGACGTCGAAATCGGCGCCAACACCACCATCGACCGCGGCGCGATGCGCGACACGGTGATCGGCGAGGGCAGCAAGATCGACAATCTGGTTCAGATCGGACACAACGTCACGCTCGGACGGCATTGCATCATCGTGTCGCAAACCGGCATTTCCGGCAGCACCGTGCTGGGCGATTATGTGGTGATGGGCGGCCAGGTCGGCGTTGGCGACCATCTTACTGTCGGCGATGGAGCACAGATCGGCGCACGCGGCGGCGTCATGTCGAATGTTCCTGCCGGCGCGCGCTGGGCGGGCATGCCGGCCGAACCGGGCCGGGACTGGCTGCGCGGCGTCGCCAAATTGCGGCAACTGACGCGCAAGAACGCAAAAGGCGAACAGGGAGCGGAAGAATGACGGGCACCATCGAGGCAGTCGGCATCCACGAAATTCTGCGCGCGCTGCCGCACCGCTATCCGTTCCTGATGGTGGACCGCATCACCCAGATCAACGGCGAGCAGAGTGCCGTCGGCATCAAGAACTGCACCATCAACGAGCCGCATTTCATGGGGCATTTCCCCAACAATCCGGTGATGCCGGGCGTGCTGCTGCTCGAAGGCATGGCGCAGACCTGCGGCGTGCTGTGCATTCTGGCGTCAGGCAAGACCGCCGCGCCGTTCGTTTATTTCATGACCATCGACCAGGCGAAATTCCGCCGGCCGGTGCTGCCGGGCGACACCGTCGAGTTTCATGTCCAGTTGCTCAAGCGGCGCAAGGACATGTGGTGGTACCGCGGCGAGGCCAAGGTCGGCGGTGAGTTGTGCGCCGAGGGTAATCTCGGCGCGATGATGCGGATGGAATGAAACGCCGATGGGCATGATCGACGACACCGCGCGGATCGCGTCCGGCGCCGAGATCGGCACCGGCGTGTCGATCGGTCCCTATTGCGTGGTCGGCCCGCATGTCCGACTCGGCGACAACTGCCGCCTCGAGGCGCATGTGCATATCGCCGGCCACACCACCGTCGGCGCCGGCACCAAAATTCAGCCGTTCGCATCGCTCGGCTCGCCGCCACAGTCGACCGGCTACAAGGGCGGCCCGACGCGTCTCGAGATCGGCGAGAACTGCGACATCCGCGAACATGTAACGATGAATACCGGCACCGAGTCCGGCGGCAACGTGACGCGCGTTGGCGATCGTTGTCTGTTCATGGTCGGCTCTCATGTCGGCCACGACTGCATCGTCGGCTCGCAGGTGACGCTCGCCAACAATGCGCTGCTTGGCGGCCATGTCGAGGTCGGTGACAACACCTTCATGGGCGGCGGCTCGGCGGTGCATCAATTCACGCGGATCGGCGAGGGCGTGATGGTGTCCGGCGTCGGCGGGGTCGCCGCGGACGTGCTGCCATTCGCTCTGGTGTTTGGCCATCGTGGTTATCTCGGTGGTCTCAATGTCGTTGGCCTCAAGCGCCGCGGCGCCAGCCGCGCCGACATGCACCGCCTGCGGGCGGTGTATCGCCTGCTGTTCTCCGGCGAGGGATCGATGCAGGCGCGTATCGATCAGGTGATCGCGACCTATAGTGACGATCCCATCGCTGGCAGGATCGCGGCGTTTCTGCGCGGACAGGGCCGCCGGCCGCTGATGAAGCCCGGCCGGAAAGCCGGCCGCGAAAGGGCCGAACCGGACGAGGACGAATGAGCGCGCCGCGGCAGCAACCGCTCGCTCAAGGTCCACAAATGTCGGACCCGCTCGCCATTGTTTGCGGCGGTGGCTCGCTGCCGTTCGCCGTCGCCGATGCGGCGATCGCGCGCGGCCGTCGTGCGGTGCTGTATCCGTTGCAGGGTCTTGTCGATCCGGCGCGGCTCGCTGCCTATCGACATCACTGGATCAGGCTCGGTCAGTTCGGCCGTTTCCGCCGGTTGCTGGCCGAGGAGGATTGCCGCGACGTCGTGTTCATCGGTTCGCTGGTGCGGCCCGGCTGGCGCGACATGCGCTTCGATCTCGGCATGGTGGCCATGCTGCCGACCATCGTCCGTGCGTTTCGCGGTGGCGACGACAAGCTGCTCACCGCCATGGGCCGGGTGATGGAAGAGGCAGGCTTGCGGCCGCTCGGTGCGCATGAGGTCGCCCCGGAAATTCTGGTCCCGCAAGGCGTGCTCGGCCGGGTCGCGCCGCGCGAGAGCGACCGCGCCGACATCGCCACGGCGCTGGATTTTCTGGCCGTGACCGGCCGCTTCGATATGGGGCAGGCGGTCGTCGTCGCCGACCAGCAGGTGTTGGGCGTTGAAGCTGCCGAAGGCACCGACGCCTTGCTGGCGCGGATCGCACAATTGCGCGCCAACCGCCGCATTCGTCTGCCGCACGGCACCGGTGTGCTGGTGAAAGCGCCGAAGCCGCAGCAGGATCGCCGCTTCGATCTGCCGTCGATCGGGCCGCGCACCATCGAGGG
>JAFEGJ010000002.1:0-580 GCA_018240015.1 Verrucomicrobiota bacterium | reverse complement strand
GCCGATCCGGACGATGTGGTCACGGCCGCCGACAAGCATGGCGTGTTCGCCATCGGCGTTCCGGCCGGATCGATCCCGTGAGCGAGACGCCGCTGCATGTCTTTCTTGTCGCCGGTGAGGAGTCGGGCGACCGGCTCGGCGGCGCGCTGATGCGCGCGTTGCGCGAGGCAACCGGCGGCGCGGTGCGCTTTTCCGGTGTCGGCGGCCGCGACATGACCGAGGCCGGATTGCGCAGCCTGTTTCCGCTCGGTGACCTCGCCATCGTCGGCATTACCTCGATCCCGCGCCGGCTGCCGCAACTGCTGCGGCGGATCCGCGAGACCGCCGATGCGGCGATCGCCGCGCAGCCGGACGTGCTCGTCATCATCGACAGCCCGGAATTCACCCATCGCGTCGCGCGCCGGGTGCGGGCGAAAGCGCCTGAAATGCTGATCGTCGATTACGTCTGCCCCTCGGTCTGGGCGTGGCGGCCGTGGCGGGCGCGGGCGATGCGGCGCTATGTGGATCACGTGCTGGCCTTGCTGCCGTTCGAGCCGAAGGCGCTGCGGGAGTTGGGCGGCCCGCCGGCGAGCTTCGTCGG
>JAFEGJ010000001.1 GCA_018240015.1 Verrucomicrobiota bacterium | reverse complement strand
ATTACGAATGCGCTGCTCTACCAATTGAGCTACTTAGGCAAAGTATGTTATATTCTACACAAATGACTCGCATAAGAAAAGTAGGAATCATTCTCATGGGAGGCTCGGGAAGCCGCTTCGGAAGCTCGCTACCCAAACAATTCCACGAGATTGTGAACAGAAAAATTTACTTACATACCTTGGAAACTTTCCAGCATTCGGGCTTATTTGATGAGATCATTTTAGTCTGTCATCCGGATTGGATCGAGGAAGTTAAAAATGAAGTTTCCTGTCCAGTTGTTACGGGGGGATCAACGAGGCAAGAGTCCTCCTATTTAGGTCTCATAGCCTGCCCTCAAAGCACCGACTACGTTGTCATCCATGATGCGGTGCGGCCTTTCGTATCCGAAGACATTTTAAAAGCTAACATAGAAGCAGTCCAAGTTCACAAAGCCGTCGATACTTGCATCCCTGCACTCGATACACCCGTCATTTCAAAAAATGGAACTATGATCGATACAATTCCTCTGCGCGATCATTACTGGCGAGGGCAAACCCCTCAGAGTTTTGCCTACGAACTTATTCTGCAGGCACACAAAAAGACCCTCAGAAAAAATGTCTCTGACGACTGTTCTCTTGTTTTAGAAATGGGTCATCCTGTCTTCTTCATTCATGGATCTGAGGAAAATATCAAAATCACCACAGAATTTGACTTAATTCTAGCTCAGAGACTATTTCTTCTTAAAAACTGAAACCAAAGCTGCCACCAATCAGATCTCGAGAGCTGACTCTTGATGTTACCGGTGCATCATCTGACCCAAAGACATGTTGATAGTCAAATTGAATGAAGAAGGCAAATCGATTAATAATGAAATTCCAACCCGTACTTAAAACAACTTCCGGCAACAGGCTAGTGTTACGAAATGTGTCACGAAATATGCCAGAATTAAGGAAGGTTACACTACCTAAAAGAGCGCTGAGATCTAAAAAAACTTTATTCTTTTGATGGGCAAACTGTATCCCCGGCTTAAAGCTAAAATACAACTCCGGAATCGCATACATGGTTATATTCACTAGAATATCGGTTCCATAACCAAAAGACTTAACAAAACCACCAAATCCACCTTCAGATATCAAGCTACTACTCAATCCTCCAATATTAACTGTTCCCTTTGTCGGAGGATACATAGAAAATCCTCCTTCAGCGCCCATAGAAAAATGATCTGTAATATTATAAAGGCAACCAGCAAAATACCGATAAGCTAGCCCACCCTGTTTTGTCTTTGTATTAGAAATAACAGAAAGTAATGGCTCGAACAAACTTGATGTTAGCAGACTATCATCTCCAGCCACTATTCTGCCATATCCCACTGTCCCCCCAGCATAGAACTTTCCATTGGGTCTATCTGAAATGTCCTTCTTTTGTTGCTCTAATTGATCCTCTAAGGATTGGATTTGTTCGGGTGTGATATTCGTTGCCGCCACTTCAGGCTCAGGCTTTGTCTTAGAAATCGTAAATGTGAACATCGAAAATGCAGAAGAAGATGTTAATAGCGCGCTGAGCAAAACTGCTTTGAAACTCCGGTGCATGAAAAACTCCTGTTCTTATATCAACGGAATATCAAGTCTTTATTTTAAATCAAAGGAAATTAGTAGCTATGGGGATCCAGTCGAACTTTACCATGGAATAAGCGGTAGATATAAAATCCATAGCCCAAAACAAAGGGGACACCGATCCCCACCATAATGAGTAAGATTTTTAAGGTGAGGGGTGAAGAGGCAGCATTGATATACGTCAGGCTGTTTTCTGCGGGGTTAATGCTCGAGCGCACGAGTGTGGGAAAACTTCCCAACGCAAATAGTCCGAGCAGAAGAGCAATCCCTAAACATGACGAGAGAAAGGCCCAGCCGTCGTTTCCTTTCTTCACTTGCCGGGGAATATTTAACAACGTTAAAAGAGCGAGAAGGGGAACCAAGAAAAGGACAGGGCTATCCTTCATGCGGTCTGCCATATGCGGCGCCACACCAAATGTCGCGAGTGTCAGCAGCACATAAAAACCAAAAAACAGCAAAACCGTTCGATTGATCCACCCCCGAATCGACTTATGAAAAGCCCCTTCCGTTTTCATGGCGAGATAAATAGAACCGTGCATCGCAAACAGCGCCGTAGTCGTCAGCCCAAAAAGTATTTGGTAGGGACCCAAAAATCCTAAGAAACTTCCGACAAAATCTTTGCTGTCATTGAGAGGTATGCCCACGATGATATTGCCAAACACGAGACCCAGACCAAAAGCGATGATAAAACTAGCCACAGAGAAAACGACGTCCCATGTCTGTCTCCAACGGGGAGATTCTTTTTTACTGCGGAACTCAATCGACACCGCCCGAAAAATCAGCCCACATAGCAGAAGCATCACAAAATCGTAAAACGCAGAAAATACCGTTGCAAAGACATCAGGAAAACCTGCAAAGAGCGCACCTCCTACGATCACCAGCCACACTTCGTTTCCATCCCAAAGAGGTCCGATCGAGTTGAGAATCGTCCTACGCTCGATGTCTTTCTTGGCAAAGAGATGAAGACACCCCACTCCCAAGTCGAACCCATCGAGAACGGCATAAAAGATAAGAGCGACGAGAACAACTAAGTACCAGAGTAGTTCGAGTGTCATGTTCCCTCATCCTTGACCGCGACAGAAAAGCTACGGTACATGTCATCCGTCTCAGCTCCTTCTTTCTCGGGACCTTGTTTGATCTTCTTATCCAGGAGATACATAAAGAGGACAAACAGAAACGTATAGATCACCGCAAACATCACGAGCGAGCGAGCGACTTGGGCTGTGCTGATCGATTTAGATAACCCTTGCGGTGTACGAAGTAGTTTATAAACAATCCAGGGCTGCCTTCCCATCTCTGCTACCATCCATCCGACTTGGTTTGCGATCTGGGGAAATAGCACAGCGATGACCATGATCTTTAATAGCCACCTTGCTTGATCGAGGCGTCCTTTTTTCCAAAAGTACCATCCCAAAAGTACCGAAGCAAACATGAAAACCCACATTGCCACCATCGCGTGGTACGCCTGAAACACAGCTTGCACGTTGGGCCATTCATCGGCAGGGATTTGGTCGAGCCCGATCACCGGTTCTTCGGTAGAATGATGCGTTAAAAAACTGAGGAGCCCAGGAATTTTCGGCCCCACCACTTTTTGCGCTGAAGTATCGACCCAACCAAAAAGCGTCATCGGCGCCGAAGCCTCCGTCTTATAGACACCTTCCATAGCTGCTAACTTGGCTGGCTGATGCGTAGCAACTCCTCTCGCCGTTAAATCGGCAGAAATGAGTTGCAATAGAAGCGCTATCATACCGACAATCAAACTGAGCTTCATACATTCTTTAGCAAAGCGAAGATGCTTTTTCTTGAGCAGATAATAAGCGCTCACGCTGAGCACAAGAAATATTCCCGCCAGCCAACAACCGAGCACCACATGCGTCAAGCGATCGACAGAGGAAGGATTAAAAACCATCTGCCAAAAATCGGTTACGACAGCTTTTGCCTCTGCTCCCTCTCCAACTATTTTAAAACCCCTCGGCGTCTGCATCCATGAATTTGCAACCACGATCCACACCGCGCTAAAGTGCGCACCCAGACACACCATCCACGTCGAAAAATAGTGCATCTTTGCGCTGACGCGATTCCAACCAAAGAGCATGACGCCCAAAAATCCTGACTCCAGGAAAAAAGCAAAAATCCCTTCGGCTCCCAGTGCGCTTCCAAAAACATCTCCGACAAATCTTGAATACGAAGCCCAGTTGGTTCCAAACCCAAACACTTGCACCAGCCCTGTCGCAACGCCGAGAGCAAATGTGAGTGCAAAGACTTTCACCCAAAATTTGGTGATCTCTTTGTAGAGAGGGTTTTTCGTCTTGATGTAGATCCCTTCCATGATGACGAGCATGAGCCCGAGGCCAATGCTTAGTGGCGGATAGATATAGTGAAACATGCTCGTGAGAGCGAACTGAATCCGAGAAAGCAGCAATGCATCCATGTTTTTTTTATTTTACTGAACTTCAATAATCTCTACAAGATTCTTGACAATTCTAAGCTATCGGAATAGCTTGAGAAAATGATTCGAATCAGGAAAATCCATTCGCCATATAATTTCAATATGGGGCTAGGAAGCCTGTTGCTCATTTTTCTCACCACTTCTTCTTTTTCCCCTTACAAAGCTAAGCGGCAACCGCAAGTAGAACCTGCTCCTAACACAATCCAATGGGAATTGTCGCAAAGCTTGCTATATTGGAAAGCCCATGAAAATCGCTTACAATATACGGACACTCCCTCAACGATTGCTACAACAACAGATTTCACCACAACCTCTCGTGTTTCTCCCCATTTCAAATGGCATTTCGGCGGAAGGGAAACGCTTTCCTATTTTCCGAGGCCTACATCCTTTTGCCATGATTGGGATTTTGCCCTGGAATGGACGTACATTATCAATAAAGCCCAAGGTAGACGCTCAGCCGAGCCAGCCGATGGAATGTCACCTCTACGATCGCTGCTACCCGATGCGGATCCTGCTGATTTTGTCTCGAAGGCTCAGGCGCATTGGAATGTGCATTTAAATGTTGCAGAAGCACGGGCAACCTACAATTATCAACCTTTAAAGTGGTTTAGCTTTTCTCCCTATCTAGGAATTAAAAGCATTTGGATCCATCAACTTTTCAAAATACAATATCAAGGTGGAACTCTGATATCAGGACCCGAAAACATCAAAATGCGTAATAATTGCTTTGGAATAGGTCCAGAGATAGGAATTAAGCCGGTATTTATTTTAAGTAAGGAGTGGAGCCTTTTTTCAACCTTTGCTTATGCCCCTATGGCGGGTTATTTCCGCGTTAAGCAAAAGGACACGTACACTCCTCTCGACTCTTTACAGGATAGCCATTCTTTCTGGAAATATGCCCCCGCAATGGATATGTCTGCCGGATTTGGGTGGAAGATTTGCCTATTCAAATCTCGCTTTTCTATCGGCCTGCGAGCCACCTGGGAATACCATATTTTCTTTTCGCAAAATCATCTTAAAAGTGGTTCTCTTTACCATTTGAAAGGAAACAAAAACTTAACATTCCAAGGGGCAACCTTTTCAGTCGACCTCGGTTTTTAGGAGAATGTAATGAAATTGATACGCAAATCACTCTTTTTCTCATTGATAATACCGTCATTCATTTTTTCAGCGAGAAATAACAATGCCCCACCAAAACTCACTATCATTTTTGTCTGCGATGCTACACCCAAAGAGCTTCTCGACAAGTTGGATCCGTTTTTAACTGGAGGAATCAAGTATTTAAGTCAAAATGGTGTTAATTTCATAAACACCTTTCAACCCAATGCCAATTGTTCTACGACGGTCGGACATGCATCGCTGATGACAGGAACCTTTCCCATCTATCATGGGATGGTCAATAATAAATGGTACGACGCTAACAATAATTTAATTGGGCCGGTTCAAGACAGCAATTTAAGTACATCAGGAGTGTTTAGCCCGATTACCGGAAATGTTTATGGCACCGTTCCTGCAGAGATCACACCCAGCGTGCTTCTATATTATGGCGTAAACACCAACGTTTATGGAGTTTCTCCACGCAATTACAAAGCAGATACCCTTTCTGATCAACTCGTATTAAATTCCAAGCCTCCCCAATCGACAAAAGTCTTTGCGCTGGCCAAAGATAGCCTCACGGCTACCCTCATGGGAGGACAAATGGGACAAGCATTCTGGCTAGATGGTCCCACAGGATTATTTACGACATCGAAATATTACTATCCAAGTCAGCCAGATTGGGTTATCCAATTCAATCAAACACACCCAGTTCCTCCAACCTTTGTTTGGAATCCTGTTTATCCCCTAGGCAGTGCCGCTTATAACTTCCCTTTTGCGCAAGATTATACTAATAGCATTCAAATACCCTTTGTTTTGCCCGTTAATTCCACTGTCTTAGGCGTAGAATTTCCCTCCATCGTTAATACCGGCTTTCCGCAACTGGATGCCCTAGGCGCATTAACTTATATTACTAGCCCCCTCGGTATCAAAGTCGCTTTTGACTTCGCCAGGGAAATTATCAACAAAGAATACGATAATAATGGCCGACTCGTTCTGTTTTTCAATATTGACTCTGTGGATGGATTATCCGGTGTTTTAGGTTCCCAAACACAAGACAATTTCGACACGGTCTATCATATCGACCAAGAATTGGGTGATTTTATTAAGTTTGTCTACAGCAAAGTCCCTCGATCACAAGCACTTTTTGTATTTACTTCCGATGAAGGATACATGGAAGCCATGCCTGAGCTTTTAGCATCGTCCGGCTTTGGATTAGCAGCGCGAACGATATCTAATCCGCCCATGCCTCCTTATACAGCTCCCTACAATCTTATCGATCAATTTAACACTGCTTTAGGAACCAATTACTGCCTGCAAATCATTCCACCTTATCTTTTTTTAGACCTTTCCCTTTTCTTACCTTTAACACCCGCTCAACAAGCGACGGTCTTATCACAAATAAAAGACCTTTTACGCTCAACGCCCGGAGTGAAAGATGCTTGGACATTTGATGAATTAATGGCTTTGCCCTTGGAAAGAGAAAATTTAGAGCGGTATTTCAAGCTCGCCCTTTACCGAAATCTTCCTTACACCCTGGCTTCTCCTCAAGAAAGAAGAAGTGGTGAAATTGTTTTTCAAGGCCGACCCTACAATCTGTTTACTTCGGATAGTAGTGAGGATTTTGATCCTACTCAAGGATTGGACCATACATCCCCCTACAATTATGATTCCCACGTTCCTCTATTTATCTATCAGCATGGCCGTTTTGCTCGGCAAACCATTTCAGATCCTGTCATCATGCAACAAGTGCCGGTCAGCCTATCACAAATACTTAATGTGCCTCGCCCTTCAGCAGCCCCTCCCGAAGTCAAGCCACTGCCGGCTCTGCATTAGGCGAAGTGCTTATTTGGCTTAAGATCATTCGGTAAAATCAGATCTTTTTCAGATAGACATGATCCGCATCTGCTTCGATGCGCATCATATCGCCATAAGGAATGCCCTTTGTCCCTTCCTCCTCGGTAAAGTTACCCAGATAGTAATTGAAAAGCTTGAACAAAGCTCCATGGGTTACGACAACCACATTTTGCCCAATATGGCTTTGGGCAATGTGTTTTAATGCAGGAACAGCCCTACGAGCCACATCTGCCTTGCTCTCTCCTTCTTCTCCACAAGGAAAGAAGATTTCTTCATGAGGAGAAAGCTTATCGTACTCTTGAAAATGCTTTTCTTGTGTGTATTGGTCTTTGGTAAAACCCTCGAACTTTCCGTGAAATTCTCCTCTTAATTCATTCATTCCAACAAGGGGACAAGAAACTTGCTTTCGTAGAATTTGTGCTGACTCTATGGCGCTTGCGATCGTAGAAGAATAAATAGCTTGAATATTTTCGTTTTTCAAAACTTCAGCACGTTTAGTGAGCTGTTCGATGCCCTTTGTATTTAAGTTTACAGAGCCCCATCCTTGTAGACGTTTAGCATCAGACCAATCTGTGCTTCCATGTTGAACCAAAAATATGCTGCAAATTTTTGGAGAAGGATTCAAAGAATTAACTTCTAGTCCCAATTCGTGTCTGAAGTGTTCAGTTTTGCTTTGACTTGAAGTTTGCATTTGAAGTCTTGATGCCATTACATTCTCCTTCTATTTAGAAAAGAAATTTTATCATTTTTTATGGATATAAACAATTGAAAATCTCAAGCTTTAACACCCTGCAAAACAACGAATTGTGAGTGTGTACTGGAATGAGGTAGATAAGAATTTGAGACTTGATGGACTCCTTCTCTGGCGGCCTTAAGCCGTCCCGAAAGCCGGTTCGCCGCAAATATGCGGCTTCACTTCTCGTCCATACGTAAGCCAAACTGTTGGCTTACTCAAGTCTAAATTTTCCTACGTAAAATTTGAGACTTGATGGACTCCTTTCTGGCGGCTTTGAGGCCGTCCCGAAAGCCGGTTCGCTGCCAAGGCAGCTTCACTTCGAGTCCATACGGAGCCACATTTAGTGGCTCCTCAAGTCTCAATTTCAAAAAAAAACCCAGCAAAAAGCTGGGTGTTTTCTTGAAATTGAGACTTGATGGACTCGAACCATCGACCCCCTCATTAAAAGTGAGATGCTCTACCGACTGAGCTAAAGTCTCAAAACAAACTTGACCCCAAGGGGATTCGAACCCCTGTTATCAGAATGAAAATCTGGTGTCCTAGGCCGGGCTAGACGATGGGGCCAAGAGCCGCTACTATAGCAGGCTAAAGATTATACGGCCAGGATTTCCTTCTCCTTGGCTGTAAAAAGATCGTCGACTTGCTTGCAAAATTGGTCTGTATAGTCTTGGATGGCCTTCTCAGCCTTTTTCATTTGGTCTTCCGTGAGCTCGCCATCAGCTTTTTGCTTACGCACTTGCTCGTTGCCCTTGCGACGGATTTCGCGAATAGCCACTTTTGACTCTTCCGCTTTCTTTTTCCCTTGCTTGACGATGTCTTGTCGAAGCGCTTGATCCATCGGAGGAACGTGGATGCGGATCGCGCCACCTTCTAAGACGGGCTGAAGGTTGAGGTTAGCTTTTTCGATCGACTTGGCAATAGGGCCTGCAGTCTGAGGATCGAAAGGAGTGATAAGAATTTGGCGCGCTTCGGGCGTTGATATGGTCGCAAGCTCCTTGAGCCGCATTTGCGATCCATAGACTTCGACCATGACTCCTTCGACCATGCCGGGATTAGCCCGGTTCGTGCGAAGGTTTTTGAGCTCGACCTTAAAGTGATCGAGGGTCGCTTGCATTTTTGTTTTTGTTTGATCAGGTACTGACATATTTTATTCTCCTGAGACGAGTGTCCCCCCTTTCTTTTCACGTACGGCAGAAAGAAGGGATCCTTTTTTAAATAAGTTAATCACGTGGATGGGAATGCCGTTTTCACGGCAGAGAGCAATCGCCGTAGCGTCCATCACCGAAAGTTTTTTGGTCAGCACTTCGGTGTAGGTGAGCTTCGGAAATTTTTTGGCGCTTGAATAGCGCAGAGGATCTCGATCGTAGATCCCATCGACTTTGGTGGCCTTGATGAGAACTTCAGCTTCGATCTCGCTAGCGCGTAGAGCTGCAGCGGTATCTGTGGTGAAGTAGGGGCTTCCTGTTCCTCCGACAAAAATGACGACATCTCCATTTTGCAGATGCTTCATCGCCTGCGGCCACGAATAGGGATCGACCACTTCATCGGCAGAAAGAGCGCTCATCACGTGGCAGTTTACGCCGAGATTTTCAAGGCACTGATCTAGAATGAGGCCGTTGAGAGTCGTCGCAAGCATTCCGACGTGATCGGCGGGTGTTCTCGCAAATCCAAATTCTTTCGCTTGGATGCCTCGAAAAATATTTCCTCCACCGACGACCACACCGACTTGAATACCCATGCGATAAATATCGCGGATATTTTCGGCGATGGTCTGGCAAGCCTCTTTCTCAAAGCCAAATTTCTGCTTTCCCATGAGGGCTTCTCCGGATAATTTGAGAAGGATCCTCTGGTAGGCTGATTTGGCCATCTATTCTCCGATTTTCCAACGCACAAAGCGGCGTAAGGTCAATGGTTTGCCCAGACGCTTCGCTTCTTTTGCGACGAGATCAGCGATCGTGATGGCGTTGTCTTTCACAAACTTTTGGTCGACAAGACAAACAGAGGCGTAGAACGTTTTCATCTTTCCTTCGACGATTTTCGCGATGATGTTCTCCGGTTTTCCCGTGATTTGGCTGCGAGCGATTTCTTCTTCGCGCGCTTTCACATCCGCGGGAACTTCGGATTCATTCAAATAGTCGGGAGATTCGGCAGCGATGTGCATTGCGATATCGCGCGCAAGAGCCTCGATGCCATTTGCTCCATCGATTTCAGCGAGCGTAACGATCTTACCGCCCATATGCGAATAAATCCCCAGCGACTTATTGGAAGCTTTGGGATAAATGCCGATCCGCTTGATTTGAATATTCTCGCCCAGACTTTGAACGACAAGCGCTCTATATTGATCGATCGTCACAGAAGGATCTTTGCTATATTTTTGGGCAAGGAACGCATCCAAAGNNCCAAAGAGGCTGGCTTGGTATCGGCTACTTCCGATGCGATATCGCGCACGAATTGACGGAACCGGTCGTTTTGTGCGACAAAGTCCGTCTCTGAATTGATCTCAACGAGGGCGAGTGCATCATTTTCTTCGGCATGGCCGATGATGCCTTCTTTTGTCTCGCGCCCTTCTTTTTTCACTGCGGAGGCCATCCCTGCTTTGCGCAGGAGCGTGATCGCCTCTTCCATGTTGCCTTTGGCTTGGTCGAGAGCTTCTTTACATTTGCCCATGCCAACCCCCGTGCGCTCACGGAGTTCTTTGACCATTTCAGGAGTTACTTTTGTCATTCTTTCTCCTCGGGAGAAGTTTCTTCGCCGACTTCTTCTTCTACTCCTTCGATCGGAGCTTCTGCTGTCGCCACGTTGATATCCATATCGTTTTTCTTATCGATGATCGCTTGTGTCAGGGCTTGCAAAATGAGCTTGATGCTCTTGAGAGCGTCATCGTTGCAGGCAATCACGTGGTCAATAGGATCAGGATCGCAATTGGTGTCGACAAGAGCCATGATCGGGATACCGAGTTTGCAAGCTTCTGCGATAGCAATGTGCTCGCGGCTAGGATCGACAACGATGAGCAGGCCGGGGATTTTGCGCATCGCACGAATCCCAGAAAGGTTACGATCGAGCTTGACTTGATCTTTGCTCAAAAGCCCCATCTCTTTTTTCGTCAGACCATCTCCGCCTGTGGCAATCCGCTTCTCAATGCGCTCGAGCGTTTTGACCGATTGACGGATCGTGGAGAGGTTGGTGAGCATGCCTCCGAGCCAGCGCTCGCAGACGTAGAATTCGCCGCAGCTTTCGGCACTTTCACGCACAGCATTTTTCGCTTGCTTTTTGGTTCCGACAAATAAGATCGATTTGCGCTTTGCGACGATGTCTTTGACGACTTCGACAGCGGCACGGATCTGTTGGATCGTTTTCGCGAGATCGATGATGTAGATGCCGCCTCTTTCCTCAAAAATGAATCGCTTCATTTTGGGATTCCAGCGGTGTTTTTGGTGCCCGAAGTGGGCTCCACTTTCTAATAAATCCTTAATGGTGACTTCTGTTGTAGCCAAGCCTTGTCCCTTATGTTTGCGGCAGACTCATAAAAAAATGAGATGTGCTTTCTTGCGGCGACAGTCGATCTGCTGCGTCTTTTTGCTTCGCCAACCCCATAAAGGGGTTGTCTGCATCAAAAGACTTGCACCTCTCCTGCCGGCGCTGCGAAATCTCTATCTCATTTTTTTCCTCGTCTGCCTATGTTTTCGACGCGGCATCCTCACATTAAGTGAGGATTTCGGTCTTGGTTGTTGTTTTTAACTAAGCGCCTGATCAGAATCGAACTGACACAAGTAGCTTGGAAGGCTACGGTTCTACCATTGAACTACAGGCGCAAAGAACATTAGCATACCGCCAAAAACTCTTTTTTTCCAAGAGGAAATTCCTTAGTATGGTTTTATGACCGCACAGATTCCCGCGAAGGCCAATCGTGTCCTCAACTTGATCCTGCTGTGTTTAATTTTAATTTTAATTCGTGTTTGGTATTTGAGCGTTGTTCAACACGATCGCTATGTCGAGCAAGCAAGAAGGCCGCAACGCAAAGTCGTCATTGAGCCCGCCCCCAGAGCCACGATCAGCGACCGGTTCGGAGTCCCCTTGGCCATCAACAAGATACAATACAACGCTGCTGTTTGCTATGCGCACATCCGAGATATCCCTTCTGTACAGTGGATCCGCGATGAAAAGGGGAAAGCAAAAAAAGTTTTGGCTCGGTCCGAGCACATCACCTCTCTTGCTAAAATGCTCTCGGCGGAACTCAACTTAGACCCTCAGAAGGTCGAAGACATGATCCATGGAAAGGCTTCTCTCTTTCCTCACACACCTTTTGCGGTGAAAGAAGACATCACCGAAGAGCAGTATTATCGCCTGCGGATGCTCGAGAAGGACTGGATCGGCCTCCACATGCAAAAAAAGGCACGCCGCTTCTATCCACAAGGGAAGGTAGCCTGCGACATTTTGGGATATTTGGGCCCGATTAGTGAACAAAAATATTTGAAATTATCGGAGGAAATGCAAGAGCTCGAAGAATATCTGGTGGCACGGGATCAAAATGAAAATCCGTTTCTGCCTCTGGGCTTTGAAAACCCTTTGCAGGTGCGCAAACGATTCGAAGAACTTCAAGAAATGTCTTACACAATCAACGACCTCATCGGCAAGATGGGAGTTGAAGCAAGCTATGAAGAAGAGCTGCGTGGCTTTTATGGAAAAAAAATCTATGAAGTCGATGTAAAAGGAAATTTTTTGCGCGAGCTCCCCATCTCCAAACCTCCCATCAATGGAAAACATCTCACCCTCTCCGTTTCAGCAGAACTTCAAAAAACAGCCGAGGAGCTTCTCGCGGCGTTTGAAGGGCCGGGCAGTCCTGAGAAACAAGAGCGTTGGATCCGCGGATGCGCGGCCATCGCTATGATTCCGCAAACTGGTGAAATCGTCGCGATGGCCTCTTATCCGCGCTTTGATCCCAACGATTTTATCCCAAGCTATGAGCCAACCGAGAAGAAAGAAAAAGAGATGGCCGTTCAGCAGTGGCTGGAAACGGAAGGTTACATCGCCGACATCTGGGATGGCAAACGTCCTATCGAGAAAGAATATTATTCTTTCCTCACAGGTAAATATGAAAAAGTCAGCGTCCCTCTCACCTGGGATTATTTTCTAAAGACCATTCTCTCAACCAATGGGACTCTCCACGGACTCATGCGACGCATCTCCACACTCCAAGAAGCCTGGAACCCGGACAGATATCTCGAGATGATTTCCGATGAAAGTGAAAAAAACCTTCTGATGGATTTGAGTAGACTCCCTGTGGACCCCAGAGCTTTATCCCACGAGCTCAGAATGGAAATCGGCTCCATGCCCATCCAAGAATATCATCTGCAGCGCCAAGCTGTGATGCGCCTTGAGCAGACCATCAAGGCCGAAGTCCAAGAGCTTTTTTATGACACCGACTTCAAAGCGTGGCGCGCGAATTCTTTCAAAGACTACTTAAGACGCAAACGAAAAGAGGAAAAACAACAAAAAAAATATCCTCGCCCCTACACCGAGTATCTCGACCAGGCTGAAAAAACACTATTTTCTGCTTTTTGGGATACGTATAAACCGATTTTTCTCTACTCCGCTATCGCCCACACCTCTCCTATCGATTTAAAAGATTATCCTCAGCTCTCCCATTATTTTTCTTGTCTCATGCGCAAAGCGCATGACCCCGCTCTCCATGATGTGGAGCATTTTTTAGCCACGCACACTCCCATGCTCGGTCTCGAGTTTATCAAATCGATGCGCAGCTATCACGAACTGACAGGGCCGCTCCTTTCTCACTATCCGCGCCTGCGCAAAGGAGGCATCCAAAAAAATCTCGCCGCTGCATTTTACCCCCTTGCAAGTTATGGATACGGAAGATCCGTTGCCTTCCGCCAACTCTCTGCGCCGGGATCGGTATTTAAAGTCGTCACCTCCTATCAAGCGATGCTCGAGCGATATCAAATGGGAAAACACGATCTCAACCCCCTCACCATCATCGATGATTTGCACGGTGACAGAAAAACATCTTTTCCCACACAAGTTCTGGGCTACACTCTCGATGGCAGACCCATCACCCGCAGCTACAAAGGAGGATATCTCCCCCGCAGCTCGCACTCCGGGTTCGGGAAGATCGATATCCTCGGCGCTTTAGAACAATCAAGTAACGTCTATTTTGCCCTCGTGGCAGGAGAACATCTGCAGGAGCCGATGAACTTAGCCAAAGCCGCAAGGCAATTTGGTTACGGAGAAAAAACAGGCATCGATCTTCCCGGTGAAGTCGCCGGCAGTGTTCCCGACGATCTCAATTTCAACAAAACGGGCACCTACTCTTTTGCCATCGGCCATCACACATTTGACGTCACACCGCTGCAGATCACCCAAATGGCCAGCTTCATCGCAAATCAAGGAACCACTTATAAGCCCCGCATCATCAAATCACTCTCAGGTGAGCAAAAAGGAAGAGATGAAGATCGCTTAGAAGGAGCCAGCTCGTTTCGTTTTCAAGAACCCCTCTCTCTCGTAGGCATCGACTTTCCCCTCTTTACTCAATCGGAAAACTTCTCTACCGCGCACGCCGAGGAAAATCCTCTTTCCTCCAAGCGGACCATTCCTTTCCCCGATCCCGTCTATGAAATGCTCACTGAAGGAATGCGCAGATCTGTTCAAGGCTCTAGGGGAACCGCGCGTCCCGCCGCCATGCGAAATTACATGGAACATCCCATGGCCGTGCGCGATTACTACTCTTTGAGCAAAGACATCCTCGTCAAAACGGGTACTGCGCAGGTATATTACAAAGAGACCATCGATCCCTCAAGCAAAGCCGTCATGAAATCGAATACTTCGTTTGCGGCTATCGCCTATCCTCCGAAAACGACTGTCTGGGAAAACCCCGAACTTGTCGTCGTGGTGTCCATTCGTCATGGACATGCCGGTAGCGACGGCGGGCCTATAGCTGCTGAGATCATAAAGAAGTGGCGCGAACTGAAGCAAAAATACGGAGAAAAATAGATGAAAAGAAAACCCACCTCCCCCGGAGAGATTCTCCTAGAAGAGTTCTTAAAACCTTTAAGGATGACTCAAAAAACGCTAGCGCAACATCTGCAATGTGACTACAAAGTCATTCAAAGTATCATCAACGAAGAATCAAATGTTACTCTAGATATGGCAACAAGATTGGCTACAGCTTTAAACACTACACCGGATTTTTGGCTCAACGCGCAAATAGCAATTGATCTTTGGAATAAAAAGAAAAAACGCGGTTCTTCGACCAGCACAGCTTCTTCGTTTAGAAAATAGGCGACCTATGTTTGCTGGCCCAAGTCTAAATTGACAGAATTCCTCTTGGCTTCTTATTCTTGATAGGATGTCAGCCGATTCAGCAGGTCCTTCAGGTGGAGGAAAGATTTTACAATGGGTAGCCATCACATTCACTGCTATCGGTCTGCTTGCAACGATCCATTTTCATATGCATAGCCTTCAGACAGCTCGCATCGAAAACGAACTCTTTTCGTATTTACATCTCAATGATCGATATCACAAGCTGATCTTTACTCTTCTCGAGAAAGATGCGAACGTTTTTCAAAAAACAGATGATGCTTATCTCAACGAAAATAAGTTTCTTATGTATGAGCTTTTTGAGCTTTTTTCCACGGCAGATTCGCTGAAAAGCCACTTTCAGGAACTGAATACCCTATGGCCCCATTGGCAGAAACGGATGGAATTTCTATTTTCCAAACCCGCTATTCAATGTGCATGGAAAAAACATCAAAAAAGCGCCCCTCAGATATATGATGAAAAATTCATTACTCAGGTAAATGGAATCATTGAGGCTCAAGCATTGCCCTCAGAAGTTACTCAAAATCAATAATTTATGTATTTATTGTTAAATTATTAATATTTTGTTAAAATATTGTTAATTTAATAAGGATAATTATGACAATAAACATTAGTAATTTCTGCAATTTTATTTATAACAATACGCCATCTGGCCAAATGCAAGCTTATGAAGCCTACGCCGAATCGTTAGAAGGATTCCAAACTCCCCCCTCAGAACACTTAGACATTCAAAAAGAAGATGGGGATTTTAAAGACGTCGACAAAAGACATTCATCCTTACCACAGGGATATAAAAATGCTATTCAAAAAGCCCGAAATGTATGGTACCAAACCTTTTGCATCAACGTAGCTAAGATTATGACTGTTGTGGTCAGTGCGGGTCTGTATTTACATTTGGTTCAAAGGATCCCAGAAATTCTTATCAAGGAAATGGTTTTATACTGTCCATTAGCCTTAATTTTAGTTGTAGCGATTGCAGCTATCGTGGCCTACAAAAAATCCATTCCTATTTTAGAAAACACTTATGAGACTGAAAAATTGTGGGCCAAATCAGAAATCGACCTGATTAATAAAAATGAAAACGATCCTATCAAAAAACAAAAAAATATTGTTCTTCAAAGTTATCTTGAGTCGATTATAAAAGGACCCAGCAAGAGCACCTCTTTATCAGATGGTAGCTTCTTTTCTACTGAAACCTACTCACTATTTGGAAAGATTAAAAAAGAAAAGATCGCTTAAGGAAGACTTAAAACCTTCTCAAAATAGCGAATCGTCTCTTTGAGCCCTTCTTCTAATGACACCTTGGGTGTCCAGCCGAGCTTTTGTTTGGCAAGTGAAATATCTGGCCGTCTTTGTTTAGGATCATCTTGAGGCAGCGGCTTGAAAACGATTTTCGACGAAGAACCTGTGAGCTTCAAAACTAAATCCGCAAGTTCCTTCATCTGAAATTCTCCCGGATTACCGAGGTTCATCGGGCCGGGAAAATCATCCGGCAGCGCCATGAACCGCACGATGGCTTCGACTAAATCATCGACATAGCAAAACGATCTGGTTTGCGTTCCATCACCGTAAATGGTGATCGGATCGCCGCGCAGCGCTTGCACGATAAAGTTAGAGACCACGCGCCCGTCACTCGGGTGCATATTAGGTCCATACGTGTTGAATATCCGCCCCACTTTGATGGGCACGCCGTATTGTCTGTGGTAATCGAAAAAGAGCGTCTCGCCCATCCGCTTTCCTTCATCATAACAAGATCTAGGACCGATCGGATTGACATTGCCCCAATACGATTCAGGTTGCGGATGCACGTGGGGATCGCCGTAGATTTCGCTCGTCGATGCTTGAAAAATTCTCGCCTTATTTTGGCGCGCGAGATCGAGCATGTTCAGCGCTCCTAGCATTCCTGTTTTGGCTGTTTTCACAGGATCAAATTGGTAATGCACAGGAGAAGCAGGGCAAGCCAGGTTGTAGATTTCTTGGGCTTCTAGACTCAAAGGCGTGCAGACATCATGTTCGATAACATGAAGCGGCAGCTTTTCGATGTTGCTACGATTTCCTGTAAAAAAGTTGTCGAGACAAAAGACTTCGTGTCCGTCTTTAACGAGTCTTTTGCAAAGGTGCGAGCCGACAAAGCCCGCACCACCAGTGACTAGTATTTTTTTCTTCATCCTAGTTGGTTAGCGATCTGCATGATCATGATCACGACAATAAAACCAATCAGCAAACTGAGCGTCAATTTTCCACCCGGGAGTTGCGGATTTTGTTTTTCATACCGTTTCACATACCGCCCTACCCACGCCATGAGAGGCGGGAGCAGACCGAATAGCAGTGCGCAGCTAATCCCCCCAGCATAACCCAGAGCCGTGATAAAAATCCCTGGATAGACGAGTGCAAAGAAAGTGGGTATGCCAAAGATAGCCAGGCACAAAGCCACTTTAGTCGCGCCCTCTTTTTTGACTTTCAGGCCGTCAGCCACAAAGTCGAGGAATGCAAGGGCTAGTGCCACATACGATGTGGTCAGCACCAAAAAGGCAAACCAGCTTCCGATCTTGTAGATCATCGGATTGTGAAGAATTTCCTTCAGCGGCATCGTGGCGATCTCTCCTGCTTCTTTGGCTTGCACCAAACGATCGACAGGGATGTTGCCCAGAATGAGGATCTCCCAAATGACATACACGACCAGAGGAATGGAGGTTCCCAAAATAATCGAACGACGTACTTTTTTCACATCCCGTTTCATGTAAGTCATGAGTGTGGGAATGATGAGTTGGTACGTAAATGCTGTCAGCAAAATCGGCATCGCAGGCCAGGCTTTTGACCAATTGGAGTATTTGAGAAGGGTTGTATCGACATGGCCTCCCGCAAAACCAATGAACAGAAAGTAGGTGATCATCACACCGGCCATGAGCAGAATATTGAACCGATCAACCATCTTCGTTCCGAGGTAAACAATCGGTGAAAAGATGAGAACATAGATGACCATCGCGGCCCATTTGGGCATCGCATCGCCGATGAGGGAATTCATCGCATCGCCACCTCCGGCGACGTGCGCGATCATGACGGTGCCAAATAGAAACAAGTACACAGCCCAGCAGATCGACTGCCCGATAGGCCCGAGTAAACGGTGCGTCATCGTGATGAGGTTGGAGTCGGTCGGCATCCATGTGCAGACTTCCAGTAGTAGAAGCCCTGTGCAAAGCATAAAAAACCAGGTGAGCAGATAAATGAGAGTGGCAGGAATGAATCCGCCCGCACCTGTTACGATGGGGAGGGCTAGCATTCCGACACCAATAGTTGTTCCGGCAATCAGGAGAGTTCCTCCGACGACATGCCCAAAGCGGTGTACGATTTGCATATTCTCCTCCTATAGAGAAAATTTAAGAGACTAGTTAGTTGCCCCTGATTTAGTCATTTGGTCTGCCGTTTTTGCCTTTTGCGATATTTTGATCCCAACCTCGTCATCCATATGCAGCTTCGCATATGGACTTCCTCGGCCTGGTCAAAATCTCATCAAAAGTCACAAAACGCCATTCCCAAAGCACTAAATCAGGGGCAACTTGTTAAGGATACAAGGGCCCTTCAAAATAATGCAAGATTAAGTTACCATAGAGCGGTGATGGATGTTGAAAAATTAGCCTTACCTGGCCTTTTGCTTATTAAGCCCAAATCGTTTCCTGACATGAGGGGATTCTTCCGAGAAACCTTCCACCAGGCGCGCTATGAACAGGCAGGCATTCCTACTACCTTTGTTCAAGATAATCTTTCGTTTTCAAAAAAAGGTGTTATCCGCGGCATGCACTTTCAACCGGGGCAAGCGAAGCTTGTCTCCGTTGCCTTAGGGTTGATCTATGACGTCGTCGTCGATATCCGTCCCTCCTCGCCCTATTTTGGGAAATGGCTGGGAGTAACACTAGATGCCGAGAAAGGAGAGCAACTCTTCATCCCCGACGGTTTTGCTCACGGCTTTTGCGCCCTATCCGATGCTATCTTAAGCTATAAAGTAAGTTCTTTATATAATTCTGAAACTGAACAAGCGCTCCACTTCGATGACCCCGAAATTGCCATCACATGGCCGGTCACAAACCCCATCATTTCTCCACGTGACTTAAACGCACCACTACTAAAAAATATTTATGAAACTTTGGATCACCGGCGCTAAAGGACTAGTCGCAAGAGCTCTCATCCACCTTTGCCAAGACCGCGGCATCGAATACGTCGCGACCTCTCATGAACAGGTAGACATCTCCCAGCTGCCTCACGTGAAAAAATTTATTCATTCTCGCGAAGGCGCCTCTATCACCCACATCATCAACTGCGCCGCCTTTACCGAAGTCGACCGCGCAGAGACCGAAAAAGACCTCGCCTTCCAAGCCAACGCCATCGGCCCTGAAAACCTTGGCCTTGCCGCTCAAGAACTAAATGCCAAACTCATCCACATCTCCACCGACTATGTCTTTGCCGGCGATAAAGAAAAGCCCTACCTCGAAACCGACTCTGCAAAGCCCCTTTCTGTTTACGGCCAAACCAAATGGGAAGGAGAAAAAAGACTCCTCGACGTTCTTCCTTCCGCCTGCATCCTGCGCACCTCTTGGGTCTTTGGGCCTGGCGGCAAAAACTTCATTTCCTCCATTCTCGGCCGCATGAAAACCGATGCCTCCCTCAAAGTCGTCTCCGATCAAATCAACCGCCTCACGCTCGCCCAGGACCTCGCCGAAACCATCCTCTCTCTTCTGTGTCACAGCGGCATCTACCATTTTGCCAACAGCGGCGCTATCTCTCGCTTTACCATCGCACAAAAGATCTTCAATTGGGCTAAGGATCACCACATACCTCTGGTTTGCGAAGAAATTATCCCTGTACCGGCCAGTACATTTCCCACGCCCGCCAAGCGGCCTCTGCGCTCCGTACTTTCTACCGACAAAATCACCACCTCCCTCGGAATTTCTCCCCGGTCCTGGGACCTAGCATTAGAGGAGCATCTCAAACATGAAATATAAACGTCTCCTCGTCACCGGCGGTGCCGGTTTCATCGGCTCAGCATTTATCCGCTACAGCCTAAAAAACTATCCCGAGCTGGAGGCCATCGTCAACCTCGATATCCTCACCTACGCTGGCAATTTGGATAACCTCGCCGAAATCGCCCATGATCCCCGCTACCACTTCGTCCAAGGCGATATCCGCAATCAAGCCCTCGTCCAAACCCTCTGCGAAAAGTACCGCATCGACGCCATCGTCCACTGCGCCGCTGAAAGCCACGTCGATCGCAGCATCGCCAACCCCGAACTCTTCCTTGAGACCAACATCCGCGGCACCTTTGCCCTCCTCGAAGTCGCCCGCCGCCTTCCCCATATCCACTTCCACCACGTCTCCACTGACGAAGTCTACGGCTCCATCGAAGAAGGCTTTTTCAACGAACTCTCCATCTACCGCCCCAACACGCCCTATGCCGCCACCAAGGCCGCCTCCGATCACCTCGTCCGCGCCTGGGCCGTCACATACGGCATCTCGACCACCATCTCCCACTGCTCCAACAACTACGGCCCCTACCAATATCCTGAAAAGCTCATCCCTCGCATGGTCCATGCCTGCGCAGAGCGGGGCAAACTCACCATCCACGGCAATGGCCTACACATCCGCGACTGGCTCTATGTCGACGACCATGCCCATGCCCTATGGCTCATCTTGGAAAAAGGAAAGCGAGGAGAAATCTACGACATCGGCGGAAGAGCCGAGCACCACAACATCCATGTCGTCCATGCCATCATCGATAGCTATGCCAAAGCCACCGATACGCCCCTCGAAGAACTGAAATCCCTTATCACCTACATCGAAGATCGTCAAGGCAACGACATCCGCTACGCTATCGATTCTACAAAAATAGAACAAGAACTGGGATGGAAACAAGGGCATCCCTTCGAAGAGGGTCTGAGTGCCACGGTGAACTGGTACGTAGAAAAGTTAGACGTGAGAAAAAAAGAACCCGCCGAGGAAGTGGAAGCCACTCCTCAGCAGGTTTGATGAAAGTTACTGCTCAGTAGATTCTTCTTGTTTATTCATTTGGCTCATTTTTGCTTTAGCCGTTTCAAGCAAGGTACTAAGCTGTGTCTTGAGCTCTCCATTCCACTCTGGATCGTTTTGGTTGACACTGATGTTGGTCTCAATATGACCTATAACGTTATCAACATCTCCCATATTATTAGCTTCATCCAACCATCTCTTTAAACGAGCGATTGTACCGCTAGGACCGTTGTCCGGAGCAATTTTCACAGTGGATTTCTTTGGTGAAGACGCACTGGATGTAGTAGTTGTTGTTTTAACGACTGGTTCTTCGACAACAACGGGGGCTGCAACAACAGTCGACCTGCCTTCACGCTGCTGCTTGCTAGCTTGTAACATCGTCTCGATCTCTTGTGACTGAGCTGATGTCAGCTTCATGAGACCTTTCATGGAGCTCAAATAGTTTCTCATTTCAGCCTCTAGTGAAAGGCTACCATCTTTCGTTGAAAGTTGCTTTGTGAATTTCGCAACCGCTTCACCGTGTTGTTTGTCTCTTGAAGGGTTACTTGGTTCATTCACAACAACTGTTTCAATTACAGGTGTAGAGGTTACACTCACTTCTTGATGACTTTCTACAGCAAGGCCCTGTGTAGTTACGGTTGTCGTTGTTGTAGTTACTGGCACTTCTTCAGTTGTAGTGGAAACCAATCTATTGGCCATCGTTTTGAAGAAACCATCTCTCTGATATTGAATATCATCAAAGGCTTGCTGCATCTGGACATACATTTGATGGATAGCTTTTGCAGTTTGATCGCCTTGCCCTTCGAAGAATGCCTCGAACGGTTTCATCTGAGCAGATATTTCTTTTAGTTTAGCCTCATTTTTATCAGCGATCGCTTGATTAAATTCTTCAACAAAGAGCTGACTTGTCATCAGGGCAATTCCCGCACTGCGCTGCTCATGGTTGCCATAAAGCCCAGTTAAATCTGACTTAATCGTTGTCGTCTGCGGAGCCCAAAAGGTTTTATTTCTGCTCATGTTCATGATAGCCATAGAAATCTTCTGTTCCACTTGGGTCACAGCTATGCTTGTCGGATCATTTTGCTTGTTGTATTTTGTAGTAGCAGGAATGAGCCAAGCAGAGATGCTCTTAATCGACTCAAATGCCTCTGCATTTTGGTTCGCTGCCATTTCATTAATGAAAGCAGAAAACTCTGGATGAGTTACGAGATCCGTAAAGACCTCTTCCATGTCAGTTACTAGTTGTTGGAATTCTTTCGACTTTGTGGCCAGATGTGTTTGATATTCTGGCTTTTGAATCACACTAAGAAGATATCCCATTTGGCGCATATGAGCTTCTTCTTGAGCAAATGCTGCAGAAAGATCTATAGCTCTATTCCCTACCAGGAATGAAGACACTGTTTGCCTACTATTCTGCTTGGCATTTAATGTTCCAATAAATGAGTGAACGTGGTCCATTTGCTCGCGGAAAACAGGCTCAAGAATATCATCGTAAACTTCTTTTTTACCCTTTGTTTTCGCTTCATGCATCATGAGCTGCGTAATGGGATACTCTTGAAACTTACCACTATTGGTATGGAACATGTTAATACCACGCGAAGCCAGATATCGAACGATATCGACATTGGTAACTTCGTGGAGAAGGTTTGTATTTAACTGTGTTTTCACATTCACATTCGCACCGTTTAAAACCAACGTACGAATGATTTCTAATTTGGCATCCCTAACGGCAATTTGCAAAGGAGTGTGACCTTGCTCGCCAGGAACTTCTGTAATCTCTAGGTTAGCTCCTTTTTTGCAAAGAAGTTCTACGAGATCTTTGTTTCCTTGATGAACAGCTTCCAGAAGAGGCGTACGTCCGACCAGAACTTCTTGCTCAGTAACCCCTGCTTTACCTTGTTCTTTAACGTTAATTTTGGTTACGACCGCTTGGCTTTTCGCATTAACATTGGCGCCTTTTTGCAGAAGAAGATCGACCATTTCATATCCGATGTTCGGATTTTTCACTGCTAGTTGAATCGCTGCCATCAGAGGAGTTTGCTCAGCAGAGTTAGCCCCTGCATTCACGTTGAAGACACCCTTTGTGATGCAATATCTTACAACGTCAATTCTACCTGAATTGATCAATGCGATATGGTTTTGTTGTGTAAGATCTATCCCCGCATCGCAAAGCAAATTAATAATATTAAACCATTTCTTCCCTAACATCAAAGAAATGAGATCGACGTTCTTTTCAGCTATAAATTTGGCGTTGAAACCCTTTAAGCTTCCTGCGGGTAAATTTTGTAGTAAAACAGTTAAGATTTTTTCATTATGTAATGCCGATAAAATATCATTAACAGAAAAACCAGCCCCATTTTGGATAAAAAACTTAAGAGTTTGTGAATCAATATTTGCAGCAAGAGCTGTGGCAATAAAGTCTGAGCATGAAGCTAAAGTAGCACCCTGTGCCATCATGACTTTAATTAAATCAAAATTTCCATGCTTTGCCGCGAGAACAACAGGAAATCCCCCATTTTGCGTTCCCATGTTGACATTTGCACCTTGTTCGACTAACCACTGTGCTACTGCATATCGTTTATTGGCAATAGCTGCTGTCAGGAGAGTTTGAAGAGAATTGTTGTCCGTGCCAATTCCATTGTTAATATTTTCAGAAGTGACATACCTTTTAACTCTTTCAAGAATGGAATTCTCTGTGACGATATAGGATTCCATATCCTTTTTTAAACTTTCGTGCGTAATAGGGGCTTCCTGCATGAAGTTATTAGCTGCGTTTTTTAATCCTGAAATAAATCCTGACATATAATTCCCTTTGTTTGTTTTTTTGTTTATAAGAAAAATTATATAATAATAAAGAATTTAGTTAAATGATTAATTATAATTAATTTGAAATAAACATAACTCATTAATAATGCCATATTTATGCAAATCCTTGATAATTAGAAACTAGTGAAGGAATGATTGTTATTTTTGTCCGTTTTTCCTATGCTATAGGGACTTACTATGAAACTCGTCTGTGTCATTCCTGCCCGCCTTAAGTCCAGCCGGTTCCCGGCTAAGATTTTGGCACCCCTCCAGGGTAAACCCTTGATCCAATGGGTCTGGGAAGCTGCCTGCAGCTTTAAGTCCTTCAGCCACATCGTCATAGCAGCCGATGCCCCGGAAACCATGGAAGTCGCCCGCCAATTTGGCGCCGATGTCCTATATACAGAGCCTACCTGCAAATCGGGCACGATGCGCCTTGTGGAACTCAAACGGGCTAAGAAAATCGAAGGTGACCTCTTTGTCTGCTGGCAGGGGGATGAGCCTTTTATCCATGCGGCGATGATCGCCGATTTGATCCAGTCGGCGCCATCCGATGGAGCCAATGTTTGGACACTCAAAAAAAGGATAACGGATCTTGAAGAAGTCCACTCACCTCACATTGTAAAAGTCGTCACAGATGCAAGCGGACACGCTCTTTACTTTTCGCGCAGTCCTATCCCTTATTTCCGTGATGCGCCTGTAGATAAGCAAATCTATTACAAGCATATTGGACTCTATGCCTACAGTCCTGAAGCTCTGGATAAAATTGCCCTGCTACCTCCTTCTTTTCTAGAAGAAGCAGAGAAATTGGAACAACTCTCGTTTTTAGAACATGGCCTTAAAATTTGTGTGCATAAAACAGAGCACGAAACATTAGGAATTGACCTGCCCGAACACTTAATTCGTGCTCACGGGATTTTGAATCGTCTTAACTTTGTATAGAAAATGGTGCGTCTTTTCAGTTGAAGATCTAGGGATTTTGTCTTTTTCTCCTTCTTGCAAACAAACATCGTAGTATGTGGTTTCATTTTTCTTATGCTTGTTGTACCAAACGACGTAATACATAATTCTGGCGAATTGTTTGCCATAGATAACAATACTTAAAGGTTTGTCCGTAATGTTTTTTGCAAGTCTGGTCTCACTAAATTTTTCAATGGTTTGCTCATCCAACTTCTGCTCAAATTCAATGAGAAAATTATTCCATAGACGGGTTTTTTCCATTTCGACGAGGATTTCCCACTCTTTTTGAACACTTTTCATAGGAGCTCGTAGGAGCAAAAAACCGACCAGAGTTACGAGAGCAATCGCAATGATCACCTCTAGGAGAATATAAGAGTGTCTTACCATAAAATTACTAATATCGTATCCTCAGTATATGCAAATGCAGGTAAAAGCTCTATGCAATCTCCTCCGACGTGAGGACTCCTCTGGTGAGCCATGGCAACTCACCGATTATAGAAGCCTTTCTCTCGAAGAGATTTTCCATCGACTAAAAAGTTTAGGTGTTGATCTAAACGAAGAGTCTTTTTTAATCGAAGCCGAGCCACTCGACACCCCTGAAGAGCTCGTCCGTGTTGTCACAGAAGAAAATGAGCAGCCTGTTTATTTGCTCCTGTTCGAACTCTGGAGAAGACTTCTTCCGGGAAAAGAATCGATTTCCATTTTCTGCGATGCTCTCGATCAACTGATCGAACAATATGAGAAAAAACCCATCGGAGACGCTCTGCAGAAAAAACTCGATGACCTCCATACCGTTTTGGAAGAAAACCACGATATCGGAGGCTCGCCCCACGATATTTTTGCGGTGGTCTCTTCGTATTCTTCCTATGATCTGCAGATGTTTTTATTCGATTACATCGAGGATCAAATCGATGCCGGGCACACGGTCAATGCCGCTGATATGATCGAAGATTTTTATCCTTATGTTGGGGATCCGGTCTGGTTCGATCTCTTAAGAGCTCGGCTACTATCGGCGAAGGAACCCCACGAAGCCAATCTGCTTTTTAAAACCATTCTGGAACATATCGAAGAGCATCCCGATCTCGATCTGCTCCTCGAAATGGCTTCTTTTCTCGTGCACCACGGAGATCCGCAGCTGTTCCAAGAGACCGTTTCCAAAGCCTTTGAACTGTTGAGAACAGAAGAAGATTTTCAAGAGCTGGTAGCGATCATCGCCGATTACTACGGATCGGTCGATAAGACGAAGGAAGAAAAGGCACTGCAAAATCTCTTTGCCAGGCGCTCCAAACAACCCCTGGGGCAAAATTTGAATAAAGAAGATCCCGACGTCCTCTCTCTTGCAACGCTTCTACAAAATCCGAAGTGGAGTGAAATCTAAATAGTCGCACGAGGTCAAAAGATAGCGCACGCCGCGCACCTCGCCAAACATCGGTTTTTCTTTTTTGAGATTGTGTAAGTGACCAAAGACGCAAATTTGGATGTTAAACTCCTCGAGGATTTTAGAAGCCTGCGAGGGCATTAAGTCCGAAGAAATCGGCGGATAGTGCGTCATCGCAATGCGCACCTTGGCATGGGGATCCATCTGCTGCAGGCTCAGACGCAGTCGGCCGAGCTCTCTCTCAAAAATCTTGGCATCATCTCTCTTTTCTTCCACAACTTTGCGCTCCCGGGGATTTTCTTGGAAATGGACAAAGGCATTGAAGTTATATTCATCGGTATCCCAGAGACGCGATCCTCCGATAGCAATGCTGTTCCAATGGAAAGCATTGTTGTGAATGAACCGGACCGTAGGAGGCATGATCGTCGCAATTTTAGAAGCCGAGCTCCACCAGAGGTCATGATTGCCTCGGAGAATGAGTTTGGTGCCGGGAAGACTATCGAGCCATAGAAGATCAGCCTCGGCTTCTTTCAGCGTCATGCCCCAGGAGATATCCCCTGGAACAAGAACCAGATCATCTCCGGAAATGAGCGAGCGCCACTGCTTGGCCATCTTTTCCATGTAGCCATCCCAGAGGGGACCAAAGACATTCATGTTTTTGGCAGGAACACCAATCGCCAGATGTGGATCACTAAGAGCCCAAACTTTAGAGGACATAGTTGTCAGGGAGGGTTGTCCCCGAAGTCACGATGATAATCCCATCGCGAATAAAAACGCCATCTCCATCGAGTGTTTTGAGTTTCTTACGATTGACGAGCTGAACGTTATTGCCAATATGGCAATGCTCATCGATGATCGCTTTCTCGATAAGGCAGTTTTCCCCGATAGAAAGATCAGTCGGAAGCGTTTGATGCGTGGGTGGCTCGTAGAAGTGATTGCCCATCACGATCGAATCGCGGATCACAGTTCCTGCTTTGATGCGCGAGCGGACGCCAATCACACTGTGGATAATCTCTTTCGCATCGATGATCGAGCCTTGGCTGATGAGAGAATCCCTCACGATCGTATCGCGAATGAGAGGACTAGGCAGATTATGCGGACGCGTAAAAATCGGATGCGCTTCGTCATACATGTTGATGCACTCTTTCCGATCTAGAAGGGCCATATTTGCGGTATAGAAGGAGCCAATGGTTCCGATATCGACCCAATAACCATCATAGACATATGCATAGGTATTGTCACGTTTCACTTGGATCGGAAGGAGATGCTGCCCAAAATCATTTCCCTTCTCTTTCAGGAGTGCGATGAGGGTTTTGCGCTCGAAAACATAGATGCCCATCGATCCGATGTACTTGCCATCACGAGCAAAACGATCAAGAACGGATCGCTCTTTAGGCTTTTCGTAAAAATCGATCACTTTGCTGTCTTTATCGAGCTGCATAACGCCCATCCGTTTAGCTTCTTCTTCAGCCACCGGAAGGGAAGCGATCACTAAATCGGCTTTTTTCTTACGTGCAAAGGCGATCATATCGCGAAAATCGAGATTGTAGAGTTGATCTCCTGACAAAATCAGAAAATAGTCGGCGGGTGTCTTGAGCAGATGATCGAGATTTTTTCGCACCGCATCGGCTGTTCCTTCAAACCATTCTTTTTTGGAGGCATTTTCTTCGGGGCAAAGCAGATCGATGTTTTCTTGGTTAGCATGATACGTCGAGGAGATGTGATGATTTAAATTCGAAGCAAAATACTGCGAAATGACAAACAATCGGTGGATGCGCGAATTGAGAGAATTGGAGAGAGGAATGTCGATCAGACGGTATCTTCCCCCAAACCCCACCGCCGGTTTGCACCGCGTTTGAGTTAAAGGAAATAGGCGCGTGCCCTGCCCTCCGGCCAAAACAATAGCCGCCACCCGATCGTCGAGCTCATCACTTCGCCCCGCTGCCATCTCCATCCTTGTAAAATATTTATTTACCAGGAGAAAGGGTTAGGTGACAACTAAATTTTTGACTTCGAGCGCGTTATAGGAAGATCGAACAAATGGCCCGCAGTACATCTGCTTGACGCCGAGGGACTTACCGAATTCCTCATAGGCCTTGAATTGCTCAGGAGTGACAAACGACTTCACGGGTAGGCGGAGGCGATCGGCCTGGAGGTAATGACCAATGGTGATGATATCGCAGCCTGCCCCATGCAGATCGGCAATCGTCTCCTGGACTTCGGCATCGGTCTCTCCCAGACCCACCATGATGCCCGACTTTACAAACGGTGACTTCCCTGAGGCTTTGGCATGGCGCAAAATATCTAACGTCCGGTCATAGGTCGCTTTGTGGCGCACTCTTGGCGTAAGCCTTCGCACCGTCTCAATGTTGTGGTTAAAGACATCCGGGAGCTCTTCTAAAACGGCGTCCAGAGCGCTTAAATTGCCTGCAAAATCGGAGGTGAGAACCTCAATGCTACAATCTGGCGCATGGGCGCGCACAGCTTTAATAATCGCCGCTATTTGCGCAGCTCCCCCATCGGCGATATCATCGCGAGCGACCATCGTGATCACGACATGTCTGAGGCCCAGTTCAAGCACCGATTTGGCGATACGTTCCGGCTCATCGGCCTCGGGAGCTTTCGGATTTTTAGAAAAGTCGATATCGCAAAAGCCGCAGCTTCTCGTGCAAGCTTTGCCCAGCGCCAAAAACGTCGCCGTTTTGCGCGAATAACATTCCATGCGATTCGGACACTTCGCCTCTTCGCAAACGGTATTGAGGCGATATTTTTCCAAAATCTTGTGCGTCTGAAACGAAGCTCCCCCGCGCGGTATTTTGCGGTGGAGCCACTGAGGAAATCTCCCCAGTTCGGGCTCCGGATTTTCGGGAAGAACGTTCAGTTTATTCATCGCTTAATTTTCGGTGGGAAGTGAATGGGAGTATCGACGGCAAGAAGCGAAGCTTCCAGCCATGCTTCGGGCAGCGTCGGATGGGCGTGGATCGTCTCAGCCACACAGTCAACGGTGAGTTCATTGGCGATCGCAAGCGCCATCTCAGCAATCAGCGAGGCGGCATCGTGACCGATCACCTGCGCGCCTAAAATCGCTCCCGTCTTCTGATCGATGACGACCTCTGCAAATCCGTCGCTTTCCATAGAAGCAACTGCTTTTCCCAGCGCCATGAATGGAAAGCGTCCCGTCTTCGCGGCCATACCTGCCGCAAGCGCTTCCTCGAGTGTTTTACCCACGGTTGCCACTTCCGGCATCGTGAAAATCACAGCAGGAACAGCATCGTAGTGCATTGTCCCTTCTTGCCCGGTAGCATTCGCCGCGGCGACGACGCCTTGGTGCGAAGCAACGTGCGCCAGAAGAAACTTCCCTGTGACATCGCCGATGGCATAAATACCGGGGACATTGGTCTCCATGCGGTCATTCACGACAATGGCGCCTTTTTCTCCCACTTGTACCCCGGCTTTTTCTAGGCCAAGTCCTGCAGAGACAATTTTGCGCCCGACAGCGACTAAGACCTTATCGCACTCAAAAGCGGGCAGCCCTTTTAGCCTTACAGAAGCACCTGCCGCCGTTTTATCGATCCCTTCGACGACAACCCCTGTGCGAATATCGATGCCTTGCTTTTTGAAAGCCGCCGTGAGAGCGTCGGACACCGTTTTCCCTTGCAAGGACACAATCGAGGGAAGAGCTTCTAAGATCGTTACTTTAACGCCGAGTGCGGCATATAGAGAAGCAAACTCGCAGCCGATGTAGCCGCCGCCGATGATCGCAAGCGTTTTGGGCAGTTCTGTCAGCTCTAAAATCGACGTCGAGTTGAATACCACTTTGTGATCGCAAGGGAAAGCGCCAATTTCGAGCGGCTCGGATCCCGTCGCAATAATAATAGCGTCCGCTTGTACAAGACACGAAGCATCGCCTTTGACTTTCAGTTCTTTCGGGCCGGTAAATTCAGCGACGCCTTTGATAACTTCGATTCCGTTAGACTGGATGAGACCACCGAGACTTTTGCGCATTTTCTCCAGCACACTATCTTTGCGCTGCTTCATCTTCCCAAAATCAAAACTGATGGGACCCGTCGTGATTCCAAAATCTGCCGCATGTTGAATTTTGTGCATCACTTCGGCATTGGCGATCAGCGTCTTCGTCGGAATGCAGCCCACATTCAAACATGTGCCACCGAGAAGACCCTTTTCGATCAGCGCCACTTTCTTTCGATTTTGCGCAGCTTTTATCGCAGCCACATATCCACCCGGACCTGCGCCAATGACAACGACATCAAATTTTTTTGTTTCAGTCATATCCCATAATTTTAACCAAAACTCGCGTTAAAAACAGCAAACGTTTTATGATGCAGGAAAGCGAGGTTTTTATGAAAAGTGCTGATCGGCAAAAAATGTGCCCTAATTGCGATGGAAGAATTCCTTACGATGCGACGCAATGTCCCTATTGCTTCACCCCCGTCCAAGTTGAATCATCTCAGCCCAGCCTCTTCAAAAACCAGTCGATCCAAGACAGCTTAACAAATGTCTTTACGCCTCCCTACAGCACAAAAATAGAAACTGAAGATAAAAAAACTCCTTTCCGCGCCCCCGAAGATGCGCCTATCGCTAAAGCCGCTCCGATGGCTCAAGCCGATGAAACCTCGGTCTTCTGGCCGGTTCTTTTGCTTTCTTTAGCCGGAAATCTCTTTACACTGGGGATACTGCAGTTTTTCTTCTCAGAAAACGGCATCGTGAAATTAGAAATCAGCAGCAGTTATTGGTTCCTGATGGTATTGGTAGCCCTGCCGCTCTTTTTCTTCGGTATCCGCTTTGCGAATAAGCTGAAATAAGATTGTTCTTTCTCAACGACTTACAGCGATATCGTTGGCATTTATGCTATTTTTTCCATGATGATCGTTAGCATAAATGCTAACAAAAAGCTTTAAAAAATGAGCAATAATGCTAACATGAAGTTATGGGTAGGGTCACAGTTACTGAAAAACTTCTAGTCGATGCTCTGTTAGAAATTGCAGAACTATTCCGGTCGCAATTAGGCCATCTTAACTATAAAAAGATAATCTCCTTGCTTCGTAAACGTCTTAAAATGTCACAAAGAACGCTGGCAGAAAAAGCCAAGATACCAGTTTCAACGCTATCTCGCATAGAAACAGGAAAAATTACGCCCAATCTCAAAACATTGGGAAAAATTTTCCAAGCGCTTTCCTGTGATCTTGTTTTACTTCCTCTCCCCCAAGAAGATTTAGATCTATTAGTTAAAAAGCAAATTCGCAAAGTTGCAGAAAAGCGAGTCAAATACGTGAAAGGGACGATGGCACTCGAACTACAACAGCCAAATGATGCCGTGATTCGAGAACTAATTGCAAAGGAAGAGAGACGATTATCCTTATCTGAAAATATAGACATTTGGAAAGAACATGATTAAAGACGGTCGAACAAAAGGTATCACTTCTCCAAAAGATCGCAGTGGCCTAAAAGATGCTTGGATAAACTTCTCAGAAGAACAACTCAATGCTCTTGAAACCGAAGCTATTTTTGAAGCCCAAAGAAAATACCTTATCAAAACAGTCTCTTCTCCTCTCGAGTGGTTCAATTCTTCGTTTCTATTTAAAATGCATCATGAAATGCTCTCTGCGGTATGGAATTGGGCTGGAAAAGTTCGCACAAGCGAAAAAAACATAGGAGTCAAAGCCTATCTAATAAGCTCCCAACTGGAGGAGCTATGCAAAGATGTAGCCTATTGGAATACCGAACCAGTCGATTACACCTTTTTAGAGCAAGCATGTTGGATCCATTATCGTCTTGCCTTCATCCACCCTTTCGAGGATGGAAATGGACGGTTTTCTCGTTTAGTCGCCGATCGATATCTTAAAGCACACGGTTGCTCTCATGCGATATGGCCTGAGCAGCTGCACAAAGAGTGCGATGCTAGAAGCAAATATATTGCTGCGCTCGAAATGGCTGATGCCGGGGACTTGGAAAGTCTAATTACATTTACTCAGGCAATGGGAGCAAAAGATCCAACGATGGAAGAGTTTACAAATAAGCCCCTCTATCAGAAAAGATTTCAAGGAAATCGTTTTTTAACGATGCAAAAAGCTCTTCTTCGCAGGCAATCAGCTCTCTTGATGAGCCTCTAGTTCGGGCATCAGCGAGAGATTCGTACGGTATTCCATCTCTTTCTTTTCAGCTTTGCGCTCTTTTGTTGGCGGCGCGTCTTGCGGCGTTACAATTGAAGGGAAAGAAAAAAACTCTCTTCCTCTGTGACGGAAATCTCTTTCCCTGAATTTTTAGTCTTTAGGGGAATGTCTTAGAATTTCCGCAGATCACCAACAGATCTCTTTCCATCTGCGCCGATATGGCCATACGTAATAGGATCTTCAGAACGCCGATAAAGCCCTTGAGGATTGAAGCCCCCAACAGTGACATCCAAATAATCATCTTCACTTTGTGTATAAGTCCGTGAAGGGTGTTCCCTAGCAGTTGTCTCTTTAGACCACGTGTGCAAATCGAGCTTATTCACTAAAGAATTGGTTTTATACTGTGTACTAGCTGATTGCCAACTATGTTTTTCAGCTTGTTGTTTGATAAATTCCCAGATAGTTATTGGAGGGTTATAAACCATAAGCGCTTGTGAATGCATTATTACCTCATTGTTTTATGTTAAAACTATTATATCAAAAAAAGAAATAAATTCAAGATTCTTGACGAGCTTCTAGTTCGGGCATGAGCGAGAGATTCGTACGGTATTCCATCTCTTTCTTCTCAGCTTTGCGCACTTTTGTTGGCGGCGCGTCTTGCGGCGCTACCATTTGGAACCTAAAGAGCGCATGCGCTATCTCTGTCTTCATGCGCAGCGTTAATTTGTCAAAGAGCAGGAATGCTTCGTGCTTGAACTCGAGGAGCGGATCTTTTTGTCCCACGGACCGGATGTTGACTTCAGCGCGGAGGTGATCGATGCTTTGCAAGTGTTCTTGCCATAGTTTATCAATGTTGCGCAGAAGCACACTACGGACGACTTCTCGTAAAATTTCTTCCGCTGCCATCGGTGTCGCGGCTGCTTCCATTTGGGCTTGAACGCTACGGATGAGCACCGTTTCATGCGCGATTTTGTGATTGAAGAGCTCGAGCACTTTTTCGATCGCCTTGTCTTCGATATCGGTGAGCTGAAGGTAGTCATCATCAAAATCTTTCCCTTCGAACGTCACAGGGAAATGGGTCATGAGCCACTGACGATACCCTTCGGGATTCCAGCCGCCTTCGACAGATTTGTTTACGAAAAACTTTTGCGCCATTTGCATGCAAAGGCCTTCGAGAACCACGCGCGCAATACCGATCGGATCTTCGCTTCGGAGCACTTCATTGCGGAAAGCATAGACTTCGGTGCGCTGTTTATTCATCACATCGTCGTATTCGAGCGTGTGTTTGCGCATTTGGTAGTTGCGCTGCTCGACGCGTTTCTGCGCGGTTTCGATGGCTTTGTTGAGCACCTTGGCGCTGATCGGTTCACCTTCGGGCGGACGGAACCTTTGCAAAAGAGTCGTGATGCGCGGCGATGTAAAAAGACGCAGGAGCGAGTCTTCAAACGACACATAGAACTTCGAAGTTCCTGGATCTCCTTGGCGTGCGCATCTTCCGCGCAGCTGGCGGTCGATACGGCGTGATTGGTGGCGCGTTGTGCCGATCACATGGAGTCCTCCGATGAGAGCCACGCCCTCTTGGAGTTTAATATCGGTTCCGCGGCCTGCCATGTTGGTTGCAACGACGATCGCCCCGCGTTGGCCTGCAGCAGCGATGATTTCAGCTTCTTTGTCGTGTTGCTTCGCATTGAGAACGGTGTGCTCGAGCTTATTTTGACGCAGGATCCGCGAGAGCTTCTCGGATGTCTCGACGGAATCTGTCCCGATCAAAATAGGCCGACCCTGGGTATGGACCGTCTGGATCTCTTTGAGGATCGCGTTGTATTTTTCGCGCTCGGACATGTAGATCTCGTCGTCGGCATCTTTGCGCATGCATTTACGGTGCGTGGGGATGGCCAGGACCTCGATCTTGTAAATTTCCTTAAACTCATTGGCTTCCGTCATGGCGGTTCCCGTCATGCCGGAGAGTTTGTTGTACATGCGGAAGTAATTTTGCAGCGTGATCGTCGCGTACGTTTGCGTCTCGCCCTGGATCGTTACGCCTTCTTTGGCTTCGATCGCCTGGTGGAGCCCATCCGAAAACCTACGTCCCGGTTGGGGACGACCGGTATTCTCGTCGATGATGACGATCTTGCCTTCAGCGATGATATAGTCGACATCGCGCTCCATGAGAAGATGGGCTCTTAGAAGCTGCCGTAGGTTATGCGCCCGTTCTTTGCGCAGACCATCGGCTTCACGCAGAGCGACTTTTTTAGCCATCTTCGCTTGCTCGTCTAAATTTTCCTCAGCATCGATTTTGGCATACTCATATCCGAGATCGAGCATGATGAAGTCATCGGCTGCGCCGCCCATTTCGCTCCACAGGTGGATGCCTTTATCGGTAAGTTCGTATTCACTGGCGCGTTCATCGACGATGATGTAGAGTTCCGCGAGATTTTTAGCTCTCTCTTCTTTGTTGGGCTCCGCATAGAAATACGTATCCCATTTGTCGATTTGCAGACGCAGGTCGGGATTTTCTTTGATCCGCTTTAAGACTTTGTTGTGCGGTGTTCCTTTGCCCACGAGCCAGAGTTTGCGGTAGGATTCTTTTTCTTCAGCTTCTTGCTCTTTCGTGAGCTTCGGCTTCTCGCCTTCGGTAACCAGTCCGAGTTGCTCCAGCATCTTGCGCGCATCGGTGGCAAGCTTATTACAAAGATCTCTCTGGAAACGGACCAACTGCGCCACAGGATTTTTGAGTGCATCATACATTTGCTTAGAGCCACTCGAGGGTCCAGAAATAATGAGCGGCGTTCTCGCTTCATCGATGAGGATCGAATCGACTTCGTCGACGATGGCAAAATAGTGGCCGCGCTGCAGTTGCTCTTCGGCCGACTGCGCCATCGAATTGTCTCTCAAATAATCGAAACCAAATTCAGAAGCTGTTCCGTAGACGATATCAGCTGCGTAGACTTTTTTACGGAGTTGGTGCGGAGTGTTATTCGTCAAAGCTTCGACATGGAGTCCTAAAAATCTAAAGATCGGCCCAATCCATTGACAATCGCGCTCGGCCAGATAATCATTGACCGTGACTAAGTGTACCGGTTTTTCTGTGAGGGCATTGAGATAAAGCGGCATCGACGAGGTAAGCGTCTTTCCTTCCCCCGTTTGCATCTCGGCGATCGCGCCGTAATGCATCGCAATAGCGCCCAGGATCTGCACATCATAGGGCACCATGTCCCATTTTTGGTCATATCCAGAGACATGCACGTCGGTTCCGCACAGACGCCTGCAGGCGTTTTTGACGGCCGCATAGGCTTCGGGAAGGAGATCTTCGAGCGTTTCCCCAGCCTGGTGGCGAGCCTTTAGCTCGGCCGTTTTAGCCTGGAGCTGCTCGTTTGTAAGTGTTTGAAGTTTAAGTTCTTCGGCATTTACCCGACTGACAATTTTTTGGTATTTGCGAAGGAGGCGAGATTGTTGAGTTCCAAAAATTTTTTTCAATAGACTTAACATAATGTTACTTACCATTTTAGCACGCCGTTGAAATTAATCCCACGGACAAATATCTTCTCTAAGGTAATGGCGCTTAGGTTCATCCAATTTAAAATAGTATTTATATCATTTCTTTTAATGAGCTTCGGTTCTCAGGAAGTAGTCGAAGAAATGATCGATCGCACTCAGCGGCAACTTACCGTCCAACTCGAACTTAAATCCCTCATGGAAAATCTCGAGAAAGAACAGATCAAATTTACAGAAGGCGAGCAAAGCAAAGTCCAAGCCGCGCAAATGGTTGCTTTAGCTGACCAGATTCTGAAAAAAATTGAAGAGAACCGCTACGAAGCTCTCTTTCCACCTAGCTACATCGATGAACTTCGTTTCCTCAGCTCCATCGCCAATAAAAAAGCGCCTGCACCGCCATGATTATCCGTTATATCGATAGGCTTTCTAAACAGGAACATACCGAACTCGTTTATGGTGGTTTTTTCCTGCGCATTCTCTACGGAGAAAGATGGTGGGAAAAAATTCTCTCCTTCGTATTTCTTCCCCTCATCTGCGCATCCTCTATCGCTTCCCACTTGTATGGCTGGATCCAAAAACGGTTTTTCACAAAGGCAAAAATCGCTCCCTTCATCCGACGCTTTAACGTCGACACCTCGGAATTTGCCCAGCCCGTTTCTTCTTACAAATGCTTCAACGATTTTTTCATCCGCAAAATCAAGCCCCGACCTCTTGCCCCAGGAGCAGATGTAGCTCTTATCCCCGCGGATGGCCGCTATCTCGTCTATGAAAACATCCATGCCTGCGACGGCTTTTGGATCAAGGGACATAAATTCCATCTCGAAGAGCTCTTAAACAGCCCGATCCTAGCCCACAAATATGCACACGGATCGATTGCGATTGCTAGGCTTGCGCCGCCCGATTATCATCGTTTCCACTTTCCCGCCGATTGCGAGCCCGATAGCCCCCAAGAAATCCACGGAAAACTCTACTCTGTCAGCCCGATTGCGCTTCGTCGCAATATTCACTACTTAACGACCAATAAACGCGTCCTGACACCACTCCATACGCACCATTTCGGAACAATACTTTATCTTGAAATCGGCGCAACATATGTCGGCACGATCCATCAGACTTTTGCTCCTGGGCAACATCAAATTCGAGGCGCAGAAAAGGGATATTTTTCCTTCGGGGGATCTTGTGTGATTTTGCTGTTCGAACCTTTCCGGATTACGTTCGATGCAGATCTGATTTCAAATTCTCATCGTAAGATTGAGACCCTATGTAAGTTCGGGCAGTCACTCGGTAAAGCGTTCGCTCCGCTTTGAACAAATGGGACATTTTTTTAAGTCATGCCGGAGTGCGGGACAAAATTTTCTCGCAAAATAGATAATCTGCAGATGGACTTTGATCCAGGATTTTCGGGGAAATGCTTTTTTCAAATCGCGCTCTGTCTGCACGACATTTTTCCCCTTCGACAGCCCCCACCGTTTTGCACACCGATGAATATGCGTATCGACAGGAAACGCCGGAATCCCAAACGCCTGCGCGACCACAACTGAAGCTGTCTTATGACCAACACCGGGAAGTTCTTCGAGCTCTTCTAAACTACGCGGCACTTTTCCTTTATATTTTTCGAGCAAGATCTCGGACAATCGGTGGATCGCTTTAGCTTTCGTCGGAGATAGACCGCACGGCTTAATGATCAGGCGGATCTCTTCCACACTCAGCTTCACCATCTCTTCTGGCGTCTTAGCTTTAGCAAACAGATACGGCGTCACACGGTTAACCATAGCGTCGGTCGAGCGACCTGAAAGTACAACCGCAACAAGAAGTTGATAAGGTGTCTCGTGTTTGAGGGGAATTTCCGGATGGGGAAAATCTTCATCGAGGATTTTTTGTATTTCTTTGGGTGTCATTTGCCCACACAGAATTTTGAGAAAATCGCCGACAAAATATCCTCTGTTATATCCATACCGATAATGGTTCCCAGCTCAAAGAGCGCTGCACGCATATCGGAAGCTAAAAATTCCGGCGATGTCCCTGAGCGGAGCCCAACGATCAGCTGATCAATGGAAGCTGCAGCCGCATGGAGCGCCTCATGATGACGCGCGCTCGTAATGACGACTTCTTCCTTCGAAGGAGGACCAAAGCGCCAAATTTTCTGATCGATAGCCGCTTTCAATGCCTCTAATCCTTCTCCTGTTTTAGCAGAAACGCCCAGCGCTCCTGCAGGAGCGCTGGCTACGTCAATTTTATTCCAAATAGGAATTGTTTTATGTTGAGGCGCTTGCTCCAATAACTGCTTTTCTTCATCCGACACTGCGCGCCCTGCATCGAGAACAAAAAGAATCACATCGGCATCTATCATCGCTGCCATCGACCTGCGAATCCCTTCCCTTTCGATTACTTCAGTTGTTTCTCTAATTCCTGCCGTATCGAGTAGCTTGAAATGAAGACCGCCCAGACGCATCTCGGCTTCCAATAAATCCCTCGTCGTTCCTGGCACATCCGTCACAATCGCCCGTTCCTTACCAAGCAGCGCGTTCATGAGCGAAGATTTGCCCACGTTGGGTGCGCCTACCAAACACAGCGACAGCCCCTCATGGACAATTTTCCCATCCTGAAATGTGTCTCGAAGATGCTGAATTTTCCAACGCGTTTTTTCTAGCGCTCTGATCACATCTGGTATTGCAGCAAATTCGAGACCCTCTTCAGGAAAATCGACCCAAGCTTCTAACATCGCTGCGATATCGACCAGTTCTTTTTGCAGCTCTTCTATCTTCGAAGAAAGCACGCCTTTGAGCTGCTGACCTGCAGCGCTGACAGCTAAATCATTTTTAGCGGCAATCAGTTGTTGCACAGCTTCCGCTTGTGCGAGATCGAGTTTGCCGTTCATGTAGGCTTTGAAGGTAAATTCTCCCGGAAGAGCTGCGCGTGCACCGGCACGAAGCACCACTTCAAGAACCCTGCGGGAAATTAAACTTCCTCCATGACATTGGATCTCGACGGTATCTTCACCGGTATAAGAGCGAGGGGCCCGCATGACGGCCACTAATACTTCATCAACAACGGCGTCATTTTCAATAATCTTTCCAAAGTGAAGGGTATGGCTAGCATACTGATCTAGGCGACCTGAATAGACTTTTTGCGCAACTTCGATCGCTTTGTCCCCAGAAATACGGACGATCGCAACAGCGCCCTCGCCAGGCGCTGTCGCGATAGCAGCGATCGTCTCTCCTTTTTGATAGGGGCGATGGTTAAAATGCATGGGGAAATGGTACCACTTTCAGCAAATTTAAACCGTGTTTTTTCATATTTTAACTCCCTAACAGAGAAGGCGTTCCTTCCTCATCAAGGAAGATGTTGCACAACTAACTGAATGTTAAACACCTGTGTTTTTCAAGTATTTGATTGATAAAATAATTAATATTTGTGTATAATTTCTTTAAATATTTGGAGTTATTTATGATAAATACAACAACTAGGCAATTAAGTCTTATCGAGAATCTACCCGATGAGATGCTATGTACAGTCTTATCCTTTTTAAAGGAACCCGAACTCAGAGAAGCCAGACAAGTCTGTAAAACGTTTAAAACAGCCATTGATAATGATTCTCATAAGTTGTTATCTGAAGAAACCCACATGAACACTATTTTAATCCAGAAAATGCAATATTTTCACAAATTACCAAAATCGCTTTTCACTCGATGCAAAGACTTTTTCCTTGATAGCTCTGATGTAAAAGCGAGCAAAGCATTTTTAGAATTAAATAGCCTTACTCAATCAATGATGCTTGAAAAATTTAAAGAAGAAACTAAAAAAACTGATTTAACGGGCAATAACATCTTTCTTCCATCGTGTGGAGCGACTTGGGATTCGAGTAAAAAGTATTGCTCCGCTTGGTGGTTAATCGAAAAAATGGGTTTTTATGCGGTAGGAACTACGAATGAAAATAAGCCCTTTTTATTTTTGGCGCCTAAAATGAGCGGTAGCAATAGCATTGGTCTTACAATACTAAACGATGGACCAAAATTCGAGTATTCGTTTTATAGTGATTCAGGGATTATCAACAAAGCTACAAAGAAATCTAGAAAATCCTTAAGAGTTTATTCTGTTTTAAAATCTGATATTATTTCGAAAGACTCATGGATAATGAAAAAAATCGAAAAATCGTTCCCCCGTGCAGCAAACGAACAAAAAGAATTCTTATTCGCCTTAACTTATACCGAAATCCTCAACCCAGAAATTCAGCCAAAGGTTGAATTCTATTTCGAAGACCACAATGAATTGTGCTCACTGATTAAATCACCCGAAGTGCAGCCGCAATCAATCGCCCCAAATCGAGGTCCTTAGATTCGCTCATTATCTTTTGAATCGCCTGTTGGGCTTTTGGAAGCGGATAGCCCAGATTGAGAAGGGCTCCAATGGCATCGGTCGCCACTCCTTGGCCTGGCGCGACTGTTTTTGTCGGCGCCTTAACACCTTGCACTTTATCCCTCAAGTCGATGATCACACGCTCAGCTGTTTTTTTGCCGATGCCTGGAACTTTCGAAAGAAGTGAACTATTGCCCTGCTGGATCGCTTCTTGGAGCGCTTCGATGGAGAGGTGCCCCAGAAAAGCCATCGCGATTTTAGGACCGATGCCATTCACTTGATTGAGTTTTTCAAAGAGATCGCGCTCTTCGGTCGTCAGAAAACCAAAAAGTAGATGTGCATCTTCGCGGATGACGGGAGAGATAAAAAATTGAACCTCTTGTCCGAGCTGCGGCAAGCGTCCGAATGAACTCAGCCCTATCAAAATGCTATAGCCCACGCCGTGAACATCAATGACGGCTTTATTGGGAGAGGCAAGGGCAAGTTTTCCACGAATATATTCAAACATAAATCATCCTTTGGGCATTGGCATGACAGACAGCGAGTGCAAGTGCATCGGCGGCATCTTCGGGCTCAGGCAGTGTGGTGAGCTTGAGAATCATTTGGATCATGCGCTGCACCTGGAGTTTACTCGCTCCGCCATTTCCGACCACGGCTTTTTTGGCTTTGCGCGGAGCGTATTCAAAGATTTCGAGGCCGCGGCTTGCAGCGGCAAGGAGAACAGAGGCACGGGCCATGCCGAGTTTCATGGCGCTTTGGATATTTTTTTGCACGAACTGTGTTTCGACAGAGAGTGCCGAGGGGGCATGTTTCTCGATCAGATGACTAATACCGTTGAAGATAACGAGATATCTTTGAGGGAGCGGGAGTTTGGGAGGAGGACGGATGCACCCAAAATCGACGACGACCAGTCCTTGATCGGTCTGCTCGATGATGCCGTACCCGGTGACTATTGTCCCGGGATCGACACCTAGAATGCGCCTATGAGGGTTTTTTTTGCTCAAGAGAAATCATGTCCTTGACGATGTTGACAGCTTCCATCATTTGTAGATCGTCATTTCCCCAATTGACCTTAGCGCTGGATCCTTCTGCAATCGGTTTAATCTGCTCGATATAAAGCTTAAAGTTGGGATCGTGCTGTATGCGGTAAGCACTGTTTTTCTCGAGAGCCGGAAGCATTTTGCGCCAGGCCGATTCTTTCTTTTGGATGTTGGGCAAGTAGTTACGCTGGAACCACAATTTCGTTTGTCCATCGACATCGACAAGATTGTCGTTGTAGGCTGCGGCGATGCGGTCGCTGCTTAAAGGATATTCAAGGAAGCGCTCGCCAATGGAATAGGGAGCAAATTGCGACGGTACGACGAGATCGGCTTGCACGCCATCGATTTGAGTAGAACGTCCTGATACTGTGTAGTAACGGCCGACGGTGACTTTGAAGAAGGTTGTTGCATCGTCGTCAGTGACAGTTTGATATTGGATAGTTCCTTTGCCATAGGTTGTTTTGTCTCCCACGACAAGTCCAACGCCATAATCTTGCAGAGCTTGAGCGACGATTTCTGCGGCGGAAGCAGAGGCTTTAGAGGTCAAAATCACAAGAGGGCCATTGAAATAGACGCGCGGATCGACATTGCGCATGTACTGGACTTCGCCTTGCGCATATTTAGAAATGACGACCACTCCGCTGGTAATGAACAGACCCGCAACTTTCACAGCTTGGCTCAAGAAACCGCCGAGGTTTTCGCGCATATCGAGCACAAGGCCATAGAGCTTGCCGCGCCGTTTAAGATCTTTGAGAGCCTCGCGAATATCCGTCTCGCAGCTAGGAGCATCGAAACTTTCGTAGAAAGAAGGAAGCGTTAGTTTGCCAATGAATCCATCAGCGAATGGCTCGGCCGTATAGGTCAGCCGATCATCTTGCATTAAAATTTTTTCTCGCTGAAGGGTTACGCGGACTACGGTGTCCTCTCGCTTCAGTCCTAAGTTAATATCTTTTTTACCTTGTCCCTTGAGACGCTCGAGGACTTCTTCATAAGGAGCCTGTGTAACCGATTTTCCATCGATTTCGACGAGGAGATCGCCCACTTCAATCTTTCCACTGCGTTCAGCAGGTCCGCCCTTGATCAGGTCAGAAATCTGAACACCGTCAACTCCTTCTTTTAAAACAACGCCTACCCCTTCAAATTGCTTCTCGAGGGCCGTGCGCATCTCAAAAGCCTCTTGAGGGCTAAAATAGGCCGTATGAGCATCTAAACTCCTTGCCAGAGCCTTGAGAAGGTGCATTGCAAAATAGTGCTCTTCTTTAGGCCCCCCAGCATAGGTCGCTTCAAAGCGTTGAAACATTTTTTCAATGAGAGCGACAACTTTTTGTTTGCGCTCAAGAGTCCAATAGGCGGGATCGGCATTGGCAGCCCGTTCATTTTCGAGGACGCGAACAAATTGCCCTCGAATGCGCTCTTTGAGCTGCGCCTCATCGGCAGCGTATTGATAACCAGGATCGACCTTTGCGGCCATATTGTCCTGCGCAAAAAGCTCCGCAGCGATTTGTTTACGCAGAGATTGCGCTCTCGCTGTCGCCTTCGCAAAAAGCCTCGTAAGGTTCTCATAGTCAGGGTATTCGTCGCTCGAATAATGATCGATTGCGCTTTCGATATCGGTGCTCGTCAGCTCCAGAAAGGGCTTCACTTCGCTATAGAGCAAATACATTTTTTGAGGATCGAATTGTTCAATTAATGATTTAAACGACCGTTTCACTACCACGGGAGTCAATTCCCGGCTCTCAATATGGTAGCTAAAGAGCTCCTCCATAGTCGGCCGAATATCCGATTTCTTCAGAAGCGGAGGTGTGCCGGCACATAGAGTTGTGCAGAGAAAAATAAAAAATACAAGTCCACGGATCATATCTTTGACCTTTTTATTACTTTGGCAAGGAGAGTTATTTTTGTAAATATCCGTGCCCATGGTACTCCCCCAGGTTTAGAAAAAAAAGAAGGGGGTTGTGGTTGGACAAAATCGTTCACCCCCCCCTTGAAGTAAGAAATATATGTCTCAAATTCAAAAATACGGTAATTTTAATTTGTTTTGGTTATGAAGGACCAGTGATGGTCCACCCGAAACAGTTCGTTTTATTCGATGTCAGAATATGTATGGTTTACGAATCATCGTAGCGCACATCAAGACAGAACTTCGTGCCGATGTCTGGTGAGAGTGAGTTGCACTAGCAGCTCTTGTCTACAAATAAAATACAAAGAGTGAAGATAGACCTATCATGTCTCCACTTCTGGTGTAATAGATGGACATCGGCGCTGACCTTTTCGTCGTTGTTGGGGGCTTCGCGGCCGGCGGCCTCAACGTCAACAACAACTACGACAACGACAACATTGGCGTTGGGGGCCTGCGGAAATCCTGTTTATTCCCCGCTGAGTTAACATCTCAGTGGGGGACGGACTTAATCCACCCGCCTATCATCTTCCCGATTTCGTGGATCATGCTTTGGATCGCAAGATATTGCTGATTATCGATAGTTCTCGTGTCCTTCGCCAACCTTATCAGCACTTTCAAGAGATCGAGTCGATGGCTGATAGTATATAGCACTGCTGTCCGCTCCTCTCCTTTACGATGACTCGTTTCAATGAGAGCCTCCAAAAGCGCCAGCGTGGTATTTTCACACTTTTGCCAAAGCGTATAACGCTCTGCTTTAGGGATACGTTGATGATATGCATGTAGCAGCTTGTATAGATCGTAAATTTTGTGAAAAATCGGAATATCTAAAACTGGACGTGTCTGCGTCATGAAAATTTTCCACAACTTTTTTGATCAGATGGTTTCACTAGATCATCTCTTTCAATCTTGGAATTATTTTAGAAGAGGAAAGGGTAAAAGGAAAGATGTTCAACAATTTGAACGACATTTAGAGGATAATATTTTCGAGCTTCAACTTGATCTTCAGACCCTCCAATATCAACACGGTCCCTACCATCAGTTTTTCGTTTTCGATCCTAAAGAGCGCCATATCAGTGGAGCCTCAGTAAGAGATCAATTGGTTCATCAAGCAATTTACACGATTTTGACAGATCTGTTTGATAGAAAATTTATTTTTCATTCGCTTTCTAGTCGTTTACAAAAAGGAACACATATTGGAATTGATCATTTGCATCGGATGATTCGAAAGGTCAGTGCCAATGGAAAAAAGCCTTGCTTCGCATTAAAAATGGACATCAGACGCTTTTTCGATAATATCGACCATCAGATTCTGAAAAAACTCATCCAAAAAAATCTCCATGACGAAAAAATTCTACACCTAGTTGGCACCATTATCGACAGCTTTAATACCCAAAACAGCTCGCACTCTGCAGTAGGAATTCCTCTGGGTAACGTCACCTCTCAACTGTTTGCCAATATTTATCTCCATGAGTTGGACATGTTTATCAAGCAAACTCTTCACGAAAGATATTATCTGCGCTACTGCGATGATTTTATTTTTCTGTCTCCCAATGAGCATCACCTGAAATCACTTATTCCTATCGTTGAAAAATTCCTTCTAGAAAAGCTCCGCTTAGAGCTTCATCCCAAAAAAATCATTCTTCGAAAATTGAATCAAGGCATTGATTTTGTCGGTTATGTCCTTTTTTCGAAATACCGTTTGGTGCGTGCGACAACGAAACGACGCATAAAAAAGCGATTAAAAGAGACATACGAACAATATCTCGAAGGGAAAATCGATGCTAACTTTATGGATCAAAGATTACAGTCTTATCTAGGCATCTTGTCCCACGCTAACCAGCATACCCTTTCGCAAGCTCTTAAAAATGCCTATTGGGTCCGTAGCGAGCGCGTAATTTAAGATTAAAATCAGAAGGCCGGCTAACGCCGGCCTTCCCAAAGACCAAGAAGAGACCAATGCCCTTTTTCCAAGAGCCAATGGTTCAAGTCCCAAGTGCCGGGAACTTCCGCAGGCCCCCAACGCCAATGAATTCGTTGACGTAGGTGTCGTGGACGTGGAGGCCGCCGGCCGCGAAGCCCCCAACAACCAAGGACCATCCATCGCTTTTCTCTTGGCACCGGGTGACAGTCCAGGGATTGTCATTATATAGTCGCTCTCCAGTTCTTGCGTGGTGCATAAAGAGGGCTATGGCTGTGGATAGCACGGTCGGTACTTCGTAAACAGAGTAGCTTTCAACGAGCTGTTTTTGCTGGTCGTAGGTTTTATTTCGGCTTCCTTCGAGAACGGTTTTTGTCAAAAGGATCCAGTGGCCTTTCTCTATGGGTTTATCCCCATGGTCTGTTTTAGCTTGAGGCCAGATGTATTCATATTTACTTGTGTTACCCTGGAGCGGCTTTTGGACGAGCTCACCAAGTGTATTGAGGTTAAGAGGCGTGCCGTTAACACTTGTAGGGATCCAACAGGCAATATGGGTTTCTTTGACTTTCTTTCCCTTGATAAAAGGACAGGGTTCTTCGAGGGCTTTCACCAGAGCTTCGGGAATGGGATCTACTTCTCCGACGTCTCCAAAATGGGCGTTCCAGGCTTCTTTTCCAAAGACGACTTTTTCAAGATCGTTAGTATGATTTTGCCACTTTATCTGTAAAACTTGGGCGTCGGTTCTAAGACCTACAAGCGCTTTGCAAGTCTGGCTTAAATGTAAAATATCCTTTGGGGTTGGGAGAAACTCACAAATCCTGCGCCATATGTCGGGTACGATCGATGCACCAGCAATTGTTATATCCTGATTAAGAGTGGCAGCAGGAAGCAGAGACATTGGAAAGAAAAATTTATATCTGTCGATTTGAGCTGGACTCAAGGAACTGGATGCTGACTCTTTTTTAAGATAATCCCATATCAGTTTAACAGCTATAACGGTTCCTAGTAGACAGATACCGGCAACTGCTATGTTGCGGCCATTAAAACGGGTAGCCATGGATGACCAAGGAATAGAGGTATGACTTTTTATCAGATTAACGGGTTGCATGGGAATGCATTTTAGCTTAAATTTATAATAAAAAAGTAGATAAATTATTTGACAGCGAGAAGTATTTGAACGAAGCTTTCTCTATATTTTGACTTTTCTCTGCTGGGGCACTAGTAAACTCTTCAGAATTACAGTACTAATGCCTGCCTTCCCAAAGACCAAGAAGAGACCAATGCCCTTCTTCCAAGTACCAATGGTCCAAAGCCCAAGTTCCTAGAACTTCCGCAGGCCCCCAACGCCAATGCAGTCGCGGTCGTCGAGGTAGCTGCGGGCGACGTTGAGGCCGCCGGCCGCGAAGCACCCAATAGCCAAGGACCATCCATTGCTTCTCTCTTGGCACCGGGTGAAAGTCAAAGGGTTATCATTATACAGCCTCTCTCCTGTTCTTGCGTGGTGCATAAAGAGGGCTATGGCTGTGGATAGCACGGTCGGTACTTCGTAACCTAGATAGCTTTCCACAAGCTGTTTTTGCTCGTTGTAGGTTTTATTTCGGCTTCCTTCGAGGACGGTTTTTGTCAAAAGGATCCAGTGGCCTTTCTCTATGGGTTTATCCCCATGGTCTGTTTTAGCTTGAGACCAGAAGTAATCATACTTACTTGCGTGACCCTTGAGCGGCTTTTGGACGAGCTTACCAAGCGTATTGAGGTTAAGAGGCGTGCCGTTAACACTTGTAGGGGTCCAACAGGCAATGTGGGTTTCTTTGACTTTCTTTCCCTGGATAAAAGGACAGGGTTCTTCGAGGGCTTTCACCAGAGCTTCCGGGATGGGATCTACTTCTCCAACATCTCCAAAATAGGTGTTCCAGGCTTCTTTTCCAAAGACGATTTTTTCAAGATCGTTAATATGATTTTGCCACTTTATCTGTAAAACTTGGGCGTCCGTTCGAAGACCTACAAGCGCTTTGCAAGTCTGGCTTAAATGTAAAATATCCTTTGGGTTTGGGAGAAACTCACAAATCCTTCGCCATATGTCAGGAGCGATCGATGCACCAGCAATTGTTATATTTTCAACAAGAGTGGCAGCAGGAAGCTGGGCCTGAGGAAAGAAAAATTTATACCTGTCGATTTTCACGGTCGATGGATGGGTCACAACTGTGGACAAGACTTGAGTTGGGCTCAAGGAACTGGATGCTGACTCTTTTTTAAAATAATCCCATATCAGTTTAATGGCTACCATGGTTCCTAGTAGACAGATACCAGCAACTGCTATGTTGCGGCTGTTCACACGGGTGAGCTCTATTGACCAAGGAAAAGAAATATTACCTTTTATCAAATTAATAGCTTGCATGGGAAAGATTTTAATTTAGATTTACAATAAAAACAATTTAAAAAAAATTTGATCCAGGGAGCAAGAAACTGGTATAAGCTGCTAATTTTAAGCAAAATAACACATAGATTGATTAGAATTAATTGAACAAGATCCTCTGAAGATTATAAAGGAATAGGCCAGCTCAAGGTCCGCAAAATGCAGGATCGACTACGCCTGCAAGATCAAAAGGATGCAGGGGAAATCCTTACAACTACAAAAATACCTTGCCCATCCTGAGCTATCCAATCCTGCATATCCCATCCTCTCTCTACAACTCGCTTAAAAATATGGATAATGACAAGCCCTGCTAAGGTATAGGATTGCTGCGTGGCAGATTGTTCAAAGAGAAAAAGCAGGCACGGATTCATTTACAATAAATACGCCTAACTCTATACTGGCACCTTTGTTAGGAGAAATAATGCCCACGATAAATCAGCTTGTCCGCCAAGGCCGTAAGGTAAGAGTTCGTCGACGTAAATCCCCTGCGCTAGAGCAATGCGCTCAGAAGCGGGGCGTCTGTCTGCAGGTGAAGACCAAAACGCCGAAAAAACCGAACTCAGCTCTGCGTAAAGTAGCTTGGGTACGCCTTTCCAATGGACAAGAAGTCATCGCCTACATTGGTGGTGAAGGACACAACCTGCAAGAACACAGCATCGTTCTCGTCCGAGGTGGACGGGTAAAAGACTTACCGGGCGTTCGTTACCACATCGTCCGAGGAGCACTCGACTGCGCTGCGGTTAAAGATCGCAAACAAAGCCGGTCGAAGTACGGGGCCAAACAGCCCAAGTAATTTTGGATAACCTCTATAAGGTTGTCTGAGCTTGGAGAAATCCGAGTTGGTTCTTTAGAACCGAGTGAAGAAAACTATTAGATAAGGAATATTATATGTCACGTAGACGTCGCGCTGTAAAGCGTGAAATGACCCCAGATCCTATTTTTAACAGCTATGTGCTGTCGAAATTCATCAACAAGTTGATGATCGATGGCAAGAAATCGACCGCGCGCAGAATCGTTTATAATGCGCTGTCGAAATTTGCTGAGAAAATCAAAGCCGAAGATCCGGTCGCTGCCTTTGAGCAAGCGCTCGAGAATGCTAAGCCTTCTCTCGAAGTGAAATCTCGTCGTATCGGGGGCGCTACGTACCAAGTTCCTGTCGAAATTCCTCCAGATCGCCGCACATCGATTGCGATGAAATGGATCATCCTCTACGCCCAGGAAAAAGCGGGTAGATCTATGGAAGAAGGACTCTCTCAAGAACTCGCCGATTGCTTTAACAATCAAGGCGCGACAATTAAGAAAAAAGACGACATGCACAAAATGGCCGAGGCCAATAAAGCCTTTGCTCACTTTAAATGGTAAACTATGACGAATAAGCGACCAGAAACAGATAAACTCCAAGACGTCCGCAATATTGGCATCATGGCCCACATCGATGCGGGCAAAACGACGACGACCGAACGTATTCTTTTTTATTCGGGACGCGTTCACCGAGTCGGAGAAGTGCACGAAGGTGCTGCGACGATGGACTTCATGGAACAAGAGCGCGAGCGCGGGATTACGATCACGTCCGCTTCGACGACTGTTTACTGGAAAGGCTCCAAAATTAACATCATCGACACGCCCGGCCACGTCGACTTCACGATTGAAGTGGAAAGGTCTCTGCGCGTTCTCGATGGAGCTGTCGCTGTCTTCGATGCCGTTGCCGGAGTGCAACCGCAATCTGAAACCGTCTGGCGCCAAGCGACACGCTACGGCGTTCCACGCCTCGCGTTTATCAATAAGATGGATCGCACCGGAGCCGACTTCTTCATGGCTGTCCAGTCCATGAAAGATAAACTCGGCGCGAATGCTATCCCCGTCCAGTGCCCCATCGGATCCGAAGGAGCATTCAAGGGTATGGTCGATCTCATCACCATGAAGGCTTACCTCTTCCTCGATGAGACCATGGGCGCTAAATACGAAACCACCGAGATTCCGGCGGATCTGCTCGACAAATGCAAAGAGATGCGTCAGCAACTCCTCGAAGAGTTGGCGACTATCGATGAAAGCGATGAACAGTTCATGATGAAGGTTCTCGAAAATCCCGAAACCCTCTCCGAAGCTGAAATCCACGCCGTCATCCGCAAAGGTGTCGTCACCAATAAGATCAATCCCGTTCTCTGCGGAACTGCTTTCAAAAATAAAGGGATCCAACCACTCCTCGACGCTGTCGTCGCCTGGATGCCCTCCCCGCTCGATCGCGGCACCATCAAAGGCATCAACATGAAGACCAACGAGCCTCTCGAGCTCGAGCCGAAAGATGATAGCCCTCTCGCAGCACTGGCTTTTAAAATCATGTCCGATCCGTATGTCGGCCGTCTCACGTTCGTGCGTATTTACGCAGGCACGCTCTCGAAAGGAACCAACCTCGTCAATACGACAAAAGACAAACGCGAGCGCGTTTCTCGCCTACTTGAGATGCACGCTAACCAGCGAAAAGATCGCGATGAATTTTTCACCGGCGATATCGCTGCTTGCATCGGCCTGAAATACACCTCCACGGGAGACACTCTCTGCGCTGAAGACAGCGAGCTTCTCCTCGAGAAAATGGAATTCCCTGAGCCCGTTATTTCTATGGCCATCGAGCCAAAATCCAAAGGCGATCGTGAAAAACTCGCCATGGCGCTCAGTGCACTCTCTGAAGAAGATCCTACGTTCCGCGTCTCCACAAACGAAGAGACGGGCCAAACGATCATCGCAGGGATGGGAGAGCTCCACCTCGAGATCATCCGTGACAGGATGTTTAGAGAGTTTTCTGTGGAAGCTAACGTCGGTAAACCTGAAGTGGCCTACAAAGAGACCATCTCAATTCCTGGCGAAGTCGAAACCAAATACGTCAAGCAATCGGGCGGTCGCGGTCAATACGCGCACGTCTGCCTCGAAATCGAGCCCAACGAAAAAGGCAAAGGCAACGAAGTTGTCAGCAAGATCGTTGGAGGATCGATTCCCAAAGAATACGTCCCTGCTGTCATCAAAGGGGTCGAAGAAGGCCTCAACACAGGCGTTCTCGCAGGATATCCGCTCGTCGACGTTCAAGTCCGCATTACGTACGGTTCTTACCACGAAGTTGACTCGAGCGAGATGGCCTTTAAAATCTGCGGTTCGATGGCGATAAAAGACGCAGCGCGCAAGTGCCAGCCGATCTTACTCGAACCGATCATGAAAGTGGTCGTCACTACGCCTGAAACAGCGATGGGCGACGTGATCGGCGATATTAACCGCCGCCGCGGACGCATCATGAACCAGACACCACAAAAAGGTGGAGTCGTCGAAGTCGAATCCGAAGTACCGCTTAGCGAGATGTTCGGATACTCGACACAACTCCGCTCGATCTCCTCGGGCCGCGCTACCTATGTGATGGAGCCCAGCCACTTCGAGCGAGTACCAGCAAAAATACAAGAAGAAATTACAAAGAAATAAGGTAAACATGGCAAAACAAGGTCGTCAAAAAATACGTATCCGTCTCAAAGGATACGACCAACGCGTTCTCGACAGAGCCACTGTGGATATCGTCGAGACCGCCAAGCGCACCGGAGCCCGCATTGCGGGGCCGATCCCACTGCCCACGAAACGCGAAGTCTACACGGTGCTCCGTTCACCGCACGTCGACCGCAAATCGCGCGAGCAGTTCGAGATCCGTACCCACATCCGTCTCCTCGATATCTTGAACCCCACACCCGACACGATCGACAAACTCAAAGTCCTTCCCGTCGCGGCCGGCGTCGATATCAAGATCCGCGCAGCTTAATAATCAATGACTTGCCACTTTTTGGTACCGAAAAGTGGCAATCGTGCCATTTTTCGGCGCCTAAAAATGGCACAAATCACACTTTTTCGTACCAATAAATGCAAAACCCCTTAAAATGAAGTCATGAAACGTCAAATCATGACACGCCTTTGCGCATGGAAAGATAACCCCAAAAAGAAGCCTCTACTATTGATGGGAGCGAGGCAAGTTGGCAAGACATTTATTCTTAAAGAGTTCGGTAAACAGCAGTATAAAAATGTTGCCTATCTAAATTTTGAAAACACACCAGGGCTGCGCCCCCTTTTTGATGACCGTCTAGACCCTAAGGTTCTATTAAAAGGGTTATCCGTTGAATTGGAAATGGAAATTAATGCTGGCGAGACCTTGATTATTTTTGACGAAGTACAAGAATGCCCGCGAGCTTTAAACAGTCTGAAATATTTTTGCGAAGACGCTCCCGAGCAGCATATTATCGCGGCGGGCTCCCTGTTGGGCGTCAAAATGCTCCACGTCGAAGGCTTCCCCGTTGGCAAAGTCGAGTTTTTGACGCTTTATCCATTGAGCTTTTTCGAATTTTTAGAAGCGTTAAATTTAATACACCTCATCGATTTCATTGCAGAAATAAAGTCGATAGAACAACTTCCCTCCATTATCCATGAGAAACTAATTAACCTTTTAAAAGAATATTTATTTATTGGTGGAATGCCTGAGGCTATGGCTGAATACATAGATTCACAGGACATAACAAAGATTCGAGTCATTCAAAAAAATATCATCAACACCTACAATTTAGACATAGCAAAACATGCCCCTAAAGAACATATCATGAAAATAAATCAACTTTGGGGATCTATTCCAAATCAGCTCGCTAAAGAGAATAAAAAATTCATTTACTCAGCCATTCGTGAAGGCGCTCGCGCTAGAGAATTTGAAACAGCTTTACAATGGCTTATAGAAGCTGGCTTAATTTATAAAATACCGCAGATCAGTGTTCCTAAACTGCCTCTTTCCGCTTATGCTAGTCTGAGCGCATTTAAAATTTATTTAGTCGATGTGGGTTTACTTGGCGCTATGTCTAACCTATCCGCCAAAACACTTCTCTATGGAAATGAGTTATTCCAAGAATTTAAAGGTTCCTTCGCAGAAAATTATGTAGCCCAAGAACTCAAACATAGCGAATTCGAACCTTATTATTGGGCCAGCGAAGGACGTGCTGAGCTCGACTTTGTGATAGAACATGATGACCAAATTTATCCTCTCGAAGTTAAATCGGGAGACTCATCAAAAAAACAAAGCTTGCGTGTTTACGATGAAAAATTTAACCCATCTCTGCTCATTCGCACTTCTCCCATGAACTTGAAAAAAGACGGAAAGATTCTCAATTGCCCACTCTATTTCCTAGAGAAACTAAGATCGTTATTGTAATTCAGTATTATTGGGATCGTCATCGTCGATGAGGTCAAAATTGGACTGACGCTGATTAGTGATCTTCTTAGAAACAACTTGGCCGTTCTTGATCCAAAAGAAATAATGGTTTTCTTCGATGATTTCATTTTCGACCGCGTAGATGCGCTCGATGTACTCAAAAAGCTCTGTCCCATCTTTGTACTTACGAACTTGGTAGGGATTTCCTATTTTTTTCTCTACGGAAGTCACCGAGTCGCCCAGATTAACGCTATCATAGGCATCACGATTAACGACGGTAGATCTAGTAAAGCAGCTGCTCAGAACCAGAAGTGAGAGAATGGTTTTTTTCACGGCGTAGGTCCTGCGGGTAAGACTTGTTTCCAGACTTTCCCTTTGATCGTCGTACGGAATTGATCGGAGGTGGCATATTCTGCGCGCATGAGATAGGATTCGGGAGATTCTCTTTCATAAAACTCAAATCCCTCAAAGCCCACATCTGGCGCCCTAAATTCCCAAGCGATCACTTTATCGTTGATAATGCCGGTGCCAGTCACTTTTCCCAGCGCGGGATTATCGAGATCGATGACAAAAGTGCCAGGAGTGAGATCGTAGAGCAAAAATTGGTTGAGCATGACTTCAGAAAGTCCTTTAACTTGGATCTCTTGTAAGCACTCGATTTTGCCCGATTCATCTTTGGGACCAATTTTCCAGCGAGTAACAAAAGCGAGTTCTTCTTCGACCATGTTGAGTTGGATCTGTCCTTCGCCTAGCCAGGAATTGGGTGTCAGGAGGAAGTGGTGTGTATCTGCCATTAAAATGTAAACCTTCTGCTATAAATACTTTGTAAAATCCCCAACGCCATCATCGTCGAGAGCACCGACGATCCTCCATAGGTAACGAGAATCAGAGGCACACCGGTAATCGGGAGTATTCCGCACATCATCCCGATATTGACGATCACATGCATCGCTAAATAGACAGCAATCCCCGCCGATAGGAGCCGCCCAAAGGGGTCCCGGGCTACTGCTGTCACCTGAAAACTACAATACAATAAGGCGAAAAAAAAGAGGAGCAGCAAAAAAACGCCTATGAGACCGAACTCTTCGGCATAGGCGGCAAACACCGAATCCGTCGATGGCTCAGGGAGCCAATCTCTCCCCGTAAACTCGCTTTGCTTCCAACCACTACCCTTCACACCACCCAGAGCAATGGCGGTTTGAGCGGCTCTCTGGTGATAGGTATAGGGGCTTAACCGTTCATATTGATATTCTTTTAAAAATTTTGTCATATAGGGGCGCATTTCCTCGTGGGAGAGCACTCCTGTAAACATCATCACGATAAAAGCAATTCCCCCCAGCGCCAAAAAACTCATCACGCGCACAACCCGGCGGTGGATCCCTCCAAAATAAAACATGACCAAGGCGATAGGAAACAGCACCATCGCGGTTCCTAAATCAGGCTGCTTTAAAATGAGTACAAAAGGAACCATGACGATCAAAAGAGCTTGAAAAGCCGATTTCAGGGTTCCCACCTGATTGCCCTTGTGTTCCATGAACCAGCTGAGCGCAATGACCACGACAAGCTTAGCATATTCGGAAGGCTGAAAGGCATTACCGAGAAGCGGCAGGCGATACCACCTATGGACATTTTGGATCGGAGTTGTAAAAAAAAGACCGATTAAGGCGAGCAAAATAATCGCATAAAGAATCCACGTCCAAGAGCGGAATTTACGGAAATCGAGGCCGGCAAAAAAAAGATAGACACCCCAGCCGATAGCAAACCATTGCAGCTGGCTTTTAGAAAGCTTCGTCCAAAAATCATCATTCGTACTTGATGTCGAGGCAATCACGAGCAAGCTGATGAGCATCAGCGCCAAGAGAAGGGGGATCGTACGCAAATCAATCCGCTTTAGATACCGATGATCCCACATTGCACTTTCTCCCTAATCGCAGTATAATGATTGAGCCATATGCTGCCTATTACCTACCTGCATTTTGAAACACTTTCTTCCACCAACACCTGGGTCAAAGGCCATGCGCAGGAGCTGGATCCCACCCATATAACGTGTGTTATCGCTGATACACAGACTGAGGGCCGAGGTCGCAACAATCGCCCTTGGGTTGCACCCAAAGGCAACCTTTACATGTCTCTCTTCTTGACTCTGCCGAAGAACAGTTCTTATCTGCTCAACATCGGGCAACTCCTGTCTCTTGTCTGCGCAGAAGAGTGGGGGCTCTCGATCAAATGGCCAAATGACCTTGTGGTGGATGGCAAAAAAATCGGCGGTATATTAACGGAAACGATTTCTCTGGATGGGCGCCTCGGCGTCATCATCGGTCTTGGACTCAATGTCAATATACTCCCCGAAGTGGAGCGCGAAGTCGCATCGCTTCGATCGCTCAAGGGTAAAATGTTCGATATTCGAGAGCTGGCTCGCATCATTACCTCTTCTTTTGCAAAAGAGCTGCCTGCTTTAGAGCAAAAGGGATTTTCTGTTTTCCACACGCGCTATGAAAAACACCTCGCTTATAAAGGCGAGAAAATTTCTTTCCACCAAGGAGACAAAAAAATCGAGGGAGTTTGCGAAGGTGTTACAGAGGATGGCCGTCTCAAATTAAAAACAGATCAAACGATAACACTCATATCAGGCGAGATCGGTTAAACTTTGCGGTAGATCCCTTATGTACCAATAGCTGGGACCGTAATCAAAGCAAAGCTGCTCACCCTTTTTTATCTCTTTTTTGGCCAAGAAAATGAGATGGTAGTATCCCCCATAAAAAACGTGAACCGGCCTTAAATTGGGTGCACTCGAGTGATTGATAAAACGGGTGAGATTTCCTTGCAGCGCATTGATGACAAAGCTGCGGCCGATCTCATCGGGAACTGGATACTCGAAATAGTAGTTGTTGAGAGGCTCGAAATAACGCCGGTCATTGCGATGGACGATGCCAGTATATTCTCCGACATAAGCGCCCTCGGGAATATCTTCCTCAGCAAAAAGGCCATATCCTACTTGGTCATTGATCCAGCGAACGGAGACATCAGGAATGTAACCGCCTAAAATTTTATCGATGTGCAAAGCGCCCAGCTCCAAAGCAATTCCACTCACTTCTCCCCGTTTTTCTTTCTCCAGTCCGCGCTTTAAAATCTCTTGGTGGTCTTCTTCATTTTCGAAAGCAATTTGATGCACATAGGTAAAAGGAATACGCTTTTCCAACTCTGGAATCGAATAAAATTGCTGTTCGGGATGTAGTAAATACTTCTTGGAAATAACACCCTCCTTAAGTCATGCTCATTCTATGTATCATAGAGAAGTTATACAACAGTTTACTACTGCCACTCTAATATCTTCTCTGATGGTTTATCATGCCGCCCCTTTATGGGATATAGATCCGAAAGCAGCGGTGATAGCAGTGCTTGTTATGAACGTAGCTCATATGGTTGCAAATCCTTGGTCAGTTCAAATAGACAAACTGTCTTTTTTAACAAAACTCAGTAAGGATTCACAAATTTCAGCAAAACGGCTCCTTCACGGCACGTTTGCTTATACTTGTCTAGCTATCTCTGCAAAGATTGCGGAACATGTCGCAAGAAGAGCCGGATACAAACTTTTTTTCTCTGAAGCCTTTGCTGTTGGAGCCTGTTCCATGCTAGTCACGAATAATATCATCGTGCATCTGATTTTCTATCATCAGCGATGATAAATCAGGTACGACTTCCAAAGAACCGAAGACCTTCGAGCGTAGAATTTGCTGAATCGCACTGAGCGTCGCGCCAGTTGCTGAATAACACGTCGTACACGATCCTTGATAAGCAATGGTCACCTTGTCTCCTTCGAGATCCTTGATCTGCACGCCCCCTTCATCGAGCTCAATATAAGGACGAATTTCCCGGGCAATGATCTCTTCGATGACAACAATTTTTTGTTCCTTGGATAGTTCTTTCCATCCAGGATACTCTTCGGCCACGCCCGTTTCCCACGACATCGGAGGTGCGACATAACTACCTGGAAGTTCAATATCACTACACTGCTCTGCGGCATCTGTGATAGCGGCTAGTATACAATTGAGAAGGCGGCCTTCCGCAAATCCCCCCAGATGATTTTCTAAAAGCTGCGCGCTGATGCGCTGGGCTTGATCGTAATTTTTATGGATGAGTAGCTCGCAGACTCCTTCGATCGCTCCGATGAGCGCCGCAGGACCAAAGGCCTGATATTTGATATCCGCAATAACGCCGTCGGTTTCATCGACAAGCCAGTAGAGAGCAATCATGTTTGCTTCGCGACCCACTACCAAACGCAGCGAGCGACTCCGTGCATCTTCTAAATTAAATGTGCCTCTAAATTGAGGGTGCTCAATTTTTGCAATGAGTTTACGACTAAAATTAGTCCAAGGATGGGCTTTAAGCAGGTTCATGGATGCACTCCTTGAGAACCTTGATTAATTGTTCTATATGCACTTCATCCATCGTGGGAGAGAGTCGCAGAGATACCGTATGGTCATCCACGGCATGAGAAACAATCTGGCGGCGATGGAGGAGAAAACGAAGATAGTCCGAGTGCATATGGCGGAGAGAAAAAGCCGCGATGTCAGGAACGCGCTCAGAAGATTTGAACGGAAGTTCCGCTAGAGGCGACATCTTGTCTTCTAATAAATCGCGCAGGCGCGCTACTTCGGTCACAACACGATCAAAAGCGCTCAGTCTGTACTCAACTTGCTTTGTAAGCGTCGTTACCAGTTCTGCGGGAACGGGTGCCACATAGAGAGGCTGACGTGTAAAGATGCCATTATCGAAAGAAAAATAATCCGGGTTTGTATCCTGAATACGAAAATCGATGCGGCCGATGATCGCCGAGCCGTCGACATGGAGTAAAATTCCGTGGGAATGGCAAAATTCAGCGATTTCATGCATCGGATGAATGAGTCCCGAGACAGGATCAGCCCATGGGAGTGATAATAGAGAAACGCGGGGGTTGATCGATTTTTCCAGGATCTCACGTGTAATCACGCCTCCGGGCAGCGGCTTCGTATAACAACCCAGTTTTGGTAAGAAAGGAATGTCGGGATTGCCGGCGATGAGAAAATGGTTTTTGCCCGTTTCGCGCACGACATGGAGATAATGGGAAAAGAGAATATGAAAAAAGAGATCTTCAGAGGAATGTCCTACATAGAGAGCGTCACTTAGACCCGCTCCGAGTAAAAGAGAAAGTGCGTTAGACATCTTTGACCCATTTACCTTTATCAAAGGTATAGATGATCGGAACTCCGGTGGGGATTTCGAGTTTTACGACTGCTTCATCCGAGAGACCATCGATATCTTTCACGATAGCACGCAAAGAATTACCATGGGCCGAAACCAAAACATTTTTGCCCTTCTTTAGCTCAGGAATAATTTCTTTTTCAAAATACGGGATGGCGCGCTGGGCCGTCATTTTTAGACTCTCGCCTTGAGGAGGAGCAACATCGAAGCTGCGACGCCAAACATGAACTTGCTCAGCACCAAACTTGGTTCGCATGTCGTCTTTGTTCATCCCTTGGAGCTCGCCATACATCCGTTCGTTGAGCTCCCAGGCCACGTAGACGGGAATGGTTTGGCCTTCCGTTTCTTTACTGTAGATTTGGCCCCACTTTTCCAGATTGCCCCCGCTGGAGTGCAGCACCCTAGGAATCCTTCCTCCTTTATGCACCGACATCGCCAGCATGGCTGTCTGCTGCGCGCGGCAAAGGGTGGAGGTAAAAATAACATCGATAGGAATGTCTGCTATCTTTTTCCCCGCGTCGAGAGATTCTTGTATCCCCTTCTGGCTTAAGGGGATATCGACCCAACCGGTGAAGATATTGAGCTCATTCCATAAGGACGCGCCGTGGCGAAGTAAAATAAGTTTTGCCATAAATCGAAATTATAGCATGAGCTGTTGTTTTTCCCTATACAATCAGCTATAATCTTTTTCCTATGAAACGACTCAGTAAAGTTTTAGCAGCAGCGGGCGTGGCCTCCAGACGGGCCTGTGAAGAGCTCATTTTCAAAGGAAAAGTTACCGTCAATGGAGAAATCGTTTTAAAGCCCGAAACCCATGTCGATGCCGATAAAGATACCATCGCCGTCGACGGTGATAGAATTAGAAACGAGCAAGAAAAAGTTTACTTTATCCTCAATAAACCCCGCGGCTACATCTGCAGCAACAAAGCTCTAGGCAAAAAAAAACTTGTCGTTGATCTCTTCAGTAGCATGCCCTATCGCCTCTTCACCGTCGGAAGGCTCGACCGCGATACGACGGGTCTTCTTCTCATCACCAACGACGGCCATTTTGCTCAGGAAGTCATCCATCCTTCGCGCAACGTGACGAAAGAATATCTGATTAAAACCGTCGAAGAAATTACCCCCGATCATCTGAAAGCGATCATGAAAGGCGCCTTTGTCGAAGGTATCTGGGTCAAACCCGTAGAAGTCCGCAAAGTCCGCCGAGGAACACTCAAAATTATCGTCAAAGAAGGGAAAAAGCGCGAAGTGCGCGTTCTCGTCCAAAAAGCCGACCTGAAAGTTCTATCTTTGCATCGGATCCGTATCGGAAACCTTCTTCTGGGTCCCCTCGAAGAAGGTGAGTGGAGACCCTTATCCGTTAAAGAGCGAGAATCTCTGCTTTCATCGCGGAGATAGTATGGAAAAACTGGAAGACACCAGGCTTGCTGATAAGGCACGAAAAGTGCTAAAGCGCATCGAATCCGGCGAAGAAAAAGCAATTCCCTGGGACAAGATAAAAAAACGGTTAATTCGTAGCCCGATTTCAAATAAAAGCCGTCGCAAGCGCAGTAAAATCTCTTGATAAAGAATCTCCTTCGCTCACAAAAGAGCTGTTGAAAAAATAAGCTCATCGGTTTTCACGAGACTCTGCATCTGAAATATCTCAGCAATTGCTTCTATCCAATCACTTCGACGTCCCAGCGCTGGACAGCGGTCCGCCTTCAGCCCCCGCTCACGAATCAATGGAAGATATTGGTATTCTACTTCGAAGAGCGTCTCGATATGATCCGATGTAAAGCTCAAAGGAACAAAGATGATATGCTGTCTTTCCGAAACGGTCTTGCAAACATCCACCGTGTACGGTCGTAGCCACTCTCCGGGGCCAAACTTCGATTGGAAGGAAAGAAGCGCCGCCGCTTTGGGAAAAGCCTTTCGAATCTGGTCATACGAATCTCGGCACTGATCTTGATAAGGATCTCCTGTGGTGATGAACTTTTGAGGAAGGCCGTGCGCAGAAAAAAGAAGCAGCACTTCTTCTTGCTTCAACTGTTTTTCAGCGAGGAAATCGGCGATCGTTTTTTGCATACAGCGAATGTACGCAGGATGATTGTGATAAGAAGAAATCCACTTCATTCTCGCAAGGGCGGAGGATGGAAGATGTCTCTTAAAAAACCGGGCGATGCTGCCTGTTGTCGCATAGGTAAATTGCGGGAAAAGAGGAAAAACGATGGTGTTTTTTTTCGAAGCGATCTGTTCTAAAGAAGCTTTATGCGTGGCCGGCAAATACCGATGAAATGTGAGGACTTCGCTACCTAGTTTTTGACTGACGGCCTGTGCAACTGCTTCGGTATCTTCGTAAATCGGGGATTTGCCACCGATCAAGGTATAATCATGCGATATTTTCTTTGTGCGACGGTCGGCTATTTTTCTAAAGAATAGTCGGTGAAGAAATGCAGGCAGGGGCGTGCGCAAAACATCCTGATCGCAGAGGAGCTCGCGCAAAAAAGGTTGCACCTCTGTGAGTGACCGCGGGCCGCCAAAATTCACCATGACATAAGTTGACACAATAACTTATTGTAGAGCATAGAAAATGATAATGCGAAAGCTTTTTTCTCTATTCTTATTAGTGCTCTTCAGCTGCGGTTCCTCTTCAACACCTGATTACCGTATAGCGCTCGATCCTGAGTGGTATGCGCTCGGCATTCCTGGAAGAGAAGCAGCCATTCGGGCTTTTTCTGTCGAGCTTGTGGCAGAGATCGCCAAGAAAAAGAAAGTCAAAATTGCTCTCTATGATCGTAGCTGGGATAGCTTGATGCTCGGCCTGAACAACCGTGATTATGATGCTGTTTTAACAAATTTAAGACCCTATTTGTTCTATGAAAAGCTCTACGACTTTTCTGCGATTTACTTGGAGACAGGACCCACTTTTGTCATTCCGACTAAAATGCGCGGCAAAACACCGAGCGACTTTGACGGGAAAGAAATTGCCGTGCTCGGCAGCGCTGAAGTCCTCGAAAAGTACCCGGGCATTATCGTGCGTACGTATGATTCTGTCGCCAAAGCTCTGAGCGACACATACGATGGCACGATCGATGGGACGGTCACGGATCTACTGACAGCTGAGGCTTATTGCCGAGATCTCTATCAAGACAAATTGAAGGTTGCATTTCCTCCGTTCATTCAAGAGGGTTTGAGATTGATTGCCATCAAGGATGACTCAGATAAATTGATCAAGATTTTCAATGACGGGCTCAAAGATCTGCAACGAAGCGGAAGATATGATGAACTACTCCGCAAGTGGAATTTAGCTCACTGAGGCTCGAGTTGGACGGAGACTTTGGTAATAAAATACGTCGTTGAGCCTTCGTATCCAGAATCTGTTCCCAAAAAGATCCACAGTTTGCCTTCAGAGTCCGTTGTCATGGATAAGGGCATCGTGTTTTTAAATTCTTTTGGATAAAATCGACCGGTCGGGGCTGTTCTTTGTAGGTTTCCGACAACTATCGCATTCTTACCTCCCTGACCTTGATTTCCTTTATCGACATTGAGGTAATAAAAATTATCTTTCAACAGCCTTTGTGGCTCGATAGGAGAAGCTCCCACTTTAAAGAACACACTTCCCCCTGGCGATCCTCCAATGCCTGCATTATGTCCCACCGGAACATCGGCTACGATATCGACGGTAAAGAAGAGGTTGTAAGCCGTATTGGGCTTTAGATCGGTAAGGGATCGTTTGATGAACATAAAAAGATCATCGCTATGGTTATTTCCTGAAAGAAACATGGCTTTGCTGTTCATTTCAGGCACGTTGACCCATCCCCATTCGAGCTCGTAATCAACTTCACTGCCTAAATGAAAATCAGAAAATTCACCGACCCACCCCGCATTATCTTGTGCGAACGAAAAATCCAACGTCTTGGCATAGCAAGCTAAAGGAAGCAAAAAGATAAGAATTAAAGTTTTCATAAACACATTCTTATCCGATTTGCAGTTTTAGTCAACTGCGGGGAACTAGGATCCTGCACTTATCATGTTCACTATATTCTTCGCGGACGCGCGCTAGTTCCGCCGGATCGACAGGGCACGGTTTGATATCCCAGATGAGCTTGGCATAATTGTGCACAGCTTCGTCCGAGGAGAATGGCCCTGTTCCGGCGATGTTATGGATGGCATACTCGGCCCACTTATCGGGCTGCGCGTAGAGATCCTCGATCGCTTTTTGCGTGTCATAGTAGCTCTGCAGATCCGCTAGGACAAAATATTTGTCTGCGGGGTCGCCATTGGAGGGCTCTAAGAGGCGTTTGTAGAGGCTCGATAAGGCTTGGTGCTCTTCTTCATTTTCCGCAAGCGAGTTATCTCGCAGAGCGTCGACCGCTTGCCGAATGGCCAAGCTATGCATGTAAACATCCCACGGATTGTAGTGAGGACGAAACGCAGCATTTTCTTCGGCAGTCCTTCCAAATTTAAAAGGCCACCACGGGTCTCCGATCGATTTGCGCATTTCAACATTGGCGCCATCTTCAGTTGCGATGGTGAGCGCGCCATTCATGGCCAGTTTCATGTTGCCGGTTCCGGAGGCTTCCGTGCCCGCGGTGGAGATTTGTTCAGATATATCGGCAGCAGGGATGATGCACTCAGCTTTGGAGACGTTGTAGTTTTCCACAAATGCCACCTTCAGAAGAGAAGAAACCGCCGGATCGCTGTTGATCTTCCGCGCTATGCACGCGATGAGGCGAACGATGTTTTTGGCCATCTCATAACCAGGGGCTGCTTTGCCCGCGAAGACCATCATGCGGCGGATTTTGCGGCTCGAGGGGTCGGCTTTCAGCTCATGGTAGAGCATGATGATGTGCAGTGCATTCATGAGCTGGCGTTTGTATTCATGGATGCGCTTGATTTGGACATCGACAAGGGCTGTTTCATCTATGGCTCCACTATGCGCGATGATGTTGCCCTTTGCATCGCGGACAGGATTATACTCTTTGAGGAACGTGACGAATTCTTTTTTGTTCTCGCGCTTGATCTGCAAAAATTCGGTGCGGCTGGCGGGGTCATCTGCGTACTTTGCCAGCTCAGAGATATGCGTTAAATCGGTGACCCAGTGCGGCCCAATGCGCTTCGTGATGAAATCGGCAAGGCGCGGATTGATGTGCAGAAGAAACCGGCGCGGTGTAACGCCGTTCGTGACATTCACAAACCTATCGGGGTACATTTCGGCAAAATCTTTGAAAATCGTCGAGCGCAATATGTTAGAGTGAAGCTCTGAGACGCCGTTGACTTTGTGGCTACCGTAAATGGCGAGGTGGGCCATCCGTACTTGGTCGCCTTCTACCATCGACATGCGCTGGACGCGGGCCTCATCTCCGGGGTATTTTTGCCGCACAGCCGTACATAATTCTAAGTTTAGCCTCTCGATGATGTGGTATTGGCGCGGGAGAAGATATTGCAGGCGATTTTGGTTCCACTCTTCAAGAGATTCCTTGAGAACGGTGTGGTTGGTATAGCTGCAGCACGTCTTGACGATTTCCCAAGCAGCTTCCCAAGACAAGTCGTGGTGCTTGAGGAGAAGCCGCATGAGTTCCGTAATAACAAGGGCGGGATGGGTATCGTTGATTTGGATGCGCACATGGTCGGCAAAGGTCGACATATCAGGGAAATGGCGCAGATGCGTTCGCACAATGTCTTGGACGGATGCCGAGGCAAGCAGAAATTCTTGTTTGAGACGAATGCGCTTGCCCACTTCATTGTTGTCGTTGGGATATAGAACGTCTGTCAGCGACGTGTTTTCAGCGGCCTGATCGAGAAGTCCCGCATTGAAGCGCTGCAGAAGGAAGTTGCGAGGAGATTCTTTGGTTGTCCAGAGGCGGAGCGTCAAAACGTTAAAGTCGCCCGCTTCTTTGCATCCGATGATCGGAATGTCGTAAGGAACCGCGCGCACTTCTTCGTAGTCGGCCAGGTCATGGATCGGTACGCCTTGTTTATTCTCTGTCGGGATAGCATGCCCGGCAAAGAAAATCGCTGTCGCGTGGAGATCGCGTCTGAACTCCCAAGGATTTTCGTGGAGGAGCCAGGCTTCGGGACGCTCGACTTGAGCGCCGGCGCAAATTTCTTGGTCGAAGATCCCGTACTGATACCGCAGTCCATAGGCGATTGCCGGATACTGCTGTGTCGCTAGAGAATCGAGCAGGCAAGAGGCAAGCCTTCCGAGGCCTCCATTGCCCAGACCAGGATCGGGCTCCATGTTTTCGACGTGGACGAGATCGCGGTTCATTTTTTTAAGAACCAGCTTCACCAGATCGAGAGCTTGGATATTCGTGATGTTATTGCCGAGCATCCGCCCTGGCATATATTCCATGCAGATGTAATGCACGGTCCTAGCATGACTGCCATGGAAGGTGTGCGTGGTCGCTGTCCAGTTGATCATGATCTCTTCGCGCAGCGTCAGCGAAAAAGCGCGGTAGAATTCTTCATCGCTTGCCTCGTCCACGGTGATCCCCATGGTCGTGATCAGATAATGCTTCACCTTGCTCGTGAGCATTTCGGCTTGGACGTTTAAAACATCATCTTCCATAAAAATGTTATTTAACATAAGACGTAATTATGGAATACGAGTTGATCGTTATAGGGACCGGACCCGCAGGAGAAAAAGCCGCTGTCAAAGCCGCTTATTTCGGCCACAAGGTAGCCATCATCGAAAAAGAAAAGGTCTTTGGCGGCGCGGGAACTTACACCGGAACGCTTCCTTCCAAAAGTTTGAGGGAAACGGCTCTCTACCTCTCAGGAAAACACGAAAAGGGCGTCTATGGCATTGAGCGGGGCCTGAGCCGCGAAGCGACCGTTTCGGATTTCCTTTACCTCAAAAATTTCGTCTGCGCCTCTGCCGGGGCGGAAGTATTTGAAAACCTCAAGCGTCATGGTATCGATATCTACCACGGAACGGCCTCTTTTGAAGACCCTCATACCATCCGTGTGGGAGAGCAAGTCCTTCGGGGTGATAACATTATCATCGCCACGGGCTCGTATCCTTATCATCCCGCCAACATCCCCTTCGATGGAAAGCGCATCTTCGACTCCGACACCATCTTAGAAATCGATAGATTCCCCTCCACGCTATGTATTGTAGGCGCTGGCGTCATCGGCTGCGAATATGCCACCATTTTCGCGACGATGGGAACCAAAGTCTATCTGGTCAACGACAAAGACAAAATCCTGTCCCATCTCGACCATGAAATTTCTGAAGAGCTCATCCATCAAATGCGCAGCAGCGGCATCGAAATCCTCTTCAATGTCTCTCTCAAAGAAGTCGTGAGCAAAGAAGGCGCAGTAACCCAGCTTTCTAACGGTCAAACCCTTACAACCGACATGTTTCTGTTTGCTGCGGGACGCAGCGGCAACATCAAGGCTCTTCACCTTGAAAAAGCCGGCGTGCAAACAGGCCCTCGCGAAGTGATCCTCGTCGATAATCATTTCCGCACCAATGTTCCCCATATCTTTGCTGTAGGCGATGTGATCGGATTCCCTGCCCTTGCTAGCGTTAGCATGGATCAAGGGCGAGTGGCGGTAGCCCATATTTTCCACACGCGCGATTTGGAAATACTCTCCCCCGTCATGCCCCTGGGCGTCTACACCGTCCCTGAGGTATCGATGGTAGGAATGACAGAGGAGGAAGCCCGGGAAGTCCCGATCGACTATATGGTGGGGAGGGCCCGCTACGCCGATATGGCCAGAGGCCGTATCATGGGCGCGAAATCTGGGTTTTTAAAATTAGTTTTTGATAAATCAACTCTTACAGTTCTGGGTGTCCATATCATAGGGAATATCGCTGTTGAGCTCATCCATTATGGCGTCATGCTCATCAAAGATCGAAAAAATCTTTATGATGTCATCGGAGAGCCCTTCAACTTTCCCACCCTCCACGACCTATATAAGTACGCTGCCTATGACGGACTGAGCGTTCTTGCCGGGCATAAAATCAAGCCTTAGAGGGTGTCTCAAAAAGAAAAGGTGAAGGGTTTTTAAGGGTTTTTTTTCTCGAGAGGCGATTTTCTTCTGCAGGACATACTTGAACAAGTAGGCAAAGGATGAAAATTGTCTCTAGAGAAAAAAGACCAAAAAGCATTCTATTTTTCTTTTTGAGACACCCTCTTAGAGCAGCGCGTTAATTAACCTAGCTTGATAGACCCTGCTTTAATATTAGCGATGGCTGTCTCGATGTTGACTTTGCTTTGTCCTTTCTGATTGATGACGTCTTGCGCTTCCATGTTGATCTTTTCTGCTTTAACGTTGAATTGTTTACATGTAATGGTTACGGAGTCGGGTTTCTGCACATATGTGCTCGTGTCCCCGCTATTTTTGCAGGTGGAGACGATCTGCTGGCCATCAAAAGCGATCTGCTGCGTCATTTTCCCCGCCTTATCTTCGAGAGATACCATGACGCCTTGCTCACCACTGAGATGAATTGTCAGAGTTTTTTTGTCTTTCTCATCGACAGTTATAAGGATATCCTTGTCTTTAATTTGGACGAGCTGGGTTTGCGTTTCAGAAGTAGCTTGACGAATCGTGATAACCGAATTCTTACCATCCTCAAACTCATGCCGGATAAAGGCATATTTATCTTTACCATTGGACGATAAAACAATTTGGTTGCCTTGAACGCCTGAGGGAAGGCGTGCGAGTGGCTGCCAATCGATAATTCTCTGAATCTTTGCTGTATGGAAATATACAGAAAGGAGGACTCTTTCCCCTTTACAAAATGGATAGTAAAATTGCCCCGACATCAAATCAGGGGTAAAGGGGACCACAACATTTTTATTCTCGGCAAGAGGAACAGAGACGAGGTATTGCCCTTGTGGGGCGTGTTCATTTTCTGAAATTTTATAGGTGGATTGCTCTTCATCCCCGATATCACTGGAGACTTTCCCTTGTATGCTAAAAGGAAACGTCGGCGGTTTAAAATGGGGTCTTTCGATATAAGTTTCTGCTTCGAGTTCCAAAATGGTTTTGATGTAGAGCCGATATGTTTGGGTCGGTTTTTCTAGTTTTTCAGCAAGACCTAATTTTGTTGCCTCAAAAAATAGAACGCGCGATCTAAACGTTTTGCCTTTGTAAAAAGAGTCGCTACTCCAGGTCTCCATCTTCCCATTCATGTAAAAAGTAACATAGGAACCAGGTACCAACTTATCGATATGAAAATCGGACTCTAGTTGAATAACTTCCAACTCCACCTCTGGATTTTGAGCATCCAGCATGGAGTGTACAGTTTCTTGAGCGTGTTCTGGAAAAGCTCTGTAGTTTGTCGGGGTAATGACATTATGATGAACCGATTTGAAAGCGGTATCATTTTCTTTATCTTCACTGTCTACGCTATCAGCCGTATGTTTCAATGTCTTCACGTTGAAGCGAGGAGGTTTTTGGTAAATTCCCATGGGAGGAGCTACCCACCACTCATTAATTTTATAGGCCTTTCCTGTCAGCGGAGGCTTTTTGCTTAAAACAGAATAACTATTGGTTTTATAGTCATAGTTCCAAATGCCACCCTCTTGGTGTAGATACCATTGAACGAACGAGTAGAAGTTATCTTGTTCACTGCTCGGCAGAGCATGGGGGGGAACCAAGGAAAATGCCGTAATGGGATGTTTTTTATCGATGGAGCTAAAATCATATTTAATAGAAATTTCGGGATTCTTATGCGCTTCTATGACATCTTTCATAGATTCATCTATATAGATATTAACGGGGCGATGTTCACTCCAGGTCGCCTGAGCATTATCGCTGATGACAACCTCATAATGACGGACCGCAAAAGAATTGATTTTTTCGATTTTGTCTACACGCCTAAAATATTTGCGTAAAACCATCCCTTTGATTTCTACGAGAGTAGCACCTGCCAGTATAGGATCCGTCGACTGAAAGGTTAACGTAACCTTTGTTGGTTTTTTGGAATCTAAAAGAGCCACTAATTTATCATCATCGACGCCACTAAACTGGATGTTCCCTGCAAAACCATAGGAATGGAGCTCTAAACTGATTTTTTCAATGTTCCCCGACTTGATTTGAACTTCATTCCCATCAGCCTCTAATTTTAAGACTAAAGCTAATTCAGTATTGAAGAAGACATCCAGGTTGTTTTCATCTAAACTCATGGCTCTCCCCCTCTTTTAAATTGTTTATGCTGAGGCTGGAATGCTAATTGAAAAGTATGCGAGCTCTTTTGAATTTTGCAGTTAATCATAAAGCCCAAGTACATATCTCCCTTAGGTGGCATGGGTTGTACGTCGGTAATGGTAATTCGGGTTTCATATTTTTCTAAACAAGTGCGGATATCTTTGATGATTTGTTTAGAAATTTCGCTACTAGAGCTAAGATAGACATAGGTTTCCATGCCTAAATCTTTTTGATAAGCTCCGAAAGTCACCTTGGTATTTAGCAAATCACAAATAGAGTCAAAAATATCTTCTTGCAGACTTTTTGGAGGACTCATTTTTTTAAATTTGTTAAAAAAACTCAAAACTATCTCCAATATAAATAAGCCTGGAGCCCTACATCAATTTCTTGCAGAGAAAAAGCAAGCCTTCCTTCGGTAATGGCATAGTTCCACTCTAAATCTTTCTCCACCCGGTAAACGGCTGCATACTTAGAGAAGTTGTTATTAAAAGGAGCTGCGTCTAGCCTAAGAAGGGGTATGCCAGAGAGCGCAAATCGGTAAATATTGTTGAGACGAGAATAGCTAGAGAGCTTAAGCCCTTCCATCGTCAAACGGACCTTAGAATCAACGGGTTGCACGATGAAATAGATCTCAGAAAATTCATTGAGCTCTTCAGGTAGCCTATCGGAAAGATAGCAGCTGTCCCGTTTTTCAAACTGCAAAGAGGCTAAACGTTCTGACTTAGGTTTCAAGTACTGGATGAGAAACTCTATTAGCTTACCAAACAAGGGTGCTATCTTTTCATGTTGATAGGGGATGATGCTAATATCAGCATGATCAACGTAGATAAAGGCAAGTGTATCAAGAAATTGAGAAATTTGCTCGTAAAGATAAAAGGGGTGCGTAAGCACACCACGCTCTACGTTGAGAAGAAAGCGACGTAGTTTAGCTACTTCTATGAGCGACATTTTGGTCTCGATGGTGCGCTGCTCGAATAATTTGCCGGTAGATGCTTCTTGCTCTAATTCTTTTTGGAAACTTTCTAAAATTGTTCGAATCCGGAACAACTTACTCAATAAAAATGGATGGTCATTTATTGTAAATATTGGGGGCGAGTAATTGTCGACATACTTCCAACGGCCTTCTACGTCTTTTTCAAATTCTGCTAATTTGATAGAGGCCTTGGTAGTCAGGAGGTGGCTTTCGGTAGAAAGCACTAGTTGGTTTTGGGCAAAAACAAGCTTCTCCTCCTCCTGCTCGTCCATAAAGACTTCTTGGTCTGCTACCTCCTTGAGAAGGTGAACATAGAGGGCCACTTGCGTCTTACCTATTTTATTTAGATCAAAAATAGAAATCCTTCCGTTCTCAGGAACATCGACGATTTCGCCGGAAGGGAAAATAACAGTTAATTTAGTAATAGAGACGACACCCTGATAAAGAAGGGTGTCATCCCATTTGAGCGGACCTACCCCATACACGGGCAAGCCCAAATTTCTAATATAAAAATCGAGATGCGACAAGAGCGAATCTTCTTGAGCAACTAAGTGGAGTGGCAGCAGGGGTTGCCCCATCTGCCAACCCACTCTCTTTAATTGTTGCATGGTCGATCCTCTATCAGCCGCCTGCTTTAATACCTAGTTCAACGGGCATTTTGTGGTCTACGCTGGTTGCATATCCAAGCATTTGCACTCCGCCCTCGCTTTTGGGGCTAAGGCATAGCGTGAACTTATAATTCTTCGGCTTTTCAGGCTTTGCTTCTTCTTTTGGTTCCATATCAGGTGGCTGAGTCTCAGTTGTCATGAACTTAATCTCAGCACCTTCGGAGTGGAAGCTTTGATAGTATTGCTTTGCTCCATCGTCATACTCTTTGATGACCCAGTTGATGAGCACATCTGACCCGCCTTCTTGTTTGGCTCGCCAGGCGTTATACACTTTGCGATTCTCCGTTGACATACGACCGATAAATGTAATAGGGTCGGTTGCTTTGCCTGACCATTTTATATGGTCGAGAATAGCAACAACATCCAACAGGTTGTTGGGGTTTTCGGGATCTTTGACACCCCAGTCTGCTTTTAGAGCGTCATCTTTGAGCTTCATGCTCAAGATGTATCCCGTTATGGGCATCTCTTTGATTTTAAAATCAAAGGCTTTTGGTACATCACATGGAATATTAATCAAGCCAGACATTTCATTACCTCCTTTTGCAATAAAAAATGCCTTAAAACACTACTTCTTTCCCAGCCGTGCATCGAGACGGAGCTCTACATCCATTCCCTCTAATTGGATATGCGGAAGAACGGAGATAGCACAGTCATACCAGCCGATCCGACCTGGTTTTTCTTTGACCTCTACTTTGGCCGCTTTGAATGGATATCTGCGCAATGTCATGTCGTCTGGATTTGTGATAGCTGTCACGTAATCCATGATCCATTTATTGAGCACGTTTTGCATGTACGAAGCATCTGCTGCGCTACCGATGTTATCACGTGCTATGCTCTTGACATAATGGGCAATCCGCGTAATGGAGAATGTATAGGGCAAATTACATACAAGCTGAGCGTTTTCTGCGTCTTTGGGATCTCTGAACTTCTTAGGTCTCTTTAGAGATTGAGCACTGAAGAAACAAGCATCCCCTGTCCCTTTGCGGTAAATGAGAGGAATGAATCCGCTATTGGCAAACTCGAGCTCTCGATAATCAGGAATGACCATCTCGATGGGCACTTTTATCTCTTCTTCTCCACGGATGTTAAAGGTATGCACAGGGAGTCCTGTAATAAGCCCTCCGCCCTTAGGTCCTCGCAGATACTGGCACCAACCCGACGTTTGGAACGAGCGAACCATATTCTTGGCAAAAAGAACAGCCGAGTTGCCCCAAAGATACTTCTGGCTATCGTCACCCCACGTATGCTCAATAAAATTGAAGTTACCGCAAGGGTTAGTGACAGGATGCCAAGGGAGGCGCAAGACATACGAGGGCAGGCATAGACCCAAATAAGCCGCTTCTTCGGAGTCTCTTAGCGCGCTGAACGCACCATATTTAGGATGATTCATGAGCCCTTCCAAATCTCGAATCTGAGCCAGCTCTTCTATCGAATCGCACCCAAAAAAACGAGGAGAGACAGAACCGATGAAAGGAGCGTGGCTGGCGTTTGCGATTTTTCCCATGACTTTCAGCCATCCTAAGTCGGCAGGTGTATGCTCGAACTCGTACATTCCGATAATACTGCCAAAAGGCTTACCACCATATTGATCATATTCTGATACGTAGACCTTCTGAAAAAGGGCAGAACCCGTGAAGTCGACTGAGTTGTTTTCAAAATCGACCTGCAACTCTTGCTTGGAAACATCGAGCATATCAATCATGACATTGGCGCGAAAATTGGTCCCTGAAATGAGGTCGAAAAGCCCTCTCCATGTCGATTCAAGGTGTTTGAACTTCTCATGATGAATGACTTCATTAACCTGATTGTTGATCATGACATTCAGACGAGCAATCAGCTCTTGAATCTTACTCTTGTCTAAACGAGGTGATTCTATATCAACATTCCAGACAAGGGTGGCTAAAGAAGAGATAAAGCGTGCAGCGTCACTCACTTCTTCGTTCACATCTAAAAGTCCTTCCTTGAGCATCGGCACCAGCGCCTTTTCTTCATCATAGGAAGTGATCTTGATGCTCTTTAAGAACTGATCAAAAGAGATATCTTCTTCTTCGAGAACTTGGGTTTCCATCGTCATGATTTTTTCTCCTCGCTAGAGTCTTCTTTTTTTGAGGTTTGTTGAGGGATACGATAGCTTTCATATCCTTTGAGCTTGTCTCTGTATTTCATGAGAAGTTCCTTGTTAGCAGACAGTTTGCTGACGAGAGCCGCCAGCTCTTTAGTGTTAGCGATATTAGACTGCATCTCTTCTAGTAACTTTTTAAGCAGCAAGAGGGAGCGAAGCTGCGGAACTTGCTTTGCCACCTCTTCAGGATTGAAGGAGTTCATGCTTTCAAAGTTGATTTTCACACGCATGCTTTCTTCGGCAGGATTTATTTTGTTGGGAACAACGATATCGATCGAAATACCCATATCTTTCATAATTTCGTTGGTATTTCTTCCATCCAAGCTGCGCAGCTTCCTCTCTTCCAGTTCGAGCTCTCTATCCTTAGAGGATCCCCCTGAAAAGTCCCCGAGAACCATTAAACGAAGGGGCAAATTAACAACGGCGGGTTCGCCGTTCACTTCAGTTTTATACGTTAGCGTGATTCTAGACTTCATCACTTCATCTTGAACGGCCATGGCATTTTCTCCTTGGTTTGAACTGCCAATCATTTTCAGAAAAAACAACAAGAAAGCCGCTCGGCCTACCAACTACATTGCTTAGTTGGTCTGAGAGGGCTACCCTTAAAGGGTTTTGCCGCGCTCGCATTTTCTTGCCTCACAGCTTGATAGGTTATTTTGAAACTAGAATGTATAACTGAAATCTTAATTAAGACAAAGGAAATTTTTTTCTGACCCTGGCAACTATTCCGTTTTTTGGACCACTTTAGACGTCTCTCTTCGCGCATTCTCTTTATCTTTGAGGTAGTCTTGGTAAAGAGCTTGCCAGCCGCGAGGAAAAAGGTTTTCCTCGATAAAACTAGCATACCAATTCGTCAATTCTAAAAAAGATGCCGTTTGCACTGTAAATGCATAGGCATTGGGTCCCTTTACAGTTCCTATGCTACGCCAAACTTCTTTGCTAAATTCTGCAAAAGCTGCTTGTAATCTCTCAACATCAGCTGGTAATTTTTGACTGGTTAGCTTTAAAGCATCATTGGGATCCGTGTCATCACTTTTCTGACCGCAATCTTTATAGTAGGATACAAGCCATTGCAATTCTTCCTCTAAAGTGTTGAGGCGAGCTCTGGCTTTATCTACAGCTGCGTTCCCTTCAATCACATATCCCGCATCATAAGGCACTTTATCTGCAGAAATATCCCCCCAAAAAATACTAAATATCCCTACCAGCCAATATTTCATAAATACATATCCATCTTAGTTTGCTTTCTGAAGAACTTTTTGGGCTTCTTCGACTTCCTTAGCCGCCTCTTCAAACCACCCTTTTACTAAACTATTCCGCTTTTCGGAAACTTGCGACCTACGGTATTCATTGTCATCAACAATTTTTCTCCAATTTTGAGATCTCACTAAAGCCGTCATCTTGGGAAAACTCGCCTTCAGTCCTCCCACTCCCATATTGTACGACATATCGAGCAGGGCGAGTTGGGCTGTAAATGGATAGCGCTCAAATTCTGGAAATGAAGACTTGAGATGGCCTATTTTTTCCGTAACATCCTTTTCTAAAAACTTTAAGCAGTCTTGGTCAGGGAGAAGCAGGTTATTGACCTCACTTCTATACTTAGAAGCGAGAAGGGCCTTTGCTCTGGGATCTCTTATCAATCGAGCTTTCAAAATGAGTGATTTTGTTAGCAATTCTAAAAACGCCTTCTCAATCGCCTCATTTTTCTCATTCCCAGAAATATCATACACTCTATCTGTGGATGTTTTAGCGCGCAAAGGCATGCTCTTCAGATCCTCTAGGGTCTTTTTCAAATTCTTAAGACATCGAGTCGCATCTTCTGAAGACAACTCATAAGCCACAATATCTGCCATTTGCTTATTACTGAGTTCGTAAATGAATGTCTCGCTACTTTTCCATTCATGATCTTCCCAGGTTAACTTACTAAGCAGGTGACCATAACCGATCGTCAAAAAACCCAAAGTATCCAAATACATATTCGGACAGAAGCCTTCAATCGAAGGATCTTCTTGCACATGTTTTACAAAGGTATCGAGCAACATTTTTTGATCTGCCATTCTCCCCCCCCTTTACTGACACCACCAAATGTAATTTCGCCTTTCTTTTCGTTCAACTTAAAGTTTTATGCCTTAATTACATGTCTATGGTACTCTCTTTATAAGCTATGCTCATCGATGATAAAATCTACCAAGCTTATCTCGAAGAACTTCAGCACATTGAGAAATTTCGTGCTTCCCATATCGCTCTTTACGGAGATACTCCTCTTGATTCAGAGGATCCTAATACCAAACGGCTTATCGAAGCGATGGCTTTTTTCGGGGCTAGAGCTCGCCTCCATGGTGTTAGACAAATCACTCAAATCCATGAACGTCTTTTCCGGCAATATTTTCCCTACTTGGTCAATCCGTTACCCGCCTTTGGAATGCTCCAAATCACCCCTTCTATCCGTTATCCCGAACGAGTAACTTTAGCAGCTGGATCGGAACTCATCTTCAAAACATCTAACCAGCTAAAAGCAACCTTCCAGACCCTCGATGCTGTCGATATCTTCCCCCTTTTTTTAAAAAACTTTCAATTCGAAAAGCACGAAGGTTTTGGCTGGCGATGTATCATCGAATACTCCTCCCTTCACGTGAGCACCGAAGAACTCGGCTCCATGAAATTTTACATCAACCACCTCAATAGCTTTTTCTCCTCCTTGCGAGTCTTATTCGCCATCCAACATTCACTCATAAAAGCCAGAGTCTTTTACGATACTCCCGAAATCCATAGTGCCGAAGGATTCGAATGCCCTCTTTCTTTTGGCTCTAACACACAAGAACGCTCCATTTTTTTCCATGAAATCGAGCAAATAAGATCCCTCCTCCATCTTCCGCAACAAGAACTCTTCCTCAACTTCTCTGTTCCGCCCTGCGGCAAAAGATGGAAAACGGTCACTTTTTGCCTAGATTTTAATGAAAAATGGCCCGATTCTATCAAGTTGAATGCCGACTCCTTCCTCCCTTTTATCGTCCCCATCGCCAATTTTAGAAAGGCACATGCCGACCCCATTATTTCCGATGGAACAAAAGACTCTTTTCCCATCTTACATCCTGAGCCCATCTACCAGTTTGAGCTCCATACTGTCCTCAATGTCAGCAAAGTCTTGACCAACGGAACAAAACCCTTAAAACCAGGCATCTTAGGAAAAGTCGGTGATAGTTATGAAGTCGACTATTTCAATAAGAATCTGCTCTTAGATCTACCTGAAGCTTTTCACGATCCTGCGACAGTTATTATCGAGGCTCTGTGGACTCAACCGTGGTTTTCCGACTACATGAACGTCGAGCTCGACCTTCAATTCAATGCAGCCCAAGCGTTTGGACTGGGCACCCGCTTACTAGGTTCCCTCCACCGTCATGAACAAAGCATCGAGGATGACCCTGAGTTTCTCATCCGCCTTCTTTCTCTTAAAAATCAAAGTTATTTGAACTTAAATGAGATTCTTTTTATCGTGAATGCGATGAAAAAATTGAGTGGAAGCTTTTTTGATGCTATACCTGATTGGATCCTCGATCTAAAAACGCGTCAGAGGATGGACCAAAAGAACTTCAGCTCCGTAATTGAATACGAATTTTTCTTAAAAGACTGGAATGGGCAAAGATGGGAAGCTGTCGTTTTATTTTTCAAGTACATCAATAGAATGCTCAGCAGCTGGCTCCCCCATTTTGAAATTGAAACTATTGTCCACTTCCCTCAAATCAAAAAACCTCTGATCCTAAAACAAGGAAAAGACTATGAACTTTCAGCATTGGCAGGACATTTCTTTTTATCTCAATGAGATTGATCAAGAAAGAACCCTCTTTGGAAAAGCCTCTATTACGCCCGAGTCCATGGAAAATTGCCGCAAAAAAATCGCTAATACTTTAGAGCAAATAAAAGTTGGATTGGAACAAAAATTAGGTAAAGATTATGCATCCCTTGTCCTCTTTGCTCTCGTTGCTGGCGTCGATGAACAGATGCAGGCCTATGACTACAACCACCTGAAAGTACGGTGGGCTCCTCTGCAAAAAGATTTCTATTCGGCCTATACCGCCGGTGAAGTCTTTTTCAAAACCATCGATGACATCTTAGATAATCCGGCCATCCCCTCTCTTGTCTATGAAGTCTTCTACTATGTCCTGAAAAGAGGCTTCCAAGGAAAATACCGCGACTCTAAAACACAGCTCCATAAATATATCGAACTTCTCAAAGATAAAATCCCCGTTTCCACTTCTCATGCTAAACCTGTAGTTCACGAGCAAATAGAGCCTGCAAAAACGGGCTTTAAGGCATGGCACTATTACGGCTTTGCAACCCTTCTCTTTGGAGTTCTCTATATGGCTCTTTATGTATTCTCCAACTTAGGGGGTTAGATGGAAGAGCTCTATGTAGAAAGCTTTTTCGGCAAAAAAGCCAGTAGTGCCGTTACCACTGAGCTAGGTGATATGGTACCTGCGCAGCCAGAAGCTATTCCCCTTACCAAATCAGAGCAACAGATCCATTCGTTCTTTTGGTTGTTGAAGCAAGAGCTAAACAAACATTACCAAGAAGTTTATCCTATCCAAAAACTCCTCCGTCAAATCGAAGAAGGGTTAAACACAAAAGGAAAAACGGACGTTGTTCCTTTTTTGGATGAACTTGAAGAGTTTCTAGATCTTACCGACGTTTAGAAAATTATTCTTTTCTATTAAGGTTTCAAGGTGTAACTTGGTCTCCAAATTAACACTCTTGGAGCCTTGATCATGCTGTCGATGAGGGTTCTTTTGACCTACTCTCGAACAAGCTTCGTAAACTTTGCACACCATAAATCCTACTCCTCGACATATTTGCGCCAATCCCAGATCGATTTTCTGGCGAAGCGGTATTTATCTACGACTTTATCTAGTCAAAAAACCATATCACCCAAATTAAAATACACAAAAAAAATAAGAGAACCTGTTATGCCGCCAAAACTATCCTATGACGACGTAATGAAGATGCAAAAAGAACGCGTTGATCAAGGGCTTCCCCCTCTTGGACCCAAAAAAGCAGTAACGGATCTATCGACAATCTCTCCTCCTGAGAAAGAGCTACAGATAGACCCAAATTCTCACATCCAAGAAGAAAGTAAAGTGGGGAAAGTAGAGCGGTTATCTTCTTCGCCGGTGTCTGATTACTACGCCATGTTTTTGGATGATGGAGAGGTTGCTTACTTTTATGCTGGCATCGAAGGAGAAGAGTTTTCCGTTCTCGACGCCGTTCATATTTACAATACGGCAGACTTGGTTGAACCCGAAAAAAAACACCTATTTGAAATCGTTTGGTCTTTAGACGGACTGAAAGCTGGTTTGCTGATCGACCACCAATTTCATGCGGTGTTTGATTTTGAAGAGAATCGAGGCTATTGCCGCTCCTGCTTTCCTCCTCCTGATCCTGCGACACTATTTGGTGAATTTCCTCGAGAGTGGACAGATGAATGTTTAGCGTTCTTTCGCAAATAAAGGTGTTAATTTGAAGGAGCTTTCTTTATGGGTGAACTAACCTCTGAAGACACAAGCTTTAGCTGCCCTTTTTGCACTTCAAAGTTGCAATTAAAAGTAACCTCTTCTTCGACGACAGGAGGTACTAAAAAGATTGCAAATAAGACGAACTTTATGTTCCCCCCACCTGGCGGCCAGTGCACCGTGATTCCATCGGCTCCCGTCCCTTGCGTCCCTTCTGTCAAAGTGCTAGATCCTGGCCAAGGCATAGTAGAACTGGATGGGGTTACAGCTTTAGGAGCTGGATGTAAATTTCTGTGCGCTAAAGGGGGGCTCATTTCAGTCTCCTCTCCTGGTCAAAGTACTGCTAAACATGATGAAGCCTTTCCTATCGGTGAGTTACTCTTTGACATCGTCACACTACTTCCTTGGCTTCGTCCTCTAAAATTCCTTAAAGGCTTAAAAATTCTTTCTAAACTATCTAAGTTTAGGAAAGGAGCAAAGGCCCTCTCCGAAGCCGAAAAACTTGCTGCTGCTAAACAGGCCGCTAAAAGTTCATGGACTAAATCGAGCTTGAAGCGTGGCCAGCAAGAGCATGCAGCCTATAAATTAGCCGAGCGTAATGCAGATCCTGCAAATATTCATAAGGAATTTTACTTAAAAGGAAGTGGCAAAAGAATTGATTGTTTTGATTCGAAAAATGGTATAGTATACGAGCTCAAACCAAATAATCCTAGGGCAATTAAAGCAGGTCAAAAGCAATTAGAAGGGTACATTAAAGAGCTCAAAGGAATGGAAGAATATAAAGGAATGGATATAAAAGGAGTCCTAGATACTTATTAATATGGATAATAAGGAGTTTAAAAATTTATTTAAGAAGATAGCAGAAAATCATGGCTTTACGTCTGCTTTTAATGGTTGGTGCAAGGAATCTGAGGATTGCCTATTTATTATGGATCTTCAAAAATCAAATTTTGGTAATTTTTACCATTTAAACTTAAAAACCTTCATCAAAGGTATATTTGGACGAACATATTCTATAGGTAAAGATTTAGTAAAAAAAGATATGGGCCAAATATTTAGACAGCAGCCTCCCGAGTTTGATAGGTATCTGAACTTAGAAACCATTATGGACAATGCAAAGCGCGAACAAGGAATTGAAACACTATTTACTCAGTTTATCCTTCCTTATTCTAAAAGCGTTTCCACACTCGAAGATATTCAACATAGCGCACAAGCAGGGCACCTTCACCTGCTTCCTGCTGTTGATAAAGAATTAGAGCGCCTAATTTCTAAGACACCCTAGCCTCTAAAGGACGATCTTATGGTAGATTTAAGCCTGCTGCAACAAACGATGCAAAAGGGGCAGCCAAGCCAGAAAGACATTTCTCAACAACACTTCGATAAAATTGCAGAACTAGTTGAAAAAGAAGAAATGGATGGTGCAGCTGAGCTAATCCAGCCCCTTCTCGTTGAAGGGAGTTTCGATATTCGCCTCATCGTCTATTATCTCTATACCCATTTTCTAGAAGAAGGTGTCAAAAGCTTTTCAACGACGCTTCCTATTTTGTCTTCTCTGTTAGAAAAACATTGGGATCATCTTCAGCCGGCTGTTCGCAAAGACAGGCAAGTTGAAAATAGTTTGAGCTGGTTTTTTGCTCACATCCTCGACAAACTCAAATACGCAGAAAAACAGGCGAAAGAAGGAAAAGAATTTCCTCTTTGGGAACAGTCGATTGCTCTCTCGGAAAAAGAATTTGGTCATCTCTTAGAGACCTCGAGGGGCTTTCAGGACTTTTTCTATGAAAAATGGAGCCGATCTCCTACTAAAGAGCGGGTGACTCATTTGGTGAAAAGAATCGAAGATTTGCATCCATTTATCTTTCCTGAAAAGCCAGATACTCCCCCCACTTCAGAAAATATTGCAGAAGCGACAAGTGTGCCGGAAGAAAAAGCCCAGGAACCTGTTGCTGCCGCAACACCTAGCCCCTGGGAATCGCAAGCTATGCAGGATCTCTTACTCAAGCTCAAAATTTTTGAGCAACTTGTCGAAAAGAAGCAATTCTTCAAAGCAGCTATGGTCGCGCAAGACATTTCTCATCAAATTGAGCATTTTGATCCGTGCCATTATTTCCCTCAGATATTTACTGGATTCCTCGCACTTTTAGCGAAGCATATCGGCGCTCTATCCGATGAATGGCAAAACCAGGAATCTCTCCAATGGAAGTCCTTAGGAAAGCTATATAAAACCGATATTGATCAGTTTGTGGAATGGTAGCCCAGAGCGTCCCTCAGCAGCTTGCAACAGAACCCGCTTTAACACAGATACAACGGCGCATTAAAGAGAAAATCCGCCACTTCGAGGCTGCCCCTTTATTAAAGCTGCTCCATTCCTTGGGATATAAGTCTAAAGATATCCATTTTGTATCGAATCCCAGCCTCTCATCTGCCCCTTCTCTTTTTGAAGATATTGCATTTTCAGAAGATGCGTATCCTAAAGTCACCATCTTAGTGAATTTAGGACTCTTAACGGCCAACTCGCCGCTTCCCTCCTATTTTCGAAAAAAAATGGATAGCGGAGCTGTAGATCCCGAGCTGCTTACCCGTTTCCTCAGTTTCTTTGATCACCATCTGATTATGACTGCTCTTTCCATGGGCCTTCCAGAGGAAAATGGGTGGTTTTTTTCGAATTGGGAAAACACCTTGCGTCAGTACCTGAGCCTACTGGCTTTGAATAGCACTAGCACCCTCTGCTTGCTTTTGCAGCTGTGCTTCCCTGAGTTGAAAGTAGAGGTCTATAAGTTTCCCCGCGTTCTGCGCGTTTTGAGTTCTTCGATGATTTTGGGAGTGACTGCTCTTGGCAAAGAATCTTATTTAGGAAAAAGCCAGAAGCTGACAGTTTCCAGCTTTAAGATCATTTTGACTTCCGAAAGCATGGACAGTGGCATGGAGATTCCTTGGCCCATTGAAGCCTTGCAGCGATTAAAAGAACTCATCTTTCCCCTCATTCACCGGGCCAATATCTATACCCAGATCAATCTCATCGTCAAAAACTGCCAAGAAGAGGCTCGTCTTTCTGCTAACTCCTATTTGGGTTATCGGAGTTTAGGAGCAAATCGGGGGTCTTTGCAGCTGCGTCTTTTTGCTGGATACCCGAAAGAATAGCATCCTCTGGGAAAAATCTTTTCATAGCAGCCATTCCTACAGCATCGCCATCTTTGGCATAAATACCGATACGAAAGCCGTCTTTTTGTTGAAAGCCACCTGCACATACATGGTAGTTTTTTTCCTCAACGGGATCCTCGCATTCCTCTTCACATCGTGTAAATGTCAAAGGGTTATCACCAAGTGCCCGCTCGCCTTTATCGACATATTGCATGAGCGTTGCTATGACCACTTCTCGGAGTTTCGGAATATCATAGCCTTTGAGGGCTCGGACCATTTTTACTTGTTCGTCGTAAGGCTTGCTGCGGCTACCTGGAAGAACATCTATTGTTATCCAAAGCCAGCAAGGGGACGAAGCCTTTTCTTCACCATACTTATCCATGGCTGCATAAAATAAGTTCCGATATTTGGTGCTAAATCCCCCATTTTTGGTGCCTTTACAAGAGGCTCCACACTTTTGATCGTTAAATCTTTCCCATCGACCTTATCGGATATATAGACTAGAAAGTGTGTTTTCCCCAGTTGCTCGAAGGCATTCTGCCGAGTTTAATGAAAGCTCCGAAGGAGCGGCAAAGGGTCGTCTATTTTTCCGCAATATTTCTCCCACTTTTTTTTATTAAAAGCCTTAGAAATTACGCGATCATTAAGCGCATCCCAGAGTTGTTGGCCATTAGCAAGAGCGTGCCACTGTCTGCAAACCGCAGCACATCTTCCTAAATCTAAGGCCTTCAATCTCCTAAAAATTAACATAATGACATCTAGAGGAATTAGATCTTTATCTCTTCCAAAAAACCCCTTCCATTCTTGTGAAACAGCAGGATTAACTTTAAGTGCCATACTTCAGCTCCTTTAAAATGTCGTATTTTCCGCTGGAGAACGCTGAAAAAAAGAGGACTCATACATCTCTTGCCACTCATCGGCAAGAATGAGCAAAATCTGTGTAGCGATGTTTCGGGTAAGCCCTATTTTTTTTCGCCAAAAGAGAAAGTTATCGCATTTTGCCTGGTTTTTAACGAAGTTTTTCGCAACATCGGCAACGGTACAACCCCCCTCATCTTTGGCTCCATACGCAACAGAGTCCCAAGAAACCCAATCGGTATTGATCGCCCGATAAAAAGGATGGAGTTCAACCCTGACAGGTCCACCTTTTGTCTTCATATACTCCGTTTTCCATCGATAAAAGTTCGTATTATAAGCCATATCCAAGACGGCTAGCTGAGCTCCTGCTGGATACTTAGCAAACTGAGGAACTTGAGCGTGCAAACCTGGCATCATCTTTTCTAAAAATTCCCGCTCTAGTGCATTCGTCTCATCTTTATCTGCATGGACAGAGTTGTCCTCCGATACATATGATTGAGGTCCAGGAATATGGTAGGGCTTTTTTGCTTTTTTAGCGGCAGCCTTTTTCCCAGGTTCATCGATAATGCGCTGGCAAAGGTAGGTGAGCGCATCTTCTAGTTGCTTGCGACTGGCTTTTAAGGCATACCCATAATTATCTCTTTTCACGTCGAGCGGCTTTCCAACATAAAATGACTTGATGAGCGTCATGACCTTATCGAGAACAGCGCTTTTATATTCCTCGTTATTAAGGAAGTTACGCGGATTGAACTTGATGACTTTTTCTCCTTTGCGGCCAGGGTTACTTGAAGCATAATGGAACTTGTTTGTCTTGTTGTCTTTATACTCGAACACGGTCATACGATCGGAAAGATTCGTCCCCATTCCTACGGTAATTTTGCCAACCGTGTCAACATAGAGGTATTGATGCGAACCTTCCGCGATGGGGAGGAAATTCTTGATATACCAATCGATGAGACCTTCATTCGTCTTAGGCCCTAACGCTTGATTAAAGGGACTTAAAACGTAATTATTGGGAGGGATTTGAGTAATCAGATCCAACTTCGCTTCATTTAAAATATCAGTATGGGAAAGAAGACCTTGGATTTCTGTATATACTTGCACTGAGATATAATCGGCGCAGCGAGTTGAACCAAAGACCGGTTGCTGAGGAAACGAACTATAATTCCCCATATCTGAAATAGGACTGAAGTTATCTGGTTCAGGTTTGCATACATTCGTTGGATTAAGGAAAGGAAACAATGGATTATCAGTGCCGGGCATAGACACTCCTTACGTTACATGGAGAGTTTCTTGACTTAACTTCTTGAGCGCGCTAATAAGCTGGTAAACTTGCGACTCTCTTTTCTTATAGAGCTTCCCACTACTATACTGCTCAATGCACCAATCGCGATCAAAAACACCCTCTTTTTTGGGAGGCACTAAGGGGTAAAATTCAATGTGATCAGGGATAAAAGCCTCTCCAATTTCTTCGCTGATTTGATGCCGAAGAGATTGAGTCCATTCCTCTTTTGTTTTCTCGGGCACATTGTTTTTGAGTGGATGTACAAATACAAGCAGAATTGTCTGGAAAGAGGCTATTTCTCCCATTTTAGGAAAGGCATGAAGGACGCACCCCTCTACAAAGGAAAGCTGCGTTAGGGTTTTCTCTATTTTTTCTGTCGGTATAGTCACACCCTCTTTGCAGGCCTCAACACAACTGGTGAGAATCATATTTTTATCTACTTGCGCTAAAATGAAGTTGCTCAGTTTTTCCGTGTTCTCATCCGTTGTAAGCTGGGGGCTAAAATATCCCAAACCTTTGAGTGTCGGCTCTTCGCTTCCATTCAAGTCGATAAGGTACCATGAGAGCCCAAGGCCAGGCTTTAAAAAGAAATTAAGATCACCAGGAAACGGCTTAGAAATCAAAATGCTACCCCCATATGAGTTATCGAAATAGCAGTGAAACGCCGGTGTATCTTCGAGTTTGCTCAAATGTGCGAGTACATTCCATGTAGAGAGGGAGGAAAAAGTCGATTTATAATACCCCTTGAGCTGCTTGCCAAACGAAATAGGATGCTTCGACAAAAATTTTTGTAAAGAGGGCGAGACACCTAAAAGATGGAGTTTCTCGCTTTTGAGCAAATCAGGGTCATTTTCAAAGGCTTTTTCTTCGATATGCACCAGGGTAGCTCCACCGAGCAGCCCCATAAGCGTTGTGCAAGGTTGCGTGCGTAAAGAGCAAGAGAAGGTTGAAGCCCATGCTACTCCTGGCTTTAAATGCAGAGTAACGATGCCATCTCGAAGGGCATTAAGATAGGTTGTTTGGGCATCTAAAGGAACCATTGTAAAAGGAAGTTGACGGTGCAGGGCTACTGAAAGCTGCATAACCTGATCTGCTGGATAGGCATAAGAAACTGGGTCGTAAACCTCTACATCTTCTCCTAAATTCTCGACCACAATCTTGGCACACTTGAGCGAAGCGTGCCACGCTTCCTCTTTATGAGCGATGTGGTAAGCGGGCTGAACCTGATCAATCAGAGAAAGCAGGTGTTTATGACTTAAATAAGGCGATGAGGAGGCGAGATAACAGAGTGTTAGACCCATGCGCAGAGCCGTAAGTAGAGCAATAAAAAAGGGGAGGCCAACAGCCATTGTGAGGACAACCACTTGTCCAGGCTTAACACCTGCCTTCGACCACGCCTTCACTTGAAAATTGACTGCGCGGTGTAACTTTTTATAGGTCCACGTTTGAATAAAGCCGCTTTCATCGATAGATATGATAGCATTGTTAGATTCGACATGGCGTAGAACACAATCATGATAAAAATCGAAGGACTGTCCCACCTCGCTTTTAGGAGGCTGAAGCGATTGTTTTTTGTGCAAAGTCGCAAGCGACTGAAAGAAAGAGAAAGGATCTTGGTATGTTTTTTCGACCCACTCTTCCATCTCTGGAGAGAGGGGATCTGACCACCAGCTATCGAGAAACTTTTCGATTTCCAAGGAACCTCAAAAAGAACTTACACTTTTTATCTCGCTGTCTCCCACCATGATTTTGATGCTACTACCTTCACCCTCTTTTGCGATGTATTTCCAGTCTTCTCCTGGATGGGTGAAAACAAAATAGACGCCGATCGCCTTATTCTCGGGGTTTTCTAATGTAATGGTCTTTGTCTCACCCGGAATAAAAAAAACTGAGCACAAGTTGGTAGGATCGTCATCGGCTAGCATTCTTTGATGGGCGATTTTTTTATAATCGTCGGTTAGAAAATGGGGTAGATCAGTCGCCTTAAAAAGGACATAAAAAGGGGTATTTTGGTTGCTCGATTCGAGCGTTTTAATTTGGAATGTCGTTGTCTCCGTTTTTTGACTACAGGCGGCAAGAAACCATAGAGCTATTAAAGAGATGTATTTTTTCATAGGCTACCAGAGGGTTGAAAAATGTCGTGAGGATTTTTCTCAAAACGGAAAGAGACAGTGCGGGCATCTTTGCCTTCTTTTCCAGAGACAGTCCATACCCAAATATTTCCTTCTTCTTGCTTGCCTTTCTTGAGAAGAGAAAAGAAACTCCAAGGTTCTGCCGGCGCTTGCACATTCCGATATGATTTGGCATTGGTCACTTTGTTCTGAACTTCCATCCCAACATAGGAAATATCTGCCTTCCACCATTCAATACTAATCGGCTGCCAAGAAGGGTCTTGATTAAAATTGTAGAGCGACTCTCCTCCTGCCACCACATAGGCCAGGATTGGAATTGTAAACTCGGAACCTGTCGAAAATGGAACCGAGCTCAGGTTTAAAACAAGAGGTTTCGGCTTCCCTTCGATATCCCAGAGCAGGTTAGACAGATAAGACACTCGGTTAAGTTCTGCATAGACCTTGCTATCCAAAGATAATAGTTCCGGATGTAGAGGATACCATGCCCCTTCTCTATATACAGAAGTTGCAGAGATAAGCTCCGTTAACGATTTATAAAAAGCCGACGCGGGATTAAGCATATCATCTATTTCAGTAAACGAAGCGGTAACCGATTCTTTCGGTTGAAAAGGAAACCGGGCAAACAGCCTTTGAAGCTTTGGATAATACTCCACACTCCATAAATTTTCGACCATCTGCTTCCACTCCTGAAGCCCGACCTTATAGACTAGCATCAGAGGTTTGTTAAAGGTGTGATGAAACCGTTCAGGGACATCCATATGCGTCAAGCACTCTTGAAGTTTTGCGGCATAGGAGTCGGGGCGTTGGTGGAAAATAGACATGCTTATTTTAGCCACAGGGCTAAACTGGCCGTCCTTAGCATCCAACGCAGGTTGGCTAATCTCTTCGAGAATCTGACTCATGAGCTGCTGGTACTCCATAATAGGAGAATGACCATCTTTTTGCTCGAAAAGCTCGCCCAAGAAAGCAAACTCGTTGAGTTCCTCAGGATTTTTCATCGACAAAATTGGCTCAGAAAAGACACTCGTTTGATCATGAACCGTCTTTAAAAAATCGTAAAAATGAGACGTAGATTTCGAAAGATCACTCAGGAGCTTTTTGACCCCTTTCAGCGAGTCGGCTTCGACGTCATAGGAGTCGAAAAACTTCGCATATTTTCCCTGATAATTCTTGATATAATTGACAGCCTCTCTCGTTAAGAAATTAGCAAATCGCTTTTTTTCTTCCGGGTTGATCGGCAATGACTCGACAAAAGAGACCAACTTCTCAGCAGGAGACCGCACTTTCTTCTCAAAATCTCCCCGCGAATACCGCCCAGGGATTGTCATTTTAGTCTTAAAGACGGGAAATAATTCTTGGAATTGCGTAACCGATGGTTCCGGTGTTTCGAACGTGTTATTGAAGAAGATGGCGCCATTCGTATCCGAGTTTACCGCCATGTATTCTTGAATCGCCCTCTCAACATTATGGACAATGACATGGTTTGTCCATTTACTCGAATCAAATGTGAACAGCTGCCCTCTTAGAGAGAAGCTGGTTGGTATCTCATTTTGTCCCGTTCCAGCGATCTGCGTAATCTCTTTGAGCTTGGCAAAAAACTCCGTTAAGTTAAGCCCTTCTACCTGTAAATTAGGAATAGCCGTTTGCTTAACAAAAAGAAGGAAGTTTTCGAGAGGATCTATATTCTCTCCAACCCAATGAACGGTCTTGATGTTTTCATTTTCTTTAAATCCCGCCTCATCTAGCAAAGTAGAAATGGCAAAAACAAGAGGATCACCTCTCAGACGCCCGATCGCTGCTAACAACTTATCGGTACTCTTTATAATTTCTTCATCTTCAAAAGGTTGCTCGATAAAGATCGGCTGGTCTGTGATATCTTTGAACTTTTTGAGAAAGGCGTACCAAGGATCCAAACTAGTTAAAGGGAGGAACGGGCTTGCCTTACCTTCTGTCAGTGAAGAAGGCTCAACAGGTTTCGAGGAGCATGCCACATAGGTACGGATAAGATTTGAGTCAAGGCCCAAAACCTTTGCCCATTTTTCTGCATTTGTATAGACAAACTTCCCTAAGTGATTGTCCGCTGTCGCTTCCATAATCCCCAAAAAATAGATGTACTTGAACTCCGCGCCATTTTCTAAGATAGCCTTCCGGAATTCAGGATCAATCATATGCTTGCGGATACGATGTGTTAAGTAGTCCTTTGCTACGCGCAATTGGTGGGAAAAAAAAGGCAGTTTTATCTGGGAAAGATAATGGTCGTTCATCCTATCGGTGAGTCGCTCATGCTGCGAAACAATTTGCTCCTTAAAAGCGGGAAATTGAAGTAGATCTAGCAGCTCGACATTTTTCTTAACAAAAAGCAGCTCGCTGCGTAATTGAAAGAATGCGCTAGCCAAAAGAGCGGCCCCGCCAAGGTACAAAAGCCCTGCCCCGATTTGATGCTTGAGCATCGGATAACGGAAAAAGAGAGCCGTCGAAGGCAGCTTTGTCCATTGGAAAACGCCAAAAGAGGTGCTTCCTTCCTGATTAGAAGTGAGCGACAATTTATCCAGCTCAATCGAATCTTTAAATGATACGCGCGCCACGAGAGCCCGCAAAAATTCTTCTATCTCACCAAATAGGAACGGCATCTCTTTAAAAAACTGCAAAATCTTGGCATAATCCTCGTGCGAAACCGTCGTCAAAATAAGCGACAAGTTCTCTTCAGAAAAACCCCTCAAATGATCTGCAAGCGTGTTACTTTCAAAATTAGAAGAGAGAGGTATCGCAAAGCTTAAGTTTCTTTGTTTTAAAAACCGAGCAAATTCTAGATAACCTGGGATCTTATCCAGGTGTGTTAAGGCGATCCTCAACTTTATCGGTTTCTTGCAAATCTCAGTAAGAAGAGAGACCTTGCCCGCAATCAACTGTCCTAACTTGTTCAACTCCCGTGCGTCTGACTTATGCCCTGGACTGCAATCATAGGCCACAACCACCCTAGGATCTTGCTTAGCATAGAGCCGCTTCCACAGCCGTATCACCTGCTTGCGCGCCTTAATCGACCGATTCTCCAGTGTCGCAAACGACATCTCCTCGATCACCTGCCGAGGCCCAATATAAAACTGCACCTCAGGCATCTCTGTATAAGTTGTATCGAATGGGTACAAGTCCTGACTCTGATCAATGAGGCCTTGAATCAGCTCGCTTTTGCCGCTTTTTTCTGCTCCCAAAACGATAAAATGTTGATAAGACTTAATGATCGAGCGAGACTCAGCAGGAATTTGGTGAATGAAACGCTTCCATGCCGAATAAAAAGAAGGAGAAGACCCAAAAAACCTAGGCCACTTAAAATCCCACTTCGCTTTTGGAAGCTTAATTTTCAAAAAGTTAGGCCATTTCATAAACGTCCTCTATTTTGTAAGAGAATCTCAATTACACTCGAAAGGGAAAGGCTTTTGTTATCGACAATCACCTTTACCAAGCTTGCTCAACCTCTCACTTGTAACTGAATCCTGTTAGGAAACGGCTACATATTATTAAATTTGCTTGAAAACCAGCAACAGAAAATTTTGACCCGTTGAAGCTGCACAAAAACTCAGCTTCTAAAGAAATGGGATCATGGCGAGGTAAATCGCTTAGGATAGATTTCTCTTTCCAAAATCCTTTGTTTACGCTTGAATATTGTCCTTACACAGAATCTTGATTGATAAGGAGGAAGGATGTTTCTGACCAACAATGTTGAAAAAACACGGAACCTTACCAACTTCGGCTGGATGGCGAGCTTTTTATTCAATAAGCCCATCATCCCTCTCAAGACTGTTGCTGTATTCAATATCTTTCAATTTATCGCTGAAGCTTCCCGTGCACGGCAAGAAAGGAATGCTCCTAAAGAGGACCGCTCGTTAGGTGTTCGGGCGGTGAATTTAGGTTTCTGTCTATGTTTACCGTTATATCTTTGGTTACCAGCAAGCTATCAAACGGCCCGACTCATAACAGAGCTGTTGGGTTATTCCTCTTTTGGCATTCCTTATGCAACACGAATCTTCCAGACGGATACTATTGCCTCCATAACAGAGAAGAAGCGTGAATCTGACGCCCCAGAAGAACTCATGGAAGACCTTTTAGAACGTTTTACAACAAACACAGAAACAGTTTCCAATGCAGACGTAGAGAGGCTGCCTTTCCATATTTCAAAAATGAATCTGATTGATTGTTTAAAACAATGTTATCACAACACACCTGGTTTAGAACAAAATCGCTCACCAACTAAAGCATATGCTTCTACTTTACAATATCTGAATAGGCTAATAGTAGAGGCAAACTACCTAGCAGAAAAAGCAAATGAATATAAAGGCCAACCATCGAAATCTATCCCCTTTTCCGTCAAATATGAACCGCATGCTGAACTTAAAGAAGAGTTAGTTCAAGGAATCGAACCCGAGCGCGCAAAACTTCTTGAGCATATACGCAATGCGCAGAAGGATGGTAATACTGAAAAGACTAGAGAAGTTATCGCATGCTCACTTAAAGCCAGTGAAATATTTAAGAAAATTTCAGAAGAGAGAACCCGGTTACTAAAAGAAGACTTAGAAACCACTATTAAGACCCGCTACGCATGGAGCCGGATCGATCGATTGATGAATTGGGGGGCTTTCTTAGCATGGATAGGCTATCTTGCCAAAAATGCCTATCAGCTATATCAGAAGAAAGATTATGGGAAATGGACTGAATCTTTCTGCTTTATTGCTTTTTGCGTCTATATCGTTTATGATTTATGTAAACAATATAAATGGCGATACATGCATTCTCCTACCTGATGAAAAAAGCTTCCAAACACAAACTCAACCCAATAACCTGAGTTTGATGCGGTTCAAACTAAGCCAGTAAGCTTTATCTGAAAAGCAGCATATCAATCGACGTTTTCCATTGACTCCTTCTTCGTATTGCCCTCATTTTGTTGAGCGCTCGAAGAAGTCTTGGATGAAGCAGCGCCTTCTGAGCTTCGCCTGTTTGTGGAATTACTCCCACTAGCATCATTTGTTGTAGACTTTTGCTGTTGTGGATTAGCTGCGGGATTAATGCTAGAAAGGGAAGCAGAGGGTGTAGAAGTTGCATTAGAAGGCTTATTTTTTGAGCTTTCTTGTTGAATTCCCGCTAAAAGATCTCCTAAGTTCCTATCTTGCAATGTCTTCTCGACCAAAGTCTGGTATGCTTTGAATTCCTTTTCCGTTTGAATTAAGGATTGATCAAGAGTTTGCAGCTCGTTCTTTTTAATCTCCAGCATAGCGATCATAGCGTCATGTTCTTCTTTCAATACCACTTTCTTACCCTCTTTTAAAATGGCTCCCTTGGCGTCCTTTTTCTCTTTTTTAGCCTTTAGCATCTCTTCTAGTTCTTTTATCCTCGATACATAGTCCCTGTTAAGGCTAGTCTTTTCTTGTGTAAGCTTAGTAACCGCGTCTTGAAGTTCTTTTTCAGTTTTTTTAAACTCTTTCTCTAATTGTTCTTTTTCTTTTTTTAATTTTTCATGCTCTGTCGAGGTTATCATTTCTTTTTTTACATCTTCTATGGCTTGCTGATAATCTTGAAGATCCTTTTGCCTCTGCTCACGTTCCTTTTTCAAAGCGGCATTGAGATTTTTCTCACTTTGTTCACATAGCTCTACTTTCGATTTTAGAGTTTTGTTCTCAGATAAAACATTTCCTAAAGATTTTTTTTCTTCTTCGAATTTTTGCCTGTCTGTTTTTAACTTTTCACTTACGACTAACTCAGCTGATTGGGTGAAGCTGGCTTGTCTGAGTTGATACTCTTTTAGGCTTTTCTCCTGTTCTTTTAACTTACTGGCTAAATCTTCAACACTCTTCTTTAATCGATTGTTTTCACTCTTTGCCTCATCAAGCTGCTCCATAGTTTCCGCTTCTGGCACCTTTGTTTCGGCTGGTTCTTTTTCCTTTGTGTCTTGAGATTCTTCGACAAATTTTTGCCAAATGAACATGATAGCGCACCCAATAGCTATACCGGACAATAAAACAGTCACAGTCCGAGCGCTCCAAATGCTTTCCGAGAAACCATAGTTAGCAAGATGGCCAGAAGAAATTGGTGCAACTCTCATAATATTTTTCCTTCAATTAATATTGTTATTCTTTTTTAAAACAATTCAAACCCTGATTTAAAACAATTTGCTCATACATATGATAAAAAATTCACCCTCTTAACTGTCAACAGCTTTTAAAAAAGCCTTCGTTTTAACCCTATTTCGTTCCTTCTGCTTCTGATAAAGCTGAATAAGCCGCTTTAGCTTTCTTCGCCAGATCGTCATACTGCTTTTGATACCAAAAATCGGTAGCAATTTTTTTCCAAATTTCATGCACGCAGTGAATCAAAATAGCAAAATGAAAAAGACCTTCCACATAAGGAGAATCTCTTTTGCCTATTTCACAAACAGCCCCATAAAGCAAAACACTGAACAAGGAAAATGTATTGAACCAGAAATCACTTTTTTCAGATTCTTTGGTATAGCATTTAAAAGCGTAATCCAAATTAAGAATCAACTTGTAAAATTGCGATGAATTGAGCTTCTGGTTTTGTGTTATATTCAAGCTGGTCGATATTTTTGTTACATCCTCTAACATCTTTTCTATAGCTGTTTTTTCTAAGTCTAAAGGATCTACATCATCATTATTTTCATCCTTATCATCAGGTACAAAAACAAATCTGCGCAAATTTTGAAGCAAATTTTTCTCGCGAATTCTTATGTCTTGCATAAAAGTACTATCTTCCGCGATTGCCCACCTCATTAGATTTTCTTTTCGATTTCTGATGATATCATGGATGGAAAAAAGGTCTGAATCAATGGGTCTAAGAAGTTGTTTCCATTTATCCATAATCGCTGCAAAATAAGTAAGAGAGTCGGGATCCTTACGGAACTTTTGAATAAAATGTAGAGGTTTAAGCAAATACCTCTCCAATTCTCCTTCAACAATTTCCCTTCTCGTAAAATGAGGATTCACTACAAAGTAAAAATACTCCAATAACATAATATAGTTCTTAAAAGTTTTTTTATATCTTTTGGATTTATCTTTAAGGTCTGTATCGGAAATGTCTGACTTTTCTTCGAGGGGAAGCTTTAAATCCAAGCCAAAGCGAAACCAACGTGTCACCAACCTAATTTCATCTTTCTGCTCCCCAGCTTTCTCATCTCGGGCCAAAGTAAAATTTAAACTTTCCATCAGTCTTTTAGAAAGCACATCAAATTCTTTCAAATTTATAGAAAGCCTTTCGACTTGCGTTTTTAAAAAACTCAACTCCTTTTCCTTTTTCTCTTTTAATTCATTTTCCTCTAAAACCTTCTCGGTTAAACTGCCAACCCTATCGATTAACGATTCTGTTTTGCCTTCTTTTAAAAGTTTATTCAATTCAGCTTTTTCATCATTATAGTCTTTCTTTTCTAATTCGGTTGAATGCTTTTCTTGGAGCTTAATCACTCTTTCAGCCAATGAATCAGCCTTCTCAACGTTAACAAGATTTGAAAGTCGTCTAAATGTAAAGAATATGTAGGGTGAACCCACGGCGCAGTTTACGGCGACTCTCAAAATCGCGGATGAAGGAAATGCCAAAAAAAGGAGAGGAGAAGCAGCAGCAAAAAGCTCAAATCCATCCCATACCAAAACGGCAAGATCTTTTATCACCTTAAACTGTGTTTCTCTTTTATCAATCGCGAGATTTCCAAAATCCTCTTGCAGTTGCTGAATTTTTCGCTTTTTCATGATTTCTAAAGCTTTGTCGAGAAATGCAAAAGGTGCTAACACAAGGAAGGCATTTTTAGCACAGAGGGTGACAGCATTCTTAGATGGAAGCAGCTGATTGCTTATAACAAAGGTTGCTACAACACAATTTCGGACATCAGCAAAACTGATAAAAGATGCCATATTGCCTCTCTTCTAAAATTATACTTTTTCTAATGCCAACTTTTAGGAAAAAATCTTATCATTAATTTCCGAAACCTCAGGCATCTGTTTTAATATATGTCCAAATTTCACATAGACCTTATCAAGGGTAAGCTGAAAATACCATACATTAAAATGCTGCCAAAATTCCCACAGCAAACCTAGCATTAATACCCCCAGATACACTTTCTCAAACAACTCTGTTTCTATAGTAGCGTTGTAAATTTTACGAACGCTGAGGTAAACGTAGGCTACGCCTGCTAGTAAAAAGAACCTATGGATCCATAGCTCCATACTCATTAGCAGAGAAAGATTGTCTTCATATCCTTGCAATTGATCCTGCAAATCATCCAATAGTTGAAGATTAGTGCTTAATGCATCAGCAAGCTGTTTTTTTATTTTTAATTTCACAAGCTTAACTAAAATTCCTAACTGATCATTCCTTAAAGTGGTTTTCCAAACATTAATCTGCTCGATTATCTCTTTTTGTATTTTTTTAATCTCACTGATATCCGTTTTTTTATCGGGTACAGAATCTAGACCACCTGAGGTAGAGCTAGGAAAAGTGGGCTTTTGGCTTGTATAAGCTTCCTGTAAGCGCTCCTGCATTAAGGAGCTAATCGAATACAAAGGACTGAGCTCCCTGTCGAGATCTTGCAAAATGCTGGAAATACCCAGCTCTATCCGATCCGAACTATCTGCATCGCGAGTTCTTGAACGACGAGGGGGCTTCAGTTGCTTGTAGCTTGTTTCGAGCGATTCTTTCAGTTGGGTAATAGAAGATTTATCTCGCTCAAAATCTGAAAGGTTATTGGCATCTACTTGTCTGTTAGCTATTTGATCTAGACATTCGAAATCTTCTTTTATTTTTGCACAGATGTTCCATAATGTATTCAGTTGATCGACATCTTTTTGGAGTGGAGGGCCTATTTTTTTAATTTGCTCTGCTAAACACAATAAAAAGTACCTCTTACATAAACTCTCAACATTATCTCCAATTACTACTTGCTCTTCATGAGCATTTTGAATTTTTAGCATAAAGTTGTGAAAATTTGGATCGAGAGGAAGATCGTCGAAATCGAGAGGAAAATCGCATTCCAGCTTCGTATGCAATGCTTCTAAGCTAGACCTCTCATTCTTCAAATCTGAAAAAAAGGTTAACACTTCGCTTTTTTGAATGCTCTTAAGCCAAGACAATGCAACAGTAGAGATTTCCTTTAATACAAACACATCTGAAATTTCTTTTATTTTTTCATAAAAAACGTCCAGATGATCAACGTTTTCTACCGCATTGGCAACCAACGAATCGACTTTTTTATAATCTTTAATAAAGTATCTAGGTGAAAATAACTTGCTCTGCAAATTTTGAACTTCTTTGTGAATACGTTCAAATTCACTCCGGGGTTTGAGCGCATTTGTAAAGCAAGGGATACCAGGAGTACAATTGGCCAACAATTGCCCAAAATTATTATTAAATCCTAAATAATATAAGACGGGGCCAAAAGAAAAAAAAGTATTAGCAAATGAAAAGAGACAACCCCAAAGATTATCGGGATTTCTATTGCTTTTGTTGCGTAAAATCCAGGCCGTTGCTAAAAATTTTTTGCCTTCTTGCAAACCAACTAAAGTTCCTAAAAAAATAAAGGCGCCCTTGGCATAGTCGTAAACTTTTTGAGAGAGAAACCCATCTGCGATTATAGTACAAAAATTGGCAATATTCTTAGCCGTGTAAATACTCAGGTAGACAGGCTGATTTCTTACAGAATCCATAAGTAACTTGCCTCGGGTTAAGTCCGACCAACCTCAAAGTTCTTCATAAAAAACACCTATAGCCAATTTCAGAACCCGACAAGATATCAAGATAAGAAATTTTTATCGAAACTATTTTATCCACGCCCTACCGAAAGCTACACAATCCATGCAAGGTCTTGATTTAAAGTTTAGTTGGAGCCTATATTTTTTAATTTCACTCCCACCCATTTATGGGGATTGAGTTTTACATGAGCAAAAAGCTTAAGGAGAATTACCTATGAGAAGTCCTTTTCTACTTTCTATCTGTGTTTTTACTTTGAGTGTTCCTGTTGTGCATGCCTACCGCCCGTTTTTTGGAGATGAAATTAATGACGCAGATACAAGAGTCGCAACAGAAAGACAAAAAGAATACGATAAAGAACAGGCAGAAATAGCTCGTCAGCTGAAAGAACAAAAGGAGAAGGACCTAAAAGCTGCAGAAGAAAACGAAGAAAAAAATGCTAACAAAATCTTCTGCGCCGCCTTGCAAAAAGCCTTCAAATCGGCGATGGATCCTCTGCCGCTTGCCGACTGGATCAATACGTCGCAATTAGACAGTTTTTACCAGACGAACTTTCACCGTATTCTTTCCCAGGAAAAATACTTCAACTCGATCAATACGCTGGAACAATACAACCTCGTTTTAGAGCCCTATGGCTTTCAGTCAAGTTTTTCCCTAGAAGACAAAGACTATTCACTAACCACTTTTGGTGCTACTTTAGCGGGCAGCATGACCCTTAAAGATGTATGGGTCGTAGGAGGCGGGGTGGGATATTGGCACTCCGCACTCGATTGGGACCGATATGCCAAAGGCACAACGATCAATAGCTTTTACTTTGGCCCTCAGGCTACCTATCTTTTCCATGAGGGGTTCGTTCAACTCCTGATAGCTGGAGTGTTTAATATGTACGACGTTCATCGAGATATGATCAAAAATCAAAAATCATCGAATGAACATAATGGATGGGACATCTTGGCTCGCTTATCGGGCGGAATGGACTTTAAGGTCCCTCTTTTTGGAGATCATACTTTCTTCATGCGCCCCTATGCCGACCTGAGCTATCTAGGCGTTATACAAGACGACTACGACGAAAAGACAACAAAAAGAATCAATCCAGTGAAGACTGTCGACGCGGAAGCAAAGATCAAGAATGGATACACCGACTTTTTCCGCTCCAAGTTGGCCGTTGAGATGTGGAAAGAATTTCATTTCACCGACACAGGCTTTTTTATCCCCAGCCTCACTATTGGGTGGGTCAGCATGCAGCCGATTCGGCAGGGCAAGATACAGCTGGATTGCGAAGACGATAAGGAAATTGAGGGAAACAAATACCCTTCTAGTAACCTGCTCAATGTCGGAGCCAAACTTACCGGTATCCATAAAAGAGGGATACTACTTAGTCTAGGCTTTGATGCCGACCAGGGAGAAATATATCCGGTCTATAGAGGAAATATTCGTTTTGAAATAGACTGGTAACCCCCAACTTATTATAGTAAAAAATTTAGCATCCCACTCCATAAGCACTTGAGTTGCTTATTTACGTGTGACAAAGACATTACATTAAACTGGCGTTAAGTTATAATTCTCTCTCTACTATGAAAAATTTACTATTACAATTTTTTGTCTATTTATTTAGGGGAAGGCAGCGCCATGCGTCCGAGAAAGGCCGCTTTTTAATCGTCTCAACGACGGGTCTGGGCGATACCCTTTGGGGAACTCCTGCCATCCGCAATCTGCGCCAAAAAAATCCGGGGGCTTACATCGGTGTTTTGACATCTCCCCTCGGTGCCTCCGTCCTCAAACACAATCCCCACATCGATGAAATCTTCATCTACAAAAAACTGTTTCGCCTTTGGCGCATTTTAAGAAAAAAAGAAATCGCCACGGTTTTGATTTTCCACACGTCCCAAAGATCTGTGCTCCCTTTTTGTGCACTTCTTGGAGCCAGTCGCATCGTCGGCACGGAAGGCCTGAGCAAAGGTCTCGACTCTCTTCTCACCGAAATCAAACCGGCGCGGTCCATCCATGAAATCGAGCGCCGCATCGAAATCGCTGGGGCACCTGGCAGCGCGATGATGGAACTTTTTCCTTCTTCCCAAGATGTTGCCGCCACACCTTTATCCACGCTAAGACCTCTCGTCTGTATCCATCCCGGAGCAAAAGATCGATTCAAACAATGGCCTCCTTCGCACTTTGTAGCGGTCGCAAAAGCTCTGCAAGACCACCTCGGTTGTCAAATCTGCGTCACTGGAAATGCCGAAGAGAAGCAGCTCGTGGGTAGCATCGCAAAACAAATAAGCGGCGCCAAAGCTTTTGCGGGCAATCTCACCATCCTGCAGCTGGCCGCGCTGATGCAAAAAATGTCTCTCGTCATCACCAATGACACAGGGCCCATGCATATCGCCTGCGCGATGCAAGTCCCCGTCGTCGCCCTTTTCACGCCGACCGACTCAAGACTTTGCGGACCGTATCTCTATCCCAGCAGCAAAATCATTCAAAAAAGCACCACCTGCTCGCCCTGCCTGCGCAAAAAATGTCGTGAGCCCTTTTGTTTGCGCCAAATCTCCGTCGAAGAAGTGACGAAAGCCGCGCTGGAACTTTTTTATGCGAGAGCAAGACGATGACGGCGTTCATCATCCTCAACTACAACGGTAAAGAAGATACGCTCGCCTGCCTTGCTTCGTTGCAGGAAATGACCGAGCAAAACTATTCCTGCATCGTCGTCGATAATGGATCGAAGGACGATTCGGCTGCTGCGATTCGAGAAGCTTTTCCCCAAGTTATTTTGCTAGAAACGGGGCAAAATTTGGGATTTGCCGGCGGAAATAATGTCGGCCTTAAGCACGCTTTAAAGCAAGGTTTTGAAAACATCCTTCTTCTGAACAATGATACGATCGTGGATCCTAATTTTCTCACGGCTTTACTAAAAGCCGCTGCTGAAAAACCCCACATCAGCATTTTTGGTGCAAGGCCTCTTCGCTATTATGAACCAGACAAACTCGATCATTTAGGAGGCGTCTGGAATCCTGAAAAAGCCGCCTTTGATCTCATAGGCCTTGGAGCTCCGGCTGGTTTTAGATTTGAGGGGCAGCTCGATTATGTCTGCGGGTGCGCAACTCTAATCCGCAGGTCTGTGTTTGATACCGTTGGCCTTTTCGAACCGCTTTTTTTTCTCTACTGGGAAGAAGCCGATCTGTGCGCCCGCGCCAAACGCGCAGGATTTCAAATCGATGTGTGCTACGAAGCAACCCTGCTTCATAAAGTCGCAGCTTCGATGACGGGCGGCAAGCCGCATATCGCCTACTATTGGTGGCGCAATCGTCTTTTTTGGATGCAAAGAAATTTATCTCCTTTGGAATACAAAAAAATCTTTTGGCGTAAAGTATTCCCCGAAATAATGCAGGTATTCAAACTCCGCCTTTTGAAAAAATTCCACCGCAAATCTCCGGAAAACATTCTTAAATCTGTACAGTACTTGGCCGCTACAACAGGCATTATAGATTTTTATTGTAATCGATTGGGGCCTGCATCCCCGATGCTTTTACATAAAATTAATAAACCACAAAATACTCTGTTGTGATAAATCTAGTTCTAAAACTAGGACAGTTCTATGCATCGAATGCTCAGATACGTGGCGGGATTTCTATTACTTATTCTGGCCGCATGCGAAACCAATAGCGTCATCGTCAACAATGTCGAAGAAAGGGAAGCGAACGAAATCGTCGTTTTCTTATCGAGCCGCGGCATCAAAGCTTCGAAAGTCCCAATGAAAGCAGGCCCCGCAGCAGGAACAGAATCGGGCCCCCAAATGTGGAGCATCGCCGTATCAGAAGGAATGACCACACAAGCGATGGCGATTCTCAATCAAAACGGCCTGCCGCGCAAACAAGGAACTAACCTTCTCGACCTATTTGCCAAGCAAGGGTTCATGACAACGGATAGGGAAGAGACGATCCGGTATCAGGCCGGTCTCGAACAGCAAATTGCCAATACGATTCGTAAAATTGACGGCGTTATCGATGCCAACGTACAGCTCGCTTTCCCCTCTGCTACTGCGACAGCGGGGCCTCCCGGCCAAACGCCTCAACAAAAAATCACCGCCGCTGTCTACGTCAAACACCAAGGTGTCGTCGACGATCCCAATAGCCACCTCGTTTCGAAAATTAAGCGGCTCGTCGCAGGAAGCGTCAACGGCCTCGACATCAACGATGTCACCGTCATTTCGGACCGCTCGCGCTTTACCGATGTGACCATCAATGAAACTCTGGAAGAAGCTGTGCCTCCCCCCAAAGAACACGTCAGCATTTGGTCGATTGTGATTAGCAAAGACTCCGTTGCAAAATTTAGAGTCCTATTCTTCACGCTCATCTTCACCAACATTGTTCTGCTGGTTCTGTTGGGATGGATTTTATGGAAGTTCTACCCTGTGCTGAAGGAAGGTGGCGGATTTAAACAACTCCTGCATCCGATTCCTGTAAAATCAACCGAAGCTCCGCCTGAAGAAAAGAATGAAGTCTAATAATGCTGCATTGCTTGCTTGCCGCGCACTTCTTGACAAAGCCTCTCCAGAAAAAAAAGAGGCGCTCCTGGGCCATCTTTCAGAAATGGACCAAACCGCTTTGCAAGCACTACCTGAGACCCAAAATGATCCGCTGGAGTTTTCAGAAACGATGCAAGATCGTCTGCAAAGGATCCACGACTCGTGGCTCACGGCTGCTTTGCGGAACTTTTCTCCGAGCGATATGCGTCTTTTCTTAGCTTCTCTTGCGCCCGCGCAAGCAACCGAAGTGCAAAAAGCGCTTCAAGTGAAGGGATCATTTCCACCCGTGTCTGACTTAAGCAAGCAGTTCTTAAGCAAGACGCTTTGGGAGCGCATCGTCGGAAAAGAAGAGGAGCCTTTGCCCATTTCATGCCTTCCTCCTTCATCGCTGTTGCCGCTACTGGATATTTCCTTTGACGAACTCTCCAGAGTGATCGAATACCTCGGCATGCACGACTTGGCCACGGAAATGCGGCAAATCATCGAAGCGGCTCGGCTGAAAAAAATTTACGACGTATTAGCACCCGAAGAACAAAATTACGTAAAAATGCTTCTCCAGAGCCAAGAACCCGTTGTCTTTTCTCGCATGGGAATCATGAATTGGAAAGGCGACTCCGAAACCCTCAGGTCGCTCATCGTACAACGCGGCATCAACCGCCTCGCAAAAGTCGCTTACGGCCAGCACCCGTCTTTCTTGTGGTACTTATCACACCGTCTCGACGCCCCTCGCGCACAAATTTTTCAAAAACTCTGCGCCCCACTCGAAAACCCGGCCATAGTCTCGCTACTGACCACCCAAGTTCTAGAACTCTTTTCATTTCTTAGGAGAGCTGCATGAGTAAACTTTTTTCTCTCCTCTTTCAAGGCAGCGTTCATACTTCTTCGCGCAAGAAAAAGGTGATTCCCCTCGAAGATTTCAGCACTCTTGTCGAAGCTTCGCAAATTCTCGAAAAAGCCAAAGAAGATGTCGCAAAATACCGGCAAGATGCCGCAGAAGAAGCGAGTCAATTGAAAGAGCAGGCAAAAAAAGAAGGCTTTGAAGAGGGCTTAAGTCAACTCAATGATCACATCTTAGCTCTCGATCAAGAAAAAAAGCGGCTGCGCCATGAGATGAACAAACTCATTTTGCCTCTCGCACTCAAAGCCGCTAAAAAAATCGTCGCCAAAGAATTGGAGACCCACCCAGAAACGATCGTCGATATCGTCATGCAAGCTCTCTCTCCCGTGATGCAAAACAAACGCATCACTATCTTCGTAAACAAAGCCGATCGCGACATGTTGGAATCCCATAAACCCCAGCTCAAGGAAAAACTCGAGCACGTCGAGACCCTGATCATTGCCGATCGCGACGACATTGCTCCGGGGGGTTGCATCATTGAAACCGAAACAGGCATTATCAATGCTGCGATCGAAAACCAATGGCGCGCACTAGAAACAGCCTTTGAACGGTATGTGAAACATTGATGAAAAAAATCCTGTTTATTCTATTTTTGCTTCTGCCCTTTGCCGGAATATTCGCTCAAGGGGAAGCACTCCTTCCCACACAAGGAGAAGCCGCTACCCCATCCCTCGTCTCCGAGCTAGCTGTATTAGCGGGCCTTTCTCTCCTCCCCTTCGCGGTGATGCTGCTGACCTCTTATGTCAAAATCGTCGTTGTGCTTTCTCTCCTTCGTAACGCCCTCGGCGTTCAACAATCGCCCCCCAACCAAGTACTCAACGGCATCGCCCTTCTCATGACGATCTACGTGATGTTTCCGACCGCACTGGCGATGTATAATTCCGCGTCGACAGCTATTAACAGCCAAATGCCCCAAGATCTTTTTTCAGGCTCCGGCGCACAGTACATCATGAAAGTCATCGACGCGGGAAAAGAACCCATGCGCAACTTCCTCGAGCGCAACAGCGTCGGGCAGCATATGACCAGCTTTTATAATCTCGCCTACAAATCGTTCCCCACAGAATTCCAAGCGACCTTAAAGCAGACTGATTTCATCGTTTTGATTCCCTCTTTTATCACCTCACAGCTCAAAGCAGCGTTCGAGATCGGCGTGCTCATTTACCTCCCCTTTTTCGTGATCGATCTCGTAACTTCGAACATTTTGCTCGCGATGGGCATGATGATGCTCTCGCCGCTGACCATTGCCCTTCCCCTCAAACTCCTTCTGCTCGTGATGGTCGATGGATGGACTCTTATTATTCAAGGCCTCGTATTAACCTTTAGGTAAGCATGTTTTCGACAGAGATATACCAACTTTCTTACCAAGCCCTCTTGATGATTCTCATTCTTTCGGGCCCTCCTATCATCATCAGCATGATCGTCGGTCTTTTAGTCGCTATTTTCCAGGCCGCTACCCAAATCCAAGAGCAAACGCTCTCTTTCACCGTCAAACTGATCGCCGTGATCTTCACCCTCATCTTCATGGGGGGATGGCTTGGCGCTCAGATTTTGCAATTTGCAAACACCATCATACAAAATTTCCCCAAGTGGACTTATTAGCCCAAGTTGATACCAGCGATTATGTCAGTTACGTGCTGAGCTTCCCCGGCATCGATCCGCTTTCCGTTCTTTCTCTTTTCCTACTCGCTCTCATGCGCATTGCACCTGTCGTGGGCATCGCTCCCTTCCTCGGCTCTAAACTTCCCACTCCCGTCAAAATGGGTCTCGCTATTTCCTTCTCCGCCATCCTCCTTCCTCAACTCCTCCATCTCTCTAAAATGCCCCCTGCTACCTACGACATGAACTTTTTGCTCCTCTCCATCAAAGAAGTCTTCATCGGCATGGTCCTAGCGATCTTCATCACCATGCCCTTCTACATCGCTCAAGCCTCCGGTACCCTCATCGACTTCCTGCGAGGCTCCTCCGCCCTCCAAGTTCCTGATCCCTTCATGCAAGCCCAAACGTCTCCCATCGGCATCCTCTACAATTACATCCTCATCGTCATCTTTTATCAAGTCGGCGGACCTTTTCTATTCCTGGATGGCGTGCTCCGTTCCTATGCGATTGTTCCCGCTGACGGATGGATATCACCACTGTTTTTTTCCGCTCAGCAACCCGTCTGGGCTGCCACCATCAAACTCCTGACACAATTTACGGCCCTGTCGATTCAACTCGCCGCTCCCTCCATCGTCGCCATTCTCATGGCCGAAATGTTCCTGGGCATCGCTAATCGCCTTGCTCCTCAAGTACAAATTGCATTCCTCGGCATGTCTCTCAAATCTCTCGTCGGCATCGCCCTTCTTTGGGCGGCCTGGTTCTTTATCTTGCAGCAACTGGGCAAGCAATCCCTCACCTGGGTCCAAGAACTCAACCGTCTCCTTTTTTCTATTCCTATAACCTAAATTGCTAGTTGGATCTCGAGAGAGATTGGCCTGGAAAAGGCGAGATTCAAGAAGGGCGATGCAGACAACCCCTTTATGGGGTTGGCGAAGCAGACCGACGCCGAATATCGCTTTTTCCATGGCCGAGATCTCCGAGAGACAACTAACAACTTAGGTTCCTATAAAATAAAATCCTTGACATTCAGCATTAAGCTCCTTATGGATCTTCTAATAGTACAAAATAAATGAAACTAGGAGTTTGAAATGAACACAAAAATTGTCTCTACTTTGGCTGCTTCGCTCATCTGCAGCAGCATTATGGCTGCCGATGATATGCAAATGCGCAATCTTGAAAACCGCGTCAACGCTCTTGAACAACGTCGCGGCTCCAGCGGCATGATCAATCCCCCTGCACATCCTGTTGTAAAGGATGGAATAAATCTGTGGATTCAAGCCGATTTACTTTACATGAAGCCTACGGAAGATGGCCTCGCTTATGCTTTCCAAGCCACCGACACAACAGAAGCCTTTCCTCCCGTTCACGGAAAAAACGCCAAATATGATTGGAACTATGGACTGCGCGTGGGGGCAGGATACAATCTCGATCATGATGGTTGGGATATCCTCGCTAACTACACATGGTTTGAAGATAGAACGCATCGCAATGTGAGTGGCGGCATTATTTTCCCCACCGAGGTTCATCCGGTCAATGCAGGCGCGGCTACGACACAAAACGCCAAAACCCACCTCAAATTGTGGCTCAACATCCTCGACATTGAGCTTGGTCGCGAGTTCTTTGTTAGCAAATGGCTCACGCTCCGCCCTCATATCGGTGTCCGCTCTCTTTGGCTTTGCAGACATTATAATTCTGAATATTCGCGCCTAGTCAATGGTAGCGATTACGAAGTGCATATGAAAAATCGATTCGCCGGAACTGGTCTGCGTGGCGGTCTTAACACGCAATGGGGCCTTGGCAGTGGCTGGAGTCTCTTTGGTGAACTCGATGCCGCTCTCATGTATGGAAAACAACGCGTTCGTCAAGGTGAAGAACTCGAAACAGGCGATGTCAGTAGAGGAAGTTCCTCTGATCGATGGATGACCCTTCGCTCCTCCATCGACCTGGCACTGGGACTTCGTTGGGATCGCTTATTTTGTGACGATGCTTACAGAATCCGTTTCCAACTCGGCTGGGAAGATCACATCTTCTTCGACATGAACCAAAACTATCGCTTTGTAAGTAGCGTTACCAAAGGTGTATTCGCCGGCAATCGCGGCAACCTATCTCTCAACGGTGTCGCCTTCCAAGCTCGCTTCGACTTCTAATTTAATAAGCCCATCTCTGACAAGAGATGGGCTTGTTTTGAAGAACTCCCTCGTGAACGAGGGAGATTCTTCGAGGATTCAAGGAATAGACCTAATACAGGCCTGCCTAACCCACCCCTAAAGGAATGGGATTGCGGCATGGCAATCGTTCAAAATTCGTTGACCGATAATCGCATGTCCTTTTAAATTAGATCTCATGCTTGTGCAGTGAAGCTGCGCATAGCATCTAATTAACCCTAGGGAGTTTCAAATGGCTTCAATGAATAAAAAAATCATCTCTGCAATAGCAGCTTCTCTTTTTTACATGAGCATTGCTTCTGCAGCCGATGACATGCAAATGCGTAATCTCGAAAACCGCGTCAACGCCCTTGAGCAACGTCGTGGTTCTAACGGCATGATCAATCCTGCCGCACGTCCTGTCGTCAAAGACGGAGTCGATCTTTGGGTTCAAGCTGAAGCACTTTATATGCGTCCCACAGAAGACGGTCTTGGATTCGCCATCAAAAATAAGAATGGCGTTACATCATTTGCCAATGGCCATGTTAAAAATGCACGTTATGACTGGGATTGGGGATTCCGCGTAGGCGCAGGATATAATCTCGATCATGATGGTTGGGATATTCTCGCTAATTACACATGGTTTAGAGACGAGACGCGTCGCAATGTGCATGAAGGAGTTGTTCTTCCCACTGAAGCCCAACCCGCTAACGTTACAACAGCAACAACGCAAAATGCTAAAACACGTCTCAATTTATGGCTCAACATTCTCGATGTTGAACTCGGACGCGAATTTTTCGTCAGCAAGTGGCTAACACTTCGTCCTCAAATGGGTGTGCGCGCTCTGTGGGTCAACCGCCATTACAACACAGAATATTCCCGCCTTGTTCAAGGAAGCGACTATGAAGTCCATATGAAAAACCGCTTTTCTGGTGCAGGTCTGCGCGGCGGTCTTAATACACAATGGGGCCTCGGTAGCGGTTGGAGCCTTTTCGGCGAAGTCGATGTGGCACTCATGTACGGCAAACAACGCATTCGTCAGCATGACGAACTCGAAACTGGAGATGTCAATAAAGGACATGTTAAAGATTCTTGGTATGCCCTTAGATCCTCTGTTGACTTAGCTCTGGGACTTCGTTGGGATCGTCTGTTCTATGACGATGCTTACCGCATCCGTTTCCAACTCGGCTGGGAAAATCATATCTTCTTTGATATGAATCAAAACGTCCGATTTGTGGATGGTACGTCAAAAGGAGTATTTGCTGGCAACCGCGGCAATCTCTCATTGAACGGTGTTGCTTTCCAAGCTCGTTTCGACTTCTAATCACTTAGATTAGAATCGATTGCTATAACCCAGTTCCCTTAAGGAACTGGGTTTTTTATTTTAGTTGAAGAGTCAAGTGGTCTAGAGCTTCAATAAATGCAGTGATGTCTGAGGCGGTATTATAGGGAGCCAGGGATAGGCGCATGGCAGCTGTCAGTCCGAATTTGCGCAGAAGTGGCTGCGCACATAAATGTCCACTTCGAATCGCAATCCCCTTAAGATCCAGAAATGCCGCTGCGTCGAGCGGATGAATACCGTCTATCGTAAATGTGATGATCGGCCCTTTATGAGCCGCTGTGCCTATGATACGCACACCGGGTATAGCTTGCAGCTTCTCCGTGGCGATATCCAAAAGTTCTTTTCCATGATTTTCTATCGCTTCCATTCCCACCGCTTCAACAAAGGAAAGCGCAGCTCCGAGTCCCATCACCGCCGCAATGCCGGGAGTCCCTGCTTCAAATTTGAGCGGAGGTGCCTGAAACGTCGTCTTCTCCCATGAAACAGCCAGAATCATATCCCCGCCTGTTTGATAAGGCGGAAGGGCTTCTAAAAGCTCTTTTTTGCCATATAAAATGCCGATTCCTGTCGGTCCAAAAAGTTTATGGCCTGAAAATGCATAGAAATCTACGTCACCCACCTCGATGGGCATATGCGCAGCCGCTTGTGCTCCATCGACGAGAACTTTGGCGCCCACTGCGTGGGCCATTTCGGTAATCAGGGGAATAGGATTGATGGTGCCCAGTACGTTGGACATATGCGCCACCGCCACCAGTTTTGTGCGGCTGTTGAGGAGTTTTGCGAGCGCGTCGATCTGTAAATTTCCTTCTTCATCAATCGGAGCTATGCGTAAGTGAGCTCCTCTTTCTTCGCACATCTGCTGCCACGGAACGATATTGGCATGGTGCTCCATCTCGGTAATGATCACTTCATCTCCGGGCTGGATAAACGCTTTTCCAAAGGAGTAGGCGACTAAATTAATCGCTTCTGTGGTTCCTTTCGTAAAAATAATCTGATCGGCGCTGGGAGCCTTAATAAACCTGGCTACCTGCTCGCGGACGGCACTGTAATTCTCCGTGGCATGGGCCGCCATGGCATAGATAGCACGGTGGACTGTGCCGTATTCCTGGGCATAATAACGACTTGTCGCTTCGATGACAGCGAGGGGTTTTAGCGCGGTGGCAGCGGAATCGAGGTAGATGAGGGGCTTTCCATGCACCTTTTGCTGCAGCATCGGAAACTGATTTCGATCAAATAGAGAAGTCATACGGTATTTGGGAGGTTATCTCGCGACAAAAGCCATCGAGAAGAAGTTGTTTAGCGAGGGTATCATTTAGGCCCCGGCTCCTGAGATAAAAAAGCTGCTCTCTATTGAGCTGAGCAACCGTAGCACCGTGGGAAGCTTTCACATCATCGGCAAAAATTTCTAGGTTGGGTCTGGCATACGAAAGAGCATGCTCCCCTAAAAGAAGGGTGCTACTACGTTGATAAGCTTCGGTTTTTTGCGCGATCGGATGGACATAAATTTTCCCTTCGAAGCTCGACTTCGACAGATCTGAAAGAGCCGCTTTAAACTTTTGCATCGAGCGCGTATGGGGTCTTGCATGTTCCACCGTAGCATACGTGTGGGCCTGGCTTTTACCGCCTAGCTGGCAAAGTCCCTGCAAAGAAACTTCGGCATTTTCTCCACCCAAATGAACATGGATGCTACGCCGAGAAATACCCGCATTTTTGACCACTTGGATGTGCGTCATGCGGCTGTCTTTTTTAAGAGCGGCGCGGAGTGACCCGAGGTGCCACTGGCTGTGCGCATCGATTTCGTAGTGGTAAAACTGGGCGCCCTCTTCTACAGACGCGTCGATCAAGGGACACACCAGCTGCCCGCTCATCGGAGTCGTAATGAGACTTAAGGATGACCCTTCAGCGAGGAAAATTTCAATGCGAGGAAAGTATGTCCCTTTACCCTCAAAAACACATCGAAGCGGCTCTTCGATGATGGTTTTGGGCGGAACGTAGATAAATACGCCCTGAGAATGCAGGGCTAAATTGAGGAGAGCAAACGGATCGGTCTCTGTTTTGAGTATTTTGCTCCACCGATTTTGTAAAAATCCTCCATAGGTGCGCAGCGCATCCGTTATGGGAAGCACGATCACTCGGGGGTCTGGACTGGACACAAAATGAGAAACATCTTGCCGCTCTGGAGCAAAATCTTCTTCGTACAGACGCTCCATCGGAACATATTTAAAGGCCTCATCTGAGCTATCCGGGAGTCCCATTTCTTGAAAGCGATCCCAAGCTTTGCGTCTCAGAGACGACAAAGGATCTTGGATCTCAAGAAATGTCTCCGTTAACCGATCAATTAACATGTGCGTATCCGTGCTCTTCGAGAGTTTTAGCAAGTTCGGGACCGCCCGATTCTACAATTCTTCCATCCAAAACAACGTGCACAAAATGCGGCTTGATATAGTCCAAAAGGCGCTGATAGTGCGTGATGAGGAGCAGTCCTCTCTCAGGACTGAGCAGCCTCAGAACGCCCGAGCTCACGATGCGTATCGCATCTATGTCGAGCCCCGAGTCAGTCTCATCTAAAATCGCCATCTTGGGCTCTAACACAGCCATCTGCAAAATCTCATTGCGCTTCTTTTCTCCGCCTGAAAAACCTTCGTTGAGAAAGCGCGTCTTAAATTCTTCTTTCATTTCGAGAAGCTTAATTTTCGCATCCAAAATTTTCGTGAACTCTTCTTCGGAGATTTTAATTTTCTTGACCGCTTGGTATGCGGCATGGAGGAATTGGAAATTGGTCACACCGGCGATTTCGAGGGGATATTGAAAGCTCATGAAAAGACCCAGCTGCGCTCTTTCCTCAGGATCCATCTCCGTGATATCCACGCCGTCTAACCAAATTTTTCCGGAGGTGATTTCGCAATCCGGATGCCCCGCGAGCACTTTGGCCAGCGTCGATTTTCCCGCTCCGTTGGGACCCATGAGAGCATGGATTTCACCCGCCTTCACCTTGAGGGAAAGGCCTTTTAAAATCGGCTTGTCATCAATCGTTACATAAAGATCTTCGATAAATAGCATGGTTTAACCTACGGAGTTTTCCAGTTTGAGGGTGAGTAATTTTTGCGCTTCGACAGCAAATTCCAAGGGAAGCTCGCGGATCACGTCTTTGCAAAAACCGCTGACGATAAGGCTAATCGCATCTTCGCGCGAGATCCCGCGAGATTGTAAATAAAAAAGCTGCTCTTCGTTCATTTTTGAGGTAGAGGCTTCGTGCTCCACTTCAGCGGTTGCATGCCCCACCTCGATCGTCGGAAACGTATTGGCTGAGCACTGATTGCCGACGAGCATCGAGTCGCACTGCGTATAATTGCGTGCGCCTATAGCTTTCGGCGCCATCTTCACGATTCCACGGTAAGTATTATGAGATTTATCTGCAGAAATCCCTTTTGAAATAATCGTCGAGCGGGTGTTTTTCCCCAAATGGATCATCTTCGTTCCCGTGTCGGCTTGCATGTATCCATTGGTGAGGGCCACCGAATAAAATTCGCCGACCGACTCATCCCCTTGGAGGATGCAGCTGGGATATTTCCAGGTGATGGCAGCTCCCGCCTCAACCTGCGTCCAAGAAATTTTCGATTGGTATCCAGCGCAACGGCCCCGCTTGGTGACAAAATTGTATATCCCGCCCTTCCCTGTTTCAGGATCGCCCGCATACCAGTTTTGCACCGTCGAATACTTGATCTCGGCCCTGTCCCACGCGACGAGTTCAACAACAGCTGCATGGAGCTGATTTTTATCAAACGCCGGCGCCGTGCACCCTTCGAGATAACTCACGTACGATCCTTCTTCAGCGATAATGAGCGTGCGCTCAAACTGCCCCGATTCTTTATCGTTGATCCTAAAATACGTCGAAAGCTCCATCGGGCAGCGCACACCTTTGGGAACATAGACAAACGAACCATCGGAAAAAACAGCCGAGTTCAAAGCCGTAAAATAATTATCTCCAATAGGAACCACACTTCCCAAATACTTTTCTACCAAGTCGGGATAGAGCTGAATCGCTTCAGAAATCGAACACAGAATCACGCCCGCTTTTTTCAGTTCTTCTTGGAATGTCGTCCCGAGCGATACAGAATCAAACACGATATCGACCGCAACGTTGGCGATCCGTTTTTGTTCGTCGAGCGGAATGCCGAGCTTTTCAAATGTCTTCAGCAGCTCAGGATCGGCATCTTCTAAACTTTTTAATGTCGGCTTTTTCTTAGGGGCCGAGTAATAAGTGATGTCTTGATAATCGATAGGCCCATACGTCAAATTTGCCCAGAGGGGCTCTGTCATTTCTTTCCAACGTCGAAACGCTTTCAGCCTAAACTCAAGCATGAAGCTCGGTTCATTTTTTATAGACGAAATCCGATGAATGGTCTCTTCCGTGAGACCCTTCGGAATAGCTTCGGATTCGATGTCGGTAACAAAACCGTATTTATAGGTTGACATGCGGCCATTATAAGGCATCTTTGGTATTCCCTCAAAAAAAGAAATATTTTATAGAATAGGATTAAAATGTTCGTTTATATAAGTCTTTTTTTCAGTTTTTTCCTATCCTCTTTGCTGGCTTGTACCGCCTTTCAACTCAAAGCTAAAGATGGATCATTGCTCTACGGCCGCTCCATGGAATTTGGCTTCCGGATGAGCTCCGATCTCCTCGTCGTTTCGCAAGGAGCCCAATATATTGGAACCGCCCCCGAAGGTCAGCCCGGTCTTAAATGGACCGTCAAATATGGATTTGTCGGCATGAACCAGGTTGTTGCCAAAACCATCGTCTCCGACGGTATGAACGAAAAAGGACTCATCGCCGCGCTCCTTTATCTTCCCGGCTTTACCCAATATGAAAATCCCGATCCGGGGCGTCTCGATCGGACCCTCGGCGCTTGGGAAGTTGCGACCTATCTCCTCTCAACTTGCTCCACCGTCGGCGAAGCGAAAACTGCCCTCACCAATATTTTGGTGGCCCAAGAACCGACGCCCGAACTGGGAAATTTCATCATCCCGCTCCATTTTTACATCACCGATTTAAGCGGCGCTGTTCTCATCGTCGAATACATCGGAGGAATCCGCTATTTTTACGATAATCCTCTAGGAGTTCTAACCAATTCGCCTCCGTTTGATTGGCACTTAAGCAACCTTTCCAACTACATCAATTTGTCACCGACCAATGTTCCTTCGCTCCAGTTGTCCAATTGGACCATTCGCAACCCTGGCCAAGGAAGCGGACTTCTCGGACTTCCAGGAGATTACACCCCCGCTTCACGTTTTGTCAGAGCTGCCCTCTTTTCCCAGTGGGCCGACGCTCCCAAAACAGCAATAGACGGAGTAAATACCTGTTTCCATATTCTCAATTCGCTCGACATTTTTGCTGGCATTATCCGCACACAAACGTCTGAGCACAACAACACAAGCCTGCCCACCAACGATGGATTAAAGAAATTAATTGGCGCAGATATCACCGAATGGGTCGTCGTCCATGACAGGGCCAATTTGAAGACTTATTTCAGAACCTATGAAGGTCTAAAGATCCAAATGGTCGATTTAAAAAAGATTGATTTTACTATCGGACGGCTCCAAACGATCCCCTTGGCTAAAGATTTCTTGGTCGAAGACATTACCGCCCAAGCAAAGCCGTTGTCTAGCCTCTAAATTGCTGATTCTTAATTACTTGCACAAGTCAATTGTTGTTTACTATTTTAGTATAATTTGATATTATACGCGCATGAATATCATAGATAATTATAATAAACAAATAACAATTGAATTTTCTGCAATTAATAACGATCCGTTTGGTCGTCATAAAATTTCTTCTGTGACAAATGAGCTTGGAAAACTGGTTTTCTATGAAGGCGATTTACAAAAACTAGCGCAGCGCATCGATAAAGAAATTGGCGAAGAATGGGAGGGCAGAGACTTATCTATTCTCATCAACAGCGAAGACCTATCTATCCATTTGAAATCGGGAAAAAAACAAGAGGAATTAACCAGAAAAGCTTTTTGGTTTGATTTATTTGAGCTGCAACCTCGCTCACTCCCTATTGACGAACGATTAAAAAAGCTCGCCATCTACGAAAAAGAACTCTGGAAAGATATTATTTCCATGCGAGGTGCAGAAAAAGTAGAAAGACGCATTCAACGCTCTTGCAAAACACCTCCTGCTCTTGGAGTTTATTCTCACGTGATGAATGCACATGCAAGTCCTGCTAAATGGAAAGTTCGCATGGGTCTTTTGTATTTATTGGAATCAAAAGATTTGCCTGAGAATTGGCCAAAAATGACTCTTTTAAGCAAAAAACAATATTTGCGTCGCTTTCTTTCACGCAATGTAACATCGGCAGACATTCTGGCATTCGATCGAAAATTAGCCTCAGGAAAATGGGAATTTATTCGCAAAGGAGTACTCGCTCACGAACTTGGCCATCTCGTAGGAAATTGCATACATTATGCCGAAAAGAATGGCGAAACGGATAAATCCGCACGTGATTTTGAATTCAAAGCCGATAAAGTAGCCGCTTTTTTGCCTGACACAAGAATAGGCGAAGGCTTGATGCTAGATCTTTCCATCGACAAAGAAACAACTGACATTAACGATATAGAAGAAAAAGGCGACAAACATCCAACTTTAGAGTCACGCATCGAACGACTTAAAGAATATTTAGCAGAAAGAGTTTTAGAAAAACTTAGAAACTAATAACCAGTAGCCGAAAAGCCCCTTTTTGAACATCATAAGGGACATGCGCAAGCATTCCCTTACCCTCATCGAAGTTGTTATCGCTTTTGCACTCATGGGTTTTTTAATGGCTTCGCTCATTCCTCTTTATTTCCAATCCCAAAAATACCAAAGAGATTTTGAAAAGGGCAAAGAACAAGTCCTAGAACGCCAGCGATTTTATTTCCGCATCAAACATCTCTTCGAAAATAGCGATGCCTCCATTAGCAAAGAGACCGATAACCTAGAATTTCGCTACGAAAGCCAAGATGATAGAGATTTTCCTCTTGGAGAAAAATTAGTAACCTCTCTGAGCCAAAGAGGAAAGCAAATTATTTTGGAGACAAAAGCAAATAGTGGCAGACCCCTTACCCAAGTCATGTGGAAAGATGTCCAATCTGTAGCGCCTCTAAAGCCCACCCTTTCGAATAACATTTTAACTCTCATGATCGATCAAGTTCCATTTTGTTTTAAGAAAGAGGAGAAGAAGTGAACATTTTACCTTTCGTTCTTTCGTTTCTACTCTTGATGTCGTTGCTCGTGGGGTCGATGCTCAAAGAGATGCGTGGGATGGCTTTGGAAAAGCGCGTCATAGTTGGTGAAATACATGCCACTCAACAACGCCTTTCAGGCGCAGCAAAGACAACTTATGACAAAGAGACAAAAGCAGAAAAAAAGACTAATGGGCAAGGCCAAGGTTCTACTCAAACACAGCCTAGCTCAGAAAGCAAAAAAAAGATAAAAACCTACCGCTCATATTATTGCGAGGTCGAAGGAGCTAAATTCCAGCTTTCATCGCTCCTCGACAAACCTCAGTCTGCAAAAATATCTCTTCCTTACGATATCGCTGTTCAGCTTTTAGAAGATTTATATGGCCGCGCGCCTTTTTGGAAACCGGGCCTCGCCATTCGAATAGTTGACAAGCTGATCGAATGGAAAGATGGTGACATTACTAGTCTTTTTGCATCAGACAAGGAACTTAATCCGATTTTTCAGAAAATGCTCATGGGAACAAATACTTATGACATCGAAAATGAAAAGGGATATCCTCCATTTTTTGATTTTTTTACTCTAAACGAACGAGCTAACAAAAGGGCGATCGTTTTCAAATACGCAAGCTATCCTGTTCTCCAAGCAGCGATTGGAAAAGAGTCAATAATACTCCTCAAAGAATTAGAAAAAGATGGTGGAATGTCCATGGATGACTTTATTAAATTCTTAGGAGAAAGACCTAAAGGGAAAAAATTTCACAAGTCAGAGCACGAAGTATTTTATTTTGGAGGAACAGGTAAAATCACAACAATGGCCATAGACAGTTCTTCCGTTATTTCGAGAAAAAAACCGATCACCCAGCGGGAGAAGTAATAACCCGGCGCCGTGGCAAGCGGATCGTAAACGTCGTTCCTTTTCCGAGTGTAGAGGTAGCAGTGATGGTTCCGCCGTGTTTTTCGATGATGGTTTTCACGAGCGATAGTCCCAGGCCTGCTCCTCCCATGCTTCGCGAACGAGCCTTGTCAACGGTGAAGAACCGCTCAAAAATATGGGGCAAATCATCGGGCGGAATGCCCATTCCTTGATCTGCTATATCGATTTGGGCATCTCCATTGGTAGATCGAGCCGTAAGTGTGATTTTCGCGGGCTTCGGAGAATACTTGACGGCATTTTCCATCAGATTCATAAGAGCCAGCTCGAGAAGATCAGGATCGGCCTGGATGAGAAGCTCATCAGGCGCTTGGATACCAATCTGTACTTCTTCGTGAACCGCAAGGAGCATTTGTTTGCAATTATCCAGAAGAGCGGCCACATCGCACTCTTGGACACGCGCAAAAGGCAAGCTCTCGATATCGGAGAGGGTGAGGAGATTTTTAACGAGGGTCTCCATCCGGTGGCAATTGCGGACGATTTTTTCTACGATATCATTGAGAAGCTCAGGAGATATCTCAGGGAGATCTTGGAGCGTCTCAGCAAATCCCTTAATGATCGTGATCGGCGTGCGCAGCTCGTGAGAAGCATTGGCAATAAAATCTTTTCCCATTTCGACCACTTGGTACTGACTCGATTTATCTTGGATAACCAAAACAGCGCCGCCTTCGTAGGGCTTGGGAACGGCGATCAAATCAAGATAGGTCTTTCCGCCGTTTTGCATCACGAAAGTATCCATGCGCATGGACCCATCTTTACGCGCCTCTGCAAGAAGAGTGTGGCATCTTTTTAAGAGCTCGGTATGACCTTCCAAATCAGAAAGAAACTCTCCTAATGCCGGAGCAGGAGAAAGTTTCAGCATGTCTTTGGCTGTTTTGTTGATGTACTTAACATGGCCTTCGTTATCGAGCGCGATGACGCCCTCGACGAGCGATTCGAGGATGGCCACTTTTTCCTCTTTTTCTTGCGTGGCGGCTAAAATTTGGGCCCGGACTTTTGCGGCGAGTGAATTGATCGTGTCACTTAAGTGCTGGAGTTCCTTGTCACTATTTTTGGGCAAAATAATTTGGGGGACGGATTCGATTTTTCCTTCTTGGTACGGCTTGATGGCTCCGACGATCGCACGAATAGGCCGCGTTAAATATGCAAAAAGGCCGTAGAGTACGCCATTGAAGAACAGAAGGAACAGCACGCCGGTCGCTACCAGTCCCATCTGGAAATGGTGCATCATCACTTCGAGCTGCTCAAAAGGAAACGCCATACGCAGCACGTAGGATTTTCCCTCGAAATCAAACTTCTCAGCCACGTACACAAAGCGGCGCTGGAAAATCTCCGACCAGTCGATCGCATAGCCTTTGCCTTTTTTAAACGCTTCCACGACTTCGGGGTGAGGGCTGGGATAGCCCGTAGCAAACTCTCCTTGGAGTTCCCTCGCTAGATGCGTGTCATACACGAGGCGGTACTGGTCATCGATAATGCTGACGCGAAAATAGACAAAAAGTTCTTGCTTCTTCAGATAGTCGATCATGCCATCGATACTTTTTTGGTCTTTCAGCTCTGTGATGAGCTCCATGCCCATTTCTTCGAGGCCTGTCTTGGCAACTTCCTGAACCGAGAAGCGGCTGAGCGGAAAAATAAGAACCAGAAAAGCGGCAAAAATGAGAATTTGCGCAAAAAAAACTTTCTGCCGAAAACCTATCCTATTTCTCATAGAAATTTTCGTAGCCTGTTTTTGTTATCGCGATCGTATCTTCATGGCGCACGCCGCCGATGCCTGCCATGTATAGACCCGGCTCAATTGTAATCACCATACCGCACTCTAAAACCACGTCTTTATCTATTCCGTCCACTTTGAGACGGGGCCACTCATGGATCTCAAGGCCCACGCCATGACCCAAACTATGGAGATAAAGCTTCTCGAGTTTTTCTTTGCGCATAACGTCCCTAGCTGCTTTATCGAGCATACCGAGCCGCTGTCCCGGCTTACAAATCTTGAGAGCTGCCGCATGCGAAGCGCGCACTACGGTCATGAGTTTTTCTAAAATGGGATCGACCTTTCCAAAGGCAAACGTCCGCGTCATATCCGAGTCATAGTGGTCGATCATCACGCCGATATCGACGAGGACGAGATCTCCCTTCTTCAGCCTACGATCTCCCGCGCGGTAGTGGGGCATCGCGGTATTTTCACCAAAGGCAATGATGGGCTCAAAAGCAAGAGCACTCGCCCCATTTTCTCTGCAAAAACGCTCAAATTCCCAGGCCATTTCTTTTTCAGTAACGCCCACTTTAAGCTTTTTCTTCACATGCAAAAAGCCTTTCCAATTCAGCTGGGCGCTTCTTCGCATTATCTCTAGTTCAACGCTACTCTTGATCGCTCGAATTTTTCTAAGAGGCGATGCTAAGGGCTCTAACCTTTTTGGAAAGAGCTGATTTAATCTCTCAGCATCCTCCACAGTCGTGAAAGCACTATCGAATCCGATTTTCCCCTTCTTCCCCGCAAATTTTTTCTGATCCGCGGCTGCTAAATGTCCCACAGGGATCGCGCTTTTTTGACTGCAAGCTTGAAAATATCTTCCATCGACGAAAAATTTGGCCTCCTCTTGGTGGACAATGACGCGCCCGAGCGACACTTCGCAGCCCGTGATATAGAAAATATCGATCGGATTATCGAGGAGCAGCGCTGGAAGTCGGTGCTTTTTTAAATAGCTGCGCAAGTTCTTCAGGCGCTCTTCGAACAGCGACCGCGGCATCTTGAGGGTCATCGGCAACCTCCTTCCATAGGGCCAAAGCTTCTTGTATCATAAATTGTTTTTTTCGCCGCGCAAAGCGGGCGATTTTTTTCGGCAAATCTCCGCCCCCCGCCAGTTCCTTGAGAACCTCTGCGATCTGGTCCATAGGGATAAAAGGCGGCGTCGCGTCGACCAAAAAAGTCGTCCTTCCAATCAATTGCAGAGAAAAACCCATCTTCGTCAGTGCGTCTTTGCGCAGTTCCAGTTCCTTTGTCTCCTCAGCCGTGAGCTCTACACGCTCGGAGAGAAGCAGTCCCTGTGAAGGAGCATCTTGGTCCTTTGTCAGCTGCCTCAGCGCGATCTTTTCCTGCGCGGCACACAAATCGACGATCCAAAGCCCCTCTTCCCTTCCTTCCACAAACAGAAACTGCTTCCATACGCCCACTGCATGCCACTCTTCGAACAGCTGCGGCTGCTGCTTCGTTTCTTGAAACACCAGCGGATAGCTCATCCTCTCGGGAGAAGCTTCCATAAAAACCAGAGGTGCACTAAAACTGGGAGCAGGATCGAGCGTTTCTGCTACAGCGCGAAGGATTTTTTCTTTGAGCGCCGCCTCTTCTTGAAATCGCACCTCTTTTTTCTGAGGATGGACGTTGACATCGACCATCTCAGGCGGCATCTGCAGATGGAGCGCAAAGATAGGATGGCGATCTTCATCCAGACGCGTCCCATAAGCCGCGCGCACCGCATATGAAATCAGCGGAGAACTAACCGCGCGGCTATTGACAAAGACATATTGCCCCGAACGCTTAGGCCGGCTATGAAGAGACGCTCCCAAAAATCCTTGGATGCCATCCCTATCGATCATCCGCGCCTGCGAGGCAACGCTGTCACCAAGTGTAGCTACGAGGCGATGCTCGAGCTGCTCAAAAAAAGAACCTGCGAGGGCCGGCGCTGAAAACGCCATCCGATCCTCTGACTGAAGTTGCAGACCAATGCTGGGATAAGCCAGCGAGAGTGTCACTAAGAGTTTGTAGATTTCGGCATTGCTTGCGGCAGGCGACTTCTGAAATTTCTTCCGGGCCGGGACGTTGAAAAAGAGTGAGCGAACTTCGACTGTCGTCCCCTGTTTACGAGGAAATGGCTCTGCAGAAAGAATTTTTCCTCCCACCACTTCTATCTTCGTTCCCGTGCTGTCTTCTGCCGTGATGAGCGTAACTTCAGCAATCGAAGCAATCGACGCGAGAGCTTCTCCCCGAAAACCCATCGTACTTAAAGAAAAAAGATCATCGGACGAGATGATTTTCGATGTCGCGTGCCGCTCAAAAGCGAGCATCGCATCTTCCGAGCTCATCCCGCAGCCATCATCGATCACCCGGATCAGCCCAAATCCGCCTCCTTTGGTTTCGACGATGATGTGCCTGGCTCCCGCATCGATGGCGTTTTCGATGAGTTCCTTGATGACGCTGGCGGGGTTTTCGATGACCTCACCTGCGGCAATCCGGTTGATCGTCTCTTCAGAAAGGCGCTGAATTTTTGGCATAAGAGAATGTTATAGCATGAAGTGGAAAATTCTGCTTTCCTACATTTTACAAAAATGCAAACGCCTGAAAAAGAGCTATTTATGATCCTAATACAACAAAATGTTGTAATGAAACAACATTTTGTTGTATTGTATCCATATGAACCCGCAGATCAAGCTATTCGCTAACCCCACACTTGTCGAAATCCTTAGTCTATTTTTATTAAACCCTGACCAAGAGTTTTATCAACTTGATATCGCAAAAAAAACGAATAAAGCCTTAATGCAAATTCAAAGAGCTTTAAAAACCTTGACCGAAGCTGGCATCATAACTGCCTCCAAGCGTGGAAGAATGGTTTACTATAAAATTGTAAAAACCCATCCTGCTTTTCATGATTTAAAAAATCTATTTCTTAAAACATTTGCTCTGGGAGAAAACATAAGACAACTACTAGAACCTCTCCATGATAAGGTGCAGTTAGCCTTTATTTTTGGATCTACAGCAAAACAAGAAGAATCTGTAGATAGTGACATCGATTTATTTCTTATTGGAAATGTAACTCTTCGAGAAGTTTCGAAAATTCTAGGACCTCTATCTAATCAACTTTTACGAGAATTAAACGTTGTAATTTTTAATTTGGAAGATGTGAGAGAAAAAATTCATCAAAAAGATCACTTTATCATGGATGTAATGAAAAACCCAAAAATTTGGATTATTGGAAATGATCAAAAACTTAAAGAAATGGTTGGAAGAAGGCACTCTTAAAGAATACAAGAGTACCAAAGAAGAAATCGCTCAACTTTTTAGAATTGTTCATCGCGATCTCGCCGACGCCGAAATCGATGGACTATCTGAAGATCGGCGCTTTGCAACTGCTTACAATGCAGGCCTACAACTGGCAACGATTCTTTTGCGCATTATTGGGCTAAGAACAAATTCTCATAGAGCTGGACATCATCGCATTTCTATCGACGCACTGCCAGAAATCCTCGGTGAAAATTTCCAAGAAATCTCCGACTATCTTAATAGTTGCCGCATCAAGAGGAATATTTGTGACTACACCAATAGCGGTGAAACAACAAAAGCAGAAGCCGACGAGCTAATAGAAGAAATAAAAAAGCTCAAAAGGGAAATTCATAACTGGATTAGAAGAGAACACGCTCATTTTAGCAACGATTAAGACCTAAATTCCCTTCTTTGCTATTGTGACCTACATGCCCGCACTCGTAGCAGCTAAGACGATCGTCCAAAAGCTCAAAGAAGCAGGCCACAAGGCTTATCTGGCGGGTGGCTGGGTGCGCGATTACTTGATGAAGCACCCCTCCGATGACATCGATATTGCCACCTCGGCTTCTGTGGATCAGATTTGTAAGATTTTTCCTAAAACCATTCCTGTCGGTGTCGCGTTTGGCATTGTGATCGTGGTGGAAGGTGAGCACCATTTTGAAGTGGCAACCTTTCGTAAAGACCGCGGCTATGTCGATGGAAGAAGACCCACAGGCATCGATCCTGCGACGCCCGAAGAAGATGCGCAAAGAAGAGATTTTACGATCAATGGGATGTTCTATGATCCCCTCGAAGAGAAGATCTATGATTTTGTGGGGGGACAAAAAGATCTCAAAAAAGGGATCATCAGAGCTATCGGCAATGCCCACGACAGATTTTTAGAAGACCGCCTGCGCATGATGCGCGCAGTGAGATATTCGACGAGGTTTGGATTCCCCATCGAGCCAGATACCTTGCAAGCGATTTTAGCGCATGCTCCCACTCTTTTACCTGCGGTGGCGATGGAGCGCATTTGGCAAGAATTTCAAAAGATGTCACGCTTTGCCCATTTTGATTCAGGACTCATTACGCTCCATCAGCTTCAACTTCTCGGCACCATTTTTCCCAAGCTCCGCGATGTTCCAATCGAAGAAATTCAGTCGCGCGTCCGCGCTATCGAACATTTTCCCAAAGGCTCGCCGCCCATTGCAGAACTGCTCGATCTATTTCCTGACCATAATCTGCAAGAACTCTATGAGCTCTGCGAATATCTCAAACTCTCCCGCTCTGACAAAGAGTTTGTCACGTTTTATCACCATGCAAAAAGTCTCTTAAATATGCCTGACAAGTGGCAAGAAAAGCTCGAGCCCATCGAATGGGCCCGCTTTTATGCCCATCCCCACGCGCACCTCTGTTTAGAAATCATCGCAGCTCATTTCACTCCGGAGCAGCGCACCACTTTTCTGGAAGAACATGCGCGCCATCGACAGCTCCTCGAGCAACCCATTATGCGCATCCAATCCGGAGCGCCCATCGTCCGTGCAGAGCATCTCATCAAAGAAGGAATCGAAACGGGAAAAAAAATGGGCCTGCTTTTAAAAGAAGCGGAGCGCATCTCCGTGAATCAAGGCATCGACGACCGCGGAAAAATCATTGAGCAGCTGAAGAAGTCGTCTCTGTGGTAACACCGTTTTCCTGCATCCAGGATTCGAGGCGATGACGGATGCGTTCATATTCGCCCTGCTTGACTCCTTTGTACAATCTGCCGATATCAAATTGCACCGGACGATCGCCAATAAATCCAAAGTTGTGGCTTACAGCTTTATCTCGATCTGCAAAACCCTTCGCAATCCGTTTTTGCACGAGATCGCAAATCGCATCCCGCGCTTTCAACACTCCCTGAATGTCTCCCTTTTTGCGCAGCCTATCCATGCGGGTAAAGACTAGTTCGGCTTTCTCTTGCACTAAAAAAGCATACCGATCCAAATCAACTTCATGACGCCTATGCAGTCTATCTGAAATCGTGATAGTCCGGTGGAGATTTTGAGTGGAATTGAGATGGAGGAAGACGAGCCCTGTCTCTTCGCGCAGATGGTCGTAGCACAGTTTGTAGGCTCCGAAAATACTGTCCAAATTACGTGTGCGCCTCTCGACAACTCCCGGGCGAAAATGATCCCAGAAATTCCAAAGGAGGTGCTTCATCTTGAAAAATTTTATGACATATTTCCCATCCGCGCTCTCAAACGCATACGATTGCGATCCCGAAGCCAGGTAATGGAATTCTTGAGAAAAAATGGAGTCCATATCGAACGAGGAAGATTCAACTTCCCACTCAGCCCTGTACGGGAGCTCCGCTGAAATGCGGCTCAAAGAAAAATTAAGCGAAGGGCGCTGATTAAACCAAACAGCGAACAGAATAATAACGATCATTGCCCAGAAACGCTTGCTGGTGAAAATCGATTGTGAGATCATCACACTATGATACCACGAAAGATCACCAGCTTACAACATCCTCTTGTCAAACGCTTAGTGAAAATTCGTCTTGATAAAGAAGCCCGCCAGCAAGAGAAAAGCGTCCTCGTCGTGGGTCTCAAGATGGTCGAAGAGCTCTCTCCTGTAAAAACTTTAATTATCGATCGTCCTTATCCCCAGCTAAGCGGTAGGCAAGTTTTTGAAGCGACCCCTGAAATTCTAAAAAAGATCACAGGCCTTAGCTCCCCTGAAGGAGTCGCGGCCGAAGTCGATCTTCCTAGCGATGCTGATCTTTCTTCAGCGCACTATTTGCTTGTCCTCGACGGGGTGAGTGATCCGGGCAATGTTGGAACACTTCTGCGCACAGCTTTAGCTCTGGGGTGGGAAGGTGTTTTTTTGACCCCCGGCAGCGCCGACCCCTTCAATGAAAAAGCCCTCCGCGCAGCCAAAGGCGCGACCTTTCGCCTTCCTCTTTGCCACGGAACTGTGGAAGAGCTCAAAGCCATGTGGAAAGGAAAATTTTATGTCGCCGATCTCCAAGGAAGCGCTCCCGCAGCCGCGACTCCTCCACTAGCTCTCATCCTCGGTAGCGAAGCCCATGGTCCCTCACAAGAATTGAAAAAAATAGCGACCTCCGTCTCGATCCCCATGCCGGGTTCTATGGAGTCTCTCAACGTCGCCATCGCTGGCGGGATTTTGATGTACATTCTAAGCCCCCCTAAGGGGGGCAAATAAAAATGTTGAGGTTTAGCCGAAGGGCTGCGAAGGCCCATCTACCGCATTTCTCTCCTTAGCAATATCGCAGAAGGATATTGCTGCGTCGAGAACTGCGATATCTGAACCTTCTCGCTCCTTCCTCTAAACCTCACCCTTTTCATTTACCCCCCAAAATGACATTTGCACATTTGGGGGGATTTCCTCTATGTAAACTTGTCTCTTTGAAAAATACAAACTGCATTTCACGTTATTCTCTAAGAGGACAAAAAAGACTAGAATTATCGTGTCGTTATCGCAACATGCGGCATGAACGCATGCGGTCTTGACACAGAAATGAGCCCAGAAGCATCTCTTACGACGAGTGGCAATAAACAACGTTCGAGTTGATCTATTCGCACCTTCGTTTTATCTGAAGAAACTGCAATCAGTTCGTTACTATGCCTTCGCAGAGGAGGAACAACAGTTGTTATTCTTTTTTCTGGAAAAATTTGTCGAACCATTTGGATGGCAGGCGCCAAATCTGAATCATTCGAAACTACCAAAGCGCGATCAAATGCATTCTTGTAAGCTAGATTTAAAAGATAGAGGGCGATATTGACATCTGTTTCTTTTTCTTCATGACCCAGCCAACGATGATTGCAATTAGGACATATTCGATTCTTATTTTTAAATCTTCCCAGAACACTAAGAACCCCTGTTAATTGTAAAGCTCTTAGATAGGATTTTTGGCATTCTTTGATCAACTCGGAAACATGCTCTGCGTAAGCGGAAAAATAATACACATGAGTTAATTCTTCAGAACGAGCTTTGAGAAATTGTCTAGACAAAGCAAAAAGATCAACCCACATTAGTTCTGGTCGTTCAAGATGTAAAATAGCATGGTACAGATTGAATCCGTCTATCAGCGAAATGACTCTTTGGCGAGTTATTATCATAGATAAAAAAAACAACCACGGGCCGGAGCCCGTGGCTTTCGCATGGGGTCACCATGCGGGTGGTAAGCTTATTATAACAAATACTAATTTTTAATCAATATATTAATTACAGTCTAGTCTAGAGAGAAATTAGGAAGTCCTGTTAGAGTGAACTCATGACCCATATCGCTTCTGTCCACGCTCTTGAGATTCTCGACTCTCGCGGTAATCCCACCATCGAAGTCATCATCACCACAGAATCAGGCATTCAAGGACGTGCCGCTGTCCCATCAGGGGCCTCGACAGGGCAGCATGAAGCTGTCGAGCTGCGCGACGGCGATAAAAAAAGGTACGGAGGCAAAGGGGTCTTAAACGCCATCCATCATGTCCACCATGATCTCGCTGATGCTATTTTAGGCCGCGAGGTTTTTGATCAGCGCGGCATCGATGAAGCGATGATAGAGCTGGATTGCACACCGAACAAATCCCGCCTGGGCGCCAATGCAATCCTAGGTATTTCTCTAGCCGTCGCTAAAGCTGCGGCTGCCTCCAAACAGATGCCTCTCTATTACTACCTCGGCGGTGATGAAGCCAGCCTCCTTCCCTGCCCCATGATGAACATCCTCAACGGCGGCGTGCATGCGGATAATGGACTGAAGTTCCAAGAGTTCATGATCCGGCCCGTCCATGCACCTTCGTTTCGTGAAGCGCTCCGCTGGGGCGCAGAGATTTTTCACACGCTGAAAAAAATCCTCTCGGACAAAAAATATTCGACGGCTGTAGGTGACGAAGGTGGATTTGCTCCCCGCGTAAAGTCGCATGAAGAGGCGATCGAACTGATTTTAGAAGCGATCCACAAAGCAGGATACAAAGCGGGCAAAGAAATCACCCTCGCGCTCGACTGCGCTGCTTCAGAATTTCTACAAGCAGACAAGGCCGAGGAGCAGACTCTGTATTTAAAAAAACTCTGCAGCGCTTATCCGATCGATTCGATTGAGGATCCTTTGGAACAAAACGATTGGAAAGGATGGAAAAACCTCACAGCGAATATGAAAAACATCCAAATCGTCGGCGATGATATCTTCGTGACGAATCAAAAATTTTTGGAAAGAGCCGTGAAGGAAAAAGTTGCGAATGCCATCCTCATCAAGCCCAACCAAATCGGCACGCTCACGGAAACTTTAGACACCATTGCCTTTGCCAAAAAATCGGGTTATAAAGTGGTTATTTCTCACCGCTCAGGCGAAACCGAAGATACGACAATTGCCGATATCGCGGTGGGAACTTCTGCGGGGCAGATCAAAACAGGATCTCTATCGAGATCCGAGCGCATCGCCAAGTACAACCGACTTTTAGAGATCGAAGATGGACTAGGACCTACTGCTAAGTATGGGATTATTGGATGATGTTGATAATTCCATTCGTTTTAATAGTTCCGACGTTATTTTCTACGGGTGATTGAAAGTCAAAAGTACCATTTGTCTGTTTCAATTGATAAGCAGATGGTCCATTGTCGCAGGAATTCCCAACTAACTTTGCCAAGGAGGTTCCCGTGTTGAGGTTTTCGATCTCGATGCTAGCTCCGAAAACATTCCCATTGTTTTCAAAAACATTGCCACTCAATGCAATATTCATAAATCCTGAACTATTATTTCTTGCCAATAGGCCAGAGCTCCCATTTTGTTGAACAAGGTTATTTTCTATTACCAATGAAGAGTTACTCGCCATAGTCTGAACGATGTCGATGCCCATTTTAGACGACTGAATGGTATTAGATCTGACTGTTGCTGAAATAAACGAAGCCGGATTTCCTGAATTCAGAACAAAACCAATTCCGGCAGGATCAGCACCTGTAAGATGCCGTATTGTATTGCGTTCAATTGTCAGATCTGAGATCTGTGTTCCCGTTAAGTTGACGATAATCCCAAAAGCAGTTCCTACGGAACTAAGTTCTTGTATAACATTATCTCTGATAGTTATCCCTTTAGCACCATCTTGAATCTCAATACCAGCAGCAATGTTATTTCCTAATCTGGAAATAACATTATGAGTAATCAGAACGTTAGTGCTTGGAACCCTGATACCTATAATATTATCTTCAATATTAAATCCACTAATCTCAGTATTATCAGCACTCACAATAACTATGCTCGGAGCTGTAACCGTGGGTAACATGGAGGTTTGGGCATAGACAGGCAAAGAACCAAACTTTGTTATAAATTCATGGGCTATCCCAGAACCTATGAAGCGCTGTCCAGACTTAAGTAGAATGCCTTGATCCATTCCTTTTGAAGTCCCATCTCCGGCAAAGACATAGATAACATCTCCCGGGGAAGAATTATTCTGGGCTTCAATAAGAGTAGGATAAGGGTTTTCATAAGAACCATCGCTGGAGCCTCGAGCGTTATCGACAAAGACAAAATGGAGAGGATCCCCTGTAGTGGGATCGAGAGCAGGACTTTTTTGGGTATGATGGCCGATAGGGATAATTTCGAACCTCTCTACGGGTTCGATAAGCCTTTTTTCTAAAGCGATGCGCTCGGTCGGGCAAAGATTTTTCTGTAGAATGCGCGTGGAGCCCAAAGGGATATGAAGACTTAGCTCTCCACTGCCGCGGAAGTGAAAGAAGGAGTCATACGACATGCGCCCTTGAACGGTGATATACCGGGTGAAGGCTGCGTTGAGACCTAGCATGCCGCCCACGGCCTTCTTATCAAACTTGCCAGCAAAATAGTAGCCTTTAACGAGTCCGTCTAGTGCAAACCACGATTTATTCCAGAGTTTTTTCTCAAGTTCGAGATCGCCTCCGATGAATGAAAACTCGCTGCGACGTCGAAAGATCGCATGGTGACCTTCGAAGTGATGGAACCCCGTATGAAGATGGTGTTTGCGGGCGCTGATAGGAAAATAGCCATTGAGACGAGCGGACCAGTTCTCAGAGAGAAACTCGAGGCCGCCTCCGACTTGTTGATACGTATAGTGATGGGGAGGACGTCGGTAGTCGTAAAAGGCATTGACACCGTAAACATGGTGGCCACCGACCCAACGAACCCCGGCGCCAGCATTGGCGGCCCATTTTCCGTTATTAAAGATGTGCCCTCTTAAATCCAAAAAGGGAAATAAGCCTTTCCATCCATTGGTTGGCGACGCAAAGAAATCTAATGAACTGTACCCCTGATTATAACCGACGCCATTTCCCTCTTGATTACGCATCTTGATCCAGTAGCTGGAATTATGGTCGGATCTCTTTTCTACAGAAGGGCAAGGGGAGGGAGCTTTCTTTTCAGCGATGGAAATACTTTCAGGCTCAGATATATTGGCAGGAAAGGAAAGTAGGGGAGGAGCAGTTTCTTCTGTAACCGAAGAAGATGAGCGTGCTGGAGGATCCCGATTAGGAGGCAGGCCCGATTTTTTTGGCGGGGCTGATAAAAGTAGGCTAGTGGCCGCAAGAGAAGTTAAAATTTTATAGCGCATAATTTTGCCATAGCAAAATAAGAGCTTAGAGTCTATAAGAATGTGCATGAGATATTTATTTCTTATTTTCACATGCTTTTTCTCTTTTTTGTATTCGGAATCAGCTCCCGTAGATATGAAAGCGGTCATTTTTGATTGCGATGGCGTTCTCGTCGACACGGAATACCTGAAGTTCCAAGCCTGGCAAAAGGCGCTCGAAGAAGTGAATGTCGTGTTCACTCTTGAAGAATATATGCCGCTCGTGGGGCATAGTGCAAAAAATATCCTAGGGATGATTGCGACTTCGAAAGGGGTTGATATCCCTGAAACAGTCATCGAAAAACGCAACCATATTTACTGGGAACTGCAAAGGCAGGGTGTGCCTCCTATCCCTGAAATGATCGGAGTGTTGCAATGGTTTAAAAATGATCGCCCAGATGTGAAAATAGGGCTTGCCTCTTCTGCTCCGCGCGAAGAAATCCTGGTCAATTTGCGGCACATTGGGCTAGAAAACGCCTTTGATGTGATCGTCTCAGGACACGACGATCTCGATGCCTACGAAGATGCGGAAGGAAAAAATAAACCTAAACCCTACATTTACATCGAAGCGGCGACGCGTCTGGGCATTGCGCCTTCAAAATGTGTTGTCTTTGAAGACACCGCGGCAGGCGTCGAAGCGGCAGCGGGCGCCGGAATGTACACGATCGCGGTTCCAAATCGATTCACGAAAAACCAAGATTTTTCTAAGGCAAACCAAATCTACCTACAAGAGTTTTTGAATCAAAGCACTAGGCAATGAAAGATAAGTAGTTATCTGGAGTGATGCATTCGAAAGATGCTTCTGGATAGGCCTCACGCCACAAATGAGGTTCCTTTACCTTCTTGCCCCATTTGAATTCATAGCCATAGAGTTTTCCTTCGCGCTCTTCAACCCAATCCAGCTCTTTTTGATCATAGGTGCGCCAAAAAAAGTTATGGCTCCAAAGGCGCTGGTATTGTTGCTTTTTAATTCTTTCCATCACGAGGTAATTTTCCCAAAGATTGCCTTGATCAGAACGCATTGATAAACTATTAAAATTGTTGATCAATGTATTGCGAATTCCATTATCGCAAAAATAATATCGAGACATTTTTGTTACTTCTTTACGCAGATTGCGACTAAAACCTCGAACATTAACAATCACAAAGACTTGTTCGAGAAGATCTAAATACTTTTCTATAGTGTTTTTGCTCATCGATAATTGAGAGCCTAATTCCTTAAATGAAACTTCGTTACCAATCTGAAAAGCAAGAAGTTTTAATAAATCTATAATTTTTTGCGCTTTTTGCATTCCTTCAAAAGCTAGAATATCTCGTAAGAGATATGAAGAAACAAGTTCTTGAAGATATTCTTGTCGAGCTTTATTTCCCTTCGAAAGAATCACTTCTGGATAAGAACCATAAATCAAACGAGACTCTAGATGAGCTTTTGTTTGAGGGCGATTTTCAATTTGTCCCATTTCCATTTGGGAAATGGGATACATTTTTAAACTATACTTTCGTCCGGTTAACGGCTCGCCTACTTGAGAAGCAAGATCAAAAGTGGAAGAACCTGTTGCAATCACTCTAACATGGGGCAAGTGATCCACAATCAATTTTAGGTTGAGACCGATCGTTTCGATATATTGAGCTTCATCTATTACGAGAAGATCTTTTCCCCCTATAAAATCCTTCAATTTTTCGATAGAGCCGCTGGAGAGAAAATCCCGCACAAAAATATCATCTCCCGAAACAAAGAGGTAATTGGTTTCATCTTCTAGATACTTTTTTAACAGCGTTGTTTTTCCTACACGTCGGGGGCCAAAAATAACAATGACCTTTCCAGGGGATACTAAAGACTTCAAAGAGGCTAAAGGAAGTTGTGGAATATACATAAAATTAGGTTATCAAAATGACCCAATTAATGCAACTTGGGTCAGTCTAGTGACCCAATTTTTCCACAAGTCACTGATTATAAAGACAGAGCATGGGAGTGACATGCGCTTCGATGGGTCTGAGGGGCCGTGGAAAAGCAATCTTATGCACCTCACCGATTAGCGTGCCGACTTTAGAGACGGGATCTCCTTTATTCACGTAATGAACAATTTGAGCGGCGGGCGTCTTTTTTTTGGATGCTCGGTAGACTCCTGGAGCATTGAAGGCAAGAGATGGGAGCAAAAGTAGATCAGGCTCATACAGCGCCGCATAGGCGGCGAGTGCTCCGCCAAGACTAAAACCGGTCGCCCACGCTTGGCGGCCTTTAAGCCAAGCACGCAGCTCGCTGCGATTTTTCTGGTAAAGGCCAAATCCCGGACCGCGCAGGTCGAGATCGGCCCAAATGGAGGCCCGGCCTTTCCAACGAAAATCGGTGCCGCGGAAAAGAAGAATCGAGGTGTTTTGCCCTTGGAGTCCAAAGGCAGGAAAATCGGGCGCGAGCCAAAAAACATGGTCAACGGTAAATCCGTCTTCCAAGGGGATATGATCTCCTTTTTGAAGAGAGCGCAGAGCGATGACTTTGGCGAGAAATTCGATGCGATAGAGAAGCGGCCAATCCGCAATTTTTTCTAAAAATTGAAACGAGATTTGTTTGTCATTGTCGCTGTCTGTGACCCAGCCAAGAAGAGCATGGGGAGCAAAACATCCATGCTTATCGAGAAAGGCTTTGGCGAGGGGGTGCATGGGAAGGGGCGAAGAGGCTTTCCAAAAAAAGAGAGCATCGAAGCCTTTTAAGAACTTACTTTTGAGTGAAGAGATAGTGGAAGGCGGGGGCAAATTCTTTTTCGAGGGCGTTGATGTCATAGCTTAAAGGTGTATCATCGAGCTGTTTTTTTCCTAGGATATAGAGAAAGTGAGATTTTGTGATTTCTTTTTCGTGAGGAAAGCGCAGGATCACTTTGGCATCGTCAGTGTGGATAGCGAATTCAAAGGGAGGGCGGCTGGCGTTGTAACGCGCGGTGATCACGAAAGGATTTTTGCGGGGCTGGAAGATCGATTCTCCGTCAAACGCGGACAAGGAAATGGGCTTTTGAAAGACGTAGTTGAGAATGCTGGGGAAAATATCGACATGGGATGTGAGGCGGTTTTTATCTTGAGGAAAGGGCGCAGAGCCAAAGCGCATGAGAATCGGAACGCGGGTTTGTACGCGGCTTAAGTTGGAAGCATGGAAGAGATGACCATCTTCGTAAAAGGACTCTCCGTGATCGCCGGTGACGATAATCGCTGCGTTATCCATGGACTCTACTTTTTTGCAGAATTGCGAAAAAAGGCTGTCGAGATAGAAAATCGCGTTGCAGTACCGGTTTTTAATGCCGTTGATATTTTCTTGGTTGAAGGCGACTTTGAAATAGTTGATCTGCTCGACGATGGGTCCAAAAAGCGAGGGCTGCTCTTCGGGCCAGCTATAATCAAAATGGGTGGCGTCAAAGAAAACGACGAAGAGATGGCCATCGTTTAGATTGTAGTGCTGCAGATCTTCAAAGAGCTTTCCCATACCGGCTAAATCGCACTGATGGGCAGGAACTTGTCCTCCTTGCGAGGCATCAAAAAAGGTGTCGGCTAAGTATTTGTCTTTTCCAAAGAGGATGTCTTCCATCTGGTAGTAGGCAAGGCGGGCAGAAGAGTAGACATGCACTTGGTATCCGGCTTTTTTGAGCACTTGGAGAGCAAGACTTCCTCTTTGCTTGTCGCACTGCCAGTCGAAGGGATAGCGGGAATGAAAAATCGAATACCACGAATTTTGAGACCCGTTGGCTCCGGAAAAGGAGCGGTCGAAGGAGATGTTGTTTTCCTTGAACTCAGCGAATGTCGGAGCAATTTCAGGGGTGATGTGATCGGCTCTTAAGCTCTCGATAACAAAAAGAAAGATGGGCGGTTTTTCTGTGGTAGTGAGATCGAGATGGGCTATATCTTCTGTTTTCTCAAGAGGCGGACGCATGGTGCCAGGCATGGCAATCATGGGGAACGGCTCAGTAAAAAATGTTGTTTTCCACGGAAGCGCGCGGAGAAAGTAGCTGTCATCATCGGGAGAAATGATCGTACCTGTGCGAAAATCAAAGACGGAAAGAAACAGGGCCACCGCGATGATCGAAATCGTGGTCCATGGATACGAAATTTTCACAGCTTTTTTTTGCGCTATCTGGTCGGTGAAGCGAAAGAAGAGCACGCCGATTACAGGAAGGACCAGCGCTGCGATCCCTCCTACAAACCACGTTTGAAGAGTGATATTGCTAGCGAGGAGCATCTCGATGAAATTGTCGAGGCTTTCAGCGGCGACAAAATCGAGCACATACCAGATCGACCATCCCATGATGCGCACGAGAGGAAAATCGAGAAGGTGGATCAAAAAGATGACAAAGGTTCCGATGATGAAGAGGGGATGGAAGGTCTTTGGATACTTTCGGACGAGGAAGTGGCCTATGAGCATGAGTACGCCCACTTCGATGAAGGTCTGTCCTATGGCAATGATGCTATAAAAAAATCGGTGGAAGTAAGATCCCGCGTCAACCAAGAAAATCTGATATACGTGTAGAAAAGATAAAACGGCAAAGAGGATCCCGAAGAAGATGTAATTGACACTGCGCTGCATAACTTTGAAGTACTAATACTCGATTATTTCGTCAAGATCAGAGATTGATGAGGTACTCAACAAGGCTTTGCCACTGGTATGCTTGGATAAAGCTATTGACCTCATCGGGATCGGCGCCTGTCTTTTTGCAGAATCCTGGAACGAGCTGGTAAACATTGTCTTGGGCAAATTCTTTGTGGAATTTCTCTGACAAGCCCTTGACAAATTCATTTCGCACGAGCGTTTTTTCAAACGCTTTTTTCATGCATTTTTTCAGATAGGGATCGGAAAAGATATATCCTAAAAATCTTAAAGGATGAATGTGTCTGACCTTGTCCCCCAGCCTATTCATCTCAAATGCGGCAAATGTTAGACCAACGATGCTCTTATTTCCCAATTTATCGATCAGTTCCCATACGAGTTTCTCTTCGGCTTCTGTTACCGGAATGGCATTATAGGGAGCCAGCGCTTCATCAGACGTATTTCCCTGCTCCTCCAAGACGGGAAGATCAAATGTATCGGCCCCATACAGCATTAAGGCATTTTGAATTTCACCTTCGCTAATTTTCGCCCCTGAATACTCAATGAGACGCTCCTTATCAACGATGACGCTCTTTGCGATTTGATGAACCATGGACCGAGGGAGATCTTTTAACACTTGGACAGAACTACTCACAAAGAATGGGTAAGATGGCCAGTAAGTGATTCCGCTGGCAACATTTTCTGAAAAGTAGGTCGCTAAAACAGCGCTGTCGGGAGGAAGACGCAGGGTTGCCTTCACTCTCTTGATCATCTCTGCTTTGGCAATGTTCCATTCTTGAATGGTAAATCCTTCTTTTTTTATCTCTTGAACGGCTATCAGCAATTTTGTGAGCACATCAAGACGCTCGCTAGGAAAGCATTTAACTCTGCCACCGCAAGATTTTTGAGGAAAAAAGAAGGTGTCGCCAGAACTATCCCACTCGCTTGCTGAGCCATCTAATGAAGCTTGGAGTTTTTTTCCGAATAGCTGACGAAAAACAACCGCACACCAAAATTGCTTCAAGGTTTCTTCGCTCGTAATGGGAGATACCGCTAAAGGATAGAAAAGAGAGATTTCTGCCAATGATCCTTCAGAATTTTCCTTATACCTCACCTGGGAGGGATTTTCTTTGCCCAAAAACGCAGGAAGCCCCTGCATTTTATTTTCCATCCATGACACAAAAGCTTTTCCCTCTAAATCTCCCACAGCGATCACATCAAAGGAAGACGTGGCATGGGCTTTCACATGTGTGAAAAATCGATCGATCTCTCCAGCATCTTGACCAAATACATCGAGGCCATATTTTTTTCCCTCCTCGATAACGCGTAAAGAGATCATCTCTGGAGGCTCGGTGCTTTCCTGTACCCAGACGCGCACACCCGATGTGAGCGTATAAAACTGGATCGCAGCCGCAAATAGCGGACAAAAAGTCCCCAAAAAAGACAAAAGACCCAGCAGCATAGATATCCGCACCTTATCTAAATCCTCGATTCAAAATAAACTTTAAAATAATTTCTTGATATGCCAAGGAAGAGGAATATGAAGACCGTATTTCTCTTTGGAGAAGCTCAGAGCGGACAATTCCGCATACCGACTGTGTGCCCATCGCTGGAAGAACTCCTCCGTGTTTTCGGCCATCCGCCCGCAGGTACAGAAGGCATTTCCTATGCTATCCAAACTCTTCTTTTTAAACGAGATTTGATCTTTTTTCGCATCGAGGAAGAGGGATTTAGCATCGAAGACTACATGGTTGGACTCCAAATGCTGCGCAAAAGAGAAATTCCCCGCAAGCTCTCAGCGATCTGCATGCCCGGCGTTGGCAATGCCACCCTCATCGAAGCCGCCACCTGCGTTTGCCACCTCTACCGCACCCCCCTCCTCTTCACCCCCAAAGATCTCTACGACTACCTCACCCTCCAAAGTTAAATGGGGATCGGGCTCTACGAGCCCGATGGTAAAAAGAGTTCATTTTCAGATTTCCATAGACATGTCGGGGGCTCCGCCCCCAGCTGCCCCCTTGCGCCTCATCTCGCTGCGACAAATCAGATCCTCCTTCGCTTCGGCATGCAGAGCATCACCTCGCTCGATCGGATCGATTTGTCTTTGCGATCTGATGCGCCTTGTTGTTGAAGGGCTGCTCGCACGCGCTGTCCCTGCCTTCGGCAGAGCAGCATCGGCTCGCAGACATAACAAAGAGTGTAGAGAAATATCTTACATTCTTAACTGTGTCTGCGAAAAGACGCGAACTTGAGCGCAGCGAAAAGGACGCGCAATGAGCAGCCGGCGGCCGCTACAACGAAGCAAAATCGGTCCGAACGAGTGAGGCGATGCTCTGCATGCCGTAGCGTTGGAGGATCCGATTTGGCGAGTTTGTTGTCGGCTCAAGGGGGCAGCTGGGGGCGTAGCCCCCGACATGTCATGGGTAACCAAAAACAAAATCTTATTCTAGCGGGCTCGCAGAGCCCGACAGTTAAAAGAATTCTTCTGCGTGGGAGATCCAGGATTCGGCGGAGAGGGTTGTTGGGGGACCGTGGCCAGGGATGACGTGGGTGTCAGGAGGGAGAGAGGCGAGTTTTTTGAGGGAGGACCACATGAGGGAAGGGCGGGCTGTTGGAAAGCTGAGGTTGCCAATAGTTCCTTGAAAAAGGGTGTCGCCCGAGATTAGAATTTTCTGTTCGGGAAGCCAAAAACAGACGCATCCGGGGGTATGCCCAGGTGTGTCGAGAACTTGGAGAGAAAGGCTACCAATGGTGAGAATCATGCCGTCTTTGAGAAAATGGTCGGGCTTTACTCCGTCGATGTCAAAAAGGAGGGGCAGCCCGTCGCTTCCAGGGTTTTCGAGGTTGCCAGCATCTTCGGGATGGACGTAGATATCGAGTGAAAAATGGTCTTTGAGGGCTTTGGAGTCGGCGATATGATCCCAATGGGAATGGGTTAGGAGGAGCTTTTCAAGAGATAATTGATGCTTTTTGACGTGCTTTGTCACCCAGGGGAGGCATCCGGCAGGCGCGTCGATGAGGGCGGCTGACTTTGTTACGGGGCAGCCCAGAAGAATGCAATTGGTGTCGGCGGGGCCGGAGGCATGGACCTCGAGAAACATAATCGCACCGGAGAGGATTCGAACCTCTGACCTCACGGTTCGTAGCCGTGTGCTCTATCCAGCTGAGCTACCAGTGCACGTTTGTTTATTTTCCCTGAGACGCCCTGTTTTTAGCAAGGGGAACATAGATTAAAATTATTGTTTGCTTGCTCTCGTTCTAGGAGAGGATTATAGTAGAGAATCTAATATGAATATCGTCATTCTGGGAGCGGGCAGCGTTGGTTCTTATTTAGCTACGGTTCTTTCTCAAGAAGAACATAATGTGATCATTATCGATCACAGTCCAGAGGCGTTGGAAAAAATGAGCCGTTCGGCAGATGTGGCGACAAGGCTGGGATCAGGAACTGATTGGCGGCTTTTGGAAGATCTGCTCGAATTTTCGCCTCATCTTTTTATCGCGATGAGTAGCGATGACACCACTAATCTCGTTGCCTGCACGCTGGCGAAAAATCTAGGGTACCCTAAGACGATAGCCCGCATCCGGCAAAGCTGCTTTTTGGATCCTTTCCGGCTCGATTTCAATCGTCTTTTCTCCGTGGATCATATTTTGGGCACGGAGATGATCGTTGCGCACGATCTTTTTAAAGCGATACTCAATCCAGGAAATATCGCGATCGAGAATTTTGCGCATGGAACAGTGCAGATGCGAACGATGGTCATTCCTGAGAATTTTGAATACGCCGGAAAGCCTCTGGCGAGCGTTCATGTGAGCGACCATCTGCTGGTTGGACTTATTCGCCGGAAAATAGAGAAAAAAGAATCGATCATTTTCCCCCGAGGGCAGGACCATCTTCTTCCTGGCGATGAAGTGACCTTTATTGGAGAAACCCATGCGATGCATAAGCTTCCTAGCTTATTTGGAATGGGGAACAAAAAAATCCAAAGCGTCGTCCTCGTCGGTGGAGGAGGAGTTGCTCACCACTTATGTCAACTACTCTTAGAGCAACATATAGCCGTGAAGGTTCTCGAGCAAGATCCGAGATGCTCAGAAGAACTGTCTCGCAAGTTTCCTGAGGCAACCATTCTCAACCATGACGGGACGGATTTTGCTTTTTTGAGGGAAGAGCATGTCCACAGCAGCGATGTTTTTGTGGCTGCAACTCCTTCGACGGAGACCAACATCCTCGCGGCAGCACTGGCAAAGCAAGAAGGATGCAAGGAAGTGATCGCTTTGATTTCGGATGAGAGCTTCACACCTCTTCTTCAACAGCTCGGCATTACTTTTGTGATCTCGGAGCGCGCGAGTATTTCGCGGCAGGTCCACACGATTTTACATGACGATGCTGTTATCGCCGTCGCTTCTCTTTACGACAACCAGGCGCAGATCATGGAAGTGAAAATATCGGCCGAGTCCTCGCTCGTGGGCGCGCCGATTTCAGACCTCAGCGCCTCATTTCCCAGCAATTTTCTCATCGCGATGGTTGAAAATCGTAAAGGGATTGTCGTTCCCCGAGGAAATAATGTTCTCGCGGCAGGAGATACCGCGATCGTGATTTGCAGTCCTGAGAATATTCAAGATGTGGAAAATTTATTCTGATGAAAGAGATCTGTAGAGTCCTTGGAAAGTTTTTCTTGGGTCTCACAGTCTGTCTTTTAATTCCTTTGGGTGTCGCCGTTATCTACGAATATTTCCTCGAGCCTGAGTTCAATGTGGGAGCCACTTGGGCTTTTTTAGAAACCATGGGAATTTCTCTAGCCATTGGTCTGTTGTTGAAGAAAGTCAGCCCCCGTGCCAAAGGAAGGCTTCAGCGCAAAGAAAGCATTTTTCTAGTAGCTGTGATTTGGTTCATCACGGCGGCGATGGGCTCTCTTCCATTTCTTTTCTCGGGAGTTTTGAAAAATCCCATCGATGCCTATTTCGAGTCGATGTCGGGTCTTACGACAACGGGGGTTTCGATTCTTCATCCCAAAGCTTATGACGCATCAGGTGCAGAAATTCCGATCATCGCAGAAAATCCGATCGATCCGACGATTGTCTACACATTCTCAGGCACGGTTACACCTTTGAGGGATAAAACAGGCGCTCTTTTAGCCGAAGGGCTGGAGGCGCTGGGCAAACCTCTTCTTTTTTGGCGCTGCTTCATGGAGTGGATTGGAGGCATGGGAATCGTTCTGCTTTTTATCGCGATTCTCCCGGCTCTTGGCATGGGGGGAAAAATGCTCTTCGAATCCGAAATGTCGGGCGTGTCCAAGGAAGGCATGACACCGCGCATTCGAGAAACAGCCAGTTTGCTCTGGAAAATTTATGCGGGTCTCACATGCGTGCAAATCGCTTTGCTCATTTTTACGAATGATCGTATTTCTCTTTTTGATGCTGTAACCCTGACTTTTAGCACGATTTCAACGGGTGGATTTACCGTGCATAACAACGGTATTATGGGATTTCAAAATTCACTCACTCAGGCCATCATCGTCATTTTCATGATATTGGGGAGTCTAAATTTTACCCTTTATTTTCATACGCTCAGAGGTAAATTTTATCGACTTTATGAACCTGAATTTTATCTTTATCTCATCGTGCTCATCGGAGGATGTCTTTTGATGTCTTGGAATTTATGGAACACGCCTCAAGGATTATCGAACCATTATTACTCTTTGACGAGTGCCTTGGCGAATGGCTCTTTCCAAGCTATTTCTGCACTGACATCGACAGGGTTTTTCATTTCGAACTACGATATGTGGCCTTATACTTGCCAGCTGCTCATCCTCATTCTCATGTACATCGGAGGAATGTCGGGATCGACAACGGGTGGTATCAAGATTGCGCGGTATGTTATTATTCTAAAAGTGATCAAACGAAAAATCGAAACGCTCTTCCGGCCTGAACTCGTACGCATTGTTAAAGTAGGAGAGAGAGAAATTTCTGATAAGATGGCCATCACGACGCTCACCTTTTTTTGTGTTGTCATCGCTGTTGTCATCATCGGAAGTTACCTACTCATCATGGACCAAAATGATCCTCAAACAGCTCTCGGCGTAATCTCTTGCATGATCAATAATAATAGTCTCTTATTAGGAGGGACAGGGGCCTTTGGATCGTTTGCTTTTCTCACCCCTTTTTCAAAAATTGTTTCTATAGTTTCTATGGCCTTGGGCCGTTTAGAGTACTTCTCCTTATTAGTCCTATTTATTCCTGCTTTTTGGAAAAAAACTTAAATCGTTAAGTATCAATCCCAACCAATCTTAAGCCCTTAACCTTTAGTTACTTAAATAATTAAAAAACAACCTTTATTTATAATTGTTTAACACTATTGAATTAGAATTGTTGCAAAAGAGGATAATATGATTCAAAGTATAGAACTCCGATCAACAGGAAATACAACTCAACAGGCTGCACCGACTTGCTCCCCCATCTCTAGTCTGATCGAAAGAATTAAAAATCTTTTTCAGAAAAAACCCAAACTAGATTGTATCAGCGCAGACTTTGCGAAAACTTATTCAGAGGGCTACATTCCGAAATGTCTTCCAGCTCCTGAACCAGAAAACAAAATCAACATCTCTGCTTTCTTTTCATGGATTGCAAGCATCTTTTCTCGCAAACCCACCCCTCCCGAAGTAGAAAAACCCAAACAAATCATCCGCTGGGAAACTGAAAGAGTTGATTACAAAGTTACGAACGAGCAGGGACGTACAAATTGGTATTGGTTTATCACGCAAAAACCTATTTACGCAGGAGAAGTATGACATCTATTATTCAACCTATTTTCAGCAGTCCATCTAAAATCACATCTTTCATTAGCAATGGTATTTCTCATTTAATTGCTAAAATTGAAAAAGCGATTCAAAAAACAACGCCAGAAAAAAGATTTTCACTGCCACCCGAATATTCATGGGGAGCTGAAATGAATATCGGCGGTGAGCGTTTAACTTTTATTACTTTCGAAAAGTAGTAATTATCTTTTGCTGAAGTTCTTTATCCCCGCATAAGATAGCACCTTTATGAATGCGGCCGATAGGATCTCTATAAAAAAGCGGCTTTCCTTCCAGATCGGAAATATAGCAACCCACTTCTTCTAATAAAACTTGCGCGGCGGCTAAATTCCAGAGCCGCCCGTGGTATTTGGCTGTGACATAAACATCTCCATGTCCTTCTGCTATCCGACAAACACGGTAACCTATGCTTCGGATGTCGTAGAATAAATTGTCTTCTTCTTTCTTTGTCAGGATACGCCCTAGCAGGGGAGGGAATAATTTTCGAATATCCGGTATCGACTTGCGATACGTAAACAGCGATATAGGCTCTTCAAGGGATTTCTTTTCCACTTTTTCAACGGGCCCAGATCCTTGTTGTTTGAAAGCCCCCTCACCTTTGATGGCCCAATAAAATGTATCGGTCGCGGGGAAATAATAGACTCCTAAAAAGGGGAGGCCGTTTCTGACAAGTCCTATCACCACGCAAAACTGAGGATCCTTTTTATAAAATTCTCCAAATCCGTCGATAGCCTCAAAGTACCAAATGCTATTTTTTTCCCACCATTCATCGTCACCAAGCGCCTGAATATTATCGTACGTCTTGCAAGCATGACTCGGAAAATTACTCTTCAGGTGCTTCAAAATAGCATTATTGGCTGCCATGTGAGCGCGGGCGGAAGCATGCCAATCTTTCTCATAGTTGTAAGCATGCATGATTTGCTCGCCTGCGAGCTGAGCGGCCTGTTTAGCTACGGCAAGTTCTTTTTCTAGAGGATGAGCCCCGACAAAAAAAGGCACACATAGACAAAGCAAAAATACGAACTTTTTCACATCATGTCATCCATTCCGCCCATTCCACCCATGCCCATGGGATTTGGAGGCATTTTGGGTTTGGGAACCGGTTTGTCGGTAATCATGGCGGCGATGGTGATGAGAAGTCCAGCGACGGATGCGGCATTGGCTAGCGCACTTTTTGTCACGAGGACAGGGTCGACGACGCCTTCCTTCATCAGATCAGCAAATTCATCGGTAAGACCGTTGTAGCCCCAAGAGCCTTGTCTCTCAAAAATCTTTTCGGCGATGAGGTTGCCTTGTTTTCCGCAGTTGTTTGCAATGGCAATGGCTGGGGCAAAAGCTGCCTGGCGCATAATTTCAACGCCGACGGCTTCTTCTGGAGAAAGTTGCAAGCTGTCCAATGCTTTGATAGTTCGTAAGAGCGCAACGCCTCCGCCGGGTACGATGCCTTCTTGGGCCGCCGCGCGTGTGGCATGCAGAGCATCTTCGACACGGGCTTTTTTCTCTTTCATCTCCGTCTCGGTGGGAGCACCCACGTGGATGATCGCAACGCCCCCCGCAAGTTTAGCAAGGCGCTCGGTTAGATTTTTGATTTCGTAATCGGAAGTGGAGCGCTCGATTTCGGCACGGATGATATTTTTGCGCTCTTCGATTTTTTTGGCATGCCCCGCTCCATCCACGAGGACGGTGTCTTCTTTTCCAATCTTCACAAGCTTGGCTTTACCAAGATGCTCTAGAGTTGCCTCTTCGATGGAAAGTCCTACTTCAGTGGATATCACGGTCGCTCCTGTCAAAACTGCCATATCTTGGAGCATGGCTTTGCGCCTGTCGCCAAAGCCGGGAGCTTTCACGGCGCAGATGGGCAGGCTCGCCTTGATTTTGTTCACTACCAGAGTTGTGAGCGCCTCGCCATCGACATCATCGGCGATGATGAGAAGAGGGCGGGGTCCTTTTTCCATCACTTTTTCTAAAAGAGGCACGATCTCTTGAATGCTGGAAATCTTTTGATCCGTGATAAAGATGTATGGATTTTCTAGCTCGGCTGTCATTTTTTCAGGATTGGTGATGAAGTAGGGCGAGAGATATCCCTTATCAAATTGCAGACCTTCGACGACCTCGAGCGTAGTGTCGATGCCCCTTCCTTCTGCGATAGTGATGACGCCGTCTTTGCCGACTTTGTCCATCGCCTGCGCAATGAGGGCACCGATTGCTGCATCATTGTTCGCAGAAATAGTTGCGATCTGCTGGATTTCTTCGGATTTCGTCACTTTTGTCGCAAGCTCATTTAGGGCTTCATGCATTTTCTCTACAGCTTTGTCGATGCCGCGCTTGACGCTCATGGGACTGGCGCCGGCGATAACATTTTTGCATCCTTCGCTATAAATAGCCTCTGCGAGCACGATCGCCGTCGTTGTTCCATCACCGGCAACATCGGCGGTCTTGGAAGAAGCTTCTTTGACGAGCTGAGCTCCCATATTTTCGAATTTATTTTTCAGGGTGATTTCTTTGGCAACTGTGACGCCGTCTTTGGTCGAAAGCATCGAAGAGCCCCTGGCCATCATGACATGGCGGCCTTTGGGCCCCAGCGTCGCGGAAACTGCGCGCGCCAGTGTCTTCACACCTCTCAGAACAGACTTGAGCGCCTCGCTATGGAACTGCATCATCTTCGTCATACGAGCACTCCTAAAATGTCATCTTCAGAGATCAGCAAATGTTCTTCAGATCCGACTTCCGTTCCAGAGTAGGGACTATAGACAACTTCATCACCCACAGCCACTTGGCAAGGTTGCAATTTACCTTCTTCATCGATTCTGCCAGGACCTACGGCGACAACTTGTCCTCTGCGGGGCTTTTCTTTAGCGGTGTCGGGCAGTAAAATACCGCCTTTGGACTTTTGTGCTTCTGCGCGTTTAACAAGTACCCGATTGCCTAGGGGTTTGATTTGCTCCATCTCTCTCCTCCGTTTGGAAGTGTCATTCTAGGATTCCTGTCTATTCGTGTCAATCATACGTGTAAAAAATAGTTTGCTTTGTTATGGGAGAGATATGGGCAAGCTGCATCAAGAACTTTACCACCTGGAAGAAGCGATCGAACTCCTCGATCAGGTGAGGGGAAAATCCCTGACGCCCAAAGAACGGCAAAAATCGGCAGTGGAACTCGCAGGTCTTCTACTCGATGAAGCGCAGCGCTCGCAGACAGGCAAAGAAAAGGAGCGTCTAGAAGAACTCGCACGGATGATGAAAGATCCGCGCGGGAAGGCCTTCACGATGTACATGACGGATCAGTGTTTCCGCAGTCATAAAAGTCGCAGAGTTGCCGATCAATTGTGCTACCTCCTGAACTATTTTGGCATTCCTCGTTATTTGTCATGGAGTAAACGTTTTCAACTGGTCGCTTTTCAAATACTGGGGAAAGCTCTATCGGCTGTGCTCATTCCTTTTGTGAGGAGAAAGCTTCGCAAAGAAACTAGAGCTGTGATTTTACCAGGAGAGAAAAGGGCTCTTTCCAAACACATGCACAAAAGGCGCGCTGAGGGTGTGCGGCTCAACTTAAATCACCTGGGAGAAGCTATCCTTGGAGAAGAAGAGGCTATAAAAAGGCTCAACGTATATTTAAAAGACTTGGAGTCGGAAGACATCGAATACGTTTCGATAAAGATTTCGACGATTTTTTCGCAGATCAACCTGCTGGCTTGGGAAAAATCACTGGATGTTCTCTCCGATCGATTGAAGCAGCTCTACCGCGCAGCCAAAAACAATCTCTTCCGCCACCCCGATGGCCGAAGAACGCCAAAATTTGTCAATTTGGACATGGAGGAATATCGAGATCTCCATTTGACGGTAGATCTATTTAAGAAAGTCCTCAGCGAGGAGGAATTCCACGATTTTTCAGCGGGGATCGTCCTCCAAGCTTATTTGCCCGATAGCCATGAAATCCAAAAAGATCTCACGGCATGGGCCATGGACCGCGTTAAGAAAAAGGGAGCGCCAATCAAGATCCGGATCGTCAAGGGCGCGAACCTCGCGATGGAGCAATTTGAATCATCTCTGCGCCTTTGGCCACAAGCTCCTTATCGAGACAAAATCGAAGTCGATGCCAATTACAAGCGGATGGTGGCTTACGGGTGCCTTCCCTCGCATGCTAGAGCTGCGCACTTAGGAGTCGCGAGCCACAATTTATTCGATATCGCCTATGGTCTGATCCTGCGCGCCGAACACGGCGTCGAGCACGAAGTCAATTTCGAAATGCTCGAAGGAATGGCCGATCATGTGCGCCGAGTCGTGCAAAAGTTATCGAAGGAAATTCTCCTCTACTGTCCCGTCGCCACCAAGGAAGATTTCCAAAGCGCTGTCGCCTACCTGATCCGCCGCCTCGATGAAAACACAGGCCCCGACAATTTTTTACGTCACATGTTTGGGCTGAAAACAAAAACGGCTGACTGGGACGAGCAAGCACGATTTTTCCAGCAATCCTGCGAAGAAATGATGACGACTCCGATGGGGCCCCGCCGCCATCAAAATCGAAGCGAAACGCCTTCTGGTCTCGATGTCAAAGCGCCATTTGATAATGAACCCGATACCGATTTTTCTCTCGAGGTGAATCGGCAGTGGGCTGAGAACATTATCCAAACTTGGAAAACAAAAAAAATCGAGCCGATCCCCTCTGTCATTAATGGACATGAGTTTCACGAAAAGAATCCCAGCGGAAAGGGGTTTGATCCGTCGCGCCCGGGGACTCTGCTTTATAAATATTCAATGGCCGGCTGGCCTCAAGTGGATGAGGCTCTCAAAACGGCCAAAGGCTCCGAAAACGCATGGTCCAGAACATCCGTAGCCGATCGATGCGCAATGCTTGCAAACGCTGCGCAAAAAATGCGCGAAAAAAGAGACGACCTCATCGGCGTGATGATGGCCGACGGGGGGAAAACAGTCTTAGAATCCGACCCTGAAATTTCCGAAGCCATAGATTTTGCCGACTACTACTTGCGCAGCATGCAGAAAATGGACGCTTGTAAAGACCTTGCGTGGAAAGCCAAAGGAACCGTACTCGTTGCTCCTCCTTGGAATTTCCCGATTTCGATTCCTGCTGGCGGCATTTTAGCTGCTCTCGTAGCAGGAAACTGCGTGATTTTCAAACCCGCTCCTGAAGCTGTGCTTTCTGGCTGGGTTCTCGTCAATTTGCTGTGGCAAGCGGGCTTTCCCAAAACTGTGCTGCAATTTCTGACATGCCCCGATGATCCTGTCGGCAGCCAACTCATTCAAGATCCCCGTCTGAGTGCCGTGATTTTGACGGGAGCCACATCGACAGCTCGTCTATTCTTAAAAATGCGGCCGAGTATCGACCTCTCAGCAGAAACCGGCGGTAAAAACGCGATCATCATCACCGCACTTTCTGACCACGACCTGGCGATCAAAGATCTCGTCCATTCCGCTTTTGGTCACTCCGGGCAAAAGTGTAGCGCAGCAAGTCTTGCTATCCTCGAGCAAGAGATTTACGACAGCCCGCTCTTCCGCCGCCAACTCAAAGATGCTGTCTCTTCTTTAACCGTGGGGTCTGCATGGGATCCTTCCACAAAAGTTGTCCCTCTCATCCATGAGCCAGGGCCGGCTCTTCTTCGCGGCCTCACCAGCTTGGAGCCAGGAGAAGAATGGCTGGTCAAGCCCCGTCAAGATCCCGACAATCCCGCTCTTTGGTCTCCCGGTGTAAAGCTGGGAGTCAAAGAGGGAAGTTTCATGCACCAAACGGAGCTCTTCGGTCCCGTCCTCGCTGTGATGCGCGCGCGAAATCTCGAACACGCGATCCATCTTGCTAATGCAACTCCGTATGGACTCACTTCAGGACTTCAAAGCCTCGATGAGCGCGAGCAGCGCCTGTGGCTCGAGAAAATCGAAGCCGGCAATCTCTACATCAATCGCGGCATCACCGGCGCGATCGTTCGGCGTCAGCCTTTTGGAGGATGTAAAGCCTCCGGGTTTGGTCATGGAGCGAAGGCGGGCGGTCCCAATTACGTAGCTCAGATGGCCATCGCCTCGCAAGTCTCTCTTCCGCAAGAAAAATGCCCGTTGCCGCCTCTCGTTGAAAATCTCACGCACTTCATCCAAAAAATCCATCTCTCGACTGAAGAAGTGGGACTGTGGTACGGGTCGACTGCCAATTATGCCTTTTGGGCGAAGCGCTTTTTACACGACCACGATCCCTCTAAAGTCCTCGGGCAAGATAATTTCCTCCGCTACCGGCCCTATCACGGAATTGTGCTGCGCATCCAAGGCAGTGACAATGCGCTCGATATCCTGCGCGCGTGTGCTGCTGCTTTGTCGTGCGAAACACCCATCCAAATCAGCTGGTCCAAAGGCGAAACAAAGCTGGGCTTTACCGATCAATGGAAACACCTCGTTCCGCTCTTCAAAATTGTTCAAGAATCGAATGAACATTTTATTGAGAGGGTAAGGCTAGGCGTCTTCCGCCGCGTGCGCCTTCTTTCCATCCCCAGCGCGGCTCTGCAAAAAGCCGCCGCCGAATCGGCCACCCACCTGGCCCAAGCACCTGTGCTAGCCTCGGGGCGTTTTGAACTCCTCCATTACCTCCGAGAAATCGCCATCAGCTTTGACTACCACCGCTATGGCAATCTCGGCGTGCGCGAAGGGGAAATTCGACGGCCTTTGATGTAAAGGCCTCGCTGAAGAAATGGGATTGCGGGTATAGCAAACAAGAATCCAGCAAGCTGCTGGACTCTTGGATAACTCTCTAAATTTTTATAGGAAAAAAGGATTAATAGAATTTTGCATCCTGTTTTTCTCTTCTGCCAACCAGTACATACGTCTTTGTGTTATTTCTAGGAGAGAGTTATGATCGCTAAGATGCAGAAGAACTTAAATTCCCAGCAGGAAATCGCCGTTCATCATGTCGAGGGACCAGCGCTTGTGCTCGCGGGAGCAGGTTCTGGGAAAACACGCGTTGTTACGTTTCGTATCGCCTATCTTTTGCAGCTGGGCGTTCCAGCGGATGAAATCGTCGCCGTGACGTTCACGAACAAGGCGGCCGATGAGATGCGCCACCGGATTTTGCAGATCGCTCAAAAAGAAGTGCTCGCCTCAACGTTCCATAGTCTTTGTGCGCGCATGCTCAGAGAATCTATTTATGCTCTGGGATACAAGACGGATTTTACGATCTACGATGAAGAAGATAGCGAGCGGCTATTGAAGGAATGTCTAAGTGAGCTCAATTTGAGTGAAGAAAAGGGGCTTGTTAAAGCCAAGCGGGCCGAGATTTCATCGGCCAAAAACAATTTGAGCGAGCTGAAAGATCCCGCCTTCGATCTTTACCAGCGTAAACTCAAAGAATACGGCGCTGTCGATTTTGATGATCTCCTTTTTTTAACAGTGCGGCTTCTGCGCGAAGAGCCGCTGATATTAGAAAAATATCAGAAACGTTGGCGCTTTATTTTGATCGATGAGTATCAAGATACCAACCTGGCGCAGCATGCGATCATCCAGCTGCTCTCGGCCCAGCACCGCAATGTCTTTGCCGTCGGTGATCCGGACCAATCGATCTATTCTTGGAGAGGCGCTAACATCCACAATATTTTGCAATTTGAACGCGATTTTCCTGGCGCCCTTATCATTCCTCTCGAGCAAAATTATCGCAGTACAACCACGATCCTCAACGCGGCCAATGCCCTCATCGCGCACAACAAAGGCCGCTATGAAAAGCATTTGTGGAGCGATCTCGGACCAGGAGAAAAAATTGGATTTCAGATTTTTCCCGATGAACGCCATGAAGCGAATTTTGTGATGCGGCAGATCGAAAAATATCGCAGTCAGCACGATTTAAGAGATATGGTCATCTTCTACCGAACCAACTTTCAGTCGCGTGTGATGGAAGATCATTTGCTAAAGCAGCAAATCCCCTACGTGATTATCGGCGGGCTCTCTTTTTATCAGCGGCGCGAGATCAAAGATATCCTCGCGCTCCTTAGAATGGTCGTCTCGGGATCAGATTTTCTGGCTTTTTCTCGCACGATCAACCTTCCCAAGCGGGGGCTGGGCGAGGCAGCGCTCAAAAAATTGCAGGATTTAAGCCAGCTGCACAGCAGATCCATTTTTGAGGTGTGCCAAGCGCTCGTGGAAAGGCGACTCGAAGGAAAACTCTCGACCAAACAATACGAGGGGATCAAACACTACGTCGATACGATTTTGCAGCTGCGAGAAATGGTGCAGGCAAAGACGGCTCTCTCGACCATTCTCTCGGAAGCGATCGAACGTTCTCGCTACATCGATTATTTAAGAGAAGATCCTCTTTCTTTTGCTGAGCGCCGCGAGAACCTCGCCGAACTTGTCTCGAAAGCCGCAGAAAATGACGACACACCTCTTTCAAAATTTCTCGAAGAATTGACGCTGCGCTCTTCTTATGAAAGCGACACATCGAAAGATGCTGTGCGGCTCATGACCCTGCACAATGGCAAAGGTCTCGAATTTTCTCTTGTCTTTCTCGTCGGGATGGAAGAGGATTTATTTCCCCACATCAACTCCAAGGAAGATCCCGATAGCCTGGAAGAAGAGAGGCGTCTTTGCTATGTCGGCATGACAAGGGCGAAAAAACACCTTTTTCTCTCCGCTGCGCGTAGCCGTTTTTTATGGGGCACGCCGCGCATGATGACGCCGAGCCGCTTTCTCTATGAAATCCCTACGGAATATTTTCAAAAGCCTCCCGTGATGGAAGAAGAGGAGGAAGAGCCACGAGTCTTTGCGCTGGGAGAAGAAGTCTACCATCGCGATTTTGGGGTGGGCATCGTTCAAAAAAGATACCAGACCTCGCTGGGCCTCACCTACGATGTTTTTTTCCCGCAGACAGAGTCGACGCGCTCGCTCGTCGATCGATTTGCCAAGCTTAAAAAAGTCGAATAAACTCTTCTGACTGAGAGACCCCATTGCCACTTCTCGTCTCGCCACCGCATGCCTTTGATGTTAGGGAGCCATCCCGAAGGAAGGCAGACTTCGCTCTGTGCCCAATAAGGATGCCAAAAATCGGCCGTTCGCTGGTTGCGGCACAGTGTTAGCGTCGGCAGGCCGCAGGCCGAAGCCAAATGACCAATACCCGAATCATTACCGATCATTGCGCCCGACTCAGCAACAAAAACAAAAAGCTCGTCCAGGCTTGGGAATATCTTCCCTTCAGGCCACTCGGCTTGCTCTTTGGGCCCCACGGTAAATACAGGGTCAAATCCCCCCTTTTTAAGTTTTTCGGCCAGTCGCAAAAATTTGTGACGCGACCAATTTTTCCCCGGCCGGGAGCTCGTGGGATGGATGATGACACGCTGGGGGAACCTGCGGGGAGTAATTTCGCTGGGAATGACCAGCCCCGACTTGTCAGACGCGTGGGGTAATTTCAAAATATCGCGGGAAAATACATAGAGATTCTCGACAAAGGTCTTGTTTCCATCGAACCTTCCCTCTTCCCAGAAGGGGTAGTCGGTATTCGGAGTGGCGATGGGGTTTAGGACGGTTGTTTGAGCGCGGAACTTGGAGAGACATTCATCTAAAACAGCCTGCATCCAAGGACTTCTCTCATAAATAACAAAGTAACGATCAAATTCTGTTAAATCAGGAGGAAACGGCCGGAAAGATATGCCCGGGAACCAGCGCTCCACTTGATTTAGAAAGGGATGAAAAATGACCACTTCGTGGCCATTTTCTTTGAGGTTGCGGCCTAGCACTGAGGCGATAAGGCCATCTCCTAACCCTAAACAACTAAAAATTGCACATTTCATATCTAGTCGCCCCTGATTTAGTCAATTTGGGTTGCTGTTTTTGCCTTTTGCGATATTTTGATCCCGTCCTCGTTAGCCATATGCAGCTACGCATGTGGCCTGCCTCGGCCGTGCCAAAATCTCATCAAAAGTCATAAAACATCAATCCCAAAGCACTAAATCAGGGACGACTATTTACAATCAGGAGCAAATTATATAATAAAAGAGATTGTGAAACTAGAAATAAAAAACAAGCCCGAGCAAGCTCTTATCCCGACTTTAGAAATGCAGAGGTCGCTGCAGATTCTTCAGATGCCTCTCGTAGAGCTGTCATCCTGGGTGCAAGCGCATATCGAACAAAATCCTCTCCTCGAATATCAAGAACCCATGGGCGAACCTGTGGATGAGACAGAATCGCAGGAAAGTTTCTCTCCTTTCGAACCAATGGCCTCCTCTCCCACTCTTTATGAACATCTTAAGGCTCAAGCCAAAGATTTTTTTTCATCCCCCGACGATATGGCCTCTGTCGAAGAAATTCTCGGGCATCTCGATGACCGAGGGTTCATCGGGGACGCCGTTGTAAATGAAAAAATTTTGCATATCATGCAAACTTTTGACCCGCCCGGTGTCGCGGCGAGGACGCTTCAAGAATCCCTTCTTTTACAGCTCGAGCGCCAAGGCAAAGACCAATCGCTTGTGTATGAAGCCATCGAGCACCATTTTGAAGCCATTTTACATAATCGCTATCCGCATAAACACCTGATTGCCGCTGATCTTAAATTGCTCGATTTTCATCCGGGGCGAAGATTCCACCCGGGACATTCGTGCACTATCATTCCTGATCTCCTCGTGCGCGGCACGGAAGGAAAATGGAACATCGAGATCAATGCCTCTCTACTCCCACCCTTTCAGGTAAGGTCCCTCGAGTGGAGCGATCTCCCTCCCGACTCACAAGAGTTCGTACAGCATCACCTGCGGGAAGCTAAATGGCTTCTCCGCTCTCTTGAGAAGCGATACCATACGCTCAAAAAAATCGGGCACTATCTTTTAGAAAAACAAGCTGACTTTTTTCGCGGTGAAAAAGAAAAACTCCGACCACTCACGCTGCAAGAAATTGCTGCGGACCTCGGTCTTCATGAATCGACGGCCTCGCGGGCTGTCAGCGACAAATATCTTTCGTGCCATCTGGGACTTTTCCCGCTGAAGATGTTCTTCTCATCTAAACTCACTACGTCGAAAGGAAAACTGGTTTCGAGCCGCACAGTGAAGCAGAAAATCTCAGAGCTCATCGCTCAAGAAGATAAAATGCATCCTCTTTCCGATGAGGAAATTGCTCAAAAACTTGTGCAAGAAGGAACACTGTGTGCTAGGCGCACGGTTGCCAAGTACCGCGCTGCTCTAGGGCTGCTACCTGCCCATCTTAGAAGGTCCTAATCGAGTACAGGAAAATACCCTTTAAAGACATCCGCCTTAAATCTGTCTGAAGTGATTTCATAAAGCTGTTCATATTTGTGGTAATCATTCTCGAGCTGCGTCATATTCGAGCCAAATTTATATATCATCGATCCCAAAATCTCTCGATGCAAAGGAACAAAACTCAAGAGATCATCATCCGAGACCTCTACCAATTCTTCAAGACACTCATACATGAATTCGAGTTCTTGCTTCAGTTCGGTATTGTCTAGCTTTATTTCTTTGGGTTGTTTAGCAAAGGGTGTCTGAAACCACTCCACTAAACGAGTCCTATACGGCGTCTTTTTTACACTGTTATCTGGCGTTTGGAATGGGCTGTCTGAAGAAGTGGCGGGAGTAAAATAGGGAGTTCCTGGAGTAGTTAAAGAACTTGGTGAATTCATAAAAACCTCCTTTTAGAGGAAAGTATTTTCACCCATGTTGACCATTTTAATCAACTTTACTGATAGCGATTGGTAAGCTCTTCAATCTCTTTATTGATTGCGAGGATTTTTTGATCGTAGGCAGCAGTCCCTTCTCTTATTGCCCTAGCACAAAGGTGATATTTTCGTCGGTGGAGTGTCACCCACTGCACCACATAATCGCGATGCTCCGCTTTTTTACCATAAAGACGAAAGTCCTTTGTCTTTTGAGCAAGCGAGTCAATTTTGTCCCACTGAGGCAAGATCTTGGATTCAAAAAATTCCGGCGGCTGAGAGGCTATTTGTTCCTGGAGTTTTACGATATCTTCTCTAATGAGATCTATTTCTTCCACTAATGCGTTAAATGGAAAGACATCTGAGCTTTTCATGATGTCCAGAGTTTTCATCGAAGCAAAAAATGTTAAAAAGGTAACCAAAAAGACCGTCAAAGGTTTGATGTAGGGCTTTTCCTTGATGGTCATCGAAGGATAAAAGGCAAATCCGAGTAGAATCCCGCTCACAGCTCCTCCGATATGAGCCGCGACGCCCACATTGGCGGATTTCATTCCGTACAAGAGATTGATACCCACAAAGGTGAAAAACTTTTTAAAGCTCTCAAAATGTGTTTCTTCAGGAAGTAGTGTGATGTGAAAGGCAAATAAAGCTCCAACGATGCCAAACACAGCACCGGAAGCTCCTGCTTCGACCGTATTTTGCGCGTGCAAATGAACTAATTGGCTCGTTAAACTTCCAAAAACTCCTGAAGCCAAATAGATAGCTAAGAAACGGATCTTTCCAATGAGAGGTTCGAGGCGCGAACCACAGTCGTACAAGACGTACATGTTCATGACAAGATGGATGATCCCAAAATGCAAAAACATCGAGGAGATAAGTCTCCAAGGCTCTCCATGTAAAAGGGCTTTACTTGTGCAGCCGCCCCATTTGAGAATCTCCTCCGCACCGGGAAAGAAAAAGGAGACACCGGAGGCTACCATCGCCAGGAAAATGACGATGTTGGCACCGATAAGCAAATACGTGACACGAATGTGATTCATTATTTTTTTAGTCGTCCCTCAAGCTCTGGAATAAACGGGAAGATGACCTTATCTTCAAGAGCCACATATTCAGGGTTCATTTCGAGCGGAGCCGCGGTGGGGAACCAATCGGCAACACGTCTTCTTTTTTCGGTGTAGAAGAATTTTTCATCACGGTAAATGTAGTGATTGATACGAATTTTCTCAACACTCACAGTCTCCGATAGACTTTTTCGAGGAAAGGGAACTTTGTTTTCCGTAACATGGTAGTAAGGTTTTTTATAACGGCAGTAATGGGGCTGTGTAATCTTTTCAACAAGCTTGGGCTGAACTATGGATTTAACAAACTTGTTTCTATAATAATCTGTGGGAGCTTTTTTTGTTAAACTTCCGATTAACGTTTGATTTTCTTTCAGCTCGGTTAGCCCGGTATTACCGTAATGTTGCCAATTGATGCCGAGCCCTCCGTATTTTTCATACCCTTTGAGGAAAGTGCGAAGATCGTGCGTTTCTGTAGGCACAATGAACTCGTCTGTATCTATAATTGCGAGCCAAAATGTTTCGTGTTTCTTTTTTTGGACTAAATCCCAATAGGCGCCGCATTGAATTTTGTTCCAATGTTTATGCTTTTTTGCTTGGTGAGGCCATTCGAATAACTCTACAACTCCTTCTTTGATATAAGGATCTAAAACGGCGTGGTAATCATCTTCACTGAGGTTGTTATAGAGATAAAAATGCTCGACCCCAATCATGCGATGGTACTCAATCCACTCTTTTAAAAATCTCGCTTCATTCCGAAAGATCGCACCCGCCGAAAGGTAATACTTGGGAGGTGGAGAGGCCCATAGCAGAATAAAAATCGGCAAGCATGCTGCTAAAATAAATAAAATACGCTTCAAATGATCCCCCTTAGCGTCTGCCAACGCAGACTAGTTTGTTCGTTCATATAAGTGTGTATCTGCTGTGAAGACATGCGGGAAAAACGAGCTATTTCTTTATCGGTCAAACCAGCAGTAAGGCGCAAACCCACTTTCTTCACGCACCGCTGAAAAATTCTTCTCTCGATCATGAGGCGTGCACTAAAAAAGGTAACTACAGGAAGCATCCACAGAGGCTCGTAAAGGCCAAGAAGAAGAGCTAGCAAAAAGAGGATGGTTTCTTTGGGTGCTCGAAAGAGAGGGCCTAAAACACGCCGCCAGGGTTTAGAAGAGGTAGCATAAGCCAGGTGCTCTTCAAAACGGGGTTCTTGAAATTTGCAGCGCAGAATATGAACCGCTTCATGCACGAGAATCTCCGTCGGCTTGTAGCCCCAGCTTTTCAGTTCGATGATGGCCGCGCCATCTTCTGCAATCCACGTTGCTCCACCTTCCCAAAAGAAAAGACGTTTAGCTTTCTGAACGGGGACCCAGTCGATGGTAAAGCCCATCAAGGGCTCTAAGACAGCGTTGGCCTGGTCCCAAGCCGACGCATGGGAAGACTCAGACTTTTGCATGCGCTCGATAAATTCTTCTTCAGTCTCGCTGGGTCCTGGAAGAAAACCTTTTCTAAGCGCGGCGCAAAGACTTTCGGTACTTAAGGTAGAAGAGTGTAAATCCGATGACATTGAGGAAAGTGACTACTCCAAAAAATAAGAGGATTTTATTGGTCTTCTTCGTGATCTTCATGAGGCGCTCGCGCACCATTTTTTCGAAGGGATTTTCGTTCTCAAACCATGTCCCGCCGTAGAGGTGGCGCGAGTAAATCGCTAGATCGTCTCTAGGAGCATTGAAATAAAATGCGGGGAACGCTACATCGCGGTTGCCATTTTTGCCTGCCATCTCTTTGAAAGACTCGCCTAGAGCCAAAAAGGTGCGATGGGCCACGCGATTGATCACCGCGTCGCGGTCTTTGCCTGGATAGTCGCGATCGAGCTGGTCCCATTTTTGAGCCAGCCACTGCATGCATCGCTCTAAGATCGGATGTCCCGCCTTGGATGCGACGATGTTGTTGGTGGGAAGAACCGAGGAGCTCAGAGCCGTTTTATAAGGCATTTCCATGCCGATATAGAGGTCGAGGTTGGAATTGAGGGGTTGGAACGACTTGAAGCATTTAACGTCGTGATCGACATAGACCCCGCCTTCGGCATTGAGGATCTCGTAGCGCAAAACATCGGATTTTTCGCCATAATTATCGGACTTGTTGTAGCAATCAAAGAGGTGTGCAAACTTGAGATCTTGGATGAAACATTTTTGCATCTTCGGATGGGGAACCGGACGATCGCGGTCGGTCCAAAATTTGAATGTCCAATCAGGATGTTTAGCAATCCAAGAGCGGACATTTTCAATCGATTCTCTGGGAAAAGGCTTGGGACCAATCCAGATAAAATGGATGGTTTTGGGGATGCGCTGCACTGTGCTTTGTTCTTCGAGAAGAGGGAGTGTTTGCTCGTAGATTTTTTTGAAAAAAGCGAGATTTTCAAAATCTTCAGGAGTTTGGACAAATTGCCACCGCTCTGTTTCCCTGCCCATGAGGGTTTCAAAGTCGGCCTTGCCCTTTTCATCTTTCTTTTTGGAACAGGCAAACATCAGAGGCAAAAGTGCTAAAAAAATAAAAAATCTTTTCATGTTTTTCTAACCATATATTTTAGAGAAAATCCCAAAAGAAGCAAATTAAAAGCAGTCATTAACCCAATGAGAATGAGCATCCGATCAAACTTTTTTTGAATTTCCTCTAGGTTGTGAGTGATTTGCTTTTCAAACGATTGCTGTTTTTTCTCATTTCCTGCCCAAGCATTAGCAAAAAAATGTTTGGAATAAATGGGTTTGAGGTCAGGTTTGGCAAAGAAATAAGAGGCTGGAAACACGATATCCCGATTGCCATTCTCACTTAATGGGCCCCTTAGCGCAAGCGTTAGGGGCAGATAGGTGCGCTCCATCACGATTTGTGTGCGAGAAAATCCATCATCCCCCGGATATTTTAAAGCTAGCTCCTCCCATCTTCCTCCGATGAGATCTATAACGCGCTGGATCACAGGATGCCCCGGGCGAGCTCCGAGGACGCCCATGCCTGCGGTGACATTTAAACCATCGACTGGCGGGTGAGGAACTTCGAGACCGCAGTAAAAATCATAGGCTCTGTGGATACCATCAAAGGAGATGAGGCAGTTGGCATCGTGGTCGACATAGGTGCCTCCCTCATAAAAAAGAATTTCATAGCGAAGGATATCCGACTTTTCGCCCCAGTTGGCCGACGCTTCATAATATTTTCCGAGCTTGAAAGGATACTCCTTAAAGACCACAACTTCCATGCCGTGGCAGGGAGCAGGCCGCTCGCGATCTGTCCAAAATTTAAATTTCCAGGTGGGATTTTTGGCCATCCATGTCCGGATGTTATCTACCGACTCGGCAGGGAATTGTTTGGGGCCCACCCAAATAAAATGGACAACAGGGGGGATTTTTAACGGGCCTTCCTGGGTAAACCGATAAGGGGCATTAGCTTCGAACAGAGCCCTAAATTTGTTTAAGGCGGTTAAGTCTTGAGTCTGTTTCACATGGGACCAGTGCTTGGTAGCAGCTCCCATTTCTTGGTCGAACTCGCCGGCGTATAGAGAAAAAATGAGAAAGGAAAGAAGCAGTTTTCTCATGACCTGGGCACAAAGGTGATTTCGGACTCGATGTGCAGCGAGTGGTTAGAGATTTGGTGAAAGGGCTTGATGTCGATTTTCAGACCGGATTCAAACTTCTTGAGTAGCTCTTCGGGCGTATAACTCTGCATGTGGCGATTGGCTTCGGCATTTTGTACGACGTTGAGAGGAACGTTGACGATTTTGGAAGCGTCAAAATAAAGCCCCACCATGTTTTTGTTACCTTTAAGAGCCCACTTGGATTCTAAAGAGGTAGGATGAGTGAACTCTAGTTTATGAAGCCGCGGTAAGATGTCCTCTTTGCGGTAAATCGTCATGTCAATATTGTGCAGATAACGCCAGTCTTTTTGCCCCATTTTAAATTGCCAAGCATACACGTTGCTTTGAAGTTCGATGGAGGGAGGAATGTCTTCGGACTTGTTTTGCATATAGCAATAGTCGATCGTTTTTCCCAGGCGCAGAAAGAAAGCATAACCGTGTGTTTTTTTCAGCGCATCAGTGCACTCTTGAATATCTACAGCATCTTTCACGACGATGTCATCGACGGCCATCAGGATGTAAGGAGAGGATCCTCTTTGGATGAGCTCGAGAGTGAGTGGTTTAAAATCGCTAGCGGGATTAGAACCTTGCGCGCAAAAACGAACTTGGGGGAAAGCAACTTTTACTTTTTCATAGGCGTCCGCAAAAGCCGGATCAGCCCGGTAAAGTACAACAACCTCTTCAAGCCCTTTCACATAGGTTTGAACGGATTCCAAGAAGGCGTAGAGCTGCAGCGGCCTGTTATAAGAAAAAACGAGTAAATCAGCCCCCTCTCGATGGTACTCTTCTTGGGGCAGCTCTTCGATCGGCTGGTAAGAAGGAAGTGAACGGATGTAAGAGACCATATCAAATTGTTTTTGCCAGCGCAGTTTGTCATCGTTGAGAGGATTTAAGTGGTTGTAAACATACAAAACATCCTTTACGAAGTGCGCATGCGTGCCAGCCATTTCTATAAGGGGAAGCATGATCGCTACATCGGAGGATGATTCGAGAAAACGTCCTTCATACAGCAAATCTTGAACATATATCTGTTTGAAAAGAGAGACATAAAAAGTCTTGAGATGAGAGGCTCCCCATTTATGCTTGCGCGCCTCATTTTTTTCGAGGACGGAAGCGGGTATAGGCTTGGCCCACCCTCCCTTTTTGTAACTGGGATATTCGACATAGCTACCATACGTAACCCACACATCCGGGTTCGCATAAGTGGAGTTGAGTTTATTTAAAACATCTTCGTGCGCCAGCTGATCATCGCCATCTACCAGAACCGCGATCTCATGATCTTGGCACATATGGATCGCTTTATAAAGATTAGCGGCGGCTCCTTGGTTGCGCTCATTATGCAAGAGCGTAAAACGATGAGCTTGTCCTGATTCGTGGATGATTTTCTCCACCTTTTCATAGGTCCCATCCGTCGACGCATCGTCGATATAGATAACCCGATAGTGGTCATAATTTTGGTCTAAGATGCTGCGGAGATTTTTTTCGCACCATTTAGCATTGTTATAAGAAGGGGTAATGATGACGAAAGATTTTTGCTCTTTCACTTCCCAAGCAATTTCGACAGGGGGCTTTTGGACCCGGGCTTTCCAAGCCTTCGGACCAAAGTGACCCAGCGCCAAAACGGCGATCAAAAGTAGCGACCATTTAAAAATTTTCATAGACAAACCGACAAGAACAATTGTAAGCAACTTGTGCAAAATAGTCAAAAGATGGTATCAACCTACAAACCAGCTCTATCATTATGAAAAAAGCTCTTATTATTGTTGAGTCCCCCGCGAAGATCAAAACTCTCAAAAAGTTTTTGGGCAGTAATTACATTTTTGAGTCGTCGCTCGGCCATATCCGCGACCTGCCCAAAAAAGGTTTTGGGATCGACTTAGAAAATGATTTTGAGCCGCAATATGCTGTTCTCGATGAAAAACAAGAAGTCATCGATCGGCTCAAGAAAGCCGCCAAGCAAGCCGAAGTCGTTTATCTCTCTCCCGACCCTGACCGCGAAGGAGAAGCGATCGCCTGGCACATCCAATCCGTTCTGCCCAAGGGCACGAAATCTAAACGCGTAACCTTCAACGCCATCACGAAAGAAGCCGTTCTCGAAGCCCTCAAACATCCCCGCAGTATTGACCAGGCGCTCGTCGATGCCCAGCAAGCAAGACGTATGCTCGACCGCATCGTGGGCTATAAAATTTCTCCCATTCTGACCCGGCGTGTGCAAGGAAGTCGCGACGGCGGCCTCTCCGCTGGACGTGTGCAATCGGTGGCCCTCAAGCTCGTCGTCGATCGTGAAAAAGAGATCGAAGCCTTTATCCCCGTCGAGTATTGGAATATCTTCGCCGAAGTACAAACCAAAAAGTCAGAAAAACCCTTCACAGCTTTCCTCCATTCCGTGGATGGAAAAAAAGTCGAAAAAGAAAAAATTGAAGGGAAAGACTATTACTTAATCCCGAATGAGAAAACAGCAACCGACATCACGAATCGCCTCAAAGGCGCCGCATTCAAAATCGAATCCGTCGATCGCAAAGAAAAAAAACGCAACCCCACTCCGCCTTTTATCACTTCCACGCTCCAACAAGAAGCAAGCCGCCACTTTGGATTTTCTGCGACGCGTACGATGAGCATCGCGCAAACGCTCTACGAAGGGGTTGAGCTCGGTGATGAAGGCTCTGAGGGTCTTATTACCTACATGCGTACCGATTCTGTGCGTAGCGCTCCCGAATCGATCGAAGCAGCGCGCCAACACATCGCGAAAACCTACGGCAAAGAATATGTGCCCGATGAGCCCAAACAATATTCGACCAAGAAAAGCGCTCAAGATGCCCACGAAGCCATACGCCCTGCCCACCTCGAATACCCTCCTGAAAAAATCCAAAAATATCTGACGCCCGACCAACTCAAACTCTACACCCTTATCTGGCGCCGGTTCGTCGCCTCGCAAATGAATCCTGCGATCTACGACACGATCTCTGCCGATATCGCCACCAACAAAGATATCCTTTTCCGCGCAACGGGATCGACCATCAAATTTCCTGGATTTTTAGCGGCCTACGAAGAAAAGCAAGACGAAAAAGAAGAAGAAGCCCGCGTGCTTCCCCCCCTCACCGAAAATCAGCCGCTGCAACTCCTTTCACTGACCCCCGAGCAATCCTTTACCAAACCTCCTCCACGCTTTACCGAGGCGTCCCTCGTTAAAGAGCTCGAAAAGTCAGGCATCGGAAGACCGTCTACCTATGCGACGATCATGCAAAAGATCCAAAGCCGCGACTACACGGTTAAAGAAAAAGGCGCCCTGCATCCCACTGAACTCGGCCGCGTGATCGCCCGCATGCTCGAAGATAATTTCCGCCTCATCATGGACATCACGTTTACAGCCACGATGGAAGACAACCTCGAGCTCATCGCCGAGAATAAAATTCCTTGGAAAGAACTCATCGCCGAATTTTGGAAAGAGTTCATCCCCAGCGTTGAAAATGCAGAGAAAGAGGCCTTCGTTCCCAAAATCCTCACAGAACACATCTGCCCCGATTGCGGACACAAACTCCAAAAAATCTGGTCGCGCAGCAAATATTTCTACGGATGCTCCAACTACCCCGAATGTAAGTTCACGACGCCCATCGAAGCTCTCGATTTCAACAAAGAAGAGTATGCTCCCGGTTTTGATTGGGACCAACCCTGCCCCAAATGCCACAAACAGCCCATGAAACTCCGCTTCGGCCGCTTTGGTCCCTTCCTGGGGTGCACCGATTATCCCACGTGCAAAGGCATCGTCAATATTCCCAAAAAAGGCGAAACACCTCCCGAAGATATGCCTGCCTGTGTCGCCATCGGCTGTGATGGTAAATTATCCCCCCGCCGCTCGCGCTTTGGAAAAATCTTCTACTCTTGCTCCAACTATCCTGACTGCGATGTCATCGTCAACAACCTCGACGACCTTGCCACCAAGTACGTCAACCATCCCAAAACCCCCTACGTCAAACGACCCAAAGTCAAAGGCGAAAAAGGGAAGAAAGGTGGTTTTCCACAAACAGCCTATACCCTTTCTAAAGAGCTCCAAGCAATCGTTGGCGAAGAACCGATGTCCCGTCCCCAAGTGACGAAAAAAGTCTGGGAATACATCAAAAAGCACGACCTACAAAATCCCAAAAACAAACGACAAATCGTCCCTGATGCCAAACTAGCTAAGGTTTTTGGAAGCAAAGAGCCCATCGATATGATGCAGTTAGCGCGCGTGCTGAGCCCGCACTTTAAATGACTCTTAGTCAACTTAAAAAAAACCTTCTCACAGCATTTGTTGCTTTAGGCCCTCTAGGAAATCTTCTTACACCTCAGCTTTTTTCCCATTCTTTTAGAACTTATTATCTTCTTTTGCTCGCCTTCCCCGTTTTTTATTTCCCTATGCAAAAAAAACTGTTAAAAATGTTAGTTCTTTCAGCGCCCTTTTTTCTGTATTGCTTAGGCTCTGCAATTTTTCTGACAGAAAAACAAGATGGCTTTGAGCCTATTTTCCGCTTTTTTTTAATGTATTTTCAGGCGCTGTTTGTATTTGGAGCCGCTTCTTCCTTAAGCACCTATGAAGAAGGCGCTTCTCTTCTTAATATATATATCAAATCGTATCTTCTCTCCCTCGCTATTGGCTATATTTTATATATTGGTTTTTTTACTCATCTTTGGCCTCTCGACGTTTTAGAGTTCTTTTCTGTTCTCACACAAAGTGCATATGGATTTTTGCGATTCTCTCCGGGATCTTATCCCAATGAATATGGAATTGTTTCGAGTTTTGTTCTATCGGTCATCACATGGCTTCTCTTTACTCACCGAGGTCCCAAAACCACTCTTATTCTGCTTTACAGTGTTGTTTTCGTAGCTCTTCTTTTGACCACAACGCGCACAGCGTTCGTCACCTATTTTTGTGTTCTTTGCTTTATGGCTTGGAAGAACCGTTCGATACTAAAAACTGCAGCATTTTTATCATTATTTGTTACAGTTACCTTTGCTTTTCTCCAATTATTTCATATCGATATTGCTGCTGTCTTTGCGATCGGCTTTACCCTCGACAATTTGGAAAGTGGAACACTCTTTGATCGGTTGAGCCATTGGAGCCGAAGTTTCTCAAGCTTTAAAGAGCAGCCTTTTTTGGGAGGAGGGTTCAGTTCTGAAATCAACCTACATAACCTCTATTTACAGCTTCTCTTTGAACTAGGCGTTGGAGGAATTTTAGCTCTGGTTCTGGGTTTTATTCTTTCGTTGTGGGAAAAAGGTTATGTTGCGTTCAAATGCACTTCTAAAGAAGATCCACTATTGTTGATGGTCACAATATCAGGCCTTATACATGTGCTACTTTTTGCAGCGACAAATCACAACCTTAATCACCACCTGACTTGGTTGATCGTTTTCTATGGTCTATTTCTGCGGAAAATACGCCGGCAGTCTTTACCAGCATGATTTTGTCTTCCGTGGAAGAATAGCTTACAGCATTAGGAGTTGAAAGTTCTTCTTGGTCGAGCACCTTCTCAAGATCTTGCATAAGCTTATCTTTTCGAAGAAAATACCCATCATTTTCTGCAGCTTCACGAAGCTCTAGCTGATCGAAACAAATAACGGCTGTCTTACATGCCCTAGCTTCAGCAAGAGGCATGCCATATCCCTCGTAGAGTGAAAGCGTGATGTAGAAGCGAGCTCCAGAAAGATAGTAAGACAGATCTTCATCGGGAGCATTGCCCAAAAGTTTGATCGCATCGGGACGGTCCTTTTCTGCTCTCTGCAGCAAATCGACAATTTCTTTGTTTTTCCATCCCCCTGCTCCAATAATAACTAAGGGAGGCAGCTGTTTTTTCTTTTCTAGAAGCGATAAGTAGACTTGAACCAACTGGGTAAAGTTTTTCCGCGGCTCCAAAGTACCCACCGTTAGAAGGTAGTTTTTATAGGAAAGTCCCAAAGGCTCGATCTTTTTTGAAACTTCCTGCTGGGTCTTATAAGCAATTGTTGGACGAATCGGGGGCAGCATCACATGATCCTGTTGCAGTCCATAATACTGCTTGAGACGCTGGGCTGTTCCCTCAGAGATGGGAAGAAGAACATTTGCTTTCTTTAACATCCATGGCGATAAGCATTTTAAATAGTAACATTTAAACGTAGCAACGGTCTTGGGAAAAAGTAGATAAACAAAGTCATAAACCGTCAAAACCGTTTTCATTTTTCTTCGCTTGAAAAGCGGTATCGACTGCGTCGTTCCCCAAAAAACACCTATTTTATCACGATAAAGAGCATAAGCCAGCGTTATTTGGCACCACAAAGAATGAAAAAAAGAAAGAAAGGGAACTACCCGAATAGTAACGTTTGTGTACTTTTTGAAATGCGCGATATCCCCTTGATCGGAAAATGCATACAAAAAGAACTCATCGTCAGGACTCTGCCGAATGAGCTCGTCGAGTAAATAAAAGATATAATAACCGACTCCTCCGCTTAGCTTTTGCAGAGGAACAGCATCAAGGGCTATTCGAGCCATGTACCAACTCTTCGGTTCGGCCATAGACATCTTCAATTCGGACAATATCGTCTTCCCCAACATATTCTCCGACTTGAACTTCGATCATTTCGAGAGGGACCTTCCCAGGATTTTCCAGTCGATGAACGGCGGATTTAGGCACGTAAGTGCTTTCATTTTCATGGAGATAGGTTTCTTTTTCTCCGATGGTAACTTTGGCAGCGCCCTTTACCACAATCCAATGCTCGCTGCGATGATAATGGTATTGCAAGCTGAGTTTTTGATGAGGATTGACGACGATTCTTTTGACTTTATAACGGTCCCCTTCCTCTAAGATGGAATAACTTCCCCAAGGGCGGTATACCGTTTGGTGTTCATGGATTTCTTTCCGATTTTGTTTTTTTAATTCATCGACAAGAGCTTTTACTTTCTGCGACTCTCCCTTCTTTCCGATCAAAATAGCATCATCGGTCTCTATAATGATCATATCCTCAAGACCCATCGTTGCAATGAGACGCTTGCCTCCAACGATCAAACAGTTTTTGGTGCCGATATCGACAATATTGCCCATTTTCACGTTTTGATTGGTGTCTTTGGCGAATTCGTCAAAAATACTATCCCAAGAACCGATGTCCGACCAGGAAAGATTGAGACGAATCACCGCAATATTCTTGGATTTTTCCATCAAAGCGTAATCGATAGAAACAGAAGGCATACTTTCAAAATTACTTAGAGATATTGTAGCCATTTCTGGGGCATGATGTTTCAGTTCGAGCCAAAATTGATGGGCTGTGAAGGCAAAAATTCCGCTGTTCCAAAGATACTCATCTGATTTCAAAAAGGCTTGAGCTTGCTCGAGAGGAGGCTTTTCAATGAACTCATGAGCCTTACAAACGAGAGGATCGGCGGTCTGTTCTATTTTAATATACCCATATCCTGTCTCAGGACGTTTGGGTTCGATACCAAACGTAATCAGATATCCTTGTTTAGCTACTTCCTCCGCTCTATATACCGCTTTAAGAAATTCCTCTTGAGGAGAGATCAAATGGTCGGAAGAGGAAACCACGACAACTTCTTCTTCTCCCATTCCATATTTTTCCTGCAGATATTTCACACCAAGGGCAATAGCCGGAGCGGTGCCACGCGCCGCCGGTTCCACAAGAATTTGACTTTCAAACCGAGGATCTAAACTGCAGAGCTGTTCTTTCACTAAATGGCGATATTCATTGCTTGTTACAATCACAAAATCTGCCGGCTCAGCGATAGGCAGAAATCTCTTCACACATTTTTGGAGCAGCGATAATTCATCGCCTAGCTTGAGAAATTGCTTAGGAAAGGATCCTCGAGATATGGGCCAAAGACGCGTCCCTTTACCTCCGGCAAGAATGATGATTTTCACAGAAAATCTCCCATTTATTTTTTATAATTTGTTGTAACTGGCTCTTAAATCGCTGCTCTCCGAATTGCTGCGCATGCAGTTGAATGGCTTTGGGGTCAAACTCCATTTTTTCAAACTGGTTAACGGCTTCGTTCATAGATGGGGGCGTTTGTTCATCAAAAAAGACTCCTGTAACTCCATCCACCACTGTTTCCAAGGCTCCCCCTTTCCCAAAAGCAATAACAGGAGTGCCTGCAGCTTGAGCCTCAACGGGAACGATACCAAAATCTTCTTCTGCCGCAAATACAAAGGCTTTCGCTTTTTGCATATATTGCCGCATTTCCTCATCGGAAATGTGACCTAAAATTTCAATATTGGGAGCGGATATTTTTTTGATTTTTCCCATTTCAGGGCCATCCCCAATGATCACCAGACGCCTATGGGGTGTCATCGAAAAGGCCTGGGCGATGAGATCTATACGCTTATAGGGAACGAGGCGCGATACGGTGAGATAAAACCCTTCTTTCTTTGTTTCTGCATTAAAAAGATGAGTAGCCACAGGAGGATATAGAACTATAGATTCCCGTCCATAATTGCGCTGGATTCTTCGAGCGACATGATGAGAGTTAGCGATAAAATGATCGACTCGGGGAACGCTAGCGACGTCCCACTGTCTAATTCTATGCAGAAAATGCTTAGCTAAAAAGCCCGATACATGTCCTAGCCCTTGCATGTATTGATGATGCAAGTCCCATGCATAACGCATAGGAGAATGACAATAGCAGATATGGAGCTGCTCTGCGTGAGTTAGAACCCCTTTTGCTACTGCGTGGGAACTCGATAAGATCAGATCGTATTCGCGCAAATCAAATTGCTCAATCGCATAGGGAAATAACGGTAATAGATGTCGATAAATTTTACGGGAAAGAGGAATATTTTGGATAAAGGACGTGCTCACCATTGCATTTTGGCCGAGCAAAATTTCTACAGTCTTGGGATTTTTAACGAGTGTATATATCGGCGACGGAAGCACCTGCGCCATCGCTTGCAAGACTTTTTCCGCCCCTCCCAATGAAGTTAACCAATCATGAACGATAGCTGTCTTCACAACAGTTTCCTTATCACTTCTAAATGTTTTTCCGCCGATACATCCCAACTGAATTGGCCGGCTCGGTACTGCCCCAACTGTCGCAGTTCTCTTTGTTTGCCTGGACTCGTCCAAACAGAAAGTATCCCTTCGGCCATATTTCGGGGATCAGCTGGATTTACATAAACAGCTGCATCACTACACACTTCTCTCAAGCTGGGGATATCCGCAGCAACTACAGGACAATCATAGCTCATCGCTTCTAAAGGAGTAAGCCCAAATCCTTCGTAGTAAGAAGGATGAACGAGAAGCTCAGCCTTTCGGTAAAGTTGGGCAAGTTGATCACTGCTGACTTTCCCCATAACGGTCACACGGTCTTTTCGCTTTTCAGCCTCTTTTTTCCATTCCTGCCACTCGGATTGCTTCCCCACAAGAACAAGGTGAATATCCGATGGCAAATAATCGAGAGATTTTATCAAATTGGTGAGGTTTTTGCGCGGTGTAAATATTCCCACATACAATAAATATTTTTTTGGCGAGGAGGAAGATAACTCCGCATTTGTTCTTGGCGTCTGCTCTACTCCATTATGAATAGGTGTGATTTTATTCCTATCAACTCGTATGTACTTTAAAATTTCATTCATTGAAAATTCTGAAATAGTAATTACATGATCCGAACGACCAGCCGCTGCTTTTAAAAAATGGCGCGCATACCACCTTTTATGGATAGGGAGCTCGGAAACATGCGCTAAAAAATAGACATCATGGATAGTAACAAGCCGCTTACGAGCTTTGATAGGAGCCAAAGGAATGTTGAAATGAGGAGACCAAAATAGATCACAGCGAGGGATTTGTAGCGGGAGTGTTATTTGCTCACTTAAAGAGTAGATAGGAGCCCTGGCTTCTATTACATCGAAATTACATAATTCTGGACAGGACCTAAGAGACTCCGAGTCGATAAGGATTCTCCACTTATAAGACTCTTTTGCAAGGCGCGGCAATAAAGCACGAATATAGGCTCCAATTCCTGAAAATGTAGCCATGCGTGCATCGATACAGATCTCTTTCATGTTCTTGCTTTAAGTAACTTACTCTTAAATGGTTTAAAAAATTTCCTTCTCAGCTCAACCATGCCAATAAATATCAGAAAAAGAAACTTTGTTCTTTCCGTTGATTTTGCGAGTCTTTTAATGATCCAGCTTTTTTTAAATGCCTGGCATTCACTTTCAAGAATTTCTGCAACTTTCACGGCTTGTAAGATTTCCTTATTCCTCAAACATTTTAAGGCTAACGGAAACAGAAAGCTCTGAAATTTTTTTAACATGCAGGCACGTATTTCTGCCTGATTAGAAGCTGGAATATGTTGACCTCTGACAAGTTTTTCCATCACCTGCAACCAACCCGGCCAAATGAGCTTCAAACCCGCGCTCGAAGAATACGAAGCAGAGTGCTGTGTAAAAACAGCACAAGGAACATTACTTGCAGCGAATGGGCACTGAGAAGCAGCACGCAAAACATAATCAGCATCAATGATTTTTAGCGTGGGGTCCAACTTCCCTATTTTCTCGATTACCTCTTTGCGAAATAGAATTCCTGCCCAATTAATGTTGCTGCTCACCATTTCATATAATCCTTCTGGCGGCGTCCAAAGAGATCTCTTTGGATCCGAAGGTTGGTGAACATGGAGCACATCGCCTTTTTCGTTAACATGCATGACCGCTCCCACAGCAAAGAAAGCTTCTGGATGTTGCTGCAGCTTTTCCATCAATGTTTCGAAAAACTTAGGGAGAAGATAATCGTCATCGGAGAGAAATGAAAAATAAGGCGTCTCAACATGTGAAAGTCCATACTGAAAATTTGCGACGGCTCCAATGTTCTCCGGGTGGCAATGATATTTCACACGTGGATCTTGCTGGGCTAGCTCACTTACAAACGCGGCTGTTTCATCCCCCGAAGCGTTATCATAAACGCACACTTGAAAATGGGGGAATGTTTGACTAAGTACACTTTGAATCGCTCTCCGCAGCATGTGAGGGCGCCTAAAAGTAGGAATAATGGTGGTGATCAAGAGATTAGGATTGAAGGGATTGGGGAAGCGTTGCATTTATCAGCTCCAAATCAGCCTGCATCATTAGTTTTACAAGTTGCTTGACATCTGTTTTTGGCTCCCACCCCAACTCTCTTTGAGCTTTGCTAGCATCTCCAATCAAAAGATCGACTTCTGCAGGACGGAAAAATTCTGGGGAAATTTCTACGAGAATATCACCTGTGGAAGAATGTATTCCTTTTTCATCTAGCCCGGTCCCTACCCAGCGAATAGGAGTGCCGACCTCTGAAAATGACATCTCAACAAAGCGACGCACGGTCGTCTTTACACCCGTGGCAAGCACATAATCCGTTGGAGCTTTTTGCTGGAGCATTCTCCACATTCCCTCAACAAAGTCTTCTGCATATCCCCAATCTCTCTCAGAATCAAGATTGCCCAGAATAAGCTTCTGCTGTAGACCAAGTGAAATACGGGCAACACCCAAAGTAATTTTACGCGAAACGAAATTTTCTCCCCGACGAGGACTTTCGTGATTAAACAAAATTCCGTTACAAGCAAATAAGTTGTAAGCTTCGCGGTAGTTGATGACAGCCCAATAAGCAAACAACTTAGCCACACCGTAAGGAGATCGAGGATGGAACGGCGTTTCTTCATTTTGGGGTGTTTTCTTCACTTTCCCATACAATTCAGAAGTGGAGGCTTGATAAAATTTGGCCCTCGGGCAGACGTGCCGAACGGCCTCTAGTAAACGAATGGCACCCAGACCATCGATATCCGCCGTATATTCTGGTATCTCAAACGAGATTTTCACATGGCTCATCGCAGCAAGGTTGTAAATCTCATCCGGCTGGGCTAGCTCGAGAACTCTCTTCAAGCTGAAGCTATCTGCTAAATCTCCCACGTGAAGATGAATCTGATCCTTAAAATGCCTTATTCTTTCTTCGTTAGATACAGAACTTCTGCGCACAAGGCCATGTACCTCATATCCCTTTTCTAAAAGCAACTCTGCTAAATAGGAACCGTCTTGCCCCGTTATTCCTGTAATAAGTGCTTTCTTTTTCATTTTTTACTCCACCAGTCTAGGGCTTCTTGTAAACCTTGATCTATTTCTATTTTCGGCTTCCAATCCACAGAGGTTAATATTCTTTCGGTATTTGCGACTAGATGTAGCGGTTCATTCGCCGGCGTTTGCCGCTCTCCAAACTTTACTAATCCAGCCTTTTCCAATTTCTTTTCTAATTTTTCCACTATCTCCCGTAAAGCGATGCCCCGTCCAGACCCGATATTGAAGGTCCCCGCTGCAGAAGAATCTACCATTGCCGCAAAGGCCGCAGCGACATCCGATACATGAAGAAAATCTCGTATTTGCTGACCTGACGAACATTTGACTTCTATGTTTTGCAATAAACCTCTAATGATTTGGGGGATAAAGCGTTCTTCTTTTTCACCCGATCCAAATAAATAAAAAATATAGCCCCAAGCTAACCGAAGGCCTTCTTGTGAGCAGAATTTTTCCAAGATTTTAAAAAGGCTTCTTTTGCAAACTCCGTATAAAGTTCCCGGATTAAACTCTGAGGAACTTTCGTGTAAAACAGAATCTTCCCAAGCATATTCTGCACAGGTTCCAGCAACGACAAGATGTTTTCCCCCATTCCTCGCAAATGCACGCGCGAAATGAAGAGATGCAGAGACCCAATCTAAGTTCTCCGTTGCGGTCCAATATTTGCCTGGAGTCGTGCACCATGCCAGGTGAAGAGCATGAGATGCCTTAATTTCCTGAAGAACTTCCGATACTTGAAGGGGACTCAGAAAATCGACCTTATGCCAGGTTATATGATTCGACTCCCTTTTCTGTGAAGAAAGAGCATGCACATCATATCCTTTTTCTCTTAGCACAGGAAGAACATGTCTTCCAATAAACCCTGCAGCACCCGTCACAACTACGCGCTTCATACGATAAAATCCTCGTATAGCTTATCTCTATCCGAAATAACGGAAGGAGCCATCGGCCATTCGATGCGAAGTTGAGGATCATTCCAACGGACGCCTCTTGCAGCTAGAGGTACATATTTGTTAGAAATTTGATAAAAAACTTCCGTATTATCCTGGAGTGTTTGGAATCCATGGGCTACACCTTCAGGGATATAAAGCATTTTTCTATTTTCAGCTGTAAGCTCCACTGATTCCCAATATTTGAAAGTCGAAGAATCACTACGAAGATCGACGATCACATCGTAAATAGCTCCTTGCGTACATCTAACTACTTTAACTTCCCCATGGGGAATTTGTTGATAATGCATTCCTCTCAATGTACCTTTCTTGTGATTATAAGAAATGCTGCATTGCTCCAGAGAAGTTATCAAACTATTACTCAAAAACTCTTCGCGGCAAAAAGTACGTGCGAAGAAACCTCTTTCATCTTTGATCAGGTCGGGTTCAATCAGATAGGCGCCAGATAGACGTAAAGGAACAAACTTCATAGAAAGAGCATCTTATCAGAAAATGCAGCGCTATACAACCTTGTAGAAAAGTCTCAATCAATATACCCTTTATTCCATAAGGTTAAAGGCGTGAAATTTTCTGTATTACTTCCTACTCGTAATCGTTTAGAGTATTTAAAATATGCTATCGATTCAGTTCTTCATCAAGATTATCAAAATTGGGAAATTATCGTTTCCGATAATCATTCCGAAGAAAATATTAAGCAGCACATAGATCAACTAAACGACAACCGAATTAAGTATTTTAGAACTGATAGTTTCATCCCCGTCACAGCTAATTGGAATAACGCCATGGATAAAAGCATGGGCGATTATGTAATTATGTTGGGGGATGATGATTGTCTAATGAAAAATTATTTCACGACAATGGTAGCTTTGTTATCGAAATTTCCTAATCCTGACTTTGTCTATACAGGTACTTTTTTATTTGCCTACCCTAATGTCCTTCCTTGGCGTCCTAAAGGTTTACTGCAAAAATTTGGAAATGCTTCCTTTTTAAAAGATAAAAAGGAGCCTTTTTGGCTATCAAAAGAAGAAAGCATTCTACTTGTGAAAGAAGCTTTTAATTTCAAAATCATGTTTAATTATAATATCCAATTTTCGCTTATCTCCCGTCATTTCATCGAAGAACTAAAAACAACCGGCAGTTTTTTTAATTCCCCTTACCCCGATTATTATGCAACTATTGTTATGATGCTAAAAGGGAAGAAAATATTAGCCTGCCCGGCCCCCCTTGTCACCATAGGAATTTGTCCTAAATCTTTTGGATACTATTATTTTTCAAATTCAGAAAAAAAAGGCACTCATACACTCAACAACAGCTCTGATAAAACATCTTTATCTTCTCTTCAAAAAATACTTTTGCCAGGCACCGATATGAATGATTGTTGGCTATCTTCCCTAGCCTGTGTAAAGGAAAAATTTCCCCTCTCAGGGCTTAAAATCAATACCTCTAGATATCGGCTCCTCCAAATCATTCAGACATTTCAACTCCATACTTTAGGGAAAGAGTCAAACATACAAAATATTAAAGCCCTTTGGTCAAAGCTCTCTTGGCGTGAAAAATTAACAACAGGTCTGTTTTTTCGATGTGCTTACAGCCTCATTAAACCTTTTCCGTACCGCATTCGTGAAAAACTTGCTCACTTATTGGCCTATTTAGGCGGATCCAATCCCAGACATGGATCGATTAATATTGAAGGCCCTTATGAAAACATTTCCCAAGTTTTTCACACCATCGACCCCTCTAATTTTATTTAATGAAAAAAACATCCATCAATTTGCTAGCAAATATTAGCGGAAAGTTTGTTAATGCGATTATTTCTTTAATTGCTACTCCTTTTTATGTCCAATATATGGGCATTGAGGCTTATGGGTTAGTGGGTGTTTTTCTGACTTTTTTAGCCTTATCTCAAGTACTTGACATGGGTTTGTCTGTAACAGCTAATCGAGAAATGGCTCGCATGTCATCTAAGAATGAGACTGCTCAAGAAATGGGTAATTTCACTAGAACTATTGAAATCATCTATTGGCTATCTGCTTGTTGTATTGGTAGTATTATTTTATGTCTCGCCCCTTGGATTTCTACTTCATGGCTTACAGCACAGAACCTCTCTCCTGAAGTTTTAAAAAGTGCTATCTACTGTATGGGGATTGCTTTAGCTCTTCAATGGCCCAATTCATTTTATGCGGGAGCACTTACAGGCCTACAAAAACACATTCTTTTGAATTCCATCGCTATTGGTACAGCCTTGATGCGAGCAGTTGGTCTTATTGTTATTCTTTGTTTTTTCACAACTGATGTAAAGTTCTTCTTTCTTTGGCAGGCGTTTGTGAATTTAATACAAACGCTTATTTCGGGTTATTTTGTATGGTACTTGATTCCACCACGAACTCAAAGATCCCGTTTCGATAAAAAAATTTTAAAACGAATATACTCGTTTGCATTGGGAATGACAGGGATTTCTATTTCGATAATTATACTAACAAGTCTTGATAAGATTATCTTAAGTAAAATGTTATCTCTTACTCATTTCGGCTATTTCACGCTTGCATGGATCATCGTCGGATCACTTGATCATATTAAAGGACCCATTTTCACTTCTTACTTCCCTAGCTATTCCGAATGCATCGCTCAAAAAAATATAGAAAGCCTAAAGAAGATCTACCATCAATCATCTCAACTGATGTCGATTGCTATTTTTTCTTTTGCCTCAATTTTGGTGTTCTTTCCCAGAGAAGTTTTAACAATTTGGGGAATTTCACCCTTGGCTATTTCAGAAACACAACATCTTGTTTCCTTGCTTGCCATCGGGACATTGTTCAATGGACTAATGACCCTTCCCTATGCCCTGCAATTAGCCCACGGATGGACTTATTTCACATTAATACAAAACAGCGTGGCCATTATTTTCTTAACACCCCTGCTGGTAGGCTTCACACCTTACTTTGGTGCTATGACAGCCGCATGGACGTGGGTCATTCTCAATATAGGCTATTTCCTTATTTCAGTTCCTTTGATGCATCGACGATTGCTCTCAGAAGAACTGAAAAATTGGTACTTTCAAGATTGCCTGCAACCTCTTGCCAGTGGCCTGGGTGTTGCTTTGTTGGCTCGCCTGCTTTTTCCTCAAGACGCAGGAAAGCCCGCAGCTATAGCCATGCTAACGATAGTTTTTATTGGAGTTCTAATAGCTAGCCTGATGGGAGCTCCGAATATACGCCAAAAGATTATTGCTTTAGTTAGAAACCGGGTACTTTTGAAAAACTAAGGTATAAGCGCTTCCCCATCCTTCTTTTCTTTCGATTGGTCTGAGTAAAAAACTCGTGATGCGGCCTATTTGGTGGGTAATTTTGGGTGAAAATACACTCCCCAAAAGGTGCGAGAGAGAATGCTTCCAGCCAAACACATTCCAACCTAAAGCGCCTCTATCTTTTGTCGTGCGGAAAACAATATTACAACCTCGATCTTTTAAAAATTCTATCAATAATTCGGGAGGTATAATTTCTAAATGACGTGGGGCATCCAGATGGGCCCAAAAAGACCGCAATAACTTAAATTGAAAAGCATGAGGATTAGGGGCTGCGAGAAGCAGAAAGCCACCGGGCGCAAGAGCCCCAACTAGACGATCTAATACCTGCCAAGGGTTCGGTAGATGCTCAACCACATGCCAGAGCGTGATTATTTGATATGAGCGGTTCGATGGAATAGCTGTAGCGATATCATCACTTCTTATCGTAGGAATATTTAAGGTTTGGGATAAAAACTGGCAGCACTTTTCATCCATTTCGATAGTTTCCACATCAAATCCCGCCTGTTTGGCTAAATAGGCGAAAACGCCCATTGCTGGCCCTATCTCCAAAAGAGACCCTTTTTTTAAAAAATTCTGAACGATATCAATTTTATATTTTTCACCTTCACAAAGCTTTTCAAACTCCTTAAGAGAAGAGGAAAATGGATAATAAGCGGGCGGATAGTATTTACTTAGATTCTCAGGAATAGGATAGACAAATAACAAACGACATTTATGACACTCATAGTAAGTAAAACAATCGTCATCGATTTTCTTATTTAAATCCTTGAGATTGAATTTTTGAGATGAGATGCTTTTACATTGCGGACAAAGAATTTGTGTATCCATCACGTAACAATCAACTCAGGGATTGGGACAACAAATTGTGCCCCCCACTCACGAACATGCTTCATTTGATCCATGATTTCGTTTTGAAGATTCCAAGGAAGAATTAGAATATAATCAGGTTTATTTTCTGAAACTTGACCAGGAGCATAAATAGGTATTTTAGTTCCAGGTAGGTATCGACCTTGTTTGTGGGGACTTATATCGACAGTGTAAGGTAATAAATCCGTCGTAACCCCACAAAAATTGAGTAGAGTGTTACCTTTTGCAGGAGCACCATAAGCCGCGACTTTTTTTCCTTCTTGTTTTGCCTTAAGAAGGAACTTTAGGAGTTCTCTTTTAACAAGATTTGCCTCTTCTTGGAATCGCGTATATGTGCTTAAGTCATGTAAACCCGCTGTACTTTCTTTGGCTAAAACCGAAGTGATATTCCCCGAATGTTTTTTGGTTCCATCTGCATGCTGGACATAAATCCGAAGCGAGCCACCATGCGTCGCAAGCTCTTCAACATCAAAAATATCTAATTGATGAGCTGCAAAGACTTTTTGCAGGGTAAAGAGAGAGAAATAAGAAAAATGTTCGTGATAGATCGTATCGAATTGCCGATGGAGAAAAAGTTGTAGGAGGTGAGGGAACTCTAGCGTAATAATCCCTTGAGGAGACAGAACGATCTTCATCCCTTCAACAAAATCATTAAGATCAGGAACATGAGCTAAAACATTGTTACCAAGAAGTAAGTCGGCTCTTTTTCCTTGTTTCACCAGCTGCTGCGCTAGAGAGACACCGAAAAACTCCGAAATCGTTGGAATACCTTTGCTTTCGGCAACCTCGGCGACGTTTTTGGCCGGCTCAATTCCTAAAATTGGGATACGGTGATCGCGAAAATATTGGAGTAAATAACCATCGTTGCTGGCGACTTCTATGACTAAATTTTTCTCTGTAAGTTGAAGCTTAGTTACCATCGCCTCAACATATTTTTTTGCATGCTCGAGCCAAGTGGTTGAGTAGGAAGAAAAATAGGCGTAATCGGAAAAGATATTTTCGGGTTTTTCGAACTCTCCTATCTGAACCAGCAAGCAGCTAGAGCAAACGTAGGCATGGAGATCAAAAGAGAGTTCTTTTTCCTCCAACTGGTTTTTGTTTAAATAAGAATTGGAAAGGGGAGTTTTTCCTAAATCACAGAAGGAAACGGTGAGAGGCTCCTTGCAAAATCGGCAATTCATGACAAACTCAAAATAGGTTGTTTGGAAAAATAATGCTCATACCACTGAATAGTAGATACAAGACCTTCTTCTAAGGAAAACTGAGGATTCCAATTGAGAACATGGCGAGCTTTGCTGCAATCGAGAGACTGATGCTGAATTTCTCCTTTTGCAAGATTGGCAATCACAGGATCAATATCCAACCCCATACATTTTTGAATAGCTTTCACAATTTGGAGCACGCTATAAGGCTGGTTGGGTCCAAAGTTAAAAACTTCTCCTTGAATGGAGCTTTTAATGAGATGCTCGCCGAGTAACATGTAGGCATGCACTGCATCTTCCACATAAACATAGTCGCGGGTGAACTGGCCATCGCTTCGAATAATAGGAGCTTCTTGATTCAAGAAACTTCGGATGGTTCCAGGTATTAAGCGACTCCAATTGAGATCGCCGCCTCCAAATATATTGCCACAACGGGCGATGACTAAAGGAAGCTGGTAAGTATTAAAGTATGTTAGAGCTATCAGATCCCCACATGACTTGGAGACGTCATATGGATGCCTTCCATTGAGGGGCATTTCTTCTGTATAAGGAAGAACATCGCTCGACCCATAAGCTTTATCGCTAGAAGCAATAACGATTCGTTTAACTAAGCTAGACTGTCTTCGACAGGCTTCTAGTAAATTATAAGTTCCTCGAATATTCGCTTCAAATGTGGCAAGGGGTTGGCGAAAAGCGGCTCCCACGATCGTTTGGGCACCTAAATGAAAAACGGTATCGATTTCATGGTCATTGATCGCTCGTTCGAGTGTTTGGCAGTCTTCTAAAACGCCTTGAACGATCGATGTTTTTTCGGAAACACCAGATCGGAAGAATTCGCTTTGGGGATCATGGTCTCGAAGAAGTATTGCCACATAAGCTTGGCTTTCAATCAAGGCTTTTGTGAGCCACGAACCGACAAGCCCCGTCGCTCCCGTAATAAGTACACGCTTTCCTTTCCAAAAACTCATGAGATGACACCTGCTTTTGCGGCAGTAGATTTAGCCCAGGGCGCCTTACCTGATTGCCATAGGGAGTCGAGTAATTTTTGTTCGCGCAGGGTATCCATGGGCTGCCAGAAGCCTTCGTGGAAAAACGCCATTAGCTCGCCTTCGGCAGCCAATCTCTCAAGAGGATCTTTTTCCCAAAGGGTATCATCGCCTGCTATGTAATTGATCACTTCGGGCTCTAAAACGAAAAAGCCTCCATTGATCCAACCTTCGCTGGCTTGGTTTTTCTCTGTAAATTCAAGAACTTTAGTGCCTTCAAGAACCAGCCCTCCAAATCGAGCGGGAGGGCGCACTGCGGTGATAGTCGCCAATTTTCCATGGGATCTGTGGAATGCCATCAACTTATCGAGGTCGACGTCAGCTACTCCATCTCCATAGGTCAGCATAAAGGTTTCATGGCCGATCCAATCCTTAAGCCGCCTAATACGTCCGCCTGTTTGTGTGTGGAGGCCGGTATCGACGAGATGAATCTTCCAATTGGGTTGCTTACCTTCATGGATTTTTGTTTGTCCTGTGGCTAGATCAAATGTCAGATCATTATTGATAGCATAAAAATTAAGAAAATATTCTTTTACAGCTTCAGCTTTGTAACCCAGCGCCAAAATAAACTCTAAACATCCAAAGGCAGCGTAGATATTCATGATATGCCAGAGGATAGGCTTTCCACCGACTTCAACCATAGGTTTGGGAATATTTTCAGTCTTTTCTCGAAGTCTTGTTCCCAATCCGCCTGCTAAAATAACTGTCTTCATAAACTTAGGGATATTACCTTTTGTATGTGTTTTGGCACAACTGTTGGCTAAAAGATGCTAAAAAAATTATTATTCCAATAATTGTAATTCTTGATAGTGCCGCATCAGGTCACGGAAGTGCGCCGCATCTTCGAAACGAAGCTCTTTAGAGGCACGGCGCATTTCGAGTTCATATTCTGAAATTTTCTTATCGATTTCTTCTGAGGTCAGGTGAGAAATTTTTTCACCTTCCTCTTTGAGAGTTTCCACAACTTCTCCAAAGGTCTCAGCCAGATCTTCGATGACGGTGCGACGTACCGTTTTGGGGATGATATTGTGCTCTTTGTTGTAGGCCTCCTGGATCGCTCGACGTTCTTTGGTGATAGAGAGGGTATTTTGGATCGCTGAGGTCATCTTGTCGGCATACATGACGACGCGGCCTTCTTCATTGCGTGCGGCGCGGCCGCATGTCTGAATGAGGGAAGTTTCACTGCGGAGGAACCCTTCTTTGTCGGCATCGAGGATGGCGACGAGAGCTACTTCGGGGATATCGAGACCTTCGCGGAGAAGGTTGATGCCGACGAGAACGTCAATCGTGCCGCGGCGGAGTTCATTGATGATCTGGATACGCTCGAGGGTTTCGACGTCGGAATGAAGGTAGCGAGTTTTGATGTTGATTTCGGTGAGGTATTTGGTGAGGTCTTCGGAGAGTTTTTTAGTGAGGGTGGTGACGAGCACGCGGTGTTTTTTCTCGAGGGTTTTGCGGATCTCTTCGAGGACATCATCAACTTGGTTGGTGGCAGGACGCACTTCGATAATGGGATCGAGAAGTCCTGTGGGACGGATGATCTGCTGGACCACATCGCCTTCGGCATCTTGAAGCTCGAAAGGCCCGGGCGTTGCTGAAACATAGATCACTTGGTGCAGGCGTCGGTAAAACTCTTCGAACTTGAGGGGACGGTTGTCATAGGCAGAGGGCAGACGAAAACCAAACTCGACGAGAGAATTTTTGCGAGCTCTGTCCCCGTTGTGCATGGCGTGGATTTGAGGAAGAGTTTGATGCGATTCATCGATGAAGAGGAGGAAGTTGCGAGGAAAATAATCGAGAAGACACGGAGGCGGGTCGCCGGGGCTTCGGCCGCTAAAGTGGCGTGAGTAGTTCTCGACGCCCTTACAGGTGCCGATTTCGCGGAGCATTTCGAGATCGTATTTGGTTCTCTCGAGGATTCTTTGGCGCTCGAGAAGACGATTTTCTTTTTCGAAGAATGCGGCGCGTTCGGTGAGTTCGGCTTGGATTGTTTGGAGGGCGTTAAAGCGCACTTCCTCGGGTGTCACGTGGTGAGAACCGGGGAAGATGGAGACTTTGTCTAGGCGGTCCTTGACTTTGCCGGTGAGGGGATCGATGGAGCTGATGCGCTCGATGTCATCTCCGAAAAACTCGATGCGGTAAGCGATATCTTGCTCATAGGCGGGCATGACTTCAAGGACGTCTCCGCGCGCACGGAAATTCCCCCGGGCGAGTTCAAAGTCGTTTCGTTTGTAGTGCATCTCGACAAGATGAATGAGGACGTCGTCACGACGACGCTTTTCATCGACAGAAATGGTCAGCTGCATCTTACTGTAATACTCGGGAAGACCCAGGCCGTAGATACAAGAGACTGAGGCGACGATGACGACATCCTGTCTTTCGATGAGCGAGCGCGTTGCGGAGAGGCGCATGCGATCGATTTGATCGTTGATGGCCATGTCTTTTTCGATGTAGGTGTCCGTGCGCGCAATGTACGCTTCGGGCTGATAGTAATCGTAGTAGGAGACAAAATATTCAACGGCGCTGCCGGGGAAAAAGGCTTTAAATTCTTGATAGAGCTGGGCTGCAAGGGTTTTGTTGTGAGCGATGATGAGCGCAGGGCGCTGCGTGCGCGCAATGACACTGGCCATGGTAAATGTTTTGCCAGAGCCGGTGATTCCTAAGAGAACCTGCGCTCTTTTTTGCGCTTGCAAACCACCCACGAGGCGATCGATAGCAGCGGGTTGATCGCCACGAGGTGTAAAGTCTGTTTTTAGCTCAAACATGCTCTCATTTTATCATAGCAACCAGTTGGATGCTAAGAATAACGAGAGCAAAGAGAAAAAGACCTATCAATAGGGGTTTTCCCCCTTTGACTACATAGGTAGAGACGACGCCTTGTCGGTATCTTCCGATCCACGTCATGCAGATAGGGAGAATACCAAAGAGAATAACAGCACAAAAACCGCCAGCAAAGCCTAGAGCGGCCAAGAACAGTTGGGGATAGATAAGGGCTAGGATAAGGGGTGGGGCGAGAGCTAAGAAGCAAAGAGAGACGGTTTCGTGTTTTTCGCTTTTAATTTTGAGGCCGTCGGCGAGGAAATGGATCAGCGCCAGGGTCTGGGCCATGAAGGACGTGAGGAGGGCAAAAAAAGCGAGTCCTTCGGCAAACGTACTCATCCAAGAAATTCCCAGAAGTCCTGCGACCGCATCGGAGGCTTGGCGGCCCGCTTTCCAGCTTTCGAAGAGGCCCCAGGTCCCTTCGGGCGGAACGATGCCGAGGACGATGATGTTCCAAATGAGATAGACGATGAGAGCAAAGAGGCTGCCTGTCCAGATGGTCATGCGGACACGGTGCGCATCGCCTTTCATATAGGCCATGAGAGTGGGGATCATATTGTGGTAGCCAAAGGAAACGATCAGGATGGGAAGAGAGATGAGCGCGTAAGACGGCGATACGCGTGTGAGGAGATGCGGCTCGACGTAGCGAAGACCGAGGAACACCATGCCCATGTAGGTGACGATTTTCCCGACCATAAGGACGCGGTTCCATTTGTCTACGGTGTGTGTTCCTTGGTAAGCGACGGCGCCGAAGAGGCCGGCAAAAAAAATGCTTCCCGCCCAAGAAGGAATGGAATACGTAGCAGCAAGACTTCCGCTACCGGCAATGTACGCAACGAGAAGGGAATAGAAGAGGAAAAGGTATAGGATCCATCCGAGGGCTTTACCGATAGGGCCGAGGGTTTTTTCGGCCATGGTGATGATGTTGACGCGCTGAGGAAACCAGCTATTGACTTCGACGAGAAGATATCCGGTTGCCGTCATAAAAGCCCAGGCGAGAAGGAATATGAAGAGAGATGGGGTGAGACCTGAAAGGCCTGTGACGATGGGGAGGGCGAGCATGCCAGCGCCGATGCAGCTGCCAGCTACGAGAAGAACTCCGCCTACGATACTGCCCGGTTTATCTTTCATACGGGAGCATTCTGCCTTTTCTCTTGGGTGCGGATCTCTTGCCCGAGACGGCCTAAGTGGTAACCATCAAAATCGACGTATTTGAAAAATCTCTCAAAAGCAGGAACCACTGCCACGACTTGTTTGGCGAGTTCTTGCGCGACATAGCGGTACATCGGATGTCCCGCAGGAGACGAGCGGAGTTCGCACATCCATTGCAGGGCACGGAGGTTGATGTGGAAATACCAGTGGATGTTGTAGGCCATGGGAACGACATACTGGGCTTCTTCAGGGAACTCGTGCACCATTGTGTCGTACGCCTTTTTGGCCATTTCCATCGCAGCGGCGTATTTGGCTTCCATGGGAGTGTCTACGATTTCATCGGGAGTGTAATACCCAAAGTTGCAAGTGAGAAGTTGTCTTTCTTGCGTGAGCATGCGGTGGCGTTGTAGATCACGGTAGATGCCAAAGTCGGCCAGCATTTCAAATGTGAATGTGGCATGTTCTAAAGCTCGTGGAGATTTGTGGCGGCGGTTATCTCTAAATTCGCAGGCGGCATCGAGGATTTCTGCAAGCTCTGATTCTGGGAGCGCGCGCATTTGTGCTTGAAGGTCAACGAGGCTCGCTTGCGTGTAAGGGAACAGAAGCGCTGCTGCCACTCGGTAAGGACTATCAGGATCGAAACTGATAAGGCGAACGGCGGGTGTGTGCATTTTCTCTAGGAAGTCGGAGTGGCGCCCTGCCAAATTTTTCAGTCCCGCTTGTGTCTGCTCCATAAATCGGCAGAAAGTTTTTTGGTGTTTATGCGTCTGCTCGGAGCGCCGGACAAAAGAAGGAATAACTTTGTTCAGTTCTTGATAGCTCTTACTTCCGAGCTCGCGCAGCTCTGTCAAGCTATGGCAATGGAGTTTTTGCGTGAGCGTCTCAAAAAAGCGACCGTTTCCATACAGTCCCACATTCGTGAGACAGCTCGCAGGTAAAAGTCCACGCAGGCAATCTAAAACTTTAGCGCGCAGCGCAGCGGCATAGGCTGCGGGGGACACGTTGGGCTCCTTGGGCGCTCTTTTTTCCATTATTTCTGTCAGCTCAGGAATGAGTTCAGAATAAGTGCGGAAAAGCTCATTGCACGTATCGAGATAAAGATCACGAAATGCCGATGTCATGATGATCGGTTCTCTTTGGAAGAGATATTCTCCGTGATATTTTTGATCGAAATAAATGTAACGCGTCGATTTTTCGAGAGGCGATCCGCCGATACGGCTATCTTCGATTACTTTTGCGGCGATCATGGAAATATTTTCGAGCGCTAAATGGGCGCCGCCGAGTTCACCGATGGAGTCATCACCATAACCATCCAAAATTCGATCGTAAAAATTTTGGGCTTTTTTGATTGCGACAACTTGATCCTCTACTTCCTCTCCTTGTCCTCCTAAAATGGCAGAAAAGGCTGTCTCTTCGCTCATGATGAATTCTTTGAGCAGGAGTGATCTCAGTCCCAATCCGGATCTAGAATAGCGCGAGAACAGAGCGCCTTTGATGACTTCGGGAAGGTTGCGAAGAACGAAAACATTGCTGGTCGTGCTCGTCACATAACGGCTTAAGATTTTAAGCTGGCTGTCGGAAAATTCTTCGTAGTTTTCAATCATACAAGCTACCCCACTTCCTCTTAGGTTGTCATAAAATGGGTGAGCGGATCAAGGAAAAATGACGGCTTCGTAGAAAATTTGGTCGAAATTTTCTCGCGAAAAAAGATGCGCTTTTTCTGAAGTTAAATATTCTCGAATGTTACTCACGTACTCGTCATATTGCTTTTTGGTCATGTTTTTCATCAGCGCATATAAATCTTCCATCGAAGCAAAATCGCGACGATCGATGAAACAATTCTTCGGAACATATTTTTCGATATTAGGCGCACCGAGATAGACAGGCACGACACCCGCTGCAAAGCAATCGAAAATCTTCTCCGTTACATAACCATTCGATGTGCCAGTATTTTCATAACAAATCACAAAACGATAGTTTTTGATCGTCTGTATTTTATCCCCAGCGATTCCACGGTAGGAGGAATGTTTTTCTTTGTCCCAAGAGCGGCCATAAAGCTCGAATCCTTGCTCGTGGGCATTTTCAAAAAACTCAATCGCTTTGAGCCTCTCGGAATAGAGCTGGCCAGGCTTGCGATAAAATTTGCTCGGCGGATTGCCTGCCACAAGCGTACAAAATTTCTTTTCCTCAAACGAAGGAAGATCAACGATCATGGGGCGAAGAACCGGATAGTAAAATTTAAAGTAGGTTTTATTATCGATAACATCGTCATTCCACGTGTAAATGCGCGCAAAATATTTTTCCATTTTTTTAGAAAACATTTTACGCAGCAAAGAGGGAGGCTCCCACTGAAAGAGTACCATTTTTTCTTTTGGGAGCTTCTCTAAAGAATGCCTTTGCCGAAAATAATGGGTAATATTCCAAAAAACGATTTTTGCGACATCCTTATCGGGCTCTATTTGGTAAGGAAAATCGAGGGAAAATTTTCTCTGCAGCTTTCCCAAACGACCTTCTCTTTTCTTGAGGCCCCAGTAGTGGGAGAGATTGGTAGGAACGACCGTGGCTGGGAACCCTTTTTCCTCTAAGGTTTTGGAAAGTCTTTCGCATTCCTGATGCATCGGATTGTGAAAGGGGGCGACAATCTCGACTCGAGGCTCAGCAAAAACCAGCAGGGGGAAGAAAAGAGAGAAGAACCATTTATTCATGGAAACTAATTATACGCTTCTTATTTATTTCGCTCTAGTCTCAAAGTGTTATAAAGCTGCCGGCCGCTATCGGCAAAGGCTCCGACATCTCTTAGCCAAGCCGACATGGCATACCCCGCATAGGTTCGGCTAGAGCGTCTTAAGAAAAAATCGAGAGGAATACCAAAAGCAAATCCTTTATCGAAATAAGTGTGGCCGTTGAGCTTGTCATGCCCGTTGGTGATGGTGTACCAAAGAGAAACGCTCAGTCCGCTAGGGAACCAACGGGTCATCTCAAAACGAACGCCCCTATCCTTGGCGAGAAATTGACCGACCATCATCTTGAGATCGAGGTTCCAAGGTTTGAGAGTGTAGTAGAGATCAAAAAAATATTGCTGACCAATAAAATGTTCATAGGTTGGTTTATGCCCTTTGAGTTTCCGGATCTTACGAGTAAAAGCCAGCCCCTTGTAGCGCCGTTTGAGGAGGGTTGCTTCTTCGAGCCCGACGGCCCAGCTCGAATCCCCGGAAGTGTCTAGCGGATAGTAAAGCAGTTCGGTTGCAACTCCGCCATAGGCTGCTTCAAAATACCCTCCCGCTAAACGAAAAAACCATCCCTTGCCGATGTTAAAACTCTTCTGTAAATACGCCATTTCGAGGTCGAAGGTATTGGTTTGAAAATACCGGATCGTATCGGTTCGCACATTGGGTAGCTGGGAAGGGTTGAGACGATCAACAGCTTTCATATCAAACATACTCGATTTGATTTGATATCCGACTTGCGTCTCATAGTAGATCTCATCGAAAAGATACCCTTCGGGCCTGGCGATGACCCCTACGTTGTATTTGAACTTTCCGCTGGCGCTCCCAAAGAATGATAAAAATCGGGGCTGCACCGTGAACGCCCAAATGGGCTTCGTACGATGATAAAGACGCTCGCTGCGGGGCGGCGCATGGATAGCGTCGCGTAAGGGGCTGAGCGCTTCCATCTCTTGCTTTCCGATGTCTTTTTGCCGGTAGCGGTATAAATCTTCTGTGCGAAATACATAAGATTGCGCAGGAACTCCGTCGGCTTCATCCACCACAATCACCTTGGTGATATCGGATGGGGTTAAAGCCGCGAGAACACGCTCCAGCCTTTCTCTCATCGCGGATTCTTCACGGTAGGCGTTGTTCACCACCTTGATCCACAGCGTGTTATCCTCTGAAAGGCGCACGGAATAAAGATCGATTCTCTGCGCCCCCAATGCATAGCCCAGCTCGTGGGCAAATGTTTTTTTCGGCCGCACGAGTCCTAGCGGCTCCGTATCGATAGGAGAGCGATAATAGAGCGGATCCTGCGTCTTTTTGATAAACCCTTCCGTTGTTCCTAAGGGATAACGCATCGAAGCTGAGGCACCCAAATGCCGACCGCGCAGAGAACAAACCGAAAGCTGGAATAAATCTCCCGCGACGTAAGTAGCTCCGGCATTGATACGGCTTTTAACATCTCTTCCTCTCGGATGTTCATGGGGATGGTTTTTGTAATCGATCGCATCATACTCCGCTACGAGGGTGATGTCGTTCAAAATTGGAATGTGCGTCTGACGAAGTGGTGTCCACGCGACCCCTCCAAAGAATCCTTTGATCCTTCTGCGCCCCCATCCCAGCGTTGTTTCTAAATTGGCCGCTAGCCACTCTTTGGTCATCAGCACATACTGAGAGTTAAACCGTTTAGTCCCAATGAAATCATCGGCTCCCACCGCAAAGCTGGGAAAATCGGGAAAGCCATCCGAGGGCAAGTTGAGAACAATTTTTCCGTTGGCGATTCTTTCGGCATCGTCGCCAAATCCCTCATGCCCAAAATTACCCTCCAACACTCCTGTATAAACCCGGTAATTCAGAGCCAGTTCGATACGATCAAAATATTGGAAGTTCAGTCCATAGACATTGTAAGGGTGAGCTCTAGCTCCTCCTACACCAATCGTCCCTTCCGGAGCAACTCGGCCTGAAGGCATATTAAAGTATCCCCCGATCATCGAGAAATTATAGATAAAGGGCAGTTTGTCCAAATTTTTTTTATCTATTTCGTCGACGAGAGATAAATCATCAAATAGATCGCCGGCAGCGAGCGTAGAAATGAGCAGGAAAGAGCAGATCTTGAGCGACATGCGAAAGGAGAGTAGAGATTCTGCTGCATCTTTGCAAGACAAACTAAAATCTTTCGTATAGTAGAGGTGACAGTTGAAGGGAAATAGAGAGATCCCTATACTCAGTCCGACGAGGTCATTCCATGGAGCTCCAGATGAGTTATTTAAAAGATTTTCTGCATCAGATCGCCGAACGCGACTATCCCGCCTTCCTTCGCCTCTGGGAGGAATACTGTGCCAGTGATGAAATCGATCCGCAAGAGCTCTTCGATATACTCAAAGCCACTCAAAACTCTGAATTCGGCGAACCCTTTGGAAAATACGTCGAGAAAATCCTTCCTCTCTGGGAAAAACTCCCCGAAGGAGATGCGAAACACAGCACCTTCAAACTCATCATCGATTTACAAACCATCAACAATGAAGAACTCCGCCAGCGCGTCTTCGACTACATCCAAAAGCGTTGGACGAGTGCCAAGCATTTCAACGACAAGTTGCGCCTCGTAGGCCTGCGCGGAAAAGAATTTTTCCAAGGAGCCGTCAGCCACTTTGAACTGCTCGATCACATGGAAAAGGGCAAATTCGTTTTCCATACAGGTGGTTGGGGCGTCGGCGAAATCATGGATGTCTCGTTTATCCGAGAGCAACTGAGCGTCGAATTCGAAAATGTTCCCGGCAAAAAAGATCTCTCTTTTGCCAACGCGTTTAAAACACTCATCCCCATCGCCAATGACCATTTTCTGGCCATGCGCTTTGGAAACGCCGATCTGCTCGAAGGAAAAGCCAAAGAAAATCCCGTTGAAATTGTCCGCATCTTGCTGCGCGATTTAGGACCCAAAACCGCCGCTGAAATTAAAAACGAACTCTGCGAACTCGTCATCCCTGAAGATGAGTGGGCGAAATGGTGGCAAGGAGCCCGCGGCAAAATCAAAAAAGACACCATCATCGAAACTCCTGAAGATCTCCAAGGACAATTTGTCCTTCGCCGCGCAGAAGTTTCACATGAAGAAAGATTCCTCAAAGCCCTCGAGAGTAAACCCGATGTGGCTTCCCTCACTGCGATGGTCTACGCATTCCTCCGCGATTTTCCTGAAACTCTTAAAAATCCCGATTTTAAATCGGCCGTTCAAGCCAAGATTGAAGAAGCGTTGGCGCTTCCTGATCTGACCGAAGCGCAGCATCTCCAGCTCCTGTTTCTCCTTGAAGACGTCTCGGGCCAAAAAGGAAACAGCAAAGTTGCGCACATCATCCAAAATGCAAAATCCCTCGAAGCCCTCGTGCAGTCCATCGAAATCCATTCTCTGAAAAAGAGAACGCTCATGGCGATTCGCAAAATCCGTCCCGACTGGAAAGAGCTCTTTCTCAATCTCCTTTTCACCGCCGTGCAAAATCCTTTGAGAGATTATCTCTTCACCGAGCTCCTCTCTACTGAGACTCTGCCCGACCTCAAACGCAAACTCGAAGACTTGTGGGTCCATCCCGCACGCTTCCCCGAACTCTTCATTTGGTACTTCCAAAAGATCACCTCCGATCCTAAAGCTCCCTACGCTGATAAAGAAGGCAAATGCCGTTTCTTAGAAGGTTTCTTTGTACTCCTCAGCCACCTTGAGCAGACAGGAACACAAAAAGAACTCGTGAAAAAGATGAACAGCCTCCTCACCGCAGGACGCTACGCCACTATACGCGACATCTTCCAAGGCGCATCTCTTCCCATGACGCAAGAGTTCTTACTCCTAGCTACCAAATGTCACTCGCTTTCTGACCACGACATCAAAATCCTCCACTCTCTCGCAGAAGTCGTTCATCCGTCGCTGCGCAAAAAATCGGAAAGCAGCGCAGAAAATAACGTCGTCTGGACAACCGAAGAAGGATTTAAAAAAGCCAAAGAACGGATGGAGCAGATCGCCACCGTCGAGATGATCGAGACCGCCAAAGAAATTGAAGCTGCCAGGGCTCTGGGCGACCTGAAAGAAAACGCTGAATTCAAAGCAGCTCTGGCGAAGCGCGACCGCCTGCAATCCGAACTCAAATCTCTTTCTGAACTCGCCAATAAAGTTCGCGTTCTTACCGAAATCGATGTCTCCACCGATGAAGTCGGCATTGGCTCCATCGTCGAGTGCAAAAATAAAAAAGGGAAAGTTGCTACCTACACACTGCTCGGTCCTTGGGACGCCGACCCTGATCAGTTCATTCTCTCCTTCCAATCCAAGCTCGCTCAGTCGATGAAAGGGCTCAAAGTGGGACAAAATTTCCAATTTCAAGGAGAAGAGTTTACAATTACTGCCATTCGCAGTTATTTTAAGAAGTAATGGAACTCGTAATAGCTAGCCGAAACGTTCACAAAATTCGCGAGCTGCGCGCGATGCTGAAGGCTTATCCTCAGTTCGATATCCTCTCTTTGCACGATTTCCCCAATTACAAATCCCCTGAAGAAACCGGAAAAACATTTGAAGAAAATGCCAAGCTCAAAGCTTTACATGCTGCTAAAGAGTTGAAGCGCTGGGTCATCGCAGATGATTCAGGCCTCGTGGTTCCCGCGCTGAACGGCGCACCGGGCGTCGTTTCCGCTCGCTTCGCCGGTGAGCATGCCACTGATGCTGAAAACAGACACAAGCTCCTGCGCGAAATGAAAGATCTTGCCGATCCCCACCGCCAAGCCTACTTCGAATGCTTCCTCGCCATCGCATCTCCTGAAGGGATACAAAAATGCGTGCGCGGTCTTTGCGAAGGCAATATCACTTCAGAAGAAAAAGGCAGTCGCGGCTTTGGCTACGACAGCCTTTTCATCAAACACGAATACGGCAAAACCTTTGCGCAAATCGAAGAGATGCTCAAAAATCGCATCTCGCATCGTCGCAAAGCTCTAGACAAGCTCCATGTTTTCTTTTCTTCTTTTGAACATCAAAGAATGAAAAAACCGTCGTAGTCTTTTGAGATGTCAGAATAACTTTCTTCATTTTCTGTGATGGTAAATGTGCTGCTCAGCTCTCGCAGCATCTCAACTATAGCAGCTTTTTCACCTTGAGCCAGTAGCTCCACATCGCCGCCGGGCAAATTCCGAGCAAAGCCCGTGAGATTAAGACGGTGGGCGATGCGACGGCACGTCGCTCGAAAGCCGACGCCCTGCACTTCTCCTTTAAATATCACATGCAGCTGCTTCTTCAACGACCTCTTCCTCTGAAAAATCGATTTCATCCCAGGTAAAATCTAAAATATGCTGACGCGTCTCGGCAATCGTTCTGCTTTGATTGATTTTTTCCCGCAATTTACGCGCACCTTTGCCACGCTTGAGATACCAACAACCGATGCGGCGCATCTCCATCGCTGCTTTACGATCGGGATGGTAAGAAACAACGTGCTCAAGATGTTCTAACAGCTCCCTACGATAATCTTCGGCTGTCCGCTGCAGCGCTGGCAGTCCTTCCAAACACCTATATATATCCTCGATGAGCCAGGGCTGGCCCATTGTACCACGAGAAAGAAGTAGTGCATCACAACCGGTCTCCTGGAACATGCTAGGAGCATCTTCCGCCGCAAATAAGTCACCGTTGCCGATCACCAATATATTTTTCGCAGCTTCCTTACACTCACGGATCCAACCCCAGTTCGCAGGTCCCTTATATCCCTGCTGCCGCGTCCTGCCGTGGATGCAGATCGCTGCGGCTCCAGCGCTTTCGGCAATACGCACGATATCTGCGCCGTTGATGTGTTTCTCATCCCAGCCGGCGCGGATTTTGACGGTGACGGGGATTTTCACGGCGGCCACCATGTTCGCGATGATCTCTCCGATGAGAAACGGTGTTTTCAAAAGGCCCGAGCCGCTCCCGTCTTTGGTCACTTTATCGACGGGGCAGCCGCAATTGAGATCGACGACGTCAAAACCAAGATCTTCAACCATTTTAGCGGCAGGGCCGGCAAGGCTGGGTTTACTTCCACAAAGCTGAGCACCGATGGGGTGCATCTCTTTTTCAAAATCGAGCAGGTGATATGTCCCGGGATCGTGGCGCACCAGTGCATCCATCTTGACCATTTCGCAGTAGATGAGTCCTGGACCATATTTCTTGGTCATGCGACGAAAGGGAAGATCTGAGCAGCCCGCGAGAGGTGCGCAAAAAATATTTGAGGGAAGCGTGAGGTTCCCAAGTTGAAATTTTTTATTTAAAAACGGCACGAAGGAGCCCTTCGGTGAATTGCAAGACTAGAAAACCCAAAATCGGGCTCAAGTCAAGCGTGCCGCCAATAGGCGGAATGACACGTCTAAAAAAATTCAGATAAGGATCGGTGAGTTGGGCCATCACCCCCATATAAGGATGGGTCGCAAAACCGGGGAACCACGAACCGATAATGCGCACGGCCAAAACAATCGTATAGGCCAAAAATACATAGTGAATAATTTGTCCAACCATAATCTCAAATCATACCTGTTGGGGAAAAAGAAATAAATCGTAAAATGCTAATATGAACGTAGGCATCCATAGAGAAGGATCGACCTTATACATCGCCACCGTCGATAAAGGCCGGCTCCTCGAGACAAAGACATGTTCTATCGAAGATGTACACCCAAACAATTTGAAAATTGGGGAATTAGGCAAGGAGGGTCCTCAAAATTTTCATTCGGAGCAAGCGACCATTGCCGAGAGGCAAGGCGCGAGTGAGAAAGAAAATTTTGAGGTAAAGCCGACGCTGCCAAAAACCAAATTTTCAAATTGTTTGGGTGTAAAGCCGTTTGACAGTCCCATCACCACGGGCCTTAGCTTTGATCAGGTGCTAAGACGTGAGGTTTCTTTTAAACTGAAACGCCGCTCTCAGGTGCTTGCAGCGATCCCGTTTCAAGCGGAAAGTCTCATTCCTTATCCTCTTACGGAAGCTATTCTCTATCCCGAATTCCTTCCCACAAAAACCGGCACCGATGTTGTCCTTTTGGCGACCAAAAACAAATTTTTAGAAAGCCACATTGTGCAGTTTGGAGAAATCGGCATCGATCCTGTCCAAGTTGCATCGCTTCCGACAGCTCTTGTCGCCTGGGCCCGGTTTACTCACCCAGAAAAAACCGATGTCGCCCTTTTCTACGACCGGTCATGTGTGGTGTGCCTCAAGGGAAAAATTGTTTTCAGCCAAAGTTTTGAAGAAAAAGATAGACTCAAAGCCTTCCTTCAAGCGAAGTTCCCCGAAGCAGAGCCCATCCAAGCCGACGGGATGGCCCTTGCCATTGGCCTTGCTCTCGATAAAGTCCAGTGGCGCACAGGAGCTTTAGTCTCTGAGACGGCCAAAAAAATAAAAAGAAAAGAAACCAATCGCTTCATTGCGGCAGCTCTTCTTTGCGCTGCAGCCACTTTGGGGTTGGGCGAAGGCATCCTTGCCTACCATCGCCACGGCCTGGAAAAAAGACTCGGCGGCGGACCGCTCCAAGAAAAAATCACCACAGCGCTTCAAGAAATCCAGGAAAAGAAAAAAGAACTACCGCTGGCTCCTCCTTCCCATCTTGTGTCCGACATTCTCGCGTACTTAGGAGCAAAATCTCCCGAGGTCGACATCATGTCCGTTCGCTACACCTCCCATGGCCTGGGCGTTAAAATCGAAATCAAATTTCTGGCTCCCACACCGACCATTGCGAAAAATTTCCGCCAGCAAATCGCTGAGACGACGCGCAAAGAGATCACGCTCACTCCCGAACAAGATGAGTACAAGATGGCATTTACCCTATGAAAAAACTACTCTCTCTCCTACCTCTTCTTCTTGTTCTCTATACTTTACATGTGCGCTTTGAAGGACTCAAAGAGACATCGCAAACGGTGGCAGAAATCGAAGAGCAACAAAAAGTGATCTCGCGCGTCGAAACACAAAAGAAGCAAATCCTAACAAACCTACAGGGAAGCGACGTCGATTATTTACAGAAGGGAAGCGACGCTTTTTCTTTGCTGCAGCCACAAATTAGGCGCCTGCAAGTGGGTGGATACCACCAAGATATTTCTACCTTACGGGCCAACCGACTTCAGTGGATACCAGCAGGGGAACAAGCGGCACTCGGGTTTAAGGAAACGAACTTCCGACTTGCCCAGCCCACCTTCATGAACGCGGATGATCTCAAAAAGTTGTTGGTTTTTATTGAAGGAGTAAAGATCGATCCGTATATTCCCAAAGAAAAAAGGCCTCAGCTAGTGATTCGGGATTTTGAACTCACCCGAAAAATGATCGGCAGCGAAGAAGTCTATGCTGTGCAACTCGAGCTGACCCAAAGGACGAAATGATGTATTATTTTCTCGCCTTATTATTGCTGCTCTGCGGTTGCAGTCACAAAACAGACCACACTCCCGATGAGATCGCCACCATCCAACTTGTCGATCGCAACGGTTTTTCAGAAACGATTAGTGCCAAACACCGCTTAGAGCCGTTTTTAAATGTTGACTTCTCAAAAGCGCAGTCGTACCAAAAAGTCACTCGCATCTATGGAAGATCCCACGACGGAAAATTGAAGACTAAAATCAACACATACCACGCCAATGGCCAGCCTTGGCAATATCTCGAAATTGAAAATGGAAGAGCGCACGGAAAATACCTCGAATGGTATGCCAGTGGCCTTCCGCGTATCGAAGCACTAGTGATCGAAGGAATTGCTGAAGTCAGCGAGCTCGCCATGGCCAGCTGGCTTTTCCATGAAATCTGCCACGTTTGGGATGAAGAAGGAAATCCTTTAGCCGAAATTTCATACGAGAAAGGAGAGCTCGAAGGCCCTTCGCTTTACTACACGCACGGAAAGCTAACGCAAGAAATTCCCTACCACAAAGATGGGATCGACGGCACGGTCAAAATCTATGACGAGAGCGGCGCTCTTGTTGAGACCCTCTCCTATAAACAGGGGTTGAAGCACGGCACCAGCGAAGGAAAGTACTACAAAGAAGAATACCAAAAAGATCTGCTCCTTACCGGCACCTATCTCGATGCTGAAAGCCAGATTCTATCTGAAATTAAAGACGGCAATGGTAGACAAGCTATTTTCGAAAAAGATGTCCTCACTTCCTTTGTACAACATGTTGCCGGCAAGCCCGAAGGCAAAGTCGAACTGCTGGATGACAAAGGAGAGTTAAAAGGCTACTACACCATCAAAGACGGAAAAAAAGAAGGGGAGGAGTGGGAATATTACTCCGATAAACAACCGAGGCTTTGCGTTCCATGGAAAGACGATGCGATACAAGGCGTCGTGCGCACCTGGTATGAAAACGGCGTGCTCGAAAGCCAGCGAGAAATGGCCGCAAACAAAAAGCAAGGCCTTTCCTTTGCGTGGTATAAAGAAGGCGATCTCATGCTCATGGAAGAATACGAAAATGACTCTCTCGTCAAAGGCTCGTACTACAAAAAATGGGAGAAAAATCCCACCTCACGCGTCGACAATGGTAAGGGCACAGCGACGATTTTCGATAATGACGGCCACTTTTTACACAAGATCAGCTACGAAAAGGGCCTTCCAAAACCCGATTGACAAAATTATTCTAGAAAGAACATAGTTTTTTCCTTAACTAAGGAGAAGGCTATGACACAACCGTCCGCTTTTGAATATTATTTCACGCCCACTATTAAAGATGCCCGGATGCTGCATTTTTCTGCCGCATCACTCGGGGCAGCGCTAGGCGCTTTTTTCTGCGGTCGCTACCTCACTCATTTAACCGGAGGCCAAGCACTGGGTTATGGTTTGTCGGGTCTGAGCGCGTCTTCATTTTTTGCACAATTTGGTTGGATCGGGATCTTAGCAGGACCCCCTGCTGTAGAAATATTAGGGGAAGGCACCATCAGTTCTTCGCTTAACCTAAGAGAAATCGCCATGGTAGTCGCTGCGGCTTATGTGGGAACAGTGCTCACCATTCATGCTTTGAACATGGCAACTTGGGCCTACAACAAATACTACTTAGGAACTTGAGAGCCTTCAGGAGGAGCGGCTTCTTCCTGTAACAATTCTTGAGGGTTTTCTTGCTGGAGATATTCGTTTGTCGGCGGTCCATATAGAGGAGGCCGCGATTCAGGCGGTTTCACCTTACAGGTGCGCGTACCCTCACAGTTCAGAGGAGTCACCGTAGAACCTGTGGAAACGTTTTCACACACAGAAAAATCGCTGCCATCTATGCAATACCAAATCACCGTATAGGGTGTCTGAGAGTTATTATATGTTCCAATGCCCCCTAAATAATCAGTCCAGGACATCGTCTGCTGAGGGTTGACGACGACTTCGCCCAAATAGGTTCCATCGGCGGCCCTTATGACCGTGCGCAATTTAAATGATGTGTTATTCGCCAGGCGTACGGTTCCCGCTTCCAGACACATCACTGCCAACAGGCAGAAGAAAAGCTTCTTCATTTACGTTCCTCGCTGGCGATGTAGGCCCACTTGAAATCAAGAGCGCCTAGACTCGAGAGAACAACATCGCAAAGAGCCTGTTTTTTTACGTAGAGAAGACGTCTATGGAAAACAGGAATGATCGGCATTTCTTCGATCAAAATCGCTTCGGCTTTTTGAAGACATTCTTTTCTTTCCTGAGAATCTAAGGTCGACTCTGCTTTTTTCAAGAGCGCTGTATATTTGGCATTTTCCCAATTTGTATTATTAGATCCTCCATTCTTCAGCTTGAATATGGAGAGAAAATTTAAGGGGTCGTGGAAATCAGCTTCCCAAGAACTTGCCGCAAGATCGAAGTCACGCCGTGATAGCCGATCAAAGTAGACTTTGCGCTCCACAGCCTCTAACCGAACTTCAATTCCGAGTGCTGCTCTCCACTGCTGTTGCACCGCTTGGGCGATAAGGTAATTTCTCTCGCCTGCGACATATATATACGTGAGAGGCGGTGCTTTGCCGCTCACAGCTTCTGCTTTTCCAAGATACTTTTGCGCTTCCTCTACATCACCATCTTTAAAATAGGGTCCACTTTGCAACCCCATCGAGATGGGCACAAGACCCGTTGCGGGGATTTGCGCGCCTTGGGTGACATGATCGACAAGTTCTGTCCGATTGATGGACAGCGCTAGAGCTTTCCTTAAATCGGCATTATCGAGCGGCTTTTTCCCCACGTTGGCGCGGAAAAAGTAAGTCGCAAGAAAGGGTTGCGCTTGCAATTTGTCTTTTTTCTTGAGTTCAGGAAGCGCATTGACAGGCAAAATAGAAAGAGGAGATCCCGCCCAGTCAAGCTGCCTTTTTTCATACATCTTGAGTTCAGCATCTTCACTAACCATGACCAGTTCAATGCGTTTTAGTTGCACGTGCTCGGCATCCCAATAGTGGGGATTTTTCACAGCTTCGATTTGATCGGAATGTTTCCAAGCTGCTGGCTGAAAGGGTCCATTGCACACATAAGTATCAGCATTTAAATCCCAGTGAGGATTTTCTTGATCCACTCTGGAGTTCACAGGGAAAAAGACCGATAATGTCGTGAGTTCCAAAAAATGAGCTGTGGGATTTGTCAACCGAACTTGCAGCGTCTTATCATCCAGCACCCGGATACCCACTTCTTCAAGTGGCACTTTTCCTTCGATAGCTGCCTGAGCATTGCTAATGACATACAATTGAAAGGCTTGATCCGAAGGAAACTTGGGATCGAGAACTTTTTTCCAGGCGTAAGCAAAATCGTGCGCGGTTACAACGTCACCGTTGGTCCACTGAGCATCGCGCAAATGAAATGTATACGTGCATCCGTCGTCTGACACTTCATAAGTTTTGGCAAGTGAGCATTCAGGTTTTTCATCTTTCCCCAGACGCATCAGTCCATCGAAGAACATCCGTGTGAGTGTCTGCGCTTGTAAATCACGCGCTTTGCGCGGATCGAGTGTTTGCGGCTCGGCTCCTATATTGATGCGAATCGGCGCATCCTTTTGACTACCACAACCTGCGAAGAAAAGAAGAAGAAGGGCGAAAACGTTGACGAATTTTATTTTATTGAACATACTCACGCTCCGACCCCCAATGTAGAAAAGCCCCTAAGTTAATGTCAACATTCGCTCTTGCAAAACATCCAACTCCCATTCTCAACACAGCGAAAATTCCCTTTGTTTACCCTCTTCCCTACGACGATAAAAAAAGACTCTTCGCCATCGAAAACATCGCATTTCCCGGAACAAAATTTACCGTTCTTCAGACCTTAGATGGGATGGCCCAAGTAGAAACAAAAGAATATCCTTCTTCTCAGCCCCTATTTGTCGATGCCAGATTTTTAGAAAGCTGCCCGCACTCCACACCCGAAAGACATATTTTTCTTCCCCCTCTCGAGTCGGTTCTTCTTTTTTTGGAAAGACTCAAAGGCCATCGATATTTTTGGGGCGGCAATTGGTACAAAGGCATCCCTCAGCTTTTGGAGCTCTATCCTCCTCTCAATCCTCTTGATCCTGAATCTCATCTCGACTGGACGTGCACCGGCGTTGATTGCTCCGGCATTTTGTATGAAGCCACGCACGGCTGGACTCCGCGCAATACATCGGGACTCGCCAAACTCGGTACGCTGATTGCCTCGCATACAGATCCCTATGAAACGATCCAATCTCGTATAGAACGGGGCGACATGATTGTATGGACCGGCCAGCAAGGGCAAGCAGGTCATGTCATTTTTGTCTTGTCACCTTATTTAGTACTCGAAAGCCGCATCCACCAAGGTGTCATCGAGACTCCCCTGAAAGAAAGACTAGAAGAATGTTGGGCCAAGAAACAACCTTTTATGATTCGCAGGTGGCATCCCGACACCCTTATTGCCGGTTAACAAATACCGCCGCACCTAAAAGAGCGGTATTTTCATTCATGATGACATGAACGGGAATAGAAGAAAGTAAATCATGGAAGCGTCCTTTCTCACTAAAACCCCGCATGAAAAATCCTTCCTTTAGGATAGAAATGATTTTAGGTGCGATTCCTCCGCCGACATAAACACCCCCACTGGCCATAAATTGCAGCGCGATATTTCCAGCCACACTTCCATAAAGGCAGCAGAACCATTCGACAATTTCTCGACAAGCTTTCGATTCGCCTTGCACTGCTTTGTGTGTGATAATAACGGGCAAATCTTCTTCGCCCAGTTTTTCGTGCGTGCGGCCGCTCTCTAAGTAAAACCAGTAAAGATGTTCGAGGCCAGGACCTGAAATCACCCTCTCGTAAGAGACATGACCATACTTTTTCTTAAGGTAAAGCCAGAGTAATTTTTCCGTTTCATCGCGGGGAGCAAAATCGACATGCCCGCCCTCCGATGGAAAAGGATGGTGTTCTTTACCGTCCCAAAAAATACCTGCTATGCCAAGGCCCGTGCCAGCGGCGAGGATGGCGCGGTGCCCCTTTCTGGGCTGACCATCATTGAGGGTTACCAATTCCTCGGATTTTAACGAACCTATTCCCCAGGCTGTGGCCACTAAATCATTGATGAGCCATACTTTTTTGATATCAAAATCTTTAGCATCGATGACCCACGGAAGATTGGTGGCATGACAGCGATTATTTTCCACGGGACCTGCGACGCCAAAACAAGCTTTTTCGACAGGCCCGGGATTAAAATTACGAACGATTTCTTTCAAACTGGGAAATTCCCGACTGAAATACCGCTCCTCTCTAACACACTTCATTCCCTCAAAGAGAGCAAGATGTGTCTTTGTGCCGCCAACATCACCAACCAATAACATATTTTCTTTCTTGACGAGAAGCCATTTCCAAGTCAAGCTAATATAACGCAAGTATTGGATAAGCACCCTATGAAAGGCGCCATCTTTTGGCGTCTTTTGTGCCACAGTTCGTTCGCTGGCGGCGTCTTCGACGCCAGCTTCACTCACTGCAGCACAAAATCCATTCAAAATCTTACCGTCCTTCATAGAGCGGTTATCCAAAACTTACGTTAAATAAAAGGAGTCTCTTTATGTCACAAGACCAAGGAAAGAAAAAAGCCCTCGAACTTGCCATTTCTCAAATTGAAAAACAATTCGGCGAAGGCGCCGTCATGACGCTAGGAAAACATTCTGCCGCCCGCGAAATCAGCGTCATCCCCACTGGTGCCGTTTCTCTCGATATTGCTCTGGGCATCGGTGGTGTTCCCCGCGGTCGTATCATCGAAATCTTCGGCCCAGAATCTTCTGGTAAATCGACACTCGCAACCCACATCGTCGCGAATGCTCAAAAAATGGGAGGCCTCGCCGCCTATATCGACGCAGAGCATGCCCTCGATCCCAATTACGCAGCACGCCTGGGTGTGAACATCGATGAACTCATGATTTCCCAACCCACTTCAGGAGAAGAAGCTCTCAACATCGCTGAAGTCCTCGCGCGTTCTAATGCTGTCGATGTCATCGTCATTGACTCGGTCGCCGCGCTCGTTCCTAAAAACGAACTCGAAGGAGAGATCGGTGATCAGTTCATGGGACTCCAAGCCCGCATGATGTCGCAAGCTCTGCGCAAACTCACGGCAACCCTTTCAAAGAGCAACACCTGCGCCATCTTCATCAACCAAATCCGTGAAAAAATCGGCGTCATGTTTGGCAACCCCGAGACTACAACGGGTGGCCGCGCTCTGAAATTTTACGCCTCTGTTCGCCTGGATATCCGCCGCATCGGCAGCATTAAAGGACCCGACAACACCGATATCGGCAACCGCGTGAAAGTCAAAGTCGTTAAAAACAAAGTAGCTCCGCCGTTCCAAGTAGCAGAGTTCGATATCCTCTTTAACGAAGGCATTTCGCGCATCGGTTCGCTGATCGATCTCGGAAGCGACATGGGCATCATCGAGAAAAAAGGCGCCTGGTTTAGCTATGGCGGCAACCGTCTTGGTCAGGGCAAGGAAGCCGTTCGCGATGAACTGAAGAAAAATCCCAAACTCGCCGATGAAATCGAAAAACAAGTTCTCGCCAAAGCAGCAGAAAAAGCTATAAACGCACCCGTTAGAGCTGAAATAGAAGAACAAGAAGAAGCAGAAGTTTAATACTTTTCTGCAACCTGTTTATTGAGCAAGTCTGACATCTTCTGAAAAGAAGGTGTCAGAAGATCGAGTTGCTGCAAACTCTTTTGGAACATGCGCAGTTCTTCTTCAAAAAGAAAAAGAGATCTCTCTTTCCCCACAAACCGGGCAAAATTGATCGGCTTTTGCTTCTTTTCATCTTGAGCCAGATCCCCAATATCATCGGCGATTTGAAAGGCCATCCCAAAATGAAGAGCGACGCGTTTGATCATATCTAGGCGCGTCAGATCTCCGCCTCCAAAAATCCATCCCAAAACAAACGACACCTCAAAGAGTGTCACGGTTTTTTTGTAGATAATCTGCTTAATCGAATCGAGGGATAGTTGGGGGGGGAATAAATCGAGATATTGCCCGCCAACACCCCCGCAAATTCCGCCAATGTGGCTGACATGTTGAACCGCCAAAGTGGTCGCATAATCGGCTGAGGCGCAGCCAGAAGCGCGGAGGGTGTCGCCATTTTGTGTAATCTTCTCAAAAGCCGCACAAATGAGCGCATAGGTCGATAAAAGAGCAATCGACTCACCGTAAACTTTGTGGGTGCAAGGAAGACCCCTTCGCTCTTCTTCATTATCCATCGATGGTAGATCGTCGGCGATGAGCGAGGCTGTGTGGAAAAATTCAGCAGCCATGGCTGCTTCTGACACATTATATCCCTGACCGATGCCTTCGGCTGTCAACATCACAATGAGTGGTCTAAAACGCTTCCCTTTGCTTTTTAAAGCATATTCGCAAGCATCTCGCAGTTTGGTTTTTTCGCCCAAGTTGACAATACTTTTGGCGATTTCTTGTTCGATTTTGTCGAGCTGAAAATAAAAATGAGAGCTCTTAGGACTCTCTAATGTCATTACCATGTAGACTCCCGAATTTGACTCTTCTGTGGAAAAACACCGCCGATACTAAGACAAGGAAGGCAAAAAGATTCTGGACCGATGAGTGTGCCTGGGTTGGTGACGGCATTGCAACCCAGCTGCGTTTTGTCTCCGATGATGGCGCCCAGCTTGTTCATACCTGTCGAAAACTTTTTGTGGATAACGATCTCGGCGTGATCGGCGCGGAAGTTTGCTAGCACAGCGCCTGCTCCCAAATTCACATCCGCTCCCAAGATCGAGTCTCCCACATAATTGAGATGGGGTGCTTTAGCGCCATTTAAAAGAATCGAATGTTTAATTTCTGTAGCGTGACCAATCACTGCGTCAGACCCCACGATCACCCCGCCCCGAATGTAAGCCCCATGCCGAATCGTCGTTTTGGGACCAATGATACAAGGCCCCTCAATGAAAGCGCCCGGTTCTATATGACATCCGGTTCCAATCGAAATCGTCTCCTTGTTTTGTAAGTAGACGCCATCGACGATAGGACTTTCGATTTTTCCCAGCTTTTGTTTTTCTAAATAGGGAAGAAGGGCTTGCAAAGCCTGCCAAACAAATTCCCCTTTAAACAACACGGCATGCGCAAATTTCTCGAGAGAAAAGAATTGCATGGGAGAAAAATCTTTCATAGCTACCCACGTCCATCTTATTCAGCAGTCCTATTTTAATCTTCTATTTTTTATTCTTCTTCAAAGACTGTGGAGTTGTCGATAACTCCTGTTTTCTATAGAGAATTTTGGGTGTTTATAACCCCTCTTTTTCTTGTTGAAAATGTTGGTAATTTGACGCCCAACAAGGTTTCAACAAGGTTATCGACAACAGACTTTTTTTGGCTTACAATCGTTTTTATGAATACGTTTTTCGGTCAGGCGCAGGAGTGGTTGAGGTGCAGGGTTCCATCACTTCCAGGTGATGCGGTGCCATCCATTGTTAAAAGCTTTGCGTATTCTTTTTCTGTCAGCTTTGTTTTATCCCGGGGCAACCTCGTCGCAGGACTTAATGGAGGGTTTTTAGGTGTCTGTGCTGTTGTTATCCAGGTCGTTTGTCTGGTTTTATTAAAAAAAGGAAACGAGCGCTTTGAGTCGGGTACATTTTCAACTTTCGATCAAGGCCTTGCTTTTATGACTGCTGTTGTCGTGATTGGTAGCATGGGGAATGTTAAGGCAAAGACGAGTCTCTTTTTTTCTCTGTTACCTGTTTTACTTCAGACGACAGGCTGGTCTGGGATAAAAACCTTTCCCCTCTGTGTCGTAATTTAGCAGCGCCGAGGGTACATAAGTCGCCCAAAGAAATCTTGTGGATCGGTTGTGCAAAATCTTTTTTCTGAATATGCTTCTTCTTGCTTTCGAAAGATATTGAGTATGTTTATGGAAAATAGCAAAGAAAATCACTTGATTCTTAATAAATTGTCATTTGAAGATCTCAAAAAATTCAACCAGCATGGCGTTGAGTATTGGAGCGCCAGGAGCTTGCAGCCACACCTGGGTTACTCTCAGTGGCGCCGGTTCGAAAATGCTATCCACAAAGCCATCGAATCTTGCAAACAGTCTGGAAACGATCCAAGTCATCACTTTGCCGGCGCCGGCAACCCAATAATAAGTGGAAAAGGGCGGACACAAGTTGTTGAGGATTACCATCTTTCGCGTTTTGCTTGCTACCTCATCGCCCAGAATGGAGATCCCAGAAAACCTGAAATTGCGCACGCCCAGAAATATTTTGCGATTCAAACGCGGCGTCAAGAGCTAACAGACAAAGCAGTGGCAGATCTTGAGAGATTAGAAATGCGCAAGCAGGCTTCGCAAGACTTCAAAGCTCTTTCTGGAGCTGCTCGTGATGCAGGAGTCCAAAATAAAATGTTCGGAATCTTCCACGATGCAGGATACAAAGGGTTATATGAAGGATTGGGCTCTGAGGCCATTAAAGCGCGCAAGGGAATTGACCCAAAAGAACAGCTGATGGATCGAATGGATAGAACTGAATTGGCTGCCAACCAGTTCCGAATGACTCAAACACGCGAAAAGCTAAAGCGGGAAAACATCAGAAACCAAAGAGACGCGATTGAAGCGCATGAATTAGTTGGAAAGGAGGTACGAGCTGCCATCGCTAAAATTGGCGGAACGCCGCCTGAATACCTTCCTCCTGCGGAGCACATCAAAAAAGTAGAAAAACGTTTAAAACAGGCTAAACCAAAGCTGCTTTTGGATGACAAAGATTCAGGGTTGTTGCCTCTCTAAAAAATCTGGGTGAGTGGATTTGAACCACCGACCCCTTGCACCCCATGCAAGTGCGCTAGCCAGGCTGCGCTACACCCAGAGAATTATATTGAACTAAGACCTTCAAACTGAAACTCGGCTTTGGCAAATTCTTTCGCGCCAATGCGGGCACATTCTTCGATGATTTTTTCAAGAACGTCGCCGGGATGGACCTCAGCTGCAGAAATGTCTACAGAGATCGAGGCGGAGAAATTAACACCAGACCGCACGCCTTTGACCTTGAAATTGGCGTACATTGTTTCTTTTTTCTTAGAAATATTCTTAAAACGGATTAAATTGTTTTCAGCCAAGTCTTTCATAGGGAACTCATAGTAAGAGGAAGTTCTCTTAAAGTCAAGGAGGTAGGCGTGGGGATGACGATCGAAAAAAGTTGGTATGAAAAATTAAAAGATGAGATCAACAAGCCCTATATTGCTGATCTAAAAAAGTTTTTGGCGGAGGAGAAGAGCCCCGTGTATCCTCCAGAGGATTTAGTCTTCAATGCCTTTGCCCATACCCCTTATGATAAGGTCAAGGTGGTGATTGTGGGTCAAGATCCCTACCATGGAGCCGGTCAGGCGCACGGATTGTCGTTCAGTGTGCCTAAGGGAGTAAAACCACCCCCATCTCTTAAAAACATCTTTCTCGAATTGAATAAAGATTTGCAGGTGCCCATTCCTAATCATGGCTGTCTTGAGGGTTGGGCGCGGCAGGGGGTCTTACTGCTCAATGCGACTTTGACTGTCCGGGCTGGAGAACCTAAATCCCACCATGATAAAGGATGGGAGCGATTCACAGATGCCGTCATCGATGTGTTGGCGCAAAGAAAGGAGCCCATGGTCTTTATGCTGTGGGGAAAGTCAGCCCAAGAAAAGGGGCATCGACTTCTCGGAACCCACCACGCTGTCCTACAAGCCGCTCACCCGTCGCCGTATTCAGTGGATGGGTTCTTTGGCTGCCGCCACTTCTCAAAAGCCAATGACTTTTTGAAACAATGGGGTCAGACAGGCATAGATTGGGGGTTGATATAATAAATATTTTAATTTATGGTGCGCCTTATGAGTATGAGCGTACCCCCGTCTATTTTTCGTGAAAAGAAAAATATCTATGGTCTCATCATTGCATTTGTCATCTTAGTTATTCTTGGCATTTGGTGGTGGCGATTCTATGTTTTTCCCTATGTGAGAACCGAAGATGCGAATATCGACGGCGTCGAGATTTCTGTGAGCTCAACGCATGGAGGAAAAATCATTGAACTGCTCGTCGATGAGGGAGATAAGGTTAAAAAAGGAGACCTCCTTTTCCGCGTCGATGATACTCTCTTGAAAGAAGAAAAGAAAAAAGCAGAGGCAGCCTTGCGCAACGCCCAGGATCAATTAGTCTTGCAAAATCTCCGCGTAGAAATGGCCCAGTCAGACCTTCAGCGTTCGGCAGAAGAATTCCAGGCGGGAGTCCTATCGACCGAGGCGATGGAACATGTCCAAAAAGCCTGGGAAATCACACGCGCCGAGGCGCAGTCTCTTTCTTCCCTGGTCACCTTGCAACAGGCGTCTTTGCAGCAGATCACCACGCAATTAAATGAGGCGCAAGTGAAAGCTTCTTCCGATGGAGTGATCGCCAGGCGCTGGCACTTTGCGGGAGACGTTATCCAGCAGGGGCAAACAGTATTATCTCTCTTTGATTTATCCCAGGTGTGGGTGAGCGCCAATCTAGAAGAGACAAAAATCCGCACGCTTCGTCTTCAAGATCCCGTCATTATCAAAGTCGATGCTTATCCTGATTTAAGGCTGGAGGGGAAAGTCGTCATGATCGGAGCGGGGGCCGCTTCGCAATTTTCTCTCATTCCGGCCAACAATGCCTCGGGGAATTTTACCAAGGTCACGCAACGGATTCCCTTGAGAATTTCCATCAAATCTTCCCCAGAAAACGAAAGGCTCTATTTGCGGCCAGGCATGTCCGTCGAAATCAAAATTAAGACGAGGTAGGCTTGCACCGAACAACATCCCCTAAGAGCAATGCGCCGGAAAATGATATGCAAGGCGTCCGATGCAGACAACCCCTTCTATGGGGTTGGCGAAGTAGGACAACGCAGCAGATCGTTTTTCGCCGCTTGATCCATAGGGGGTGGAGTTTGGTGCAAGCCTACCAAATGAGGTAAAACATGAAGGAGAGTATCCTTCGCCTCCGCGCCATGGAGATCTTCGATTTCTTAAGACCTGACCATGAGCTCTATAGGTGGCTCGTTCTCTTCACCGTGATGCTCGGAACGTTCATGGTGATTCTCGATGGCACGATCGTCAACGTGGCTATTCCTAGCATCATGGCCTCCTACGGCGTCACCATTAGCGAGGTCGTCTGGGTCTCGACGGCATATTTGGTGGCGCTTTCGATTTTGCTCGCTGTTTCCGGATGGATTTCTGACCACATCGGATCTAGAAGAGCCTACATGCTCGGCCTTATCATTTTTATCGCCAGTTCCTATTTGTGCGCGATAGCCAAGGACTTACACTTTCTCATCGCCTTTCGCGTCATCCAGGGGATTGGAGGGGGGATTTTGACACCGGTGGGGATGATTCTGTTCACCAACGAGTTTCCTCCTGAAAAACGCATCATTCCTCTCGGTTTTTATTCGATCTCGATCGCCGCCGCGATCTCTCTGGGTCCCACAGTCGGCGGTTATCTGATCGAAAAACTCGATTGGAGCTGGATTTTCTTGATCAACGTCCCGATCGGGGCCCTAACGATGCTCGCGGCTTGGGTGATTTTGAAGACAACGGAAGGAAAAAAGTTTGAGAAGTTCGACTTCTGGGGATTTTTATGGCTCTCGGTTTTCTTAATCTTTCTCATCGTCGCCATCTCGAGCGGAAATGCTCCTTGGAATGCCGAAGGATGGACATCGAAATACACCATCTCCTACTTTTTGATTTCGGCCATCGGAGCTTTTTTATTTGTGTGGACAGAACTACACACATCCCACCCCGTTGTGAATATCCATGTTTTTCGGGATAGGAATTTTTTCCTCGGCAACCTCGTTCTTTTCATCTTCTCTTTTACTCTGTTTGGCTCAAGTTTTCTTTTACCACTCTATCTCCAAAATGGACTCGGATATTCTAAAATTAGCACAGGCCTAGCCCTTCTGCCTTTAGGTCTTGCCCAAGGTGTTTTCGGAGCTGTTTCAGGGCTTCTCATCAGATGGGTTCCTGCGCGCCTTCTCGTTTTTTTAGGGATTATCGGACTGGGAGTTACTTACTATTTCAACGCTGAGTTTACCCTCTACACCAGCAAAGCTGAGATATTGTGGCTATTTGCTTGGCGCGGTGTCGCGATGGCGCTGATGTTTGCTCCCCTTGTTTCGATCACACTGAGCACCATTCCGGAAGAAAAAATGTCGCAAGCCACCGGACTCTTTACTGTGCAGCGCCAGATAGGAGCTGCTATGGGCGTTGCCGTTTTCGAGACGATCTTTACCCTGAGAGCTACCTATCATACCGCGATGTACGGTCTGAACCTCGACCCCTCCTCTCCTGCCTTTGTCGATGTCGCCTTAAAACTGCAGTCTTCTGCTTTTACCGATTCAGGCAGCTCAGCGCTTACCGCGGCGCTGCAAGCCCAGCAAATGATCATTGAAAGCGTGGAAAAACATGTCTTTATTCAGGCCATCGCCGACAACCTTCTGATCGCTGGTCTGATCACCTTCCTCAGCTGTGTTCCCCTATTTTTCTTGAAAAAGCACCAAGGTCCCATCGCTTTCAATCCTGATTAACTTGTACAATGGTGGGATGAAAGAAATCCCTTTACCTCAGCTACGTAAAGCCGCCGAAGAACTCTCCGAGCGCTACCGAACGGGAAAAAAACCGTATTTGACCAGCGAAGACCATTATTATGCCTATTTGGCTGTGCGCTTTCCAGCGACGCTCGCGGCCATCACCCGGGTTTTACAAGAAGCCAATCACTTTTCCATCGAGACGATGCTCGATCTGGGGGCCGGTCCTGGCACGGGATGGATCGCAGCAAAAACCATTTTTGCCGGACTTAAAAAAGGAACACTCATCGAGGCCGATCCGCGCTTCATTGCGCTAGGTAAGCAGCAGATTGAAGATCTGGTGGTTTGGAAACAAGAAAAGCTTCCGTGTACTTTAGAGCCTCACGATCTGGTTTTACTTTCCTATAGTCTTGGCGAAATGCCCCAAGCTGACAAAGTCATCGAAGAGGCATGGAAGGCTGCGCAAAAACTCCTCATTGTCATCGAACCTGGAACTCCTGGAGGTTATGCCCGCATCATCCGCGTGCGCACCTGGCTTTTATCGCAAGGCGCATCGATTGTAGCGCCGTGTCCACATCAGCTTCCTTGTCCGATGCAGGGAAGTGATTGGTGCCATTTTCCTGCGCGCGTCGAGCGCACCAAATTGCACAAACAGCTAAAGAGTGGCACGCTCGGGTTTGAAGACGAGAAATTCTCGTATCTCATTGTGTCGAAAGACAAAAAGGAACCCACAGGCGCGCGTTTGGTGGCTGCTCCCAAGATCGGCAAGGGACATGTTCAGCTTACGCTGTGCACCGAAGGGAAAATTGTGCAAAAGACCGTGACGCAGAAAGAAAAAGACCTCTACAAACGCAGCCGCAAATTGTCATGGGGCGATAAAACTACTCATTAGCTTCGATCTGGCGCTCGATTGCACGCACAAGACCCAAGAGGGCCTCCTGCTGAGAAGAAGAAGGAGAAAATCGCTTTTCCTTCACGAGCTCGAGTGTCTTTTGTAGCGAGGCAATCGCAAGAGCTGCTGTGTCAGATCCTCTACGATCGTCAGTAGGAAGAGGAAAAGCTTTGCGGATGATTTTGAGAATTTCTCGTTTTTTCTCGCCGCGATAGTTTTGTATGATCTCTGTCTTTTGTTCGAGCGGTGCAGAGCGGCTTGCGAGTGTGTAGACAGCTTGGCGTGGCATGCGGTCGAGATTTTCGTGGAGCGTTTTGGGAAGCTGCAAAAACAGTTCGTAGTATTGCAGAAAATTGTAAGGCGTTTGGCGGTTGCCATAGGTGGCAATGAGCCAAGCTGAAAACGCGCCATCGCGGTATTTTTTCAGAATTTCTTGGGCTTTTTTGATGCGCTCGCCATGTAGTATCGCCGCTTGATTGTTGATGGCTTTGACTTCGGAAGTAATGTTGGAAAGTGCCGAGAGGTCGGTGCCAATTTCTTGCGCTTCATTTTTGTAGTTTTCGAGAAGCGCCTCTAAAGTCGATTGTTCCAGATGCGTTAGTGGAGAGACGCGAAAAACTCCTGAAAAAGAGGAGAGCTGGCCATCGGAAGTCAGGCCGGCAAGTGAGTTCATCTTCGTGGTGAGTTTTTGCGTCGCAGCTTTTAATCGATCAGATAAGAGTGAATTTATTTTGGACATTTTTGGAGCCGTTTTAAAAGTTCTTTGGCGAGCGTTTTATAATCTTCTGCAGCCCTTGAGCTAGGAGCAGTTTCGAAGACCGATTTACCGTGTACAGAGGCTTCAGAGACCGAGATGTCGCGGCGAACTTTGGCTTTGAGCATTTTTCCGGGGAACGTCTCTTCGATGACGTCGATGAAGGCTTCGTTGCTTTTGCCGCGCGGATTCCAAAACGAGAGGACGATCCCGAGAACATCGAGAGTGTGGCGCTCGCTGATGCTGGTAAGAAATTGCGAGAGGCGCTGCAGTCCTTTGACGCTGTAAAATTCCGGAGTTGCGGTAACGAGAGCAAATTCGGAAGCGATGAGCGCCGATTCGGTGAGCCAGCAGAGTGACGGCGGGGTGTCAATGATCACGGTGTCAAATCCTTTGAGGGATTTGAGGAGTTCTTTGAGGCGTTCGTGAGAATACCGATCGCCGGCCAGTGCTTCGGTGACTTCGATGCGCTCCAGCCAAGTGTCGGCTGGGATGAGGAACAGATTCGGAATGGAAGTTTTGAGAATGACTTCCTGCAGTGTTTTTCTTCTTTGCAATACGGGCGCCAAGCTGTCGTGTGCGTCGGGATCGTATCCGAGGCCCGATGTTAAATTGGCCTGAGCATCAAAATCGATGAGAAGAACTTTTTGCTTATGGTGTTTGGCCAGCGCAGCGCCGATATGGAGCGACGTCGATGTCTTCGCTGTCCCTCCTTTAAAACTACTGATTGTGATGACCCGCATGGGCATTTCCTAAACTTGAGTTAAGCGCTTTTTCGCGCATTTCTTTTTCGAGGGCATCTAGGAAAACTTCGAGAGACATCTCGCCGTGGACCACATTGTCCCTCGTGCGGATGCTCACTGTTTTGTTTTCCACTTCTTTGTCTCCTACGGTCAACATGTAGTTGATCTGCAGGAGTTGTGCGTTCCTTACTTTTTTACCCACCGACTCAGCTGTGTCATCGACATCAGCGATAAAGCCCCGCGCCGCTATTTCGTTTAGGGCATGGAATGCAAACTCGCGGTGCCGGTCAGCTACCGTGATGATCCGGATCGGAAGAGGACTGATCCACAGCGGAAATTTCCCCGCAAAGTGTTCAATCAAGATTCCAAAAAATCGCTCGATCGATCCAAAAATCGCCCTGTGTACCATGACAGGCCGGTGGTGCATGCCGTCCTTATCCATATATTCGAGTTCAAATTTTTCGGGAAGGGCCATGTCGAGTTGGATCGTGCCACATTGCCAAGAACGTCCCAGCGCATCGCGGATATGGATATCGATTTTGGGTCCGTAAAAGGCGCCATCGCCCGCGTTGATTTGGTAGGGCTGTCCCCACTCATCGAGAGCGCCTTGAAGACCCAGCGTAGCGCGCTCCCAGTCTTCATCAGTGCCGATACTTTCTTTGGGCCGCGTCGAAAGCTCGAAGCGGTACTCAAGCCCGAACGTTCCGTAAATTTCCTCAACGAGTCCAAGGATCCCTAAAATTTCTTGCTTGATGTCGGAGGGCTTCATGAAAAGGTGGGCGTCGTCTTGGTGGAAACTGCGCACGCGAAAAAGACCATTCAGTGCGCCCGATAGTTCGTGGCGGTGCACATGACCAATTTCGCTCACACGAAAAGGAAGCTCGCGGTAGCTATGAGTACGGGTTTTGTAAAACAGCATACACCCAGGGCAGTTCATCGGTTTCAGAGCGTAAGCTCTGTCTTCGATTTCAAACGCGTACATATTTTCGCGGTAATAATTCCAGTGGCCCGAACGCTCCCAGAGCTGCTGACCCACTAAAAGAGGAGTTTTGATTTCGACATAATCGGCTTTGCGATTCAATCCGCGCAGGAACTCGACGAGACGGTTCCAAACGATCATTCCCTTCGGATGGATGAACGGACAACCCGGGGCCTCTTCTTGAATCGAAAAAAGATCGAGATGTTGTCCAATGAGTTTGTGATCCCGTTTTTTGGCTTCTTCGAGGAGTTGCAAGAACTCTTTGAGCATTTTGCGGTCGGGATAAGAAATCGCATAGATGCGCGTGAGCATCTCGCGTTTGGAATCGCCCTTCCAGTAAGCACCGGAGACTTTTAAAATTTTGATCGCTTTGATTTTGCCCAAATTGGGGAGATGGGGACCGCGGCACAGATCAAAAAATTCCCCTTGCTCATAGGCGGTGATGGGACCTTCTTCAAATCCTTCGATGAGCTCGACTTTGTAGGGATTATTTTTGAATTTAGAAAGCGCTTCTTTTTTATCTTTGAAGAGGTGACGGCTTGGTTTGTAATTCTCATCCAGAATTTTTTGCATCTCTTCTTCGATTTTCGCGAAATCAGCATCGGAGATGGTCAAGTTTGCAAAATCGTAGTAAAACCCTTGTTCGATCGGAGGGCCGATGGTCGGTTTTGCATGGGGGAATACGCGTAGGATGGCTTGCGCCAGAACGTGCGCAGAGGTATGCCAAAAAACTTCTTTTCCTTGCTTTTCAGAGAAGTTTAGAAAGTGGAGCTTGTCGCCGTCTTTGAGGGGCGCTGCGAGATCGAATAGGGATCCGTTGATCGAGACTCCCAGCGCTTGATCAGGGCCGGTGAGTTTCTTTTTTTCTGCGGCGTCTTTTGCTAAACTTCCCTCGGGAAGCTCAATCCATTCTTCATCAACTTGTATCTTCATAAAATCCGTGGTATTTTAAGGTTGAGGTCCATTCTAGCAAAAGATCCTAAATGTTTTTAGACGAAAAAGATTCTTATAGCCTTAGAGCCGTGCGCCAAGCGCTTTCTATTGCCGCTGCTTTAGTGACGGAAGGAGGGAAATTTGAGCGGGCTCAAATTATTTTGCCCTATGCTTTTCACCTCGACGGATTCTCTGACGAACTACTACGAAGGTATCAAGAAAAGTTTTTGCAGCGTTGGCGCAGTGATGATCGATTTTTCAAAAGCTTTCAGCGCTTTGGACTACCGCTTTGCCATAAAGGTGCAGAAAAACTGATTTACGACTCTCTGGGGCTGTCTCCGGGCACACCACTTTCTGACGCGCATGTAAGAAGGGCGGTGATCGCCGCAGCGCTTGTCCCTCTTCGTCAAAATGTCGGATCGTGTTTTGCCACAGCGCCCGCGATCCTCATCCAAGAAGAGCAACTCGATCGATTTCTACTCGACCTATACGATTTACTGACGACAGGAAGAATGCGCCGTGTCATCGCCGGTAAAGAATGCTCAGTTCCTCTATCGCTCAGCTGGGGAGGCAAGGAAGGAGATCTTGCTCTATTGAAGGCTTGGGAATTCACACTGGCCTCCTATTCTGAAATTAAAATGGAATTCTCTCGCTGGAATCTCTACGTGAGTTTGGGACTGCATCCGAGCGAAAAAGGGGGCATCGGTGAAGTCGTTTACCGCTTGATCGAAGAAAAACTAAAGTCTGCTAATGAAAAGCTCCAAGAATACGGCGAGGAATACAATCTCGCCATCGATCAAGTGCGCATGGTCGAATCGATGCTCAGCAATGTAGACACCCAAGCAGAAGCAAGACGTTTGAAAGCCGAGTACCAAGCTAGGTATTATCATCTTCAAGCTTGTCGAGAACTTGTGGAGGATTTTCAGGAAAGAGCCAAGCGTTTTGCTAATTTCTTTTCCTATCTCACGCAGCAATACGATCGAAAATTCCCTGAATATTTTCAAGAGATCTACGACCCTGAAATGGCGGGGCTTCAACCAGACGCCTACGAAGATAGTCCTGCGGGCTTTAGGCTTGTGTACAAACATGGGCGGGCCGATGCTTCAATTTGGTCTGTAGTGCGCACTCCGGAAGATTACATCCGCAGCCTTGTAGACTTCTTTACCTTAAGCGAAGCATCGATTGTTCATGGCTGCGAAAGTGAAGTCGAAAAGGGGCTCGCGGCTGAAATAACGACAACTGTCATACAACACGTTCGTTCCGAAGAATTTTTAAAGTCAGCGGTGGCGCGCAGCAAAAAAATGGGGCGCACACCATGGGCCTATGTGTCGGGTGGCACGATGGAAACACTCGTAAAAACATACTTCGCTAAAGAAGCTCCACTACACCAAGAGAGTCGAAAAGCCGAAAACCCCCTCGATTTATGCCTCTTTTTGCTCGAAACCCTCAAGAGCCTGCCGCCCAAAATTACGAATGCTTTTGTGAAAGATAAGGGCAAAAGCATGCTCATGCAATCGCCGACGCATGCTTTTCTCCTCAAACCCGGCATTACTCCCTTTAGTGCTGGTTGGCAAGATCGAGGATTTACTTATACGTGGGTGCGCGATAACTTTCTCATCCCCATGCAAGAGTTCTATGAAAGGCATATGCCAAAAGAATCCAAGCTCTCCGATGCCGAGCTTTTTCAATCTCTTCCTTTTGTTTCCCGCAGCCAATGTCAAGCAGTTTTACAAGAGCTCCTATCTCCGTGGAAAGTCACTCCTACTTTGCCAAAAAATCTTCCCTCCCAACTCACAGCTCTCGATGTGAAAAATTTAGCCAAATTGCATCTTCAGGACATCACTGACGATGTGCACGGACTCATTGCGGAAAGAGCACGTGCGATCGGTTTTGCGCCGCGCATTCTGACATTTGCGGATACCAACTGGCTCCATTTTTACTTTGCCTTCATCGTCAATCCTCGCACGAAAAAACTCGAGCTGTGGCGCGTGGATCGCACAGGAACAGTCGGCGCTCCGATGACGTCTTGGAATGATTTATTTCCCGGAAAAGATGTTCCTTGGACTGTCTACGTTGACACGGCTGATTATAGTTGAGATAAGTGGTCTACCACTTTTTGCCAGATCAAAAGGCGAAAAGCCTCTTGATGGGTCAATGCATCGACAAGCGATCCAAAAATAGGGTCCGAATAGGACCCTAAATTCTCCCATGAAAATTCGGGATGGAATCCACAGAGTAGTGCCGATTTTTTCTTGATCATTGCGGGTTTGTCAAATGGCTTATCATAGTAGGCAAGGATCTCCGTTTCATCTACGGTCTCAAAATAACATCCCGACTGGTAGTAGCAGTATCCTTTAGTATTCCCGATTTTGATGGGGATCGCCATCGCCGCTTCTTTCCCTAAGGGGTTATCGGTGGGAATGAGAGGGCCTATGGCTTTACCTTCGAAAAATTTCAGCGGGCGATTCTTTTCTAAAGGAGGGCTGCTGATAAAGGAAAATAGGCTGTGCGGCGCCGCAAAATAGGCGCCTGCACAAAATCCCACGAACTTTCCCCCTTTCAAAACAAAGTCACGGATTTTTTCCATTCCCTTTTGCCCTAAATCTTGCTCCCAAATGGAACAAGTGCCGCCTCCCATAATCAGAGCCGAAGTGGTGGTTTCCCAGGATACAGATTTAAGAAAACGGCTGTCTACTTTTTGCACGCAAGGGAACCGTTTGCCAAGCTCAAATGCTAGGGCGTCTGAGCTTAAATCGCAGGCGCCTTTGTCGCTATAAACGCGGATCATAGCTTGTTTCCTAACGAGAGAAGAAAGCTTGGCGAGTGATAACATAGCTTTTCAAAATAAAAGATCCAGCGCACATTTTAAGAGTAGCTCCGATGAAAAAAGGAGCTGCTCCAACCAAAAATGCTTTCTTCCAGCCCATGAATAAGGCAAGCCACGAAGTTCCCAGGCCTAAAATGATCGCCTCTCCAACGAGAAGTGCTAAGAGAAATCGAAAAAAATCTTCGCGATTTTCTGTGAGTTTACCTACGACGAATGCGGCCAAAACAAAGCCCCATAAATAGCCAGCATGTGGACCCAAAAACCACAGCGGATTGATCGAGCCTCCATTGAAGATAGGGAGTCCGCATGTGCCCTCTATTAAGTAAGCGATAAGTGACAGTAGAGCTCTTTTAGGCCCTAAGATTCCCCCAAGAAGAAACACCGCAAGGGTTTGCAGTGTTAGCGGCACGGGTGTAAAAGGGAGAGGAACGCGAACCTGCGCCATCAAAGCCATAAAAAGACTTCCGGCAAGAACGATGGCTATTTCCTTGAAGACGGTGTTTTGCTTGAGAGCGATAGTCTGAGACATAATATCCTCCTTGTAAAACCATCAGACTACTTCTTTTTCAACAAAGGAGCAATCCCCCGTATTTTTATGTATAAACCAAAAAGTGGTTTGTAGTATTTACAAAATAGGTTTGATTTGGCAATCTCTACCCTTTTGCGGCTAAAAACCATAAAATGGGTTGAAAAACACTAAAAAGAGAGTTATTTTTTTATGATCGAAGGGCTTTGCGGAAACAAAAACGTCCAAAAAGTACTCCTGTTTCTTTTTGTGAACAATAAATGTTATGGGACGCAGCTCCAAAGACTCCTCAGCGCCCCCTTGACCCCTCTCCAAAAAGCCTTTGCCCGTTTAGAAAAGGGAGGGATCATCCACAGTTATTCCGAAGGTAAAACCAAAATCTTCCAGTTCAACCCCGCCTATCCTCTCCTCGATGAGCTACGAGAGCTCCTCAAAAAAGCCTACACGCTGCTACCCGCCGAAGAAAAAAAGAAATATTGTTATGTGGAAGAAGGCGATGGATCTTCTGGAATGACTCCGGAGAAGAGGACCAAAATTCTTCTCTTTTTTTGGGAGCGACTTCAAGCAACGCATCATCTCCATTTCCAGGCTCGCACCAGTAGCAAAGAGCGCGGCTGGGATGGTAAAGGTCTGGGTGAAGTGGCTGTTACCAAAGAAAACGATAATGTTCTCATCTTTCATGAAAAAGGAAAATGGCAAAACCCGGAAGGGCGTGAAATTGACTTTACCAACGCCTTTCGCTGGACGCTCGACGTTTTGTCGGGCGTCATTTCACTCGAGCATTTGCGTCACGGGCACTCTAGGCCTGTCTTTTTATTCCACTTAGCACCCGCTAGCGCACATTCCCTTTCTTCGATCGATTCTCACCTCTGTGGAGGAGATATCTATTTCGGGCAAATTTTTTGTGATCGTCATAGTCTTCGCCTCAAATGGCGCGTCATCGGACCTAAAAAAAACGAAGAAATGGATTATTTTTACCGGTGATGATAAAGTCAGATTTATGCGCTACATTCTAATCATCTTAACTGCTTTGTCTACACAGCTTTCAGCTCTTTATCTAGGAAACCCCGCTGAGCCCCAAGTTATCGATGAGGGATTTTTTCTCTCCGATGATAGCTTTCTGACGATCAAATTGGGATACCAAGGTGACTTTGTGTACAATCGCAAAATGCGCGCCCATGATGGAGTCACTGGCCGCATCGATCGCCTCCAATTTTTTATGAATCAAGGTGTGGCTACTTTCAACGTCCTCGATCGCTTTGAGTATTATATTTCTGCTGGTTCTCTAACATCTACCTATTGGCACCGTCCTCATGTCGATAAAAAACGGCGTGAAGTCGAATCGCATGATAAATGGACGCTCGGCACGGGCGCTCGTCTCATTTTGTTTCAATGGGGCGACACAATCCTGGGAGTCGATGCTAAGTACCAATACAGCTCTCCCCATTTTAAATGGGCCACCGTCGACGGAACTTCCCATGACACAGGTGCACATATGCGTTACTGGGAATGGCAAGTGGGAGCAGCCTTATCTTATACCGTAGATGTATTCACGCCTTATATCGGTGCTACTTATTCGGTCGCCGAAACTAATTTAACCGGATTTAGTCACAACGTTTATCCCAAAAGCCACTTCCACATGCGCAATGTCGATCGATTTGGAATGGCCGTCGGATGCACACTCTCTTCGGGCAAGAAATTTGATTTAACGCTGGAAGCGCGGATGATCAGCGAGCAAGCGGTTACCGCTGCCGCGAATGTGAAGTTCTAATGACGACTCATCGCATTGTTTTAGGGACACTGCTTTTAACTCTATTTCTTGATTATTTTAATCTCGGACTCGTCTACCCCCTTTTTAGCGCGCTTATTTTCGAGAGTGATCTTGCCTTTTCTGAGGGTGTTAAAAATGTGCTCTACGGAGCTCTAATAGCCGCGTTTCCTCTGGGACAATTTTTTGGTGCTCCTGTCATTGGGGCAATGTCGGATCATTATGGTCGCCGTAGATTGCTGATTTTCTCTTTGGTCGGCACGGTGTTTACTTTGCTTCTCTGCGGGCTTGCCGTGCAGCTTCACTCTTTTTTCTTACTCATTCTGGGGCGTTTGCTAGGCGGTCTCATGGCAGGGAATATGACGCTGGCCTTTGCTGCGCTTGCAGAGACGAATTCTCCCGAAGAAAAAGTGCGCAATTTTGCGCTGGTTCCTTTTGCCGCTAGTATTGGATTTGCATGCGGTCCCTTCGTTGCGAGCCTTTTTTCTGAGGTATCGGCTGGGCCCTTTTTCTTAGCAGCGGTGTTTTCTCTTAGCAATTTAGGTATCGTATTTTGGGCATTTCCTCCATCGATTCTTCCTCAAACGAAGCAAGTCGTCACAGTTTTTTCGGGACTTCGGCTCCTCACCCACGTGATACGGCCTCATCCTCTTAGGCGCTATTTTTGGGTTTTGTTTTTAGCCGTCTCTTCCAATTATTTGTTCGTGCAGTACATGGGCCCATTTGCCATAGAAAAATTGGCGGCAAACGTGCGCGGTGTGGGATATCTCTATACCAACCTTGGAATCGGAGCAGCGCTGGGCAATCTGATCCTGACAAGGCACCTGGCAAAGTATTTCTCGGTAGAAAAGGCGCTAAAGTGGGGACTCATCGCTTTGATTATTTTGCCAGCAGTGCTTCCGATTTTCGATAAGATCGCCTGGGTCCATATTCTTGCTTTCATCACAATGCTAGCCTACGCCGTGGGATATACGAACTCCATGGCGCTTGTCTCCAACCGCGGCGAAAAGCAGGGAGAGACGATGGGTGTGTGCGTATCACTGCAGTGCTGCGCCGAATTTTTGCCCGCCCTGGTTGTCAGCTTTGCGACGATTTATTCGATGAGTTTTTCGATGTTAGCAGCCGCCCTATTTGCAGCTGCAAGTTTAGCTTTGTTGCTCGTTAGAGAAAGAGTCGATGCAGCGGCTAAAGTCTGATTATTTTTCGGGAAGTAATTGTACCTTGCCCGTATGGAAATTATAGTATCCACCGACAACTTTTAGCAGATTTTTATCGATATACTCGGCGAGTTTGGGCGAGGTCCGCAGTTGGTTCACAACGAGCTGAACGTTGGTCTTAATGGCGTTTTCCAGGCGATTGCCTTTCATTGAAGCCGATTTTTTTACCGCGGGCTCGATAAGTTCCATAACAGCTTCGACGCTATCTTTGACTCCATCTACAGCCGCTTGCACAGCTCCACAATTTTCGTGCCCTAAGACAACAACTAGGGAAGAGTGAAGATAGACAACGGAGTATTCGACGCTGTCGAGCTCGAGCGGTCCCACGACATTACCCGCGACGCGCACGATGAAAAGATCGCCGATACCTTGATCGAAGAGAATCTCAGGAGCAACGCGAGAATCTGAGCAACCGACAATCGCAGCAAAGGGTTCTTGTTTTTGAGCTGTTTCTAAACGGCGCTCCGATGTTCTGTCCGGATGGAGAGATTTATCGGAGGAATACCTGGCATTTCCTTCCATGAGGGTGCGCAGTGATTTCTCGGGAACAGTTTCTGCGGATAAAAAAGAGAAGCAGGCAAGAAAGGCTAAAATATATTTGTGCATATGAGGTAGTCGCAAAACTCCAATGCGCGGAAAAACGATGATTTTGAGCCAGTTTGCCAGCCGCAATGCGGCTGAAACTCCAACCCTGAGCACATACTCGCAGCCAGAGTAGGGCTCGGGGTTGGAGTGGCAAAATGGCTCAAAAGGGCGTTTTTGCCGTGAATCGGGGTTTTGCAATTGCCTCATTTCTTTGATTTATCAGGAATGGGGATTTTTCGAAAAGGAGATCGTGGTCCCCGGACCAGCATAATTAACATCAACGTAGAGAAGTGTATGGGGCGAGATCTTGAAAAGGTTCGCAAGAAACGACGGGGATTCGAGACTTTCAGGCACGACAGCTTCATCGACAAAAATGCAGGGATTGGCTGTATCGGAGACAACTTCCTTGGCAGCTTCTAGAAGGGGTTTGTAAGTTTCATCGGAAGGAACCAGATGGATGGAATAAAAAACCCAATTGAACCAGGGGAATCTTGTACGGCGTCCATTGGGGAGAAGGAGGTGCGTTTTGGGAGCGATGCTCAGGAGTAGCAAAGCTTTGGTCCAACTTGCTTTTTGAAGAATTAAGATGGCGTCGGGATTGTCTTCGAGAAGGGCAAAATTTTCGGCACGGAGACGGAAGAACGGTTTAAAAAACAGGCGAGAAATGTAGGGGAGAAAGTAATCGGAAAGACGGGAGATCATGAAAAAAGCAAGAAATAAGGTGATCACTCCCATCACGGTAAAACCAGCGGCATTGGAGATCGCTAAGACTTCGGAATAGAAAAAGAGAGCAAACGAAGCGATGAGGACGCCGGTAAAGCTCAAGAAATTACTCGCCGCGATGATTTGGCCTCGTTTTTCATCGGGACTAAAGACTTGCGTAAATGTGTCGAAAGGAACGATGAAAAGACCTCCGCAGACGCCGAGGAAAATGAGAAGAGATATGACCGTAAAGAGATCATCAGCAAAGGGGGCCATGAGCAAAAGAAGGATGGAGATAGCGATGCCTGCTAAACAGGAAAGGCCGAGTTCGATGCGGAGTTTGGAGGCTTTTCCGGCAATATATGCTCCAATGGCAATTCCGATCGCAGTCGAGAGAAAAAGATATCCCCCTGCGACTTCGCTCAGGTGCAGCGATTCGATGGCAAAAGGAATGATGTTGAGCTGGGTAAAGGCGCCGATGCAGAGGAAATAAGCAGAGCCTGTAATGGCGAGCAAAAGATGCGTGCGTCCTTTACAAAAGACGAGCGTATTCCAAATTTCTTTGATGAAGAAAGAGTGGATCTTTTTTTGGCTTCCTTGCGCGGGGGTATGACGGATCCCAAACGTACTAATAAATCCAGTGGCTGCGATGAAGAAGCAGCAGAGTGCAACGATCACAAAGTTTCGATTGGTCAGATCGGTGAGAAACGAAGCTAAAAAAGTTCCTAAGATCATGCCAAGGTAAGTAAAGGACGTGATGATTCCATTGGCCCTGGAAACACGATCGGGTGGAACAAGCTGAGAAATGATGGCATATTTGGAGGGCCCAAAGATGGCGCTATGTGTCGATAAGAGAAAGAGTAGAGAATAACATCCCCAAGCGCTTTTGAAAGCAAAAGCCACCATGGCCAGCAGCATGATGATCATCTCGGCGAACTTCATGCCGACGAGAAGTCTTTGCTTGCTGAACCGGTCGGCTAAAACACCCGCGGCTGGAGAAAAAAGAAGAAAGGGGATGACGAAGATGGCACCCGCTGTCGACATAATAGCACTGGCGCTTCGCTGTCCTTGAGCTTCGATGAGTAAATACGCGATGACCAATTTAAAAATATTATCATTGAGAACGCCCGTGAATTGCGCTCCGTTGAGAAAATAAATGGAATGGGTATCCATCTTCGAAAAGCCCGGAAGCTTCGAAAAAAAGCGGCGAAGCGAAGCAAAGATAGATCTCCCAATATTCTTCATGATGATATAATCCGCATTCTACTCATGAAGCTCTTTTTCAGTAACTCTATTGATGTTTTGGCAGGTAGTTTACGCGATATTTTATTTCGTGCGGGCCTGCCGCCCCTCACACGCCGCACAGTGATCGTGCCGAGTGACTTGGTGAAACATTCCTTGCAGATGCGGTGGGCGCACGATCCCGAGCTCAGCGCTGTATGCGCGGTCCGTTTTCTGCAGATGCCCCAGGCTCTTTCTGAATTTTTCGTGGGCCTCCCGTGCGCCATGGAGCTATCGCTCAAGATTGAAAATTGTCTTTTAACCATAGAAGATCCAGAGCTTAAGGATTTTTTGGTAGATATCAGTGGGCCGCGCTACCAGTCGCTCTGCGATCATCTCGCCGAGTTATTTTTGAGATATTTTGCCTACGAGGTCAAGCTTGAGGGATGGCAAAAAGAGCTGTGGGAAAAAGTGTGGCCAGCTGTCATAGAAAAGCCGGCTGTCGATCCTTTGTTTTTATTCCATCCCTCGTATTTGCCTCCGAGATTTAAAAAGTTCTTTGAAAAGCAAGCCGCCGCGCTGTTTGCACTATCTCCCTCCAAACATTATTGGGGAGATGTGCTCTCTCCCAAAGAGCAATTGTTTTTGCCGCACCTGGAAGATTATTTTCAGGCGCAGCATCCACTCCTCACCCATTTTGGCAAAGTCGCGCGGGAATTTGAAAAATCGTTTTCTGAGCCCGCTTCTGCGCGCTACGTAGCGCCCAAGAAAAAATCTCTTTTGGCAGAGGTGCAAAAGAGTCTTCTCCATTTAACATCCTTGCCGCAAGAACCACAAGGCGGTATCGAAGTGCATGCGGCAACAAGTAAAAGACGCGAAGTCGAGATTGTATTGGAGAGAATTTCTCAGCTCAAAATCCCCGAACAAGAAATCTTAGTACTCGCTCCCGATATTGCGCAGTATGCAGCCCACATTCACATGGTTTTTGCGGGCAGATGCGATTATGCCATAGAGGGTCTTCCTCTCGACATGGGTAGCAGTGTCGTAGCGGGCCTCCGTGCTCTTCTTCACATCGTGGAACATAAATTCGCTCCCACTAGCATTGCATCGCTTTTATCCTGCACGCCCTTCCTGCAAAAGTTTGGTCTCGAAGAGGAAGAAGTTGAAAAAATCGTATCCTGGACAAAAGAGATCAGACTTTTATGGCCTGATTTTTTTAGAGAGGCGCTCAGTGGCATCTTCGACATCGAAGAAAGCCCACTCCACATGGAAGATCTCGAGCTTCTCTCGAAGTGGCAAAGCATCACCGCTCTTCTTGAAAAACATTTAAGACCGCTCATCGACAATACTTCTCAAACGGTTTCACAGTGGATGGTATTTTTGCAGGAGATGGTCTCTACGTTTTTCTTCATCGAGAGAGAAGATGAACCCGTGCTTGCTTATTTGCGCCAGGCGGCCAAATGGGAGGCTGGTCTTTTGTCTTGGACAAGTATGGACCGAGTGCTTAAGAGTATGCTCACACGAAAAGCCGGCGATTTTCAAACATCGCACCTCAGCGCTGTCCGCTTTGCCTCCATTGGTCCCATCCTTCCCCCTTCTGTCGTCTTTGTGATGGGCATGGAAGAAGGTAGTTTTCCGCGCAAAGAAAGAAAAAGTTCGCTCGCGCTCATGGGCGCATCATTTAGACCCAGTAAAAGCGATGAAGATAGACACTTTTTGCTCCAGCTTCTTCTCACCGCTAAGGACAAGATCATCTTTACTTATGGATCCGTCGATGCCGACGATGGCAAAGAAGTTCCACCCTCTACTCCCCTGGCTGAGCTTCTTAAAATGCTTCCCCAAATATCTATCACGAAACATGTCCCCCGAGCAGCTCCTCCAAAAAGAGCAAAGAGAGACCTTCCCGTTTCTCTTCCCGCAGAAGATCTCACGATCGACATCCGCCATTTAAAACTGCTCGCGCGCCACCCGATCGAATTTTATCTGCAGCGCACGCTCGGAATTTATTTCGACAAGACGCTGCCTTCTCTCGTCTCCTTTTTTGATCTGGCCAAAGCGCGCAAAGACTCTTTGCACACAAATATTTCCGATATTGTCCAACATATGCAGCGCCGAGGGAAATTGCCCTTGCCTCCTTTTCAAGAAGTGAGCGCTCGCAAAGTGACGGAGGAAGTCGAAGAGTTCCAAAAGATGCTAAAGACTTGGGGCATTGAGGAAATTTTCTCTGTCGACTTAAGAGAAGGATGCGACGAAGTGATCAAAAAGTCGGGAGATTGGATTATCCCCGCTCTAGAAATCGGCAATGTAAAAATCGTCGGCAAAATATCCGACGTAAGTAAAGAAGGCCTACTCTTTTCTGGCAGCCACACCTATCCTGATCTACTCAAAGCCTGGCCTCTCCTTTTAATCTTGCACCATTTGCCGCTCGATATTCCGAAGCAGATCCTCTTTACAAAGGATGGAAGCAAAGTAGCGCCAGCAGTTGCCGATCCCTCCAGCGCGCTGAGAAAATATCTCGACTATTATATCCAGGCGCTGCAAAAACCCTCACCTCTGCTCCCTTCCATCGCTCAGCGTATCTTGGGAGGTGAAGATCCGAAGCTTCCCGAGGATCCGGTAAGCGATTGGTTCCTCGATCATTTTGCGGAGCCGGCCATTGATGAGTGGAGACCTCTACTGAGGGAGGTGATGCATGACGAGATTTGACATTTTAGATCCCGCAACGTCGATCCTGGGCAAACGGTTTTTAGAAGCGTCGGCGGGAACTGGCAAAACATTTGCGATCGAGCATCTTTTTGTCCGACTTCTTCTCGAAACAAACGTCGAACTCTCTGAGATTTTGGTCGTCACCTTCACACGGGCCGCCACGCGCGAGCTCAAAATGCGCATCCGCGCAGCGCTCGAAAAAAGATCGGAGAAGAAAATTCAAAAAGCTCTTCTGCAGTTCGATGAGGCGCAGATTTTTACGATCCACGGATTTTGCCAAAGAATTCTCTCCGAAATGGCTTTTGAAGCCGGCGCTGGTTTTGAGCTGAGTCAGTGGACGCCGGAAGAAGAAAAAGAAGCCTTTGATCTATTTTTGGAGCAGATCTTTGCTTCAGGCAAATACTCCACCAGCCAAATGGAGAGTCTTCTCCGCTCTGCCCGTCAAGATCTTGATGCATTGCGACAAACTACTCTCAAATCAGAGCCTTTAGAGCTCCGCGACTTTAACGCCACACTGAAAGTCTTCAACGCCGCACTTCAAAACATCTCTCCTTTCTCTGTGGCAGAAGCGTTTGCCCAGGCTGCAAAAAATTATAAGCGGATCATCGACCCCGATTATGAAGAGCAGGCGCGTCTAATCGATGTCATCGTGCAAAAAAAAGAGGCTACTTCAGCAGAGCTAGATAGCCTTCTTCGCTTCCGACAATCGTTTTTGAAGCACACCACAGCCTCGAACTGCAAAGTAAAAGGGGTTCCCATCGCCGGACTCGAGCAGCTACACGATACCCTCTTTCCCCTCATCGACGAAGCGAGTTACTATCGAAAATTGCAGCGCCGCCTCGCCTCCGACTTCGACACCTACCGACGCGAAAAAGAAGTTATTTCTCCCGATGATTTATTGCTCCGCGTGCAAGAAGCGCTCAAAACCCCTTCGTTTTTAGCGCAGGTACAAAAACGCTACCGCGCTGTGATTATCGACGAGTTTCAAGATACCGATCCGATCCAGTGGGAGATTTTTGATACGCTTTTTAGCCAGGCGCCCCTCGAGGCCTTTTATTTGGTGGGCGATCCCAAACAATCGATCTATGCCTTTCGCAAGGCCGATGTCTATACGTTTCTCGAAGCCGGAAAAAAAATGGGTGCCCAGGCCCACGCCTTCCTCGACACCAATTACCGCTCTGAGCAAGGTCTTGTGGCTAGCCTCAACGACCTCTTTGCCGGAAAAGAATGGATGTCTCTTCCTAAATGGAACCAAACACTTTCTATTCCTGCCTCGAAGGCAGCCAAAGAAGGCGATGGCCATCTCCAATTTTTGATCGGCTATGAAGAAAACGAATATTTTTCCTTTGTCGTCCATGAGATCACTCGCTTGCAAAGACCCCTCGAGCATATTGCCATCCTCGTCAAAGACCGGTTCCAAGCGCGGCGCGTGCAGCAATTTTTAAATAAATGGAACATCCCCTCCTCGCAGCAACGGAAAGAAGAGCTCACGATGATCCCCCTCCTGCGCGATTTCTTGGAGGCGACCTTAAGTCCTCATGATCTCAATGCTGTTAAAAAGGCGCTGCTGGGTCCCTTTGCAGATGGCCTCACTCGCGAATCGTTCTTTACGCTCCACAAAGATCTTCTAACTATTGGTTTTGCTGCTTTCTACGCGCCTTTTTTAGGAAAAGACGAGACGCTCGATGTCATCGCCGAGAAACTGGGCAAACAACCTGACAGCGCGCAGCTTCTTCCGATGCTAGATCTCTTTTCCAAAATGGGCCTCGAAGAAAGACTCTCCAGTCAGTGCTCGGGTGTGCAGATTTTGACGATCCACGCAAGCAAAGGCCTTGAATTTGACACTGTCTTTGCTTTGGGACTTGCTGCCTCTAATGCCGCGCGGCAAGAAGATTCTGAAGAGATCGAAGCTGAAAAGATGCGGCAGCTCTATGTGGCGATGACGCGCGCCAAATCTCGCCTCTATGTTCCTCTTCCTCTTTCGTGTGACGGCGATTCTCCGATCGAACAGTTTTGGAAAAAAACGAGTCCAGACATAAACCGCTACTCCCATGTCCATCTTGCGAAAATGGAATTTAATTTATCGCCCTGGCCAGCGCGCGCAGAAACAAAATTCGAGCTCCCGCGCTCCCAAATCTCAGCGCCCTCTTACCTTTTTTCTTTCTCAGCACTCTCACAAAAAAAGCCATCCAGCAAAGAGATCCCCGAAAATATCCTGCCTGCTGGCCCTGAAACCGGCGTCATCATGCACAAGATTTTCGAGCAAATTTTTACCCGGCCAGTACACGACCTCGTCCGAGCTGAAATCGGAGGAACTCCCCTAGAGCCTTGGGAAAAAGAGATCGTCACACTCGTTGAAAAGACGCTCGCCCTTCCCGAACTCCTAGGCTTGGAAAAAGCTCCACGCATCACGGAAATGGAGTTTCTCTTCCCTCATATGGGGGGCGTCATGAAAGGATTTATCGATCTATGCTTTGAACGGGAAGGGAAGTACTACATCGTCGATTGGAAAACAAATTGGCTCGCCGATTATTCCACGCCCAGTCTTGAAGCCGAGATGGAAAATGGCGATTATTTTTTCCAAGCATCGATCTATGCCAATGCCATGGAGCGGTATCTCAAACAAAAAATAGGAGGAGCGCTGTATGTCTTCGTTAGAGGACCTGCCGTCTATTCTTTCGAGCCTCGCTGAGCTAGAGCCCGACGCAAGCAGTGCTCTTCTGACAGCTTTGCAAGAAGGGCATGTCTGCATCGAATCGGATGCCGCCGCAAACCACCCACTTCTGCACCGCTGGGGCCCGTACCTTTATCCCAAACGTCATTGGATCTTAGAAACGCGCATCATCGACCACCTTTCCCGCCTCCAAATGCCCCTTCCTTCCCTTTCCGCCTCCTCTTCCGATCTATCAGAGGAGCAGCAAAAGGCTCTCGAGCTTGCTCTTTCCCATCCCATTTCTCTGATCACCGGTGGACCCGGCACCGGCAAAACCCACGTTGCGCGCTCTCTTGCTAAAGCAGTAACTGGTCGCACCGTCCTCGCCGCTCCTACCGGTAAAGCCGCCGCCCGTCTCCAATCCGTTCGCACTGATGCGCTGTGTGGCACCCTCCATTCCGTACTGGGCATTCGCTCAGCGCGCGATCTTGTGCGCGAAGGCTCTTATTTAAAAGCCGATCTTCTCATCATCGATGAATCTTCGATGATTGACCTCTCACTTTTTGCCTTTCTTCTCTCATCGATTCGAAGAGGCACGCGCATTGTTTTTCTTGGCGATGCAGATCAGCTGCCCTCAGTGGGCTCCGGCAGCATCTTCGCCGATCTCGAAAATATCCTTCCTACAGCCCGCCTGACTCATTGTTTCCGGAGCGACCAAGCTCAGATCTTGAGTCTTGCCGATGCTGTTCGCCGGGGCGATCCCGAACCTGTTCTTGCCGCTCTGACACCGTTTGAGCCTTCCGAAAACACCACGATTCTCTCGTGTCTTCGCAAAGGAACGGAGGGCGTCAGCGCCCTCAATCACCAAATGGCGGCCCGGGTTATGGGGCGTCTGGGGCAAAATGAAGAAGCCGAGATCCCCATTCTGATCACCCGCACAGACTACGACAAAGGACTGTATAATGGAGAGACAGGGGTTCTCATAAGAAACAATGTAAAGCCGCTTTACGCTCGGTTCTCCGATGGACGTATTTTCAATGCCGATGCTCTTCCACCGTATGAGTATGCTTTTGCGCTTTCCGTGCACAAAAGCCAAGGCAGTGAGTTTGACCATGTCGCCGTTTTAGTACCACCTGGCTCCGAAGTTTTTGGAAGAGAAGTTCTCTACACGGCCATCACAAGAGCTCGGCGCAGTGTGACGATTAGTGGTGATGCCGAAGTGATTCGGCAGACAATTCTTACTCACTCTAGAAAAATATCGGGACTTCGTGCCAGATTACAAAATAGATGAATAAGTTCATTAGTATCCTCTTTGTCTGGAGCTATCTGTCAGCCACAGCGTTGACGGACTTACGCGGTTCCATCGACAGCATCATTACGTCAGTCGATCCTAACGTCCATGTTGGTATCGAAGTCATCTCGATGAAAACCCGCGAAGTGCTCTACAAAAAAAATACCGATCAACTCTTTATCCCAGCCAGTACCCTCAAACTCTTTACCGCTGCCGCTGCCACGAGCATTCTCGGTGTTGATTACCGCTTTGAAACCAAACTCTACCGTGATGAGGGCGGTAGCCTCTATCTCCAAGGCTCGGGCGATCCGTCGCTTTCTCAAGACGACCTGCGCAAGATGATCCGCGATCTCAAAATTCAGGGATCCTTCGATGTACAGAATGTCTTTGTCGACAACTTTGTCTTCGATCCCTTCTGGCAAGGTCCCGGTTGGATGTGGGATGAGCCTCCCGATTTTTGGAACTCGCCCAGCGATGGTCTAACCGTCGACCATAGCTCGATTTCTTTCTACGTAACTCCTGCGAAACAAGAAGGACTTCCTCCCTCCATCGTCGTCGATCCGCCGATCTCTGTTCCTCTCGATGTGGAGGCCGTGACGGGCACACAAAACACCTTCAAAGTCGATCGCCTCTCCAATCCTTTTTCTGTCAGGGTGACCGGCGAACTACCCCTGAAATTCCCATTACAGCGATACCGCATTCCTGTTCTCCACCCCGCTCTCTATACAGGTGAGGTGCTGAAATATCTTCTGCAGGAAGCAGGCATTGCTGTGCGTGGTAGTGTCATTCTCTTAAAAACGCCTGCGTCCGCCCAGCTCCTTGTCACACATCGCTCTGAAACTCTCAGTCAGCTTCTGTATCCGATGATGAAAAGCTCCGATAACATGTACGCCGATACATTTTTCAAACGCATCGGTGCTACGTTCTTAAATGCCCCAGGTTCATGGCAAAAAGGGTCGATGGCCGTGCGTGAGTTTTTACGCCGCGAAGTCGCGCTCGATCCCAGCGATCTCATTATCCTCGATGGTTCGGGCCTCTCCCGCTACGACCTTCTATCGCCGCACAACTTTTCTCATCTACTCGGCTGGCTTTACCGCGATTTTAAATTCTCTGACGAGGTGATTTCCTCTCTGCCGATTTCAGGCGTCGATGGAACGCTCAAAAACCGGATGCAATCCATTGCATCGCGTGTTCGCGCTAAAACAGGCAGCATGATGGGAATCTCAGGACTTGTTGGCTACGTGGTGACAAGAGACAACGAAGTGTTATCGCTGGTCATTTTGCAGAATGGTTTCGTGGGACCGAGCGAGCCTTACAAATGCCAGATCGAGGATGCGATCTGTAAAAAATTAGCGCTTTTTACTCGTAAGTCGTAATTTTTCATTTTTATAAAAACATAGATTTTCTTTAGTGCAAAAAATGTAGTCTTCCAATACTCTTTTTCAAAAAATTGGGGAAATATGGCTATACCGAATTCATTTGCAGTAGGAACTTGGAACATCAGCTGTACACCCGCAGATTATTCAGGAACAGTAACCTATGCTTTTAAAGGAAGGACGAACCCCTTCGAGGATCAAAACCCTGAAGATATTCAATGGAATGCTGAACTAAAGGCTGTTGAACAACTCCGAAAAAACACACTTCCTGCCATTTTTGCTCTGCAAGAAGTGGGAGTGCGCTTGGCGGATGGGAAAGTGGGTCAATTAGACAAAGAAACGTATGGGGGCAAAAGCGGAGATAGACCTATTGTTCACTTCTTAAAGGAGCAAGGTTATTCATTTTGTGGGATATTAGATAATCCTGCTCTTTCTACTGGCTCTTCATTGCAAACTTCGTGCGACACAGCTACGGCGGTTTCTAAAAAAGTTTTTAAAGATATTCGAGATATCTCTTTTAAAATTAAAACAAAAAACCCCGCAGATATTAAAGTGGATGCTGAAGGTGATCAATCGATAGCGGCTTTTAGCGCCATTCACAAAGAAACAGGAGAGCAAGTCATAGGAATCAATGTGCACCTCCCTTCTCTCGATTATCTCACCATATCTCAAGAAGTCTTTCAAAACACTCCAAGTACTTTAGGAAGCGAAATGGCAGGAGTCGGAAACGGTATGATCAAGTGTATTACCGACCACATTCCTCAGCTATGCCAAAGTCTAAAGGGTCGCGTTCACGTCATTGTGATGGGAGACTTTAATGCAACATACCTAACGCCCATTGCTCAAGCCCGTATGGAACATCTGCGGAAAGAGGGTTTTGATTTGGTAGGATGGGCTCTCGATGAAGCCCCTTCCCAATGTAATGTTAAATCAAACAGCATGGTATCCCCTGACTTCATTTTTTTGAATACCGTCGATAATCGGGGTCGTTCCAAAACAGCTTTCGATAAAATTAAGTCTATTTTTCTCTCTTGCTTTTTGGATGCTAAAGGACCCTCTTCAGAAAGAAAGCCCAAAACATCTAATCCAAAAGAGTTTGAGCCTTCAGAACAAGATAAATGCCAAAAACTCCAATACTTTCCTAAACTTTCTGATCAAAATTGGAATAAGAATGTTCATTGGGATCTTACATCTAATCCATCCGATCATATTCCTGTATTTTCACAAATTAAGCTTGAAAAACAATCTTCGCTCCTTTGGAGAGCGTTAGCTTACGTTGGGAGTTGGGTCTTTTTCTGGCGCAAATAGAAGAAGACAGTCCTCATCCACAGACTGTGGAAGCTGTCAATAACTGAACTTTTGATAGTAATTCGTATTTTCTAAATTAGGTGCAGGATGGTAATTAACCATCCTGACTTATAATTTTCTAAGAAATTAAGCTGGAAGACGAGTCGCCAAGCGAGACTTCGTTCTCGCTGCTTTATTCAGCTTGAAGCGATTAGTCTTCACGCCTCTGTCCATTAAGCTATAGACAGCGTCGAGACGTTTCATCGAATCAGCTTTATCGCCCTTCGTTAGAGACATTTCAAAAGAACGGATGGCTGTGCGCACGCTCGCGTTAAAGCTGCTATTCCATTCTTGACGTTTCTTGCTTTGGAGGTCGCGCTTTTTTGCGGAGGAAATTTTACCGTTTTTCTTCTTTTCTTTTGCTGCGGGTGCTTTTGCTTCTTCTGCCATATGTATCCGTTTTTAAGTTGAGATGTTATATTATCCCATAGAAGCGTTTATGATCAAGTATCTTCCTATCATTCCCGGTGTCATCTTTGTCTGGCTTGCCTGGGGAGCTTTTCAGGACCTGTGGCTCTATTGGAGTTTAAATACGCCTATGAGTGCTAAAGTAGAGCATGTTGAAGTGATAGAGCGCGGGAAGTCAAAATTTGAATTAAAAGCTTATATTCAAAACAAAACTTGTCTCATGGGCAAGCCCTATCATTTAAATCGCCCTTCTGCGGATAAGGCGGCTAGGGCTCTTGAGGGTAAAACGATGGAGTTTTGGACCAACCCCCAAAAACCTCATCTGGCGGTTTTAGAAAAAAAATTTCCATTAAAGCAAATATTTTACTCGTTTGTAGCTCTAGGGGTCATGGGCTATTTCTATTTTTTAGTTGCATACACGGCTAGGAGAGCGTGAAGGATCGTCAAGTAGCCGCGGGCCAGTCTTCGTAGCCAACGCCGACGACGAATAAGGCGTTCTTGGCGACGAAAGGCGCGTGTATTTTCAGCGCGACTGAGGCGATCGAAGAGATCGCCGCGGAAAGAGAGCTTCCAATTCCGGATTTTGAGGGCCATCGGCGGATGGGAAATAACGGGAACGGGAAGAGGTTCTCTCACAGTCACAGAAAGCTTGGGCCCTCGGTGGAGGCGCCGGGTTTGATGGATGATATCGAACTGGTCGTAGATGTGTAGGCGAGAAAAATAGTAAGCGCCGGCGGATCGAAGATGGAGTTCGACGGGAGATAAATTTCTTTTATTATAGCGTTGGTCGTGGAGGAGCCAGACGACGCGCCAGCCCAGGGATTGGTAGTCTGCGGTTCTTTTTTGAGCTTCTTCTAGCGATATTGGGGAGCACTGAACCTCAAATATTATCTTTGCTTCGTCCCAGGCGGCATCCGCAATGCGAGCGATGGAGGGGAAGGGTTTTTCGAGGGAGATGGTCGGAATGAGCGATTTAAGGTGGAGTTGGAGCTGCAGATGTGATATGCTTTTGAGATGCTGCCGGCACGAGGCTTGAGTTTTGAGGTGGTAGAAGTGGCGCTGGCGACTAAAACCTCCTCGAAGACGGACAACCCTGCGGCACTCGGGGCAAATATAGTCCCGGCCACGGATAGCGTGGCTAGCAAGTGTAGGTTGATTTTGAAACAGAGCGTACAGCTGCATCTTGACATTAACAATTTAAGAGCGGATAGTCAGATAGTCTCATGAGTAAAGGAAATTTTTCCAACATTTTCAATCAGCAGCAGCAGCAAAAGGTTGAAGAACTCGTCAGCCTTGCCAAAGAGCAAGGTTTCATCACGTACGAGGAAATCAACGAAATTCTGCCGATGTCGTTTGACACGCCCGAGCAAATCGACCAGGTGCTGATTTTCCTCAGCGGCATGGACATCCAAGTCCTCAATCAAGCCGAAGTCGAGCGTCAAAAAGAGCGCAAAAAAGAAGCTAAAGAGATGGAGGCGCTGCCCAAGCGCGCTGAAGCTTCTGCCGATGATCCTGTGCGCATGTATTTGAAAGAGATGGGCTCGGTTCCCCTCCTGACACGCGAAGAGGAAGTCGAGATTTCTAAGCGGATTGAGAAGGCGCAGATCCAAGTTGAAAAAATCATCATGCGTTTCCGCTACTCGACAAGAGAAGCGATTTCGATTGCGACATATCTGATCACCGGAAAAGAGCGTTTTGACAAGGTGATTTCTGAAAAAGAAGTGGCAGATAAGCCTCTTTTCTTAAATCTTCTTCCTAAGCTTTGCAGCTTGCTGAAGTTGGAAGATGAGGCTCTAGAGAAGCTCCAGCAAGAACTTCGTGATGTGCAAGGCAAGAAAGCCGACAAAGCCAAGATTCTCGAAAGCGTCGAAAAGTGCCGTATCCGCACGCAAGCATATCTGCGTCAGATGCATCTGCGCCACAACATTATCGAAGACTTTGGCGAGGTCATTCTCACGGCTTACGACCGATTTTTATCTCTCGAAAAAGAGATGCAAGAGCTCATCCCGAGAGCCGAGAAAAATAAATTCGCGGCTGCCAAACTCCTCGCCGTTCAACGCAAACTCGCCAAGCGCGAGATGGCTGCCGGCCGCACGCTCGATGAATTCAAAAAAGACGTCCGCATGCTCCAGCGCTGGCTCGATAAGAGCCAAGAAGCGAAGCGCGAGATGGTCGAGTCGAACCTGCGTCTGGTTATCTCGATTGCGAAGAAATACACGAACCGCGGCCTATCGTTTCTCGACCTGATCCAAGAAGGAAATATGGGTCTGATGAAGGCGGTCGAGAAGTTTGAGTATCGACGTGGCTACAAATTTTCTACCTATGCGACGTGGTGGATCCGTCAAGCGGTAACCCGCGCGATTGCCGACCAAGCCCGCACGATCCGCATTCCTGTACACATGATCGAGACGATCAACAAGGTGCTACGCGGTGCGAAAAAATTGATGATGGAGACCGGCCGCGAGCCGACACCAGAAGAACTGGCCGTCGAGCTTGGCCTGACACCGGAGCGTGTCCGCGAGATTTATAAAATTGCACAGCATCCGATATCTCTGCAAGCTGAAGTGGGTGATGGCGGCGAGAGCCAATTTGGAGACTTCCTCGAAGATACCTCCACAGAATCTCCTGCAGAAGCTACCGGTTATGCCATTCTCAAAGACAAGATGGGCGAAGTACTCGCGACCCTCACCGATCGCGAACGCACAGTTCTCATCGAGCGGTTTGGCCTTCTCGATGGTAAGCCTAAGACGCTCGAAGAAGTGGGCCTGAGGTTTAAAGTCACGCGCGAGCGCGTGCGTCAAATCGAAGCCAAAGCGCTACGCAAAATGCGCCATCCGACGCGCTCAAAGCAGCTCCAAGCATTCCTCGACCTTCTCGAAGGCGAGTGATGTTTTGGTTCTTGTATATTCCGCTTCTTCTTTTTGCAAATCCCTTTGTTTTACCGCCCTCACCAATTACAGAAACTGAAATTCTTGAAGGGGCCAAGGGTCGCACTCTGTGCATGCACTGGTCGCTCAAAGAGCGAGGATATTTTGAATTTGAAACTTCCCAGGAAAATCTCTTTTTTGAAATCGTCTTGACCGAGCTTCCCGCTAGTTTTACACTGGAAGAAAAAGCTCTTTTCCGTGAAGAAGAACGAACCATCGAAGGGATACAAAAATCTGCCTTTGTTTTTTCTTATGGAAAATCTGTTGCACCTGCAACTGCGCCCACTTCTTACGCCGTCTTTGAAAGGCGTGTGTTTGAGAAAGCATCTCCCCAGCCTTTGTCTTTAGAAGAGCTGCTGCAGATATGCCGCGAGAAAAACGTCATTTTTTATACAGGCGCGGGGATTTCTGCGGGCGCACAGGTGCCGATGATGAAAGAGTTGGAAGAAAATCTCGGCTTAAAGAAAGGCGAAGGTGCTCTGAAAAAAATTGTCCAAGACCCTGAAAAAGCAGCTTCATTTATGCGCAAATTCCATGTGTCGTGCGTTCAGAGCCTGCCCACGCCGGCGCATAAAGCTCTTACGGAACTTGCGCACAAAAAAAAGATGCCGATCCTGACAGAAAATGTCGATTATTTGCATGAATGGACGGGAGTCCTTCCGTATCGCATCATCGCGGATCAATTAGATCCTTCTTGGGTAGAAAATATCGATGCGGTGGTTTGCATCGGTCTTAGCGTAGACGACAAAGGATTTTTAGGATGGTACAAACACCATCATCCTAAAGGAAAGATCATTGCGATTGATTTGAAGCAACCGATGTATTTAGGCGATGACGATTATTTTCTCTCGGGTGATCTCCAAGAAATCGTTTTTTATTTGCCGAAGAACATCTGACGGACTTTCTTCAGTCCAATCTCATACGTTAGGTCCCTTGCCGACACAAAAACGGAAAAGAGCATCAAATACCAAATCTGGATCGCCCAAAATTCTCTCCAATGCAGCATCGTATCATCAAAATAGTCGTTCCAAACGCGGTTGAGAAGGCGCACGCCCAGGCTTCCCAGAGTGTATAGAAGAGTTTTCCAAACGACGTTGTAGATGAGAGGCCTTGTCGGAAAGATATTGAGAAAAGGCAAGGAATCGATGGCAAGAAGGACTTTTGCGACGATGGCTGCCGCCAAAAGCACAGCGACCGATCCAAACGCCTGCATCCCGGCATCTTTCATCATGAGTCCTTCGGTGAAATTGATCAGGGCAAACGAGACATAAAAAAAGATGAAGGCCGGAAGAATATGGAAGAATTGGGACTTAAGCCATTGAATCGCGCGCATAAGTGCAATCTAAAAAATGACTATTGATTTGTCGACAAAAAAACTTTGCGCCGAATTTCTTCAGGCATATAATGACCTCTCATTTTTAAAAAAAGGATGGGGATATGAATAGATTAGGCGCGGTCTCTGCAGAGACAATGAAAGCGACTGTTTCCAATGCACCTAAAGCTGAGGGCTGGATGGCCTTACTGTTCAGAGGAGGCTCTCATCTAGTTTCAACGCTTAAGAATCCTAAAGTTCTAGTGCCCGTAGGGCTGGTTTTAGTCGTCTATAGTCTCTACCGTCGTTACATGAAAGTGGAAGAGGCGCCAAGGGTTTACCCGGATGACAAGGTATTGCTCCCCTACATCGCAAGTATTCAAAAAAGGTTGGATAATGGAGAGCTCGACCGTAGTACTGGAACAAACTTTCTCAAGGCTTGCCCAAACTATAGTATAACGGCTGAGCAAGTTGTGGAAAAACTGCGAATTCCAGAATCCCTGGATTTGTCTCTTCTGGAAACGTTGTATAATTCTCCGATGCCACTTACAAAAGAGGTGGGATATCTTTTACTGCAACAGTCGTTAGCCCCTTTGTTTGCTAGTGTCATACAAGAGTGCTTGGATAGTAAAAAGGAAATACAAATAGCCAATAACTTTTTCTCTCACTATCCCAAGGAGTTTGCTGACAACTTTAAGCCAGAACGTGTTGTTGCGTTGATGAATGCCAACAGTGCTCCTACACTTGAACGATTAAAAGTACTGTTCGAAACGGCTCAGGGTCCTGCAAAGGCAGTCATCGGAGAGATTTATGCTTCTGAGTTAGCCAGGGCTTATTGTGAAGAACTGCAGAAAAAGCTCGAACATGCCAAAAATGCAAATGAAATAAACTTATTGACTTACGAATGGCAGCATGTTGATGCTTTGCAAAAAAACTTCCCCAACTACTCGTTAAAAGCCCAAGATGTGATTGAGAAATTCACATATTTTTCCTGCCCCACTTTGGAGCAGCTGGGAAAACTCAACTTAAAAGGTCTTGGCGGCGAAGTGGTTGCTGAGTTGAAAAAAACAAAGCAAAGAGAAGCAGATATTATAGCTTTTGCTGATGCTGTACATGCTCACATTGAAAAGAGAAAAGGAGTTGTCTTCAAGCCCGTTGGAAAAGATGTTACGGCTGACGATATTGTAAACGCCTTAAATCCTTTGCGCCTTTCTACTGCAGAAGCACTAGAAAAAGTGCCTCTTCCGACGAATCCTCTAGCCAAAGCCGTTGTCCAAAAAGCTCTTGAGCGCGTTCGCCGAGAGGAAGCAGGGCAGAAATATTTCGAAGCGGCTAAAGCATTTGTACAGTATCCAAGAGTGGATACAGCTGCTGAAGCCAGTGCGGCCTTTGATCGCGCAAGGGCCTTCGGTATGCAAAGGTATTCACGTAGTGGTTTTATTCCAGAATTGATGGAAGCCGCAGATGCAAATTCTAGCGCACTCATGGACATGCGCTCTGTTGTCAAGGGAGACATGAGCCGGATTGTCGATACCTTGCTACTGCAGCAGGTGCATGCAGAGCTATTTGAAAGAGCCACTAAGAAGGAAAAAGCAGAACATCCTTATGTCACCGAATTGAAAGCCAAAATTAAAGAATTGGAGGGCTTTGTTCACTACGAGGAAAATTCTGAACTCAGCTCCTTTGGTTCCGGAAGTCTGATCTCAAAAGGAGATTTTAAAAGCGGCTCTGGGTTTTTGAAGTTGCAATGGCGCAAGAGCGAGCTGGATCATTTGAAAAGTCGGTTAACTTCACTCGAGAAGTTTCAGCTGCGACTTACAGAAGCTACAGCTTTTGCTGATGCTTTAACGAAAGAAGAGTTAGCTCAAAATTTTATACGACATATCAGAGCAGGCGATGAGAATGTTGCTTCCTGGGGTCTTGCCATCGAAATAAAGTTAAAGAAAAACTCTGGATACTTTAACCAATTTGTAGATTCGATCAGCTCTTATCGAAATGCCTTTAGCTGGAGCGATTTACAAGCCCTAGAAACAGTTTCTTGGCCTTACCCTGCATCTCCAGAGTTTAATAGTCTGTTAGAGTACGTTCGTACTCTTTATGCTTCTTCTGTCTTTAAGAAAAAACCTTCAGACAAAAAAGATTATTGGGCGTGCCCCGCTTACAAGTTAGCGATCGGTGAGGATCAAAACTACGACCGCTATGATATAGAAACTCTTGCGATGGCGCATGTTATCGATGGCAAAGCTCAGTCTGAATTAAAAAAAGCCATCGAGAAGAGACTTTCCAATGTACAAGAGCATCATCTAGCACCTTTGCGTAAAAGATGGAGTGAAGAAATAAAACTTGATACGACATATCATCTGTATCAGAAAATAGCGTTTAAGAACTTGCTCGAGTGGTCTAAGAAAGAATAATATTCTTAGACGGATAAGAATGATCATGCGATCTTATGGGCAGAAATTGATTTTGTTATATCTGGGGAGCTAGCTCCCCATACAACGCCCTTATCTGGGGAGTTAGCTCACCAGATAACGTTAGTAGTAAGGAAACGCGCAAATCAAAATCTCCGATCTTTATGGTAAATGCGCAAGAACTGGAATATCTTTTCGAAGATCCGACCCACCCTCAACAAGCCTACAAATCCAAATCTTGATTGAAAAAAGTTTCTTTCTGGAGTAATCTTTTCCGCAAACACTAACTCTAGGATTGCTTATGACACCTTTTTCGTCTTCTATACCTCCTCAGTCTGCAGGGTGGAATCACACTGCTGGTAATGCAGAGGTTAGCTGGCCTCGTATCGATTGCACACTCTCAGACGGTCTTCTCGAAGCTCCTACAGTGCCCGATGAAAATACCGATTGCAGACTTGACTTATCGGAGAGGGAGGCCATTCATCAAGGGATTTATGTAGAAAAGCAGTCTACGGAGGCTTTAACTCAAGCAGGTCTAACATATGCGCGTGGCTTGCGTGCTTTAGAAAAGAGTCGGTTTATCCAGTCGCACTTAGAAGCGGCGGCTCGGTGCTTTAAATTAGCGGCTTTGCGTGCGCGTCCATTTACAGAGACATCTCATAGAGAAAAGAGCTTTGCTAGAGAACTAAAGAGTTTGGATAAAATTTCAACGCAGGGCCTCAGCGATAAAGAACGCCTGGCGCTGGGTGAGCACAAGATAGGCACCTTAAGAGCTATGGGCACTTTTTGCTCTGCTAATTCTACTTCTTATTTTACTTACTTAAGCACCCGGATCTATCAAGAAGCAATAACGATATCGAAAATTTATCTGCGAAAATCAAACCAGGAGCAAAGAACAAAACTGAATCTCCAGCCGAAAGGACATCCTCCAATTAAACACGAAGAAAAGCCTGTGTTAAATACACGCGCGCTCATAAGACAAGCCAATTACCTTGTTGTGGCCGCACGTCATACCTCAGATATCGACCAGCAGTTCAAACTCCTGGGAAGAGCGCAGGTCATTTTAACCAAGGTTTATACAAAGGATCCGATGAATTGCGTAGACGATCCATTTTTTAATTTTTTAGATCAACGCGATCAGGGGTTCAAGTGGAATGGCGAGTTTGACAGGGAAAAAACGCTTCTGGGATTTGTAGAAGCAAGATTGAATGAGCTGAACCGCATGTACATGGAAAACACCCCGAAGAGTTCGTGGTGGGATTTTGTTAAGGGGATATTTGGAGCGTAGCGGGGTCGAACCGCTGACCTCAACAATGCCATCGTTGCGCTCTACCAACTGAGCTAACGCCCCAAAGAGAGATCATTTTACTGGGAAATGAGTTTTTTCAATACGAAAAAACAACCGTGAGTAGAATGGGGTTATGGGTAAACTTTTTTTTCACCATGTTGTGGCGGGCAAGCCTGATCCTATTTTTGCTCTCTTGAGGGAATTTCAAGAAGACGCTAGGGCCCAGAAAATCGATTTGTCTGCGGGGATTTATCGTGACGAGAAGCTGCAGCCGGTGCTTTTTCGGGCGGTAAAAGAGGCCGAAAAGCTTCTTCCGCTAGTGCCCAAACCCTATTTGCCGATCGAGGGAGATTCTCGGTATCTCGAGAAAATGGGTGCGCTTGTTTTTGGAGAATTTCTTTGGAAAGCGAAGGGTAAAACAATTTTTGGCGCGCAAGCTCCGGGAGGTACGGGGGCTTTGCGGGTGGGCGGAGAGTTTATTAAGCAAGAGGTGGGAGGGCGCATCGCCTACTCCGATCCGACTTGGGCGAATCACAAACAGATATTTACGCGCTCGGGACTCGAAGTGGAGAGTTATCCCTATGGAGATTTTGAGCGATGCAAAAAGGCGTTGAAAGGACTTGCACCTGGAACTGCAGTGCTGTGCCAAGCTTCTTGCCACAATCCGACAGGGATCGATTTTTCGATGGAGGAATGGAAAGAGATTTCTCAAATATGTAAAGCCGGAGGGCTCCTTCCATTTTTTGATTTAGCGTATCAGGGCATGGGAGAGGGAATTGAAGAGGATGCGGCTGCCATTCGTCTCTTCATCGAAGAAGGGCACGAGATGATGGTGTCTTGTACGCAATCGAAGAATTTCGGGATTTATAACGAACGTACGGGAGCGATTTTCTTTGTCACAGAGTCGGAAGGAACGGCAAAAAAGGTCGGATCTAAGATTAAGCCGATCGTTCGCGGGCTTTATTCGAATCCTCCGGCGCATGGAGGAAAATTGGTGGCGATGGTTTTGGAAAAGCCGGAGCTGAGGAAAATGTGGGAAGAGGAGCTTTCAGAAATGCGTAAAAGACTCCAAAAGGTGCGTAAAAAGTTGGCGGAAAAGCTATCATTAAAGTCTATTGCTCAAGGACGCGGGATGTTTGGCATGCTGCCCATTACCCAGGAGCAAGCGCTGCAGCTGAAAAAAGAATTCGGGATTTATCTGACGCTGGATGGCAGAATCAATCTTGCAGGTCTTCATGACGATGGAGTAGATTATTTGGTAAGAGCGTATGAAAAGATTGTCGTATAAACCGTATGGGTGGCTGGCTTTTTGCCTCTTTTGTTTGCTCAGCTTTTCTCCTAAGACTTCTGATCGCTTGAGGTCGGCATCGATGGGCACGATCGCTCCCATTTGGCGGATGATTGCGGCAATTCCTGGATTCTTTTCATCGGAGCAGGCCCGGCAAATCGATATTTTGAAGCAAGAAAATCAGAGTCTCAAAGCAGAGCTTGAGATGCTAAAGCAATATGTGATTGCCGAAGGATGGCTTCAAGATCAGCAGGAGAAGGTAAAGAGTTTTACCGAGAGGCGCAAATCGGAATTCTTAGAACGCCTTGAACTAATGGGAAGCGGTGTTTTAGCGAAGGTGATTTTCCGCGAGCCTGCATCTTGGAGTTCGACGCTTTGGATCAATGTGGGTGAGCGGAGCAACGAAAGACTCGGGAAAAGTGTGATCTTGAAAAATAGTCCCGTGGTGGTGGGCGATCAAGTCGTCGGTGTCATCGAATATGTTGGGCATCGCCGGTCAAAGGTGAGGCTGATCACGGATTCGGGACTTCCGATTGCGGTGCGTGCGCAGCGGGATCAGAAATTTTTAGCCAAAGGGGAAATCTTTGGAGTCAGCCAGCCGTGGTGGCGCTCTCGCGGAGTGACACTTAAAGGAGTGGGATTTAATTACGATTTTGCTGACGCGGAAGGAGAGGCGCGGTCCCTTCGGACGGGAGAGCTCCTGACAGAGGTTGGCCCCGGGGTGGGGCAGGGAGATAAGGTTCCTCTTATCCAAAAAGGGGATCTTTTGGTGACCTCGGGAATGGATGGGGTGTTTCCCCCAGGCCTTCGGGTGGCTTATGTGCAAAATCTGGCTCTTCTCAAGGAGGGGGCTTGTTCGTATGAGATTGAGGCTAAGGCGTCTATATCTTCCCTCGATAATCTCTCCTATGTAACAGTGCTTCCCCCAATTGACTAATTCCGTAAAAAACGGTAGTCTGGTGATCGTATTTTTACCAAAAAAACCTGGAGATTTTATGCAAGCAATTACTTGGATGCTCATGATGGCCTTTACTGTAGCAATTAACGCAGTAGGACTTCTGGCTAACGACGAGACAGCTAATAAAGAAGTCGTCTTTGAAGACACTCAAAAAGTCGAAGCTCAAAAAGACGAAAAGAAAGTTGTCGACGCGAAAAAAGCTGAAGTGAAAAAAGAAGTAGCTCCTGCAGCAGCAGCACCTGCTACGAAGTAATTTTCTCTTTTGTAGGGCTCTCATGCATGAGAGCCCTTTCCATTTCTAAACGCACTTCTTGCATATCTCGACTTTCTCCAAATGCATACTGATAGATCTCTTGCCGCTTGTGTTTTAAATCGGCCTGCCAATTTTTCTCGATGAACGATCCCTTATCATGAGAAGGTAAAACGAGACCTGTTTGGCTTAAAATCCCTTTGCTTTCGGTAAGAAAGAAAAGGGGTTTGTCAAAGCTAAGAAAATCATAACCAATCGAAGAAAAATCGCCCACATAAGCGTCGCAATAATTCAAGATGGGATAGATAGGCGGAAAGTTTAGAAGGAAGACAGCATCGGGAAAATTCTGTTTTATTTTTTCTACCTCAATCGGGTGATCATCAAATAGAAAGGGGTGGAGTTTGACGATGACGTTGTAAGAGGAGAGATCTTTGAGAAGGTTTTCACAATCAGTAAAAAACGTTGTGGGATTTTCAGGGTCATTCCAGGTGGGAGCATAGAGAAGCGTTTTCTTAAGAGGAGAAAGACGCCCGGCCAATTCCTCGGCGAGGAGTTTATCGTAAAAATCTTTGCGCTCAAGGTAATAGGGAAAGCGATAATTACCGGTGACTATGTAGTCTTTAACGTCGTCGAGGCGGGCCAGCATCTGCGGGCCATAGATAAACGTGAGGTCTTTGATGAGTGGCTTACTGCGCGACCATCCTTTATCGGAGTTACCATGGGGACAGTAAATAACGCGCATATCTTTTTGGCAAAAAAGTTTGAGGAGAGGAATTAATTCTACGGCCCAATAATGTCCCGAAGAGAGGATAACATCAAAATTTTCGGCGAGAAAAGGTAGGGAGAGGTCTGATGGGTTCATGCACGTCAAGTTGAGATCGGGGTAATAGCGCCGCGCATCTTGATAGACGAGGGGATCTGACACAATCATCGGAATATTCAGAAGAATAGAGAGAGGGCCTAAATGGTCGAGATACGACGAAACGCCGGTGTGAATGGCGATGCATCGTTTGTCAAAGCGCTTTACATGTGAAGGTGTGTTCATATGTTTCTCGTTGAATAGAGTAAAAGGGCTGATTGTCTGCGGCGGAGAGGATGTCGTAGATGCGGGGGTAGTCGCTAGGATTGATGACGGTTCCACACCGAAAGAGCGGCAGATGCGTGCGGCGATTTTGGTTGAGGAAGAACATCGGCTTTTGGGTTTTTAAGAAGTCATAGCCGATGGAGGACATGTCGCCGAGATAGATGTCGCAAAGGTCAATCCAAGGATAGACGGGGGGAAAGTGGGTGCAGAGATAGATGTTAGGTGGCAGCGGCTCTTCAGGGAGAGGAAGGTTGGGATGAGGGCGCAGGATGATAGAGAAGTCCGGATGATACGTGAGATGGGGAAGAAGATCAAAATAGGAGGACGATTTTTCAGCGTCATTCCAAGTGGGAGCATAGAGAACTTTTCTTCCAGGAAGAGAGGGAAGGAGCGAGGCGTAGAAAGCGCGGTGCTTTTCCCAGTACGCATATCGGTAGTTGCCCACGTGCTCGACCTTTAAGTGAGAAAACACGTCCTTAAGTTTGAGAAAATCGATCATACGATCTCCATAGACAAGAGTCGCCTTTTCATCTTTGAGGGCTTCCATGTGATGCGAAGCGTATCCTTTATCCGAGTTGCCGTGGGGGACCCAGATGGTTTTAAGAGTTTTACCGAGGAGTTTTTGTGGAATGAAAAAATCTTGTTCGAAGAGAAGTCGCGGGGTGCATACGTAGAGAGTATCAAAAGCAGAAACAATTTGATCGGGAGTAAGGCATCTAGTCTCAATGTCGGGGTAAAAAGCAATAGATAGCCGCTCTACCTCATGATCGGTAACAAGGAGGGGCATGCCTCGAAGAGCACACAAGGGCGCGATGTGGTCGAGGTAGTGCTCCAAGGGACCCAAAAGTAAGCCAGCCGTCATGCTTACGCATTATCGCCTTCGTCCTGCATGGTCGCAAGAGAGATTTTCCCTTTTTTTTCTGTTTCGGGAAGGGTGGAGGGGTATTTTTCTCGATATTTTGCCAGTTCGAATAGCATTTCATTGCGGCTGCTTTGGAGGTTCATGCGGTCGATGAGGGCCAAAATTTGATCTCTGAGAGATAAGGTTTCAGGCCGGTTTTCGTCGTCCCTAGGAAGAATTTCTTCAAGAGATCTGATTTCTTTCGTGCTATGGGGCAGGACCATTTCTTGCAAAGAAGTGGCCAATCTTTGCGCATGTCTTTGAGTCTCTGTGAGGCGCTGAAAGAGCTGGTTTCTGGCTTCGATCGTATAATTCCAAGCCGCCTTGTCTTTATGGATCAAAAAATGTTCTTCTTCCTTCATGTTTCCTAAAATTTCTCTCATCGTTTCAATTTCTTTTTTCATAGCATCTTGGAGTTGAAGATGGGTCTCGTTCCAAAGCGTCATAATTTCTCCTAATTGGTGATATTTAAGAGAAGCAAGGACCGTGCCAAAAAAATAATTGAGGCTGATGTGGATGACCATTTATGCTAAAATGCTTTCTATGATCGATGCCCTGAAAAATTGGTTTTTACAGGAAAAAAGGGACTTCCCTTGGAGAAACAATCCCACGCCGTATGAGGTGTGGATTTCCGAGGTGATGCTCCAGCAGACACAGGCGAGTGTCGTCGTGGGCTATTTCCATCGGTGGATGAAAAAATTTCCCACTCTCTCCGCGCTGGCTAGAGCCTCTCAGGATGAAGTCATGAAGGCTTGGGAAGGTCTGGGGTATTATTCAAGAGCGCGTAATCTTCATGCGGCTGCGCAGTTGATGCAAGGAAAGGTACCTACAGAGCGCACCCAGTTGGAGCAGCTCCCGGGTTTTGGGCCCTATACGGTGGGGGCGGTTTTAAGTTTTGCCCACCACCAAAAAGCGGCGGCGGTCGATGCGAACGTGAAAAGAGTGATCAGCCGGCTGTATGCAAGCGAAGAAGATATCACTGGAAAGACGGAAAGTTTGCTTCCTGAAAAGCAGCCGTGGGTTGTCATGGAAGCGCTCATCGAGCTGGGGGCGCTTGTTTGCCAAAAAAAGCCGCGATGCCATGAATGCCCTCTGCAGAAGGAGTGCCGCGCCTTTAAACAAGGAATCACCGATTTGTTTCCCTCGAAGAAAAAAATGGCTCCTATCACCAAGTTGGAGCGGAGAGTGGCGGTGATTGGGTCGCGGGGAGCTTATTTAGTGCGGCAAGAAGAGGTGGGAAAAGTAATGGGAGGGCTATTTCTTTTTCCGTATGTTGAGAAAAAAGACGATTGGGATTTTCCTCTCGAGATGAAGTTTATCACCCATTTGCCTCCGATCGAGCATGGCTTTACACGGTACCGGGCGATTCTTTTCCCGGAAGTTTGGCAAGCCAAAAATCAGCAGGAGGTCGAGGGTCACCGCTGGGTTTCAAAGCTCGAAATTAAGGACCTGCCTTTTGCTTCAGGACATAGGCAGATATTACAAAAGGTATTGCATGCAAGTACTGCACACTGAAAGTTCTAATGGATGGGGCGGACAAGAGATCCGCATTCTGCGCGAAGCCATCGGCATGCGAGATCGCGGACATGAGATTATTTTTGCCATCGTGAAGGGAGGGAAACTGGCGCAAAAAGCGCGTGAAGCTGGGTTTGTCGTCTATGAACTCGATTTTCGCCGGCGCAGCGCTCTCTTTACGATCGCAAGGCTCCATGCGATTATCCGGCGCCACAATATCCATCTGGTCAACACCCATTCTTCCCTCGATGCGTGGCTGGGAGGCATCGCTGCGAGACTTGCCGGGCGCCACGTCCTGCGCACGCGGCATCTCTCTACGCCCATACGGCCCGGTCTTAACAGCCGGCTCCTTTACAAAACGCTGGCTGATGGTGTGGCCACGACTTCTTCAGCGATCATTCCAATGATCACGGCGCAGGCAGGCATTCCTTCCCAAAGGTGCCGCTGCATTCCGACGGGAGTGGAACCCATTACTGTAGCACCTGAGGAGGCAGCGGCTTTTAGGGAGAGCATCGGAGTGCGCCAAGACCAGATTCTCGTGGGAACAGCTTGCGTGGTTCGCTCTTGGAAAGGCATCCGCGATCTGATGCGCGCCGCAGAAATATTAAAAGACGATACAAGGCTTAAATGGGTTGTTGTGGGAGGAGGGTATCTCGATCAATACCAGGGGTCTCCTTTTGTGACATTTACAGGGCATCTCGATAATCCCTTTCCTGCCATCGCCGCGATGGATGTTTTTATGCTCCTCAGCACCGGTCACGAAGGGATATCCCAGGCGACGCTGCAGGCTTCGTGGCTTAAAAAACCCTTAATTACCACGACGGTCGGAGGGCTGCCCGAAGTGTGCATCGACAAAGAGACGGGCTTTTTAGTTCCTCCTGCATCGCCAGGCAAAGTTGCCGAGGCGGTTTTGAAACTAGCTAGCGACAAGGCGCTTCGAGAGTCGCTAGGGAAAAACGCTCGTAAACACGTGGAAGACCACTTCCTCTTTACACACACACTCAATGAGATGGAACTCCTCTGGAGCGAGGTTACTTCTAATTAAATAACTGTTGGATTATGGTGGATGGAATGCAAATAGACGAAATTCCTATCGGTAAGTTTGGTTTTATCAAAGAGCAAACCATCCAGTGGCTCAAAAACCACCAATATCTTTTCGCAGCAGGTTGTGGGGCTCTAGTTATTCTTTTATTTGCCGCGGGAAGGTTCTTGGGGTGGTTTCAAGGGGGCGGGGCTGCCGATTTTGTCTCCGTCGATGCTACGTATCGCAAATGGGATGGTGGCAAAGAGACGCTCTCGAAGCTCGAAAAGATTTTGAGGAGGCATCCTGAGCTCCATGTCAAATATGACGGGGCTATTGCGCAAAAGCTCTTGAGTTCTAGTCAAAGTGGTCTTGCCCAGGCTTATGCCCATGCTGCCATCAAGAGAATGGGAACTTTTTCTCCCTACTACACCGATTTTTCAAGCGCGTCGCTTCTTATCGCCGGAGGAAAACTGGAAGATGCTCTGGCTGCGGCCAAGAAGCTTAAAATCCAAATGGAAAATGACGAGGCGTTTTGGCAAAAGAGAAGCCCCATCGTCAGTCATGGTTCGATTCTTTATGCGTATAATCTCGTAAGAATTGCTGCTCTTGAAAAAGTCGCTGGCTCTCCTGAGGGAGAACTCACAGCCTGGCACGAATTAAAAAAGAACGCGGGTTGGGATTTGGCTGCACCTTCTACAAAAGCATCAGACGCGGAAGCCTATCTTCTCGTTGCCCAAAATTTTCAACTGAAAGACGTGACACTCCGCGACTATATAAGACATCGAGAAGCAGTGCTTACTTCATCGAAGCATTCATTGCCATCTGATTCATCGCCCGGCCTCCAAACATCCCTACCAACAGAAAAATAAGAGGGGGGAGGAAAATTCCGATGATCAAGGCAAAGAGACCGAAAACAATCTGAATTGTTTTATCGCGCTCGAAAACAAAAGAAAAAGCTTTCTTCATGAGCATGTCGATCTTGCCTGGCATAAGAATAGACAGGATAGCACCGGCCGCTACAAAAATGATGGACCATCTGGGCCACATTTTAAAAAGTGTTGCAATTCCCGATACTACGAGCAGCAAACAAAAAAAGACTTCATAGCGATGCTTTTTTGCGTATTCTTCGAGTTCTTTCACAGACATACCTTCCTTAGGTTTATTACCATCCATAGACAATCCTCTCTTTTAGGTAAACTTACGCCGACTCACGCCTCTATGGATCAAGCGGCGAAAAACGATCTGCTGTGTTATCCTGCTTCGCCAACCCCATAGAAGGGGTTGTCTGCATCGGACGCCTTGCATATCATTTTTCGGCGCATTGCCCCTAGAGAACGTGATTCGACGTAAGCTTACCTTTTTCGCACTGTATGATTTAAATTCTTTTTTGACAAGCAGAGAAGAAGAAAAAAGGTACGGACTCTATGAGCTCGATGGATAAAATGGACTTCTGGTTACCCCGACATGTCTGTCGTTTGCAATTTATATAAGTGGGAGATACACTCAGCGTACTATGGAGCTCATTGACCCGCAGCGTCCGAAAGTTGAAAAAAGCCTTCGTTGGCTGCAGAAAGCGGTTTTTATGGCTGTGGGTGCCTACGCTCTATATTTGCTTTTGCATTTAGCGCTGGGGGGAAGAGATTTTGCCGCTGCAAAAGCGCAGGATGTGCCTCTTTCTTTTCATCATGAAAATATTGGCGAAGGGCCGCTGGCTCTGGGTGGACACAAAACGTTTTGTCCGGTAAAAGGACTCCCTGAAGAGGTGGCTATTTTGGGGATCAATTTGCGTCCCGATGCTCCTAGGGAAAAAGTTGCACTGCAGCTGGGACTAAAAAGTTCTGAGCAAACCAAAGAAATTACGATGGGTGAGGCTTTTTGGGTGAAAGAGACGTCCCCCGGGATTTTTGCTTTTAGTGAAGAGGGGGGCATCCAAATTATTCCTTCTCTTTTGGATCGAGGAATTGTACGCCTCGATTTAGAAAAAGGGTTTTTCATAGGAAAGAGTATGAGGTCTTCTTTGAAAGAAGAGATTGATTACGAAGGAGCTTTTCAGAAAGCCGAGGTTCACTTGCCCGATTTGCTTCTCAGCAAATATGGAGGCCCGGAGTATCGAGAGCTCTCAGACAAGGTGCAAATCGACTTGGGAACCAATGTTTGTTTCGTCAAGGAAGGAGACTTGCTAGTGTGGGCGGATCAGATGTGGCAAGAAGGTGCATCACTTGAGCGGCCTCTTGCAAAAGTCACGAACGTAACATCTAGCAGTGTGGAAGTGGATATCTGGGATGCATCGGGATTTCGGGAGGTGCATGTGGCGATTCCTTTCAAAAATGTGCACCAGATGCCTCTTCGCGCGGAGGAAGTGATCACGTCACTCAGGCCAAAAGCCGCTAGAGAAATTACTTGTCTTTTAGGTAAACGCCGAGTTGTGTTAAAAGCAGGCGATTGGTGGCTAAAGACGCAGACAGGCTTTAAAAATATTCGGCGTATGCAAGACATCGAAGATGTTCTTGCCCATCGCCTCCAAGGAGAGCTCTTCATTTTCGATGAGATTACAAACGATAAAGGCAGAATGACGATACAAGGGACCCACTTCGATGCCACGCACACGCATATGCAACCACTCATGATCACAGCTACCGTCGAGAAAAAAGTAGGCGCAGCGGCGCGGAAAAGAGGAAGTTGGAAAAAAGGACGACAGAGCGATGAAATCATGATCCAACAAAAGAAGATAATTGAGGAAGGATCATGATTTTGTTCGTGCTTCTTCCTTCGCTTCTTTTTGCCAGCTCTATCGCTGAAAAAAAAGCTGCCGCGTCGCAAAAAGAAAGCTCCAAAGAGATGGAGGTTCAAACGGTCAACGACAAGCTCTTTTCGATGCGCAAAGAGCTCGAGGTCTGTTTAGTCGAAGCCAGCGAGCTCGCCAAGAGAGACGCTCCCGATGAGGAGTTTGCCCAGCTGCTCCAGAAAACCAAAGTTCTGAAAATGGGTATCGCCGCTTTGCAAGATCAGTGGCGCGAGAGCGCTGTCATGCAAGCGCGGAGGGACGAAGATGGGTATGCTCTTTGGGATCAAGAAGAGACGACGCTGGGTCAACTCGTCATGGAATATGGCTCTCCTGATTTTCTCTATGTTGTCCCCCCCGAGCTCTCTGCGATGAAGCTTTCGATGCATTCGGCGATTCCCATTCCGCGCGAAGCTTGGGGAAATGTTTTAGAAATCGTCCTCATGCAAAGCGGGATCGGCGTCAAAAAAGTCGGGCCTTATGCTCGGCAACTCTATGTTTTAAAACAAGATTACTCTGCGATCCAATCGATTGTTTCAAGGTCGGAAGATTTGACGTGGGTAGCTCCTGGAAGCCGCCTCTTTTTCTTATTTTCACCGCCCATCGAGCAAGTGAAGTCAGTCTTTCAGTTTTTTGAGAAATTCTCCGATAGTAAACAAACGTTCATCCACCAAGTTGGCGGAAAGATTGGTCTTGTCGGATCGAAGGAAGAGATCGAAAAGCTCCTGTCGCTCTATAGCACCGTCTGGCAAGGCCAAGAAGGAAAAACAGCCAAAGTCGTTTCGGTGACAAAAATGCAAGTCCGCGAGATGGAAAAAATCTTAACCACGTTTTTTGGTGATGCAGCGGACAAAAACAAGCCACCTTTTGCTCGCGCGGACCAAGAGGGGCTCTCTGTTTTCCCTTTAGGCCAGAGCAACACGCTCGTACTCATCGGTTCTAAGGACAGCGTCGATCGCGCCGAGTCGATCGTAAAAGAGACGGAAGAGCAGCTTCAAGATCCCGCTGAAATGACGGTCTATCTTTATCAGTGCAAGCACAGCGATCCTGTAGATTTAGCCCAGGTGCTCGAGAAGGTTTATGTATCGCTCATCCACGCCGGCGCTGAAGGGCCCACCAAAGAGACAGATTTTAATTTCTCCGCACAAAACCAAGGGGCTGGACGTGTCCCCGATGGATATCCTCCAACACAACCACTCGTCGTTTCTCCTCCACCGATGAGGCCCGGATTGCAAGCCCAACTCGAAGTCGAAAGAGGATACTCCGAACATTTTATCCCCGATCCTAAAACAGGGTCTCTTCTCATGACTGTACGCCGGGATGTTTTGGAGCGCGTGAAGGAGCTCCTCAAAAAACTCGACGTGCCCAAGAAGATGGTGGAGATCGAAGTGCTTCTCTTCGAGCGCCGCCTCAATACGCGCAATAATTTTGGACTCAATCTCCTGCGCCTGGGTCAAACAAGAAACGGCGTGCAGTATACACCGCGCGTTGGGCCCGACATCAGTATTTCGAAAGGCCTAGACTCTGCCGCGCACGGCATCATGCAATTTTTCTTCCATGGCCCGGCACATAAATACACGCCCAAATTTGATATCGCCTATAACTTTTTGATGACGCTCGAAGATATCCAGCTCAACAACTCTCCCTCGGTGACGGCTGTGAACCAAACACCCGCGATGATTACCATCGTCGAAGAACGTTCCATCAACAACGGCGCAGCTCCTGTCGATACGAATAAAGGAACGACATTTGAAAAATCGTTCTCCCGCGTTCAATACGGTACGATCATCAAGATGATACCGACGATTCACATGCCCGATCCCGGCGAAGAAAAAGGCCGCGTGACACTCAAAACAGACATCACATTTGATACACCCAAAACAGAAGATTTAATGGACGACCGTCCGCTCGTTGACCGCCGCCACGTCGAGAACGAAGTGTGCGTGATCGATGGAGAAACGATTATTTTAGGGGGACTTAGAAGAAAAACTAAGCAAGATGTCCAAGAAAAAGTCCCCTTCCTCGGAGAAATCCCCGGCGTTGGAAAACTCTTTGGAACGACCAACCTCCACGACCGAGAAACCGAGATGTTTTTCTTTATCACGCCGCATATTATTTATGACTCCGCAGAGCAACTGCGCCGGCTCCGCGCGGAAGATCTCAAGAAAAGGCCAGGCGACCTCCCCGAATTTGTTCAAAAAGTTGCCGATGCGCGCGATAAAGACCGCCGCAAGATTTTCCGCCAAAGCTTGAGGGTATTTACGAGTCCATGAATAGACTTCGTTCGAAATTCGCTTTATCAAGAAAAGTCGAGGATTTTATTGTATTTTTTGGATCCTCTGACGAGACATACACGAAGTGTGTAGGCGAGGAAGAGGAGTCAATAAAATACGAGAAAAGACCGACTTTAATTGGTAAATGGAATTTCGAATGAAGTCTAACTCAGAAACCGCTGATCAATTTGGTCTCCCTTATCTTACCTCTCTTCTTTCTTACCCCTTCGTTCAAAGCAAAGTGCAGAAAATTCCCTATGCCATGGCCAAGCATCGCCGCCTTCTTCCCATCGGCGAAGAAGATGGTTACCTCATCGTCGCCGTTGCCGATCCGCTCGATCTCGAAGCCATCGAAGAAGTTCGGTATTTTACGGGACAAAAGACGAGGGAAGTTTGTGCTCCTTTAAACGCACTTGAAGAAGCAATCGAGAGATGTTTTCATCAGCAAGAGCAGGCCACCACGCAGCTCATCGCCGAGCTTTCCACTAACGTTCGATCCCAAGTCGAAGAGGGAGCCGAATACGACCTTCTCGAGCAAACCTCCGATGCGATGGCCGTTCGTCTTCTCAACTCCATTTTGACCGAAGCCATTCAGCAAGGCGCCTCGGATATCCATTTTGAGCCCCAAGAGTCGGGACTCTCCATTCGCTACCGCATCGACGGAGTGCTCCAAACGCGCCATGCGCCGCCGAAAGACTTGACCACCCAGCTCATCGCTCGCATCAAAGTGATGGCCGCTCTCGATATCGCTGAGCAGCGCCTGCCACAAGATGGACGCATCAAGCTCAAACTCGGCGTGCGCCACATCGATTTTCGCGTAAGCACCATCCCCGTGGTGTTCGGCGAGCGCGTCGTGATGCGGATTTTAGACAAAGGCAACGTACTACTCGGCCTTCCCAAACTCGGCATGCCGCCGCTTGTCTTAAGTGGAGTCGAAAAACTCCTTCAAATGAGCGAAGGAATCATCCTCGTCACAGGACCTACAGGCAGCGGGAAAACGACCACTCTCTATAGCGCTCTCATGGAGCTCAGCAGCGACGAGATCAACATTATGACTATCGAAGATCCCGTCGAATATAAACTTCCCAAGATGGCGCAGATAGGTGTGCAGTCCAAAATTGGCCTCAATTTTGCAACAGGCCTTCGCCATATTTTGCGCCAAGATCCCGACGTCATCATGATCGGAGAAATCCGCGACAGAGAAACCGCTGAAATCGCCATCCAAGCCTCACTCACGGGCCATCTCGTGCTCAGTACGCTCCATACCAATGACGCACCGTCCGCGATCACCCGCCTCATCGATATGGGCATCGAGCCCTATTTGCTCTCTTCTTCGCTCATCGGCGTCCTCGCGCAGCGCCTTGTGCGGACGATTTGTCCCAGCTGCAAAAAGAAATATACCCCAAGCGATGCCGAGCGCGCAGAACTTCCTGTTTTAGGAGACGGCTCCTTTTATCGAGGCGAGGGATGTGATGCGTGTTTGGGCACAGGCTATAAAGGAAGATGCGGTATCTACGAGCTGATGCCGATGACGACACCGATCCGCCGTCAGATCATCCAAAGTCCCGATGCCGGGGCCATCCGAACAGCGACCCAAGGCACAGGAATGACTACTTTGCGCACTGCTGGCGCCGAACTTGTTTATGCAGGAATTACAACCACAGCCGAGGTCCTGCGCGTCACTAGTGCCATCGAGGAAATCTAATGCCTCTTTATCGTTACAAAGCGTTAAACGATCTGGGAAAATCGATCAAAGGCGTCATAGAGGCCGATTCTTTTGCGGTTGCCAAGGAGCGTCTTCGCAAAGAGCAGATCGTCGTCGTCTCCTTAGATGCTGAAAAAGAAAAAGAGCACCGCCTCTCCTCAGCCCAGCTCCTCTCGTTCACACGCGAGCTCACCCAGCTTCTCAAAGCCGGCCTTCCTCTCTATGAAAGCCTCCTCACCATCGAAGAAAAATATCGAGGAAACCGCGCGCATCCCCTCTTCCTCGATTTATGTGACCATCTCAAATCGGGAAAGTCCCTCTCTGCGGCCCTCAAAAAGTATCCCAAGACTTTTGATAACATCTATATTTCTCTCGTAAAAACGGCCGAAAAAACTGGCAACCTCCCCGCTGTTTTCGAAAGACTAACCATCCTAATATCCCAGCAGCAAAAATTACGCAAAGAATTGGTGAGCGCTTTTTCTTATCCTGCGTTCCTCCTCCTCTTTTGCTCGTTCGTTCTCGTCACCCTCTTTTTCTTCGTCGTCCCTTCCATGGAAGAACTCTTTTCAGGAAGAGAGCTCCACCCCATCACCGCCGCGGTTCTTTCCTTAAGCCGGTTCCTGCGCGCCCATGGCCTTCTCTTTTTGACAACCCTTCTCACCCTGGCTGCCGCAACTTTTGTCCTACTGCGCTCTCCCAATGGCCGCCACTTCCTTCAAAAACTCTCTTTCAAACTTCCCATCATAAAAAGCGTGATCCAGCGTTCCGCCCTCGCCCGGTTTTGCAGCGCCTTTTCCGCCCTCCTCTCTGGAGGTGTTCCCATCGTCGAATCCCTTACCCTGTCCCGCGCCGCTATGAATAACGCCCTCCTCTCTGCTGCCATCGAACGAACCGAAGTCCACGTGGCGCAAGGCAAACACCTCAGCGCTTGTTTTCAAGAAGAGACACATATTCCTCCCCTCGTCAGCCGCATGGCCGCGATCGCCGAACAAACAGGCGAAATGCCCTCGATGATGGGCAGCGTCGCCGCTATTTATGAGGAAGAACTCGAGCGCGACTTAAAGCAAATCGTCTCCCTTCTCCAACCCCTATTACTCTTAGTGCTCGGATTGATAGTCGGACTTGTGCTATTATCGATCTTGATTCCACTAACGGACGTCAGTTCGTTTATTACTTAGAGGTAGCCATGAAAAAAAGACAGTCTATCACCCTTCTCGAGATCATGATCGTCATTTTCTTGATCGGTCTCATCGGTGGCGTCGTAGGTTATAATATGAGTGGGAGTCTGGATCGGGGAAGAGCTTTTAAAACGGATCAAATGAGTGCACGGGCAGAAGAAATATTAGAGCTCGAAATGTATACGAATAAACTGACACCTACACAAGTTAAAGAAGACGCAACAAATATTTTGTTCAAGTCTGGTCTTTTTAAGGATCGTAATGAGATTTTGAAGGATGGATGGGGACAAGTAATGAAAGTAGATTGGAATGAGAAAGACTCGAAATTTGTTGTAATGTCGGAAAAAAATGAAAAGTACAAAAAAGAGCATCGAACAGCCCGTAAAGGCTAGCAAACGTTCTTTCACCCTTCTTGAGATCGTCCTAGCTCTTTTTATCCTAGTGACAGCGGCGGGGTTTATTGGTTGGAATGTCAAAAGTCTGTTAGATGATCATCATTTCAAAGATGAAGTTAACGGGCTATATAATGACTTACAAGTCGCGCAGCTCTGTGCGCTTGCTCTGCATTCGGAAATTAAAGTGAACCTTTCTAGGGATGATGAGGGGTGGAAAGCGCGGTTTTTGACCGATGAAATGATTTTAGAGGGATGGAAAAAGACCGAGCGTCAGCTCAAACACGTGGTTAGCATTGCAGGTCCTCCGATTATCGATATCACTATCGGTGCTAATGGCCGCTTATATTCGGCTAAGAAAAACCTTTTTTTTTCCGGCAAAAATCGTAAGTACTGCATCACTTGTGCCGATACATTTGGTATCAAACTCATTTCAGGAGAAGACGATGGAACTGAAGAGTCCTAAGTTTAAAAATGGAGAGAGTATTCCAGCGCTCTATACATGCGACGGCAGCAATATCAATCCGCCCCTGGTGATTTCAGGGGTTCCCAAAGAAGCCAAAGCTCTCGTTCTAATTATGGATGATCCAGATGTGCCGACATTTGTCCGCCAGGACCGGATGTGGGTCCATTGGGTGGTCGTCGATATGCCGCCCACGACCCAAGAGCTTAAGGAAAACTCTACGCCTCCTGGAGTTGTGGGCAACAACACTTCAGGGACAGCCGTTTATCAGGGTCCTTGCCCGCCGGATCGGGAGCACCGGTATTTTTTCAAGCTCTATGCCCTTGACGCTCCATTACGACTGAAGCGTGGTGTCACCAAAGTAGAGGTCGAAAAAGCGATGCAAGGCCATGTTATTGCGCACTGCGAGCTGATGGGTCGCTACGTCAGAGCCCAGTAATTTGTCTTTCTTTTTCTTTTTTTTCTTTTTGCAGGGGCATTTTTGATCGATACCTATAAAACTTAAGAAGCAAAGAGCTACCAATATTATCCTCATATTCCCTCCTAATGTCCTTATAAAGGGTAGGCCCCGAATATGCAAGGTTGACAAATAATTTCTTTAATTTGTATGGTCCGGAATATGTAGTGTTATTCTACCCTAACATATCAAGGAGGAAAGGATGCAAAACGCAATGTGGCTAGCAAGTATCTTCGGCCCGTTTTTAACGATCATGGGTCTTTGGATGCTTCTCTATTCAGAAAACATGACGAAAGTATGGAACGCCCTCAAAAATGCCCCCGCTTCATTCTATTTTGGAGCTGTGGCTAATCTTTTGATCGGACTCACCATCCTAAGTCAATATGACCTCTGGACATCAGACGTCTATGTACTCGTGACGCTGCTCGGATGGGTATTCCTCATTCGCGGTATCATGGGACTTTTCGTTCCCCAGATGCTCGTAGAGCTCACTATGGGGCATAAAGGTTTCTTCAAAGGAATGGGAATTATCCCACTCGTTTGGGGCCTTGCTCTGTGCTGGGTTGCTTTCTTCATGTAATTTTTTTACAGAGCGCCCGGACTCTCGGGCGCTTTCTTGCATTTACACCAATTCTTCGATAAGATAAAACCACTCTAAAAGGTGGGTTTTTACCATGCGTATTTTAAAATTTTTATTTGTTTTTTTAGCGGTTACGGTGGCTTATGCGGAGGGTCCTGTTGCGACAGCTCTCAAACCGCGCGAGCCGCAGTGGCGTCACCGCGCTCTCGAGCAATATCCCTCAGGGCAAGCAGCTCAAATCCTATTCTATGACCTAGATGACAACGGCGCAGAAGTTCCACTAAAACTTGTCGCCTTTTATCCGAGTGGCCAAGTGAAGGTGGAGGCGGATGTCATTCAGGTGAGCGAGGAAGAAGCAGCCACCCGTGAATGGAAAAGCCGTTATGTGCCGCATGGGGTTTTTGTTGCGCTGTATGAAGATGGTAAAATGGAGCGCATGGCTCAGTTTACCCGGGGTCTGGCTCACGGGGAGACGAGGCTTTTCTATCCTTCCAACCAGCTCAAAGGTCTGTTCCATTCCAACATGGGCAAAAAAACAGGTCATTCTGTCTTTTATTTTGCCGATGGTGTGAAAGCCGAAGAGGGTGAGTTTGATGACGATAAGCCCGTGGGAGATCATATTCGATATTTCGCTAAAGGGACAAGAGCTGCCCTTATCCATTATGCCGCAGGAGTTCCTGATGGGGATGCCTTTGAGTGGTATGAAAATGGATCGCTCAAAGTGTCGAGACATTTTGAGAAGGGTCTGCTCCATTCGCAGGGAAAACATCCCGCCGTTGTCGTTTATAACGAAGACCACGGTATTCAAGAAGTGCAAGACTTCCAACAAGGGGAACAAATTGGCTATCACCTTGTCTATCATAAAAATGGAAAGGAAAGTTACAAAGTCGCCTATAAGAAAGGAAAAAAAGAAGGGAAAGAACAGTTTTTCTCAGAATCGGGTGCTCTTCTCGGAGAAGGGGAATATCGCACGGGGACTGCCATTGGAAAGCACTGGCGCCATCATGAAAATGGAAAACTGGCCTTCCTGGCTCTTTATGATGATAAAGGTTTGCTCCAAAATCCGATCGAAGAGTTCAATGCTGCGGGCCAAAAAACGGCTCATTATTTTGTTAAAGAAGGCAAGCTGCAGGGGCCTTTCAAGCAATGGTATGATGATGGAAAGCCCAAGGTAGAATTTAACTACGATAACGGGGAGTTTGAAGGGGAGCAAAAAGAATTCTACGCCTCAGGGCAGATGCATAAGCACGCCTTTTTCAAAGACCATCTCAAAGATGGAGTCTATGAAGAGTGGTATGAAAATGGAAAGCCCTCTATGCGTGTCCAGCTTTCCAAAGGAATGCGCGAAGGGCCTTCGGAAGAGTGGTATGAAAATGGAAAACCCAAACTTACCGAGCAATATGTCGCGGACAAATTTGACGTGGAGCGAAAAGCATGGTTTGAAAATGGACAGCAAAAGTTCCAAGAGAATTATGCAGCCGGCAAAAAAGTGGGTGTCCATAAAGAATGGAATGAAAAAGGCGATCTCCTCGCTGAAATTTCCTTTGAAAACGATGTCCCAAACGGCGTAGCCCGTTTCTGGTTTGAAAAAGATAAACCCCGCCAAGAAATCCACTTTGTAAGAGGAGTGAAAGAGGGACTAGAACAGGCGTTTTATGCCAATGGCCATCTCAAATCCCATGCTGTTTATAAAAATGACAAGATGGATGGTCTCGTAAAGAGTTTCTATGAGGATGGAACGCTGGCTTTAGAGCAAATGTTCCGCGAAGGGACTCCGATCGGCGAGCATAAAGAATACCACCGTCTTCAGGACGGAGAAAAAGAGCAGCGTGTGGCTCGCTACTTAAGATTCAATGATGAGGGCAAGTTTGAGGGAGAGGTAAAAACCTTGTATCCTGATGGGACGACGCAGATGCTGGTTTCCTATAAAAATGGAAAACTTCAGGGCATGCGCGGTGCCTGGGATCCCCAAGGAAATTTAGTCGAAGAAGCCTGGTACGAAGACGATAAGCTCCATGGAAAGTTCTTCCAAAAACTATCTGATGGCCGCGAAATGGTGTTCCATTACGCAAATAATCGCAAACAAGGTCCCCACGAAATTTACTATCCGCCGCATGAAGTGTTCGGAAAAGTCAAGGCTCTAGAAGTCAACTACGTCAAAGATAAGCCAGAGGGTATCGCCACGGAATACGACGAAGCGGGAAATAAACTTTCCACTACGCCCTATGTCAATGGTGAAAAAGATGGCGAGGCTGTCCTTTTCAATCCTAAAGGGCAAATTGTCATGAAGGTGCTCTTCAAGCAAGGTAAGAAAGAAGGACCCGCGTTTGAATACTTCTCAAATGGCAACATTATGGTCGAGACCTACCATGTAGCCGACGAAAGACAAGGGGAAGAAAAAACCTACCATTCCAATGGAAAGCTGGCCAGCAAAGCCAACTATGTTCAAGGAAAGCTCCATGGTCTTAGCCAAAACTGGAATGACAAAGGCGTACTGGTGTTTGAAGGAGAATACAAAGAGGGTCTGCGTCATGGAAAACTCAACAAGTATTATGATGACGGTAAGCCTGAAGTACTCCAATCGTTTGTCGACGATCAACTCCAGGGTGTGAAAAAGTCTTATGATGAAAAAGGCGTTTGCACCGAGACGAAATGGGAGAAAGGCAAAAAAGTTTAATTTTTAACAACTTGTACCTGAAAGGAGCTTAAGGCGGCTCCTTTTTTCCATGCATCTTCGTGAAGCTCTGCTTTTAAGCAGAGCTTATTTAATAAAGTCTCTACATCCCAGTTTTTATCGGTAGCTACCTTAGGTAGGAAAACACTCGTTTTGCCTTCTTGCTCAACGATCAGACCGTGCACGCCGAGCCTAATTTGGTCTACAGTGATAGGCTGCGGCGTAGTCAAGAAAGAGAGTTCCATTGTAAGGGAGGGAAGGTCTTCTCTAGTTATTGGTGGAAAGCGAGGATCTGTCGCAGCTTCGACCGAAATTTCTTGGATCAACTCTTCTAAAGATTGGTGGGGATCAGGAAAAGGCTTGCCAAAACATCCTCTCAATTGTTTAGCAACATAGATGGAAGCAAAAACCCCGCAATTTTTTGTTTGGGATTTTGCTGGCATGAGAGGAATTTTTAGCACCGTTCTTTCAACGGTGTTTTGAGCCACTTTTAAGAGTTCATAGCAGTTTTCGAGCTGCATCAAGAGAGGTCTTTGTTGGTCCATATGACACAATGAGCGCATCAGCTTCTTTAAAAATGGGGGCATCTTCGGGATCGCGTGTGCAAAAGACGATGACCTTTTTTCCTGCATTTTTTAATGCGGAGAAAAGTTTTTGTTGGTGGGTAAATTTCCAAGCATTGAAAGAGAGAAGGATGACAGTGTCGGCGTCTTTTGCGCGCACAAGAAAGTCCTCGATTTCTTTTTCGGAAGGATTAAATTCTTTAAAGAACGCTTTTTCACCGGGCCAATCTATTTCTGATTGAAGGGCTTGCAGAGCAATCGTAAGAGTTTTGCTCTCGCTATTGGTGGGAAGAGAATTATGGAGCAGGCGGACCGAGAGTTGTGCGGTCTTTTGAGCCAAGGCAACATGTGCGGGGGTTTTAATATGCTGGGCAATCGTCTCTGAGGAAAGGGGTAGAGGTTTAAACAGGCCGTACTTTTCTTTTAATTGCAAAATGCGGCGTACCGAAGCATCGAGTCGGTCTTGTGGAATGCGTTTTGTTTTTACGGCGCTGACGAAAGCCTTGTGGATTTGGACAACTTGGCTCGGTGAGAGTTCTATCTTTTCTGAACCGATGATCTGACGACCGCCGAGAAGTAAAATGTCATTTCCCGCTTCGAAAGCGCGGATGGTGGCTTCTTCGACCGAGGAGCATTCTTTGAGCACTCCTTGCATGACGAGAGAATCGGTGACGATGACTCCTTTAAACCCCATCTTCTCGCGGAGTAAATCTTGAAGCACTTTTTTTGACAGCGTTGCGACATGCTCGGGATCGATGCTACCCACGCGGATATGGGCTGTCATGAGAGATGGCATACGGCCTGCCAGGGCATAGTAGGGTTGCAGATCGACTTTTTCAAACTCTTCTAAAGAGGCCTTAATAACGGGGATATTTTCATGAGAATCGACCGTCGTATTTCCATGACCTGGAAAATGTTTAGGGCAGGAAATGACTTGTTCGTCTTCATAACCTTCCACCGTAGCGATGCTAAATTGAGTGACGACTTTAGCATCAGATCCAAAAGCGCGAATGCCGATGACGGGATTTTGAGGATTGGAATTCACATCCACAACCGGAGCCAGGTTCATATTGACGCCGACTGCTTTCATTTCAACGGCTGTCGCACGAGCAACAGAGCGAGCAAGATCCAGATCTCCCGTCATAGCGACAGAGCGGTTTCCTGGGAACAATGTGAACCCTGATTTCAGACGCGCTACGATACCGGTCTCTTGATCCGCAGCTATGAGGAGAGGTATTTTCGATTGTTTCTGCAAGCCGATGCTGAGTTGCTGCACCTGGGTAGGACTTGTGAGGCCATTGGAAAAGTTATAGTAAATGATCCCCCCGACATGCACCTTGTCCAACAGCATTTGGGAATCTTCGTTGGGGGTTTCTCCGGTGAATTGGCACATGAAAAGTTGGCCAACTTTTTCTTCGATGGTCATCTGCTCAAGAAGTGTTTCGCAGGCGAGGCTAGCGGCTAAAAGATGGGGTAACATAACCTAGATTTTAGGCGCGGCGCGGAAATGGTGCAAGTAAGAGTCCCCGAAGTTTCGCGTGCGGACAAATTGTAGATGCGGCAGCGATTGGTAAGGAGTCTCCTTCCCTTCTTCTAAAAACAAAAAACCTTCTGGTCGAAGGAGGGAATGGGTACCAAGAAAGGGGAGCAAAAGAGTGTGGAAAGTGCTTTCATAAGGCGGATCAGAATAGATGACATCAAAAGGCGCATGCATTTTTTTCAGCGCCGTTTCTGCATCCATCGCTAGCACTGTGGAGTGTTTTTCAAGTTCGAGCGTTTGAAGGTTGTGGCGGAGCGCTTTCAGAGCGAGGGGGTGGTTTTCGACGAATGTCGCATGGGCAGCGCCGTTACTGAGCGCTTCGATTCCCATGGCGCCGCTTCCCGCAAAAAGATCGAGAAAATGGGCCCCTTCTAAGTAGGGACGAAGGGTATCGAACACCGATTTGCGAAGGATTGCTGTTGTCGGCCTTGTTTGCTCGCCTCTGGGAGATTGAAGGGACCGGCCTTTCAGCTTACCGGAGAGAATCTGTAGATGCGCCATTGCTCAAAAAGGTGTCATAGGAGAGGTTCTTTTCTTGGAGAGCCCATTCTTTGGGCAGGCGGTGATTGTCGGGTGTGGCTCCTGCGAAGGAAACCTGGGTTTGTATGGAGAGGAGTTGATCTCCATTTCGTCCTTCTAGGAGAAGAGTAAAATCAGAGAGAGTGTCTGCTTTTCCCCAGATGACGAAAGGATGATCGCAGAAGAGATTGGGAAGGCGGAAGGAGGGTGGGAAAATTTCGATGTGACTACCTGGGCTGACATCCATGAGGGTGGCGGACATTTCTTTCGCGAGCGGGAATCTTAAGTCGAGTACCAACTTACCAACTTTGCGAGGAAGAGCTGAGTGCGTGTCAGAGTTAACCAGAAATCCGCGGCTGAGTGTCGATAGCAGGTCGAGAAGATAGGTGTTGTTATCGCGGCCGATGGTGGCGGCATAAAGAGCGATTTCCCCTTTGTTTTGCTGCACCCATGCGCGGATATTGCGGCTTTGTTTTTCGCTTTTTCCTTCATCCCCGCCATCGGATAGGAGGAGGATGGAAGGGGCTTCAGAAGAGTCATAAGTCATCAGAGCTGCTTTGGGAAGTTTAGCAAAGATGTTGCCTCCGGAAGAGACATCGACTTCGTTTTCTAAAAACTCTTCGGCCCTTGCGACGGTTTTCTTATTAAAGGCGAGCGACAGTTCGCTCATTTTCTGAACTTTTTCTCCCACAACGACGATGTTGAACCGGTCTCCTTCGCGAAGGAAGGGAAGAGCTCGAAGAATGGCGCGTTTAAATGTGACAAATCGGTGTTTGCCCTCAGCATTTGTTCTATCGACAAGGAAGAGGATGTTTTGAGGCATGCGCTTTGAGCTCATGTCGTATTTGGGAAGAATAGTCAAAGAAAAGAGGAAACCCCCTTCTTCTCTTTTATACGTACGAACATCGACGAGAAAATCGGAGCTCCAGTCGACGGTGGCATAAGAGTCGGGAAGGCCGTAGGATGCAAAAGCAGGAAGGGTAGAGCTGGCAGGCGTTAGTGGAGAGGGGGAAACGGGTGCTTCAGATGGGATAGATTGTGACTCAGGTGTGGGGGTGTCACTGAAGGGAAGATTTTGGGGGTCAGCAAAGACGATCAGGTCACCCTGAGATGTCGGAGAAGGGAGCACGGCGGGACTGGATAGATTTTTGGGGGCTACTGTCTCGCCTTCAAGAGTAGGAAGAGGGCCCTTCGCAAGAGTAGATCCACTATCCACTCGCATATCACTGGCGATGCTTTCGAAGTGGAGATCGTCGAAGAGAACAGAGTGGTAGGGTTTGTCCAGGTTAAGAGGAGACAGAGGAGCTGAGGCAATAACTTCTTGTCTTACGGGAGTATCGAGTATCCAGTTGGGGGTTTTTAAATCAGGCTCGGGCAGAAAAAATCCTCGAGGAAAGGAAGACTCGGGGATGTCTGCAACAAGAGAGTCTTTCAAAATGAACCCTTTTTCTTCAGGGCAGGATCTGGCAACTGATCTTGCGGTCACGATATGCTGATAGTCGAAAGGAATTTGCCGCCGGGGAGGAAGGGAGACGATTTGATTGAACACTTCTTCCATCGATACATTTTTTTCAGACAGTGCGATGTCTTCTTCGTCGAGAGGAATCGCTGTCGATTTCCCGAAGATGGAAGATAGATAGGGCTGTAAAAAAAGAGGGTGCGTGAAAAAAATCCAAATGAGCAGGATATGGAAGGCAACCGATGCAAAAAGGCACTTGGAAAGAAGAGATCTCATCATCTTCGTATAGCACTCAAATTAAGTTCAGCTCTCTCTATTAAATACGGTGTCACATCCTTAGAGGAAAGCACGTCGCTGAGAAGGGCCCCAGCCGTTTGTTCCAGGTTTTTTGCCGTATCGAGCTCCCTTGCTTTGCGGCACTCTAATGCCTTAAGCCGGGCGATTTCACCATCGAGGCATTTTAAATAGTTATGATACAGAGCATTTTTTTCTGGATATGTCGAATCTCTGTATTCTTGCAGAGCAGGGTCGTCGGCGTTTGTAAAATCCTCTTTGAGTCGTGTTAAGAAAAAGAGAGCTGTTTCGACTCTTTTTTCCGAAGGAGCCAGCGTCGTTCGAATATCGGCGTATTCCAGGGCTGCTTCCAAATGGAGTGGCTCGGAGTAGATTTTTTTCTGGATTTGTAGATCTTTGAGCGTGCTGAGAGTGTCGACAATTTCGGGGTTGTCTTCGCTTCTCTTTTCTTCAGGGCATAGACTAAAGAAAAGGCGAGATTTTTCCAGCTGCGCAGCTGAGGAAAAATATGTGGGCGAAACAGGATCGATGAGGCTGCTGAAAATATGGAGAGCTTTTTCAGATTCATGTAGAGCTGCATACGTTTTCCCAAGTTCGAACTGGGCTTGACGCTGCAACTTCCATTCTACTTCGGGATTTTTTTCCTGCAGGTCTGTCAGCGAAGAAAGGAGAGCGGCTTTCTTGGGCTGAGGAAGTAGCGAGGAAAACTTGAGTACTTCAGCTTCGAGGATGGGCTGGGCCACAGCGGCGCTCGGAACCATTTGATCGCCTTGCAAGGACAGAAGTTTGGGATAGATGGCCAAAGCTTTTTCTTTCGCAGCGGCATCGCCGTTTTTGGCTTTTTCAAAGTAGAAACTCGCCAGCCATATTTTGTTGTCTTGTTGGATAGACTCGTTGGCGACAACGTAAGCTTGATATAAATGCTCGGCGGCTCTTTCCCAGTTGCCTTGACTTCTGTAGGCATTGAAAAGATCTCGGTGGAGGGCCTGCATCGGCGTGGCATGGGGAGCTGCGGCGAGAGCTTTTTCGGCGTGCTCGGCAAAGGAGTTATCATAAATCCCCTGCTCGCGCATGCAAAGAGATAGAAGGAGATGGGCTTCCTGGGACGATGCGTGCTCAGGGTACGCGGCAAGAAACTCACCCACCGTCTTTTGAGCCTCAGCATATTGTTCGAGCTCGAATTGGGCTTTGCCAAGTAAGAAAAGGTAGGGTGCTTTTTGATCGCCTGTCAGCGATGGTAGGGCATTGTGGAGATCAGAGACGAGCTGTTTTTTGATTTCGGCATCATCTGGGGATGCCTTGAGTTCTTCCGTGGAGCAGCTGAGTAAGAACTGGTAGATGTTCGTCTTGTGGGTCGTCTGAGGGAATTGCTCTAAAAGCTTTAAGAATGACTCACGACTTTCTTTCCAATTGCGTGTTTGTGTGAGCAGCAGAGCATGGTCATAGAGAAGGACTTCTTTATTATCGATGTTGGGGAATTCTTTGAGGACTTTTGCGAGATCAGATGCGGCCTCAGAGAGTTTTTGTTCGGAGACAGCTTGCTGCGCATGGATAAGAAGTGCCTGAGCCACTTCGGGGTCTTGTGGATATGCTTTAACCAGATCATCCATCACCCGATCAAAAAGGGCCGTATCGCGTGTTTTTTGGGCGCAGATGAGGAGCATGATGAGCGCGCCCTTGTCTTTTTGCGTTTCCAAATATTTTTCAAAGCTGTGCGCTGCAGCGGTGTAGTTCTCGAGGAAAAAATAGCTTCTGCCGAGGCAAAGCTGGAAAAGGGAATGGTGCTCAGGAGCGAGGTGGGTTTCGATCGCTAGATGAGAGGATGCAAGCTCAGCATAGTTTTGCGCCTGAAACAGAAGCGCAAATTGGTTGTAAGCAGCCTCTGCAGCTTTAGGACCTCCCAGCGCCGCAATTTTCCCGTAGGTGATGGCCGCGGCAGTCTTATCGAACCCGAGTTGCAGCGAAGCAGCTTGCAGCAAAAATCCTTCTTTTTTGTCGGCAGATTCTTTGTCAGCGAGGAGGATGTAAAATGTGGCGGCTTCAGGATATTCTCCCAAATGCTTGTGGATGTCGGCGAGGAAATACAAGGCTCTTGGTTCTTTGGCAGCCAGCGCTTGAAGGAGAGGTTTTGCAATCGTAGAGAGTTCTTTTTTCTTCCCGGCGCTTTCTTCTGCAGAAATGATGCGATAAAAACTATCGCCCAGAATTGAATGGATCTCTTCTCCCTTTTCGATGCGAGTGAGCGCGTCCTTCTTGTAGAAAGGCTGTGCAAGAGCCACGACTCCTGCATAATCCCCCGTAATGTAGAGACTGCTTGCATGGGAATAGAGGGTTTTTTCTTGGAATTCAGGGTCATTCACATGTCGGTAAGCTTGAATAGCATCGCTGTAATTTTTTTCCTGGAAGTAGAGATCTCCTAAGATCGCATATAAATGATCAGTGAGAGGAGAAAGAGGATGCGCGCTGATGAATTCGAGGATCTGTTTTTTTACGAGAGCGTAATCTTTATCCTTCCAAAATTCGGTGATACGCCGCAGGAAGATATTTTCCTGAGGAGATAGATGTTCTTTGGGGATAAGGGCCCCTTGCATCAGTACTGCAGAAAGACAAATCGTAGACAAAAACTTCGCCATATGACCTCACATTGTTTACTATTCAACCGGCAAACGCTTTTTTTGTCCTCAAAAAAATGGCATGTTATGTAAGATTGCAAAACATGTTGGGAATACAATTCATTTTGATCGCGGGTCTGTTTGTGGCTGCTTCGAACTTGTGCATGCGCAAAAGTATCGATGCCGGAGGATCGTCGAAAGGGTTTTTGATGGTCCAACTTTTTTGGGTTTTTTTGATCGCCATTCTTTTAAATCCTGTTCGTAGCGGCGATTACCATTGGAGTAACTGCATGGGAGCCTTCGGCGTGGCCGGAGGACTGGTCTTGGCGCTCATGATGGCCTCGCTCGGACGCTCTCTGGAAAGAGGACCGCCTGGTCTTACGATTGCCATTCTTAATGCTTCAACTGTGATGCCATCCATATTGATGTATCTCATTTTTGGCCCCAAACTCGGATGCCTTTATAATGCTGAAAATGCCATCGGTTCTATTCTTGTCGTCCTTGGCCTATTTTGGGCCGGATGGCAAACAGCGCGTAGCGAACAAAAATACAGCTGGGTTGCTTTTGTCACGGCGACGTTTTTCCTGCACACCTTATTTTTAATATTCCTCAACTGGCGGGCACTTTTTATCAACTATCCTGGCGAAACAGGCCTTTTCCTTTCCTTCGACATGGAAGATGCCAAGAGTCAATGGTTCATGCCCACGGTCTTTTTCGTTGCCTTCCTGTTCCAAGCCTTTGTCTATTATAGTAGCACCAAGAAATTCCCCAAATCCTCCGAAGTTGTTTACGGAGTTCTCGGCGGTATCGCCAATGGGATTGGTACGTTCTTTATGATCCGTTCCACAGAAGTGGCGACGCCCTTCGAAGGAGCGATGATTTTTCCCATCTTCGCCGTCAGTGTGATCATCATCTGTAATATTTGGGGCCGCGCGCTCTATAAGGAAAAAGTCAACTGGTGGGCGAGCGCTCTATGTGTTGGAGGAATTCTTCTCGGCACTGTCAGCTGGAACGTCCTTTTCAAATAAGATCCTTGTCAGAATATTTTCCTTTGCGTATTCTATTCCGTTAATTTTTTACTAACCAACGGAGTAAACGACAATGACAGCGATAACGAATAGACCTGAAGCAGCACCTTTGCAGCGATTAAACCATATTTTAATGCAACAAAAAGAGAACTCAAAGGTCGCTCAACTATTTCAAAAGGTAAAAGAGATTTCTGAAGAAAATTATCTTCCATGGAAAGATGCGTTTTGTACTGTCGGAAGTTATTACATCGATGCGATCACAACAGTTGATTTAACAAAACCGATTATGTGGGGGATTGCTCCTGGAGATCGTCCCTTTTTAGTTTTTGGGTATTCCTATCAGGAGCAAAATAATTGCTCTGAAATAAAACAAGAATCGATAACGATATACCAGCAAAACCCAAACAACTACAATGACCTACAGATAGGGAATTCAGACAAGATGTTACCCTACGATTTTTCTAATTTTGAAACACTGTTGGAAGGAAAAGAGCTGGTGGAGGAAAGCAGTTTGCTACGATTTGCACTGATAAGAAGCCAGCAATTACGGACGTTAACAAGCACCGATCGCGTCTGGTCCGGTCCTGGATTAGTAGAATACTATGGTTGATTATCGATGTATATAATGCATCAATAGCTCATCGGCTTTGGGATCACGTCCCTTTTTGAGCTGCTCATAAATTTTAAGACCGTGAGCCATTTTGCCTTGGGAAAAATAGAGAACCCCTAAGCGGAAAAGAACTTCTCGGTCTTGAGGAGCCAGACGCGCGAGCGTTTCGCAGTGCTCAATTTCTTTTTCTTTTTTGCCGAGATCTCCATAGACGCTTACGAACTGGGCTTGGACCCATAATTCATCAGGAGAGAAAGTATTTATGATTTTTAACTCTTCTAAAGCCCGGTGAGCTGCCGCGTGGAATTTTTCGGTAAGGACTTTTGTTTGGTCCTTGGTGGCAAAAACTTGGGGCGATTGGTAGAGGTGATAAAGATCGATGTAGGTTCTGGCCAGCATAGTGTGAACATCGATACTGGTAGGGTCTGACTTGATGTTCTCCATTTGCAGGCGAAGGGAGGTGCGAAAAAGGAGCTCTTTTGTGTCCAAGACGTCTTGCCAGTGGCACCAAAGGCTGAATTTTTGCAGGAGAGGCTGTAGCGAAGAAAGCCACGAAGGAAGTGGATAGTACTGATATTCTTGGCCTTCCAACTCCGCAATAAAGGCATGGAGGGCTCCCGTGATGCCTCGTCTTCTTTCTGTTGGAGGTAGGTCTTTCGGAAAACATTTTTCGCAGCTGGCTTCGAATTCTTGCCTTAACTGCTCTATTTGCTGCGGTTTTCTTCCCTGGAGATAAAAGCGAAGAACAAAATAAGAAAAGCCAGTGAGGAAGAGGGTCGCAAGAGTAAATGCGACGATGGAGGAGCGCATAAAAAAAGAGAAAAATAGCAGGAGCCCAAAGAGTTCAAAAGCAAAGGCGAGAAAATACGTAATATTAAAGAAGGCATAAGCCCTTGTAATGCGCCGAAAATGGTGGGAGGCTTGGCTGGCTAGACTCAAAAGGGAATCGGATGCAAAAGTGGCTGCTTTTTTTTGTGTAGAACCTAAAACGGTCGAACTTGTCACTACTGATTTCCTGTCTGGATCATATAATCGATCACACGTTGTGATACACCGGCATTTTTCAGATCGATGATATCAGCAGTGCTGAGATAAAAGACACTATTTGTTGCTTGAATCTGGCTGATGATGACGTTGTCGCTAAGGCCTGCTTTACTCATTTTTTTAATGTCATCTACAGACAGTTGTTCTTTGTTATCGATTTTGTTGAGAGTGCGGGGGCTTTGCTTTTGTAGAGAATCCCGATCAGCGCTCTCCATTGCTGCTCCGATGATGGCTCCGCCAACAGCTCCAGCGGCGCCACCGATGAGCGCACCTGACGCATTATGAGAAATGGCCGCTCCTGTAATGGCTCCGGCGCCACCTCCTACGAGAGCTCCCGTGCCAGCTTTATTTTCGCATCCCATTGAGACGAGGGTGAGAGTAAACAGACTGATCGCAACCTTTTTCATACTTTTTCCTCCGAACCTCTTTATATATTAAGTGAGCTATTCTTTAAATCGGTACCCTACCCCGCGCACGGTCTCTATCCAATCAAAGTTAGGTCCTAATTTTTTTCTCAGAGATGCAATATGGACATCGATATTCCGATCGACGATGAAGGTGTCATCGTTATGAATATCTTCCAGTAATTGATTGCGGGTTAGAACTTTTCCACGGTTGATCAAAAGCCGTTTCAAGATGCCGAATTCTGAGAGGGTAATGGTTATGGGCTTATCTCCCTTCCTTAAAAGATATCGATCCACATCGAGAACAAAATCACCGAAGGCAAGAATTTGAGGCGTCTTTTCGGGTTCTTTATTCCTGCGGAGGACGGCTTTCACGCGGGAGAAGAGAATTTTGGGCGAAAACGGTTTGGCCACATAGTCATCGGCTCCTAGCTCAAGACCTAAAACGACGTCGAGCTCTTCACCTTTGGCCGACAGGATGATGACGGGAATGTTCTTCAGGTCAGGATTGCTTTTGATCTTGCGACAAACGTCAAACCCGTTTTGACCGGGCAACATGATGTCTAAGACCACGATATCGGGTTTTTCTCTTTCTACCGCTCGATAACCGTTGAGGCCGTCGACTTCCACATGCAGCTTGTATCCGAGCATTTCGGCCTGCAACTTAATCAGTGCAGCGATATCTGCATCATCTTCGATCAGTAATATTCTCTTTTTTTGACTCATAATATTCCCCTAGAAAAAACATAATCTTAAGGAATTAGAAAAAATATTTCCATTAAAAATAGTAGGAGGTGTAAAATCTCTTGGATAGAAAAGTAGTACTTAAGCAGAAGGTATATGAAAGCCCGAGCAGTCGATTCGGACCTGTTAGAGATCGTGAAAAGGTATCTTCCGGAGCAAAGCTTCTTCGAAGATGTCGTTGATTATGATCAATGGGTACAAGAGGCGTTCCCCTTACTGAAGTGGGACAAGGATCTTTCTCCGCCGGATTATCTCAATGTTGTGCTCATGGCTCTTCCGCGGTCTCCCACAAACTGGGAGGACCTGCTTCTTGATTTACTCAGACATAGTCTGGTTCCCGATCGCAAGGTGTCCATCCGAGCCTTCCAACACTCCTACATGGCGCCGACTCCCGTTTCTTCTAGGCTGATTTTTGTCGGACATGCCCAGGTTCTTTTGCAAGACGATTATGAATGGAGATCGGCGAGAGCTTGTTTAGAGACATGGGCGACCGAAATTTCGACGAATCCTTCCCGTTTCTTGCTGAGCACCAAAAGTGGTCTTCGCTCGGATGAGAATGCTATTCGATCAACGGTACATAAATACCGGTCGCGATTCCCCTCCCTTTTTGAAAGCGGCGTTGAGGAGGATGTGGCTATCTTTTTTGATCTCATCAAAAATGAATATCTCAAGCACCGGACGACCAAACATGTTATCCAGCTGGTACTATCGCTCTACTGGATGCGCAGACAAATTTTGCGAAGCATGACGCAATCGACGGATGCAAGACAACTTAAACTCCGTCTCATTCCCGGCAAACTCCATTTTCCCTTTTCGCGAAAGAAAGTCTTAGGATGCCTCATCGCTGCCTATTGGCAAGATCGATTTGAACTGCTGGACGAAGAGTATATCTTCCAGGCTCTGCAAAAGTTGCTCCCGACTGCCGAGATCATTCGCGACAGCATCTATTTTCACTCAACGAAGCATGAAAAGATTAAAATGCTTTACTTCGAGATCGAGAAAAAGGGTGAAGAGGTATTTTCTGCTCGTGACAGGCGGCTCCTTCTACAAGATTTGCAGGATCGTCTCCAGCAAGGATTTCCCAAATTGTATCCTTCTGTCTTCATGCGCCGCAACGAAGAAGAAATTTACAAAAATATTTTAACCCTGAGCCAGCAGCTCCAGTCGCCGTTCGATCTTCCTCAAGTGATTATCTCCTTTGAATCGCAAGCACAAGAAGATGTCTCATTCCTCGTGATTCTGGTCACTGTTTCAACCAAAGACATCTTATCCATCGAAAACTACTTTGGAAAGCTTGCTGAAAGCTTTGTTTTTGAACATGAGCGGACGCAAATCGTTCGTTACCTAGAAGAGCGTTATCCTGTTCAAGCCCACCTTTTTAGATTGCGTATTCCTCGGGACTTTTCTCTCCTTCGTTCGGATGGATCTCTCAACTTCTATTTAGCAAGGCAAAAAGTTGCCGCGCTCATCGAGCAAGCAATCGGTGAGTTTAGAGACTTCAATGGAGGTCTCCTTGTTAAGCAAAGTGAGCTTTTGTTTGCTTTCCGCGAGCGTTTCAAAGAATTGACGGAAAGCGAAACAGAACTTTTAGAAGATTTTTTCTATGCGATTACTCCCCTTGAAAAGCAAGCAACTCTTAGCTTAGATGTTCTGTCACGCCTCTTCCAACTCTTTTTAGATGGCATAAAAAAGGCTTGGGGCAAAGAAGCGAGTTACTTTTTCAATGTCCAGGCAGATGAAAGACACACCTATCTAGCCGTGCGCGTGAAAGAAAAAGGACTATTGGAGCAAATTGTGGGTCTTTTCAATAAGTTCCAACTCCGCAACCTCGACATCACGACGATTCCTCTCGAAAGCAGACATGGTTATACATTTTCCTGCCTGATTCAACATGCGCATCAGCCTGAAACCGAAGCACTTCTCCACGAAGTTCGCAACATTCTTCACCGCTGGAGAAGAAAGGTGGAAGAGCAGCAAGTTCTGCGCATTGCCTTTCAACATGTGATCCTATCTCTCGATCCTCGTATAGGGGGAGATGGGATATCGGCAAGCGTTGTTCGTCTTCTCTTCGAAGGTCTGATGCGGATCAATGCCAATGGCGAAATCGAAAAAGGTGTAGCAAAATCTTTTGACATATCCCCCGATGGCAAACGGTATCTGTTTGAACTCCGCTCCGTTCGGTGGAATGATGGAACACCCATTGTTGCCTATGATTTCGAATACGCATGGAAAAAAGTCCTCTCTCCCGACTTTAAAACATCCTTTGCCTATTTGTTTTATCCGATAAAAAATGCAAAGAAAGCCAAGGAGGGGCTGATTTCCATCGAAGAAGTGGGGATCAGAGCCGTCGATGAAAAAACCCTTTTAGTCGAGCTTGCCTTCCCCGCCCCCTACTTTTTAGATCTCGTCGCCCATCCGATGTATTCTCCTGTCAATCACCGCGTCGATCAAAGACATCCTGGCTGGCCTTATCAAGTCAAAAAGCAATATCCGTGCAATGGCCCTTTTGAAATCGAAATTCATCACCCTCAGCAGGGCTACAAATTTGTAAAAAATCCCTTTTATTGGGATGCGTCGAATATTGCTCTCGATCAGATTGTGCTCATGAAAGGCACGACCGATGAAGCAATCGAAATGCTCCACAAAAACGAACTCGATTGGGTTGGAAGCCCCCTCGGTTATTTGGGCTCCCAAGTCGCTGCTGCGGCCGATGAAAAAGTGATGGAATGGCCCGATGGAGGCGTACTCTGGGCAGCTCTTAATAACCATCGATTCCCCTTTAATAACCTTAAGATTCGCAAAGCTATGGCCATGGCGCTGGATCGCAGCGCACTTTCTTCGGCTGTGGCTTCTACGATCAAACCCGCAGACTCCGTATTTCCTCTGCATCATCGGCTGACATCCTGTAGCATTCCCACCGATCGTGCTTTGGCAAAGCAGCTTTTCGAAGAAGGATTGAAAGAATGCAATTTAGAACTATCGCAATTTCCTCCTATTACGATTACGTATGCTGAAGGAAGGATGACCAATAAGCACGTCGCAAACGTCCTGAAAAAACAGTGGGAAGAAACATTTAATATCCAGTGCCGCTTGGACAATGTGGTGTGGGGTGTGCTTTTCCAAAAAGCGATGCGGCGTGAATGCGACATTATACTTACTCTTTGGCTCTCTTGGTTTGATGATCCGATCTATACTTTGAATGCATTTCGTTTTGCCTCGGAAGACTCTAATTTTTCGAATTGGGAACACCCTGATTACCAAGAGCTTTTAGCAAAAGCAGATAAGGAAGTCGATAGTGTGCAGCGCAAAGCTTATTTGGCCGAAGCCGAAAAATTTATTATCGATCAAGTCCCTGTTGTTCCTTTATTCTATTCTTCTTATCAGTCGCTGATGAAGAAAGGGATAAAGATTATTTATCGATTAGTCGATGGTACCTTTCATTTTGCGAGGACCGTGAAGGAAAAATAGGGTAACAAAACCTAAGGAGGTTTTATATGGCACTTGCCGAAATTGTTTCGTGTGATGAGTTTGTGATTGAAAAATCGATCCGTGAGAGTTCCTGCTGGTACGATGATGTGACCGGTTTGGAAGTCGAGGATTTGCTTCGGGGAGAAAAGGCCTATACCTATATTTTAAGAGAAGGTGAAAAGCCGCATAATTACTATGTTTCTTTCGTGGAAACCAGTGGTTTGATTAAACACCAACCCATTGTGATAAAGTATTTTGCCGAAGCATGGTTTTGTCGCAACCTCACGATCATTGGCCCTAATACAGATGAAACAATTGTTCCCATTATTCATCGTATTATGCATTGCGAGCCCAGTGATCCGAAACCGTTGAACAGAAAGCTATCATAAAGAGAATAGAGTGGCCTTCGAAGCGCGACAGGGTTTTCCTGTAAAAACAGGGATACAGAAAGAGCTTGTAATGCTTTTTTTTCCTGTCGCGATGACGCTCTTTTCCGCGTCTCTGCTCGCTTTTGTCGAGCGCCTGTTTTTGGCTCGTTATTCCATGGAAGGCATGGAAGTGGCGCTGACGGTATCGTATTTTTCTAGGTTGTTTTATTTGCCATGTATGGCAGTTCCTTTGATGTCTCAAGCTATTATGAGCTACCAGGTGGGATCAGGGGAAAAGAGGCTCGTTGGAGCTTGTACATGGCAAATGATATGGTTTTGCCTCTTATCTGCTTTAATCACTATTCCCTTGGGACGGGGCCTCGGGCCTTCTTATTTTTCAGGAACGCCAATCACTTCTTTGGCCCTTCCCTATTTCAATTTGCTTCTTCCGCTGTTTTTTCTTTACCCTCTAAACGCCGCGTTTTCGGCATTCTACATCGCTATTGGAAAAGCCCGTTTTTATCTCATCAGTAATCTGACCGCCCATGTCTTACACCTCGGTCTTTGTTATCTCTTTATTTTTGGATGGGGAGAGTGGATTCATCCCATGGGTGTGATGGGTGCTGGTCTTGCGACTTTGATCGCTGAATGCGGACTATGCTTTTTACTGCTCACAAATTTTCTAAAAGAGTCTCTTATCACGGAATATCAAACGAATAACTGGCGATTTAAATTGTCTCTTTTCTGGAAATACACCTTTCCCGGTCTGGTCCGATTTGGAACGCGGATCATCGTTACCTTAAGCTGGGCATTTCTCACGTGGTATGTTTCGCATAGTGGAGAAGGTTTTTTACTGGCCTTTTCTGTGGGTGGTACTCTTGCTATTTTCATTACATTTGTGGGAGAAGCTCTCAGCCAAATTGTCACAACCATGGCGTCTCGTTTTCTGGGAGCGAGAGAATTTTATAGTTTGGGCAAGCTCTATCACGCAGGTGTTTTTGTTTGGATAGCGTTTTCTTTGTTATTGGCTGTGCCAACTCTCCTTTTCCCCAACGCAACGATGGCCTTTCTATTCTCGCCTGAGAAATGTCTGGAAATGGGGAGCATGATTGTCCCCCTTCTTTTAGGCACGTGGGTGTATTTTGCTGTTTTTACGTTCAACCAAATCCCTATGGGGTTTGTCTTTGCTCATCAGGATGTTAAATATATGATTATTTTTGCATGTATTACTTGGGCAGAGACATTATCAGTGTACAAGATGATAGAATCCCATGTCGCGCCGGCGGAGTATTTATGGGGAATGATTGCTTGTGCGATACTCTTTTGGGAAACAGCCTTACTTTATCTGAAAATGCGATCGCTCAACAAATCCGTGCTGGGTAATGCCATCACTTCCGAAATGGGATAACCCAAAAATGTAGGCCCGAAACGGCGAAATTGCTCGGGTCCATCTGAAACAAAATAACGATCGGATTTGCGTTCAGAGCTTAGCAAATCAGTTTCGATGAGTACTTTCTTGAGAGCTTCTGCGCAAAGTGATCCCGGATCTAAAATCGCGACCTGTGGCCCGAGAAAACGTTGAATACCCTCTTTCAAAAGAGGGTAATGCGTACATCCCAGAAGGAGCACCTCAATTCCTTTGTCTTTCAGAGGTTGGAGATATTCATGGATCACGAGGTGTGTGATAGGATGGTCCATCCACCCTTCTTCAACGAGTGGCACAAAAAGAGGACATGCGATCACTTCAATGGCCTCAGGCTGTAGCATGGACTGATAAGTTCCTGAAGAAATGGTTGCCCTCGTTGCGATCACGCCTTTTTTCCCGGGAAACTTCTTCATCTGCTGAATCGCAGGAACTGTGACGCCGATAACGGGAATGCTCAAAGACTCTTGAAGTGCCCTCAGAGCAAAACTAGAGGCGGTATGACATGCAACAACGAGTGCTTTAATCCCCTCTTTTACGAGAAAGGCAGCATTTTCGAGAGAATAACGCAGAATCGTTTCCCCGCTTTTGGATCCGTAAGGAAGCCTTGCTGTGTCGCCAAAGTAGATGAAAGATTCACTCGGGAGAACTGATTTGAGAGCTCGAAGAACAGTGAGTCCTCCAAACCCCGAATCAAACACACCGATCGGGAGATCTTTATCCATGGTCAGGGATCTGAAGATCTTGGCCGATCATGATCCGGTCATCGGTTAAGTTGTTGGCTTTTTTCAGAGTTTCAACGGGTATTTTGTGACGCTTAGCAATTTTTTCGAGAGAGTCACCAGCTTTTACACGGTAACTTTTTAACTGAAAGGCAGGCCTTTTCTCATGCACCTTAGCATCGATCTCCTCAATTCTCTCTCGATAGAGACCCAAAGACGAACTCGTTTGGTTGGCATGCTCCGAAAGGGTGCGAATATCTGAAGCAATTTTTTCGCTGACTTTTTCGAGTGCGGCCAATTTACGACTCAAAGTGAGAATTTGCTCTTCGAGATGCGACGAAAACTTTTCTCCGCCCCCCTCCAGCTTGTCTTCAATGATTTTGAGTTCGATGTCTTTGGATTGGATTTCATGGCGTAGTTCAGCGATCTCCGAGCGAAGCTCTTCTACGATAGACTCCGATGGAGGCTCTGAAGTTTTCATTGCGGTTAAGGTCGGTATGCACCCCGTTAGGAGGAGAGGGGTGCATAGGACGATATAAAACCGAAATCGCATCGATTATCTCTGATAGATTTTAAAATGGGCGCGGCGATTTTGCTTCCATGCCTCAGGATTGTGGCCCAGTGCAAAAGGAAACTCTTTTCCACACGAAATTGTGTGTACTTGATCAGGATGGACGCCTTTTTTAATGAGCAGAGATCGGACCGAGTTGGAACGCTTTGCACCCAGAGCTAGGTTATAAGCTTCGGGTCCTCTTTCATCGCAATGGCCTTCGATGATGATGGCCATATTGGGATGGGCTTTCAGGTAAGAAGCAGCGCGCGAGATGAACTCGAGTTGGTCTTTCCCTTGAATGACATGCTCGTCCGTGTTGAAGAAAATCGGATGGAAAACAGCGGCCAATTCGCCGGAAGGGTTTTTAAACAGATCGGCCATGGGAACGCCCCCTTCACCCAGCGACTTGGAAGGTTGAGGAGCTGCGTCTGCAAATTGTCCTTTGAGATCTTCTTCGTTCAAAGGGATAAAATCTTCCTCGACTGGGCCGCCTGCGAGTGTTTCTTGAGATGAGTTTGAACCCCAGAGAGCCGAAGCATTTTGCTGGCTGTGCTTATATTTAGCCCCTGTTTGGTTGTCATCCCAGATATTGCCTGAAGTCTTTTGACAGCCCGTCATGACCAGAAGGCTAAAGAGAGAAGTTAAAACAGCAATTTTTTTCATGTGTACTATTCCTTACGTTAACGTGTTCCCCACGAGGGATAATGTTTAATTCCTGGGCCATGTGAAATTTTGACGACTTCGGCTTGGTTTAAGTTGACGAGATAGAGCTCGGAGGTGGCTCCGTCTGTCGAGTTAAAAACGAGATGTGAGCTATTTTGAGCCCAAGAGGGATTTTCTTTATTTCCCCCGCCATCTGTTAGTTGCCACTCTTTCCCTGCCTCGAAGTCGTAAATCCAAATCTGGCGTACTCCCTTTGTTTTAGCACTATAGGCTAATTTCTTTCCATCGGGCGACCAAGCTGGGCAAGAATTTTCCCGATTTTCTTTTGAAATGAGATGCGGTGCTGGTCTTTTGGTATTAAAATTGGTGGGGATAACATAAATACGCGGCGTTCCGCCTGTGTCCGAGACAAAAGCGATCTTCGAACCATCCGGGCTAAACGTAGGTGAGGCTTGCGTTGCATGCGGTTGCGAAAAGAGTTGTACCGGTTTGCTGACTTCTCCTGTGTCGGGATGAAATTGTTGTAAGAATAGGTCCGTTCTTCCACCCGCATCGCAGATGAAGGCGACTTTGTCGCGTCCTTTAGAAACAGCCGGGAGAAGTTGATTCCCTCTCAGATCGATGAGCCGTTTGCCCACTCCATCTTGGATGGAGGCGATAAAAATTTTGGGTTGCCCGGATTTATAGCTGACGTAGAGAAAGCGGTCGCTGGCAAATTGCGCGCTGGGAGCGATGAAAACAGGAGAGACGCAGTAGGCAGCTTCTTTTGTCAGCTGGCGGGCATTGTGGCCATCGGAGTCACACATCCAAATCTCCGCTACAGTCGCGCCAGATTTAGCTTTGCAAGAATAGAGAATGACTTGCGCAGCAACTCCAGGGGTTCCGAAGACAGCTTCATGAATCCGATCGGCGATTTTATGGATCAAGCGGCGATCTTTGCCGAGTTGACCCGTCAAAGTGATTCCATCGAAAGTCTTAAGTGAACCAGTATTCGTCGAGAAGACAGAGATCGTTAGGATGTTGCCTTCGATGTCGCCTTTGACAACGTGGGCGATGCCTGCTTCTTTCCAAACTCTGGGCTGAAATGCTTGAGTGCGATTATTTTGGCGCAGCAGCTCTTCTTTGTCAGCAAACCGCGAGGTGACCTTGGTAGAGCCGTTATGGTTCAAATCAAAAAGCAAAACGCCTTCCAATCCTTGCAAATACTCATTTGAAAAACTCGTGCCTTTAGCTTGCATCTGACTTAAATACAGAGGTTGCAGGGAACTTTCTGTGGGAAGATAGATCCTGATTTCATCAGTGGCCGCGCGGATATAAGCGGTACAAACAAGACAGATGAGGAGAATTTTTTTAATCATATTTCATTACAAAATGTTAATATCAAGGTTCGAGATTTCGTGTCTACATTAGGGAATTTTAATAATGGTAGCTCTTTTTCCAAATAAGCTTTGTTTTTAGCGCTTTCGGACTTGAGGACAACCACTTTATCTACCACTCCCTTTTCTCCGAGCGTCAGTTCTATTTTCACTTCCCCAAAATCAGGTAGGTGAAGTGCACTGTGAAGGAACGAGATGAACTCATCTGCAGGTCCCTCCACCGCAAAAAAATGATCGCTGGATTTTTGATCGATTTCTAGTGCACCAATCGGTGCGGGAATATCGAGCTGCGGACCAGAATACCGTTTCTGTGGTTTTGGTGCAATTTCTGTCTGGGCGATTTCTTCGGGCTCCTCTACTTTGGGAGGAGGAGATTTTTTGGGTCGTGCTTTTTTTTCTGCATCGACCGCTACCATTTTTTTCGGAGTTTTTTTCTTCGCAGCCACTGACGCATTATTTTTGGGTTTTGCCGCTGCTTTGGGTGGATTTTTTTTGGGGGATGCGGGTTTTGCTCCCGCTTTAGCGACACTGCCCGTTTTGATGGGAGTTTTCGGTTGGCTCAAATGTGTGCGTACGGCCACATGGTGGGGCTTTGCGGCTTTTCGCTCAGGCGTGAAGAGAAACGTCATGATCACGAAAAGGTGGATGAGAATAACCGCGGAAGTGATCTTCCTTTGGGACATGATATCATCCCGGTTTTAAGATAATATCGAGTTCATCAAAACCGGCGCTCTCGACCGCATTTTTCACCGACTGGTAGGTACCAAAGTAGGCACGTTTATCATGGAATAGTTGAGGAATCTGGCTACCACTAGTTCTCTTCAGGTTTTTAAGTCCTGCTGTCAGTTCTTCGATCGTCACTTGCCTTCCCTTAAGCCAAATCGTGTTATCTTGATGCACATGGATCGTAATACCTGCGTTTTCGGGAGTAGCTGCCACTTGCCTTTGATCTGACGGTGCGGCGTTAGCAAGCTCCACACGATCGAGTTCTAACATCGGAGCGATGATGATGAAGATGATGAGCACGACAAACACCACGTCGATAAGCGGAGTCAAGTTGATCGTCGCCTCTTCGAACTCTCCTTGCCTCGTTGCAAAACGTCTGCGCATGACTACTCCACTTTGCGGTATTGGATTTCGACGGTGGAGAGAAGTGATGTCGAAAAGTCATCCATCTCCGACGTATAGTCTTTAAGAGTGCTGCGCAAATAATTATAGGCGATGAGAGCCGGAATCGCGATAATCAGCCCCAGCACCGTAGTAGCTAGCGCCGTAGATAGTCCCCCGAGTATCGCGCTATTGGATCCCGCCGATCCTCCTGCATGTAATCCCGAAAAGGAAATTAGAATTCCCCATACCGTACCCAGCAGTCCCATAAATGGTGCGAGCGTGACAATCGTCGAGAGAATAAAAACGTTTTTTTCGAGTTCCTTGCTCTCACTCGAGATCGTTGCCGCGAGATGGGATTCCAGGAGCTCAATATCACTCGGCGTCAGATAAACGGGAGCCTTTACCTTACCATCCTGCGTTAAGAAGTATTTGTTTTTCCCCAAAATTTCTCGTGTCTTCTTTTGCGTGGTTTGCAAAAGATTGGCAAAAGGATGGCGAAGGCCTGCTTGTCTCGGTTTGGGTAAATTTCCCACTTCCAAACTAAGCATGGCTTCTTGATTTTGCTCGAAAGCTTTATGAAAAGCTTGAGAAATATACCGAACTTTACGGATCATCCAAACTTTATGGAGCAGAACAATCCATGAAATCATCGAGAGAGCCACCAGCCCTAAGATGACCAGTTTACCGAACCAGTCGGATTGAGAGTAAGCCGTGATAAAAGCACCTAAGGATGCTAGGGGAAATGCAGCAGGTGAAAACATACAACCTCTATTATTGGGGATGGTCTTCTTTTATATCCTAAATAACCCTTCCGTACAAGAAGTGCAAGGCCCTACATGTTAATTGACTCCCATGCCCATCTATCAGCCCCGCCCCTGATTGACCATGCCGAAGAAATTCTGCAGCGTGCACAGCAAGCCCACATCTCCGCCATCGTCAACATCTGCACAGATGAGAGTAGTTTAGAGAAAGGTCTGATTTTGTCGCAGCGTCATCCGTGGGTCTATAACGCGGCGGCTGTCACGCCTCACGATGCCGCTACCCATCAAAACTTTTTACCCCTCATCCGCAAACATGTTTCAAAATTGGTAGCCATTGGAGAGACAGGACTCGATTATTACTATGAGCATAGCCCGAAAGAAAAACAGTTGGAGTCACTTCTTACGCATTTTGCCCTTGCACACGATGCAAAGCTCCCTGTGGTTTTTCATTGCCGCCATGCGTTCGATGATTTGTTTGCGATGGCAGATCGCCAGCTCAAAGAGACACCCGCGGTGCTCCATTGTTTTACGGGGACCCTTGCTGAAGCGAAGAAATGTTTAGAAAGAGGATGGCTCGTATCTCTAAGCGGTATTGTGACCTTTAAAAAATCGGTTGAGCTACAAGAAGTTGCAAGGTTTCTGCCGCTCGATCAGATGCTGATTGAGACGGATGCTCCGTATTTGGCACCACAATCGAAGAGAGGCAAGCTCAACGAGCCTGCTTACATTGCAGAGACTGCCCGCTTCATCGCAAGCCTCAGAGGCATTACAGTTGAGGAGCTTGGAGCAGCTACTTCGACCAATGCTTCCATTTTTTTCTCTTTTCCAAAACGAAGCATATGAGTTTAATAAGATAATTTATGACAACTCAAGCCATCTCCAGAGCCTTTGTTTGGCGCCGTCTCCACTCTTTGATGGGACTTTGGCTCGTCTTGTTCTTGATGGAACACCTTCTCACTAACTCTCAAGCCGCCTTATTATTAGGAGACAACGCCAGAGGGTTTGTGAATGCCGTCAACTGGCTTCATAACTTACCCTATCTATATGTCATCGAGCTTGTTCTTCTGGGAGTCCCCATCTTGATCCATTTGGTATGGGGCATTCACTATCTCTTCACTTCAAAACCCAACTCTTGGCCCAGCGATGGCACGAAGCCGTCTTTAAATTACAGCCGCAACCATGCGTATACATGGCAGCGCATCACCTCCTATATACTCGCTGTCGCTCTCATTGGCCACGTTGTGAAGTTCCGTTTTCTCGAATATCCTTGGTCTGCAGGTTCGACTTATTTCGTCCGCGTCACCGTTGACAAAGGCCTTTATACAGTGGCAGATAGGCTCGGGTGCACGCTCTACGATGCAGAGGCGATTGCCAAAGAAAAAGAAGAGCTCCAGCGCCGGTCCGGAGAACAAGCCTTTGTCGATGTCGCTGCAAAAGTTCAGGATTCTTCTAGCTATGACTCCCAAGCGGCAATGCTGCTGACATCGGCACAAAAATATGAGCAAAAACAGAAGTGGGTTGCGATGCTTGAAAAAAAATCGATCGCAAAAGGCGAGGTCATCGCTGCTACGCCCGACTTTGGAACAGCCACGCTTTTGACCGTGCGCGATACGTTCAAGAGTCCTATCTATGTTGCTCTCTATACCATTTTTGTTCTCGCAGCATGCTTTCATGCATTCAATGGCCTTTGGACATTTTTAATCACCTGGGGAATCGTGTTGAACATGGCTTCGCAAAAATGGTCGGTTAAGGTGGCAGTGGGACTCATGCTGCTGGTGACATTTTTAGGGCTAGCAGCTGTCTGGGGAACGTACTATCTAAATTTACGCACATGAAAAAGAAAGAAGTCATCGTCGTCGGGGGTGGTCTTGCGGGTCTATCCGCTGCTATGCGGCTGGCAGAGAAGGGATGCTTTGTCAAAATTGTTTCGGTGACAAAAGTCAAACGGTCCCACTCGGTCTGCGCGCAAGGAGGCATCAACGCTGCGATGAACCTCAAAGGCGAAGAAGACTCTCCTTATATCCATGCCTACGACACGATCAAGGGGGGAGACTTTTTAGCCGATCAGGCGCCCGTTTTGGAAATGTGCCTGGCAGCGCCGGGGATCATCCGCATGATGGACCGGTTTGGCTGCCCGTTCAATCGCACGCCGGAAGGGACGCTCGATTTCCGTCGTTTTGGCGGAACGCTCTATAATAGGACCGCCTTTTGCGGCGCCTCGACGGGGCAGCAGCTGCTTTATGCGCTCGACGAGCAAGTAAGGCGCTATGAAGTTCAAGGCCTCGTGGAGAAGTTTGAGCACCACGAATTCTTACGTCTCATCCGCGATGAAGACGGGCGGGCGCGCGGCATCGTACTCATGGATCTCTACAACTCCAAGCTCGACATTCTTAAAGCCGATGCCGTTGTTTTTGGAACGGGGGGTCCGGGCCTCATCTTCAAAAAATCGACCAACTCGACTTTTTGTACGGGCGCCGCAAACGGACGGCTCTACATGCAAGGCATGTGGTACGCCAATGGCGAGTTCATTCAGATCCATCCCACGGCTATTCCTGGAGAAGACAAGCTGCGTCTTATTTCCGAGTCGACGCGCGGAGAGGGGGGAAGAATTTGGGTGTGGGGCGACTCCACGAAGACGATCACTGATGCGGAAGGGAAGACGATTCCCTGCGGGAAGACCGGCGAACCGTGGTATTTCTTAGAAGAGATGTATCCGGCGTTTGGCAATCTCGTGCCACGCGATATTGCCTCTCGCGAGATGCTGCGCATCTGCAAAATGGGCCTTGGTATCGATGGTGGATCCCAAGTTTATCTGGATCTGACACATCTAACACCTGAAAAACTGCAGAAAGTGCAATCCGTTCTCGACATCTACGAGAAATTTACGGGGCAAGATCCGAAAAAAATACCGATGAAAATCTTCCCCGCTGTTCATTATTCGATGGGAGGAGCTTGGGTCGACTGGCCCGCTGCCGATGCACCAGATCGAGAGACACGTTTTAGGCACATGACCAATATTCCTGGATGCTTCAATGTCGGAGAGTCGGAGTTTCAGTACCACGGTGCCAATCGTCTGGGAGCTAACTCTCTGATCTCATGCATCTTTAGCGGACTCGTCGCTGGTAATGAAGTGCCGCGCTATCTCGATACCCTCGCATCTAGTTTTGCCGCGCTGCCACCCCGCATGTATGCCGAGGGACTTGCTCAAGAAGAGACCCTCAAGCACGATCTTCTCACGCGTGATGGCCCCGAAAACGTCCACCGCCTCCACGATGAGATGTCGGAGTGGATGATCAATTATGTGACGGTTGAGAGAAATAATGCCGATCTACAAAAAACGATGGACAAGCTCAAAGAACTCCGCGAAAGGTACCAGCATATCCATCTCGATGACCGTGGGTCTATCATGAACCAGACCTACGCATTTGCTAATCAATTCGGTCCCATGTTAGAACTCGCTTTAGTGATGACAAAAGGCGCGCTACTTCGCAACGAGTCTAGAGGAGCTCATTATAAAGCAGAGTTCCCCAAACGAAACGATCAGGAGTGGCTCAAAACCACCATCGCTACCTACAGCCCGGAAGAGCCCATCATTTCCTACCGAGGGATCGACATGCCGTATCTCGATCCGATACCCCGCGATTATGCTCACGCCAAAAAAATCAAACCCCAACTCAAAAACGTTCCTTCTAACATCGTTCTACCGATATGAATAAGTTCATTCTCAAAATCTTCCGCGGACTTCCCGGTAAGCAATACTGGGAAGAGTTTGAGCTCGAGCAGAAACCCTTTTACAACGTCATCACCGCCCTTCTCGATGTCCAAAAATCTCCGATCAACCGCTCGCACAATAAAGTCGAACCTATCGTATGGGAGCAAGGATGTCTCGAAGAAGTGTGCGGCTCATGTTCGATGCTCATCAATGGACGTCCTCGCCAGGCCTGCACCGCTCTTGTCGATCAGATCATCACTTCCTCGAAAAGTCCCGTCATTACCCTGGCTCCTCTTTCTAAATATCCCCTAGTTCGAGATCTCGTCGTCGATCGCGATGCGATGTTCGAAGCCCTCAAGAGAATTCGGGGATGGATCGAAGTTGACACCTCTTATGAAAGCGGTTTTGGACCCAAGATCAGCCCCAAAGTTCAGGAGATGATGTATGTTCTCTCTACCTGTATGACCTGCGGATGCTGCACTGAGTCGTGCCCCCAAGTGAATGATCATTCTGAGTTCATCGGGCCAGCGGCCATCTCTCAAGCCCGTCTCTTCAACTCCAATCCCACCGGCAAAAATCAAGCTTCCGAGCGCCTCCATGTTCTGATGGACAAAGGCGGCGTCTCTGATTGCGGCAATGCTCAGAATTGCCGCCAGGTCTGTCCGAAAAAGATTCCTCTCACCGAGTCGATCGCTGTCATGGGACGCGAAGTCACCAAGCAAGCGATGAACGATCTGATCAATCTTCCCAAATAAGATTGGACTAAAATTTTAAATCCCAGCTAATCTTTTTTAGATGATTGGGGCAACTCTTAAAGATACTGTACTGCTGTATGGAATAGTAATTGTTGGCTTTTCGAGTGAACCTAAAGAACGTGTCACAGTATTTGATTTTAATATTGCCAGTAAACTCCTACTAAAATTGGGTGAAAAAATATCCCCCGATAACGAAAAATCTACGGGGATAGGCTTTTGGCTACGCCGAAGGGTTAGCAATCAGGTTTGTAATTTCGCGTTTACAACCGATCTTATGATAATCATCCCTTGTGTTTTTGGAGCGGGGATTCTTAGCTTGTTTCTTCCCAGAACTATCAACGGAGAAACGGAAAAAAAACTAAAGCAACTCGAACTGACATTGCATGAGAAACTTGTTTTGACTCAGTCATGTCAGGGAATGCTCACGCAATTTGAGAATGTTACTCATCAACTCTCCCTCACCAATACCGAAAGATCGCAAATTTATGATGTTCTTTTGTCCGAGCAATCTCAGATTTCAAGTGAGATAGATTTTACGAAAGTTCAACAAGCGTTTCTCTCTTCCTTACAAACTCTCACGAGGGAACTGGGAGATCTTGCAGGACAGCAACCCGATATGCTCAAAGTGTATGTTGAGATGGCCGTGCAGATAGGTGAAGAAAAAAAATGGGCCGATGAAACCCATGACAAGATGCAACAACTCGGGCAGGAGCTTGTTCTTGTCACTTCTGAGGGAATTGAGACAAAAACGAGGCTAGAAAAGCGCGTTAGCAACTTAACTATTCTGGTGCAAGCCGCGACGTCCACTCACCCTACTAAATTACCATCCCGTATCCAAGCAGGCGGGTATTTTCTATCCACACCACTCTTTCTTTTTACACAGACTAAGGTTTAACAATGTCCATCCAATTTTTCTTGAAGCTGGGTCTTTTTGATCAGATTTACCTTTCTTACAATGGAGTTAAAGCTGCCATAGAAACCCTCGAGCAGTCCGATCCTAAACTCTATGCACGTGCGCATCAGATCCATGTTTTGTTTTTTTCCATTGATCTAGGGTGCCTAGGTTATATGAGTGTGGATTGGCTAGAGCATCTGGATACTTTTGGTGCTTTTTCTTACTTTTCTCCGCAGGTCACGATCGTAGCCGCCGTATGTGTAGGTGCAGGGCTCGTTGTTTTAGCCGTACTTAGCGTCCGATATATTAATGACTACTTCCAAACGGTACATGCCAAAACAGATCCTGTAAGTGACTTTAGCGGTGATAATATCGCCAACCTTCGTTGGGATCGGCCCACTCAGCAAAAAGTCGAACAAGGTCTGGCCGTTGCTCAAATGGTAGTGACCTTGAGTCTTGCCGTTCTTTCCTCTCAACCGCTGTTTTTCTTGATGGCGACGGCCCTACGAGGGTACCGATTGCACAAAATTTCTGAATTGAAATGGCTGTATTTTGAACATGGATCTCATCCGCATTTCCTTCTTGTACAAAAGACGAAGGCGCTCGAAGGCGAAATTTGTAAAGGATGTTCTAAAGCGGATCCTACGATTTTTTATTCGGATGGTCTCTTCCATGCGACGTGTATAACCTCCCAAGTCGAAAGTACATGTCCAGGTGATAAATAGTTGGACTAAAATTTTAAATCACTGCTAATCTTCCTTTAAGAAAATATGAATTTGCAAGCCCTACGAGAAAATTGGGACACGTTTACGAAGCAAGCTCCAGGCGAATGGGCCAAGGTCAGAGAGCATGCTGAGCAGAATTGGCTGCGTCTAGCATTTGCTGTGTCGGTGTGCGGTTTAGCCTATTTTCTGAAAGGGCAAATGGCGATGATTTGTGCGGCGAGTGCCTGTATCATTTTCTACCAAATCTACGGCCAAACGGTGAAGATTTTTGGTTATTTTGAATTAAAAGCGATCGTTCTTCCTGTTTTGTCGATTGTCTTAGGACTTAGCCGCGGATCTTTAGAAGGCTATATGATTGCCTATATGGGCTTTTTGTTTTTGGGTCATGAATTGCAGCGTGGAAGAGAAGTCACGGCAGAGAATATGCGCTTGGAAGGCTTGTTAAGCACAGCAAATGACCAAAATGAAAAGCAAAAAGAAACGATCGTCGGGTTTAATGCGTTTTTTGAGAAATGGAATACACAAGTTCAAGAATTCTATAAAAACAATACTCAAATGCTTGAGCTCTGGGGCAATTTAAAAGGAAAAGCAGCTGAGTTAAAAACAGCTAATGATTCACAGACCGACGTGTTTGCAAAGACCTTGGAATTTCTTCAAAAAACGGAAAAGGAAATCAAGCAAGACGTTGCTGGCAAGATTTCAGAGATGACAAAAGATCTTCGCGAGATCATAACCAAAAAAGCTCAGTTGCTCCAGGAAATTGAGGAGATTAAAAAAACTTTAAATCCTCTAGTTGAACAAGAGAAGAAGGTTATTGATAAACTTGACAAAGCTGTTGCTAAGTTAGGGCCAGCAATTGATGCATTAAAAAGAAGTCAACAAAATTAGGAGGGCAAAATGTCCGCTCCAGTGAAAGAACTGATGTTTTTGGCATGTGCCACAGTAGGGTTTGCTTGGAAATCTCCCAGAGACAGTGAGTTTTCTACCAAGTGGGGGCAAAAGCTGTTTGCTTATGGTGAAAGTATTTCACCAACGGAAGAAAAGTCTTCTGGTCCTTCATTTTGGATACGTCGTCCCATCAGTAATCAGATCGTACATTTGGCGCATCTTTCGGAAGTGGCCTCATTAGCCACCGATGCTCTGCTCGATCGAGTATGGGGACGCTCAGCTCAAAACTTAGAAACAGAAGAGAAGCTCACCGAGATGCAAACCCATTTGAGTCAGCAACTGGCATTAATTGGATCGTGCGAAGAAATCGTGGTCAAATTTGGTGAAAATGTGGAAGAATTTCAGACCACGAATACTGAAAGGGTGGGCGTTCATCAAAAGATTTCGAAAGAATCGGCATCCTTTTCTGTGCCTTCTAATTTTTCAAAGCAGCAAGAGCAGTTGCTCAGCTTACTCACGGATTTTGCCAGTGATTGTAAGACTGTAGCTCAAAATCAATCCGAACAGATGAAGCAGGTTGTACAGCTGCAAGTCCTGTTATCAGAACAGAAACAATGGAACGAAAAAACAAGCGCACAGATTCAGCAACTAAAACAGGATCTTTCAGTTTCTGTGCAAGAAGGAGTCGATACAAAGAAAACCCTTCTCCACAATGTGGACAATTTAACGCCTCTGGTTGAAAAAGCAACACCCGATCGTAAATCCAACGTCCCCTCTAATATAAGAGCTGGAATCAAACTGGTTAATCGTGAATTATTTAAAAACGATACTACCTCTACCGAGGTTTGAGCGAGAAGCTGAAGCGAAAAGGCAGCAAGAGCTTTTTCAGCAGCTAACGCAGCAGAGTACAAAGGCTCAAGGGCAACTGGAGCAGTGGGAGCTTTTTAGAAAAACAGTTGTTGAGCAGCTCAATAATATATCGAATAAAGAGTTTGATCTTCGTCAAACACTGGGACAGTTTAAGATCGATCTAGAAAACTGTAAAACAGAAGAGCTTCCTCAAAAGCTGGAAGAGATAAAGCGCATTGTCATAATTCTCATGAAAGCTCGCGAGTGGTTAAAACAAGGTAAGGAGATAAAAGTTCTTCAAGACGAGCTTCGAGAGTCTGGCAAAGTAAATGATAAGATTGCAGAAGAGCTAGGTCAATTACAAGCGAAGGTTCAGCAAAAAAAGAAAGCCAACGAGCGCGCTCAGCAGCTCAACGACAAGGTAGAGCAGCAAGCGGCGGACTTGCAGCAGATCTTACAGACTCCTCGAAAGCTTCCAACCACTTCCTCTTCGAATGAGCAAAGTGAGTACTGAGCCTCGTGCAAAATTCTTCATGGTTTCTGCCTGAGCGATAAGTGGGTGTTTTCTTAGGGTGATGCAAAAGCGCCATTCTTTCGGGTTTGTAATCCCATAAAAAGGACGTGTGGAGTAGCCACCGGTTTTTGCGGATGTAAAGAGCGTTTCCGCCACATTTTTTTTCTCCGATCACAAAGTCATTTTCTCGAAGCGAGATGATACCAAAGATGTCTTGGTAGCGATTGCCAGCCCAGCGCAGGATCGGTTCGGGATAAGCCGGAAAATCATGCACATCGGTGTTGAAGATGAAGGTGACGAAGATGGTCTCTTCATCGACAATCACGGTCCCTCCGCCACTGAAGCGGCGGATGACGGGGATGCCTTGCTTTTCAGCGGCTGTTTGATCGACGAGTTCTTCGGCTTTGCCGGAGATGCCCATGACGATGGTGGGAGGTGTTCCTTCGTTGATGAGGCAGATGTTTTGTGTGTCATGGCGCAGCAGCTCTTCTTCGATTTTGAGCTGCTCGGCAATGGGCATGCCCTGATACGAAAGAATGTTCATGGAAAATACGAGAGCTGGGCGATCTGCTCGACGGGAACGACTTGTTGCTTGATGCCCTGCTGGGTGTTGAATTTAAACAAAATGAGATGGCCGGAGCTCATGAGAGTCATATCGATGATGTTGGAGATTTTGGTGCCTTCAGCTAGTTCGAAATAGACTTTGGCAGCTCCTTTTTCTTTTTTGAGGAGCTCAAACGCTTCTCTGTAGTCGGTGGCGCGCTGTTTGAGATCGATCATAATATGGCTTTTGGTGTCGGTAGGCAGATCGATAGCAGCAAATGTTAAGATGGCGGCGATGAGCATCATAGTTCCTCCGAGGTTTTTTTCTTCAGGTATACCATGAGGACGGTAATATCGGCAGGGGTAATACCGGCCAGACGTGATGCTTGGCCGAGGTTAATGGGTCTTGTGCGGGACAGTTTTTCTCTGGCTTCTTTGCTCAGGCCGAGAATGGTGTGATAGTCGAGGTCAGAGGGAAGGAGCATGTTTTCTGACGCATCAAGGCGAGCGGCTTCTTGCGACTGCCGGGAGATGTAGCCGGCGTATTTGAGCTGGAGTTCGATTTGGAAGTTGATCTCGTGCCCGTGATCGAGGGCAATTTCCGGATGATCGGTGATGAGGTGCTTATAAGAGTGGGTGGGGCGGCAGAGGAGCTCGGCGAGTGATACACCGCGGGTGCCGACCATGACATGTTTTTTCTTCAGGGCGCCCACTTGCTCCGCGATCGTTTTTTCTTTCGTGCGAAGACGGAGGTATTGTTCTTCAGTGATGAGTCCGAGTTGGTAGCCGTAGGGGCGCAGGCGCAGGTCGGCGTTGTCTTGGCGCAGGAGTAGGCGGTGCTCGGCGCGGCTAGTGAACATGCGGTAGGGTTCTTCGAGATCTTTGGTGATGAGCTCATCGATCATGACGCCGATGTAAGCTTCGGACCGTTTGAGGAAAAAAGGAGGTCTTCCTTGGACTTTCAGGGCGGCGTTGATACCAGCGATGAGGCCTTGTCCGGCAGCTTCTTCGTAGCCGGTGGTTCCGTTGATTTGTCCGGCGCAGAATAGGCCCGCGATGGGTTTTGTCTCTAGAGTGGGATAGAGCTGACCGCTTTTGAGGTAGTCGTATTCGATAGCGTAGGCCGGGCGCATGACTTCGGCGTTTTCGAGGCCAGGGATGGTGGCGAGCATTTTGAGTTGGACATCGAAGGGGAGCGAGGTGGAGATGCCGTTGATGTACATCTCGTCGGTGGTTAGGCCTTCGGGTTCGATGAAAATCTGGTGGCGCTCTTTGTCGGCAAAACGGACAAATTTATCTTCGATCGAAGGACAGTAGCGGGGACCGACGCTTTGGATTTTGCCGGAGTACATCGGGGATAGATGGAGGTGATCGAGGATGACTTTTTTGGTAGCTTCCGTTGTGTAAGTGATGTAGCAAGGAATTTGAGGAAGACCATCATCTTCGGGGGGATCGTAAGAAAAGCGCATGCCGCTATCGCCGATTTGTTCCTCGAGTTTGGAAAGATCCATGCTGCGGCGGTGGACGCGGGGCGGTGTTCCGGTCTTGAGTCTTCCGAGGTTAAATCCGAGTTCTTTCAGAGAGGCTGAGAGTCCAACGGAGGGTTGTTCGCCCGCTCTTCCGCCAGAAAAGGTGGTGGGACCGATATGGATGAGGCCGCTCATGAATGTCCCCGAAGAAATGATCACGGTTTTGCCGCGGTAGGCGATGCCTTCTCTGGTTTCAACACCGAGGATGGATTGATTTTCGGTGAGGAGGGCTTCGGTGGTGCCTTGTTTGATGTGTAGGTTAGGGGTTGTTTCAAGCCGTTTTTTCATCGCGGTTTGGTAGGCGAGTTTATCGGCTTGGGCGCGGGGTGACCAGACGGCGGGGCCTTTAGAAGCATTGAGCATGCGGTACTGGATGGCGGTGGAATCGGTGACTTTTCCCATGATGCCGCCGAGCGCATCGATCTCGCGAACGATGTGGCCTTTGGCGGTGCCGCCGACAGCGGGGTTGCAGCTCATTTTGCCGATGGTGTCGAGACTCATGGTGAGCAGGAGAGTGCGCATGCCCATCCGCGCAGCAGCGTGGGCAGCCTCACATCCGGCATGTCCGGCACCTATGACAATGACATCAAACTCTTCTGGATAGAACCACATAAAAATTATGGATCTATTCTACAAGAACTGTGCGAGATTATCTAGTCTTATGACGATCGCGACGGCTGCGCTTTTTGCGCTTGTGCTTCGCCATCTTATATTTTCTTTTTTTCTTTACGGATGACATAGTTTTCCAATGTTATGTAATAGCTTCTTGAGCAACCGGCTGCGGTGTGGCAGGAGCAGTTGTTTTTTGTTCGGATGTTAATTCATTAAATTTTTTACCTAAAGCGTAAACCGCAAATAGCCAAGCTCCAACGACGAGAAGGAGGATGAGACCAACATAAGGAATCGTTGAGTGGACAGTGACGAGGAACATGAGGAGAACTTGGAAAATGATAGCACTTCCCGATTTACCCAGACGGGAACCGACGCCATCGATAGCCGCTTTCCCTTTGAGCTTAGATTCTTTGCTCAGAGGAATGAACGCAAGTTCTTTTGTGGCATCGAAAATCGTATATTTAGAGGCCCGTGAAAAACACTGCTGGACAGAGCCAAAGAAGACTCCCAAGGCATAGGGTGTGCTCCCCAAAATCGAGGCGATGGACAGGCCAAGCATGGAGTCTTTAAAGACGAGGAATGAGAAAAAGCCGACACCGGCCACGAGGAGAATGAAAGGCGGAATCATCGCATTAAAGGTCCAGCTCATACGGCGAATGAGGATAGAAGAAAACAGGGCGATGACAGTAGCTAAAATCCCGACCCACATGGTGACTTTACCCATGTAGGCGTTGAAGGAATTTGTATCAGTGACATAGAGCTGATGGAGTTGGTCTTTCCAAACGACTTCGGTCAAGTTGATACAGATGTTGTACGTGAGGACGATCATTGCGATGTAAAGCAGATATTTGGAGTTGGCGAGGTATTTGAAGTTTTTGCGCATGCTCATCTTGACACGCGGAGCGCTCGCTTCTTCAGGCGTGGGCTGGTAATCTTTATGGGCTAAAGTGCGGGTATGGAGCCACCGGAAAATCCCAACGACGATGATGCCGCTCACAACGAGTGTCGAAGTGATCAAGAGGAGTGAGCAGTGCCAGGGGTCCATTCCATAAGCCAGGCCCCATGTTTTACCCAGTCCTGAGTAGAAACTAGAAATACTGCCGGCGCAGATAGCAGAGAGGTTGCCTCCGATAAGAATCAGAACATAAAATCGTTTAGCGATGTTGACATTCAAAATTTCATTTGCAAATCCCCAGAAAAGGACGGTCATGATGGTGGTGCCCCAGAGCTCAGCCATGATGTAAAAGGCAGTAAACGTCCAATTGCGTATCACGGCAACCAGCCCCCGCAGGCCTTCGGGTAAATAACTTTCTAGGTTGTTGGCAAATGTATGGGGATGTAGCGTATCGCTCATGGGATAAAGGATAGTGGAAAATAGCACGAAGAACCCCAAAAAGAGTCCCATCATGATGTAAAAAACTTTTTCCATTTTGAAGCGATTTGAAAGGCGTGTGAACAAGAGTGTCATCACGATTGCCATGGGTAATATGGCCCAGACTTTTAAAAAGGGAATAGCTTCGGCTCCGGCTGAAGGGGCTGTTACGACAAGAGAATCTTTGGCCGAACGAAGAACGTTATAATTAAAACAAATGAAAAAGAAGATTAGCCACAAAGGAAGGAAGAGACCTAGCTCATGCTTGTGGACAGGACAGAACAATGAACGAAAACGGCCAAATCCTGTGGACTCTTCTGCGTTCATCGTTTCCTTATTTAACGAATGAGTACGAGATTATAGCAGATCGGCCATATTTTACAAGGGCTAGTCAAATAAAATATTTATTTAATCCGGAGAAAAGGCAGCAAAAGCAGCGGGAGCCTCATCCTTAGAGACTTGAGATGCGCTGTAGTTAGCGAATTGAGCAAGTTCTTTACGGTAGGTCAGGTTAACCGTGCCAATACTACCATGTCGGTTTTTGGCGACGATGAGCTCAGCCAGGCCCGGTTTGTCATAAGGATCGTAGTATTCGCGGCGCAGCAAGAACATCACCAAATCCGAGTCTTGTTCGATTGATCCCGATTCTCTCAAATCGCTCATCATCGGGCGGTGGCCGGCCCTTTCTTCCACTTTGCGAGAAAGCTGAGACAGGCATAAAACAGGAACATTGAGTTCGCGAGCGAGTGTTTTGAGCATGCGGGAAATTTCAGAGATCTCATTTTGGCGGTTGTCTTGGTTGCGCGAAGTTCCCGATCCTGAAAGGAGCTGTAAGTAATCGACGACGATCATTCCCACACCGTAGGCTTCTTTCATGCGCCGGGCGCGTGCGCGCAGATCGGTAATTTTAAGACCTGGTTGGTCATCGATGACCATGGTGTGATTTTGCATATGGTGGATGGCGGAGACGACTCTTTGGAACTCCATGCCACTCAAACTGCCTGTTTTGATTTTGTCGGACTCCACTTCCGCTTGCGAGCAAATGATGCGGTGTAAAAGCTGCTCGGCTGTCATCTCGAGGGAAAAGATGCCGACGGGCATGTTGTTTTTGAAACAGACATTTTCTGCGATGTTCATGGCCAACGCTGTTTTTCCCATCGCGGGTCTTGCTGCCAAAATAATCAGGTTCGAATGGCCAAAGCCATTGATCATCCGGTCGAGATCAGAGAAATGCGTGGGGACACCGGTGATTCCTGGATCATCGCCTTTGCGGGTCTGAAACTTTTCTTGTCGTTCTTGCAATTCTTTGAGGTAAGGCAGTCCCGATGTCGCTTTAACTCCTGAAATAATGTCGCGAATCGGAATGCCAGCGAGGGGATTGGCTGCTTGGCTAATATGGAAGAACTTTTGCTGGGCTTCGTCGAGAGCCGAGTGGACATCGTCGGGCTCGTGCAGCGCGGCTTTTTCGACTTCTTGCGCCGCATCGATCATGCGTCGCAGCAGGGCTTTATTTTTTACCAAGTCGACATATTCTTCGATGTAGGCTGCCGTGCCCGCATACTGGGCGAGCGTGGTGAGATAGCCGACGCCACCGATATTTTTGAGCTTGCCTTGTCGCTTTAGTTCTTCGCCGGCCAAGTGAATATCGGCAGGTTTGTCTTGCTTGTACAAATTCAGCAACGCATCGAAGACGATCTTATGTTCCGCGAAATAAAAATCATCCGCGACGAGACCATCGATTGCAACGTTGAGTGCAGGCAGAGATGTGAGCATGCATCCCAGCACCATCATTTCTGATTCTTTGGAATTGGGCGGTATTTTTGCTTTCATTTCGGCCATACGATTTAAGTTATGCAATCCATCTTAATATTGCAAGGCACAGAATGGCTTTGCCTCGCTCATCCCTGGAAGAAAATTTTTATCCAACACTGAGGCTTTGTAAAAAATAGTTGTCGTGATATAGGGGGGATATGAAGCTAATGGCTGGTATTGTATCCCTGTGTCTTTTTGGCTATGGATTTTGGTGGGTTTCCCATAAGAATCCTGACCTTAAAAATAAGGTGGAAGAGCTCCTGGATGTGGGTAATTTTCATACCCTGGAGGTCCGTCATTCAGCTAATCAGATCATGGAAAAGCACCGCAAAGAACTTCTGAAGGACAGCCGCCACCGTTACTTAGAACCTGAACTCCATTTCTATCCTTATTTACTTTTGGAAGTGAAATACACACTCCAAGACGATAAGACGCAAGAAAATGTCATTTTATGGGATATGACCGACGGCGAAATGGTCATCAATACCCGTAATTGGGATAAGACTCACGGTTTTGGCGATTGCATCACAGCGGAAACGACTCCCCAAGAATTTAAAATCTTAAGTCTTTTGGCCAAACGCGGTGGAGCGATCGATCGTGATGGGCTGGGTAAAGCCTTGAGTGTAGAGGATGAGATTTTAGGAGGCTGGATCGAAAGCTGCAGGCGTAAAAAACTCGTCGTACAATCGGGAAATCTCTTCCGCCTCCATCTCAAACATCCACGGCTTCGCACCATTCCTGAAACGAAGGTCGAAGATTGGCTGGTGACTAAGCCCTATAAGAACGCCATCCGTTTAAATAGACGGTACACAAACTCGCAAGTGGAGCGGATCGCAAAAGCTGCGTTCGGGCAAAACTTTGCGATCAGGCGCACAGTTGATGTCTATCTACCTGTCCACAGCATCGCCGTACAAAATCCCGATGGCACGATTCACACGACGCATTGGAATGCTTTAAACGGCAAACAGCTCTTGCGTACCTATTTCATTGAATAACCTTACTGTATAGAAGCCCAGCGGAAATCGACGATGCGGAGTTTGCTGACAAACGCATCCTGGACATGATCGTTTTTTAAGTAGAGCGTGTTGAAATAGAAAAACGGTACGATTGGCATTTCAGTAAGAATGATGTTTTCAGCCGCTTCTAAATACTCCCATCTTTTCTCTTGAGGCGAGCTAAAAGCAAGTTCCAAGTCTCTTCGAAACTCCGCATTTTCCCAATTGGAGCTGTTGTTGGGAGAATCGAAATCTTTATACAGATCCAGAATATTTGCTGGATCGTCATATTGAACTCTCCAACCGATCATCGTCACATCAAAATCTCTATTATGCAAATGTTCCAAAAAGGTTGCCCAGTCGTATCGAGCCAGCTCAATTTTAACCCCCAGAATTTCGGACCATTGTTGCTGAACTGCCTGCATCAATTTATGCATAAACTCAGCATCGTGATAGGTCAGAGTGATCGTGGGAAAACTTTCGCGGGTGAACCCGAGTTCCTGTAGTCCTTGTTCGAACATCTGTCTAGCGAGCGCTTTGTCACAATCTTGCATGAAAGGATGCCATCTTTCTTTTTTCTGGATTTTGGGTATCAATCCAAGAGCCGGGGCGTATTGATTTTGCAAAACATTGGAAATAATATCCTTTCGATTCATCGCATAACCAAAAGCTTTGCGAATATGGATGTTGTTAAAAGGAAGGTTTTTGACATTGAATGCGAGCCATCCCGTTCCCGCGGCAGGGAGTGTATGCAGCTGCCCACTTTTTTGAAGTTCCGGAGTCGCATCCAGAGAAATCGCCCCGTAGCCGGAACCGAGCCAATCGAGCTCCCCTTTTTTGAACATGAGAAGAGCTGTAACCGCATCTTTGATGATATAAAACTTAATAGAGTCTAGCTTGACAACTTCTGCATCCCAATAATGGGGGTTTTTTTCTACGACGATAGTATTGTTAAAGGCATATTTCTTCAATTTGAACGGACCACAACCAATGTAATTAGAGAAGTCGGGCGATTCCTTTCGGATGGAAGAATGCACAGGATAGAAAATGCTGTTGGTAAGAACATCGATAAAAGTCGTGTGAGGTTTTTCTAATTCAATGCGAAGCGTCAAATCATCCAGAGCTTTTACACCCACAGCGTCGGCAGGGACTTTTTCCAGCATGGCCGCTTTGGCATTTTTTATGAGATGCACAAGGTTAGAATTGAAAGAGGTAAATTTCGCAAAGAGCATCCCTTTCCAACTCTCTTCAAAGTCCCTGGCGGTCAGTGGTGAACCATCCGACCAATAAGTCTTTTTTAAATGGAATGTATAGACACGAAAGTCCTCTGAAACATCATAAGATTCCGCAAGAGCTAGTGTTGTTTTATCATTCTTGTCGATATAGACCAGCCCGCTATACAGCATACGTAGCACACCCTCGGAAGTACTATCGACCCCTGTGCGGGGATCCATGCTGACAGGGTCGCTGGGCAGACAAGCTCTGAGCTCCTGCTTATAAACTTTTTTTTCTCCCGAGCTATTACAGCCCGTCAAACCCATAAAAAAAAGAGTCACCAACATTAACTGGATCATCTTCAAACCTCTCCAATCCTTAATTTTACGATAAATATTTTCACACCTCTTAAAATTATTTGCAAGCGAAGGTCTTTGCTAAAATGAATCGAGACGTTAAACTCTCGATGTTTAGTCGTTCCTGATTTAGTGCTTTGGGGATGACATATCATGGAAAGATGGCTGAGTGGCCGAAGGCACGTCCCTGCTAAGGACGCGTACTCCCTAAAGGAGTACCGTGGGTTCAAATCCCACTCTTTCCGATAAGGAGGGAAATAACCTCAGCGTCGGTTGTTTGGTCGAAGAGTTCGTAGAATTGTCCCACGGCTTGGAAGTTGAGGGGCTCGTATAGGCAGACGACAGAATCGACGGTCGGTTTTATTTCCTCTATAGTGTCGGGAGAGGCGACGGGAACGGCGACGATGATTTTTTTTGCGCCTTTCTTTTTTGTGCAGTGGATGGCGGCTTTCATGCTGGCTCCTGTCGCGATGCCGTCGTCGACGAGAATGACGGTCTTTCCCCGGAAGGTATGACCTTTTCTTCCGTACGTTTCTAAACGTTTTTGGGCAATTTGCCTTTGACGCTCGGTTTCGTCTTTAAGGTAGGCGCGGCTAACACCTAGGGCGGAAATAATCGATTCATTGAGCAGCCCTTCTCCATTTTCATCGATGGCGCCGACTGCCAGCTCTTCATTGTGCGGAGCTCCAATTTTACGAATGATAATCACATCGAGAGGGAGCTCTAATTTTTGGGCGACGCTGTGCGCTACGACAACGCCGCCTCTAGCAAGTCCTGCGACGATGACATCTTTTTGTCCTTTGAAGGGCAGTAGAGAAAGAGCGAGTTTTTCACCGGCCTGGTGGCGATCATCAAATATCATGTTGCAATTGTGTTAAAAAGTACTGATGGAGCTCAGGAGATTCCTTCGCGAGAAAATCACTTAAAGATTGGGTGATGCGGACGATTTCTTTTTGGCATCCTTCAGGGGTTTTCACGGAGGCGTCGTAAACAAAGCGGCCGACATCGATATGAATGGCTCTTCCTTCTAGCCAGCCATAATTGTTGTGATGCATCGCATCGAGATCGGAGATGCCTTTGTGGCAGCGCGAGGTAATCACTTGGAGGAGATTGTTGATCATTTGTTTGCAGAGGTGCTCATCTTTTTGTGTGATGGCTTGTTGCAGGGTAGGAAGGAGTGAAGCGGCTTTGCGCTGCACGATAAATCCCATGTGATCTGCGGGGACTTCATAGTGCATGCCAAGCTTATCTATGAGGTGCAAGGAAGTGCGTAGGTTATCGGAAGGATAGAGGTGGACATAGACCACACCGGTTTCGTTTTGGAGTTCTTTTTGAGAGAGGAAGTAACTGTTAAACGAGAGATGGAAGCGATCAAGGTTGTGTTTTTTAATGGAGGCGCGCTTGCCATCCATGTGATAGGCAAAGGGGTGTTTGAGCCATCCGATTTTGCGCATGTGGGACGGGAATTTGTAGAATTTAAGAACGTATTTTCCATCCTGGCTTTCGAAAACGTAGGTTTGCGATCCTTTACCGAGATAAGAGAAGGGCTGCTCCAGAATTTCTCTGGGGAATGGACCTTCTGTTTTCCACTGAGGATCGCAGGGGGCATCGCTCAGAATATAATGGAGACAAAAGCCGCTATTTTTTTTCAGGAAATATCGATCGATTTTCACCAGAAATAAGGTGAAAAGAAGAACACTACCGAGGATGGCGACGTGAGAACTCTTGAGCAACATCGATGGGGTACTTTTGTTCATTGAGGGGGATTTTGTCATGCGCGGCAAGCAGGGGATCGATACGAAGAGCGCTGCAGAGATAAACGAGATTATTTATCACGTCTCCGATTTCTTGGCGAATAGCTGCAGCTTGATCGGGATCTTTCATGACATTAATTGATTCTTCTTCTGTGAGCCAAACAAAATGTTCGAGAAGTTCTGCCGCTTCACAACAAAGCGACATAGCGAGGTTTTTAGGGGTATGGAATTTTTCCCAATCCCGCTCTTCAGCAAATTTAGATAATTTCTCTTTTAATTTATCCACAGCTACTTCCTATCACATGTCAAACGAGTATAATTGAAAGCCCCTTTAGGCGAAACATCTGCTCCTTTAACATATGGTTTAATTAAAAATCCTGTTTTCCAATGGTATAAAGGAGTAAGTGGTAGTTCTTCGGCAAATAAAGCCGTAGCTTGTCTGAGAGTCTCGCGGCGCTCTGCCAGCGTAGCGTCAACAAAAGATTTTTCTAGCAACTGGATGAACGTCGCATGCTCCCAGGCTGGGTAATTTTTAACATTCGTTTTGTATTTGAACCGCTCTAAAATGTTCATCGGATCGTAATACTGGGCAAGCCAGATCGTTTGGCCCAGGTCGTAGGTTCTCTCCGAGAGCTGGGAGATGAGCATTTTGTGCTCATGGGCTTGGAGCTGGACGGTGATACCGAGTGTCTCGGCCCACTGGCTCTGCAGTACTTGGGCGATATCGCGGTTGAGCTCTGAGACAGAATAGATATAGACAACTTCTGGAAATTGATCGCGGGTGATGCCCAATTCTTGCAGTCCTAAGCTAAAGTATTTTTTCGCGAGTTCGGCGTTGTGCTGTGGGAAAGAAGGTCCGTCTTCAGGAGTGAATAAGGGAGGAAGCATGGTGGTGGCGGCGATTTCTCCGATCTGGGTGATATTTTCGACGATTTCTTGCCGATGGATCGCGAGGGAGAAGGCTTTACGGATATTTTTGTTGTGAAAGGGAAAGCGATTCGTGTTGAACGTGACAAACGTGGTCCCTGCTAATTCTTGCGTTTGGAGGACTCCCTGCCGGAAGAACTGTGCTTGTGCATCGGTGGGGATGGAGGAAATGCCGAGACCCAAAATGTCGAGCTGTCCATGCTCGTAGAGTTTGAGGGCGGTCTTTTCATCGGGGATGACGGCGATTTGAATGCGGGAGAGTGAGACCTCTTGCGACTCCCAATAAAGGGGATTTCTCTGAAGAATGAGCTCGTCATTTTGTTTCCATTTCTGAAGCCTAAAGGGACCATTACAAATAAATTGATCGGGCTGCAGAGCCCACTTTGGTTTTTCTACATCGAGATGGAGGGGAACCGGACAAAAGACGCAAAACGAGACAAGGTCGAGAAAAAACGGAGTAGGATGATGGAGCTGAACAACGAGGGTTTTTGCATCGATAGCATGGATTCCGACATCCTCGAGAGATCCGCTTCCTCGCTTGGCGGCTTCGGCCCCTTGAATGGGATAAAGGAGAAAGGCATTGGGGGCGGGAAAATCGGGGGTTAATATTTTTTTCCACGCTGCGGCAAAATCATAAGCGGTTACAGGTCTTCCGTCTGACCAAAAGGTGTCCCTTAAGTAAAAAGTATACTTCAGACGATCCTTCGAAATTTCGATGTTTCGGGCTTGCGCGGGGGATACAGAGCCGTCGGAATTAACGCGAGTCAGCCCTTCGAAGAGCATGAATTGTAGAACGGAACTGATCAGCTCGCCACCTTTGCGGGGATCCAGAGTTGCCGGCTCGCGGCTGATCGAGATGCGCAGTGTTTTGGATTTGGAGACGGAAGAATCACCGGTCTCGCAGCCGGTGAAAAAAATTAGCAGTAAAAAAAACGCAATGAGTCGGTGCACCATGCTGGCGCACCATTGTAGCTCATCGCCTTTTTTGAAACGAGGGATTAATCCTTCATTGAAAGTAAAAACTCGATGTTATTCGAGGATTTTTTGAGGCGGCTTGAAAGCAGATTCATCGCATCGAGAGGAGCCAGGTCTGCCAGCGCTTGTCGCATGAGGTAGATCTTTTCAAGCTCTTCAGGATGGTAGAGGAGTTCTTCTTTACGGGTACCGCTCTTAATGAGGTCGATGGCAGGCCATACGCGGCGGTCCGCGAGGCGACGATCGAGGACGAGCTCCATGTTGCCCGTTCCTTTAAACTCCTCAAAAATTACCTCGTCCATGCGCGAACCGGTGTCGATGAGCGCTGTGGCGATGATGGTGAGCGATCCGCCTTCTTCGATATTGCGTGCAGCTCCAAAAAATCTTTTGGGTTTGTGCAGGGCGTTGGCGTCGATACCTCCCGTGAGGATTTTTCCTGAGTGGGGTTGGACGGTGTTATAGGCTCTAGCCAGACGAGTTAGCGAGTCGAGGAGGATGACGACGTCGTGGCGGTACTCGACAAGGCGGCGTGCTTTTTCAATGGCCATCTCGGCGATTTGGACGTGGCGCTCAGGCGGTTCGTCGAAGGTAGAGGAAATCACCTCTCCCTTGACGCTGCGGATCATGTCGGTGACTTCTTCGGGGCGCTCGTCGATCAGCAGCACGATGAGGATGGCGTCGGGATTGTTCGTGGTGATCGCGTTAGCAATGTTTTGAAGGATGATGGTTTTTCCGGTGCGGGGCGGAGCGACGATGAGGCCGCGCTGACCTTTCCCAATGGGCGCTGCAAGGTCAAGGACGCGGGTCGTCAGCTTTTCTTTGCTCGTCTCCATGACGAGGCGGCTGTTGGGATAGAGCGGCGTTAAGTTTTCAAAAAAGATTCGCTCGTGAGCTTCTTCAGGAGGACGATTATTGATTTTATCGACTTTAGCGAGGGCAAAATATTTTTCTTTTTCTTTAGGCGGACGGATCGTGCCATAGACGGTGTCGCCTTTCTTGAGGTCAAACCGACGAATTTGCGCGGGGGAGACATAGATATCTTCGGCGGAAGAAAGGTAGTTGTAGTTGGGAGAGCGGAGGAACCCAAATCCATCGGGAAGTACCTCTAAAGTTCCTTCTGCGACAAGTATTTCATTGGGTCTTTCCGACTTGACTTTCACCACTTCGAAAACCATCTGGGATTTTGTGAGCGTTCCCAGGTGTTTGAGGCCCAAATTACGGGCGTATTGGTTGAGCTGGTCGATATTCATGCGCTGCAGATCGGCGATGCGCGTAACTTCTTCTGCGCCGGTCAGGCCTGACATCGATTCGGTTTCATTATGGTTTTCAGAAAGGGAAGTGTCTTCTTCTTTCATGGGGATTCCTTCAGTTCGGGTATGATTGTTTTAATTTGTTTTTCGAGGGTTTTTAGGTCCCCGTCGTTATCGATAATAAAATCGGCTTTCTCTGTTTTATCGGAAAGTTGTCTCGCCATTCGTCTATCAAACTCTTGGTGCTCTTTCAGACGCGCTTTGGCAACTGGGGCGCTTGTGCGAACAGCGATCACGAGATCAAAATCGTCTTCCATTTTGGCTTCAAAGAGCAGAGGAACTTCGGCGACAAAAAAAGAATACTGCGGAAGATCCAGTATCTTATCAAAAGAGGCCGCAATGCTTTTTTGCACGGCCGGGTGTAAAATAACTTCCAATGCTTTTAATTTATGAGGGTCTGAAAACACAATTTTAGCAATCTTTTTTCGATCGATTTGATTTCCGGTGATTATCTCTTTTCCAAGTAATTCAACGACCTGCTTTCCTATAGCAGTATCCAGAGAAAGGAGCTGGTGGACGATAGCGTCGGAATCGACAACAAAGGCGCCAAATTTTTTAAACATTTGGCAAACAGTTGTCTTTCCGGAGGCAAATCCTCCTGTAACAGCAACTTTCTTCAAAATTAACATTCCCCCCAATTTTTACCAATAGAAATATGCACTTCTAAAGGGACTTTAAGGGAAACAACGTTTTCCATGATATTCTTAACTTTACTTGATACGCGCTCGATTTCATGATCGGGAACTTCAAATATGAGCTCATCGTGAATTTGCAGGAGCATGTAGCCAACACCGGGATTAGATCTTAAAAAGGCGTCGATTTGGATCATCGCCATCTTGATGAGATCGGCAGCTGTCCCTTGCAGTGGGGTATTGATAGCGAGGCGCTCGGCAGCTGCCCGAAGGATGGGATTTTTGCTGTCGATTTCGGGGATGGGCCTGAGCCTTCCTGTCATCGTGATCGATTTTTTTGTTTTGCGGGCGCTTTCTTTGCAGAATTCAATATATTCCTTTACGCGCGGATACCGTTTAAAATACGTCTCGATGAAAGCAGCCGCTTCTTTGTAGTTCATATCGAGGCCCTGTGAAAGTCCAAACGCCTGCTGTCCATAGAGAATACCAAAGTTGACCGCTTTGGCCTTGCGCCGCATTTCATCGGTGACGTCGGGAAGCGGCACATCGAAGACCAGCGATGCCGTATATGCGTGGATATCTTCGCCATCCTGAAATGCTTGAATGAGAACAGGGTCTTCGCTTAAGTGTGCGAGGATCCGCAGTTCGATTTGGGAGTAGTCGGCTCCGATGAAGCTCCATCCCTTTTCCTGCGGGTGAAAAGCGTCGCGGATTTTTTTTCCTTCCACAGTGCGCACGGGGATGTTTTGCAAATTCGGATCTTGGCAAGAAAGTCTTCCCGTGGCGGCTACCGATTGGTTGAACGTGCAGTGGATCCGCTTTGTTACCGGATGGATGTTTTCAGGAAGCGAGTCAACATAAGTGGAACGGAGTTTTTCGAGCGTTCGGTAGTCCAAAATTTTGTGGACGATGGGAGATTCTTCACGCAGCTCTTCAAGCACATCTGCGCTCGTTGAAAACCCCGTCGCTGTTTTTTTCGGCGGTTTAATTCCGAGTTTTTCGAACAGAATTTTGCTCAGCTGCTTCGGGGAGTTGAGATTAAATTCTTCTCCCGCGATTTTGTAGATCTCCTCGGTGAGAACGCCAATTTTTTGGGACAAGTCCTCAGAGAGTTTCTTAAGCTGCACAGGGTCGACATAAATCCCCCTTCTTTCCATTGCAAGGAGCACGGGGATGAGGGGCAGCTCGATGTCTTTCAGCACTGCGCTTAAATTTTCTTCCTTGATGAGAGGCGCGAAAAGATTTTTCAGCCGTACGGTGTAGTCAACGTCTTCGCAGCAATAGGTGGTGATTTTCTCGAGAGGAACATCGGCCATCGAGATCTGGTTTTTGCCTTTCCCGATGAGCTCTTCGATACTGATTTTGACTTTATGAAAATACGTGAGAGCCAGGTGATCGAGACCGTGGCGTGAACTGTGAGGGTTTAAGAGATACGAAGCGAGGATCGTGTCGAAAGAAATCCTCGGGAGCAAAAATCCCGCATTTACGAGCACGTGGAGATCGTATTTAATGTTGTGGCCGTAAAAACTATGGCTAGGATGGGATAAGATTTTTTCGATATAGGGAAAGAGTTCTTTTTTCCAAGGGACGTACCATGCTTTTCCCGGCTTTGTCGAAAATCCGATTCCGACAAGCTGCGCCTGAAGCGGATGAAGGCTCGTCGTTTCTGTATCGATGCAGATGTCAGTCTCCTGCTCGAGCTCTGCCACCAGAGCATTGATGTCTTCAACCAATGTATATTCCAGAGGAACATCTTCGCTTTTATGAGAGACGGTCTTGGTGATGTCCATCTCTTTGAGGAGCGACATGAAACGCATTTCATCATAGAACGCCTTGACCTTTTCCATATCGGGCGCTTTCAAATGAAAGAACGTCTCTTCTTTAGGGAAATCGACGCCGAGGTGAATCGTCGCAAGCTCGCGGCTCATGAGCGCTACATCTTTGCCGGTTTTGAGCATCTCTTGTTTTTTGGCGCCGGTGACGAGCTCGGGATTTTGCAGGAGTGCATCGAGCGATCCAAATTTTTGGAGAAGCTCTGAGGCTGTTTTGGGACCAAACCCTTCCAATCCGGGGATGTTATCCGAGGCATCACCAACGATAGCGAGGTAATCGATCATTTGCTCTGGTTTGATGCCATAGAGCTCTTCGACCTTTTTTCGATCGACGAGCATGTTGTCTTTGTGAGCATGCAAAAGGAAAATATGGTCATCCACGAGTTGGCACAAATCTTTGTCGCTGCTGCAAAGGTAGACCCGGATCCCTTGCTTCTCAGCCCACCTAGCGATGCTGCCCATCGTGTCGTCGGCTTCTACCCCCGGAACAGACAGGTGCGGAATGCCTGCCATCGCGCACCAAGAAAGGGCGTGCTCCAGCTGCGGCACCAAATCTTCGGGCATGCGCGTGCGGTGACTTTTATACTCGGCGTAGATTTTAGTGCGCGACTGCTTATTATCCGGTCCGTCGAAGACGGCGACGACATAGTCAGGCGAAAAGTCATCGATGATTTTGTAAATCGATCGGATCAGGCCAAAGAGCGCGTTGGTCGATTCGCCTTTCGCATTAGTCATCCCTTTGATCGCATAGTACGACCGGAAAAGGAAGTTAACAGCGTCGATAATATACAGATTTTTCATAGCAAAACAGAGACAATCTTAGTGCGGAAGATATAAATATAAAAACTTTCCGCCGAGTTCAGGAAGATATGTAGGTCCTAAGTCTAACTTATGTTTGATTTCTTTAGAGGAAAACATCGATTCGGCAAACGGCGCAAATAGCGGTCTTGGGATTTGCAAAGCGACGACTTGGTATTTTTCGTGGACGCCCGCTGCTGTAGCCAGATCTGCAACCGCGTGGCTATAATCGGTATTGGGAACATCGATGTAGCCTAGTTTTGCGGCTTCTTCCGAAATATAGATGTGAGCGCCGTAATCTTGGATGAGTTTTTCTTTGGTAAGAAGCGGCCTTGCCTGAGAGACGACAGCAACAAATCTTTGGTACATGGCAGCGATAGCATTTTGGATCGATTGATCTTCCCCGGGAACCCACGGACGGAATGGGTTGAGCATATCTTTGTCTTTCCCTTCCGTGAAGGTTTTGGAAGCAATGCCCCATTTCGTCATGAGATCAGAGAAATTAAAATTGGGACCGAGGAGCACGCCCACGGATCCAATCACACTCGAATCGGTCGCGTAAATTTTATCGGCAGCCGACGCTACGTACATGCCTCCCGAAGCGCACATCCCGTCGACGTAAGCAAAAATCGGAACTTTGTATTTAGCTTTGTAATCCATCAGCATGCGATAGATCGCATCGGCATCGGTAGCAACTCCGCCCGGGGTGTCGAAATGAAGAAGAATTCCCTTCACGCGATTGTTCGCTAAGAAATCGTCCCTGGAATCGAGCAAAATCTCTTCTAATTTATCGCTCGTGAGGTCCCCCATGCCAATGACGCCATGGATATCGATGCGAAGAAGTGCGGGGCTACTTCCCGGAAGAAGATCGCGATCGCCGTTGGCATCAGCAGCGATGAGGGGCTCAGCTTTTGGGGGAAAATAATTAGGCCCTGCAATGATACCTATGCCAAACAGAACTAAACCAATGCTAAGCGCGATCCCTAAGATTGCCGCAAATGCGGTGCAAAATGAACGAAAAGCTCCAACAAATATAGACTCGCGCATGAGATTCATAGTTCCTCTTTGAACTTCTCATGCTACGGCAGGACAGAATTTTAGTAAATGCTCAAGGTGCTAATTGGCCGTACAGAGCTGATACCAGGTATAGGGACCTTTTTCAGGATTGAAAATGGCTTGCCTCGCCTTTTCTAAGTCTTTAGGTATCGCTCCCCAAGGGGAAGTAAACTTTCCTCGGACAGAATTCAGAGCAAGATCTCTTAAATCGGGCTTGATTTCTTTCTCTTCTTCCATTTGTTTGGCGAATTTCTCATAAATTTGGGTGGAAACAGCGACGGGATCCCCTTCAAATTGTTTTGTTTTTGTTTCTTTTTCTAAGGCATCCAGGTGCTTTTTCATGCGCTCATTTAATTCGGTTGTTTCTGCTACAGCAATCATGACCATATTTCTATCCTATTTTTTAGTTGCTATCTCAAGTTCACTATTTTGGTAACCATAATAAATAGTGCCGTTCAATTCTGTAAAGAACGGCACATCACCATTCAAAATATCAATAAGCGCTTGGTTGTTAATCATTCGTTTTTGCGCTGCACTGCAATTGTATCCTCGCGAGCTTAAACCGCTATGAATTAGGTTTGCCATGTTTTGCGAAGCGGTGAAAATGTTGGATTGATATCGTATCAAGAAGAGGTTCTGAGTGCTAACCAAGACGCACCTTAGAGAAAAGCGTTTAGAGGGATTGTTTCTAATTTTCCACTCCTCGATGGCCTTTTTTTCAGGTTTTGTCAATTGCTGCTCAGCTGAAGCTCGTAAGCTAACAATATTGGATGATCCATAATCGTCTATCATCAGCATAGTCGGTTGCCTGTCATCCATGACCTCTAGATCGATAGGATAAATTTTTTCGTCATCTCCCATGATCACATTTTCTCCATGAAGGTCACTAATATTTAGAGACAAAAGGATCCGATTAAGTCTCTGCAGATCTCCTAAGAGAGAAAGCCGTTTTTTTGAATCCATGAGAATATTTTGAAGAAAAGCCTCAGGACAGATCGCGCCAAGGCGTGATTTAGGCTGAGGATCTTCTTTTCCCAAAATCATTTTTTTTCCTGAAATGTATTGCCACACGCTTTTATTATCTTCTGGGAACGAGAGAATTTTGTAGTGGGGCAATTCTATTTTTTGAAAGAGGTCTTGTAGGGCCCGATCTAAACCGGCTTCTCGGGGTTTGTACATGACCGTAAAAGCTTTTTGTCCACTCAAAGAAAAAACGACTTGAGCTACTTTTCTTCCAAAGTTGTGCGTCTCCCCATTGATATACGCGATAGTGAAGGTGAACTTATCCAATGAAGCAAGCTTTGACTTAAGATAAAACTCCTCGACGATTTTTTCTTTATGTTTATTGATGAAATTTTCGACTTCCTGATGACTGCGATGGTAGTTAAAGCTAAGATTCAATATTTTTTCTTTGGCAAGATCGGCATGTCTTTTTTTCTCTGCTGCTTGAGAAAACTTTTCGGCAAATGGGTCAAAATGGGAGGGGGAAAAAGAATAAACCTCATAGGCCTTGCAAAATTCTTCAACATTTTCTTTCGTCAAACTTGAAGAAGTCTTCTGAAGCTCTTGCTCGAGCTTGTCAAATTCACCCTTCCAACTAATTTTGGAATGTAGCTTAAAATGTAAGCTTCTTCTTTTTTGAGAGGCCAGCAAAGGGTCAAAATTTTCTGAGGATAAGGGATACGCTTTTTCGACGATGCGGTCTTCCGTCAAAATTTGAGCATTTTCGGGTAATTTTTCCTTTGCCGAGTCGATAAATATCTGTTGTCCAAGTTGGTAAATGGTGAGATCTACACATTTATCACTTTCTATATGTGCAATAAGGTCAGACCAAGCTGTTTTGACGGATAAGCTTAAACTAATATCGCTATTCATGTTTTAATTATAATTAATATTACAAATAAAATAACAAAACATTTATTAATTCTCAAATATTAAAATTAAAATTCCATGGAGGGTAAATCGAATGCTCTGTTATTCTATTATAAAAAAATTGGTAGTCCTTAACATGTAATGCTTGCAAGATGCGATGTGCAGGCCGGCAAAATACAAGCCAAGCGACGAACCCATAGCAAAAAAAGCTATGGGTGAAGAGAGCGGCGCTGTAGTTTGCTGGCCTCCACGAGCAGGTTGCAGCATTACATGTTTAGGGCTACCAAAAAATTGGAGCCTATGTTCGAAAACTCTCTATGGTGGATAGAAGCCCTTATCGGAGTCACTGTTTTGCTTGGCGTGCAGCTGGGCATCAAGAAAGTAACTAATTATTTAAGTTCTAAGGCCAACAAAGAACTCGATTGGCATATCTATTTACCCCAAATCATCTTGGCTCCCGTCTCAATTCTTTTATGGATCGTAGGCGCGAGCTACGTCGTCGACATCATCGGCCAGCAGATGGGATTTACCAAGGCTCTTGAATACCTAGCTCCTTTACGCAAAGCTACGGTGATTGCTACGTTTGCCTGGATGCTTTTTCGCTGGAAAAACGCCGTTCAAAAAGTATTCCTGCGCGCAAAGGCGCAGAATGTCGACTCGGGAACCCTTCAAATAGTCGAGAGGCTTTCAACCATTGGGCTTGTTGTCCTCACCGCTCTTCTCATTCTTCAAGCTTTTGGGGTTAATATCGCTCCCCTTCTTGCTTTTGGTAGTATCGGTGCCGCATCGCTGGGTTTTGCCGGTAAAGACGTCATCGCCAACTTCTGTAGCGGCCTCATGCTCAATATCACGCGGCCATTTGTCGTGGGTGAAGAGATCATGCTCCCTGAAAAAAACCTCGAAGGCATCATCGAAGAGATTGGTTGGTTCAAAACATCGATCCGCGATAAAGAAAAGCGCGCGGTCTATCTTCCCAACAACTTTTTTTCGACGATGGTGCTCGTCAACGTCTCGCGCATGTCCCATCGCCGCATTAAGCAGTCTCTCCACATCGATTATGCCGATAGCGCTAAAATTGCTGAGTGTTCCGAAAAGATCCAAAGTTACTTAAAAAAAGCCCCGGGGATTGACGCCAAAATGCCTATCTATGTCCATTGTCGGTCCTTTGGGCCTTATGCTTTTGAAATTGAAATCGAAGCGTTCAGTCCTCAAACCAAACTCAAGGATTTTTACCCTCTCGAGCATCAAATTCTTTTAGGTGTGCAGAAGGAGATGGAGTCGATCGGCATTACGCCAGCGACGCCGCGTATTAAGATGGAATCTTCAGACCTCTTTCGAAGCTAAGGGTTCGTCGCTTTTTTGAGAATTTTTGGCACATTTTTAATTTCTTCGTTAGGGGTAATATGCGCAAGCTGATATAACCCCTAACGAAGAAATTAAAAATTTGCTCAAAAAGTCCAGAAAATCGACAGAACTTTAGTTTCGAAAGAGGTCTTTCTTCGGTATAAGTTTGAACTGGAAAAGCTCATAGAGAGCTAGGACGCCGAAGAGAACGAAGAGCGTATACGTGTACCAGGGAAAGACGATACCAAATGTCAATCCTATCAGAATGATAAACTGCATCGCCGTAGTGATTTTTCCCCACCGAATAGCGCGGAATTCAAAACTTTGCCAAAGTCCCGATGCCATCAGGTAGACCCCGAACAAACAGAGAGCGATATCTCTCGATAACATGGCCACTGCTTGCCATAGTTCCAACCGGTGTTCACCCCAAAAAATGGCAAGGGCAAAAAAGACAAAAAACTTGTCCATGGCAGGATCTAAAATGGCTCCGATGCGCGTTGTCTTCTGATATTTTCTAGCGAGGAATCCGTCGATGCTGTCGGTGAGCATAGCAAGGAGGATGGCCATGAGTCTGAGCATTTCATTGTCGACAAGAAACAAGAAAGCCAGTGGCGCGCGCAGGAGGGATAAACTATTGGATAGGTTCCACATGTCTTAACTTCTTTTTACGTTTATACCAGATGAAAAGAATTAACGTCACAGCAAAAGCCGAGAACAGGCTCAGGTTAAAAATTTTCAGATACTGGGTGTTGTGCCCTAAATAATAGATGAGAGTGAAGACAGAAAGTGACCACAGGAAACAGGCCAGAAGATCCCAAAGTGCAAATTTTTTAAACGATAGCCGGCTCATTCCCGTCGACATGAAGATGCAATTGCGAACTCCAAACGGAATAAATCGTCCCACCAGCAGCGTCCAGAATCCGCGCCGGTGATAAAATTTCTGAACTTTTTCTAGGCGCTCAGGGGAGAGCAATTTAGCAAAAAAGCGCCATCGTTGAAGTTTTTTTCCAACGAGCCGCCCTACCCAGTAAGCGATGGCAGCCGAGGCGTAGCAGCCTAAAAAAATAGCCAAATAGAGATGAATGGTATGTTCCGGGATGATCGTAGCGGCCAGTAACGCGCTGGCGATGATAAGCAGATCGGCACTGATCGGAATATTAAAGCCTGCCAGCAGAAGGGCGCCAAAAATGATCCAATGGGCATGAGCTGCATGGGCTGTGATCCACGATATTAAGCCGTCCATTCGGCTATTTTACCTTATTTGCCAAAATCAGTCCGCCAAAAGAACTCTTTGCAAATATACTAAAATTATTTATATGTGATTTTAAAGGGGGAAATATGCCTACAAAGAATCCTTCACTCGAAGCCAATCTCGCTGCGGCTAAAGCTGCGGCCCGCCAAATGCAAGCCGAATGGATGCATTGGAAAAAATCAGCCGACGAACAAGCCAAACTCCAATGCATTGCCAAATATGCCGCTGCCTATACCAGCTGCGTCGTGTATATTGAAAACTATTTAAAACATCTCTATCCGACACAAAAAGTGCCCGCGAAAGTGACCCAAGATGTGCGTAACATCGTGTCCGATATGGAAGCGATCGAGAAAATGAACGATACTCTTCTGCAGAAAGTCTTTAAGGATATCGATCAACTCGCCAAAGACGCAGCCTGAAGTTATTGCTGCACAGCGCGGATGAGGCCTTTGGCTTGAAGCCAGGTAGAGGCGCTACCGTACAATTGTTCTAGGGCGTATCTAGACGTTTGTAGCGCCTGAGAAGTCATAGAAAAAGGCGTCTTAACTTCCTGCTGTGTTTCGAATTCCTGGAGAGTTTTTAAGGTTTCGCTCTTGATCTGGCGGATTTCTTCTTCCTTGAGTCTAAAGGCATTTTCAAATTTTTCCGCGGCTCCAGCAGGTGATGCCATATGCTCTTGCTGGAAAGAAACACAAAATTGATCCAGAACTTCGAAAACTTTTTTATCAAACGCTGATGCGATGGATGCAATGTCATCGGCATCTAGGAAATAGGAATGCAAAATTCTTACGCGGCCCTCAAAAGGGAGCTGTTGGAAAGAGGCGTCAAAAAATAGAGAGACAATCTTTTCTGTTTTTTCAGCAGAATTTAACGCATTTTTTGGGCCATAGAGCGATTCTTCTAAAATAAGACTATCAAACTCATTAAATAAACTATCTACTTTTGTTGTTTTTTCCATAATTGCAATCTTTTGGGAAGAAAAGACTAACAATGGATAGTATTTAAGAGCAATGGAAAAATCATGCCCGATTGGGCTGTAGCGCTGGTTCTTCCGGAACCGTGAGCACCTGGTGCTCAGCGGTTAGTTGATTGAATTGCCTTCCCAGGCGTTTGACAGCGAGCATCCAACCGCCGAGGGAAACGAGCAGGATAGCGGCTACAGCCGGAATAGAGGCCGCGATCGACCCAAATGCAATGAGAAGCCCTTGTTGGAAAATCGATCCTCCCGATTTGCCGAGGCGCGATCCGACACCGTCGATGGCGGCTTTTCCTTTGGATCTCGACTCTTGGCTCAAGGGGATGAAAGCAAGTTCTTTGGTTGCGTCAACAAGGCTGTATTTTGTGCCGCGCAGGAGACAGTTTTGAAGAGACCCAAAGAAGACAGCGAGAGCTAGCGGCGTCATTCCAAAATAGATGCAAATACCGGCCAGGGAGTCGGGGGGAAGTAGAAGACACGCGAAAAAGAGAATCCCCGTAATGAGGGTCATGATGGGGGCGATGAGAGCGCTCGTAGTCCAACTGAAAATCCGCATCGCATTTCCTGAAAGGAACAGAGAAATCGAGGTAGCTAGCACGCTGAGCCAAACAGTCACCCCTCCTGTATAGGAGTTGAACGAAGAGGCGTCGGGGTGGAGAAGTTTGATCTCATTTTTCCAAACGATTTCACAAAGGGCAATCACGATGTTATAGGTCACGACGAGGATCGCGATGAGCGTCAGATATCGAGAGCGGGCGAGGAAAGCAAAGTTTTTACGGATACCCATTTTAGTGGGAGCTTCATGGTGAGCCTTAAGTGTCTCAGTTGTATAACCAAGGCCCGATTTGTTCATCCACCAATAGAGCACCGTGCTGAGGAGCCCTACCCCGATCACGAGCATATTTAAAAAAGTCACCGACTGATCCCAAGCGTTGTTACCAAACGGAAGGTAGGGATTAAAGACATTATTTGAAAAAGCCTGAATAACGAGGCCGGCGATGATGCCAGAGAAATTGGTTCCCACGCTGAAGAGGCCATAAAAGCGGCGTGCGTCTTTTAGCGGAGTGACATCATTGGCAAATCCCCAGAAGAGGATCGTCATCATCATCGTGCTCCACATCTCGGCCATGATATAAAAAGTCGTATAGGTCCAGTTGCGGAGCATGGCGATCATGCCCTTAAATCCTTGAGGAAGAACCGATTGCAGAGAATCGGCTAGTTCATTGGGGTGAAGCGCATCGCGGTTGGGGTAAAGGAAAAGAGTGAAGATCAGGAAGTAGGTAAGGAAGAACGCCATCATGGCGTAAAAGACATTTGGGCGGCTAAAGTAGTTCGAGACCCGGGTAAAGATGAACGTGAAGAGAAGGGCGCTGGGGAGGATCCCCCACACTTTAAGAAACGGCAGCGTTTCTGCACCCGATTCAGGGGCTGTGATGACAATTGTATCTTTGAAAAGTCTGAGGATATAATAGTTAAAACAAATGAGGAAAGCCATCAGTAGCATCGGTAAGAACTTCCGATGCTCTTTCCCGTATACGGGCCAGAAGAAAGGTCTAAGTGCGCTCAGTTTTATTTTCATTATGCGCTATCGATCCTACAGATTTACCGCTGGATCGCGTGAGATTATAAACTTTCGCTCTTATATTTCCACCTATAAACAATTTTCTAATAGTTCTCAATTCAAATTATGTTTTGTCAGATAGTGCGTCTATGCCAGGAAGGTGCCCCTGCTCTAAAAATTGCAGCGACGCCGCTCCTCCTGTCGAAATGTGGGTGAAGGATTTTCCTAAATTCTGGGCGTTGATGGCAGCCACTGTGTCTCCCCCTCCAACGATGCGGGTCATTGGGAGCTTCGCGAGGGCGGCGGCTAAATTATTTGTGCCGCTTGCAAAATGGGGCATTTCGAATACGCCCACAGGCCCATTCCAAAATAAAGTCTTACAATCGGGGAGCTGGGTTGTCCATGCAGCCAGCGTTTTCGGGCCGATATCCATTCCTTGCCACCCCTCAGGAATACCCCCCTTTATCTCGATAATTTTATAAGTTGCATCATTGCGAAAACTATCCGCAATGACTAGATCGATGGGGAGGCGGATTTTGTCGGAAGACAACAAACTTTTGGCCTCCTGCACATATTTGTCTTCACAGATAGAGCTTCCGATAGAAATACCCTGGGCTTTGAAAAAAGTGTACGCCATGCCGCCTCCGATGAAGAGACGGTCGACTTTGCTCAGGAGGTTTTTGATCATATCGAGCTTCAGCGAGAGCTTGGATCCGCCCATGATGGCGAAATAAGGGCGCTCTGGCTTTTCATAGAGAGGTCGTAAATACGACAATTCTTTCTCTATGAGAAAGCCCATGGCTGCTTTTCCGGGGAAATATTGAGCGATGGTGCAAGTCGAAGAATGCGCGCGGTGAGCCGATCCAAAAGCATCATTTACGTAAAAATCGCCCAAACCAGAGAGGGTTCTCGCAAAGTTGGGATCGCTTGCAGGGTCTTCTTCTCCGGGGTGAAAACGGAGATTTTCAAGCAGAAGCACTTCTCCGCCTTTAAGATCATTTGCCATTTTTTCGACTTCTTTTCCTATGCAATCGGGGGCAAAAAATACAGGTGCAGAGATGAGCTGGGAGAGACGTTTGGCGCAAATGCCGAGCGACAAGCTTGGGTCGCGTCCTTTATCGGGACGGCCCATGTGGCTCATGAGAATTACTTTGGCGCCTTGCTGCAGTGCGTATTGGATGGTAGGAATGCACTCTACTAACCGTGTATCGTCGGCAATCGATCCCGATTTAGTGAGAGGAACATTGAAGTCGACACGGATGAGAACGCGTTTTCCTTGCAGCGGCAAATCCCTGATCGACAGCTTGGCCATTTCTTTAGTTTATCGTTTTGTGAATGATTTTCAAGACGAGAATTTTTCACTAGTCAGAAAGTTTCATTAACTGTATGTATAAAAGTATGGCAAATAATATGGGTGTTTGATAACTTTTCCGAGTATGGATAGGGTAACATTTGAGTGGGACCCCAGAAAAGATGAAACAAATATTGCCAAGCATGGAGTTTCATTTTTTATTGCTCAGCAAGCGTTTTTAGATCCTAGGCGTATTATTGCTGAAGACATCGAGCATTCCAGAAGTGAAAAGCGGTATTATTGTTTTGGGAAAATAGACGGCGTTGTTATGACAGTTCGCTTTACTTTTAAGGGTGATAAAATCCGTATTTTTGGTGCAGGTTATTGGCGAAAAGGGAGGAAAATATATGAAAAAGCGCAAAACTAAACATGCAAGTGAACCGATTGGCAGAATTAAAATTGTGGAAGATTTTCTGCCTAAACCAAGGCAGCTAGTTTTAAAGGAAGAAACAAAGAAAATCACTATTTCTTTGACTAAAGCGAGTATTGATTTTTTTAAGAATGAGGCTTCTAAATATCACACAAATTATCAAACAATGATAAGGGCCTTAATCGATAAATATGCTGCTCGATATGCATAAATCAGATCGTTTCTAGCAGAGCTTCCTTAACTTATCGGGTTCTGCTAGCCTAATAATCTCACTTAAAGATTGGCAAAAGGATTAGAGGCTTGCGAAAATTGAGTCCCTTTGCGGCGCTTTTGTAGCTCGGTGTGGATCGACAGCTTGGCCATTTCTTTAGTTTAGCTTGTCTTGATTGTTTTTCAAGTGCAAATTTACTCAAACCGAAATAGGTCGAAGCTGCTTAAGGCACAGATAGCTAATCATTTAAATAAATATAGACAAAATAATCCAAATTAGACTAAAACGTCTAGAAAAGGTAGGGAACATGACAAAAGAATGGAGTCAATATACACCGATCGCCCAAGCGGTCACGATGCTATTCCATCCATTTGTAGAAGTGGTCATTCATGATTTGAGACGGGGCCGTATTAAGGCCGTTTTCAATAATCTTTCTAAAAGAAAGCCGGGAGATGAATCCCTCTTGCAGGAGCTAGGCGATCTCTCTCGGTACAAAGACATCATTCCTCCCTATCCCAAAACAAACTGGAATGGAGGAAAGATGAAATCAGTCACAGCAATTATTAAGAATGCTAAGGGAAAACCTATAGGTCTTTTTTGTATCAACATCGATTTGTCTAAATGGGATGAAATTCATGACTTCATTCTGAAATGGATGCAAGTAACTCCCCAGTCGCAACCTAAATTGCTTTTTGCTGAAGATTGGAGGGAAAAAATAAATGTTTATATTTCTGCTTACTTACAGCAGCAAGGAATATCCATGTTAACATTGAAGAGAGATAGAGCAAAAAAACAAAAACTCATTCAAACCTTACAAAATGACGGTGCTTTCCAAGCAAAAAATAGCATCTTGTATGTAGCAGACGTCTTAGGGATTTCACGAGCTTCGATTTATAATTATTTGAAAAAGGAAGTATAATGTGCATCAATTAAGTTTACCATTAATTCAACAAGCCGTTTCTTTTTTAGAGGGCAAAATCCGTAGAACTCCGCTCGAATATTCTCCAGTCCTTTCTGATCGGATGAAAGTTCCAATCTATTTTAAGTTGGAATTTCTGCAAACAACAGGATCTTTTAAAATTCGGGGAGGTCTTTTTTATCTGTCTACTCTCACCTCTTTAGAAACAAAAAAAGGAGTAGCCGCATGTTCTGCAGGAAACCATGGGTTGGGTGTTGCCTATGCAGCTCAAAAACTAGGCATCCCCTGTACTATCTACGTTCCTAGTAGCGTAGACGTGGCAAAATACGAAAAAATTAAGAAACTGGGTGCAGAGGTCATCAAATCACCTTTTTCTGGATACGACGACACGTATGACTGGGCACTCAAGCAGGTAGCAAAAACCGAGCAGCATCTTATTTCGGCGTTTGATGACGTTAGGATCATGGCGAGTAATGGAGGATCACTGGCACATGAGGTGTTAACCGATTTACCAGAGGCTCGCAACTTTCTTATACCTGTTGGTGGGGGTGGTCTTTCGGCTGGTTTTGCCTATTACGTAAAAGAGAAAAATCCACAAGCGAGAATTATTGGATGTCAACATCAAGATTCACCAGCCCTCCATCTTTCTTTGCAAAAAGGACAAGCGATGACACGGCTTCCCGCAGTTGAGACTCTTGCGGGAGCTATCGAAGGGGGAATAGGAGAAAAATGTTTTGGCATTTTGAAGGATCGCGTTAGTGATGTTGCGCTGGTCTCAGAAGAAGAACTCATTGAAGGAGTCCGTTGGATGCTTGAAAATCATCAATATTTAATTGAACCTTCTTCCGCTGTTGTCATCGCTAGCTGCCTGTTTTCGCGGATAAAGAAATTAGAGGGACCCACCGTGATAGTATTGTCAGGTCGTAACGTAAATTATGGGACATTACAACAAATCATAACCAGGAAAAAAGAATGAAGATTTTTTATCGAGATGAAATCGAAGAAGCTGTTGACTACTCAGCAATTTTAAAGGCTATTGAGGAGAGCTTTTCGATTTATAGCCAAGGAGAAGCGGTCATCCCCTCTCCTGCAGCCCTACATTTCGAGGATCCCCCAGGGGATTGCCACATCAAATACGGCTTTGCCAAAAAGGGAGATTATTATGTAGTGAAAATTGCATCGGGTTTCTCCCATAATCCCCAAATAGGTCTTCCGTCCAATAACGGATTGATGATCTTGTTTGATAAAAAAACGGGCGAAACCATGGCTCTATTGCTCGACAAAGGGTATCTTACGGATATCAGAACAGCCGCCGCTGGAGCTGTCACAGCTAAATACCTTGCTCCTACAAATGTCACGAGTATTGGTATTGTTGGAACCGGGGCCCAGGCTTTTTATCAGCTACAATGGCTTAAATTTGCAACGTCTTGCCGGCAAGTCATGGTATGGGGAAGAGATGCAGCCAAAGCGCGTCAATTCTGTAACCATCCCGATCTGCAGGACTTTCAAATGAGCGTGGCAAAGGATTTAGATGAACTGACGGCCTCTTGCAATTTAATCGTTACGACTACCACCTCTGCCCACCCCCTTCTTTTTGCACATCAAATTAGAGCAGGGACGCATATTACCGCAGTGGGTGCGGACGATGTAGGAAAGCAAGAACTGGATCCCTTTATTTTTACGAAGGCAGATCACATTTTTGTGGACAGCCGCAGACAATGTGCTCTGGTTGGCGACACCTCTTATGCATTGCAAAAAGGTTTGATCCAAGAAAAACAGATGATTGAGATAGGAGAGGCTATTTTAAATCCCGAACTTAGAAGAACAAGCGATGATCAAATCACTATCGCTGATTTAACAGGTGTGGCGATTCAAGATTTGCAAATTGCTATCCAAGCCTATCAAGCATTAGACCTTATAAATTCGCAAAAGGATTAGAGGCTTGGGAAAATTGAGTTCCTTTGCGACGCTTTTGTAGCTCGGTGTGGATAGAGTAGCGCAGGTCCATGTCGAAATCCCCTCTGATGGCCCACTCGAGATATTCTTGGGGAATTTCATTGAAGGGACGACCTTTGTATTTGCCCAGAGGCATGGTCTTGAGAAGGATCGGTTTTTTGAGGCGCTCGAAAATCTGCTCGGTGGTTTTGAAGTTTTGAGCGAGATATTTGAAGACGCTGATGTTGACGGTCACATCGCTCATGGCGCGGTGGGCGCCTTCGGGCTCGATGTTGAAGTGTTGGCGCAGCCGCTCGAGAGAATTTGTGGGACTCTCGCCGTAGAGGCGAGCGAGTCTTAATGTATCGATGGAAGAAGTTCGTTCGAGAGGACAGGGAATTTGGTGGCGTTTGGATTCAGCTCGGATGAAAGCAAGATCGAGCTCTATGCCGTGACCCACGAAGATGTAATTGTCGACAAACGTGAAAAGCAGGGGAAGAACTTCGTGAATTTTGGGTTTGCCTTCGAGCATATCAGGAGTGATGTGGTGGATGGCAATCGAGCTTTCGGGAATGGGACACTGAGGATCGACGAGTGTTTCGAAGAGATCCAAGGTGTCGGAGAAAGTAAAGGTAGCCGCTGCAATTTCGATGATGCGATCGGTTTTGGGCTCGAGTCCGGTGGTCTCACAGTCGAGACAAACAAAGGTGGTGTTCTTTAATTCTCCCACGGCCCCTCAATTTCAATGAGACGTTTGTCTTCTCCCGCATGCGTTAAATGAACGCGGATGGTGTGCTGAGGGAGAAGCGAGGGGATTTTTTCCGACCATTCGATGCAGCAGATGTTATCGGGTGAAAAATATTCATCAAATCCCATGCCTAAGAAATCGCTTTCCGAGCGAAGGCGGTAGAGATCAAAATGATAGACAGGTGGGTAGATCTGAAGATAAGTAAATGTTGGGCTGGTCACATCATTAACAGTGTGAGAAGAGGCTCCTTGCACAAATCCTTTAACGAATGTTGTTTTGCCAGCTCCTAAGTCTCCGAAGAGAGCAACAACTGAACCATGTTTTACACGTTTTCCGAGGAGAAACCCTTGATGCTCGGTTTCTTCGGCAGAGGAGGAGTTAATATTAAGCCTCTTCGAGCCAGTGTTCGACATAAGGGGCAAGTTCTTTAATATCCGAGATCGTTTCTACGAAGGCTGAAATTTTCCCTTCGTCGAGCTGCGTTTGAATGAACGAGAGAAAGTGCTCTTCGATTTGGTACCGGTTTTGGTTAGGAACTTCAACAAGTTCCATCGAGCGCAGTTGGTTTTTAATGAAATCCTCAATGACGGCTTGCTTGCTATTGAAGAGTTTGCCCGTCACAGCGGAAGAATAGACTATTTTGGTGATAGGCTCTTTTTGTTTGATAATATAATTTTTAATTACCTCAGGATCTTCGGAAACAAAAAAACGTTTTACACGCAGACCGCTCGAGCGCTCGGTATTTTCAGGGCAAGAGGAGACCCAATCGTAAATCGCATCTTGGGGATTGGGATGGGTGTTATCGCCAAAAACTTTGCCGGTAAAAGGACAAATATAAATTTTCTTTGTCTGTTCGTTGACGCTTTGCTGGCCGAATTGGATTTTGATTTCGGTTTCGCGCCAAAGCTTTCCTTGAGACTCAAGTTTCTTAATGAGATCCTCTTGGCTTTGGTAAATTGTTTTTTCACGGGCAAAAAGGACAGGGCGAACGTGGTATTTTTTCTCGAGAAAGTAAAGATAGGTGGTGATTAAGTCCGCTTTGCGGTTTTTCTTTAGAAATTGTAAAAGCTCTTCCTTTAAATGAGCAGAAATATCAATCGTCATCGGGCCTCACTATAGCTTAAAGAGATCCAGAGTACCTTATAACCCCTATATGATTCAAGGGTTGATTTAGCCAGCCGAGATTGGTATTATAGCTTATTTGGAGGAGTATTATGACAAAAATTTTAGAGCAAACTCTTTCTTTAGAAGAGCTTAAAGTCGATGGATTTGAGAAGGTCTATTATGTCACGGACCCGTCCGTTGGACTAAAAGCGATTATTTGTATTCATAATACGACTCTGGGTCCTGCTCTCGGAGGTACGCGCATTTTTCCCTACCAAACAATGGAGGAGGCCCTTACCGATGTAACGCGTCTCGCGCGCGGAATGACCTATAAGTCGGCCATCGTCGATGTGGGCCTCGGGGGCGGCAAAAGTGTGATTTTTGCGAGCGCAAAAACAAAGACTCCTGAAATGCTCCAATCCTTTGCCGATGCTATCCATCAACTGGGTGGCATCTACACAGCGGCTGAAGATGTCGGCTGTACGACGGCAGATGTCGCTATTATCGGTGAAAGAACCCCCTATGTAGTGGGTCTTGTCCATGAAAAAAGCAGCGGAAATCCTTCCCACTTTACCGCCTGGGGAACGTTCCGGGGTATTCAAGCAGCGCTTAAGCATCAATTTGGCTCGGACTCCGTCGCTGGCAAAGTAATAGCCATTCAAGGTCTTGGAGCTGTGGGCTCACTTCTCTTAGAACATCTTTTTTGGCATGGTGCGAAGCTGATCGTGAGCGATATCGATTGGCAAAAAACGCAGCGCCTTGCAAAGCAGTACGGCGCAGTAGCGTGTCCCACCGAGGATATTTTACAAGCCAAGTGCGACGTGCTGGCTCCTTGTGCTCTTGGCGGTACTATTAATTCTAAGACCATTCCTCAGCTCAATTGCAAGGTTGTGGCGGGTTGCGCTAACAACCAACTCCTCGAAGAAAGTGATGGAGATCTATTAAGAAAGCGAGGCATCCTCTACGCGCCCGATTTTGTGATCAATGGTGGAGGACTGATTAATGTTGCTAATGAACTTTTGCCCGGAGGCTATAATCCCAAAACGGCACGCGACAAGGTTGATGCCATTTATCAGAGTCTTCTAGATATTTTTGCTATGGCGGATAAAAACAACTATTCGACGCACAAGGCAGCTGTTGCGCTTTGTGATCATCGCCTTGAAAGTGGACTTGGCAAACGCGAGCATCCCCCTGTTTACCACCATTATAAAAATGGATAACCTGCAAACTCTTCTCGAAAGAAAAGTCAAGACAGCACTTACAAAAGCGCTAGGTGAAGAATTTGATGTCGAAATCACCCAGAGCACGCAGCCTCAGTTCGGCGATTATCAGTGCAATAGCGCCCTTAAAATCGGTAAGCAGCTGGGCAAAAATCCCCGAGAGATCGCCAGTAAGACGGTAGCGGCATTTGACTGCGGCGACCTCGTCTCTAAGATCGATGTAGCAGGTCCTGGTTTCATCAACTTTACGATCAATCCGAAGTTTTTAGAGTCGCAGCTTAGCACTATTCTTAAAGATTCTCGTTTGGGCGTCGCGCCTGTTCTGCCCCAAAAAATCATCGTCGAATTTTCTTCTCCCAACGTCGCCAAAGAGCTCCACGTCGGCCATCTTCGTTCGACGATCATTGGTGACGCGCTTGCAAGGGTATTCGAGTTTCTTGGACATGATGTTTTGCGTCTCAACCACATCGGCGACTGGGGCACACAATTTGGCATGCTCATCGCTTTCATGCGTGAGCACCATGCCGACGTTTTAGTGGGCAAAAAAAAAGCCGATCTATCTCAACTCATGGGTTGGTACCGCGCGGCTAAAGAGCAATTTGACAAAGATCCCGAATTTAAAAAGAGAGCTCAGCTCGCTGTCGTCAAGTTGCAAGGGGGCGATGAAGCGGCCCTCGCTGCGTGGGAGATGATCTGCGCCATCTCGCGCAAAGGTTTCCAAGAGATCTACGATCTGCTCGATGTCAAGATTGAGGAGCGAGGCGAGTCTTTCTACAATCCTGTTTTACCTGCCGTCGTCACCGACCTAGAAAAGCGGGGCATGATCACCCTTTCCGAAGGCGCAAAATGTATCTACTTAGAAGGATTTGAAGGACAGGGTGGAAAACCCCTCCCGATTATCATCCAAAAATCCGACGGTGGTTATAACTACGATACGACCGATATGGCAGCCATTCGTCAGCGGATCGAAGAGGAAAGAGCCGATCGTATCATCTATGTCGTCGATGCCGGACAAGGTCTTCACTTTCAGATGCTTTTCAAAGCCGCCGAAAAAGCCGGCTACCTCGACCCTAAAAAAACACATGCTGAACATGTCGCTTTTGGCGTCGTTCTGGGTCCCGATGGGAAAAAATTCAAAACGCGCTCGGGCCAGACCGAAAAACTCATCGATCTTCTTCTCGAAGCCACCACGCATGCGCGGAAAATTCTTCAGGAGCGCCTTCCTGATGCAACAGAGAGCGAACTCACAGAAATGGCCCAAGTTTTGGGCATCGATGCCGTAAAATATGCCGATCTTTCCTGCCACCGCATCAAAGACTATCTCTTTAGCTACGAACGGATGCTGCGCTTTGAAGGCAATACCGCCGCGTTTCTTCTGTACGCCTACGTGCGCATCCAAAGTATTAAACGAAAAGTAGGCAAAGAAATATCCGCGATCAAAGCCCCCATCGAGCTGCAACATCCCACCGAGATTGCTCTCGCACTGCACCTAAGGCAATTTGGAGAGACGCTGGATGTTGTGGCGCAGGATCTTATTCCCCATCGCCTCGCAGAATATCTCTATAATCTCGCAGAGAAATTTCATGCGTTTTTCCGCGATTGTCGCGTCGAGGGAGATCCGAAAGAAGAGAGTCGTTTGCTCCTGTGTGAAGTGACGGGACGTATTTTGAAACAAGGCCTGGAAATTTTAGGCCTTAAGACTCTTCAACGTATGTAATGGCAATTTTACTCGGTGCACCGGCAACTTCTTGCACATAGCGAGGGAGTGAATATCCTGGCATTTGCTTAGCAAGTTCAGCCATCAATCTTTTTCCTTCTTCCATCGGAACTTCAAAGTGGGATATGCCCATGACTCTGTCCAGTTGACTGATGCAGTAAGGTAAGATGCCGTGATCGATAAACACAGTGAAAAGTTCTTTGAGAACACCTACATTGTCATTGACGCCCCGCAAGAGGACGGTTGAAGTGAGAACAGGAATACCTAGACGCTGCACAGCGCTTAAATATTTAAAGATTTGTTCGTCTAGTTCTCGGGGGTGGTTACAGTGCACAATGAAGTAGATTTGCGCGCGAGATAGAGCAAAGATCCGAAGGAGTTCAGAATCAATCCTTTCAGGGATACCGATAGGAAAACGGGTATGGAAACGGATCCGTTTGACATGAGGGATAGCATTTAATTTTTGGAAAAGTCCCTCGAGTGCCTGGTTACCGAGAGAAAGAGGATCGCCTCCGCTCAGTAATACTTCTTCGATCGAACTATCGTTTGCAATCACATCAAGTTCTTCAGAAAAATCGGTTTTTTCTTTGGCATAGGGAAAATTTTTTCGAAAACAAAAACGGCAATGCATTACGCAAGCGCTCGTTGAGAGTATGAGGGCCCTGCCTTGGTATTTATGGAGAAGGCGCTCTGTTCTCTGAGAAGGAACATCACCGACTGCATCCAAAGAAAATCCTGGTTCTTCGTGGGTTTCTTCTATCTTAGGCAAAAACTGGCGAAGGATCGGGTCTTCGAGAGATCCTTTTTCAATTTTTTCTGCTAGACGTTTCGGAAGGTTGAGAGGGAATTTACGATCTTTCCAAATGAGCTTAGGATCGATCTGCAAAAACTGGGCCAGTTTTTGATGGTCCGTAAAATTCTCTTTTTGAATAGCTCTCCAGGAAGACATAGAAGAGCATTATAACACTCTACCTAATCCACTAGAAGAGTTAAAAAATTTATACGACAGCTTTAGCTGTAGATTTTTTCGTGCTGGTGTCGTTTTCTCTGGTGACGTTGGCTCCCATGCTTTGGAGCTTTTCGACGAGGTTTTCATAACCCCTATCCAGGAATTGAGCCCCTGAGATGATGCTCTCGTCTGGTGCAATCAGGGCTGCCATCACATAAGCAAATCCGGCGCGCAGATCAGGGATGAGAATGTTTTTCGCCTGCAGGGGTGTGGGTCCTTTGACGACGAGGCTGTGGAGATAGTTTTGAGCGTGGAATCTGCAAGGAACGCTGCCCAGGCAGTGAGTAAACAGCTGAATATCGGCTCCCATTTGGTTGAGAGTGTCGGTGTAGCCGAAACGGTTTTCATAGACTGTTTCGTGGACGATAGAGTGGCCCATCGCTTGCGTGAGCAAAACGACGAACGGCTGCTGCCAGTCAGTGAGAAAGCCGGGATGAACATCGGTTTCTACATGGACGCCACCTTTCAGAGGTCCTTGGTAGAAAAATTCTACGCCGGTATTTTTCACATGGAAGCCAGCTCCCACTTCGCGGAGCTTGTTGAGGAACGTGATCATGGTCGGATGCTGGGCTCCTTCGACAAAGACCCTGCCTTGCGTCGCAATCGCTGCCATGCCAAGAGATGCGGCTTCGATGCGGTCGACGACGACGGAGTGCTCCACTTCATAAAATTGCTGCGCCGACTGTATGCGGATCGATCTGTCGACATCGACGCTGATTCCCACACCGAGTTTTTGAAGGAAGAGGACGAGATCGATGATTTCAGGTTCGATGGCGGCATTTTTGATGATGGTGATCCCTTTCGCACGGCACGAAGCGAGAATCGTGTTTTCTGTGGCGCCCACGGATGGGTAAGGGAGTGTGATCATCGTTCCGCGCAGACCTTGATGTGCCCTGGCGAAATAAGCGCCTTCTTTCTTCATTTCGCGGTATTCGATCGTCGTTCCGAGTTTTTCGAGTGCAGCGATGTGAAAGTCGATGGGACGCTTTCCAATCTTACATCCACCCGCTGTTGGAACGATAATATCTTCATCGGTGCGACCCAGGAGCGCTCCGATCATCAAAATCGGGATACGATTAGATCCGGAAAAACGTTGTGGGATGTATGTCGTCTTCAGCTCTCTCGTGATGATTTCGATGACACCTTCTTTGCGATCCCAGTGCACTTCGCTTCCGATCTCTCTGCAGAGATCGACCGTGATCTCGACTTCGGCAATATTGGGAACGTTGAAAAAGACGCACCGCTTATCAGAAATAACAGAGGCGACGAGCAGTTTGGTGATGGAGTTTTTTGCGCCGGCAGCGCGCACGGTGCCTTGAAGAGGTGTGCCGCCCTTGATTTTGAGGATGTCCATGCTTGTGTACTTATCGCGAATGCTCATTAATAATCAACCTCGAGGTAAATTGTTGGTGCGAGGTCGCATTGGGAAGCAGATTCACACCATTGGATTCAGCAACATAGCTTACTGAAATTGTGTGTTTTGAGAAAAGATTCTTTTGCGTTTCAAGTGCAAACCATCCCATCGTTTTGCGTGCGTTGATTTCAACTATGGGGTGGAGTTTTCCCTCGTAAATCATCGCATCGATGCCGACATTTCCGAAAAAACCCATCGCCGATATTTTTGTTAAAATGGGAAGAGAAACCTCGCGCTGCTTTTCTAAATGAGGAATCGAAATATCTCCGATTTTGTTGGCGACATGATGACCATGAGTATTGGTGATGCAGATCGTGGCGCCCAGATAATGGATGGTTCCATCTGTGATCTTCCACTGTGTGCTAAAATCTAAATCCCGTTTCACCCAAGGCTCACCGATGACAGGAAGACCTTCACGGCGCAAAAATCCTGCGAGAGCTTTTTCTGTGCAGGGAAAATGGAGATGACCTCTGCCGGCTGCACCGAAAGAACTCTTGATGACGTGAGGTACTTTTTGTGTGCGGCTCCACTCTACGATTTCTTGCAGAGAATGAAGAAGCGCGCTGCCAGCAAGCTTGGGGCTTTCTACATAGGAGAAAGCTTTAGAATTAACGGTGCGGACGACATCCCACGGAGGCATATCATAGAGCAATCCGTGCGCCTGGGCCCATGCGCTGATACCAAGAGATGCTCCCCAAGATTCGATTTTTGTGTAAGCAAAGAGATTTTCGGGTGCTGGTAGAAGATGGAGAGGAACTTTAGAGTGAAAAGGGGGAAGAGGAAGGTCTGAGACTAATACGCCGTCGTTTTCTTTGGCATAAAGGCAGGGTAGGAACTGTAGTTGCGCATAAACGGGCGAGCGCCTCAGCGCCGCTTCAATATCGAGAGGTTTATTTTCTTTGAGTTCTTTTTCGAAATAGGTGTTGGCGATGTGGAGCGTCACATTCTGAGGAGATCCCATTTAGAGGAGCACCCGAGCTTTTCCTTGATGCTTTCGAAATAATGTTCGATGGTACGCCGGGAAAGCTTCAGCATAGCTGCTGTTGCTTGTGCAGAATGTCCTTGTTTAAAAAGATCGTGACATTCTCTTTCTCTAGCAGAAAGAGGGGAAATCGCTGCGAGAAATTTTTCTTCGATTTTATCGCGTGCCGACAGTGGAAGAAGAGGAGAGCGGTGAAAAAAGGCTTCGCCTTTGAGAAGCCCCATATTGAACCGCTCGGCCTTCATACGCTCGATGATGTCAGCGGCTTCGCGTACGAAATAATCAGCGAATTTATAAAGAAGGGGAAGGTAATTGAGATATTTGCGGCTATTTTCAAGGCGTGGAGCCGAACACGCAAACGCAAATCCTTCGTAATAATCCTGCTTATGATTGACGATCAAAAAAGGATCGAAAAGATAAGCATTTTCTTTTGCTTTATTGAGAGCATTGAGGAAGTCGGGATCAGGCGTTGTGGGTGAAAGAATATAACCCCCACGAAGAAGAAAAGGATGAACGAGAAAGGGATTGTGTTTATAGGCATCGGTCGAGCAAAAATGCTCAAAATAGACCCAGTTATTAGAAAGACCCATGTAGCGGCCATCTTTATCAATCCAGTAATAAATGAAGCTAGAAATCTCCAGGTAGTCTTGCAAAGGCTGGCAAATCTTCACTATTTTTTTGTGATAGCGGCGTAGATATGGTGATAGAAAGTCCGTAATGATCGGCATGCACCATCCAGAGTATCTCCTTTGTAAAAAAAATCCTAGGGTAAATTTTACCCTAAGACGAAAAGTTCTTGTTCATCACAATGGCAGGTTTCGGTGAAAGAAAGAGGTAAATTATGCCACAGCAGGTGTTCCTGATAAAAGAAGCTTCACAAGGAACAAGATTAGAAATCGCAAAGGAGCTGGCTTCTCAAGGTTGCAAGGTTTTTGTCACACAATCGAAAGGCAGCGATTCTATCGAACTAAAAAAAGCGGCAGAGGAATGCGCCGATCTGATTATTTTACCCTTGGTAATTGAGAGCGAAACTTCGATGCAAATCGCTTTAGAGCGCATCGCCGCTATTTTGCGAGAAAAGTCGATCATAGAAGAAGTTCACTTAAGCGTTATGGAGCCGGTAAGAACGTATCGCATTACGCACGAAATTCCCGTAGCTCAATAGACGTCGGCAAGGAGCCGTTTTTCTTTTCTGAGTGTCTTGAGAAAGAGTCTAGCTGCTTCAGTGGAAAGATTTCCGTGGATTTCGAAAATTTTGAGAAGGGTTTGTTCGACTTCTTTTGCCATCGGGTCGGCTTCCCCGCAAAGATACGTATAAGCACCCCGGCTGATCCAATCCCATATCTCGGCAGCATTTTCTTCCATTTTATGCTGTACGTAGACTTTCTCAGCTTGATCGCGGGAGAATGCGAGATCGAGTCGCAGCTTATTTTGCTGACTGAGCTCCATCCAAAAGTCTTCGTAGAGAAAATCGGTGGCGCGGTGGCGCTCGCCAAAAAAGAGCCAGTGATTTCCCGTCGCGCTTAGGGCCAGGCGCTCTTGCATAAAGGCGCGGAAAGGGGCGACGCCCGTTCCTGGACCGATCATGATCAGATCGAGGTGAGACTCGGCAGGTATCGTAAAATGAGCGGCGGGTTGTACGTAGCACAAAATCGGTGTGACGTAGGGGATAGCTAAATGGCAGAGAAAATGACTAGCCACGCCATACCGAATTTCTCCCTGGTATTCATACGTTGAAAGAACCACCGTCAAGTGAGCTTCATTAGGGTGAACGATAAGAGAGGAAGCCACTGAGTAAAAACGAGGAAGAAGGGGTGCGAGCAGAGAAACAAGTTCCTGCGCGGCCATGGGCCTTAATATTTCCAGAGGATCGATATCGAGCGGTCCTGTATAGGATAAAACTTCTGCGAGTTTGGGCGTCACGCGTCCCAAGTTGGCTTTTTCAGCGAGAAATGACTCAAGAGACATCATTTGACCGCTACGCGAATCAGTGATTTGTGTTTCTCCTGCAACTTCTAATCTGGAGAGCCATCTTTCGACGATCAGTGGATCGTTGTGGGGATAAATACCCAAAGAATCGCCGACTTTGAAAGAAAAAGGACAGCCTTGTAGGTCCAAGACGATATGGTAGGTTGCCTTGGTGGAACCTGGCTTGGTAAGGGCGTACCTTTCTTTTATCCGCGCGACATATAGCGGGTGTCTAGACATATTTTCTCATAATGTGTACAACGACGATATGTTCATCATTTTATTCGTATTACTCTCATTTTTGGTCGGTTGCGCCGATACTGGATATCAACCTTCCTATATCATTTCCAAAACGGAAAAAGAAAAAGAAACTTCAACCGACGGTAAGTAAGCTTTTGCTGGCCCAGCCTTTGGCTAGGGCGTCCATCTTTTTATTGGAAATACCGCCGCAAAAATCGATGGCTTGAAGGAGCCGGGCGCGGCAGCGGTCTTTTCCGAGGAGCTCAAAGGCATCGTAAAGCGGTGGTCCGTGGTGCTTGCCCATGATGGCTCCGTACAGAATAGGGATGACGACTTTCTTATGGTTGGCCCCAAAAGCAGCGGCCACATCCTTAGAAGCTTGCTCAATTCCCGATCGTCCCCAGTCTTCTTGTTCGTCGAGGCTCCAGAGAATGCATTGCGCCATCTGTGCCGATTTTTCTTTAGGAGTATCGGTGAACGTAAAGAGAGTGTCGGTGTAGGCAAGATGGTTGATAAAGAAGAAATTGCACAGTTCCATGAACTCCCCAAACGTCTTGATGCGCGTGTGGCAGAGCGGCATGAGCTTTTTCATGAACTCATCGTTGAAGCCCCAAGTACGGATGCGATTCCACAGCTGATCTTCCGGGACCATTTTGATGAGATATTGCTGGTTGATCCAATCGAGTTTTTGGATGTCGAAAAAGGCTCCCGAGACGCCGATGCGTTTCGGATCAAACTCTTTCATGATCTCTTCGAGGGAGTAGACTTCTCGGTCACCGGGCATGCTGTAGCCCATAAGGGTGAGGAAGTTATTGAGAGCCTCGGGCAAATAGCCGCAATCGCGGTAATAAAAAATAGAAGTGGGATTTTTTCGCTTCGATAGCTTTTTTCCCTCTTTTCCCAGGAGCAGCGGCATGTGCATGAACACGGGCGGCTCCCAGCCAAAACTTTGGTAGAGGAGAATATGTTTGGGTGTCGAGCTCATCCATTCATCGCCGCGGATCACATGCGATGTCTGCATGAGATAGTCGTCGACAACCGATGCGAGATGGTACGTGGGGAACCCGTCCGATTTTAAGAGAATTTGGTCATCGATATCGGCCCAGGGTACTGTGATGCGTCCCTTAATGCCGTCTTCGTAGACGCATTCTCCGGTAAGAGGAACTTTCAGGCGAATGACGTACGGTTGTCCTGCTTTTTCGCGCTCGGCCACTTCTGCAGGGCTTAAATTGCGGTAGCGGCGGTCATACCCTACTCTCGATCCTGTTTTTGCGCTCACTTCGCGCATCTCGGCGAGCTCTTCGGGGGTAGCAAAACACTTATAGGCTTTGCCATTATCTAGGAGCTGCTGGACATGTTTTTGGTAGATTTCGGTGCGTTCGGATTGTCTGTAGGGACCAAAAGGACCTCCGACATCGGGACCCTCATCCCATTTTATGCCAGCCCAGCTCAGCGCCTTGTAAATGTTTTCTTCATATTCAGGACGCGAGCGCGAGCGATCGGTATCCTCAATACGGATATAAAACTTTCCTTTAAAATGCCGTGCAAAAATCAGGTTGAAGACGGCCATATAGAGCGTTCCCACATGGGGATCGCCGGTCGGAGACGGAGCAATACGAACACGTACAGGTTTCATGGAAAAAAGTATAATTCTTTGGAGTTAACGATTCAAGAAAAGAAGATCTTTCATCAGGCTGACGGCTTCTTTCATCTGCACGTCGGTTTCATCGAGAGAGTTAAAATTCTTGTTACCTATGTCGACAAGAAATTTTTGATAGTTTGTGTTTTCTTTCAGACGAAGATCGGTATTTTGGCGCAGTTGGCTCATGAAGGGTTCATAGGTCTTCATGATGGGCTGCAGATCGAATTTATAGAGCTTGGCGACTTGGTAGCGGTGCAGGGCGGGGATATCCAGGAGGTCGTCGTCAAAAGAGGGAGCAATTTGGTCCGTTTCGAGGGGATATTTGGAAAACTTTTCCCCCACTTCCATCGCGGAGAAGACGCTAGGGACGACGATATCGGCTTTTACACCCACGAGTTGGGGGCTTTTCCCTGACACAGTATAATATCTTCCGCGTGTTACCTTGTATTCTCCCTTAGGGTTGACTTTGGCAGTATGGGTCGATTCGAGGGTAAATGTCTGGAAGGTGCCCTTTCCATATGTCGTTTCGTCGCCGACGATGATCGCTCTTCCATATTCTTGGAGCGTTTGAGCGACGATTTCCGCGGCAGAAGCGCTCGTGCGATTGGTCAAAATGATCAGAGGGCCATCCCAAACGATCTTGGATTCGATGTTTCTCAGGTGCTGAACATTTCCCGTATTATCTTTTACGGAAACGACGACGCCTTTGGACATGAAAAGACCCGCGACACTCACCGCTTGGGGAAGGAGTCCGCCCGCATTTCCTCTTAAATCGAGAATGACGCCTTTAAGATCATGCTCCTTTTGAAGATCATGGATCGCCTGGGCAAGATCGGAGGCCGAGCTATATTTTTGATCTTGATAGAAGGAAAAGAGTTTGAGCACACCGATCGCAAGGTCACCAAAAGGCTCGATGCTCGATTCGAGACGCGATTCTTTGAGAACGATTTCTCCGCGTGTGATTTCGACATCGAGTTTTTCTTCGCCGCGCAAAATTGTGAGGATAGCTTTTGTTCCTTGAGGACCCCGAATATGCTGAACTGCCTCAGTTATCTCCATGCCCACGACAGGAACACCATTCACTGCGATGATGCGATCTTCGATGTGGAGTTTATCCCCTTCAGCTGCGGGACTTCCTTCTAAAATTCTCGTGATAGTAAAACCATTGAGATCATCGCGCAGCTGAGCGCCGATGCCAAAGAGGCGTTGCTGCACTTGGATCATGAATTGCGTGGCTTCTGCAGGAGTAAAATAATTCGTCTGTGAATCCAGCGCCGTACTCATCGCTTTCAAAATGAGCGCTAAAACATGTTGATTTTGCTCTTCCTTACTTCCACCGACTAATTCTTCTTCGCGGATTTTGCGACGCTTATCGATGCGCTGAAAAAATGTCGATTGAACTTCCTTATCAAATTTCGCAGCGGTTTCGACTTGGAGTCCTTTGATTTTAAGAAGGCGCTCATAGAGCTCTTCTTCGGATGCTACCCAGGGCAAATCTTTAAAATTCTCCGCATCGACTTTCGTGGGAACTTTAGCTTTGGCAAGTTTGGCTTCTATTCGATTCCTGCGCTCGACGGCCTTTTTCATCGCGGCATGTATTTCGTAAAAGACAGAAAATTCCTCCGTACGAAACTCTTGCAGCGCTTTTGTCAAAAGCTCGTCACTGGGACTTGTCCATGGAGCAATTTCTCCCTGGAGAAAGTAGATTTTGTTGGGATCGAGCTCTTCGAGGAAGTTATCGAACCCTCTTTTCATCAGCTCAGGGGTCAGCTCATGGTGGCAGGCGTGCGACCTTAGGATCTCTTTGACCTTATGATAGGTATCTTTAGCGGTAAGTTCGGGAGGCTTGGCATCTAAGGCAGTTATAAGACACAGGAGAGCAGTGAGATATAACCATCTCATTCTAAGATTCTTATAATTAAACGCCTTGATCCACCCTAACATGCATCAACCTTAAATCGGAGCTTATCGTATCACCCTGGTTTCGTGCCATTAAAAATAATAGTTTATAGCCAGACGGAAGTCCTTGGAAAAGACCCTTGATTTCAATGCGTTTATATGACATAATTAATAATCTACTAAGGCATAATAACTTTTAATAATAAAAAAGCTGCAAAAACTTAGTGAGAAAAGCGAGTCAGAAATGACTCAACCAACTAACTGTTAGGAGGATAAAAAAAATGATTAACGATCCACAACACCAAATGTCACAAGCGCAAGACGCTTCTGGCAAACGGGTCGTCTCAATCACCGAAGCAGCTAAGATCAACAACGTAACGCGCCAAGCGATTTACGTCGCGATTAAGCAAAAAAAGCTGAAAGCGTCGAAAGATGCCGCACGTTGGACGATTGATCTGAGTGACTTGGATGAATACCGCAAGCAAAAGTACTCCCGTACAAAATCGATGTACGCTGGGGAGCTGTTGTTTGACAATAACAAAGGGTATTTCTCCATTAATCAAGTTGCTAAGATGTTGAACGTACCTGCGCAAAAGATCTATTACGCGACACGCGTTGGCTTGATGAAAGCTATCCGCAAAGGCGCTGCATGGGTCATTCACATCAATGATGTGAAAGCGTACCAGGAAAACTACCTGGCGAAGAAAGATACGCAATCTCAAGCTATGTAAGTAGTTAGAGGATTGCCTTGCAAGGCTTTCGAGAGGCGATATCGGAAGATATCGCCTCTTTTTTTATCCCTTGATTAATTGAGGATCTACTATCGAATTGGGCTTCCAGGGGAGGTCAACATACCCTTGTTTGCCATGGATATCGGTGAAATCGAGCCGAAATACCACTTTCTTTAGATCGAGAGACTTTGTTAATCTCTCCTCATGAATTTTAATCTTAGTTTTCAAGGTATGCCCTGAGGGTAATGCGGGGACAGAGCCGTTAGAAGAGCGGTCCAGTGACCATTCGCCATCCTTTAGCTGAGAACAAGTAAATTTTAAATTGCTGAAAGAAGCGATAGCTTGCTCATAAATCTTGCGGATGGAATTTTCAATCGTTACCCCTTTCTGCGTGGTCGCAATATATTCTCCTTTAAATTCCGCAGAAGTTACGATCTTTTGGAGGGTCTCTTCCTTATGACCGGCTCCTATCCCAATTCCAAATAAAGTTGCATGGTGAGTAGCGATCGTAGAGTGAATTGCTGAAAGCCGGTCGTTTATATTACTATCTCCGTCTGTTAATAAGACGATCGTATGAGACGCTTTTGAATCTTTAGAAGCAAAGACCGTTAGCATTTTTGTGGCCTCAGTTAGTCCTGCAAGAATGTCTGTGTTTCCATTGGGACTTAGCTGCTGAATTTGGGAAATGGTTTCATCTGTCTTTTTTTCATTTTGAAGAATGGTAGTAGAGGAGGCAATAGTTTTAGCGGTATCCGTAAAGCCCACTATAGAATAGCTGATCTTGGTTTGGGGATTATGATTTACGACGGATTGAGCATCTTTCAAAACAGCAATAATGCCTTCTTTTACTTGGTCCAATCGACCTTCATCATTCATGCTACCGCTTAAATCGATGCAAAAAGTAAGAGTCACATTAGGGGGATCAAGCTTAGCGCCTGGAATCGCAATTTCAACTTGGGCCGTCGTCAGGGAAGATTGAAGTGTGACTGTTGGGTATAGAGGCCTTCTTTTTCTGATGTAATCGGCAATGAGCATTGCTAAGGCGCATACGGCTCCGAATACAAAGAGCTGTCTATGACTCCAAACAAAATTTCCTCCTGCTTTTAAAGCGCGAAGAGATAGTTGCTTGAGAAGAGGGCCTTGAGCCGCAAGGAAGGTCATCGTCTTGCTATATTCTTTCGGAATATGAGCGAGGGTTTTGTGGAATGCATCGATGTGAGTGTGGAAACGCACCGCAAAATTCATGGCGTCTAGTAAAGCAGAACATTGTATTTGACAGCAAGAGTGCTAAAGAGGCTTAAAATCTTTGATGTGCAGCTGGATGCTCGACTTGTTCATGAACGTATTGATATGCGGCGTGAACGCGATGTGCAGAGGCATGTTTTTCTTCAGGATCGTGGGGCGCTTATCTGCCATGCCAAAGGCGATGCCCTCTAAAACACGACCGTCTTGTTCTAGATAGAGTTTGAGGTGGGCCTTTCCGACAACTTTGGGAGGCCAGCTTTGCTTGGCATCGCAATAGAAGATGGGGACGGGATTGCCATTGCCGAACGGTTCGAGAAGGCTGAATGATTCCATAAATTCGAAGGTGAGTTCGTTGAACGGAATGGGAGCATCGAGGGGAAGTTTGGCTTGGATATCTTGGTCGTGGAGTTTTTGGTTGGCAAACGCGATGAACTTCTCGGTGAGCTGGGGGATGTTATCCTCGTCGATGGTGAGGCCGGCAGCGTAGTCGTGCCCTCCGAAGTTGAGAAGGAGGGGGGCGAGTTCTTTGAGGGCCGGGAGGAGGGGGAACTCGGGGATGGTGCGCATGGAGCCTTTGCCGACGCCGTCTTCGATAGCGATGAGGGTGGTGGGTCGGTTGTACTGTTTGGCGATGCGGGCGGCGATGATGGGGATAACGCCAGGGTGCCATTTGTTGGAGGAAAGGACGATGGCTTTCTCTTTGAAGAGTTGGGGGTGGTGAAAGAGGTGGGTGTCGATGTCTTCGGAGTCGCGGCGCTCGATTTTTTGCCGCTCTTGGTTGTTGAGGTCGAGTTCGCGGGCCAGATTTTCGGCGGCGGTGGGATCACGGAGGAGGAGGAGTTCGACGCCTTTGTTGGGATCGGCGATGCGGCCGAGGCTGTTGAGGCGGGGAGCGACTTTAGAGGCGATGTCGATGGTGGAGATGTCGCTCATTTTGATTTCACAGAGGGCGCAGAGTTTGGCAAGGCCCATGCGGCGGCCTTTGCGCATTTGACGCAGACCGTAGCGGACGAGGATGCGGTTTTCATCGATGAGGGCGCCCATATCGGCGATGGTGCCGAGGGCGACGAGGTCGAGGTACCTTTTGAGGTCGATGCGGCCTGAGCTGAGAGCGCCTTTTTCTATGAGCTCGTTGGTGATGGCGTGGGCGAGTTTGAAAGCGACGCCGACGCCGGTGAGTTCGCGGTTGGGATAGGTGCTGGCGACGAGTTTGGGATTGAGAGTGGCGGCGGTATGGGGAAGCCGGGCGGTGGGTTCGTGGTGGTCGGTGACGATGACGTCGATGCCGTGGCGGGCAGCTTCTTCGATTTCATCGGCGGCGGTGATGCCGCAGTCGACGGTGATGAGAAGGGTGCATTTGTTTTTCTTTGCGTATTCTACGGCATGGCGCATGACGCTTTCTTTGAGAGAAATGCGATTGGGAATGTAGTAGATGGCGTAGATGCCGACATATTGAAGAAACTCGGTGAGAAGAGCTGCGGCGGTGATGCCATCGACGTCGTTGTCGCCGTAGATGAGAACTTTTTCTCCTTGGGCTTGAGCTTTCAGGACGCGCGCGACGGCGCGGTCCATATCGGGGAATAAATCGGGGTCGTAGAGGTCGGGGAGTTTGGCGTAGAGAAAATCGTGGACTTCATCGATGTCGGAAAAGCCGCGCGCGGTCAGAACCTGTGCTGTGACCGGATGAATTTTGAACTCTTGGGCGATGTTTTTCGTCCACTCGGCATCTATCTTGGGGTAAACCCACAGAGGACCTGTCCCTTTAAGACCCATTGAGCGCCAGCTTGTCCATTTTATTTTCTCTTCGGTGGAAAAATTGCATCAGCGGCGCTGCGATGAAGAGCGATGATAGGGTTCCAAAGATGACACCCATGAGCATCACGAACGCAAAGCCGATGATGGTACTTCCGCCGAGAAGGAGGAGCGGAAGAAGGGCGATGATCGTAATGCCCGACGTCATGATGGTGCGGTTGAGGGTTACGTTCAGAGCATGGTTGATGATGTCGGAAAGAGACGCCTTGTGTCTGAGGCGCATCTCTTCGCGGATGCGGTCAAAGACGATGATGGTGTCGTTGAGTGAATATCCCACGATCATGGTCAGAGCGGCGACGGTATGCAGGTCGATTTGTACAGGCAGTCCCATACTATGGGCGAGTGCGAGCACGCCGATGCAGAAAAGGACGTCGTGCGCAAGGCATAAGGTCGCTGATATGGCGTATTTAAATTCAAAACGCACCGTGATGTAGATCAAGATGGCGCCGAGCGCGAGGGCTATGCCTAAGATCGCACCGTTGCGCATCGAGTCGGACATCTGTCCGCTGATCGAGGTCCAGTTTTTGTCGAGGGATGAGAGCACATCCGGAGACAATTGGATGTGAGAAGCGGTAAGGGCACCGACAATCCAAGCAATTTTAGGGTTGTTTTGGAAGGCGTAGGCTACTTCTTTATCACCAAGATCATCGGGCATATTGTAGAAAGGTCGGCCCGAATTTTGAAGGCTGCGGCTGAGGAAAATACGCACGTTGTTTTCCGGGCTCATTTCTCGGACTTGGAATTCTCCACCAGAGAGTCCTTGTTTAGAAAGGGCTTCGTCAACAGCGGTGCGATACTCCCCTTTTCCATCGGTGGGAAGTTCAACGGTGAGAGCATATCCTCCCGTGAAATCCATGCCGAAGATCGTTTGCCGCCCCGCGACGAGGAAATAAGTTCCGATCAAGATGACAACAGCCGAAATGATGAGTGTCGGCTTGGTGTATTTGAGAAAGTTGAAAGAAGGAGCGCGGAAAAGCGAGCGCATTTTGAGCTCTTTGTGCTCGGGATTTTGCACCCAACCAGAGAAGAAAAACCGAGTCATGAAGAGCGCAGTGAAAAGAGATGAAACGATACCGATGATGAGGGTGACGGCAAATCCGCGGATAGGGCCCGAATCAAAGTTCATCAAAATGAGCGCGGCGATAATGGTCGTGACGTTGGAGTCGACGATGGCAGAAAGGGCTTTGCGATAACCGGCATGGACAGCAGTGGCAATGCGGCCCGACGCAGCAAATTCTTCGCGGATCCTTTCGAATACGAGGACGTTGGCATCGACGGCCATAGCGACAGTCAAGATGACGCCGGCGATCCCTGCGAGGGTGAGCGTTGCTCCGATATTTTGCAGCGCGGCCCAGATGACGAGCAGGTTAAAAAGTACGGCAACAGAAGCGACGATGCCGCCAAAGCGGTAGTAGGTGATCATGGCGACCAAAACGAGGACGAGAGAGCAGACCATGGCGATGATACCACTCATGCGCTCTTGGGCTCCGAGTTCTGGGCTTACGTTTTTCTCCGAGAGAATGCGCGGTGTGAAGCTCAGAGATCCCGCTTTGAGATCGGCTTCAAGGAGGCTAACTTCTCGCTGCGTAAAGCTGCCGGTGATCGAAGCGCTATCGCGCAAGGCTGAATCGAGCGTGGGAGCGGTGATGACGGATCCGTTGAGGATAACCGCCATGCGCCAACCGCGGCCACGGGACTCAGTTTCAAGTTGTGTTCCCACAACTTTTTCTTTCGCAAAGGTGCTAGTCCAAGCTTCAAGAGTGTCGCGTGCTACGCCGCCTTGGATGCCAAACGCGAGGAAGTTTCCTTTGGAGGGATCATAAGAGGCGTGGACGTTTTCGAGGTTCGATCCTTCTAAGGCAAAGTTGTTGAAGACGATAAGAAGAGGATGGGTTTGTCCGTGCCACTCGGTGTAGTCATCTCCGCGCAGGATAGCAATTTTAGAAGTTTGATCGTTGAAGGCGCTGCTGACATCAGCGCCGGGAGCCGCTAGGCGCAGGCCACTATCGAAGAGGGTTTTGGCGGAGGGGCTTTGGGGTTGCATAGACTCGCCTTCTCCGGTGCTGCCATAGAGATGGCGCCAGGCGATGCGACTGAGTTCTTCGCCGTCTTTACGGCCCGTGATGAGGGCTTCGTTCCACACTTCTTGTAAGAAGCGCTGAGAAGCTTCTGCGAGAGCCGGATTTGTCATGAACTTTTCATTGACGATGTGGAAATACATGGTCGAGGCTTTGACGAGCTCTGCAGCAGACAAAGATTGGGAGCCGGGGAAATCGAGGGAAATGGTGCTTCCTTCTTGCCTAATGTTCACTTCAGACACGCCCATCTTATTGACGCGGCTGTAGAGCTCATTGATCCCTTGGCGAAGGTCGGCATCGTTTGTCACGACGTGGTTTTTGCTATCGCGCAGCTCGATTTGGACGGTTTTACCGCCGGACATGTCGAGGCCCCAGTGAAGGACTTTGCGATCGTCGCCGCGGAAGTATTTGACGGCGCTGAGTTTTAAATTGCTGAGAAGGACACTGCGCGTTGGTGCAGGCACATCATATTTGTTGGTGCCGCGCAAGTTCACTTGTGCTGCATGGTAGTCATCGCGCCACTTGAGGAGGTCTTCATGGATGTGGTTATCGATTTTGTTTTCCGTTAAAATTCGCTGCTCTACGGTGCTAAATTCGAGCGTGGCATAGCGCTTCGTTCCGCGCACTAGGAAGTCTTCTCGCGTAGCTTTCAAAACAGTTTGGTAGTAATCCTCGCCCTCAAAGATGAAGTCGCCGGCAAATTCAGGAGCCGCATTCACTGCTTTAGCGCTGTAGCCGATGAACCCATTCTTTTGAAGGATCTGCTGTAGAGCTTGGAAATCTTCCATGAACTGCTGCGCTTCAGCAGAGTCAGGGCGGTTTTCAAATCGCTGAAGGACTTGGTCGATCCCTTTGGCGATGACGTAGACCGAATTCATCCTAAAACCCTTCGGCGGCATCTTGCCTTGGATGGCAGGAGCAAAAATCACGAGGCCGAGTTTTTTCTGAGCTGCAGAGAGTTTTTGATAAGTTTCAAAATCCCAAATCGGGAATACATCTCGTTTTAAGTCGGCATGCTGTGGCATCCACTCTGTGGCGACGGTGCCGGCTGTTTCTTTCGCCACGGCTTCTGCTATGGTGCTGAGACGAAGGGCGAGAAAACTTTTCGTGCCCTGAAGATCGTGGAGGGCGATTTCAAACTGGTCTTTGCTGGGCTTGATCGTTTCTCCCGATTGACGAGAGGCAAAGGCCATTTCATTATAGAGGAGTTGATCGACAGCTTGCATCTGTGTTTGCCGCTTATCCGCAATATCTGCGTATGGAATGAGCGTGATTTTTTCGCCTGGCAAATCGATCACGATTTGCTCCAGATAAGGGTTGTGTCCCGCAAGAGAAATAGTTTGCGTTAGAGAATTTGCCTGGGCTGCCTCTTTGATCAGTGCGGCTACAGCGGCGAAATTCCAAGGGGTTTGTCCTTGCGAAGCCACCAAAGCATTGCGGCGGAGCAAGTTTTCAGCATCGGATAGCGTTTTTTCGCGCGAAGTGAGAACATTTAAGCGTTGTTCTTTGGCGGTTTCGAGGCCATTTCCGCTCTCTTTTTCTTGTGATAGAGCGATCCGATCGAGCCTAGTTTTATCTTTAATCCGCGCAAGTCCCGAGATTAAACGATCGATAAAGAGGGTTCGGTCAGAGGTGTCGACTTGAGAAAGAGAAGCAAAATACCGCTTAGCAGCGGGTGATTTTTCATCAAAACTCTTTGTAAATCCGAGCAAATTTTGGCTCAGTTGCAAGGCGAGCTCGGAGATGGCGGGATCGTCTGCATGTTCAACGATAGCTTCGGCCAGCCGGGCATTTTCACCCGATCCTCCTAGCACGCCCCCTAGTTCCATCACGCGATCGGTTACGAGAGCTCGGTAAACGTCTGTGAAATTTCCATTTTCACCGCGCACGGTAGCAAATTCGAAGTATTTACTGAGGTGCTCTCTATCGAATTGAACGGGGATGCGGCGGCTAATGGTAACTGTTTTGCTGGCAGGATCGTTATCGTATAGACCGAGTTGCGCAGGAGCAAAAGAGATGAGACTTCCCGCCCGTGGGAATGTTTTTCGAAACGCGCTCGCTTCTTCAGTGCTCGTGAATGTGAGATGAATAAAGCGCGGGTTGTCCTTATCTAGTTGAATAGATGTTGGTTTTATCCCCAGAAGTTTGGTGTAGGAACGCGCCCAAGAGAGGGCATCTTCTCCCATGTCATTGATGCGATCTGCAATGCCGGTTTCTACCTGCAGTGCCCTCTTTTGGTCGATCGAGTCTTTGAGGGGTTTGGAGTAGAAAAATACCGTGGGCAAAATATTATAAACGGTGAGAACGATGACGAGAGTGATCAAGAAGGCTTGCCAACGTTTGCGCTTGTCCATGAAAAAATCCTTTTATAAACTACTCAGCATATATATTTAAGACCATTCTGTCCAGCATGCGCTCAATATGCAATTAAAGCGTACAGGATATGCAGGATCGGCTCCGTCGGCAAGGTAAGCAAGATAGAAGAGACTCCAATCTTTAAAATATCCTGCCCAGCCTGCCCTCTCAAAAAGATGTGGGTAACGATAAGCCCTTTAGTGGTAGGCAGACCTTAAATGGGGCTACTCCTTAATGCGCCTTTATTAACCATTAACAATCAATAAGATACGTTTTATCGCCATTAAACAACCGTCTCTTTTGCGGTGTTAACCTGGAAAAGATCCCCTTCTTTTATGGACTTAAATATAAAAAAAGACTTAAGATACAGAAAAGGAAAGATCTATGAAACGCCAGTATACCGCATTTCTCATTCAGTGGTTAAATTCGAGCACTCGAAAACCCATTGTGATTCGGGGGGCTCGTCAAGTTGGAAAAACATGGCTTATTCGAGATTTAGCCAATTCACAAGGAAGACACCTGATCGAACTTAACTTCGAGAAGCGGCCTGATCAAGAGTCTTTATTCTCGTCCAATGACCCTCAAGAAATACTTGTTAATATAGCAGCCGCAATGGGAGGCAAAGTTTATCCATCGAAATCTATTCTATTTATGGATGAGATCCAGGCGGCACCTCACCTTTTAGAAAAACTGCGTTGGTTTGCAGAAGATATGCCGGAGCTTCCTGTCGTTGCCGCAGGCTCTTTATTAGATTTTGCTTTAGCTCAACACGAATTTAGTATGCCCGTTGGGAGAATTAATTATTTTTATTTGGAGCCTTTATCTTTTGAAGAGTTTTTAAACGCGATGGATCAAAACGAGCTTGTAAAATATTTGCAAAATTATACTTGGAATATTACCATTCCAGAAATTCTTCATTTACAATTAAATAAATTGATTAAAGAATATCTCATTGTTGGCGGAATGCCTGCTGCTGTTGCTAATTGGATAAAAGAAAAATCACCTCAAGCAGTGAATCAAATACATTTTGATTTACTTGCTACTTATCGAGATGATTTTGCCAAATATAGAGGCCGTTTATCAACGGAGCGTCTCGAAGATGTGATGAGTTCTGTTCCTCGCCAGCTAGGAAATAAATTTGTCTATAAACATGCAAACTCTGATGTCGAAGCCCTGCCTTTAAAAAAAGCTCTTGATTTACTTGCCAAGGCAAGAGTGTGCCATCGCATTATTGCAACCTCAGCCAATGGATTACCTCTTGCTGCAGAAGCAGACGAGAAATTTTCAAAAGTGATCATGCTGGATTGCGGCCTCTGCAGTGTATCGCTGGGGCTTTCCTTACACCAACTCAGATCTATCACGGACATTTCCTTGATTAACAATGGAGGCATGGCTGAACAACTAGTGGGTCAGTTGCTGCGTACCATTGCACCTCCTTATATCCCGCCCTCTCTTTATTATTGGCAGCGAGATATGAAGGGTTCTGCAGCGGAAGTTGACTATATTATTCAGCATGAAACTCAGATCATTCCTATCGAGGTAAAGGCTGGGACAACAGGAACATTAAAATCTCTTCACCAATTCATGAAAGAAAAAAAGAAACCAATTGCGGTAAGAATAAACTCAGGAGTTCCTCGATTAGGCTCTATACGCATTACAGAGGCTGGGGAATATTCTCTTTTGTCCATTCCATTCTATCTTGTAGGCCAGCTTTATCGTCTTCTCAATGCGGCGCAGACTAACCTTTAGAATCGATAGCCAAATAGGAATCGTGAACCCAAAATTTGCGTTGGCCATTTGGCGTCGGGTCTTAGGTAATAAGGCTCGAGCTGAAAATCCCAGCGATGGCAGATTTTCCAAGTCAAAGGAAGAGCTCCTTCAAATCCCCAGACATCGTTAAACGCATTCATCACTTTTAAATTGGCGCCGATATCGAGATCTTCCGTAAAGCCAAAATTTAATCGAACACCGAGCGTTGCGTATCCCCAATTAAAATTGTGATTTCCTTTTCGCTTATTGAAAAAGCCACCACCTCCGATAAAGGGCGTCACTGTGGTGCGCGCAAAGAGGGGGCTTTTAAAATTATAACCGATACGACCTTCCGCATTAGAAAACGTGCGGTAACCTGATTCTTTTTTACGCTCGGGAAGTGTGAAGGGGGTTTTACCTTCTTCTCTGGAGGATTGATGCCCTGCGGAGGACATGATATAGGCTCCATAGTAAATGCAATTGGATTTCAAATAGTCATACCCAACACGAATCCCAAACATGGGGCTGTTGGATTTATATTTGAATTTGATTCCTTCCTTTTCAGGGGGGTTAAAATCGGTATGATCCCAAAAAATGTCGGGGCCTATGAAAAATCGATGATCCAAGGCACGCTCTGTAGCTTCCTCTGCAAATAGTATTGAGCTTAATCCTGTAGCAATAAAAAAAATCTTTTTCATTGAATCTCCTTTAATAAAGATTCATCTTCTCTGATGAACAGAATTTAAGGCAATCTTTTGGTACCCAAAAAAGAATACTTGAGATATGGTTGACTCTTTTTGAAGAGAGGTTCATGCACTCGACAGCACCTGAAGAAGTTGGGTTAAAACGCGTTCCTAAACATGTGGCGATCATCATGGATGGGAATCGGCGTTGGGCTCAAAAGCACGGCGTTTCAACTACGATCGGTCACTGGAAAGGGGCTGAGGCTCTCATGGATATCGTCGATGCTGCTTCTGATCTTGGCATCGAAGTCTTAACTGTCTATGCTTTTTCCACAGAAAATTGGAACAGAAGTGAAGAGGAAGTCGAAGGCATCATGCAACTCTTCAAAATGTACTTATCTGGACAGTGCGAGCGTATGGTGCGAGAAGGTGTGCGTCTCGATGCGATTGGTGATTTGCAAAAACTCCCTTCGGATGTGCTCAGTATTTTAGAGGAAACAAAAGCCGCGACAGCTCATGGCAGCCGTATCAATCTTGTTCTCGCTATCAACTACGGAGCGCGCGATGATATTCGCCGCGCTGTTTCATCGGTTGTTACCGATTGTTTAGAAGGAAAGTTGGATAAAGAAGCTATCTCTGAGAAAATCCTTTCGGAGTATCTCGATACCGCTGAGTGGCAAGATCCCGAGCTTCTCATTCGCACCAGCGGAGAACTTCGTCTGAGTAATTTTTTGCTATGGCAGATCTCCTATTCAGAGATCCACATTACCGATGTACTGTGGCCGGACTTTAATGAAAATCATCTCGTACAAGCGCTGCTCGATTATCAACGTCGAGAAAGGAGAGCAGGATGTTAAATCTTCGTAAGATGAATGATCTATCCCAGCGTCTTTTACTATCTGGCACTGCGATCATCATCGTGGCTCTGTTGATCTTTTTTTCTTACCACCCGATCGTTAATATTTTGCTCGTGCTCACGATAGCGACGATCACAGGAGTGGCCATTTGGGAATATGCGCAGATGGCAAAATCTAAAGGACTGCAGCCCGCTTCCAAACTGATGATTGCTGTGGCGGTTTTTGAAGTGATCGCTTTCTATATTTCTTCAGCGTATCCCGAGTTTTCTAAGCTCGCACTGCTCATTATTATTCTGGGATTCATCTCTTTCTTTATCGCTCATTTTAAGGAGACGAGTAATGCACTTCTCAATATCGCCGTTGAATTTTTTGGCGTCTGTTATATTGCTCTTCCCTTTAGCTTCATGATGGCCATCCTTTATCCTTTTTCTTCTCAATATGCTTTGCAAGACGGACGTTGGTGGCTTTTTTATCTCATCACAGTGACAAAAGTAACGGACATTGGAGGATATTTCGCAGGGAAATTGTGGGGAAGCCGGCCCCTGGCGCGGCAACTCAGCCCCAAAAAAACAGTCGAGGGCGCTATCGGCGGATTTGTTTCAGCTGTCTTGCTGAGTGTCATCTATTCTCTTTTGAGTCAGGCGTTTTCCATGTCTTCTTTCCATCTCGGACTTATCCACGCGATTTGGATTGGTATGGTGATCGGCGTACTCGCCCAAATTGGCGATCTGGCCGAATCTCTTCTCAAGCGCGATGCTGTAGTCAAGGATAGTAATTCTATTCCCGGCGTCGGGGGAATTCTCGACATGGTTGATTCGCTGCTCTTTACTTCTCCTGTGGTATATTTCTTTATAAGGCCATGATTGTAACTATCGACGGACCTGCTGGAACTGGCAAGACGACTCTCGCAAAGAATGTCGCCAAGGCCTTGCATCTTCCTTATTTTGATACGGGGGCAATGTATCGCTCTGTTACCTATCTCCTTTTGCAGCATAAGATCGCACTTTCGGATCTCAAACAAATTTCCGAACTTCTCAAGTCTTTTACCTTTGAAATCAAACTGCGCAGAGATGAAGTCCACTATTTTGCGAGTGGAATCGATGTTACAAAAGAGATTCGTTCACAAGCTGTCAACCAGTTTGTCTCGCCTGTTTCGGCGCTTCCCATTGTTCGCGAAGCCATTTTGAAAATTCAGCGCAAGTTCGTCACGAAAAAAGGCGGAGTGTTTGAAGGCCGCGATATGGGAACGACGGTTTTTCCCCATGCCGAATATAAAATTTTTCTCACAGCCCGGCCCGATGTGCGGGCGCAAAGACGCCTCGACGAAATGCTCCAAAAGAGACCCCATGAAGCCGAAGGTCTCAGTCGCGAAGCCCTTCTGAAACAATTACAACAAAGAGATGAATACGATTCTAAGCGGACGCTTTCTCCTTTGCGCCAACCCTTGGATAGTTATGTGATCGACACCTCTGATCTGACCATTAAAGAGGTGACAGATCGTATCCTCGAATACATCGCCAAAAAAAGTAGCCGCCCTCCATGGACCCGGCTCCACGTTAAATTTCTGTACCGGATAATTATTTTTTTAGCTTGGTCCTTTTGTAAGATTTTTTATCGCCACAAAATTTATGGGCTTGAGCACTATTATCCGAGGGGAGCGATCTTAGCGGCCAACCATGCTTCTTTTCTCGACCCACCCCTCGTTTCGATTTCCTGGCCGGAAGAAGTCCATTTTCTAGCGCGGGGGACGCTCTTTAAAAATAAAATCTTTGGAAAATTTATCTCGGCGCTCAATGCCCATCCCGTGAGCGGAGGCGCATCTGACATCGGCGTCTTAAAAACTATTTTTGGTCTTTTGAAAGAAGGAAAAAAAGTGATCCTTTTTCCTGAAGGGACACGCTCTGTTGATGGAGAGCTGCAGCCTATTAAACCGGGTATCGGTCTTATCTTAGAGCGGACTAAAGCAGCTGTTGTCCCCGTCTATATACATGGGTCATCTCGTGTGTGGGGCAAGCGTAGAAAGCTGCCTAAATTATGGGGAAAAACGACCTGCGTCTTTGGATCGCCTATTCGGTGGGAATCATTCGAACATCTTGAGAGCAAAAAAGCCAAAGAAGCTGTAGCTGAGGCGCTTACGGATGCTTTAGAGGCGCTGAAAGCATGGTTAAAAGCTGGTGCTCGAGGGATTCCTCCATGAAGAGATGCGGCCAAGATGACTTGAACATCCACCGAGTTGCCTCGACTAGAACCTGAATCTAGCGCGTCTGCCAATTCCGCCATGGCCGCAGGAAAGTCATTATAGCTCGGTGCCTTGTTTTTCGGAAAACAATCTGCTAGGATAAAGGAACTTAAGCCGGGAGGAAAATTTTGAAAAAGTTCACTGAAGATACATTTGATAACGATATCGGCCAAGGCACAACTCTAGTCGATTTTTACGCCGACTGGTGTGGTCCTTGCCGTATGATGACTCCTATTTTGGAGCAACTCTCGCAAGAAATGAAAGATGTGACGATTGGAAAGATCGACGTCGATCATGCTCAGCGCATTGCCTCCTCCTACCAGGTCACTTCTATTCCTACGCTCATTTTGTTCAAGAATGGAAAAGAAATGGGGCGAGTAGTAGGCCTTCGCGATGCAGCAGCTCTCAAAGAATTCATCCATTCTGCTGCTAAAACACGGGTTTAATCTACCCAGTGGAAAACATCGCGGACGACGGACCATCTGGGCTCTTCGACAAGCACAGTTTCCGTTTTACCCAGGACCCATAAGTCGTATTGTCTTTGGGTAAATTCCTCGTGTTTTTTCAGGCGTAGCCACTGATTCATAAAAGAGACAAAGGCGACGTCGTTTTGCTTAATGGCATATCCTAAACTATCTTTGCCCAGAGGTTCAGTGGGCACGACGACGGTGAAGTTCGGATAGTGGTTGCTCCAGGCAACCGCTTGGGGCTCGCCGCGGATGAGTACGGCATTGGGATGATATCTCGCATAGTCGTCGTAGTTATCGATGGTGACGATTTGACTGTCGGGGAAGAGTGTGTGAGCTAGTGTCTCGTAAGACGAGCCTCTTAGGACGGCAACTTGGACGCTGGGTCGCTCGAGAATGGCTTCGATAGAAGTCAGTTCTTTGCGGTGTTTTTTTCGCATGACGAAGACAATGCGCGCGTCGAGATAAGGGTTGGTGAAACTCATTTTTCTTAGACGCTCTTCGTTAATGGTCAGTCCTGACATGGCGATATCGTAAAGACCATTTTCGAGATCCTGCGCGATATCTCCAAAGTACATGGGGACCATCTCAAGCGAGCAGCCGAGATCACGAGCGAGGGCAAAAGCGAACGAAACATCGTAGCCCGAGAGTTCTGAAAAATCATTTTCAAAACAAAACGGAAGGGCATTGATATTGTAGCCCACGCGCAGTACTTTGGAGCGAAGAATCCGCTCAAACACCTCGCCCGATCGGGAAGAGGGAAGATTGTCGGATGGTTTATAAATGCGGACGGCGATTTCCGGCGTGAGGGGGATTTCAGAGATGTTTTTGTGAGGATTCGAAATGGGCGGAAACGGATGCAAGATTTTGATGACAAAGGCAAAGAAAATCACGGGTCCGATGGTGAGAACGCTTTTGCGCAGAATTTGATGCCAACGGAACTTAAGAAGACTGTGGCAGGCCAGAGCAACGAGGAAGGAAAGGGAGGCGATTTCCATCGCGGAGACCATTGACTGGAATCCTGCGGTGAAGGGAAGTGTAGAGAGATACAGATCGATCGCGTCGAGAGGAAGATTGAGGCTATCGAGCAAAAAGGTCAGAGAATTGATCCAGGACCCGAGACCCACGGCTCCGAGGCTCGTTAAGAAAGTGGTCATGAAAAGCTGTATCTGACTCGCTAGATGGAGGGGCGAGTGGTAGAACAGGGCGATAAAAAAGATGAAGATAGCGATGAAGAGAGATCCTAAAGGAAGATTGAAGATGATGGAGACGATCCCTTGGATTTGGTCTTTGATGCGTCCATCTTTTTGGTAAAATTGCTCGGTTTCTCGTTTGATGAGTTCAATGATGAACGGAAGAGTGACTAAGACGACGTTGGTCGTGTATGCCAGCACCAAAATGGGTACGAGGTCTTTGACCCATCGTTTGGCAGGGACCGTGGTGAGCATGCTGACAAACTGCGGGAAAACCCAAAATACAATCAGAAGAGTGGTAGCAATATAGAGAGCTAAGTAGGCCCCTACCTGCTGAACGATGACGAGTTTCATCGAGCCGACTTGCGAGGCGATGATCAGAAAAGTTCCAATGGGTGTGATGCGGCTGATCCACCCCGTGATGCGGGTCAGTGCATTGACCAGTGTCTCTAAAAGATCCATGAAAATCGCTTTTTCTTTGAGGTGCATTAGAGCGATTCCGATGAGAATTCCAAAGACGACGATGGCTGGCACGATATTGTTTGTCAGGGCATAGAAGATGTTTTCGGGGATGAGAAGCTGTGCAAAGTTGATGCCTTCCGCTGTTTTTCCGCTGTAGCTTCCTTGAGGGATGCCGTGCGATCTGGGAAACATAAAAACCGTAATGTAGATCATCAAGATGTTGATTGCCCACGCGCATCCGATGAAGATGAGCCCTTTTTGCAGAATCTGCTTGGCTGATGACGATACCAATCTCCCCACACCATGAATGATGGCGCAAATTAAGTAAGGAATGGTGGTGATTTTGAGGATCAAGATGTAGGCGCTGCCCCAGGGCGTGAACACAGAGCAAATATCTCCGAGAAGTACTCCCAGGAGAATACCCAAAGCCGTTGCCACTGCCATCTGCAGTGTCAGTGACATCCCAAAGAGTGATTTAAAGAGGTTTACCATCCAACTTGTCTTTTGGCTTCGTATAGCACGATTCCTGCCGACGTGGCAAGGTTAAGACATCGAGCGCCCGGCTTCATCGGTATTCGATAAAATCTATCTTTCCACCGCTCATGGATCACAGCGGGGAGCCCTGATGTCTCTGAGCCGAAAACTAAATGATCTTCACTTGTATAGTCAACAGTTGAGTAGCTTTTAGTGGCTTTGCTAGAAAAAAAATAAAACGGCGCCGCAATATTTTCAAGGTAGGCGATCAGGTCATCGATGATGAGGACGTTAACTCCTTCCCAATAATCGAGGCCGGCTCTTTTTAGATGCCTACTTGAAGTGCTAAATCCGAGGGGTTTTACTAAAACAAGATCCGTACCTGTAACGCTACAGGTACGAACGATATTGCCCGCATTTTGCGGGATCTGGGGTTGGAATAAAACTATCTTCAACGCACAGCAGGGGGAGAGTCGATGCTCGGGAGCGCGATTTCTGGATTGGTGAGCTCTTTAGGGTGCGATGAAAGGGACTCTGTTGATTGTTCAGGTGGGGTGTTGGCCTTGACGACTTCAATTTCAAACGAAATGAGAGAGTTGGGAGGAAGGTAGCCACTGGTTCCGTATCCGAGTTCAGGGTGAATAAAGAGAGTGCGTTTTTCCCCTTCTTTCATTCCGATAATGCCTTTTGTAAACCCAGGAATGGTTTCGTCTAAAGAGATGAGTTCTTCGTCTTTGGAAGAGTCAAAGACGGTTCCATCGACGAACATACCTTTGTAGCGGATGAGCGGAGAAAAGTGCTCTTCGACAACAGCGCCTGTTCCTGTTTGCTCGATTTTGTATTGCAATTTGCCGGGCTCAACAGTGACAACCCCTTCTTTTTGGCTGTTGCCTTCGAGGAATTCATTGGCTTTTTTGAGGTTTTCTTCGGACTGATTTTTATAGGCAGCTTCTTGCGCAGCAGTGATCGCTTGAACGCATTCTTTTTCTGTCATCGGAGCATCTTTTCCAGCCGCGGCGTCTTGAAGTCCTTTAATGACTTGAGCGACATCAAATTTGTATCCGGTCGATTCGAGGTTTTTGCCGATGAGATGGCCAAATGCTTCGGAAATTTTTGCGACTTGCGCTACCTCCGTTTTGACAGGGGGTGCAGTTTCTTCTGTTTTGGGGGCGGCTTCTTCAGCTATGAGAGAAGTCACACCCAGAATGGTAAATAAATATTTAAACATATATCGCTCCTACTCGTTCTTAAGGAGACACTGAATAACTGCTTTGCTTCGGGGGCAATAGGGATTTTTGAAGAGATTTTGGAGTCCCCGAAGATGCCCCTATGCGTAGCTGCATAGGGGCGATGAGGGGAATACAAAAGATCTCAAAAAGCCCATTGACACCAGCAAATGAGTTATTCAGTGTCTCCCTAACTTTATCCTAGGGGTCCTATTATTTTCTACGGATTTGAAGTTCGGCCAGTTGATGTTCGGTGACAGGGGCGGGAGCTCCTGTCATTAAATCGGTGGCTTTCGCGGTTTTGGGGAAGGCGATGACGTCGCGGATATTATCCGTGCCCGTCAGGAGCATAATGATGCGATCGAGCCCCAGAGCAATCCCCAGATGAGGTGGTGTACCATATTGGAGAGCTTCGACGAAAAATCCAAATTTTTCCTTTATTTCATCGGGGGATAGTTTCAAGATGTGGAAAATCTTTTCTTGGAGTTCGCTGTTGTGAATACGCTGCGACCCGCCTCCTACTTCATATCCGTTGAGCACGATGTCGTAGGCCAGTGCCCGGACTTTCAAGGGATCGGTGTCCAGGAGGTGGATATCATCGGGATGCGGAGCCGTAAAGGCGTGGTGTTCGCTTTCGATGCGGCCCTCTTCGGCGTTGTAGCGGAAAAGAGGAAAATCGGTGACCCACAAGAAACTGAGTTCTCCTTCAGGAGTCATCTTTCTTTCCTGCGCTATATGGCGGCGGAGTTGGTCCAGACCTTGATTGACGCGGGCCTCAGGGCCGGCCGCAACTAATACGAGATCGCCTTTTTCAATTTCTAGGCGGGAGGTGATTTCTTTCAGTTGATCCTCGGTGAAAAATTTTCCAAAGGAAGACGATGTTCCTTCGTCTGTCACTTTGAGCCAGGCAAGGCCGCCCAGGCCAAACGGTTTAACGAATTCGATGTAAGCATCGATTTGGCGTCTTGAAATGTCGGAGCCTTTCTTAACATTGAGTGCTTTGATGCATCCTCCACTAGCGAGCGTATCGAGGAAGACTTTGAATGTCGAATGCTTTGCAATATCGTCGATGCGGATCAAAGACATACCAAATCGGAGATCTGGGCGATCGGTGCCATAGTACTCCATGCAATCGGCATACGTCATGCGGATGAAGGGAGCTTTCACAAATTTACCGATGCATTCTCTAAAGAGATTGACAAACAAGCCTTCGACGATCCAGATGATATCGTCGGGATGGCAAAAGCTGACTTCGACGTCGATTTGGGTAAATTCGGGCTGGCGATCGGCGCGCATATCTTCATCGCGGAAACAGGTAGCGATTTGGAAATACTTATCCATGCCCGAAACCATGAGGAGCTGTTTAAAGAGTTGGGGGGATTCTGGGAGGGCGTAGAAATTTCCGGGGTAAATGCGGGAGGGAACGAGATAGTTGCGCGCTCCGCCGGGGGTCGATTTGACGAGGACGGGCGTGGTAATTTCTAAAAACCCGAGTTTGTCAAAGTAGCTCCGTGTGGTGTGCATGGCTCTGTGGCGGACGGCGAGTTTTTGTGCAATGGGGCCGCGACGAATATCGAGATACCGGTATTTAAGACGAGCTTCTTCCTGAACATCAGTGGTGTCATCGGCTACCGAAATAGGCGGTGTTTTTGCAGCAGAAAGAATTTCGATTTCTGTCACATCGATTTCGATTTCGCCCGTGGCCAGTTTTGTGTTGGCCATTCCAGGAGCGCGCGGTCTAACCTCTCCACGAATCGTTATGACCCACTCAGAGCGTAGCCGAGAGGCGATCTCGTGTGTTGCTTTATTTCGTTCGGGGTCGAATACGAGCTGTGTCAAACCAAAGCGGTCGCGTAGATCGATGAAAATCAGCTGTCCAAGGTCCCTACGGCGATGAACCCAACCGGATAAGTTGACGGTTTTTCCGACATCGGAAGCAGACAGGGCGCCACAGGTATGCGACCGTTTATAATCGAGAGCCATGGAGTTCCTCTACAAGTTTACTTAAGGGAAGTTTTTTTACTTCGCGTGTTTTTAAGTTTTTCAATTCTACTGCATTCTGCTCGAGTTCTCGATCGCCAATCACGATGGCGTAATCGGCATCTTCCTGCGTCGCGAGTTCTAGTCCTCGCTGCACTTTTTTAGCTCCCATATCGATGTCAGCAGAAATTCCTTGGTGGCGGAGCTCGCATAGGAGGCTCATCGCAGTTTCCAGCGCTGCCTCTCCAAGAGGAATAAAGAAAACGGACGGATGTGTAGGACGAGGAAAAGGTACGTTTTGCCCCAGCATGGTTTGGAGTAGTCTTTCGATCCCTGTCGCAAATCCAATGCACGGAAGATCAGGACCACCCAGCAGCGCGGGAAGACCGTCATAGCGGCCTCCGCCGCAGATCGTATTTTGAGCTCCCAGCTCATCGGAGACAATTTCAAATACCGTCTTATTATAATAGTCGAGACCGCGCACCAGTTTAGGGTTGATGATGTAGGAAATGCCTACTTTACTTAAGAGGCGTTTGAGCTCTTCAAAATGGTCTTTTGCTTCTTTGCTTAAAAAATCGATCGTCTGCGGGGCTTTTTCAAGGAGCTTTTGGTCACTGGGGTCTTTAGAATCTAGAATACGAAGAATGTTTTTCGAAAAGCGGACTTGGCTTTCTGCTGAAAGTGAGCTTAAGTGGGGCTCTAAGAACTTTTGCAACGCTGCACGATATTCTTTGCGCGATGCTTCATCGCCAATCGAGTTGATCATGACTCTCAAGTTTTTGAGTCCAAGCTTGCGGTGGAGCGTGCAGGCTAAATCGATCACTTCAACGTCTTGGCAAGGTTTGCCAGAGCCGACTGCTTCAACGTCCAGTTGATGAAATTGTCTATAGCGGCCAGCCTGCGGACGCTCATGCCGAAACATCGGTCCAATATAGAAGTATTTATGCAGGCCTCCCGTCTGCGCTAAACGCTCCTCGATAAAAGCACGGATAATAGGCGCTGTGGCTTCTGGCCTTAGCGTTAGACTGCGCTCCCCTTTGTCGAGAAACGTGTACATTTCTTTCGACACAATGTCCGAACTTTCTCCGACTCCGCGGACGAAAAGTTCGGTTTGCTCAAAAATGGGTGTGCGGATTTCTTTATATCCGTAGGTGGCAAGGCACTCTTTCATGACGGATTCGACATATTGCCATTTATCCGACAGTCGCCATGCATCGCCGGTTTTGGGCACAATATCAAATGTGCCTTTGGGAGCTCGGTATTCCATCCAAGCAATATTATTCTGAAGTCAGAATAGAATCAAGAATTGGAAAGGTGTGAAATAAGGGCGTCAACCGTTCTGACCCACTCCATCAGTAGCTTTTTATTGGTGTTCAGCGAGCTGAGAAGTTCGATGAGAGGAAAAGGAAGCCACTTCTCTCCCGCGAACCGGCTGAGGTAAAACCCCAACGAATGTTCCTGATTTAAAGGATAGGAGCCGATGGCTCCCAAAAGAGCACTGGTGGCTGTGATCGCAATCATATCTTTCCGATTTATCCATTCCATAGCGTGGATCAGACGGGTCCAACTGTCAGTAAATTTTTGAACGAAATCGATGTTTTGGCTTTGATCCGTTTTATGGAGCTCGAGAAGACAATTTTTTAAATCGACCAAATGTGAAATCAAAGCGCTAGGTGTCTCAGAAATAGGGACAAGCGATGTGTTATTAAATATTTTCCTTGTTCGTAGAAGTAGGCCAGCGAATAGAAGCAAGTCGGGGCTTTTTTGTGCCGCCGTTTTTTCTAATTCTTCTCCCCTTTCCTTTCGTATTTCTTCGACGCGCTGTGTGGTGAGCCAATCTTTATAAAGACCCGTCGGTTCGATATGTCCGCCCATAACTTTCAATGTGAGTAAAATTTATATTTTACTCAAGGTAAATTGAGATTGACTTTGGGCTTAGGCCTAGCTATGTTAGTAACAATATTATTGCGAATTCTTAACGGAGATTGCCTTGAGGATAATCGACTTTTTTAAACCGACGCCGATCCTTCCCGAAATCCAAAACCAGGAAGAAGTTAAAAAAAAGTATAAGTATTGGCGATGGCGGATCTTCTTTGGGATCTACATCGGATATGTTTTCTACTATTTTTCACGCAAAAGTTATGCCTGCATCATGCCTCTCCTTATTTCCGATTTGGGGTTTACCAAAGGGGACTTGGGGATTTTAGGTAGCGTCTTAGCGCTCACCTATGGACTTAGCAAGTTTTTAAGTGGTATTTTAGCTGACCGGTCCAACCCGCGCGTCTTTATGTCAGTGGGACTCATCATGACCGGTGTTTTCAACATCGGCTTTGGGTATGCCTCTTCGGTTCTTTGGTTTGCAATTTTCTGCGGTCTCAACGGATGTTTCCAAGGTTGGGGCTCGATGCCCTGCATGAAACTTCTCACGCATTGGTATTCGCAAAAAGAACGGGGAACATGGTGGGGCCTTTGGAACTCTTCGCATAATGTGGGCGGAGCTATCATCCCCCTCATCGTGGGTGTCTGTGCTCAAATGTTTGGTTGGCGTTTTGGAATGCTCGTGCCAGGACTTCTCTGTATTGGCGTGGGTGGTTTTCTTCTTTTCACCTTGCGCGATACACCTCAAACACTCGGTCTTCCCCCCGTTGAAAAATTCCGCAACGATTATCCTGATTCTAACCACGCCCAAGAAGACCATCTTTCATTTAAAGAAATACTTTATAAATACATCATCAATAACTCTTATATCTGGATCCTCGCGTTTGCCTACTTCTTTGTGTACGTGATCCGCGGGGCTGTCAACGACTGGTCGACAGTCTTTTTAAGAGAGACGAGAGGCTATTCGATGGTAGCAGCCACCGCCAGCATTTTTTGGTTTGAAGTCGGCGGTCTCGTCGGCAGTTTTGTCGCAGGTTGGGCGTCGGATAAAATTTTTGGCGGACGCAGAGGTCCTGTCAACATCCTCTTTTCTTTAAGTGTTATTGTAGCTCTTATTGCCTTATGGATAGCCCCTCCTGGCAACATGATTCTCGATTATTCTCTTATTTTCCTCATTGGATTCCTCATCTTTGGTCCTCAAATGCTCATCGGTATTGCAGCAGTGGAGCTCGCTCATAAGCGGGCCGCCGCGAGCGCCAATGGTTTTGTGGGGTGGATCGCTTATCTTGGCCAAGCCGCAGCCGGTTATCCGCTCGGTAAAGCCATGGAAATCTGGGGTTGGGAAGGGTTCTTTATCACCCTTATCTTCTGCGGTGGTATTGCGGTTCTGCTCCTCGCTCCCCTCTGGTCGATCAAAAGCAATCCCAAATATGCTATCCCAGAACCTGCTCCTGAAAAACAAACCGCTTAAATCTTTCTCAAACTATCTGAAAACAAAGGCCATGTTCAACTGTACTCGAGAACGGTACAGTTGAAAAATGATTTCCATCTGCCTCTGTAAGCTCACTTCCACATTACCCTTGATACGAGGGTTTTCGATCTGGTACAAATAAGGCATGTCTTGGATTCCGCTCCACGTTCATTCGCAGTATTCGATACTCAATTCAACGATGGCAGTTGAAGATATCGCCGCTAAGGCGAAATCTTTGGGCATGCCAGCGTGTGCCATCACCGATGAAGGCAACATGTATGGTGCCATCGAGTTTTATAAGGCGTGCCAGGCGGAAAAAATTAAGCCCATCATTGGCTGCGAGCTGGCTCTGGCTCCTTATTCGCGGCTCGATAAGAAGCGAACGCCAGGCGTACCTTCGGGTTTTCCGATCATTCTTCTAGCTAAAAATCTCAAAGGATATCAAAACCTGTGCAAGCTCAGTTCCATCGCCCATTTAGAAGGGTTTTATTACACTCCCCGCATCGATAAAGAAGTTCTAAAGGTTCATGCCGAAGGGCTTGTTTGTTTTTCGGGTCCACTCGAAGGGATGATTCCCTTTTTGCTCCTCCAAAATCGGGAAAAAGAAGCGCTCCAAGAAGTAAAATGGTTCCATGAACTTTTTGGGGACGATTTTTATTTAGAAATCCAGCGGCACAAAATGACAGACGCCGAAATCGCGCTAGATGGGATGGATAAGGAAGGCTGGCTGCTGCAAAATTACCGCGACTTTATTCAGCAGCAAGAAGTCGTCATTGAAAAGCTTAAAAATATCGGAAAGCAAGAAGGGATTCGGCTGGTGGCGACGGTCGGTTCGCATTATTTGGACAGAGCCGATTGGAAAGCCCATGAAATCTTGATGAACATCCAATCGGGCGAGCCATGCGAGATTTGGGAAAGAGATTCTCAAGGAAATCCCAAAAACCGCGTACTCAATCCCAAACGGCAAGTGCTCTTCTCCCACCAGATGCATTTCCGCTCTTCCCAAGAAGTAGAAGCGCTTTTTGCCGATATTCCTGAAGCTATCGAAGCGACGCAGGAAATTTACCATAAAATCGGACTCGAGCTCGACTTTAAGGCGCGCTATTATCCCGTTTTCGTTCCGCCCGTTGGAATATCCAAAGAGGATTTCTTAAAAAAGCTTTGCGAAGAAGGGATCGAAAAGCGCTACACGGAAGGTACCTTAAAGAAAGTAGAAGAAAAATATCCCGGCAAAAACCCGCTCCAAGTTGTGAGAGACCGCCTGGCCTATGAACTCGACATTATCATTTCGAAGGGGATGTGCGATTACATTCTCATCGTGTATGACTTCATCGCGTGGGCCAAGCGCCACGGCATTCCGATGGGACCCGGGCGTGGATCGGGCGCGGGTTCGATCATTTTATTCCTGATCGGCATCACTGATATCGAGCCGCTTCGGTTCCACTTGTTCTTCGAGAGGTTCATTAACCCCGAGCGTATTTCCTATCCTGATATCGACGTCGACATTTGCATGGACCGCAGGTCAGAAGTCATCGACTACACCGTGCAAAAATACGGAAAAGATAAAGTTGCCCAGATCATCACCTTTGGAACCATGAAAGCCAAAATGGCGATCAAAGATGTGGGACGCGTCTTAAGTGTACCTCTCTCCAAAGTCAATGCGATTGCCAAGCTCGTTCCAGAAGAACTCAATATCACCCTGGATAAGGCACTCGAAGATCCCGAGCTGAAAAAACAATACGAAACCGACCCCGAGACGAAAGAAGTTATCGACATTGCTCGGCGCTTAGAAGGATCGGTGCGCAGCGTCGGCACACATGCCGCGGGCATCATTATTTCAGGTGATCCGCTCACGGATCGTATTCCTGTTTGCACGGTCAAAGATAGCGACATGCTCTCGACGCAGTACTCGATGAAACCTGTCGAAGCAGTCGGGATGCTCAAGATCGACTTCTTAGGACTCAAGACGCTGACATCGATCCAAAAAACCGTGGACTCTCTAGAGACAAAAATCGATTGGATCAATCTGCCCCTCGATGATCCCGAGGCTTTTTCTCTTCTCAACACAGGCAAAATGCTCGGTATCTTCCAGATGGAATCGGGCGGCATGCAAGAACTAGCTCGCCAGCTGCACATCGATAAGTTTGAAGAAGTCATCGCCGTGGTGGCGCTCTATCGCCCCGGTCCGATGGAGATGATACCGTCTTTTATCGCCCGTAAACATGGCCGCGAGCCCATCGAGATCGACCATCCGCTCATGAAAGATGTGCTGGCAGAAACTTACGGCATCATGGTCTATCAAGAACAGGTCATGCAGGCTGCGAGCTTGCTGGCGAACTATTCTCTCGGCGAGGGTGATGTGCTCCGCCGAGCGATGGGAAAAAAAGACCGCGACGAGATGGCCCGGCAGCGCGAAAAGTTCCTCCGCGGAGCTAAGCAAAAAGGGATCGATGAAAAAACAGCCGGAGTTATTTTCGATAAGATCGAAAGATTTGCCTCGTACGGCTTCAATAAATCCCACGCGGCAGCCTACGGTTACTTAGCCTATGTCACCGCGTATTTGAAGGCGCACTATCCTAGGGAATGGATGGCCGCCCTCATGACTTGCGACGCCGGAGACACGACCAAGATTGCTAAGATCATCGCCGAGTGCCAGATGATGAACATCGCCATCCTTCCTCCCGATGTCAACGAATCGGATAAAGAGTTTGTCGCAACGCAAAGCGGCATCCGCTTTGCGATGGGCGCAATCAAAGGAATTGGCGAAGGGGTTGTTGATGCGATAGTGGCTGAGAGAAAAGCCAGAGGTCCATTTACTTCTCTTTTTGATTTCTGCAAGCGGATCGATACAAAAAAAGTCGGCAAAAAAGTGTGCGAAGTCCTCATCGAAGCAGGGTGCTTTGACTTTACCAAAAATAGCCGCGCCAGCCTTTTGCCGTCCGTCGAGCCGATGTTCAACGCCGCCGTCAAGCAGCAGAAAGAGACATCAAAAGGCATCATGGACCTCTTTGGTACGGCTCCTCAGCCAGCAGAAGAACCCGTCATGGTGGTTACAGAAAATACAGCTCCCTCTCTTCACATGCTCCGCAGAGAAAAAGAACTTCTCGGTTTTTATCTGACCGGCCATCCGCTCGATGAGTACCGCCCCCTTCTCAAAAAACTCTCGTGCACTTCTCTTTCTGAGTTGGATAAAACAGCTACGATCCGCGCTGCGTTTATCGTTGAAGAAGTTAGCACCAAGATTTCGACAAAATCCCAGAAAAAATTTGCGATCCTAAAAATCAGTGATGGCGGCGATCGCCTCGAGCTTCCCGTCTGGCCAGAGCTTTTTGAGCAGCATTCCGATCTTCTCGTGGAAAATCGTCTGTTATTCTCTATTCTCCATGTGGAAAAGCAAGATGAGGAAATTAAATTAACTTGTAAGTGGCTCGGGGATTTGGCGACCCTCGATGAGGCTGCCTGCAACGCGGCCTTCGATGCCGCTAAAACACAAGCGAAAAGCTTCGCACGGTCGTTTAAGAAAGAAGAAAAAAAAGAAAACTTACGCCGATTAAAAATTAAACTCGATGCCGACCGACTCCGACTCAGTCATGTACTAGAAATAAAAAAAATCTTTCGAGGTCATTCGGGCTCTACCGGCGTCGATCTCGAGCTGTGGACGGATGGCAAAAAGGTCGGGTGTGTGGCGATCGAGAGCAATTGGGGCGTGGACCTGCACCCCGATCTTCCCCAGTTCTTACGAGCTATCCCTTCCTTTCAAACGTTTACCGTGGTAGAATTGGGCTAAACTATGCGTTATATCATTCTTTTTCTTCTGGCTTTTGAGCCCTTATCTGCCGCCTATGTGCTAAAGCAAGGCAAATTTGTCTCTTCCGAAGAGGTTGCGACTTCGACGGCGCAAGAACACTATGCCGCTGCCGTTAAGGCATACGAAGAAAAAAACTGGAAAGAGCTTCTCAAACAAGCCACCATCGTTACCGTCAATTTTGAAGGAACCCCGTACCACACCGATGCTCTCCATTTTATCGGCATCGCCCATTTTCATCTCGAAGATTACGAACTCGCTAACAACCATTTTTCTGATTATCTCAAGGTGCAAACAGCCCTGAAATATTTTCGAGAAACAATCGAATATAAATTCCAAATCGCCGAGCATTTCCGCAAAGGCGCGAAGCGCCACATCGCCGGCGTTGCCTCTCTTCCCAAATGGATGTCGGCCGATGAAGACGCGGTGAAAATTTATGACGAAGTGATCTCAGCCCTTCCGAGCGACGATTTAGCTGCGAGATCGCTCCTGGGCAAAGCTAAAATTCAGCTGAAGAATGAAGATTTCACAGCGTCCATCGAAACCCTTCAAACCCTCATTCGTCGTTTCCGCAAACATGCCCTCGCACCTAAAGCCTATGTCCAAATTGCCAAAGTTTATCTGACTGAGTGCCAAGTACAATATCCCGATGCCGATTTTATCGATCTCGCAGAGATCAACCTGCGCAAATTCCGCCAAGATTTCCCTAGCGACGAACGTGTCGTCACGGTTGAGCATATGTTCTATGACATGCAAGAAGTGTACGCGAAGAGCTTTTATGAAATCGGACAGTTTTTCGAACGTACCAAAAAGCCCCATGCTGCCGTTCTTTACTATCACAAAATCATCAAAGCCTATCCCAATTCTAGATCCGCCGAACTATCCAAGGCTCGTTTAAAGAAACTCCGGCCTCCTCTCGACAATGAAACTTCTCAGTAGAGCCAGTAGCCTTCTCCTTTTTCTTTGTTCGTGCGGATACCACTTCACCGACAACGATAAAAAAGTCACCATCGAAGTTCCCTATGTGAAAGGAGACTTCGAAGGTATGCTCACAGGTCAGCTCATCCGCGAACTCGAAACCAATGGCCACTACGAATATACCGCGCGCGGAGGCGAGAAAATTTTAAAAGTCTCTATCGCAGGCGATGGCTCTGACATCATCGGCTGGAGACATGACCGCAAGGTCAAGTCAGGCAAAGTCGAACATAATCTTATCGCTGTCGAGAACCGCCGCACGATCACCGCAGACGTAACGCTCGTCGATACCCTAAATGACAAAGTCATTTGGGGTCCCATCGCCGTCGTTGCCTGGGCTGATTACGACTATTCTGATGTGAACTCTCTTCGTCAACTATCGTTTTTTCCCAGACCCGGAAAACGAGCTTCCGTTTTTGACTTTTCCATGGGCCAACTTGACTCCGTCGAGGGCGCTCAAGATGATGCCATCACGCCATTATATCGAGAGCTGGCCAGAAAAATTGTGGATGCTCTCGCATCCAATGCTGTTTCTACAGAAGACTAAAGTTGGACGATTGCCATGTCGCCCATATTGCGACTAGTTTTCTCTAAGACCAAATGGGTTGTAAAATAAATGTAAGACTTGATAGTCTGTCGTGCTAGACAGCACTTATTCATCTCTCCTTGCGAAAAAATGAGTAAGATCCATTTCAAAAGCTGTCAACGACAGTGTTTTATCTAACAAATAAAATTAAGGAGATTTTCTATGATCCCAAGTAATGTCACACAAACGACCGGCTCGCTTCCCCCTGCACCTTCAATTCCTACACAGCAACAACAGTCACAACCAATGCCGGGGTATACCCAAAGTACTATGCAATCAGTACCAGGTACCAATATGGTTCAAATTGATGCTGCCACCCTGCAACAACTGCTTGCTGCGGCAACCGTTGGCGCGCAGGTGCAACAAAGTAAGCGCATTAATTTCCCCAATGGCGATGTGTATGAGGGTCAAGTAAATTCTCAAGGCAAGCCTCACGGAAAAGGCACTCTAACTTATAGTCCTTCAAACCAAGAAGAGCGCATCAAATATGTAGGTGAGTTTCAAGATGGTGCTCTGACAGGAACTGGCGCGGTCTACTGGAAAGATGGAGACATTGGTGAAGGGCAATTCGTGAATGGTAAGCAGCATGGTCCAGGAACGCGCCAATCAGTAGATGGAACATATTGTCAGGGAATATTTATTGATAATGCAATGACAGGTAAAGGGGTTATTAAACTCCCTGATGGAACCGTCTATACAGGAATGATTGTTGATGGCCAAGCACATGGTAAAGGAGAAAAAAAGACTGATAAGTTTACGTATGTAGGATGGTTTAATAAAGGTAGTTTTTGGCACGGAAATGCCAATCATATAGTCGCCGGAGGCCTCCATTATTTGAATGGTCAACAGGTTAAGGGCGTTTCTGACGTTAGTGTTGATGACCAAGGAAAACCGACTGTTACTCGCCGACCCAGCAATGGTTTATGCGAAGTACAATAAAGTTTTGTAGAGCCTTCCTGTTTGGTTGCAATAGCAAATAGTTGGTGAATTAAGTACCTGTTGGCTTATCGATATTAGAAATGATCGACTCTGTGTCGATCACCTCATTCAGGAAGTGCTGCAGCACTTTAAGAATGAATCGGGGCGTATTGTAGACCCCAGTCGTCGAGAAGACGATTTCGAGGTGAGCCTTGTCTTGATGCAGAAGGGCAATGAAGGTGAGGGTTGTGGGATTCTCACCTTCCATCTTAGGGACAATCCAGATCGCAAATTTGTCGTTGAAAAGGGTGACTTTGTCCGGTGTCTCGATGACGTGGAAATAGTGCATCAGGTTGTCGGAATTGTTTTGCTCGAGCTCCTGGTTGCTCAGGAGTCCTAGTTCTTGAAGGAGGTTGAGATTGACCTGGATGATCCCATCCGGGATCCATTTCTGGAGATTTTCGGAAAATTCGGCGTAGGCTTCTTCAAGCTTATTCGGTGGAATCATGGGTGTCCTCTTCCTTCTATTTACTAGGGTACGGCCGGAATATCAAGAAAAAACTTTAAAAATCCTGATTCTTGCAGCCATTTTGTCTATAAGCTAGACTGCAGGGATGCGCTTCTTAGCTCTTTTGTTGTTTGCGACTATAGCTTTTGCAGAGCCGCTCAAAGTAGATATCTCCTCTAAATCCGCCATCGTGATCAATGCCGATACCGGGGCCATTCTTTATGGAAAAGATCCTTACGCCACGGCATACCCCGCGAGCATTACTAAAATCGCCACAGCCCTTTATGCGCTTGAGCGCAAAGGGCATGCGCTCGATGAACAGGTGGTAGCGCGGCGGGAGTGTTTGGAGCGGATTTCTCCGGTCGTCAAGCATGCCAACTATGACAAGCATGCTTCCCATCTCATTGAGTATGACGGATCCAATGTCGGTCTTCGCGCGGGGGACACGCTTTCCTTAAGAGTTCTTCTCTATGGGTTGATGCTTGCGTCGGGGGATGATGCGGCCAATGTCATCGCGCACCAGGTGTCGGGAAATATTGAGCGGTTCATGGCCGAGCTCAACCTTTACCTGGCGTCGAAGGGAATTAAGAATACCCGTTTTACGAATGCCCATGGACTCCATCACCCCAGTCACCAGACGACAGCGTACGATATGGCAATGCTGACGCGCGAAGCTCTAAAGCATCCGTTTTTTCGAGAGCTCGTAAAAACGGTTAAATACCCCAAGCCGAAGTCGGATACGCATTACCTTCAGAGCAATAAACTACTGCGGCCCGGCCAGCATTTTTACCCGAAAGCCATCGGTGTGAAGACGGGATATACTTCGCATGCGAAGTTCACGCTGGTTGCCGCCGCCGTCCACGAGGGAAGAACGCTGATCGCGGTTGTTCTCGGCGCGCCGGATGCTCCGAGTCGCTACCGCGATGCGATACGGCTTTTTGAAGCGGCATTTAGTCAAAAACCGCAGATGAGAACTTATTTTACCGCAGAGCATGATCGGTTTACGACGAAGCTCAAGGGGGGATCCAGAGTGTTGGAAGGGGCTCTCGATGCGGACCTCAAAATGACGTACTTCCCTGCTGAAGAGCCAGAAGTTAAGCCTCATCTTGTCTGGAATAATACAGCTCTGCCTATAGAGGCGGGTCAGAAAGTGGGAGAGCTGCAGCTCGTCGATCCGAAAGGAACTGTTGTGAAGGCAGCGCCGCTTTTTGCTATGCAAGCAGTGGAAGAGACTTTTTGGTTTAAGATACAAAGGACGTGCAGCGAGCACAGAAAGGCTCTCATTTTCACGTTCTTAAGTTTGAACTTTCTTCTGGTGCTGCTCTATTTCTTTAAAAAGAGCCACAAAGTCAAGCACGGATAAGTCTTCGGCTCTCGCATCACCTCTAATACCTATATTTTCTAAACATTGCTCTGCATGGGGAGTGATTTCTTTGAGGTTGCTGCGCAGCATTTTACGCCGTTTGCCAAAGGCGGCTCTGACGAGCTCGAAAAATCGTTTTTCGGAACTCACAGGTGGAGGAGAGCGAAGATCTAATCGAACGACTGCCGAGTGGACTTTGGGGGCGGGAAAAAAACAGGTGGGGGAAACAACAAAACCGAAGTGAACGTCGGCATAAAATTGAAGAAAAACAGAGAATGAGCTGTAGTCTTTGGATTTGGGCCTCGCCCGGAAGCGCTCGGCGACTTCTTTTTGGACCATGACGGTGATGGACTGAATGCGGTCGCGAGCTTCGATCAGGTGGGCGAGAACGGGAGTTGTGATGTGGTAGGGAAGGTTCGCGACCACTTTCCAATTAGATTTGGGAATTTCATAGTTTAGGATGTCGGCTTCTTGAACTTTTAGTCTGGGTAGTGATGAGAGCAGCTGAATCATCCGAGGATCTTTTTCGATGGCGGTGACCTGGGCGCCCGCTGCGAGCAGGGCTTCTGTCAGAGCTCCCGGTCCTGGGCCGATTTCAAGGACGTGATCGCCTTTTTGGACGCCGGCAAACTGGACAATTTTGCGGACGATGTTGCCATCGATCAGAAAGTTTTGGGAGAGGCGTTTCGAGGGGTGGATGCCGAGCTCGCTTAAGAGCTTTCTTAAGTGAGAGGGCTGGTATCTCATTGAAGCGAGAAGGGCTGGAACTCAGCAGGAATGTCTGCAGGAGACGTCTCATAGCCAAATCGCTTGCGCAGCTTGACCATGTATTTTTCCATTTCTTCGGAGGCGGCTTTGTTGAGGAGAGAATCTTTGAGACGGCTGGCCATTTTAGGAAACGAAGGAGTCTCTATTTTTTTGTGCTCTTTGAGGTGGTAGAGGCGGTAGACGTTATTTTGGGGAGATTGGGGAGGGCTAAACTCTCCTTCCTTGAGAACAGATAAGACTTGCTTGAGGTTTTGGGAAAGGCTTTTGTCTTCCACCGTGTAATCGGAAGACACGGTGATGACGAGATCATTTTCCGCGGCGTTTTGTTGTTTGAGCGTGTCGGCAACAGCCACCAGTCCTTCTTTGACTTCTCGGAGCAGAGACATAGCTGTTTCAGCCACGGATTTTCCCATTTCATCGGTGGGAGCGCGGATGGTCAGAACTTGGTATTTCCATTCTTCTTTGGGAGGATTTTGGCGGCAAAATTCTGTGTAAGCATCTTTCACATCTTGGGCGGTGACGCGCTGCAGTGCTTTTGAGGAGACCCTAAACCACTGCATGCGCTGCATGATCATCTCGTCGTGGACCATGCGGCGGGCTTCTTCATAGGAAAGGTGGAGTTTGTCGAGGGTTCCCATGACGTTCGGACCAAAGCGGAGCATGACCTCTTCTCGAAGCTCACCATCGCTGACGGTGATTTTGTGTTCGCGGTTTTCAGCGTCGGCGATCATGAGCTGTGCATCGATGAGCTGATCTAAAATATTTCTCCATTGGGATTGATAGAACTGGAACTTGCCCTGAGGGGAATCCATAATTTCTGGGTAATGATCGCTGATGAAAACGTCCATTTTCTTCATCACATCGAGTGTGGAAATCGATTTTCCTTGGACTTTGGCTAAAATGCGATTGTGCACGATGATTTCACTGGGCGGTCCCATCAAAGGATTGGCCATCAGAGCCGTGCAAAAAAAGAGGGAAAAAAGCCATTTCAACATGGTGCAAAAACTACCACAATTAACGATTTCGTACTAGTACGGAGGCAAAAAAGCCATCCATTCCTCCGCTCTCAGGAATAGAACGAAAGATTTTTTGGGATTTCAGCTGATGTTTTTCTTCGAAAAAGGCGATTTGCTTTTCGTTTTCTTCCGTCAGCAAACTACAGGTAGCATAGATGATCGATCCATGAGGCGAGAGATAAGTGAGAGCTTCGGCAAAGATCTGGCGCTGCTCTTCTACCAATCGATGGAGCATATCAAGATTAAATTTCCATTTGAGATCGGGATTGCGCCTAAGTGTTCCTGTTCCGGAACAAGGCGCGTCGACGAAGACCCAATCCATTTTTCCTTTAAGCTTCGGAGAAATTTGAAATTGGACGTTCTGAATCCCGGCCCTTCTGAGGCGAAGGCGTGCTTTTTGAAGTGCGGAGAGACGGATATCATGGAGGTAGATTTGCCCTTGCCCTTGCATGGCGGGGGCAAAGGCTAGTGTTTTTCCGCCGCTTCCGGCGCAATAATCGAGCACGTGATCTTTCGGTTTAGCTTCGAGCATTGCTGCTGCGAGTTGGCTGGCTTCATCTTGGATTTCAAAGAGTCCTTCCTGAAATTCGGGCAAAGAAAGGAGGTGCACCCGTTCTTTGAAGACGATGCCCCAAGGAGAGTGCTCCGTGGGAGCGCATTGATACTTACCCTCCCAAGCTTTGAGGAGGCTTTCGCGCGAGGTTTTTAAGGGGTTGATGCGAATGACAGTGGGCGCCCTTTCATTGAGAATGCGGCACAGGGGTTCGTTTTGTGATAGGAGATTAAAAAGTTCTAACGGAAAGCTCACCCGAATGTGGGGAGGGATCGTCGCATCTTGGGAAGCTTCGATAAAATTTTCTGGTCTTTGACCCAAATAGTCGATCAGTCCTTTCCAGCGCACGTCGTCATAAATCGTGTCGCTTAAAAAACGACGATCTTTAGATCCGATCGCTTTGTGAGACCGAAAATAAGAATTTAAAAATAGATCCAAGGGCCCGCGGTCTTCGGCCAGGGCTGATAAGATCTTTTGTCTGTGATGTTCTCTAAAATTCACATGAGAATTATATCCGATAAAAGTCTTGTTTGGTATCTTTTTAAAAAATGGGGTGATTATGAACGCTTTTTGGTCTCTTTTAGGACGAATTTCCATTAGTTTGGTATTTCTTTTTGCAGCTGCCAATAAAATTCTTCACTGGGAAGAATCGGAAACCTACTTTTTGAGCAGCCTCAATGCATGGCATGCCTACGCTGGGACAATGCCCAAGGTGCAAGACATTTTTTCATTTTTGATTCCGCTGGCTCCCATTCTCCTTTTGATCGCAACCATTTTTGAAGGATTGGGTGGTCTTCTTCTATTTATAGGTGTTCGATTAAAAGCCGGCGCAACACTGCTGATTTTGGCCCTCATTCCTGCCACGCTTATCATGCACCCCTTTTGGATAGCCGTCGGCGCCGATGCACAAATGCAGCTCGTCATGTTCTTAAAGAACATTGGCATCTTAGGGGGACTATTTCTCCTCCTCGCTGCCGGCGCAGGAAAGAAAGCTAAACCATCGAAAGAATGAAAACAGCTCTGTACATTCTTATCAGCTTTTTGTTGGTTGCCTTTGGGCAACCCGCATTCAGTTCGTTTTGCTCGCTTGTGGCAGCATCGCTCGGCTACGCTCTGATTTGGAAAGCTCTGACTCCTTTGCCCTCGAAAAAACACCGATTTTATGCAGCTACGGCTTGGTTTTTTGCTGTGCAGCTCGTGCAACTTTCCTGGATGACTTCCATCGAATTTCAAGGGCTGTATATTTTGGGCGTCTATGCAGGATTGTCGCTGGGACTGGGGCTGCAGTTCGGCCTTCTTTCTCAATGGGTGGACCGATTTCCCCATATCGCTGTGGCCGCGCTTTGGACGATTTTTGAATGGGTGCGACTCTTTTTACTCAGTGGCTTTACCTGGAACCCCGTCGGGCTTAGCCTGACAGCTTCGATCTATAGTCTGCAGATGGCTTCCATTTGGGGAGTTTTAGGGCTCTCGTATTGGGTCATCCTGACCAATCTCGCTTTCTGGAATAAAAAATACTATGCGTGGGGCGCTTTGACTCTGGTGCCTTATTTATTTGGCGTAGTGCAGATGAGCTATAGGGGCCCTGAGCTCGACAAAAGTCCGCGCCTTTCGATCGCTCTTATTCAAACGGGCCTTCTTCCTTCGCAAAAAGTTCCGCTCCAAGGACGCCTTGAGGAATTTGTATCGCCCTATGCGCAGTGGGAGCAAATACTATCTCTGCTCCAGCCGGTGCATGAACCCCTCGATCTGATTGTGCTGCCTGAATATGCCGTGCCTGTGGTGGCAGAGCTTCCTCTTTACAGAGGAGAGGCTGTACAGAAAATATTTGAGCAAAAGTTGGGTTCTGTTTCTGAGGCCATTGCGGGGAAAGTGTCCAATCTTTTTTGGATGCATAAACTAGCCAATCATTTTTCTGCTGAGGTGGTGGCGGGATTGGATGCACAGGAGGGAAATCAATTTTTTTCTTCGGCTTTTCATGTCCAACCAACAACTCTTTCTGAAACCAGATACGATAAACAAATCTTGATGCCGCTTGCAGAATATTTACCTTTTACTTGGTTAAAAACGTTCACTGCGGCCTATGGTATCACATCGTTTTTTACTCCTGGGCGTGAAACTAAAATATTTCCTAGCAAAGTGCCGTTTGCTGTTTCGATCTGCTATGAAGAAACTTTTGGTCATCTCATGCAGCATGCCCGTCAAAAAGGGGCTGAATTATTCATCAACCTGACCAATGATGGTTGGTATCCTGGGACGCTCCTGCCTCAGGAGCATTTTGACCATGGCAGAGTTCGCGCTGTTGAAAACGGGATTCCTCTTGTGAGGGCTTGCAACACCGGAGTTACAGCCGGAGTCGATAGCCTCGGGCACGTGATCGGTTCTTTGCCAGATCAGACAGCCGCCGTCCTCACTTTGCACGTTCCAACTTATAAATATTTTACACTCTATAGTTGGTGGGGAAATATTGGCATATTGACAATTTGTTTTTTCTCTCTCGCCCTTCTTGTTCGAAATATTAAAATACGATAAGATTAGACTAATGTCTTTGAAACAACAGACGATAAAAAATACGATTGAGTTTTCCGGAAAAGGATTGTTCACCGGGCAGATGGCCTCTGTGCGCCTTTGTCCTGCCGCTCCTGGGAGTGGAATTTCTTTTCGTAGAACTGATTTGCCAAATGCTCCGCTCATTCCCGCTCACATCGATTTTGTGAAATCCGATGTGCGTTGCACACGTTTGGAACAAGGAGCTGCCTCGGTTCAAACAGTTGAGCATCTGCTCGCGGCATTCAAAGGATTGAACATCGATAATGTTCTTGTGGAAATCTCCGGACCCGAAGTTCCGATTTTTGATGGAAGCGCAAAGCCCTTCGTCGAATATTTTCTGAAAAGTGGAATCGAAGAACAAACAGAAGATCGCGCCGAGTTTTCTTTGAAGGCTCCTGTTTCTTGGTCCGAAGGGGACGTCCATTTGATTGCGGTTCCTTCCGATCGTTTTCAAGTCAGCTATACGCTTCATTACCCCACATCTCCGTATCTACGCACACAATTTTATACATTCATCTGTGAGCCCGAAGTCTTCGCCAAAGAGATCGCTCCTTGCCGTACGTTTGCACTATACGAAGAGATAGCGCCGCTGATTGCCATTGGAAGATTGAAAGATGCGGGGCTGGAAAATGGTGTCGTTATTCAAGGAGACCGTGTTTTAAATCCTGAAGGAGTGCGATTCCCCGATGAGATGGTGCGCCATAAGATTTTGGATTTAATTGGTGATTTAAGCCTCGTCGGTAAATCCATCAAGGCACATATCATCGCTCTTCGTTCGGGTCACCGCGCCCATCAAGCTTTTGCCAAACAAATATTAAGTGAGTTAAACGCCACATGAGTCAAACCCAAATCCAGCCTCCAGTTTTAGATGCCAAACGCATCGCTGAGATTCTTCCGCACAGATACCCCTTTCTTCTCGTCGATCGCATCGTCCATATCGACCTCGAAGGCGGCAAAATCATTGGGCAAAAAAATGTCACGATGAATGAACATTTTTTTTCGGGCCACTTCCCTGGAGCTCCGATCATGCCGGGTGTTCTGATTCTCGAGGCTCTGGCTCAAACAGGCGGCATTCTCGTGCATCAAAAATTGCAAACAGATAAGATAGCCGTGCTACTGACTGTCAACAATGCAAAATTTAGACGCCCTGTTCTCCCGGGCGATGTGCTCTTTCTGCACATTGAAGGACAGCATGTGAGTTTCAAAGGCGGAAAAGTTGCCGCGAAGGCGATTGTGAATGAACAAGTCGTCGTAGAAGCTGAAATCGGCTTTGCTCTTATCGATAGAGGAATGGTGTAAGGATGCGAAAATCTCAAAATATCCACCCGACAGCCATCGTGGAGTCTGGTGCCAAACTGGGCAGCAATGTCACGATCGAAGCCTATGCCATTGTGAAGGGCACCGTCACCATAGAAGACAACGTCACGATCAAATCGCATGCGTACATCGATGGCTATACTACCATTGGAGAAGGGACGACGATTTGGCCCTTTGCGGCCATCGGAACTAAAACAGCTGATTTAAAATTCCGCGGTGAAAAAACCTTTGTCGTCATCGGCAAGAATTGCGAAATTCGCGAGTACGTGACGATCAATTCTTCGTGTCAGGAAAATTCTGTCGTCCGCGTAGGTGATGGATGTTTGATCATGGCGTATTGCCATGTGGCTCACAACTGCGAAGTCGGAAACCGGGTCATCATGGCCAACGGCGTGCAACTCGCCGGACATGTCGTGATCGAAGATTTTGCCGTTATCGGCGGAATGGCAGCCGTCCACCAATTCACTCGCATTGGCTGTTATGCCATGGTCGGAGGGTTTTCAAGAGTGACGCACGATGTTCCTCCCTACACGATTGGCGGAGGATCGCCTTATAAAATTGGCGGTCTCAACCTAGTTGGACTCAAGCGCAACGGTTTCCCCTACGAAGTGCGCAAAGAACTGGCCCGCGCCTTTAAGCTCACCTATCGTTCGGGCCTTAGCCTTTCAGAAGCTTTAGAGAGAATCCAACAAGACATCGAACCCAGCCTCTATATTAAACACTGGATGCAATTTTGCCGCGCTTCTCGGCGGGGTCTCATCGGTTTTCATCGCGTAGAACCTTCAGAACACTCCATGGAAGAGATTCCCGAGTACGCTGAAATGTTAGAAGATGACGACCTCTAAAATCATCTTTTTTGGCACAACTGCTCTTGCCGCCCGTGTTCTAAACGATCTTCTTAAACAATCTGATATTCAAGTTATGGCGGTGGTCACCAAGCCCGACAAGCAAAAAGGCCGCTCTTTACAAATGCTCCCGCCTCCTGTGAAAGAAGCCGCGCTGCTTCACAATCTTCCCATCCATCAACCCCTTAAAGCCTCTACGCCTGAATTTGCCGATCTCCTCAAATCATACCAGGCCGATATCTTCGTCGTTTTTGCATATGGAGAGATTCTCAAAAAAAATATTATCGAAATCCCTCGGCTAGGCTGTCTCAATGTCCATCCAAGCCTCCTTCCTAAGTATCGAGGAGCTGATCCCATTCGGCGCGCTTTGATGGCTGGAGACGCTGAAACAGGTGTGTGCATCATGGATATGGTCCTTGAGATGGATGCCGGCGATGTCTATGCGATGACCAAAATACCTATTCCTTCCAACATGACCCTGGGTGAACTCGAAGATCAAATCGCCCCGCTTGCTTCCACTTCACTCCTTCAAGTCATAAGAGATTTAATGGCAGGCGAGGCCCATAAAACGCCCCAAGATCCTTCCCAAGTGACATTCGCCCCAAAAATCACCCTTGAGGAAGAAAAAATTTTATTTCACAGATCAGCTCTTGAGCTACACAACCAGATCAGAGCTCTTTCCCCAGCGCCGGGTGCTTGGGCTCTCGTGGATACAGGAAAAGAGCAAAAACGTCTTAAAATCCTACGCGCTGAGGTCACGCCTCTACAAGGCAGCCCCGGGTCAAATCTAGCCTTTTCTAAGAAGGAATGGATTGTGGCATGTGGAACTGAGGCCCTTCGCCTCCTCGAAATCCAAATCGAGGGAAAAAAGGCCATGAAAATCGAAGAATTCCTGCGCGGTGCACAACACCCTTTCACTTTTTTAAACCTAAGTTACTAGTTGTTTCTCGGAGATCTCGGCCATAGAAAAAGCGATATAAGGATTTTTAGGGACCCCAGGGCTAACGCCAACCCCATAAAGGGGTTGTCTGCATCGCCCCTCCTTGAATCTCGCCTTTTCTAGGCCAATCTCTCTCGAGACCCAACTAGCAACTTAGGTTTTAAACTTTAAATTCCCTTTGCAAAAATAAAATGTTGCGTTAGTCTATTTTTTACTCGACACATACATATATTTAGACAAAGGAGAAGATATGAGTGAAGCTGCTGGAACTTTGAGTTGGACTAATTATGTTCAAATAGCCTTCAATGCCAAGCCTGTAAGCAAAAATGATTGGGACAAACTTGATCCTTTCTGTAAAATCTCCTCTATTTTTGTGAGAGATTGCAAAAAATACAGCTATGATAATAGGGTGCTAGATTATTCAAAATTAGTGACTTCAATGCATCGCTGGTATCTTCTCAATAGTTACCATATCAGCCCGGCTTTTGCAAAATTCGCTCATCTTGCAGCGGGTTTAAGTGTAGTGGCCAGTTTTACCGGAGCCGTTTGGAAATTTGGCCCCGTAACAACTTGGGAAACAGAAACGACGACATCGGGAAAATCCACGGAGAAAAGCTGGCCTCATAAAATTTTTGAAGTATGTGATTGGAGTTCTTCGCTCCTGTCAACGGGGGAAAGTTTAGTAAATTTCACCGTTCTCCCTGCGAATTTTCGAGGCGTTTTCCAAGGAATCAATGCCCCTATCAGCGCTTACACCAACTTGTATTCAGGTCCTTATAATTCGTATTTTAATGAAAGGAACCGTGCAGATTCTACCTACTACTGGATGGGGGTAGCACTTGCCGTATCCTATGTTTTTCTTACCTTTGCAGCTATTAGTCCCTACGTTGTTTCTACGGCATTTGTGACGACTTTATTCTGGGCAAAGATGCATGTAATGGCGACTCTGTCGGCTGGTTTATTTGCTCTCGGTAGACACTTCTATCAGGAAATTTACTATCCAAATAACCGTCCGCCCACCTCTCACGTTATCGGCTGATGTTCTTCGAGGGGCTTTAGGCCCCTCCAACTTATGTTGTCCTTTCGCGAATGGGTTATCATCATCGCTTTCTCTGGTCTTATTCTTGCTCTACTTCTTATTTCCTTTCTCACTCACCTTTTATGAAATAAATTTCTTTAATTTTTGGCTTTGCAATTTCCTTTGCCCAAAAATCTCGAACTTTGTTACTCTGTTCGGTTTAGCCGACTTATGACAGAGCGTTCTGTCGTCGCACAAAGGTTCTAGGAAATTGCTTCGTTGGAGATTGCTAGGCAATTTTCGGTAAACCGATAGTTTTGGAGATCGACCAAACTTGAGAAAAGTTGGGGAGATCGAAAAACAGAGGTTTACAAAAATTGACAGTAAGATCCAACGGATGAATTTCCTAGGGCCTTTGTTAAAGTTAACAGGAAAATATATGGCGCCGAAGTTTAAGTTAATGGGAGTCAAGCAAGGGATGATGCAGCTCTTTGATGAGAAGGGCAGTGTCGTTGTTTGCAGCGTGATTTCGACAGAAAAACACGTCGTTTCTCAATTGAAAAAGAAAGACACGGATGGGTACGAAGCTCTGCAACTCGCGTGCTTCAAAGTGAAGCCTTCCAAGGCGAAAAATCTTCCCAAACCACAAGTCGGACACTACAAAAAGGCCGGTGTTGAGCCGCGTGCTAAAAGCTGCGAAGTGCGGGTCGAGAATCTCGATTCTTATCAGCTCGGTCAAGAAATCGGTGTCGAATCTTTTCAAGAAATTCCCTTTGTTGATGTCATTGGCGTCTCCAAAGGAAAAGGGTATCAAGGGGTCATTAAACGGCACCACTTTGCGGGAGGTCCCGCAGCCCACGGTTCCGGATTTCATCGCCACGGCGGTTCGTGCGGGATGCGTACGTCTCCTGGACGATGCTTGCCTGGTCAGAAAAAAGCCGGCCGCATGGGCGGTGAGCGCGTGACAGTTGAGAGTCTGCGCGTTGTGAAGATTGATGCTGAAAAACAAGTGATTCTCGTGGCAGGACCGATTCCAGGTTCTCGAGGTGGACTCGTCTACATCGCCCCCGCGAAAAAGAAACTCGCTCAGAAGAAAAAATAGAGGTTATAGTCGTGGCAGTCCTTAAGAAATACGATTTATCAGGCAAAGAAATAGGTGAGATGAGCATCGATGATAAGCTCCTTGAAAAGCAAGTGAACTCCCAGCTCATTAAAGATTATATCGTCGCTATCCGCAATAACGCTCGACAGTGGTCTGCCCATACGAAGACCCGCGCTGAAGTTGCCCACTCCGGTCAAAAACCCCATCCTCAAAAAGGAACGGGTCGTGCGCGCCAAGGGTATCTCGGGTCCCCACAATATAAAGGTGGCGGACGCGTCGGTGGTCCTCGCGCCAAATTTGATCAGCACGTGCGCATCAATAAGAAAGAAAAGCGCGCGGCGATTCGCCAGCTTCTGGCTGAAAAAATTCAAGAAAACCGTCTCCTCATCCTCAAGAGCGATAAGCTCAAAAAACCCCAAACCAAAAAAGTAGCAGCCTTCCTCAAGAGCGTTAAGCTCGAAGGAAAGCCCATTCTCTTTTTGGCAGATGAGACAGAGATTGCATTTGTAAAAAGCATGCGCAATATCGCTCGCTCTGATTTCCTTTTGCTCCCGAATGTTAACGGATATGAGCTAGCGGCTCATCAAAATGTGATCGTGCTCGAACCTGCCGCGCAGCAACTTGTGAAGATATTAGAAGGATAAGCTATGCACCGCAAAACGCCCTACGATGTGATTAAAAGACGCTACGTGACAGAAAAAGCTAGAGTACTGGAAGGTCTCGCAAGCAATAAAAGCAATCCGAGCGTCCGCAAGTGCGATACACCAAAATATGTGTTCATCGTCGATAAGCGCGCCACTAAGCGGGATATCGCTGAGGCCATCGAAGAAATTTACGCAAATGTTAATGTTATTGCCGTCAACACGATCACGACGAAGCCCAAAGAGCGAAGAGTACGAGGCAGACTCGGAATGCGCAGCGGACTGAAAAAAGCGATCGTGACATTGAAAGCCGGCGATACGATTGAGGAAAAGGTTTAAACTATGACGAAGAAGTTCAGACCCCAAACACCCAGCCAGCGCGAGCTCGTATTAGAGAGCCACGCACAGCTCACGAAAGGAGCGACTCCTGAGAAATCGCTGCTCGTGAGCAAACAACGCACCAATGGTCGTAACCACCATGGTCGCGTTACTTGCCGCCATTTAGGGGGAGGCCATAAACGTTTTTACCGTGTGATCGATTTCGCTCGCGACAAAGAAGAAATTCCAGCGAAAGTTGCGTCGATCCAATACGATCCGAACCGCACAGCGCACATCGCTCTGCTCCATTATGCTGATGGCGAGAAACGCTACATTTTAGCTCCGGAAGGTCTTAAGGTTGGAGACCAGGTTCAGACTTCAGACAAAGAGATATACGATATCGGATGCTGCATGCGCATGAAACACATGCCTCTGGGCTCTGTCATTCACAATATTGAGATGAAGCCGGGTAAAGGCGGACAACTCGTTCGCAGCGCCGGACTCTCCGCGCAGCTGATGGCTAAAAGCGGCGGGTATGTCACTTTGAAAATGCCCTCCGGTGAAGTGCGTCTCATCAATGAAAATTGCCGCGCCACATTTGGCGCCGTATCGAACGCAGAGCGCATCTTGCGCGTTGAAGGAAAAGCCGGACGTCGTCGCTGGATGGGAGTAAGACCCACCGTTCGCGGAACCGCGATGAACCCCGTCGACCATCCGCACGGAGGTGGTGAAGGTAAGCACAACGGTTACCTGCCACAAACACCATGGTCGATGTACACCAAAGGCTATCGTACACGTTCGAAGAGAAAGACACTCAAGTGGATCATTAAGGACCGAAGGAAATAATCATGCCAAGATCGCTCAAAAAAGGACCTTTCGTTGACCATCACCTGCTCGCGAAAGTCGAGAAACAAAATAAAGCAGGAACCAAGAGACCCATCAAAACTTGGTCACGCCGTTCGATGATTATTCCCGATATGATCGGGCATACGTTTGAAGTCCACAACGGTAGAAAATTTATCCCCGTCTTTATTTCGGAAAACATGGTTGGCCATCGTTTGGGAGAGTTTTCTCCGACCCGCATCTTCAAAGGCCACGGAACGAAGAAAGTGGAAGAGTCTGCTGCCGGTGCAGGCGCCCCTGCTGCTGCAGCTCCCTCAGCCGCTCCTGCTGAGAAACCAGCAAATGGAGAGAAATAATTATGACAACCGCTCGCGCAGTGACTAAACACCAACGCATCCCTCCTCGCAAAGCACGCTTGGCCGCCGATTTAATCCGCGGGCTCATGGCTGAAGAGGCTCTCATCCAACTCACCTATTCTCAACTTAAAGGTGGAGTGCTGCTGAAAAAAACCTTAACGAGTGCGATCGCTAATGCTGAAACGCAGCTCAACATTCCACGTCAGCAACTCAAAGTAAAAGAAGTGCGCGTCGATTGCGGTGCTGTTTTGAAGCGTGCCAAATCAAAAAGCCGTGGCGGAAGAGCTCCCGTCATGAAAAGAACAAGCCATTTCACGATCGTCTTAGAAGCACAGGAGAACAAGTAACATGGGTCAGAAGACATCTCCCACCGGTTTTCGCCTCGCTCTCACCAAAAAATGGAAATCCCTTTGGTATGCCAACAAGCAAGAGTTTGGCGGTAACATCGGCGAAGACAAATTCATTCGTAATTTTTTAATGTCCAAGCCTTGCTGCCAAGGTACAGCTCAGCTCACGATTAAGAGAATGAGCGGCAAGATTGAAGTGACGATTCACACAGCCCGTCCCGGTCTCGTTATCGGAAAGAAAGGCGCTGAAATCGACATCCTCAAACAAGAACTCAAAAAAGTGACTGGCAAAGAGATTTGGATTGAAGTTGAAGAAGTTAAAAGACCCGATCTCGATGCTAAACTCGTAGCTGACAATATTGCACGCCAGCTCGAGCGTCGTATGCCCTTTAGACGCGTCATGAAAAAAGCTATCCAATCTTCGATGGACGCAGGAGCAGCTGGCATTAAAGTCGCTGTCTCTGGTCGTATCGGTGGTGCTGAGATTGCGCGGATGGAGTGGTACAAAGAAGGACGCATTCCTCTCCACACAATGCGAGCAGACATCGATTATGGCATGGGCCGTGCAGAGACGACGTACGGATCGATCGGCGTTAAAGTTTGGATTAACCGCGGGGAAGGAGAGTAATCGTTTATGGCACAGATTCCCACAAGGACAAAATACCGCAAGATGATGAAAGGCTCTCGCAAGGGCCTCACTAAAGCTGCAAGTTTTCTCGATTTTGGTGAATTTGGCATGCAAGCTCTCGATCGCGGATGGATTACGAACCAACAAATCGAAGCGTGTCGCGTAGCGATCACGCGTTATTTTAACCGTCGCGGGCAAGTGTGGATACGCATCTTCCCTGACAAATCGGTGACGAAAAAACCGGCTGAGACACGGATGGGTAAAGGAAAAGGAAACCCTGACCACTGGGTAGCCGTCATCCGCCCCGGAAGAGTTTTATTCGAAGTGAGTGGCGTTTCCAAAGATGTCGCACAAAATGCCCTGCGTCGCGCGGCAGCGAAAATCGGTATCAAAACCCGGTTTGTTGAGCGCCTAGAAAGGATATAGAATTATGTTGAAAGCAAAAGAACTCAAAGATCAGTCCGAAAGCGAGCTTAAATTGGCTTACCGAGATCTCTCGAAAGAGATCTTCAATTTGACCAACGAGCTGAAAATGGCGCGAAAACTCGAAAAGCCCCATCTTCTTCGAGAAAAGAAAAAAGACCGCGCGCGCATTTTGACGGTCCTTAAGGCAAAGGAACAGAAATAATGGAAAACAAATCAGGCCGCAAAGTACGTACGGGCGTTGTCGTGTCGAATAAGATGCACAAAACCGCTGTAGTTCGCGTAGAAAATACGGTCCGCCATCCCCAATTTGGAAAAGTCGTCAAGCGCGCAAAGAAATATTATGCCCACGTCGAAACTCCAGTTGAAATCGGACAAACGGTCACGATCGAAGAAACGAGACCGATGTCAAAACTCAAGCGTTGGCGGGTTTTAGGAGCTAAAGCATGATTCAACAAGAAACCAACCTAGAAGTCGCCGATAATACCGGCGCAAAAAAAGTCCGCTGCTTCAAGGTCCTCAAAGGATCCAAAAGACGTTATGCCGGTGTCGGCGACATCGTTATTTGCAGCGTGAAAGAAGCGACGCCCGATGGCATGGTTAAAGAAGGCAAGGTAGTTCGCGCCGTCATCGTCCGCACAAAGAGCTATATCCGTAGAGCTGATGGATCGATGATCCGCTTTTATGATAACAGCTGCGTCCTTCTCGACGATAAAGACAATCCGATTGGAACCCGTATCTTTGGACCCATCGCTCGCGAAGTGCGCGATGCAGGATTTGCCAAGATCAGTTCCTTAGCCCCTGAGGTAATTTAAGATGAGCAAGAGAATTAAAAAAGACGACAAAGTCGTCATTCTCACAGGAAACGATAAAGGAAGAACGGGCACCGTTCTGCGCTACAAAGGCGACCGCGTTATCGTGCAAGGTATCAACATCCGCAAGAAGCACGTCAAACGTCGTGAGAAGGTGCAAACTCCTTCCATCATTGAAATGGAAATGCCCTTGCATATTTCCAATATTGCTCTCTGCGATGATGAAGGCAAAGCCGTGAAAGTCCGCGCACGCATCGTTAAAGGCGGAGCGAAAGAACTTTACTATAAGAAGGGCGATAAAGAAACCGTCCTTCGCAAGATTTAGGATATTTATGTCGAGATTATTAAAACACTACCGAGAAAAAGCGAAAGGAGCTCTGCAAGAGCGGTTTAAATATGCTAACCCTATGCTCATTCCTCAGCTGAAAAAGATCGTTGTGACTATGGGAATTGCAGAAGCCGCGAAAGATAAAAATGCGATCCAAGATTGCATCAAAGAAATCGCGCAGCTCTCAGGACAAAAGCCGATTGTCACTCGTACGAAGAAAGCGATCGCGAACTTTAAATCGCGCATTGGACAACCGATCGGACTGAAAGTGACGCTGCGTCGCAAACGCATGTACGATTTTCTCGATCGTTTTTGCAACATCGTGTCGCCGCGCATTAAAGACTTCCGAGGATTTCCTCTAAGATGCGATGGCCGCGGTAGCTATTCCCTCGGTCTGAATGATCAACAAGTATTTCCCGAGATCAACCTCGATGAAGTCAAGAGAACGCAAGGGATGAACATCACGTTTGTCACATCTGCTCAGACAGATGAAGAGTGCGTCGAGCTTTTAACGATGCTCGGCTTTCCTTTTAAGAAGGAAGAGAAAAAAGTAGCAGGAGGAAAACATGGCGCATAGTGACCCCATCAGCGATCTTTTAACCCGCCTTCGCAACGGCGTACGTGCAAAACACCGCTTTATCGATCTATATTCAAGCCGCATGGTGCTCGATCTCCTCCGCGTTCTTGAAAAGCTCGGATTTATTGAGCACATTCTCGTGAACGAAGAAAACCGTAAAACCCGCGTTTTCCTCCGTTATGCCGAAGCTCGCGAGCCTGTTTTACAAGGACTCAAAAGAATTTCCTCTCCTGGCCTGAGACGCTATGTCGCATCCCGCGATATTCCGAAAGTGCACGGGGGAATGGGTGCTGCCATTCTGTCGACTCCTCAAGGAGTACTCGATGGAGAATCAGCTCGTAAACAAAACGTCGGCGGAGAGCTGCTCTGCCTCATATGGTGATGACATGTCGAAGTTAGGAAAAACACCCATTACGATTCCCAAGGGAGTCGAAATCAAAGTCGAAAAGAATCAGATCCAAGTGAAAGGACCGAAAGGAACTCTCACGTATCCGATGCAAGACGGAATGGTTATCAAAGTTGAAGACGGCCTTGCAATTGTTTCCAGGGAAGAAGGGAAAGATGTATCGAACGTCGCGTACGGACTCCTCCGAGCAACGCTGAATAACATGATCGTCGGAGTGTCCAAAGGTTTTGAAAAGAAACTCTCCATGGTAGGCGTTGGATACCGCGCTGCCGTGCAAGGACAGAAGCTCGATCTCCAAGTAGGAAACTCCCACCCGACCCATGTTTCCATTCCTAAAGGAGTGCAAGTTGCTGTCGATAAGAGCGTGACGATCATCATCACTGGTGTCGAAAAACAAGTCGTCGGACAATTCGCCGCGCAAGTACGCGGGATGAAACCACCTGAGCCCTATAAAGGCAAAGGGATTCGTTATGAAGACGAATACGTCCGCAAAAAAGCAGGAAAAGCTGCCAAAGCTAAAACGGCAGCAGGATAAAATTTATGGATAATTCAAAAAACGTTAGAAACAGTCAGCGATTTACAAGACGCCTTCGCGTGAGAAAAAAACTCCGTGGAAGCGCCGAGAAGCCTCGCATGTCTGTCTTCAAGTCCAATCGCCATCTCTCTATTCAGCTCATCGATGATGAAGCAGGAAAGACACTTGTTGCTCTCAGCACCGTTATGCCTGAGATGCGCAAGCAAAAACTCGTGAAGTCGAAAGAAGCAGCGACAACACTCGGACAAAAGATCGCAGAGCAAGCTCTTGCGAAGAACATTCAGCGCGTTGTTTTCGATCGCGGACACTACAAATACCATGGACTGATTGCTCAGCTAGCAGATAGCGCCCGAAAAGCGGGTTTACAATTTTAGGAAGGAAGAGAAGATGAAAAAAGAAAATCGGCAGCGCCAAGAAGACTTAGGCACCCAGTTCGAAGAAAAAGTTCTCTACATCAACCGGTGCTCCAAAGTAGTAAAGGGGGGAAGAAAATTTAGTTTCTCCGCTCTCATCGTGATCGGCGATGGCCAAGGCCATATTGGATTTGGATTTGCTAAAGCCAACGAAGTTTCTGACGCCATCCGTAAAGGAGGCGAAGCTGCGCGCAAAAATATCATGACCTTTGAAATGGAAGGAACCAGTATTCCTCACGAAGTAACCGTCACGCAAGACGGCTCTACTCTTCTCTTGAAACCCGCTCCACTCGGAACAGGAATTATCGCTGGCTCTAAAGTACGTGCGGTTCTTGAGCTCGGGGGACTCAAAGATGTTGTCGCCAAAATTTTTGGTTCCAACAATCCTCTCAACCAAGTACGCGCTACACTCAAAGCTCTCAGCCAACTCAAAAACCGTCAAAAAGCGTTAGTCGCTAGGGGGCTTGCATGACATCTCTATCTTCTTTAAAAGATACCCACCGTCCTCCGAAAAAAGTGCAACGCGTCGGAAGAGGTCTTGGATCTAAACGTGGTAAAACATCGTGCCGAGGAGGCAAAGGTGACAGCGCCCGCCGAGGATCTCAATGCCGATTTGGATACGAAGGCGGTCAAAAACCCCTCTATCGCAAACTTCCCATCCGCGGCTTTAGCAACGAACGTTTTGCAAGAGAAGTTCACGTTGTAAATTTAGATATCATCGAGCGCCTCTACAAAGAAGGGGACACCGTCAATTTGGAAACGCTGCGCGAAAAGGGACTTGCTCCCCGCGAAGTTCCAGGTGGTCTCAAAATTTTGGGCACCGGTGAACTGAAGAAAAAAGTGAAAATCCAAGCACATGCACTCTCTGCGTCTGCCAAAGAGAAGCTAGATAGTGCTAAAATAGCCTACGAACTCCTTTCTTAAGAGGAATTTATGATCGAGGGTCTGAAGAGGATACTCTCTGTCCCAGAGCTCAAGACGAAGATAGTGTTCACACTTCTTCTTTTGATGATTTGCCGCGTAGGCGCTCATATTCCTGTTCCTGGCATTAATGGCGATATGGCCGTGCAACTCTTCCGATCCGCTACGGGCGGCAGCCAAAATCTATTCCAGCTCATGGATGTGTTTTCTGGAGGAGCCTTTGCCCACATGACCGTGATAGCCCTCGGCGTCATGCCCTACATCTCTGCATCGATCATCATGCAACTCCTCATGGCCCTCGTTCCCTCTCTGCAAAGAGAGATCCGCGAGAGCCCTGATGTCGGACGTCGCAAAATGGGCCGCTGGATCCGCACCATGACCGTCGGACTGGCTTTCTTTCAAGCCGGTCTCTTTGCGAAGTATGCCGTTCAGCTCAACGCCGGATCTCCCGGCATCATCCTGCAGCCTCTCATCGAGACCCAAGCCTTTGGCATCCCATGGCTATTTTATTTGATCGTCATGGCCACCATGACAGCGGGAACCATGCTTCTCATGTGGGTCGGCGAGCAAATTTCTGAAAGAGGGATCGGTAACGGTATAAGCCTCATCATCACCATCGGTATTTTATCGTCCCTTCCCAGCACACTCGGTTCCATTCTGCGCCAGCTCAACCTCGATTCCCAAGAGCCCGGCCAGCTCACTTTCTCATCTCTTGTCATCCTCAGCGTCGTCTTTGTGATGATCATCCTCGGCACCATCCTCGTCATCCAAGGCCAGCGCCGCATCCCCCTCCAATATGCCCGCCGCACCACAGGATCTCAAGAGGGCGGAGGCAATGCTTATATCCCTTTAAAAATTAACTATGCAGGAGTGATCCCCGTCATTTTTGCTTCATCTCTCCTCATGTTCCCTGCGACCATTGCGCAGTTTATTGGCAGAGGTAATTGGTTTGGTCAATTTGCCACCATGCTCTCTCCCGGTAGTTCAGTCCACATGGTCCTCTATGTTTTGTTAATTATATTTTTTACTTACTTTTGGACGGCAACCCAATTCCATCCCGAGCAAATCGCCTCGGATATGAAAAAAAACGGAGCCTTTATCCCCGGCGTTCGCCAGGGCAAACCTACTCAAGATTATTTAGAAGCGTCAATGGGTCGCATAACCCTCGCTGGAGCCCTCTTTTTAGCCCTCATTGCCGTTTTACCCTCTCTTGTCAGTCGTATTTTAGGAGTCGATAACAATATAAGTCATTTTTTTGGAGGAACCTCCCTCCTGATCTTAGTTGGCGTCGTTCTCGATACTACAAAACAAATAGAATCGCACCTCTTGATGAAGCGGTACGATGGATTTATGAAAGTGGGGCGAGTTCGAGGGAGATGAAAAACCCTTGAGCGTAAATAGTCTCCATGATAAGATTATCAGATACTAAAAAAGGAATTAAGCATGGCTCGCGTGATCGGCGTTGATATTCCCGATAATAAAAGACTCGAAATTGCCCTTATGTACATCTATGGAATTGGGCGAACACTCTCTAACCAAATCATCGCAAAGCTGGGGCTCGATCCTAATATGCGCGCCCACAAGCTTACCGAAGATGATTTATCCCGTTTGAATGCTCTCCTCTCTTCAGAATACATCGTAGAAGGAGACCTCCGCCGCCAAATCCAAAACAACATCAAGCGCCTCATCAGCATTCACTCATACAGAGGCATGCGTCACCGTTTAGGACTCCCGGTGCGCGGACAAAGAACTCGTTCTAACTCAAGAACACGCAAAGGTAAACGCAAAACAGTAGCTGGGAAGAAGAAATAAACCATGAAAGAAACATCTAAATCAGAAAAACCCGATTATAAAAAACCTGTCGTCAAAGCACGCAAAAAGACAGCGAGAAGCGTTCCCATGGGCGTGGCCCACGTTCTTGCGACGTTTAACAATACGATCGTGTCGATTACCGATCCTTCAGGCCAAGTTATTTCCTGGTCCTCTCCTGGCAAACTCGGTTACAATGGCTCCCGTAAATCGTCTGCTTTTGCTGCCACGGTTGCTGCCCAAGATGCTGCGAAAGGCGCCTTAGCTGTTGGGATGAAAGAAGTTGAAGTGAATTTAAAAGGACCCGGAGCTGGCCGCGAATCTGCTGTTCGAGGCCTTCAAAGCGCAGGACTTATTATTTCATTAATCCGCGATACGACCCCCGTTCCCCACAATGGATGCCGGGCAAGAAAGAGACGTCGCGTCTAGAGTTATTTAGGAGAAAATCATGACTGTAAAGTACGGCAAGTTTGAATTGCCCTCGAAAATCAAAGTAGATGAAGCGTCCCGCAAGAAGAACTTTTGCCGCTTTATCGCCGAACCGTTTGAGCGTGGATTTGGCCATACCGTAGGTAACGCCCTACGCCGCATCCTTCTCACCTCCATGGAAGCGCCTGCTATCATTTCTGTGCGCATCGAAGGTGTGCCGCACGAATATACGGCGATCGAAGGCATCGTCGAGGATATGACCCACATCATCCTCAACCTCAAATCAGCGCTTCTCCGCAAACTTCCCATCGAAGAAGAGCACATTTCTCGCGAGCCCCGCGTGATCTCGAAAATCATCGACGTCACCGGCGACATGCTCGACAAAGAAGGCGGACAGTACATCGTGACTCTCCAAGACCTTCTCGGAGATTCTGATTTTGATGTCGTCAATCCCGATCAACCAGTCTTTACCGTCACCAAACCGATGATGAAAAAAGTCGATCTCAAGATCGGCATCGGCCGTGGATACGTTCCATCCGAGAGACACGTCATGAAAGAAAAAGTCATCGACGAAATCCTCCTCGACTCGGCGTTCTCTCCCGTTCGCCTCGTGAACTACTTCGTCGAAAATACCCGCGTCGGACAAGACACGGACTTTGATCGTCTCATTTTAGAAGTTACCACCGACGGAAGACTCTCCCCTGAAGAAGCGCTTGGCTTTGCAGTACAAATCGCTATCACGCACTTCGAAGTCTTCCTCCTCCTGAAAGCCCATGAGATCACTTTTGATCAAGGCGCTGTCGAGCTCAGTACCGACAGAGATTCGATCTTGCAAAAACTCGTCCTCAAAATCAACGAGATCGAGCTTTCTGTACGTTCAACCAATTGCCTTGCTGGTGCTAACATCGAAACGATTGGCGAACTCGTCGTCATGCCCGAATCCGAAATGCTCAAGTTCCGCAATTTCGGCAAAAAGTCCCTAAGCGAGATCAAAGCTAAGCTCGAAGAGCTCGGTTTGTCTCTCGGTATGGATCTTTCCCGCATCGGCATCACCCGCGATAACGTCAAAGAAGTGCTGACCCAATTTTTAGCAGAGCGCGCCGCGAAAGAAGGAGTATAAAACATGAGACACGCCAAACATACCTTCAAACTCGGCCGCAAATCAGGCCACCGCCGCTGCCTCATAGCCAACATGCTCAAATCTCTCTTCGAGCACGAGCGCATTGAGACCACCGTCGCTAAAGCAAAAGAACTCCGCCGTCATGCTGACCGCGTCATCACGATGGCCAAAAAGGGAACTCTCGCGCACCGCCGTCAAGCGATTGCCGAGCTGATGATCTCCTACAATCCTATCACCACCAAAGAAGCCCGCGCCATAAAAGCTGGCAAAGAGAAAAAAGAAGACATCTACAATACCGATCGTCTCGTCATCGGTAAGCTCTTTACTGATCTCGCTGCCCGTTTCGCGAATCGCCAAGGCGGTTATACCCGCATTCTGCGTGTCGGTGAGCGCGTCGGCGACAATGCTCCGACTTGCGTCATCGAGCTTCTTGCCCAATAAGCTTCGAGCCGTTAAAATTATTTTTTAACGGCTTTCTAATTCCTTTACAAAGGGATTCTTTTTCTATATGATGATCTTAAGTTTTACTGTCGGAGCACACATTGCCCATTAAGATTGCCATCAATGGATTTGGTCGGATCGGACGCCTCGTTTTTCGCATCCTGACCGAGCTGCATGCGAAAGATGTTATCGTCGTGGCCATCAACGATGTCGTCCCCGCAGAAAATCTCGCCTATCTCCTCAAATACGACTCCGTGCATCGAAGGGCTCCTTTTGACATTAAGGTCGAAGGAAGCTCGATCGTAATCGGTGGCAATAAAGTTGCCGTTCTCTCAGAAAAAGATCCGGGTCTCCTTCCATGGAAAAAGCTCGGTGTCGACTATGTTGTGGAGTCCTCGGGTCGTTTTACGAAGTTAGAAGATGCAAAAAAGCATATCGAGGCCGGAGCTAAACGGGTCATTTTAACGGCGCCCGGTAAAGAAGAGCTTCCGACCTTTTGCATGGGCGTCAACGAGGAAAAATACAACCCGAAGACCGACTTCGTGGTTTCCAATGCCTCATGCACAACCAACTGTCTCGCGGTCTTGACCAAAGTCCTTCTCGACAACTTCGGTTTCGAAGAAGGTCTCATGACCACGGTTCACTCTCTGACTGCCTCGCAACCCACCGTCGACGGACCTTCAAAAAAGGATCCGCGCGGAGGACGTGCGGCAGGCATCAATATCATTCCATCCTCAACCGGTGCAGCGAAAGTTGTAGGACTTTGCCTTCCCGAAGTCAAAGGCAAACTCACCGGAATGGCGTTTCGCGTTCCGACGGCCGATGTTTCGGTCGTCGACCTGACTGTGCGGCTCACTAAACAAACCAACTACGAAGAGATTTGCCAGGCCATGAAAAAAGCCGCCGAAGGTCCCTTGAAGGGCCTTCTCGAATATTGCGAAGATGACGTTGTTTCTTCCGATTTTATCGGAACCTCTGCCTCTTGTATTTTTGATAAGAAAGCAGGGATAGCACTCACTAATCGCTTTTACAAGCTCATTGCCTGGTATGACAACGAATGGGGATATTCCCATCGCGTCGTCGATCTCCTCAAATACATGGCAACCAAAGAATAATATATGAATTTTACAAGAGAACCTATCATTGAAACGATTATCACCCCGAAAGAAGGCTGCAAACTCTGTGTTCGTAGCTCTAAATCCGAGGGGCAAGAAGAATTTACCGTCGACGCTGTCGAAGTCGTCTCCTTTGGACAAGCGCTTTTTTTCAGGTCCCTGGAGCGCCCCCGTCCCTTCCTCGTGCCTGTCGGAGATTATGAAGTCTTAGAAGTCAAAGAAACCCGCGTTGTCCTCAAAAACGCCTCCTTTGATCGCACGATCAAAATTGGCGGAGGCCGCGAAGCTCCCGTTCGCCGCGAAGAGCGCGAAGAAGAGGCTTCAGAAGTCTCTGAAGAAGCGCCCGCTGAAGGCCAACAGGAAAGACGCCATGGCCGTCGTCGTCATCGCCGCCGCCGCTCCCACGAAGAGCGTCAGCAACTGCAAGAGCATGTTTCTCAGCAAACAGCAGAAGCTCCTGCCGAAGAAGCAGCTCCCTCCGTTGAAAGAGCTCCTGAGGCTCAGGAACCAGCGCCAGAGTCCACCAATATTTTTGGCCACCTGATACCTCCACCCACTTCGCTCATCTCAGAGAAGTTCCATCGTAAACATTCCGAGCAGGCTCCTCAAGATGAGCCAGCACCGGAAGAGAAAAATGAAGAAGGTGAAGGCGAGGCCAGCCCTCTGAACCGTGTCGCTGCGGAGACGACGAGTTTCTCCACCGGTTGGACCCATTTTATTCCTTAAGAGAAATGGCAAAGTGTGCAATTAAGAACAGGTCTTGCGTTGATGACACCGCTGGCTGTAGCAATAGCCAGCACAGTTTTGAGTGGAAGTGTGATGGATTCAAAAGAGGCATGGATACAAGTTGCAAAGGAGACAAGTGCTATTGTCGGCATCATCTTGTGTAGCTTCATTGGAGCCGTGGCTATTTCAAGCGCGACAGAAAACAAGGAGAATATAGGTATTTTTGGTGGTCTTTTTCGGCAATAATATGTACAGGAGCCTATGTCTGGGCGATTCTTTCAAGAGACGATGTAAAGGATTTGCAGCAAATTTTTGACGATAATGCGCTCTGGAAAGAAGCAGGAAAAGCATTCGTCAAAATTTGGGCGGTACTTGGGCTAGAGGCGTTTCTTTTCTCTACAAAAAGGTCGGCTTTTAACAAATCTTGACAATAAGCCCGTTTCATAAAATGGGCTTATTTATTCGAGAAGAACGCTCGAGAGCTTGGTCAATATGAGAAAAGATATTTTCAGTTCCAATGCGCTCGATCAGTCCGAATTTTTTTAAGGGACCCTGTAGATCATCACTCATTTCCGTGATCAGAAGAATGGTTCCCTCTTTATGACATTTATCGTAAAACTCACTGAGTGCTGTCATGCCGCTGGCATCGATGATGGGAACTTTTCGCATGCGAAGGATAAAGACTTTCGGGGGCCGTTCGATATTCGAGAGAACATTTTTTAAGCTGTCCGCTACTCCAAAAAAGAATGGACCTGTGATTTCATAGACTTCAACGCCGCGGGGCAGCTTTTTTTGCTCCATCGCTTCAAGATCGTATTTTTCTGAAGTTGTCTCTTTCTCAAAGGCCAGAGAAATAACTCCTGGCATATCTCCCATGCGTTTCACGAATAAAAAGACGGCAAGGATCATGCCGACTTCTACTCCTGTTGTAAGGTCGACGAAGACGGTGAGTAAGAAGGTACTGAGGAGCACGACGCGGTCTCCTAAGGGAGCTTTGAATAGATGAACAAAATGTTCTAATTCGCTCATATTCCAAGCCACCATGATAAGGACGGCCGCGAGTGCCGCGAGGGGGATTTGACTGACAAGCGGTGCAAAGGCAAAAATAATGAGCAAAAGCGTGAGCGCATGGATCATTCCGGCGACAGGTGTTTTTGCGCCACTTTTAATGTTGGTCGCCGTCCTAGCAATGGCTCCTGTTGCGGGAATGCCGCCAAAGAGAATAGAACCGACATTGGCAAAACCTTGGGCCATGAGTTCGCAATTCGATCGATGCCGGCTCCCGGACATTCCGTCGGCAACGACAGCAGAGAGGAGGGATTCGATGCCGGCTAAAAAGGCAACGGTGATGGCGTCTGGAATCAGATTCTTCCAGTCGAGATTGATGCCTGCAAAAGAGGGAATCGAGGGAAGGGGAAACGAACGCTTAATTTCCCCAAAACGCGAAGCGATGGTGTCGACAGGGAGCTCGAAGAAATAAGAGACCAGGGTGGCGAGAACTACGGCTGTGATCCCCCAGGGGAGCACGGGAATGAATCGCTTGATGAGGATGATTGCGATCAGCGATCCGAGTGCCAGTCCGAAAGTAGTAGCATCCAGGGTGGGCAGTGCTGCGAAAATGGCTAGCCATTTGGGGATAAAATCGGCAGGAAGGTTGGGGATCTTTAGACCGAAAAAATCTTTTATTTGAGAGGAAAAAATGATCACAGCGATTCCGGTGGTAAATCCTGTGACTAGAGGGTAAGGAATAAATTTAATTAAACTACCCAGCCGTGAGAAAGCTGCAATGAGGAGTAGTGCTGCGGCGATGAGCGTGACGATAGCCAATCCCTCATACCCGCTTTTTTGGATAATCGCATAGATGATGACAACAAAAGCTCCAGTGGGCCCGCCAATTTGGCAGCGGCTACCCCCTAGCAGAGAAATCAAAAAACCGGCGACGATCGCGGTGTACAGCCCCTTTTCAGGAGATACTCCCGAAGCAATAGCAAAGGCCATAGCAAGAGGCAGAGCGACGATGCCCACAGTAATACCGGCGAGCAAATCATTTTTGAATAGGCCCAGCGTATATCCTTGACGCAGAAGAGACCAGGATTTAGGGGTAAACTCGCTCATTGACTTATCCTTCTACTTAAGCTAAAATGAAATCATGTTAAATTCTTTTAACATTTTCCGCTCTTTCCGTCGCCGCCCTTAGGGGCAATTCAACTTCTTTTATAAATAATTTTTACCGTTTGTCCAAGACAAAAAAAGTCTTGATCTGTTTGTGAAATTTTTATTTGGATTTTTTTATGAAAAAATTATTAGTCTCAATCCTTTCCACTCTGCTTGGAATAGGAATTTTTGTTTTACCGTCCTTTTTTTCGAGTAAGGACGAAGATGCTTTAGTGATCGGTCTTCAAAGCGGTTATCCGCCTTTTGAATTCCGTGATGCAGCTGGGGAGATCGTCGGCTTTGATGTGGAACTTGGCAAGAGAATTGCGCAGGAACTGGGAAAGAAGGCCGTCTTTCACGATATGGAATTTGACGGCGAAATTCTTTCTTTACAGCAAGGAAAAATTGATTTGATCCTGAGTGGTATGAATATTACCTCCACTAGACTCCAGGAAATTTCTATGGTTCCGTACCACGGAGAAAGTGTCACGAGTCTCACGCTTCTTTTTTGGAAGAAGGTTCCTGAAGGGGTGAGTAAACTCGAAGATATTTCTGGAGTGATTGCTGTGGAAACAGGATCTATTGCAGAAAATTATTTAAAGAAAATTCCTGGACTTCAGCTCAAGACATTCGTGGGTTCTTTAGAGCCCCTCATCGATGTAAAGTACGGTAAATCTGCGGCCTGTGTGGTGCAGCCCGATGTGGGCGCCTTTTTACTCAAAGAGCATCCCGATTTTGTGGCATTAAGCATTCCCTTGCCACCAGAAGAGCATGTGTTGGGGTTTGGTATTGGTGTAAGCAAGGAAAATACTCAATTGCTGGAGCAAGTCAGTTCCATTGTAGCTGATCTGAAGCAAACGGGGGAGCTGCAGCAGTTAGAAAAAGAGTGGTTTGGAGGCGTACCATGAACTTCTTAACGCTGCTTTCCCAGGGTGCACTTCTCACACTCGGTGTTGCCATGGTGGCTATGATCATAGGACTCGTAGGAGGAACGGCACTCGGAATTTTCCGATGCCAGCGCCTCCAGTCGCCTCATTTGAGTAAAATCTTCACGGGATTTGTTTGGGTTGTGAGAGGAACGCCTCTTTTCGTCCAAGTGTTATTGGCATATTATGGCCTTCCTCAGCTCATCGGTGTGTCGCTTTCTCCATTTGCAGCAGGAGTGCTGGCGCTGGGTCTTAATTCCATCGCTTATGTCTCCGAGATTGTGCGTGGAGGGATGGATGCCATCAGTGTAGAGCAGTGGGAAGCCGGACAAGTTTTGGGACTAAAACGAAGAACCACCGTCGCGGGAATCATCTTGCCTCAAGTTCTCCGCAGCACGATTCCAGCTCTCACCAATGAAATGACATCGCTCCTCAAAGAGACGAGCATTTTGATGGTGATTGGCGTGACGGAGCTCACAAAAGTGAGCAAAGATATCGTGGCCCATCATCTCAATCCGCTCACCATTTACTTAGTGGCAGCAGGAATTTACTTACTCATGACGAGCAGTATTTCTCTGGTGATGCAATTACTACAAAAGAAGGTGACATATGATTTCCGTTAGAGATCTAAAGTTGAGAGACATTCTCAAGGGAATTACGCTCGACATCCAAAAAGGAATGATAACTGCCTTCGTGGGAAGAAGTGGAGCTGGAAAAACATCATTTCTCCGGTGCCTCGCGGGTCTGCAATCATTTGCGGGCAGCATAGCAAATGAGGGAAGCGTTGGATATGTATCGCAACATTTTGGCCTTTTCCCGCACATGACGGCGCTTGAAAATTGTGCTTTTGCCTTGCGCAAGAAGATGCATTTGTCCAAGCAGGATGCCTATGCTCAGGCGGGAGAAATGCTGACCAAGTTAGGCCTTGAGCCCTACTTGAACCACTATCCCGCAAAGTTATCAGGAGGTCAGCAACAACGCGTGGCCATTGCAAGGGCTCTTGTCTTAAAACCACAAATGCTTCTTCTGGACGAGCCGACATCCGCGCTCGATCCTGAGAGCAAACTGGTTTTGGAAGATCTTTTATTTGCTTTGCGCGGGGATGGGATGACTCTGGCTTTGTCGAGCCATGACCTTCCTTTTGTCGAAAGAATTGCGGATCAAATTTATTTTATCGAAGATGGGCAATTGACAGATAACCCCGAGAAAATAAAAAAATTCCTATCTTCCTTTGCCAAAGCTTGAAAGGATTATCGTCTGCAGGTAGACTTAAATCCTTTGCTCGGATGGTGGAATGGTAGACACTAGGGACTTAAAATCCCTTGCCAGCAATGGCGTGCGAGTTCGACTCTCGCTCCGAGCATCTCACTGTTGTAGGCGTTTTCACCTACATAGAGCCTCATCTAGCAGACTCTCCTCAGTTGGCAAGGTTACTTGAACCTTAGCCTCCTTCCTCGAGCTGCAACTTGAGGCTCTCTGCGGTGAATCCGTCCGGCATCAGCTCATGATCGGAGCCGCTCCGAGCATGAGCTGATGCCGGTGTCTCATTCTGAATTAGAAACCAATTCCTTTGCATCTTTATGGTCGAGTGTTAGAGAAGGTTTAGAAGTCTTGATTCGCTTTTTTACAGACTTGATATGCTCTGCTGGCGGGATGTTTTCTGGTAGAGTACCTCCGATTTCTTCAATCACAGAGCGCACTTTTTTTCCCACCATTTCATGGGTTTCCATGGCATCTCTTGGGTTTCTGATGTTTTCGCGTTTTAACTTTTCCCGTGTTTGCGACATGCGGAATTGATTGGCAATGAGTTCCGTTGTGTCCATCCGATCCATGAGGTTTTCTTTAGGAGGGATTCCCTTACGCGCTTTGATCGCGTCTACTCCTAGGCCGCCGTAGAGTCCTTTATAGCCTGCATCATGGAACATCCCAAACATTTTGTTTTGCACGCCCGCCTCTCTTGCAGCCCCCGACAATGCTTTAAACTCTACTGTTGTTTGCTGGCGAGTCTCCAATCTTTCTAAATCAGCAGCCATTTGGTCGGAGATTTCTTGCCGGCGCGTTTGGATAGCGAAGTACTTTTGAGCCTGGGCAATTTCAGGTTTTCTGGGGTCTCCATTTTGGGCGATCAAATAGCAGGCAAAGCGCGAAAGGTGATAATCCTCAATTACTTGCGTTGCACCTTTGCCAGCCTGGATCACTTTGCGGGCGCCCGCAAAGTGATGCGCTGGATCATTTCCCGATTGCTTACAAGACTCAATCGCTTTTTTAATGGCGTTCTCAAAATATCTCCACTGAGAGTACCCCAGACAAGGCTGGAGATCCCTGGCACTCCAATATTCAACACCGTGCTCATTGAGCTTTTTGAGAGATTCAAAAGATGGCATAGCAGGAACAAGAGACATGTTTTCATGTTTGCTCATAGAACTCCTCCGAAAAAAAACTAGTTTAGTTGACAAAAGAAATTATGACAAACCATCTATGTGCTATAGAAAAAATAAATGGAATACTTCCTCATCGCTACGTGCGCTTTTTTAGCTTCGCTCCTCGCTTTTTATTCGGGGTTTGGGCTTGGCACACTCCTCATGCCGGTCATCGCGATCTTCTTTCCGCTTCCGGTGGCTATTGCACTTACCGCCGTCGTCCATTTGCTGCATAGTGCATTAAGGACGGGGCTACTTTGGAAAGAAGTCAACTGGAATATCGTTCTGCGCTTTGGAATACCCGCTGTCTTAGCGGCGATTGTTGGAGCATGGCTCCTCAAAAAATTGGCTTTTTTGGGGCCCATTGGGTCGTATGAATGGTTCGGCAGAAGAGAGATTTCACTTTTGCATTTATTGATCGGAGGTTTGCTCATAGCCTTTGCTACCTTGGAACTATTTCCTCGGAAGGGGTATCAGATGAAAAGTCTCTTTTGGGGAGGAGTTTTGAGTGGGTTTTTCGGAGGATTTTCAGGCAACCAAGGGGCCTTTCGGAGTCTATTTTTAATGAATGCCGATCTTCAAATGAAATCCTTCATTGGAACCAATGCGCTGATTTCTGTGGCGGTCGACGGGGTGAGACTCATCATCTATGGACTGAGCTTTGGGATGCTACTTAAAAATATCCAAGGCTCTTTGTGGTTATCAACGATGGGTGGGGCGATCGGAGGGGTTGGTTTGGGGATGCTATTCTTAAAGAAGATCACTCTTATTCACATTCAAAAAGTGATCATCGTCCTCTTGTATCTGTTTGGAATCCTTCTGGCTCTTGGAATAATTTAAAACACATTCCACCAGATCGTAATCCAGGCGCCCACGCCAAATCCCATGATCATAATGCCGGCGACACGGTTGATCCACAGCATGGCGTTTTGGGTGATTTTATGACGAAAAAGAGTGATTCCTTCGCTCAAGATGAGCCACCAGAGGGCTGACCCCATAAATACGCCAAAGACGAGCCATCCCGCATTCCAGATGCCTTGGCTGACGAGGCCCAGACCTGCAAAGATGGCGAGGAATACGACGATGGTCATCGGATTGGTCATGGTGAGCAAAAAGGTCGAGGCAAAATCTTTGAAGAGGGTGGTATGGGGCACTTTTTCGGATTTTGCGAGGGATTTTGCCCTGCAGATTTTAAATCCCAAATAGATCAGAAACGCTCCCCCTACAGCTCGAAGCCAGGTTTGCTGGGCTAGTAAAAAGTCGGAGATGAGGGTGAGTCCAAATGCCGCGATAATGCCGTAGATCATGTCGGCAAGGGCAGCCCCAAGACCCGAAAAAAGTCCGGATAGACGGCCAAATTGAAGGGTTCTACGGATACAAAGGATAGCGATAGGGCCGACAGGAGCCGCGATCGAGAATCCTAAAATGGCCCCTTTGAGGAAAAATTCAAGTTCCATGGAGATATGTGTCCAGTCGGTTGAACCATCCTGCGCGCCATCGATTTTCATTACGCTCGGGAGGAGAATTGGCGATTCTTTGAGCTAAGACTTTTTTTGCAGAGGCTACAAATTCCGCTGTAGTGGCTGTCTGCATTCCCTGGAGAACTTGGAGGAGGCCCCAACCTTGACCGTTATATCTTTCACTTTCTAAGACGCCGGCTCCTTTAAAATTGTTATAGTCAACGAGGGCATAGAGCCCCTCAGGACTTTTCGCAAGCTCGTAAAATAATGCGGAAATGCGCTCACCTTCAGAGGGAGAGACTTGTTCGAGCATAAGGGGGAGGGCATTTTCAAGGCGTTTCGCGATGAAGATCGCTTGGAGGCTTTTTGTCCCAGCCAGGAGCTCGCGTAGCTGCTTCATTTGCTCGCTTTGGAACTGGCGATAAAAGTGGTCTCTTGAGTCCCATGGGGCGCCTTTTGCTTCCTTAATCCAGGCTGGGAGTGAGACGCCATGCTCCTGAAGAAAAGAAAGTAGCTTCGGAAATCCTTCATCAAATCGCTCCTTAACTCCTGTAGGATACCAAAGAAAATGTCCTATCCCAAGAGAGGGAAAATTTTCTCCTTTACCCCAATGGGTAAGACCATCGATGGTTCCAGCACATTCATTTTTCCAGATGCGATCACCGAGGGTGTTTGCCGTTTCAGGACTAATAGTCAAAGCCGATATGGCAGTGCAGTAAGCTAAGAGAACCAGTAGCCACTTGTTCATAAGATGACCTCTTTGCCGATTGATCTTAGCATTTGGGTGTTTCGCCGAAAAGAAAAAACCCCTGCTTTAGGCAGGGGTCTTTATCCATCGATCCTAGGAGATCCGATTAGAAATCAAAACGTCCTGTCAAAGTCAATCCCTGAAGATAGAGATTGCTTGGACCACCATCGCTTCCAATAGATACTCTGTCTGACATCCAACGCATCATGTTTTGGTTGAAAAAGACTAAGTAATCATAGGTAGCTGAAAAATCGATGTGATATTTATCGCCGTAGATGTAGCGTCCCCAGCCTAGACCAAGATCAAACTCGAGTTGTGGGCGAAGCCAATTACGGGTACCATTAGAAACACTAACAGCTGTCGCACCGCCTTGCGTTCCTTGTTTATCTTTTACCTTTGTATAGCGTGTATACAGAAGTCCCGCATAGGCATTACCAATGATGCGGAATCCAGCACCTAAATGCCAATTCGATAGCAATCCTCCTCGAGGACCCAAGGCCCATGAATCACTGGTGTAACGAACCTTGTTACGAACTGAAGCTGGTTTGCCTGTTGGAGTTACGTGCATCGTTAAAGACTGATCCAGCCACATTGCACGAAGACCAAATACAGGATTTACCGTTAAACGAGTTCCTTGGTAGAAAGGTCTGCTCAAAGCCAAATCGAAAATATCTAAGTCGAAGTCCCAATTTGATGTTAGACGTGTTAAATGAGTTTCATTTGTAGGATCGACCCAAGGGCGGGCATTAAGTGTAGTATTGCCTGTATAATGTTTAGTATGACGGTTATTGTGGTGTAGCCATGTGTACTCACCAAAAAAGACCCAGTCATCGAAAGTAGTATCAAAGCCCAAAGCTACTTTAAACCCAGGCTTGTAATCAAAATCTTGGTAGCGGACCTTTCTACCAGGAGACCCAACAGGCAGGACTCGAGTAACGCCAAGATCCATACCTTCTTGAGAGGTTTGCCAATAGATAAAACTTCCCTCAAGGAACCAATCCCAAGTTCCCGTGACATCGTACATAGCAGACTGGTTGTATCCAGCGCCCATTTGGTCAGCCGATACTTCGTGGCCGCGGTTTATCGAGTTTGCAGCTGGATTATTTTTAGAACCAGCCATTTGATCAGCAGATACAACGCTGATCGCCATGATTGCGGCAATGGAAACGATGCTTTTCTTTTTATCCATAATTTTCCTTTCAAAGCGGTTAAATAACATAAATCCTAACGTGGCTTAAAGCAGATTTTTTTGCAAACTTTTTTAACGGAGAGGACAAATGAAAAACCCCTGCTTTAGGCAGGGGTTTTCATCTGTCGATCCTATCAGATCAGATTAGAAATCGAAACGGCCCGTTAAGGTGAGGCCATGGATGTAGAGATCCCCAAGATCTCCAAATGCTCCACCACCGCCAGTACGAAGACTGAGTGCACGGTTCATATTTTGATTCCAGAATACCATAAAGTCATAAGTAGCTGAGAAATCAATATGGTAATCGTGACCAAAAATATACTCGCCCCATCCGAGGCCCAGGTTCATCTCTACTTGAGGACGCAAAGTATTGATGCGGCTTGTCCTAATATGAACTGGAGAGACATGAAGAAGGTTTGAGGAAGCGGTATCGACTTGATCCGATTTCAATTCGACTTTGTTGTAGCGCGTATAGAGAATGGAGGCGAACGCGTTTCCAATAGCCCGGAAGCCTGCACCGAGATGCCAGCTGCTGTAGAATCCGAGGCGAGGACCGAGAGCCCAAGACTTGTTTTCATATTTAGTTTCGGCACGTTTTGTAAAGGCTGGATCGTTTTGTGTGCTGAAGGGAGTGAATTCAAGTTCGTTAGTTTGCTTTAGCCACATAGCACGAAGACCAACGACGGGATTCACGGTCAGTCGTGTTCCTTGATAATAGGGACGGCTGATAGCGAAATCTAAAATATCTAAATCGAATTTCCATTCCGATGAGAGACTTTGAGCAGAGTTGTTTTTTGCAGGAACCCAAGATCCTAAGACCAGGGCTTGGTTTTCATCGGCAGTTTTATTCATTTTTGTTGTATGGTGTAACCAGGTATATTCTGCAAATGGAACCCAATTATCGAATTGGGAATCAAATCCCATAGCCACTTTAAAGCCAGGTTTATATTTAAAATTTTGGAAGTCAATATGGCCAGGATTAGCGAAGGCACTAGTCGTTCCATCAGAAAAACGTTGTGTAGATAAATCGATATCCATAGCGCCTTGGCTGACATGCCAGTAGATAAAGCTGGCTTGGATGAACCAATCCCAGTTGCTACCGAGGTCGTATTCAGCATATTGATTGTATCCAGCGCCCATTTGGTCGGCGGATACTTCATGACCGCGGTTCATGTCCATGGGCATGTTTTTGTTAGATCCACTGGCTGACATTTGGTCAGCTGTAACAACTCCTGTCGCTAATATCGCGGCTATGGAGCAGAAATTTTTCCATTTTTGCATATCTTTTTATCCTCTCTAAATGTTCTTAGTGAGAGGGGTTGCCTCATCACTTTTGGGTTTCATAATTTATTCCATAAAGTTTTTTGCATCATTTGTCAACATCGATTGAAAAAAAAGAAGAGTCTGCATAGAAAAGAGAAAAGGGTAGTCCTAAACATTTAATGTTAACAGGATGTGAAGTGCAGGTCGGTAAAGTACAAGCCAAACGACAAACCAATAGCTAAAAAGCTATTGGTGAGGAGTGCGGCACAGTAATTTGCCGGCCTCCACGAGCAGGCTGAAGCATTAAATGTTTAGGGCTGCCCTAAGAAAGGATAACGATTATGAAAAGAAGTGCTTTGGCTTTATTTTTGTGCGCGGGAATATATGCAGATACGCCACCACCCGCGTACGATGCCGATTTGTTTCGAAAAGATACCCGCATTTTTTTCTTCTGGAACCTGGAGTTCCTCTACTGGAAAGCGAATGAAGGATCTCTCGATTACGCCCTCAGGATGAAGCATCCCCCGGCAGATCAGACCACCATGTTTGCCAGTGGCAAAACAGAGAAGGCGGAGTTCGAGTGGAGACCTGGGTTTCGCATTGGAGGAGGATATTTTAACGCTCCCCACTATTGGGACATCTATCCTCAATATACCTACTATAACGGCCGGGGTAGCAATTCGACAGATGCACCTGAAAGCAGCAAGCTTTTCTTAAACGGAACGTGGGCCCACCCCGACATTTCTGCTACTCCTGCCCCACTTGCCCATGCTAAAACAGATGTTGAACTCAACTACCATCTATTCGATTTGATTGTAACACGCCGCTTTGTTCCCAATCCTCACCTGCGGCTCAGGGTCTTTGGAGGCATTACAGCGACGTGGCTGCGCCAGCAGTGGGATATTTCCTATCGGGATACCAATGACGCCCATAGCCATATCAAAAACCACTGGCGATTCACGGGAGGAGGGCTGCGTATGGGGCTCACGGCCGACTGGTTCTTAGATTTTTATGATCTCTATCTGACGGGGACCATGAGCGGGGCTCTCTTTGCCGGTAGTTATCATAATGTCTCCTCGCAAAGGTCGACGCTCTTTCAGCACCCCATCCGCAATGTCCACTACCATGACACGCGCATGCCCTCCCATTGGCAATTTTTGCTTGGACCTTCATGGCAAAAGGCGATAGGATCGATACGGACAGAAATTTTCTTTGGCTATGAGCTCAACCTCTGGTCAGATCTGCAAGAAGTGCACCGCTCGACGACTAGTACAGCACAAGGTCCTAAGGAAACAACAGTGAATTCGGGATATTTGGGATTGCAAGGTTATACGTTGCGCTGGAACCTCGATTTTTAATAACATGCGGGCATGTTCGCCGATTTTCACTGTGATCTACTTTCGTTCTTGAGCCATGACAGTGCAAGAACTCCACTCGATGCTGCTGCACGGTGCAGCCTTCCCCAGCTCTCTGAGGGAAAAGTGGCTCTGCAAATCATGGCCATTTTCTCTAAAACGGAAAAAGGAAGTGCTCAGCAAGGAGAGCTCCAGGAAAAAATCTTCCATGAGATGCAAAAAGAGTATCCGCAATTTTTCGAAAAAAAAATGAGGGCAATGATCGCCATCGAAAATGCCGCTGCGTTTTGCTCGGAAGAAGAAAATCTGCTCGTTGGTCTAAAAAGGCTTAAAGTCTGGCAAAACAAATCACCCATTGCCTATATCAGCATGACATGGAATGAAGAAAATCGATTTGGCGGCGGTGCTCATACCGATGTGGGGCTCAAAGAAGATGGCCGGACACTCTTAAGTGAGATGGCAGGGATTGCGATTGACCTCAGTCATACGAGCGACAGGCTCGCTTACGATATCATCAACCATAACGACAAAAAAAATCTCCCCTTGCGCATAGTGGCCAGCCATTCCAATTTCCGCAAAGTCAGCGATGAGTCGCGGAATTTACCCGATGATTTGGCTAGGGAAATCGCACATCGTGGCGGCCTCATTGGTCTCAACTTTGTGAGACGCTTCCTAGGAAATAATGGTATTACCGACGTACTGAAGCAAATCGCACATGCTGAAGCGATCGGTGTACAGGATTGTCTTTGCCTGGGGACCGATTTTTTTGATGATCGATTGGTGGGGAAAGAATTAGAACACCTCAAGCCATTTTTCCATGCAGAGTTTGATAACTCGAGCTGTTTTCCTAAAATTCGTGAACTTCTCAGCACGCGTCTTTCTAAAGAGCAAGTGGATCGTCTGTGCTACCAAAATCTCGCTGAGTTTTTGGCATGAAATATTTACTGCTTTTTCTTCTCTATTCATCTCTTTGGGCCAAAGTAGAACTGGGCGTCGACCGGTTTTTTCAAACAGAAGTCCATGAGCTCCGTGGCATGAGAGTAGGGCTCATCACCAATCAAACCGGCGTTACCAGCACACTCCACTCTACCATCGACCTCCTGAAAGCCTCGGCGAAAGAGTTCAAGTTTGTCGCTCTCTTTGCACCTGAGCATGGACTAGAGGGCATTGCCTACGCCGGTGAGGACGTAGAAGATGCCACGCATCCTATCGGAGTTCGTGTCTATAGTTTGCATGGGAAAACCAGGCGTCCTACGTCTTCCATGTTGGATGGCATCGATGTTCTTATCTATGACATCCAAGAAATCGGATCACGCTCTTATACGTATGCCTCCACTCTATTTTATGTGATGGAAGAAGCGGCCAAGAAAGGAATTCAAGTGGTGGTTCTCGACCGGCCCAATCCCATCAATGGCCTTGTCGTCGATGGACCGATGCTCGAAGAGCAGTGCCGCTCGTTTTTAGGCTACATCAATGTTCCTTATTGCCACGGCATGACCATCGGTGAGCTGGCGCTCTTTTTCAACAGTGAATACAGGATCGGATGCAACCTCAAAGTCACTCCGATGGCCGGTTGGAAGCGCTCGATGACTTTTCGTGAGACAGGCCTTCCTTGGATCCCGACGAGCCCACAAATTCCTGAAAGCGATACAGCGCTTTTCTACCCCGCCACAGGCCTTCTCGGATGTCTCGACCTCGTCAGTATTGGAGGGGGATGCAGCCTTCCGTTCAAAGTCGTCGCAGCTCCCTGGATCGATGCGAAAAAACTAGCCAAAGAATTGGCCGCCCAAAAACTTTCCGGAGTCTCTTTTGTGCCCTTTCATTTTCGTCCCCTCTGGGGAGAATACAAAGGCCAAACATGCCACGGTGTTAAAATGCTCGTGACCCATCATACAACTTTCAGACCCGTGAGCGTCGATTTTATGATTTTTGGCGTCCTCAAATCTCTCTATCCCACTCAGGTCGATAAAAAACTCCGTGCACTTAGTAAAAGCAAGAAAGAGATCTTCACATCTATTTGTGGAACACCCCAGGTGCTCGATATTCTTCTGAAAGAAAAATACGTCGCTTGGAAATTGATCCGCCTCCATCAAGAAGAGCGCAAAGTATTTATGGAAAAGCGAAAAAAATATCTGCTGTATTAGACTGTTATCAACGTCTCTTTTCGTGCTCGATCAATGAAGAGAATCCCTTTTAAGTGATCGGTTTCATGTTGCAAAATACGGGCGTACCAACCCCGCGCACGGATCGTCACAGGCTCAGCCTTTTCATTGAGGCAGGTGACCGTGACGGCAAGAGCTCTGGGTACAACTCCTCGGAGCCCCGGAACGCTGAGACAGCCTTCGAAAAATTCAGCCTCGCCGCTTTGCTGATCGAGTGTAATTTGGGGATTGATAATGACATGGAGCGGAACGGGCATGCGCTCCCTTTCAATCAGCTGCTCTGGCGTGCAGAACCGTTTCTGATATTCCTCTCTATCTTCGATCACAATGATCTGAAGAGACTGGCCCACCTGAGGAGCGGCAAGTCCTACACCGCCACTAGGGCCGGTCGTAAATGCGACCATGTCCTGAATGAGTTTCAGAATAGGGGGGCTTAAAATTTCTTCTTTGGAAAGCGCGCGGGCTTCTTGGCGCAAAACCGGGTTACCAAGTTCAACAATGCTCAACATTACTTGAAAAAGTCTTTCATCTTATCGAAAAAGTTCTTCTTCCGAGGAGAATTCTGCTCGCTCTCTAGCTTGGCAAACTCTTCTAACAGTTTAATCTGCTTGTCGGTGAGACGCACCGGAGTTTCGACGACGACCTTGACGAGAAGATCTCCTTTGCCTTGGCCGTGCACGTTGGGAAAGCCTTCTCCTTTTATGCGGAGCATCTTGTCGCTTTGCGTTCCTTCAGGGACGGTGAGTCGTGCCGTGCTGCCGCGAGGAGTCGGAACATCTTTCTTACAGCCTAGCGCAGCTTCAGTGAAGCTTAAAGGGAGTTCGAGAAGAACATCGTCGCCATCGCGTTGAAAGACAGGATGGGGCTCGACGTTGATGTAGACGTAAAGATCGCCCGGAGGGCCCCCGGCTTCACCGGCATCGCCGTAGCCAGCCATGCGCATACGCATGCCGTTGTCGACACCCGCGGGGATTTTGATGGTGACTTGTTGTTTCTTCTTGGAGCGGCCGCTGCCGTGGCAGTCAGCGCAGGGATCGGTAATCGTTTTTCCCATGCCTTGGCATCTAGGGCATGTCGAAGACATGGTGAAAAAGCCGCGGCTTTGGTTGATAACGCCCGAACCATGGCACTGCTGACATTTTTTGATCGCGGAAGCATTTTTCGCGCCGCTGCCATCGCACTTCGAGCAGGAAACATAATTTGTGATAGCAACTTCCTTTTGAGCGCCGGTAACGGCTTCATCAAAGGGAAGAGTGATCGTGACTTTTTTGCTCGCGCCTTGCTGCGCGCCACCGCCGCCTTGTGATTCGAATCCAAAAAGAGAATCAAAAATCGATTCGCCGCCGCCCCCTTGAGCTCCGCCACCGAAGGCTCCCATGAACGTTCTGAGCGCTTCTTCCATTGAGGAAAAGCCAGGACCTCCGCCTCCTCCCATGCCGCCAGCTCCCTTGAGAGCGTCGGCGCCATATTGGTCGTAGATCTGCCGTTTTTTTTCGTCGCTTAAGACTTCGTAAGCTTCGGAGATTTCTTTGAATTTTTTTTCAGCCGCAGCATCGCCCTGATTGCGATCAGGATGGTATTGCATGGCGCTTTTGCGGTACGCTTTTTTGATTTCATCGGATGTGGCCGTACGGCTCACTCCTAAGACGTTATAATAATCAGACATGGCCCCAAGTATATAAAAGCGGTCTTATTTTAGCAATTGATCAGATCAAGTGCTAAAAGATCTTGTGGACGGCTTCGTTTTACGGTATTTGAGCGCGGCTTTGGCTTTAGCGCGGCTTTTGACGGAAGGTTTGTCATAAAATCTATGAGCTTTCGCAGCTTTCATGATTCCTTCTTTGTCGAGTTTTTTCTTTAGAGCACGAAGAGCTTTGTCGATGGGCTCACCAGCACGAACCTTCACTACGGGCATTTGATATCATTCTCCTTTCAGTAATACAATTCTAGCATCTTATGTGGTTGAGGGAAAATACACAAGTTCTATTTGGGAGGGGATTTTGTTTAAAGTAAAATTTTTATGTACTTCTTCTGCAATTTGATCGAGATCTGGGAGGAGTTCAGACGAAAAAGATAGAAGAGGAATCGAGAGGGCAAAAGCGAGTGTTTTAGCCGTGATCAGACCAATGCGCGTGCCAGTAAAGGAGCCCGGACCTATTCCGATGGCAATATAATCAAAAGATTGCCAAGCAGAGGCGATTGATGGTAAAAGAAATTTTGAGAGCTGCCGAGCATCGGGAAGGGTTTGTAAATGAATGATTTTGCCATCGCTGGCGACAGCGACGTAGGCAACATCGGAGGATGTATCGATAATTAACCCTTTCATGGCAATTATTTTACCAGTTCATTGCGATTTTTTAAAGGGAATGATACAGTTATATGACACTTATGGATGAAGAAAAAATTAATACGATCGAAGAAGAAGAAAGCCTTTTAGAAGCCCTAGAGAACACCGAAAAAACGTCCACAGAGGCCAAAAAAGACGAAGAACTCCCCAAACAGGTCTTCGTTATTCCCCTCAATCGTCGGCCGTTTTTCCCAGGCATGGCGGCTCCCGTGGTGATAGAGCCCGGTCCGTTTTACGAAGTCCTCAAAACGCTAGCGAAAACCGAGCACAAGTGCATGGGGCTGTTCCTCACGAAAAAGGAAGATGCCAACGTCTACAAAGTGGGGTTTGAAGACCTCTTTGAAGTGGGAGTGCTCGCACGCATTTTGCGCATCATACCGATGGAGCAAGGCGGTGCCCAAGTAGTCCTCAGCATGGAAAAACGGATTTCCATCAAAAAGGGGATCAAAACAGGCAAACATTTAAGAGCGGATATCTCTTATCATGAAGAGCCTTCCGACAAGCTCACCAAAGAACTCAAAGCCTATTCGATCAGCATCATTACGACCATCAAGGAACTTCTTAAGCTCAATCCTCTCTTCAAAGAAGAACTACAAATCTTTTTATCGCACTCGGATTTTACAGAGCCGGGCAAGCTTGCCGATTTTGCTGTCGCTCTCACGACGGCTACGCGCGAGGAGCTGCAAGATGTGCTTGAGACGTTCGATATCAACTCTCGCATTGATAAAGCCCTCGTTCTTCTTAAAAAAGAGCTGGACCTGAGCAAATTGCAAAGTTCGATCACGCAGAAAATGGAGCAAACCATCTCCAAGACGCAGCGCGATTTCTTCCTGAAGGAGCAGCTGAAAACGATCAAGAAAGAACTCGGCCTTGAGAAAGATGATAAGTCGATCGACTTAGAAAAATTTGAAACCCGTCTCAAGAAAAGAACCGTTCCGCAAGATATCCAAAATGTCATCAAAGAAGAGATGGAAAAACTCTCCGTCCTCGAGATGCAATCCGCCGAATACGCCGTCTGCCGCAATTATCTCGATTGGCTCACGATCGTTCCTTGGGGCATCTATAGCGAAGACATCCATGACCTGCGCCGCTCTAAAAAAATCCTCGAAGAAGAGCACTATGGCCTTGAAGACATCAAAGAACGGATTTTGGAGTTCATCAGCGTTGGCAAACTCTCCGGCGGCATCAAAGGAAGCATTATTTGCTTCGTCGGACCTCCCGGCGTGGGAAAGACCAGCATCGGCCGCAGTATCGCAAGAGCCCTCAACCGCCAATTTTTCCGCTTCTCCGTCGGCGGTATGCGCGACGAAGCCGAGATCAAGGGGCACCGGCGCACCTACATCGGAGCGCAGCCCGGCAAGATGATCCAGGCGCTCAAGGCAGCGCAGACGATGAACCCCGTCATCATGATCGATGAGGTCGATAAGATGGGAAGCAGCTATCAAGGCGATCCTGCATCGGCGCTCCTAGAAGTGCTCGATCCGGAGCAAAATAAAGACTTTTTGGATCACTACCTCGATGTGCGCTCTGATCTTTCACATGTTTTATTCATCGTTACCGCAAACGTCCTCGATACGATTCCAGAACCATTGAAGGATCGTATGGATATCCTCAGACTCTCCGGATACATTCTCGAAGAGAAAGTCAAGATTGCCCAGCGTTTTCTCATCCCTAAAAATCGCAAAGCGATGGGACTTAAAGCGCAGGATGCTGTCTTTTCTGTCGGCGCAATCAAAGAGATCATCAACGGCTATGCAAGGGAAGCTGGCGTTCGCAATCTCGAAAATTACATCAAGAAGATCATGCGCAAAGTCGCGATGAAAATCGTGCGGGGCCAAGAGAAGAAATCCAAACCTCAAGTCTACCACATCACCGAAAGTAATCTCGAAAAATACATCAATAAGCCCATCTTTACGACCGATCGCTACTATCCCAAAACTCCCATCGGGGTGTGTATGGGCCTGGCGTGGACGTCGATGGGCGGCGCGACGCTGTATGTGGAGGCAATGAAGTTCCCTGCAGAAAAGACCGAAATGAAGCTCACCGGACAAGCAGGCGATGTCATGAAAGAATCGTCGCAGATTGCATGGAGCTATCTACACGGCGCCTTCGAAAAATACGCTCCAGGGATACCTTTCTTTGACAAGTCGCAGATCCATGTTCACATTCCGGAAGGGGCGACACCCAAAGATGGACCTTCTGCCGGCATCACGATGATGACATCACTCCTATCCTTGCTCAAAGGAAAACCCGTGGCTCAGGATTTGGGCATGACAGGAGAGCTCACACTCACAGGAAAAGTCCTGCCGATAGGCGGCGTGAAAGAAAAAGTCATCGCCGCAAGACGCAGCGGTGCGAAAACGCTCATTTTCCCCAAAGATAATAAACGCGACTATGATGAACTTCCTGCTTACATCCGTAAAGGGATCACCGTTCATTTTGTTGATAACTATGACGAGGTATACCGTGTCGCGTTCCCCAAAAAGTGAACCTCTTCCCTTCTTCGCGGAAAAGTACATTCCCCAAGAAGAGCTAGTAGAGAAAGTCAAAAAACTTCGCAGCGAGGGAAAAACGATCGCGACCATCAACGGCTCGTTCGATCTTTTGCATGCAGGACATCTCTACATGCTGCATCAGGCTTCTCTCCAGGCCGACGTCCTCATCGTCGCACTCAATAGCGATGCCTCGATCCAGCAATACAAAAGCCCCGAGCGTCCCATCATCCCACTTCTCGATCGCATGAAGATGATGGCAGCTCTTTCGTTCGTCGACTTTGTCACCTCTTTTGAAGAGACCGATCCCCGCGCCCTACTTGAAAAAATCCGTCCTGATGTGCATGTCAACGGAGCCGAATACGGGGAAAATTGCATTGAAGCTGAAGTTGTTCGCTCGCAGGGCGGCCGCATCCATATCGTCGACCTAGTTCCGGGCCTTTCCACCACGCAAATCGTGAAAAAGATCAAAAGTTTATGCGACTAGTCGGCACGATCAAAACAGAAAAAGAGGCGTACGGATTCCACGTTTTTCTTCTGAAGCAAAACGTCCAAAACGTCTATGAGTCTTTCAAAGACCCCGCAACGAATCAAACGGCTTATCACATTTGGGTCGTCGACGAAGACGATTTTGATAAAGCACAGCAGTACTTAAGAGAGTTTGAAGCTGCACCCACCGAAGCCAGATTTCAACATGTCAAAGAAGAAAAACTAAAAGGTCCTGTCATTGCTCCGACGGCTCCTCGCATTCCTCGCCGTCCCTTTGTTCTGACGAACCTGTTCATTTTGATCTGCTCGCTCTTATTTTTTCTCGACCTCATGCAAAGAGAGAAAATTGCCGAAAAGCAAGGCGAAGTTGTAGCCGAACTTTCTCTCACTCCCATTCAGCAAAACTTGCTCTTTGATTATCCCCAGTATTTGGTGGACATGGAAAAGTTTTTTGAAAACCACCCTATTGCGTCCTGGGATGATTTCAAAAAACTCCCTCCCGATGTCGAAGCCGATTACAAAAAAGTCGAACAAGAACCCACGTGGAAAGGACTCACCGAGCTCGTTGTTACGCGCAGCATGAAAGACTATAGCGACATTCCTCCTGGCACTCTTTTTGGAAAAATCCGCCAAGGGGAAATCTGGCGCCTTTTTACACCTGTCCTCCTCCATGCTGGGCTGCTCCACATTCTTTTTAATATGGCGTGGCTCTGGATCCTCGGAAGACAAATCGAAGCGCGTCTTTCTTTTCCTAAAATGGCTCTCCTCATCCTCATTATCGGAGTTCTTTCCAACATCGTCCAATATCTCATGGGAGGTCCTACCTTCCTCGGTTTTTCAGGGATTGTCGTTGGCTTGGTGGGCTTCATTTGGATGCGTCAAAAAATGGCTCCGTGGGAAGGGTATCCTCTTCAGCGCTCCGTCATTCTTTTCATCGTCATCTTCGTCCTCGCCATGATGGCGCTCGAACTCGTTTCCCTTTCGCTTCAATTTTTCCATCTCGTACAGCTTTCTGCCAATATCGCTAATTCTGCTCACATCGCCGGCGGTATCATCGGCATTCTCCTCGCTCGCCTTCGCTTTTTCTCTAGGAGAAGCAAATGAGCGTAAAAGATCTAACTATTCTCGGTTGCTCCAGTCAGCAACCCACCCGTCGCCGCAACCACGGCGCCTATCTTGTCCGTTGGAAAGAAGAAGGACTTCTTTTTGATCCCGGAGAAGGAACACAGCGGCAATTTATTTTTGCCGAAGTGGCTCCCACCTGCGTCACGCGCATTTTTGTGAGCCATTTCCATGGTGATCATTGCCTTGGTCTCGGATCCATGCTCATGCGCCTCAATCTCGACAAAGTCACCCACCCCATTCTTTGCTACTATCCCGCGAGCGGAAAAGTCTACTTTGATCGGCTCCGCTATAGCACTATTTACCATGAACAGATTCAGGTGGTCGAATATCCCGTCCACAAACCAGGCCTCGTCCATGAAGATGAAAAGTTTCGCATCGAAGCATTCGCGCTGAATCACGGTGCCGATAATTTTGCTTATCGCATCATCGAGCAAGATCGCCGCCGCTTCGATACAGACAAACTCAAAAAACAGGGCGTTGTGGGGCCGCTCGTACGCGAGCTCGAAGAAAAAGGAGAGCTTACTATCGGTGGGCATAAAGTCTCTCTAGATGACGTCAGCGTCATCCGCCGCGGAGACGTTTTTGCCATCGTCATCGACACGCTACCGTGCGCCGGAGCCCTCAATGCTGCCAAAGGGGCTACAATGCTCCTTTGCGAGAGTACCTATTTGGACGAGCACCATGATCTTGCCCGCCAGTATATGCACATGACAGCCAAACAAGCAGCAAAACTCGCAAAAGATGCCGGCGTGCAGCAACTGGTACTCACGCATTTCTCTGCGCGATATCAGGATCTTTCTCTTTTTGCGAAAGAAGCGAAAGAGATTTTCCCGAATACGTTCGTCGCCGATGATCTAAAAGTATTTCCGTTTCCTAAGAATTAAACTCATTCGAGCGCAGAAAAGGCTTAAAAACTGCGCGAATCAGCTTAAAAAGCTGCATTCGGGCGGATTATGATCGATAATCCGCCCCAAATGGATGTTTTTATGCTGTTGGGGCGGAATATCGCTTGAAACCCGCCCCGAGTAAGTATTTTTGTGCCTTTGGGGCGTAAAATCGAACATAATCCGCCCAAGGTCGGTTTTTTCTGTGAGCAACAACTCAACTCCATTAGTAACTAACTGATATTCAGTAGGTTTTAAAAATGGTTGACTATTTTTTTTGAAATGGACTAGACTAAGTTTAGTCTGATTATAAAGGAGGGGTTATGCGCATTGTCAATATTCATGAAGCCAAAACTCATTTTTCAAAACTTGTTGATGCAGTCATTCATGGGAATGAGATTTTAATAGCTATGGCGGGCCGACCAGTAGCTAAACTTGGACCTATCAAAAAGAAGCCTTCTAGACGATTTGGGGTCCTTAAAGGAAAGATCAAAATATCCAAAGATTTTGATGCGGCATTGCCTGAAGAGCTTATTGCGGAGTTTGAGGGGTAAACATGAAATTACTATTAGATACTCATGTTTTCCTATGGTGGATTAAAGGAGATCGAAGGCTTCCCAAAAATACTAAATCCAAAATATCTCAAGCAGAAGATGTCTTCGTGAGTAGTGCATCCATTTGGGAAGCAACAATCAAAATCAAGCTTAAAAAGCTTGATGTAGATGTAAATCGTATGGTTAACGCAATCACCGAAAGCGGATTTGCACAATTGCCAATATTGGTAGAGCATGCTGCAGCCGTGTCTCGACTTCCAGATATACATAGAGACCCATTTGATCGAATTCTTATTGCTCAAGCTATAGTTGAACCTTTGACTTTTCTAACCGCAGATGCTGAACTGAAAAGTTATTCTGAACTCGTTGAAATAATTGATTAATTATTTAGGTCTTGAGGTCGTCCGCGAGAAGCTCGAGCTCGCGCAGCATCGTTTCTGTCGCTTCGCGGTACTCGTGGAATGTTTCTATGACTCTTTTGAGATGGGAAGTCGAAGGATCTTTTGCATTGAAACTTTGAGCAGCTTCTAGAAGAGAAATATCCCGATTAATACCAGGAATAGAAAGCGGCTGTGTCAAAATGTTTTGGATGATTTGAGAAGCGTCTCTTAAATTTTCTCTAAGCATTGGCGCCGCTCCTGGATAGGCTGTCGAGGCCTAAGATGGTGGATTGCATTTTGCGGAGCGTATCGACATTGGTGGGGTCTTCACGAAATTCGTCGATAAATTCTTGTAAACGTGTTCGGAGCTGATTAGCGATAGGTTCACTACTATCAGCTGCGGCTCCAGAAGCTCCTCTAATGGGCGGAATCATAGGTTAAACCATATCAACGAGCAAAGTATTATGCAAGATATTCTTCCAAAGTCCCATCAAATACCTTGATTTTGTCCTTCTCAAATGCGATGAGTTTTTTCACCGATTTGCCGAGCAAATCGCGGTCGTGCGAGGCGACGATGACCGTGCCTTTAAAATCTTCCAGAGCCCAAGAAAGTGCAGAGACGGCTTCCAGATCGAGATGGTTGTTGGGCTCATCGAGGATGAGGCAGTTGTAGTTAAGGAGCATCATGCCGGCGATGATGAGGCGGGCTGTTTCTCCTCCGGATAAGTGGGCGACAGGTTTAAACGCATCGTCACCGGAAAAGAGCATTTTGCCAAGCACGCTGCGGATATCTTGGTCGTAAACGCCTTCTTTGCGGCTTTTGAGCCACTCAAACGCAGTTTGTTTGCTTTTTTTATCGACGATTTCGGAGTGGTTTTGCGGAAAATATCCGATCTGTACCTGGTGTCCGGGCTCGACTTTCCCTTTGTCTTGCTGCAAGACGCCCGCTAGCATTTTAAGTAGGGTCGTTTTTCCCATGCCGTTGTTACCGATCACGCCGATTTTATCACCGCGCATGATCTCGGTTGAAAAGTCTTTGATAACGGGATGACCGCCGTATCCCTTGGAGACGTCTTCCACTTTAAGGACAATTTGTCCTGAGGGTTTTTCGGGAGGGTAAAAGCGGATGTAGGGACGCTGGATGTTCGATTCTTTGAGCTCGACTGGTTGGAGCCTATCGATCTCGCGGATGCGCGATTGCACTTGGCTCGCTCTTGTTCCCGCACCAAACCGCGCGACGAATTCTTTGAGCTGCGCAATTTTCTTGTCTTTTGATTTGTTTTCATCTTCGGCTCTTTTGCGCACGGATGTCTTCGTGACGACCATCTGGTCGTAATTGCCGGGATAAGTAATGACAGACTCGTAATCGATATCGGCAATGTGCGTCGTGACGGTGTTGAGGAAGTGTTTATCGTGGCTGATGACGATGAGAATGCCGGTATAGGCATGGAGGAAATTCTCCAGCCACTGAATCGAAGACAAGTCAAGGTGGTTGGTCGGCTCGTCGAGAAGAAGCGCATCGGGCTCGCCAAAAAGGGCTTGGCAAAGGAGAACTCTAAATTGTACGTCACTGGGAATCGACGCCATTTTTTTGCCGTGCTCTGAGGCAGGGATGCCCATGCCTTCGAGTAGCTTTTCAGCGTCAGCTTCTGCGGTATAGCCGTTTTCATCAGCGACGATTTCTTCGAGCTCGCCCAGACGAATACCCACAGCATCGGTCATCTCTTGGCTGTAGAGTGTTTCTCGCTCTTGGAGCGCGTCCCAGAGTCTTTTGTTGCCCATGATGACGACATCCAAAGCGTTCATGTCTTTAAATTGTTCGATGTTCTGTTTGAGGAATCCGACTTTGCGCGGCAAGGTTACTGTTCCGCTGTCAGCGTCTTCGAGCCCCATCATGATCTTGAGAAGGGTTGATTTGCCGGCTCCATTGGGTCCTGTTAAGCCATAGCGATGTCCCGGACTGAAGGCGACGGTCACATCGTCGAAGAGGAGGCGAACTCCCATCTTTTTCGAAATCTTATTTAAAGTAATCATAGGAGACCATACTATCAGAAACGAGCTATGAAAGATAGGTTTTTAAATTATCTGAAGGTCGTTAAAAATGCTTCAGAACACACGGTGAGGAACTACGGCCTCGACATCGATGATTTTTTTAAATCAGCGCCCGTCCCTCTAGAGCAAGTCGATAAAAGACATATTCGGGCCTATTTGGCCCAGCTCAATCAAGCCCAAATGAGTCGGCGGACGATCTTGCGGCGCCTTTCCTCCCTTCGCACTTTTTTTAAATTCCTCGTGCGAGAAAAAATTTTAACGGCGAGTCCCTTGGAAGAAATCGAGGGCCCTAAACTGGAGAAAAAAATCCCAGCTCCCTTGGCTTATGAACAAGTCGAGCATCTATTTGCCCAGCCTGATACAGCGACGTATTTGGGATTTCGCGACAAGTGCATTTTGGAGCTTTTTTATAGCTCAGGTCTTCGCATCAGCGAGCTCGTGGGTCTCAATCGATCTGATTTTGATGTAGCGCAAAAATCGCTGCGTGTACGAGGAAAAGGAAAAAAAGAGCGGCTCGTTCCTATCACACAAAATGCAGCGACGTGGCTTTCGCATTACTTATCGCATCCCGAACGTAGTCATGATGGAGAGATGCATAAAGCTGAGGTCGATTCTCAAGCGATTTTTCTGAACCGCTGGGGAAAGCGTTTGACGGTAAGATCTGTGGATCGCACCTTTAAGGATTATCTGGTGAAGTCGGGACTGGCTGCTAAAGTTACGCCGCACACGATTCGCCACACGATTGCCACACACTGGCTCGAGAAAGGCATGGATCTGAAAACGATTCAGATGCTGCTCGGCCACAGCTCGCTTGCGACGACCACCATTTATACACAGGTCTCGAATACTCTGAAGAAACAAGTCTACGATCAAGCACATCCCCTAGCGCAAAATTAATCCGACAGATATAACGTTCACATTCTTTTGAAGGAGAACGACATGCTGTGGAAGATTGCTATTTGCTTAACACTTGGAGCCCAGCTGATGGCACTCAGCTGCTCTACACCCCAAAGCCTAACACGTTTTGAACCGAAGACGGACATCTATGAATTGAAACTCTTTGTCAATGATAACAAAGATGCGGCTGTCTTATGCAATCTCAAAGAAACTGACGGAATTTTTTATTTAGTCGCGCAAAATGCACTAGGAGCAAAATGGTCGGAGCCCTATGTGCTAGCAAAATCCAAAGAAGCCAACGCACATAGGCTTGTTGGTCGTTTAGATACGAATGGAAACGTCTTTGCTGCTTGGCAGCTCTGCGAGAATTCCATGCTCTCTACCGAGAGATGCCCCATTCAATGGGCGATGAAGACAGCTCAGGAAATGTGGTGCCTCGATCCGCAGTTTTATTCTTACAAGGGACATTATTTTCATGCCATGGCTATGGATCCGCGAGGGAAGATATTTTATGTAGGATCTGAAAATAAGCACATGTATTTTTCTATCCTCGATCGATATAGACCTTGCTGCGAGAGTTTATTTGTTCGTATCCCCGAGTCTCACTATTGTATCAAATCCGATGTTGCTTATGGACAGAAAGAGGTGGCTTTTGCTGCCTGGATAACACAGCAGACTATAGCTAAAGGGTGGAGTACTTCAGTACAATACACGTTTGAAGGACTCTTTTATAAAGGAAGCCGGGAGTGGTCTTCGCCCGTGAAAATCTATGAAATGACACTTCCCGATACCAATAACATCCCGATTGTGATGTTGAAGGTTATTTTGGACTCGCAAGACAACCCGACGATTGTTTGGCAGCAATATGAAAAAGATAAAAGCAAACTAAGGGCTATGACTCATACAAAAGAGGGGTGGATAGGCCCTCATGATCTGTGTGAGCTGACGAGTTGGATTGCCGACCTACAGCTGGCCTACGACAAAAAAGATAATCTCGCAGCTCTTTGGTATAGCCATCAAGATGGAAAAGCATTTGTGCATGTGGCCAATAAACCGGCCAGCCAAGAATGGCTTCCCTCCAAAATAATCAGAAATGCTTGGGTAAAGGATCCGAGGCTTGCAAGCGACCTGCAAGGCCATTTTCTGGCCGTGTGGCGAGAAGAGCCCACTTATGATTCTAACGTTATTTGGGGTTCGATTTACTCCGAAGAATTTAGTGCTTGGTCCAAGCCCGTTCAGCTGTCACCTCAAGGAAAATACTCGCATCCGGCCATCGCTTTTACAGAAGCGGGAAAAGGTTACATTGCATGGATCCAAGAAGGTGAGAAGAAAGAAATTCAAGTCGCAGAGATCAGTCTTAGATAGTCTTCTGTCGATTAATCGAGGTCGCTCTGAAGATGGGCTGTGGTTACAATAAAATCTTCTGCGGCGTTCCTTTGAACGGCCTGCCACGCTGCAATCCCATTCCTTCAGGGGTGGGTAAGGCGGGCATGAGTTGGTCTATTCCTTGAGCCCTCGGAGAATCTCTCTCATTTATGAGAGAGATCTTCAATTTTTTATTTACGGCATGGGCATATTTTGATTATAACTTATTGTACCAAAGGGGGGTTCTATGTTTATGAAATATATCTTTCTATGTTGTTTTTCTGCTCAGCTGATGGCTCTTAGCTGCTCTAATGTAACCACACTATCGACGCCAGGGCAACTCTGTCATGCACCGCGGGTTGCGATGAATGATCAGGGAGATGCCGTCGCGATGTGGAAAATTGATGATGATGTGAGTGATGACGAATATCTCTATACAGCGGTGAGGAAAAAGAATGTTTCCTGGGGACCTTCTTCGGTGTTAGCAAAAAATAATGAGTGGATCAAGGCCAAATTTTTTAAGATTGATCCGTCGAGTCATATACAGGCTGCCTTGGAGTTAGAGCAAGAAGAAGATGATGAAAGATTTCAATTTGTGGAGAAAAAATGGGGAGAGGTAGTTCCTTCAGTGACTGCCTATATAAAACCCACTTTTGAAATTGGCAGATGGCCAACATTTAATGAAGAGGGAAAATTGTTTTGCCTAGGCCATATAGCGGGGAAAATGGTTATAGCATCTGCTCTATCAGGACAAAAGCCAGTTTATACGAACCTTGCGTCTGTTGAAAGATATAGCACCTATGATGAGACTATTGCTTTCGACCCACACCATCGAGCCGTCGCTGTCTGGCAAGAATCAGTTTATGGAAAGGATTACAAATATTCATACGTTATTAAATTGGCGAGGGAAAACGACGATGGTTCTTGGACGGTTCCGGAAACGGTGACAACAATTCCTCGCCTCGCCTTTGGGGTGAAGGTTCATGTGAACGCCCAAGGAAACGTAGCGCTTTTGTGGAGTCATGACGATGGTCTATATGTTACTTCGCAGGAAATGGGAAAATGGTCGAAGCCCGTCTTTCTAGGAGAAAAACGTGTATACGCTTTTAGGCTTGTTTCTGATAAGGAAGGAAATTTGCTTGTCACTTGGGAAGATGAGAAAGAAAAAAAAGAGGTCATTTTTGCTGCCTATAAGCCTGTAGGGCAATCGTGGCAACCATCAATTCAAATAACGCCTAGTCATCTCAATTGTGATAGCCATGAAGTTACCTACGATGGACGGGAAAATTTTGTTATAGTTTGGCATCAAGCGCCCTCGAAAAAAGAGAAAGCGATTTATGGAGCTGCGTTTTCTACAAAGCAAGAAAAATGGTCAACGCCTACACAACTATCTCCTAAAGGACAGAATTGTAAGTCTCCTCATTTGACTTTTTCTAGTAAGGGAGATGGAGTTTTAGGATGGGTGTATCTTGACACATGTTGTAATCGGTCCGTTCAGGTTGCTGATCTCAAAGTAGACTGATCTTTTTCCTTTGATCCATAAACATACCTTTGCCTATAAAGAATAGGCAAAGGATGTTTTTATGATGAAAAAAATCGGTTTCTATATCGCTCTCGCATCGAAGTTATGGTCTTTGAACCTTTCTAATACAGCTACTTTGGCAGAATTAGACCCTCTGCACCTTCCTTTTAATATTCAAGTGCACATGAATGAAAAAGGAGATGCTGCCGCCGTATGGGCTAATATGACGAACGCGTCAGAAGGGGCGCTCGAATCAGCAACTAAACCCTTCGACAGTTCATGGCTTTCCGCTTCTACGATTACAACGGGAAATATCGGTCTTTGTTCCATCCAATCGGTGATGGATAAAGAAGGAAATATCGGGGTGCTGTGGAAGACGAGCTGTAGTAGCCAGTCGCATTATTTTTCAGAAAAAAAGTGGATGCATCCCTGGTCCAAAGCCGAGCAGATCTCCTTTAATTATAATGGATATAAGTTTGAGAAAGTGGTTATGGACAAAGACCGAAACCTTCTTGCCATTAGCGAAGTCCCTTGGAGCAAGACTAGCGCCGTAGTTTTAGCGTTTTATGATGCTAAGGTCCAAAAGACAACTTATGAGGAAAAAGGAAAAGGAGATGTGTTTTCATCTTCTATTGATCTTTGGATAGATAATCGAGGTGTGGCTTTGGCTGTATGGGAAAAAAGTCATTATAAGGGCGGATGGTTCGGTAGCACAGATGAGAGTGGACTAGAAGGCGCATGGCATGAAGACCATCAGCCCTGGTCGATGCCTGAGATGCTGGTATATAGAAAAAAAGATGAGACGGTTCACCATGGTGTTCAGATTGCGATAGACGCTGAGAAAAATGCGACCGTCATTCGGACGATTGGATCGGGAGAAACAAGGCAGCTGCAAGCTTTATCTTTCATAAAAGGAAAATGGCTAGCCCCTGTAGATGTCGCTTCGGTAAGCGGAAGAATTACAGATTTAAATTTGTCTATGGATGAGAAAGGGAATTGCCTTTTAATCTGGCACGATAATTCCAAAGGGATTTTCCAAAGCGCATATAAGGCCCTCGGTCAAGAATGGTCTGCAGTGATGGAAGTGACACATAACATAAATGTACGCTTTCCTCGTTTAGCTTTTGACTACAGAGGCAACTTTGTCCTCGTATGGGGAGAAGGGGTAGAGGATACAGGTTGTATCGCAGGGGCTGTTTTTTCTGCACAAACGAAATCTTGGACGATGCCTAGCCGCCTGACTCCTGAGAATGAGATGGGTTTTGAAGCCAATTTAGCGTTTTCCGAAGCGGGCAAAGGAGTTTTAGTTTGGAGCTATGCGATAAACGTTAAAAATCCGCAGTTTAACATCCATGCAGCAGAAATTGTACTGGAGTAGTATGAGAAAAGCTCTATTTTGTTTTTTGTGTTTTGCCAAATTGTGGGCCTTGAAAAGTACAGATCCCGTTGTTCTTTCTAATTCAGAGCATCCTGCTTCACATGTCCAGGTCGGAGTTAACGCAAAAGGTGAAGCAGTGGCTGTTTGGATCGCTGAGTATGGACAGGAGTACGCCGCTGAAGCAGCTGTTAAATCCGCGCGCATCCCCTGGACTTTAGGGACAAAAATTTCCGCAATCGAAGCTGATATTAAAGCAGCGCATTGCGTGATAGATGCTTTTGGCAATATGTCTGCTTCTTGGCTTTATGACTCTGGTGATGCAGAAAATATCTTTCAAGTGGCTGAAAGGACTTCGTCGGAGAAGTGGTCTTCTCCCCTCGATATAGCGAAGGAAGATAAATACACCGTTCTGGATCAAGCTGTTTTTACTCCGCAGGGTACTTTGGCGGTGATCGGGTATAAACAATTTGGCGATAAGCCCAAAAAGATTGTGGCAGGTATTAAAACACCTGGAGGAAAACCTGAGTACACGCACCTTGCTTCAGCTAAGGCGTGTTGCGGAGGTTTTCGGCATTGGCATTTAGCAGTAAGTGCGCACGGCTCGATTCTCGCTCTTTGGGAGCGGGAGACGAAAGAAGGCCACTTTATTCTTGAATACGCCTGGAAAAGAGGGCGTCAGTCCTGGACAACGCCTGAGTCGATCCCGACTCTTCTTAACCTCGATTATGATGTTTTAGAAATCCTCATCGATGCTCAGGAAAGCATTAATCTCGTATGGCAAGCGCAGGGCAAAGTTTACGCTGCTTGTACTTGTCATGGTGTGTGGTCACAGCCTGTAGAGATTACGGAGGCAGATGAAAAGGGATCCAAAATAAAAGCTGCTGTAGATGAGCAGGGCAATGCTTTGATTGTTTGGGAGTCAAAGCGAAATGACAAGATAAACTACCGCGCTGTGTTCAAACCTGCGGGAGATGCCTGGTCTCCTCGGATGGAGCTGTGCCAAACGACCGATCTATGGCAAGATGTGCAAATCACAACGGATCATGTGGGGCATTTTTGTTTGACGTGGCAGGAATCTAAGAGAATTTATGGATCGCTCTTTTCTACAAAAAGTCTGAGATGGTCAACACTGACGCGTTTAACTCCGGTAGATCGAATGTCCAAAAACTATTCCGTTTGTTTTTCTGCAGGTGGAAAAGGGATCATGGCCTGGGAAGATGAAGCCTCACGACAAGTGATGGCTTCTGAGTTGATAGTAGAGTAAATATGTTGATAAGACTGATCTTTTTTTTCTGTTTGATGGGAAAAGTTCTAGCGATCAGTTGCAGTGAACCTACTATATTTTCTGGTCAAAAAGCCATGAGCGTGAAAATTGCTACGAATGCATCGGGCGCGGCTGTGGCAATGTGGATTGCTAAAGAAAAAGAAGGGGAAGCTGTTTATGTCTCCTCAAAAGCAGCAATCACTCCATGGACCACACCTGAGAGAATTTCTAAGGTTGAAAAAGACATAACTGTCCCTCGCATTTTCATCGATGAACATGGCAATGCCTTTGTCACATGGAATGTGGAGATCTTAGATGAAGAAAGTATTTTCCAAATCTGTGAACAGCCTTCGGGCTCTGTGTGGGAGCGTCCAATAAGCATCTCCTACCCGAATGGACATGTGCAATGGGAAGCCGGACATCTGACACAGGCATTTGAGTCAGTGGGCAAGTGGAGTCCTGATTTTTCGACCTCTTCCAAAATGATCTTATCGGTAAAAAAAGAGCTCCATCAAGAGCCTCAGTGGGACTACATTGCTCAAACATGTTGCAGCCATTACGAGCAGCTTGTACTGGCAAGTAACAAAGAGGGCGCATTGTTTGCTGTCTGGGAGAGAAAATCAGCGGATGGGAAGTATATTCATGAGTATTCTCTGCGGAAAAATGGAGAGTCCTGGGACTCTGTCGGCACGCTGCCCACGGCATTTACTCTGCGTGGCTGGGAGATGCAGGCGGTGATAGACCCGAGTGAAAATATCACCATTATATGGAGATCGCCCTCGAATGGTCAGATGATGTGTGTCCAGCGACTTTTTGGTGTGTGGTCGCAAGAGCCCATCATGCTTACCCAAAAAGATCAGTGGGCAGCCAGCTGCAAGCTTTCGATCGATCACTTGGGCAATATAATCTTGGCCTGGACACGGAAAGTCCAAAACCAAGAGATGCTTTACGTTTCTTACAAACCCGTTGGAAATGACTGGCAGAAGGGGCTTTCGCTTTCACCCAAAGAGTACGATTGTTGTTGCTACGATGTGAGAGCTGATCTTAAGGGAAAGTTCGTCGTTTGTTGGGGGCAGTCAACCGATAACGCAGTGGCTATTCATGGAGCTACTTTTTCTACCGAAGATCAAACATGGTCTTTGCCTGAGCAGCTCTCACCCGAGGGTCTTTCCTGTTGGAGTCCATACCTTTCATTTTCTGAAGGGTCAAATGGGTTTCTCGGCTGGGTGACAGAAGATACTATCCAAATCACAGAACTAAAGTAAAAATATGGATTCCCGCGAAAAATCTTAGGTGGGCGTTTAAAAGAAAAAGGAGAAGCGGTAAGCCGGATTCTGTCGTGGATCATCATTCGTCTAGGGGCCTTGTCACCAAAGCCCTCAAGCGGTTTTTTATTTAAGCTCCCCGGAGAGGGATTAGCGCTTAAATTTCTTGCTTCAGATAGGGTTTATCTCTCCCGCACCTTGCGGTGCGTGGGGCTAACTTTCTTAAGCTAGCATTTTCAGCCTTACCGCGCTATTTGGTGAATACCGCGGAGGAATGTTTGCTGTGACACTTTCCGTAACCTTACGGTCCCCAGTGTTTCACTGGTATCTTCTCCGGTGAAGTCCGGACTTTCCTCTCCTCTCATGGATGAGAGCAGCGATGATCTACTTCTCCTACAAAAATTCTATGCGCTAGCAGCTCTACGGCGGCGGCGTTTGGGCGCGGCAGCTTCACCTGTTTCGACTGCTGCTGGCTCTTGCCAATAGTGGATGCGCGAGCAGTGCTCACAAAAGACTAGATTCTCGCCTTTGCGGACGATGTTCTCGTGCTGGGCGGTGAGCGTGATGTGGCAGCCGGCGCAGGTGCGGTTTTCAATGGGCACAACTACGCGATCTTTTTTGTTGCGCAGGAGGCGCTCGTAAATATGCAGGAGCTCTCCATCGGCCTTTTTCGCAAGGGCTTCGCGCTCGCTTTTCAGATGAGATCCTTCCTCATTGATGAGCTTAATGCTATCCTTGATCTCTTTTTCGAGGGCGAGGCTATTTTCTTCGGAGGCGGAGAGGCTCTCTTTAATTTTGGAGAGAAGCTCTTCACCAGCAACGCGCTTATCGACGAGATCAGAAACTTTTTGCTCGGTAGCAATCTTTTCACGCTCGAGAGCTGTCATTTCTTGGGTCAAGGCATTGAACTCCTCGACTTTTTTAACGGAAGATTGCTGCGCTTCGAGTTTTTTAGCTTTGGCAACAATTTCTTGAATTTTTTGCTCGAGCAGTTGGATTTGTTTGCTAAGATCAGACACCTCATTTTCTTTATCGGTAATTTGGAGGTGAAGTTCTTTGCGAAGAGCTTCGATTTGTTCGATCTCTTTTTGTCTATCACCCTTCACCCGCATGAGGCGAAGCATTTTCATATCTAGTTCTTGTATATCTAAAATAAATTTCATGGCTTCTCTTAGGTTATCCATAGGTATCCAAAATACCCTTCTTGCCTATTTTGTCTCAAGAAAAACTTCAGGATCTGGACAGATGGAAACGAATATGCCAATATAACACAAAAGGGGGTGGATATGTCTTTTTTAAAAAATTATCTTCATAAAGTTCCAGAAGAAGAACAATCCTCCGCTGCCATCGCCTATTTGGCCGCCCTCGATCATATAGGCCAAGCATCTCCTGATGTGGCAAAAGCCATTATCCAAGAATTACAAGACCAACGCTCCAACCTCAAACTGATCGCTTCTGAAAATTTTTCTTCCCTTGCCGTTCAGCTTGCCATGGGAAATTTGCTCACAGATAAATATGCCGAGGGGTACCCCTTCCACCGTTTTTATGCGGGGTGTGGGAACGTCGATACTGTCGAAGCCGCTGCGGTTGAAGAGTTAAAGAAAATCTTTCACTGTGAGCATGCCTACGTCCAACCCCACTCGGGTGTCGACGCCAATATGGTCGCGTTCTGGTCGATTTTGGTGCACCGGGTCCAAAATAAGGAAGTGGAGAGACTGGGGAAAAAATCGGTCGATGAACTCACTCCGGAAGAATATGAGCGTGTGAGGGAGCTCCTCGTCAACCAAAAGGTGATGGGGATGTCGCTCGGTTCGGGGGGTCATTTGACCCACGGATATCGTCATAATCTTTCCGCAAAAATGATGCAGGCGGTCACGTATGACGTCGATCGTCATACGGGACTCATCGATTACGCCGCCCTCAAAGCCCAAGTCCAGCGCGAAAAACCAGCGATTTTGATCGCGGGCTACTCGGCTTATCCGCGCCTTATCGATTTTGCTGCTATGCGCGAAATTGCCGACAGCGTGGGCGCGACGCTCATGGTCGATATGGCCCATTTTGCAGGTTTGGTGGCAGGGAAGGTCATGAAAGGAAATTTTAATCCCATTCCCTTCGCTCACGTTGTTACTTCGACAACCCACAAAACGATGCGCGGTCCTCGCGGCGGTATGATTCTGTGTAAAAATGAGTACCGAGAAGTGATCGACAAAGGGTGTCCTTTAGTTCTGGGCGGTCCTTTGCCCCATGTTATGGCGGCTAAACTTATTGCATTCCAAGAAGCCAACACTCCATCGTTTTCTCATTACGCCCATCAAATTGTTGCGAACTGTAAAGCTCTTGCTGAGCAATTAAAGAAGCTCGGAGTTCGTCTTACGACGGATGGGACCGATAATCATCTGCTTGTGATGGATGTGGCCCATTCATTCGAACTGACGGGCCGCCAGGCAGAGTCAGCGCTCAGAGAGGCAAGACTGACTGCCAGCCGCAATTCAGTGCCGTTTGATCCCCAAGGTCCTTGGTATACATCAGGGGTGCGACTCGGTACAGCGGCGCTCACGACACTGGGCATGAAAGAGAAAGAAATGCAAGAGATCGCCCACATGATCGTAAGAATTTTGCAACACACAAAACCTAGTTTTGATAAAAGCGGGGAAAAGAGCCGGGCAAAATATGTGCTCGATGCCGCCGTTTGCGGTGATATCCACAAAGAGGTGGAGCATTTACTGGGCCACTATCCGCTCTATCCGGAATTAATTATTACAGAGGAGAGTTATGTTTCGATTAGATGAAGAGGAAGAAGAAGAAACCAAATTTAGACCACGTCGGATCGATGACAAGATCGATGAAGTGCTCTTAAAATCTCGTCGTATTTTCTTATGTGACCAAGTCGATACGAATACAGCAAAAGATGTCATCCGCAAGTTGTGGTATCTCGAACTCACGGATCCGGGAAAACCGATCCTCTTTGTGATCAACTCTCCGGGCGGAGCCGTCGATTCTGGGTTTGCGATTTGGGACCAAGTGAAGATGATCACATCGCCTGTGACAACGCTCGTCACAGGACTTGCGGCTTCGATGGGTTCCATCCTTTCTCTTTGTGGAGCTCCCAAGCGCCGGTTTTCAACGCCGAACTCACGGATCATGATCCACCAACCGCGTGTGAACGCTATGATCCCCGGACAAGCTACGGACCTTGCGATCCAAGCCAAAGAAATCAAGCGTACGCGTGAGCAGCTCGTCCAAGTCTACGTCGAAGCGACGGGCAAAGATGCCAAAACCATCGAAAAGGCGATCGATCGCGACAACTGGTATACAGCTAAAGAAGCGCTCGATTTTGGACTCCTGAGCGGTATCGTCACATCGTTCAAAGAACTCGCTAAATAACCTTTTTGGCCGTATTCCGAAAATACGGCCAAAATGTTCATTTCCTTGTTACTTTTTCGTTTATCTCTTATAAGCAATCAATATGAAGAAAGATTTATTTATAGAGCTCGATCGTCAACTCGAAGAGCTGAAAAAACAGGGTCTATTTAAAAAAGAACGCATCATCACAACGCCGCAGCAAGCCGCCATCACAACGCAAGATGGAAAAGAAGTTCTCAACTTTTGCGCGAATAATTATCTCGGCCTTGCTAACCATCCCGATATTCGCAAAGCGGCGGAAAAAGCACTTGTTGAGCACGGCTTTGGGATGGCCTCTGTCCGCTTCATCTGTGGAACTCAAGATATCCATAAAGAACTAGAGGCGCGGGTGGCTCACTTCCTAGGGATGGAAGATACGATTCTGTATACATCGTGTTGGGATGCCAATGGTGGTTTGTTCGAGACGATCTTGGGGGAAGAGGATGTCGTGATCAGCGATATGCTCAATCACGCTAGCATTATCGACGGCATACGGCTGTGCAAAGCAAAACGTCATCGGTATAAAAACAACGACATGAACGATCTCGAAGAAAAGCTTAAAGAAGCAAAAGGAGCGAGATACCGATTGATCGTGACGGATGGTGTTTTTTCCATGGACGGCATTATCGCTAACTTAAAGGCGATTTGTGATCTCGCCGAGCGTTATGATGCTCTGGTCATGGTGGATGATTCGCATGCGGTGGGCTTTATGGGAAAAAAAGGGCGCGGCACCCCTGAATATTGCGACGTGATGAAGCGAGTGGATCTGCTGACGGGGACATTTGGAAAAGCTCTCGGCGGGGCCAGCGGCGGCTATACGAGTGGCCGCAAAGAAATTATCGCCTGGCTTAGACAAAGATCGAGGCCTTATCTTTTTTCGAACACGTTAGCCCCGATGATCGTAGCAGCTACTTTGAAAGCCCTCGATCTCATCGAGTCGAGCGACCATTTGAGGAAAAAACTCTTTGCCAACAGTGACCATTTTAGGAAGGAAATGACCCAGCTGGGATTTGAGTTGGTCCCCGGAGAGCATCCGATTATTCCTGTGATGCTCGGTGACGCCAAGCTTGCCAGTCAAATGGCCGATGCTTTATTGACAGAAGGTATCTACGTTATTAGTTTTTCCTACCCGGTAGTGCCCGAAGGGCTCGCGCGGATACGGACGCAGATGTCAGCCGCGCATGAAAAAAGTCATATCGATCTTGCGGTCAAGGCATTTGCCAAAGTAGGAAAAAAATTAGGAGTAATATAGTTGTCCCTGATTTAGTGCTTTGTTTGAGGGGCAATTGGGATTTTTGAAGAGATTTTGGAGTTCCCGAAGAAGGCCCTATGCGACGCTGCATAGGGACAATGAGGGAAATGCAAAAGATCTCAAAAAGCACATTGGCACTCACAAATGACTAAATTAGGGGCAACTATTAAATGAAAGCGCTGGGGAAACTGAAAAAAGAAAAAGGCCTTTGGCTCTATGACGCTCCGATGCCCGAAATCGGTCCCGACGAGGTGCTTATCAAAATCAAATACACCGCTTTATGTGGCACAGACCTTCATATTTATCTCTGGGACGCCTGGGCGCAAAAGACAATTCCAGTGCCGATGACCGTGGGCCATGAGTTTATGGGCATCATTGAAAAAGTGGGACGAGATGTCAAGGGATTGAAAGTGGGCGATCGTGTTTCGGGAGAAGGCCACATCGTCTGCGGAAGATGTCGCAACTGCCGTGAAGAAAGACGCCATCTGTGTCCCAGCACGCAAGGGATCGGAGTTAATCGCACAGGGTGTTTTGCAGAGTATCTGGCGCACCCCGCCATTAATGTCATTCCACTGCCTAAGGAAATTCCCGATGAGGTCGCATCGTTTCTCGATCCTTTAGGCAATGCCGTTCACACAGCACTTTCTTTTGATTTGGTAGGGCAAGATGTGCTCATCACGGGCTCTGGTCCTATTGGAATGATGGCGGCTGCCATAGCAAAATTTGTAGGAGCCCGCAGAGTTGTCGTCAGCAATACGAATGATTTTCGATTGAATATGGCGAAAAAAATGGGCGCCACAGAAATTGTGAATGTGACCAAAACAACCATTGAAACTGTCGAGAAACAACTCAACATAGATGAAGGATTTACCGTAGGACTTGAAATGTCGGGAAATCCTGAAGCATTGCGCTCGATGATTACCAACATGAGCCATGGAGGAAATATCGCGCTCCTCGGCATTCTCCCTGCAGAGGCTAGCATCAACTGGGTCGATGTGATCTTCAAGGGCCTAACGCTTAAAGGAATTTATGGGCGTAAAATGTTTGAGACGTGGAATAAAATGATCTCTATGATTTTATCTGGTCTCGATGTTCGGCCCATTATCACCCATGTCCTTCCCTATCAAGAATTTGATAAGGGGTTTGAAGCGATGCAGCAAGGAAACTCCGGCAAGGTCGTCCTGAAATGGTAGGTTGCTTTCTTTCTCGAAAGAGGGCATAATCGATGGGTTCATGGGAAACTTTTCTTTTCCCAAATCTGATTTAGAGTCCGCAGAGACCCTGCTTGCGCAGGGGAAGGTAGGAGTCATCCTCTTCTCCGAGGGGACCTACCAGGTCGAAGTTAAAGAAAAACGAAAAATTTATTGGCCCTTTTTGCAACTCGATGAAGAAGGGCAGATTCTCGATCATTTTTGCACCTGTCCTGCTGCGGAAGAACAGCAATCATGTCCTCATCAAGCCGCTGCTTGGCTAAAGATACTCAGCGGCAAACTCCAGCCTCTCCACGTTCGTTTTCGGTCCAGCCTTTGGAATGAACTCTGCTTAATGGCCAGTCGGCGCCATGGATATGATCCTGAAGGACTCAAAGGGGATTTGAAAACAGGTTTCAAAGCTTTTTCTCCTACCGGAAAAGAACTTTTTTCTTGCAAACCGCTTACGGAAACAGGACGAAAAAAACTCAAAGAACTTTTGAAAAGTCGTCCCAAAGAAACCGAGGAGACTTCCCTCAAATTCTCAAATTTGCCTCCCGATGAGCTATCTCTGTGGAAAGAAGGCAGACCCTCCGATCATCTGCAATATGAACTCTCCTTTTGGTCCGATCTTGCCAAATGGTGGATGGGGCTGCAGGAAGAAGGGGATTCCTATCAAATTCGATTTGTTCCAAAGGATGAGATACCAAAAATCATCGAGGTGAAATTCTCCGATATTGCTTTTACTTTTTATATCGCCGAGGCCAATTGGAATCACATTGTACCCGCTCTTGCCACCGTCGATTCACCGCTCAAGTTATTCGAGGTTACCCACCGCCAAATCAAGCGTATTATTTACGATCCTCTTAAAAAAACATTTTCGCTCGATTTAGGAAAAGTTCCTAAAGAAGAACTGGTAACCCCTGAAAAAACGTATCCTCTTGGTGAATGGATTTTTGCTCCGGGGAAAGGATTTTATCCCTCGCGCATGGACGTGTTTCTCAAAGAACGCGAAATCCCCACCGCCCGCATTGGCGCATTTCTAGAAAAACATCCGCGCCTCGTCGAAAAATACCTATTTGGAGCCAAGCTACACCCTGAGCCCCTGTCTCCTAAATATCAAATCGAGTTCGATGACAAGTTCAACCTCAACTTAAGCTGCTATTTGTTTGAAAAGGGTGATCTGCAAAAGCCACAAGCAGCCTTCTTTGCTCCCTGGGTCTATTTGCCGGGAAAAGGATTTTATTTGCTCCAAGACCAACTCTTCGAAGAGCTCCAAAAAGTCATTCCTAAGAAAGAAGTGGGGGATTTTGTCAGCCGCCACAGACACTTCCTCAGCGCTTATGAAGGTTATCAAACACACGTAGGCGGTGTAGAAACACATTTGACTTATCATTTAACCCAAGATGAAGCCCTCAAATTCGAAGGCAAATTAGAGATCGCCGAAGAAAAAGAAGAAGTCGTCGATTTCGGCGACTGGATCTATATTCCCGGGCGCGGATTTTACGCTAAGATTGCACGCCGTAGTGGACAACTGATCCGGCCCGGACAAACCGCTTCCAAAGCAGAGATTCCTGCTTTTATCCGCACCCACCGCGATGAACTCGAAACGATCCCCCATTTTTTTGCGGCTCTTTCTCCCGTCCACCATTCCGGCCTTCGTGTGACTCTTTCCCCGGAGAATAAAATCATTGTGGCTCCTCAGTATGAATTTCTTCCCTCTTACGCCCAGAGAAAAGTCCATCTCTTCGACAATTTTACCTATGTCGAGGGTGAGGGCTTTTATGAAATTCCCGCCCCTTTGCGTCTTCCCGATCCTTTTACCAAAGAAGTTCTCATCGATGACAACCACGAGCCCTACTTTGTCGCTTTTGAGATCGATGCTCTCATGCCCCTCATCACCTCAATCGATCCTCGGCTAAAAAAACCCCACCATCTCTCATTGCAGATCCACGAACTCTCCGAAGATGCTGCCGGCTGGCGCCTCTCTCTTTCGTATGTCAGCGACGTAGGCTCTATCGGCGCAAGAGACGTATGGCAAGCTGTCTGCGATAATGAGCGGTATCTCTTTTCTAAAGCCGGCCTTCTCCTTTTGAAAACCCCGCGGTTCAACTGGCTGAAAAATCTGCCCAAGAAACGGTGGGAAGGAGAGACCAACACTGTCATCCTCACACCCCTCGAATGGATGCGCCTTTTTGCCCTCGAAGAAATCATCCCTCCCTCGGATCCTGAAGGAAAAAAATTGCTCGAAGAGTTTTCTGAGCTGCGCACCACAAAACCATTCGACTTAACCGGTCTTAGTAGCCAGCTCCGCAACTACCAAGAGACAGGTCTGCAGTGGCTTTGGTTTTTGTATGTGCACGGTCTCTCTGGACTTCTGTGCGACGAGATGGGCCTCGGTAAAACCCACCAAGCGATGGCCCTTCTTGCCGCTGTGCACAATATGCAGCCAGGCGCCAAATTCCTCGTCGTATGTCCGACTTCTGTGATTTATCACTGGCAAGAACTCCTCCGTCGATTCTTTCCCAAACTAAATGTCCTCGTCTTTTACGGCATCCATCGCGCGCTCTCCGAATGCGATCTCATTCTCACTTCTTATGGAACGCTGCGCAGCGAACGCGGCGCCAAAAATCCTTTCTCTGACCTTTCCTTCGATGTCGCCATCTTCGACGAAATCCAAATCGCCAAAAACGCCCACTCGCAGACCCACAAAGCCCTCAAAGCCGTTACCGCCAAAACCCGCATCGGCCTCACGGGCACGCCCATCGAAAATCGCCTCCTCGAACTCAAATCGCTCTTCGACGTCATCCTTCCCACTTACATGCCTACCGAAACCGTCTTCAAAGAGCTATTCGTGCACCCGATAGAAAAACAAAACGACCACGAAAAAAGACAGCTCCTGCAGCGGTTCATCCATCCGTTCATCCTGCGCCGCAAAAAATCAGAAGTGCTCCTCGAGCTTCCCGAAAAAATCGAAGAAATCTCCTATGCTGATCTTTCCGAAGAACAGAAAAAACTCTACCACGACACCTACAAAGCCCACCGCGAAGGACTTCTCCACCAGCTCAAAAATCCCTCCGAGCCCGTTCCCTACCTCCATATCTTTTCCCTTCTCACCAAACTCAAGCAGATCTGCGATCATCCCTCGCTCATTCTCGGTGACTCCTACAAACACCACACCAGCGGCAAGTGGGATCTCTTCCTCCAACTCCTCGAAGAGACAAGAGCCAGCGGCCAAAAACTCGTCGTCTTTTCCCAGTATCTGGGCATGCTCGACATCATTGAATGCCATCTTGCAGAAGCCGGCATCGGGTTTGCTGCTATCCGCGGCTCCACTCGCGATCGCAAATCCCAGATCGACAAATTCCAAACCGATCCCACGTGTGAAGTCTTCGTCGGGTCTCTCCAAGCCGCCGGCGTCGGAATCGATCTCATCGCTGCCTCCGTCGTCATCCACTATGACCGGTGGTGGAACCCGGCCAAGGAAAACCAAGCCACCGACCGCGTCCATCGCATGGGCCAAAGCCGTGGCGTCCAAGTCTTTAAAATGGTCACTAAGGGCACCATCGAAGAGCATATCCACCATCTCATTGAGAAGAAAATAGGCCTTCTCGAAGAAGTCATCGGCTACGACGACCAGGATCAAATAAAACTTTTAAACCGCGATGAGCTCTTGCGGCTACTCTCGCTCATGGAAGATGAGTTTGAGGCAAAACCGTCAGAGTAAATTGCCAAGTACACTCGTAAAGTTTTAATTGTAAATAAACGATAAAGATTTTACGATGTTTTTATCAAGAATTTCCTTCTGGAGATTTTTGATCTAAATACATAGGAGAAATCTATGGCAACAACAAAACTGATTTTTATGCCGGCGTATCATGAGTTTGTAGCCGGGAACGATAATCAAGGAATGAGCACATTTCAAACAAACTGTCGTCGTTTGAAAGACGTAGAAGCATTAGTGTATTGGCACTTATGGAACTCTAACAATAGGCCTAGGGACGGGCGTTTTGGGGAGATACGTTTTCATGAGAACAATGTAGTTTCCAATGCTCAACAAAAATATTCTGCCGTTATTAACAGTCTTTCGAATGGGGTACCAGATGAATGTAAGTTGGCTCTACTTTCCGCTGCTACATGCTTTTCAAGAGGGAATATCGATTTGGGACTATACCATTTTCAACAAATTACAAGTAGCTTTGAGAAATCTGTTTATTGGCATTTATGGTCAGCTAAGGGTGCCCCACGCGGCAATCGATCATATGGTCATGATTGTTTTTATAATTTGCATGGATTAAGTGCCACCACTCAAGAAAAGGCACAAGCAATGAAATCTGCCTTTATTGAAAGAGGGCTGAATCCCAACATACCCGCAGAGGCGTTTATATCGACACCGATTGAACAAATAGAACCAATACAACAGGCTTTAGATTGTCCGATCAATCGTAGCACTATGACTAATCCTCATATTGCATTTGATTGTGGCCATACCTTTGAAGTCCAAGCTATTTTAGACTATTTACCATATAGTGCAAATCAGAGTTGCCCCTTGTGTAGGAGACAAATTCAAACCTTGGCACCTAATTTGGCACTCCAAAGTGTCAGTGCCGCAGCGAGCCGCGCAGGCCTTGTTCAGAATTAACGACGTGCAATCCCAACGCTCTCTGTGGGAGTGTTGGGGTATTTCAAAATAACCCCAAATTAGTAAAATAAATTTTAACTCCAAGGCTATTTCTCGCTTTTATGGAGCTTTTCGGTTATAATCAATCTAATGAAAAAATTAAAATTATCACTTGTCGGACGTCCCAACGTCGGCAAGTCAGCCCTCTTTAACCGGATCTGTGGCAAGCGGCACGTAGATATCGGGAAGCTGTCCACTATGTGTTCTTGGGGTGTCTGTGGCGGGCAAAATGTTTTCATAACCTCAACCCAGAGTTGATTTTGTATCTGGTGTATGCGTCTGTTAAATCGACTTTTACTAAGTTTTTTGGAGCAGTAGTTTTGCCCCTTTAAAAACAGACAAGCTCTGCTTAAGTTTCCCCCGAGCATTCGGGCTGTCACAACAGACGCAGCATCACTTCTGCGTCGCTCATTTCTTGTCTGGGATCTTGAACTGATCGGCTCTTGCCAAAATCATCTAGGTGACAAAATAAAGCAATAATCTCATACTCATGGTTCCCCCTTCTTGGTCTTAGACCAAGTTGTTTAGCGTTAGAGGAACCTTTTAATATCAATTGAAAATTTTCCTTCTAACTTTGCTTTTATCTATACGATTTCCGACTAGCAACTTAGATTAAATAATATATTTATCTTGATTTTAGTATAAATTTCATTTAAAATATTTTCCATGGAATCTATTAATTTGATAAAAGGTATTTCTTTGCATTCAGGGGTGGATAAGGCAGGCATGAGTTGGTCTATTCCTTGGGCCCTCGAAGAATCTCGCTCATTTATGAGAGAGTTCTTCAATAGCCGCAACATAACAGTTGCTGGTATCTGTCTATTAGGAACCGTTATAGCTGTTAAACTGATATGGGATTATTTTAAAAAAGAGTCAGCGAGCACAACTCAAATTGCCAGGTATGAATTTTTCTTTCCAATGTCCCAGCTTTCTATTGCCCCTATTACGGATGTAGTTGTTGCTAAGGCTGTAGATAAAAAGGACAGCACTTATATCGGGACGTTCCCTCGCGGCATCTGGCGAAAAATTTGTGAGTTTCTTCCTAATCCTCAGGATATTTTATCTTTGAGCCAGACCTGCAAAGCGCTTGTAGGTCTTCGAACAGACACTCAAGTTTTAAATATAATGTGGCAAAAACATACTAACGATCTTGAAAAGATCGTCTTTGGAAAAGAAGCTTGGAACAGCCATTTTGGAGACGTCGGAGAAGTAGATCCCATTCCCGAAGCCCTGGTAAAAGCCCTCGAAGAACCCTGTCCCTTTATTGCAGGCAAGAAAGTCAAAGAAACCCACATCGCCTGTTGGATCCCTACAAACGTGAATGGCACTTCCCTCACCCTCAATACACTAGGTAAGCTTGTCAAAAAGCAGTTAAGGGGCCACGCAAGTAAGTATAGCTACATCTGGCCACAAGCCCAAACAGACCATGGGGATAAACCCCTTCAGAAAGGCCACTGGATTCTTTTAACAAAAACCGTCCTCGAAGGAAGCCGAAATAAAACCTACGACCAGCAAAAGCAGCTCGTTGAAAGCTATCCCGGTTACGAAGTACCGACCGCGCTTTCCACAGCCATAGCTCTCTTTATGCACCGCGCTAAAACAGGAGAGCGACTATATAATGACAGTCCCTGGACTTACACCCGGTGCCGAGAGAGAAGCAATAGACGGCCCTTGGTTGTTGGGGGCTTCGAGGCCGGCGGCCTCTGCATCCATAACTACTACTACGACCACGACAAAATTGGCGTTGGGGGTCAGCGGAAGTTCCCGGCACTTGGGACTTGAACCATTGGTTCTTGGAAGAAGGGCATTGGTCTCTTTTTGGTCTTTGGGAAGGCTGGTATCAGCCGGCCATCTGATTTTAATCTTAAATTAAGCACTTGCTACGGACCCAATAGGCATTTTTAAGGGCTTGCGAGAGGGTATGCTGATTAGCGTTGGACAGACGCCAAGATAAAAAAAATTTGAATCATCGCTTTTTGACTCTGTTTGAGTTATAATTTTGCCACCAATGAAAAAATTAAAATTAGCACTTGTCGGACGTCCGAACGTCGGCAAGTCGGCCCTCTTTAACCGGATCTGTGGCAAGCGGCAATCGATCGTCGATGAAGCCGAAGGTACCACGCGCGATCGCCTTTATGGCGAAACCGACTTCTTTGGCCAGCCTCTCTCTGTCATTGATACAGGCGGTATCGACGTGCGCAAAGGGGCTCTCTTCGGTGAAGAGATTCGGCAGCAAGCTGAGATCGCGGTAGTTGAGGCTGATGCGATCGTCATGGTCGTCGACGCTAAAGCCGGCATCACGCCTCTCGACAAGGAAGTGGCTAAAATTTTGCACCACAGCAAGAAACCCATCACGCTTGCGGTAAACAAGATCGATGATCTCGGACGAGCAGACGGACTGCATGCTTTTTATAGCTTGGGCATTCCTAAAATGGTGGCGGTATCAGCCACGCAGGGGCATCAGATTGCGGAACTTTTAGAGACAGCCCTGGCGGGCCTAAAACCCTTAAGTGGTGAAATGGCCGAAGAGTCCGATACCATTAAAGTGGCCATCGTTGGGCGTCCCAATGTCGGCAAATCGACCCTTCTCAATACGCTCCTTTCAGAGGACCGTTCGGTCGTCAGTCCTGTAGCGGGGACGACGCGCGACGCAATCGATGCCGAGGTGATCCGCGAAGGTTTTTCTTACACGTTCATCGATACGGCAGGGATCCGGCGCAAAAAATCAGAGCACGAAGTGGTCGATAAATTTGCGGCGATTCGTACGCAGGAAGCGATCGAGCGCAGCGACGTTTGTCTTCTGATGCTCGAAAGTAGCGAGGGCCTTACAGCGCAGGACAAAAAAATTGCTTCGATGATCGAAGAAGCAGGGAAAGGGTGCATTCTTCTTTTCAACAAGTGGGATCTGACCGAGGGCTTTCGTATGGAGCACTGCGACAAAGCGATCCAAGAAGAGGCATCTTTTTTAAAGCACTGTCCGCGCCTTTTTATCTCGGCGCAAAAAAAACGAAATCTCACAAAAATTTTCCCGCTCATCCAAGAAGTATATCGGTTCCAGCAAGAGCGGATCACAACAGGGCAGCTCAACAAGTTTGTCGAGCGGGCCATCCAGCTTTACCATCCGCCGATGATCCAAGGCAAACGCCTGCGTATCTACTACATGACACAAGTCGATGTGCAGCCGCCCACGTTCGTGCTGTTTGTGAATTATCCCCATCTCATGCTCGACACGTACAAGCAATATCTGGTGGGGAAATTCCGTGAGACGTATCAATTCACGGGCAATCCTCTTGTGTTCAATCTAAAAGGACGCCACCGCAAAGAGTTCCACGCGAGTGGAGATTCTTTTGTTGTCTCTTAAACTCTAGAGAAGCGAGATCGACTTGTTCGGGCAAAAGGTTTTATGGCTCGCTTACGTCGTCGAGAAAATAGAGCCTTGATAGCAGGACGCTTTTTGTGAAAAGCAAGCCAAAGATCGTGTTTCTGTTGAAGATTAAGCCACAGTTCAGGAGTGGTATCAAATAGTTCACCTAAGCGAATAGCTAATAGAGCGGAAACACTTGCGTTGCCCATGCGGATTTCATAAAGAGTATTACGTGAAATACCAAGATCATCGGCTAACTTTTGTAAGTTTAAATCGAGCGGCTTAATATAATGCTCATCCAGAATAAGGCCAGGATGAGAAGGTTTTCGTTTTTGCGTACGCATATCTCCTCAATGATAATCTAAATAGTCCACATCATACACGTCTCCTTCTTTAAAACGGAAGATCACAACCCAATTTCCGTTTACGTGAACAGAATAACATCCTTCAAACTTTCCTTTTAAAGGATGAAAATCCGATCCAGGGAAACTCATGTCTTGAGGCTTGACAGCGGATTCTAATCGGTCCAGCAAAAGTGCCAATTTTTTTGCGTGTGCCGGTTGGATTCCTGCTTTTGAGCCTTTTTGATAAAATTTCTCTAAGCCTTTGTTGGCAAACTTTTTTATCATTTTTTTAATCAATGTAACCCAGGAGGTTACATTTAAACAATCTTTTTTAGATCGCCATACAGAAGCATCGATTGATAAATAAACACTGCCAAAGTAAGATCCTCCGCTTAAAAACAAAGCCGGAGACATTCTATGCCGCGAATTCTTGGAATCTGTAACCCCTTTCTCGATCGATGCGCCGTTGTGGATGAGGCTTTTTTGCAAAAGCATGATCTAAAAAAAGATGACACGAAGAACGAAACAGAAAAAGAGCCTGTAGAGCGCACGTGGAAAGCACTGAACCCTAAAGCTGACGCGTGGACACTCGGCGGCAGCGGAACCAATGTCATGAAAACTTTGGCAAGGCTGGGACACGAATGCCGCGTGCATGGGAAGGTCGGAAAAGATGCTTTCGATGTGGAAAAGCGCCTTGTTGATATCGGCATAGCACCGATGTTTTCCAAAGCGAGCATCGAGACGGGTGTTGTGAACTGCTTTGTCACCCCTGATAAAAAACGAACGATGCATACGTACTTAGGATCTGCCTTAGAGCTTCGCCAAGAGGATATTACTTCTGAAGCCTTTCAAGCCGCATCACACGCCCATTTTGAAGGATATTTGGTTTATTATGGCGAAACACTTGAGACATGTGTTTCTTATGCAAAAAAAGCTGAAACAACAACGTCCTTTGATCTCGCTAGCCTAAGTGTTGTAGAGCAATTCAAGCCGAAGTTAGAAAAAAATGTGCCCCAAATGGACTACGTCTTTGGAAATCTTGAGGAAATAAAGGCCTACACAGGTACAGAGATGCAAAAATCCGTCGAGTTGTTTCAAGAAAAGCAGACAATCATTGCCACTGATGGAAAAAATGGATGCTGGGTCAAGAATAAGGGAGAACATGAGGCCCTCCATTACGACGTAAGTCCTGTTCCCAATGTCATTGATACGACAGGTGCCGGAGATATCTTTGCCGGAGCTTATCTCTCAGCTGCACTACTCGGAGATGATGTGACAAAATGTGTTAGAAAAGCTCATTTGGCCGCGGGTAAGATCATTCAACACATTGGGGCCGATATGCCTAATGAACAATGGAAGCAATTGAAGGAATTAACAGAAAAAATATAATTGGAAGATATTGGGTCTTCAATCATAATAAAAAGCTTTAGGAGATAAGTATGAAGTTTATTCAAATGCTTTTAGCTTTTGTGGCTATATCTGTAATGAATGCGGCAGATCTAACGATCATCTGCCTTCATCCCGGTCCTGCAGGTCATTTTGCGGATTTTACCAAAGTTCTCGATAAGGAAAAAATTTCTTATCAAGTCGTTGCGGCTGAAAAAGGAGCTGAGGAGCTTAAAAAACGTCAAATTTCATTTATCGAATTCAAAAGAGATGTCTTATTAAAAGATCTTCCTCCTACTGAAGCAGCCGCCGCTGCTGAAAAAATTCTTAAACTTACAGCAGGGAGCCAGAAAATTCTTCTCGATGTAGGCAATCCCTTTGCAGCGACGATTCTGCAAAATCTTAAAAATACCACAGTCGAGACGATTGCTTACTATGACAACCCTGAGTCTTTAGTCGAAGGGGGATATTCAGAATCGGTTTCTTTGGTGCTCCCCAAAGTTCAAAAAGTGTTTTTTGCGAATAAAAATTTGGCAAGTACCCCAATTTTTATCCATAAAAACCAGCCTATTTCCTATACGGCCCATCCCTACGGCATTGGCTACTGTGATATGGCCGACGTGGAAAATATCGCGAGGCTCCATGGACAACATAAAACGAGTCCTCAGGAGAAAGTTTTAGTTTATGTCGGAGGCGCCAATGATAAATACTACACCGCGGGAATCACAACGTTTCTGAAACTGCTCACTGAGGCCTCTCAAAAACATGACCTATCTCGCTTCCATGTGATCTTTAGGCAGCATGGCCGCGCTCTTCAAGAAGGCAATATCGATGGGAAGCTCATACAAGAATGGAAAAAAAATGCTCCAAATATGGCTCCCCGTCTGACCTTTTCAGATACAAAAGAGTCATTCAATGAAGCGATTGCAAAAGCCGACGTTTTAGCTTACTTCCAAACCAGTGCTTCACCCAAATTTGTTCTAGCTGGAATTCCGGTGATGCAGATTAGTTCTGAAAAAATGGAAGACGCTGCGGTAGACACAGGTGCGTGCCCTCGCGTAGAGGATGCTGAAGTATTTTTAGCTGAACTTATACGCTTAAGCGAAAGCAAAGATTACCCCCAAGAAACGAAAGACAAAATCAGGGCTAAAATCGGCTATGATACAGCCTGGGCTCAGAATTTTGTACAAGCTTTGAACAAATAGCCTTATTCCGGCGGGTCTATCTTCCACCGCTTGCCGTCGATAATGGCGGTTGGATAGACCCAATTGTCCCCATTTTCTCGCATGAGGCGGTCGCAGCCCATGATATAGCCTTTCAAAAATCCGTGCTTCTCAATGGCCATCTTCATGTAGTTGGAGCTCGATGGTTTGAAATGGCTCCGCGGGCCATCGACGTGGGTGATGTAGGTCTGATGGAAATAGATCACCTTAAGCATCATCTGACCGAGAATGGAAGGAGGAGATGGCTCTGGTTGGGATTCTGTATATTTCAGATCGGCATCTTTGCCCCACGGTTCGTGGTAACCAGGAAGAGAAAAGAGCAAGACGGGGAGTAAAAAAATAATACTAAAACGCATATTTGAGCATGAGGATCGGAAAGAGTCGTTCACGGTTCATCATCGGGGTGGCTAGTCTTTCGTACACGCGTTCATTATAGTGCTTTGTCTCGACGCCTGCACCATAAATTCCTCCGAAATACCAGCCGGCTTCAAAGCTGGTCAGGATGATGCCGAGGGGAAGTTGGTGGTGCTGGTAGGCGTAGACAGATCCCCAGATGAAAAGTCCATTGAGAAGCATAGCTGTGAACGCCGATTGAGGCTGGCCGAGGTAGAAGTAGCCAGCGCCCGGGATAAACGCGTTGAGGGTTTTGGCGGTGGTGGGCGATTTAGCTTGGGAGTGGTACTGAGTGAGGAGATTTTCAAGGGGTGGTGTTTTGGGATCAAGAGCATCGAGCGCGGGAATATCGCCTTGGATGAGAAGGCCCGAATAGGAAAGGTTGGTGCCGAGTTCGGGATAGTTTTGCTGGATATAGGAGAGCATGTTCTGAGCTTTTTCTTCGGCGTCGGTTTCGATGTAGCAGTCGTAGAGAATGACGAGCAGGTCGCGGTAAGCCGGAAACTGGGGCGTAACGGTGCGCAGAGGCCCTTGTTCAAAGGTATAGATGGCATCGATATATTTTTGTCCAAAGTAGTAGCAGAGAAAGATGTTGTACTCGAGTTCGAGTTTGCGCTCGGTTTGATCAGAGGGAAGGAGAAAGAGGGCGCGTTTAAAGCCGTTCATGGCGGGATAGAGATCGAGCTGGTGCGCAAATCCCATGGCGATGATGTATTCTTTGCCCCAGTCTTGCAGGCGCTCCGTGGGAGTGAGGGGTGTGAAGGGAGAGGGAAGGCTGCGTAGGTACCGGTCTTGGACGGCGTAGCTGAGTTTGGGATGGGTGTCGTCCGACCCTCTGTGGCAGCCGCAGAGAAAAAGTGTCGCGATAAGAGCTGAGAGAAATTTACTCATTGTGCGGGGTCTTGACAAGGTCAACACCTTGGTCGAATTCTTCTTTCAGGACGGGTAGGATTGCTGAATCTTTATAGAGATTTTCTTGGTGAGCCGTCTCTTCTTTGTACTGATCAAAGGTCTTAATGATGTGCGGACGGATGAACATGATGATGTTGTTTTTCGCATTGAGGCGGTCGCTTTCTGTAAATGCTAAACCGATGAGAGGGATGCCGCCCAGGCATGGCACGGAAGATTTAAAGCGGGCTTTGCTGTCCTGGAGCATACCGCTGAGAACTACAAAGTGTTGGTCGGGGACGAGGACGCGTGTGGTGAAGTTGGTGTGCGACGTCGCAATGCCCGTTGTGGCGCCCGTGACACCTTGGGTGGTGGGGTTGTTGATGACTTCGCTGATGTCGGTGATGATGTCGATGGTGATGATGTCGCTATTACCTACTGTGGGGGTAAGGGTGAGGTTAAATCCGATGTCGCGGTATTCGATGTTGGCCTGCGTTTGGGTAATGCTTGAGGTTGTCGATACTTGAGAACCGATAAAGGGCAGGTTATTTCCCACGAATGCAGTCGTCGTGCGGCTGTCTTGCGTGATGATCTTCGGATTGAAGACAACGGTGCTGTCGGTATCGAGCTCTAGGGCATTCACGAGGCTTCCTAGAGAAAGGAAGGATTTTCCTTTGTGCATGATGATGTCGCCGATGATGCCGAGGTCAAAACCGTTGGTGAACGGAACGTTGGAGGTTGTCGGCGGGGTGGAAGCATTGACGGCATTGATGCCTGGTTCAAGGATGGGGCCGGGACCTACGCTGCCCGTAGAGGATGTAGGGGTGAGTGGGAAATTGCCGCTCGCCAGTGAAAACTTGTTGAGATACTGCATCTTGCCACCCCATTGGAGTCCGAAGTTATGGGTGTTGGAGAGGCTGGTCTCGACGACGAGGACCTCAATGAAGATCTGTTTGAGCGGAACGTCGAGGTTGGCGATAAGCTCTTTGATTTTGGCCAAGATCTCGGGCTGGCCTGTGGCGATGAGGGAGTTCGTGACTTTGACCCATTGGAGCGAGTTGATGGCGTTGACGAGATTTTGGTTGTTGTTGGTCTCGGTGCGGATGATTTCAGAGGAGATTTGTTTGAGCGCACTGAGGATCTCGTTGCCTTGGTGGTATTGGAGCTTGTAGATGAGGAAGCTGGTGTTTTCGATCGACTCGATCGAGGATGGGATGGGCCCGCCTTTGACCGGCACATCGAATTGCTTCAGGAGGTCTTGGATTTTGAGGATGGTGGGTTGATCTCCGGGGATGAGGAGCGAGCAAGTGCGGGGGATCCAGCGCAGACCTTTGATGGAGTCGTACATGCCGCGGTCGGTCACACCGGCAGAGAGGAGGTTTTGTTCAAAATCTTCGAGGATTTTGATGAGTTCATCGCCGGGAACATTTTTGGGAGTGTAGACGACAAAGTTAGAAAGCGGGCCTCCTTCCATGCGGCCAGAAAGGGAAGGATTATCAAATTTCTGCAGGAGGAGCTCGACTTTTTGGAGAGTATCGGGTGAGCCGGTGAACACGATCGAGTTGGATTCTTTGATCCATTTCATGCCGTGGAGGGTTTTGGCGACTTCTGCATCGAGGGCGCCGGTGCCTTGGAGGTCGAGCGCAACTTCTTTGAGCGAAGTGAGGAGCTGCTGAGAGGGAACATATTGGATTTTGTAGACGAAGAAAGTGATCTCGCCGAGTTTTTGGATCTTGGCTTGGTCGGGAGTGAGAGAATCGATGCGTGTGAGGAGATCTTTGATTTTATCGAGAGCGGCGGGCGTGCCGGTAAACAGAATAGAGTTGGTCGTCTCGACATAACGCATCGTAGCGATGGTAGAGAGAAGGTCGGGGTCGATAAGGCCAGAGGACTGGAGGTCTTCGCCGAGTTTGCGAAGCGACGATTGGATGAAGCTGGCGCTTTGCTGGCTTGGTTTGTAAATGAAGAAAGACGATTTGCTTCCCGCGGCATGGAGCCCGGCCACATCAAATTGCTCGATGAGTTGTTTTGCTTGGTCGATGGAAGCCGAGGTTCCTGTGATGAGAAGCGAGTTGTTTTCTTTGATGAGTTTGATGCTTCTCAGTGTCTGGATGAGCATCGCGTTGGGGACTTTGGACTCTTGGAGATCGCTAGCGACTTTGTGTAGGTTGGCGATGACCGATTCACCGGGAGCATTGGCCAGTTTGTAGAGGTAGAACGTGTTGATGCCGCCACCGGTAAATCCTCCAGGAGTGTCGACAGAACCGAGCAGGTCTTTGATGCGATTAATCGTAGAGGGATCGGCTCTAAAGAGGAACGATTGAGAATCGTCCATCCACTTGGCGCCGCGCATTGCTTTTTGAACGCTGGCATCGGAAGGGTTTTTGGCGTCGAGGCTTTGCGAGAGTTGCGATAGAGCATGGGTAAGTTCTTCACGTGTAATGTATTTGGGCTTGTAGAGGAAAACTTCGCGGCCTTCGTAGGGAGTATCGATAGTTTTGAGAATTTCTCCAACGCGGGCTAAAGAGGCAGCATTGCCCGTGAAAATTAATGAGTTGGTCTCGGGCACCCATTTGATGGACGTGAGCGTGTGGAGGAAACCCGGATCGGAAAGGCCTGAAGCTTTAAAGTTGGTGGCCATGTCTTGGATCGATTTTTCGAGCTCATGTCCGCTGCGGTGTTGCGGGTTGTAGATGAAGAATTGGTTGGCCGCGGCGCCATCGAACGTGGGAAGGATGTCGCTGAGTTTTTTTAGAGACGCTTCATCTCCGGTGAAGACCAAAGAGTTCGTCTCTTTGATGTATTTCATGCTATGGATCGCTTCGATAAAGGCGCTATCGGGGTACGGCGCTTTGGAGATGTCTTGCACCATTTCATCGAGAGATTGCTGGAGTTGTTCGGCCGGAGCGTTTTGGATTTTATAGACGAGGAAGTTGCTCTTGGCATGGGCCTGCACAGTAGAGTCTAAAGAGGCGACGAGGTCTTTGACTTTGGTGAGTGTGTCAGCATCGCTCACGAATAAAATTGAGTTGGATTCTTTGATGTATTTGGCTGTGGACAGCGCTTCAATGATGCGTTGATTGCCGTTGCGGGATTTGAGTTCTTTGGCCAGATTTTCTAAAGACTTCAACAGATCGTGCCCAGTCGCTAGCTGAATTTTATACAGCAAGATGTTCTGCTGATCGCCCGAGGCTTCCGCTGCTTTGGGAGTATCGAGATCTTCGAGGACAATGAGGGCCCGCTCGATGAGGTGCGGCGTCGATACGATAAAAATCGTGCGCGTTCCTCCTTGCGGAACGAAGATGACGGGATTGCCTTCGGCAAACGGAGCGATGATCTGGGTCGCCAGGTTGATGAGGTCTTGAGGGACGGCATTTTTGGCGACATAGCTGTCGATTTCTAGCGAAGTATGGGGAGCATCGATGCTGGCCAGAAGCGCCGAGACTTTGTCGACGTTAGTCGTTATATCTGTGATGATCAGCTGCCTAGTTTCGGTAGAGACTTCGAGCAGGGATGTCTGCGATAGCATCGGACGGATGATCGTCGCGAGGGTGTTTAAGTTCGCGTTTTTGATGCGGAAGACTCTCGTAACAACAGGCACCAGATTTTTTTGACCATCGGGAACATCTTCTGAGACGATAGTCGCGATTTGATTGACGGTCGTCGCTTTGGTGATGAGAAGATTATTTTCTTGTTCGAGTACTGCCAGGCCATGGATGCGCAGCACCTGAATCAAAATCGACAAGATATTCTTGGGCGTGACAGGATCTTCCGAGACGATTGTGACGTTGAATCCCATGTCTTCATCGTTGAAGACGAAGTTCAAGTTCGTGATTTTGCTGACGAACCGGATGTACTCGACGATCGAGATGTTGTTGAAGTTGATCGTGTAGTTTTCTTTGTTCAGTCCCTTGTCTTGGAAGCTGGGAAGGTTGTGATCGACGCCTTTCTCCTCGAGTTCTTTCTCTTTTTTGGAGAGGGAAGAAAGGAGCGGGTCATCGGCTCCATATATGGGCGTGTGAAGGACAAGAGAGGTCAGCGCAGTCTCGAGAACGAAGATTTTTTTTGCTCGACTAGAAAAAAAGGTCATAGATTAGTCCTGAGAGGCAATCCTAAAATACTTTGTACTTTCAGCGCAAGAGGAGAAATGTAAAACCCGGCCTAGGATAGGCCGGGTATAAAAAAGACAACTATTTGCGATAGATAGAGCCGATGATGGCGCCACCAGCGACAAACTGGACGATATTATTGATAAACCAAGCCCAAGCGAGTTTGGCTGAAATGGGGAGCCACATGAATGTCGAGGCTGCCATGATTCCTGCAAATATACCGAGGTAGCATCCAAAACGGAGGCCATTTTCTACACCGCCATCTTTATGGAACTTGGTGAAGATATAGGTGAACCAACCACCCATCAGAACGCGGAAAAGTAAACTGAGAGACATCATGGACTGCATCTGCTGCATAGGACGCCAGAGATTGGGTGTCTCATTATAAGTGTTCATGAGGAGAACTCCGTGGATGAGCCACTCATAAAAGTACAAAAATACAACCAGAACAACTGTTGCTCCGATAAAGCGTTTTAAGTTCATGCAACCTCCTTTAAGGGTTAAAATTCATTATATGGACAAGAATATTTTTATACCATTTCCAAAATTGGATGATGTGTGTAGAGTATTGCGAACAAAATATTACCAAAGAAAAAATATGGCCATTAAATTGCGTGCAGTAGATGGACTTTTGATCGATAGCTTAACTGAAATTGGGAAATTGCAGCCTGGCTGCCGCACAGAACTTGTACCAGGATACGGCATGCGCGCAGCAGGAGAAATCACTGTTCCAGCCTACTGTGCTGATGTAACGGCGCGCGTGAGCAAGCTTTCAAAAAGTCTCGCTACTCAAAGTAAACCGAGCTTAGAAACAGTCCAAAGAGCGCAAAAACTCATTCATGAAATAAAAAAACAGATCGTCGCCTGCGATTTTCACAAAAACCCTGCTCCGCAGCCCATTTATAAAGCATTGGATGAACTGACTGCTCTATCAAAACAAATTGGAATGGATCTACAAAAGCCACCGGTCGGTCATATCATTTTTTGTATTAGAGGTGCTCAAAAGATCTCTCACACCATTGTTCCCGATTCAAAGATCAGAGAGGAATTACCTGAAAGCTTTACTTGTTTGACCCAAAAAGGGCGGCCCATTGAAATAGCAGCTACCGATTGGCTGATCGAATTGATGATTCAAAATGTCAAAGAGCTACCGCTTATACAATTGCCAGAATCTTTTTTGCGCAAGAATATGAGCCTAAGTTCAATTAATCTAGAACTCGGAGGTAGCCCTATTCATGTCCAATTTGATGCAAATTGGCTTAAAGAGATGCTCGATGCAGCTAAAGTTCATATGCTAAACAGCGCTGCCGTTAGCTTGCTATCGGTAGATGAGGATCCTCATGGAGTAAGACAGGCGTATCAGCTTCTGCCGGGAGAATTTCAATTTCAAATCCGGCAAAACACTTTAAGAAAAGAGACGGGAGCTTTTTTCCCCTTTCCTGGTAGCACTAAAGCTTTAGTTAGAATCGAGAACAAAAAAGCGCAAACGCCAATGGTATTTGATCGAAATGATTCTTACTCAGTCCAAAAGAGGAAATGGGAGGAGCATCTACAAGCACAAGAACAAAAAGCCGACACCAAATTCAGAGAAAATGATGTGAAAAATGCCGAGTATGAAGTCGTGGCTTGCTTGAATGATGTTGGGAACATTATTGAAAATAAGCTGGGTATCGTAGTTGCACTTCCCGGAAATAGCAGCACAAGCTTTCCTTTTATCAAAGTTTTAGTGAGGAAAGAACTCATTGTGATTGGTTTAAATAGAACTGAGCAATTTCACGATCATCAACGTCCAACAGAAAAAAAATGCGCTTATTTTGCATGGGCCCCCTATTTTCCTGAGCTAACGCATATCCAAGTGGCAAAATTGTTTGAAAAAGCACAAGTCAGCATCGATGCTGGATTGCTAGAAATCCAAGTGCCTACCAAGGAATAAATGGTAGACTGTTTAATTAGTTAGCGCATGATCTGATCGAAAATTTTTCCAGCGACATAAGCACTAGCCAGCCCAAAAATAGAAGAAAAAAGCAAAAGGCTTCTAGTTGAGAAAAGATTATATTTTGTCCCTCCAATTTCAATTTTAAGTCCTCGCGTTCCTATCGCAGGGTGAGCAATATTATAAAGCTTCGAAAACAAAGCTAATGCCAAAGTCATGCCGACTGCTAACTGGAAAATTCTTCTAAAGAATGGATCAGAGTATTTCAGAAAAATTACGATAGGGCCATCTTTGCCTTGAGCGATAAATACAGGACCTTTGAAAAGAATGTTAGGCTCTTGAATTGTCGCTCGATCGGGAAAATTTTTGGTTAGGTCTTCTACCTGAGGAGCTTTGAACCATGACTTATCGATCTGTGCAGAAGAAAAAGCTAGAGTCTTACCTAGATTACAAGGCAAAAAACTGAAGAACGGCTTGCATGGTCCAACTTGAACAGATATACCAATCCAATTCATCTCAAAAGCCTTTATTTTGGAAATAGTAATAGTCGTTTCACAAAAAAAGATCAAGCAATCCGGTGGATCGCAAAGATGCTTTTGGGATTTTTTTGAGTCGCAAAGCCACCTTGAGTCGAGGCGGATTTTAGAAGCGCTTCGGCTTGAGACGAGGGAGAGAGAAGTCGATTATTTTGGACACCATTGATGAGAGTATCTTCGTAGCTGGATTCAAAATTATGGAAAACTAAAAGATCGCCGGGGTTCCAATTGTCACTGATCGAAAGGAGCTCTGTGGGCCCTTCTTCACCGAGTACGGGATTTTGGCGCAAAAGTCTGCGGGCGGTTTCACTGCCCTGAGGGAAATTCAGCAGGGTCGAGCCTCCGCAAGAATAGTAGGTGAGTTGGTCCATGCGCGGACGAAGAAGAAGGTAGGAGAACGTGAAGTGGATCGAGGGGAGTTCTTCGCGCACTTTTTGGATGAGAAGGGTGAGCCAGCGAGGATCGGGGTCGATGAGCGCGCGCACCAGGCCGTTTAAAACGCCGACATAGATGCTGCTTTCGACGCCGGCTAAGTGGCATTCGGCGAGAAGAAGTGCGTAGGAGTCGGGAAAGCGAAAATAATCGTAATAGCTTCCGAGTTGTCCTAGCACGCGGTATTTGGCGAGTCCCATTTCGACGCCCGGCCAGGTGGGAAGAGAGGAGGGGGAGAGAGATTGGACGGTGCTTTGAAGGGTTTCGAAAAGTTCTTTCCACTGGTCGCTGCCGGGACGATCGCGCTCGATGCCGCCTGATTTGAGATATTGGGACAGATCGGTGATAAACGAGATGGCGTCGGGATATCGCTCTTGTGGAGAAACAGCGAGAGCTTTTTCGATAATTTTGCGCAGGCCTTTGGGGAGGAGCGAGAGGTGGATGACGCCGTAGCTGAGCTTACCCATCGCGAGCTCGTAGGCGATGACGCCGAGCGCATAGATGTCGGAAGCAAAGGTCATTTTGGAGGGGTCTTCTTTTTGCTCGGGGCTCATGTAGACGGGAGTGCCAATGACTTTTTCCGTGCGGGTGGGAACTTTTTTCACTTCTTCGTGCAGGCGGGCGATGCCAAAGTCGATGACTTTCACGACGCCGTCTTCGGTGATGAGAATATTTTCTGGCTTGAGATCGCCATGGATCACGCCGTGGGAGTGGAGATGGCTGAGGGCGTAGCCGACTTGGAGGATGATATCAATGGAGCGCTTGAGGGAAAGCGATTGCTGGATAATGAATTGTCTTAAAGAGACGCCGCGGATGAGTTCCATGGCGATGTAGAGACCTCCTTCCCACTCGCCTTGTCCATAGAGTTTGACGATGTTGGGATGGCTCGCGAGGCTGATGATTTTGGCTTCGTTCAAAAACCGTTTGATCATTTCAGGGTGGGTCACGAACTCGGGAGAGAGAACTTTGATGGCCAGAGCGAGCCTTGTCTGAGGGTGGATGCCGAGATACAGGAGGCTCATCCCCCCTTTGCTCAGAAGTGTCTCGATGCGATAAGGGCCTATGTGCGAGGGGATGGGACCGGCGCGCTCTTTAGGAGAGGTGAAGTCAGTCAGCGTGGGCTGATGATAGAAACTCTCTTCCATTTTATCGCTCTACGTCAAGGACACGGACTCCGAGTGTATCGCCGAGTCTGCATAGCTCACCTTGGCCGACACGTCTTCCTTGAGAAATTAAATCGACGCCTTGCTGGGGGCGGATGAGAAAGTCGAGAATGTCGCCGGGTTTTGTCTCGAGCAGCCGCGCAATCGTCAGGCGCATACGCGTCACTTCGATGGAAAGAGGCATGGTTTTTTCAGCTTGGGGCTCAAGGGAAACAGGCGCATTTTCTTCTTCTGTCAGCTCTATGCCCTCTTCGGGAGGAGGCGCTATCTCTTCGTAAAAAGCCGCGTCGTCGAGGATTTTAATGCCTTCGGATTTGATGCGGCCGCGTAGTACGGGTGAGCTTCCCAGCAAAAATGTGACGGATCCTTTTTCTTCGGTCGGATCGAAGGAGACGTGATCGAGTGCGACAAAATCGCCGGGCATGACTTCCGACCATTCTTGCTCCGAGATCTCGGAGTGGCCTGCTTGCACAGATAGATCGATTTCTTTGTTTTGCATCTCGGGCATCTCGAGAAGGGGCATCTGGCGGATGGGCTCGTAGTTTTTGAAAGCATCAAGGAAGGTTTGGGAGAGAGCGAGCTTGCCATAGATCGTTTTGCTAGGAAGTGCGAGAGCGACATCGAAAATGAGTGCGCTATCTTGGATTTGCTCTTCTTCCAGAAACAGACGCATTTGCACATCGGGAAAGATGCGCAATTGTTCGATGGCGTCGATCGCTTCTAATAGCACATATTGATAAAACCCGATTTCTAAACGGGGATCGATCAGTTTCTCTTGTCTTTGAGAAGACAAAGAGAAAGAAATCAATTCTGAAATGTCATCGAGAGAGAGGATCCATTGGATACTCCCTGCAATCGGCGCTAGCTCGATGCCGAAAACGACGGGCTTCATTCCCATGCTGCCCAATGTGTCGGTGGGCCGTGCGGAAATTTTAAGATCGGGGATATGGAGAGCCTCTGAAAGAGCTGAGGAAACAGTATCCCAGGGGAAAGAAAACCCTTCTTCCCAGGCAGGTAGTTGCATACTTTCTTTGAGGGCTGACGTAATTTTTTCATGCCAAGGAGATGTCACAAATTCTCTTCCTTTTTTTTGGTTACTCTACGATGTCTGCTTACTTCTATTCTATGGACTTTGAAGTTATAATTCCCAGCCTGAAATGCATTCATGAGCTGAGGAATATTTTGTTCGACGGCGGCGAGGTTTTGTCCGACAAATTCAATATTGAACATGAGGGGGGCCGAGCTATATTGCCGGATGATGATTTCGGTTCCTGAGAGCGTCGGAAATTCCGGGCCGCTCAAATGCACCGTCGTTTCGGTGATGCCGCTTTCGTGAAGAACCGTCATGGCCAGGCCCAGCCTCTCAAAGAGCTGCTGGATCTCGGCATTTTCAAAAAATAAAGAGGATGCGGTTGTGGGTGCGAGAAACAGCGGCGTAGAGGTAATAGCGGGAGCTGCAGGAAGAGGTGGAGGCATGGCTGGCATCGCAGCTGGCTGCCGTGGGGTTTCGCGCGGTTTTTCCTCGGCTTGTTTGACGAGGGCTTGCTCTTCTTCCTCAGCCTCAATCGCAGGCGTCGGAGGAGGTGGCTGGGGTGCCACAGCTCCTTCATAGGCAACTTGTTCGGCTTTTTCGGCCTGTTTTTTTTCAAATTGGACTTTGGTTTCCTTGGCGACTTCTGCTTTTTTTGTTTCTCTTAAAACTTCTTCAGGTCTTCTCTGCTCTTTTTTCTGTCTTTTTTCTGACTCGCCGGCGCGTTTAATCCTAGGAGCTTTTTGGAACCGTTGGAGCTCGGCGGGGGAGGGTTCTTTCGGGGGAGCTTTTCCACTCAAAGCGGCCTTTGCTTTTTCTTCTTCCGCGGCTTGCTGCCGCTCCCGTTTTTTTCCTTTTCCCTCGGGATCGGCCTCGCCGACTTCCATCATTTTTTTGAATTTCTCAGCGTCGGTGCGCGAGACATCTTTTTTTCCACCGGGCTCTGTAGGACCTGAGGGGCCTTGAACTTTACTCACATCAACCATCTTCTTTTGGCTCTTTTTTCGCTTTTTTGACGACGAACATGGCGCTTCCCATTTCATCGGTCAAAGCTTCTTCTTGGAGCTGGATCAAATGATCCATCTCTTTTTTCCATTCTTTCTCATGGATTTTTAGTTTTTCAACATCTTTTTGTTTTTTAAAAAGATCTTGGCGCGCTTCTTCGACTTGTTGTTTGGCATTTTGCACAACTTTTTGTTGATCGGAGACTTTTTTTTCTTCGACTTGGAGTTTTTCTTCCACGAGTTTTAAGTACTGACGCATCTGCTGGATTTTATCGATAGTCGATCCTTGGTCGATCGTTTCCCGGAATTGGTGCAGCTTATCATCGCGGTGGTCTCTGACTTCATCGCGCTTTTTCTCAAGATCTAAAAGCTTTTCTTCTTCCTGAGCTAAAACTTTTCGCTTTTGCTCGAGAACTTTTTCGGCTTCTTCGAGGCGGCGTTTCTTGATGATGATCAGCTGATCGAGGGGGTATTTTTGGCGCTCTTCCATTTTCCCTACCTAAAGAGCATGCGCAGCTGGCTGAGTGTCTCATCGAAAGTCGATTTTTCTTCGACAAGCTGCTTCAAAAAGCGGTTGACTTTGTCGATATATTTGATCGCAAAATCGGCGCCTTTATCTGAGCCGGGTTTGTATTCGCCGATGCGGATGAGGAGCTCGTTTTTCTTGTAGTTTGAAAGTACTTCGCGGACTTTGCCAATGAGTTCGACATGCTCTTTATCGACGATATTTGTCAATACGCGGCTGATAGAAGATAAGATATCGATGGCTGGAAAGTGGTATTGACGGGCGAGCTCACTCGACAAGATGATATGGCCGTCCAAAATCGAGCGCACTTCATCCGAGACGGGCTCGTTGATATCATCACCGGCAACGAGAATGGTGTAAAAAGCTGTGATCGATCCGATATCGGAATTTCCTGATCTTTCAAGAAGCCGTGGCAAGGTGGCAAAAACGGAAGGTGTGTAACCCGCGCGCGCAGGAGGCTCTCCTGCGGCAAGGCCAATTTCCCGCAGCGCTCTTGCAAAACGGGTGATCGAGTCCATCATCAAAATAACGGTTTTGCCCTGGTCGCGGAAATACTCCGCAATCGCGGTTCCTACATAGGCGGCGTTGATGCGCATCTGCGCTGGCTGGTCAGACGTTGAAACGATCACGACGGACCTCGCAAGTCCTTCCGGTCCTAAGTCATTTTCGATGAATTCTCGAACCTCGCGGCCCCGCTCGCCGATGAGCGTGATCACGTTGACGTCAGCAACAGCGTAGCGTGAAATCATCCCGAGCAGTGTCGACTTTCCGACGCCCGCTGCGGAGAAAATACCCATCCGCTGACCTTTGCCCACCGTGAGAACACCGTCGATCGCCCGGACACCCACGGAGAGTGGCGTCTTGATCACTTCTCGCTTTAAAGGATCGGGGGGAGGGTTCATCACTGAGTAGTCGACATCGACGACCAAAGGTCCCTTCACATCTTCATCGAGAGGATTACCCAGACCATCGAGAACACGTCCTAAAAGTCCTGGACCCACCTTGATATGCATCGGCATGCGCATCGGAATGACTTCCGAAGACGGCCCGACACCCGTCATATCTCCCAGAGGTGAGAGGAAAACTTCTTCTTTGGTGAAACCTACGACTTCAGCCATGAGCGGATCACCGCCATCGCGCTTGATGAGACAGACCTCGCCCATTTTGACTTGAGGAACGACTGCACGAATGAGCATGCCCACGACTTCCGTGATGCGTCCATGCACGGTGGTGAGCTCAATGTCTTCCAAGTGGGATAAGAGCTTGTCAAAGTGCGACTTTTGTTCCATAAAATGGGTTGTTTTAAGTTGGGAGGGAACTTTGGGGTGTCATAGGTACAAAAAAATTCCCCTAATTTTAAAAATCTTAAATTTGGACGTTGAAGAGGGTCTTCATGTCGTCAACGGCTTTGCCTAGCATGATCGAAGCATATTCGATGTTTTGTTGGGCATGGGCGAGTTTCAGCTGAATGGCCAGAAAGTCGCCGGGGTTTAAGCTGTCGCCTTTCTCTTTCATCTCCATGAGGTGGTTTTGTGCCGCCATGAGATTCGATTGCCCTTCCGAGATATAATTGAGGAATTTGCCGAGGATTCCGCCGCCGGAGGTTGACGGAGGGGTCTCAGGAAGTTCTACACCGAGTTTAGCGTTAGCCGCCTTGAGGTTTTTATTGGCATCGCCGAGCTTATTGCGCAGAAGGTAGCGGGAAGATTGTTTGAGCTTAAGGTTAGGGGTTTGGAGCTGGGTATTCATATCTCCCAGCATGGTGTGGGCCGCTTTGACTTGGCCCAGAAGCGTGTCGAAGGTGGGAGTGGTAGCTAGCGGCGCCCCCGTTTTGGGCAGTTCAAACGGAGATATTCCCGACGTGCCACCGGGCTTTCCAGCTCCAGCGGCCTGTTCCATGTAAGACTCAAAAGACTGGCCGGGGGGTGCTTCAGGCGCTCCCCCTGCTTTTTGGTCGTCACCAATTCTTTTGGTCGGATCCAGCCGCGTTACATCATCGGGTTTCGAAGGGGTCATTTCTTGCCTTTCTTCTTCGCAGGAGCTTGAGCTTGCACCGGAGTGGGCGCTTTTTTGACAAATTTGGCGATGAAATCCAGCGCTGTATTTGCCATGCTCTTAACGGTGTTATCCTCGGTTCTCTTGAGCGCTTCTTGGAGAAGTTTTTCTCCTTTTTCTGCCTCTTTAATAGTCAGTGCTGTGCTAAGTCCTAAGAGGGCTCTTGCCATTTCGTTGTTAGGCTCTTTTTTGAGCACATCTTCGAAATATTGATTGGCTTGTTTGAGCTCCAATTTGAGTAAATGGACATAGCCGAAGCCAATTTTGACCAGAAAATTGTCTGGTTTAAGTGTCTGGGCTGCTCTGAAAAGCTTCATCGCGGCATCTTCGTCGGCTTGATGCGCTGCAATATATCCCCCCTCGAGGAAGAGGAAGAAGTCGTCTTGGTATTTTTGAAGTTGTGCCATACCTGTTTTTTCCTACGTTATGAAGATTTTTGGTTACGTACCGAGTTGTTGATCATCGACTGGACCTGCGAGATGAGGTTCGAGATCGAGTCACCTATCTGAGTCACCTGGCTCATCTGGAATTGCAGCAAGAGAAAACGGCCCGGGGTTGCCACTGACATGCGGCTGGCGAGCGCCTTCACTTGCGAGACGAGCTGGCTCTGAATCCGTTTGTATTGGTCAATGAGGTCTCCAAACGAGAGAGTACACCATTGTGTGAGCGCCATTTTCTTCTCCTATTTTTTGTTAGAAATTCTTCCGAGTACTCTCTGCAAAGCCGTATAGGCATGGAGCAGGGTCCCTAACTTGTCTAAATCCGGCCCCTTCGATCCTTCGCGAAGCTCGCCTTTGATTTCTTGAATGCGTCCTTCGACTTTTCTTTGGAGCTCGGTGAGCTTACTGGGATCTTTCTTCAGATCCTTTTCTAAATCGAACTCTAAAAGTGCCGTTGGTTTTTTTTCTAATCCGTACATAGAGGTATCTCCTGCGTTTATTGCAGATTGTAGTTAATCTTAAATTTTAATCCATCTTTTTCGAGAAGCACCATATTTGTCTCGATATTCACGAGGGTCATCCCATCGAGAGTATCGCCGAGTGTCAGGATTTTCCCATTGATCACAACATAGTGGCTTTCCCCGTCTCTTTTGGAAAAGCCCATCACCTTATATTTGCTCGAAAGGTCGACAAGAGAGCTGTCTTCAGTGGTATAGATGACAAAGTTTTTCACGGCGCGGATGCCTTGGAGCGCTTTAAACCCTTTCACGAGACCGTCAAATTTCGGAGAATCAGCCCCGTCGACCCGTCCCGATAAGACAAGTTCGCCATTGGTCAGTTGATAAGTCACATTATTAAAGCCCTTTTCGAGGAGTTCACTCTCGACTTGGGTCATCAAATTGCTCTCGACGACGACTTGATTGTCGAGTCTATCGAGATAGGGGAAGTTGATGTTGAGATAGTCGGAGAGGGCTTGGGCTTGTTCTAAGGTTTGTAGGTAGCCGCGGATGACGAATTTTCCCGGGGCAGTTGAAGATATGGAAACCCCCAACCAATCGGAGTTGGTCATGAGAAGGGCGTTCATGTTTTGCCAGACATACTCGTCGATCACCACGTTGTCTTCAATATTTGTCAAAAAGGAAAGGCCATGGATTTGGTACATCAGCTCTTGCTTTTCGACGGCCGTCAGCACGTGGCCGATGATGAAAAGTTTTCCGGAGCCTTCGTTGTAGGAAAATTGGATGTCAGGATATTTTTTCACGATGTCTTCAATGCGGGCGCCTTCTTTTTTCTCTGCTGCGACGACAGGCTGCACCTCGAAGAGCGATGTCATCGCAACGAAAGAGGCGACGACGATGAGAGCCAAAACGAGAGCGACGATGAGGTGCCGCTTCGATATTGTCATTTCCTTCCAGTCTCTGGGAGTGGCTGCCGCTTCGGCTTCTTTATGCTTTACCACAGGGGCAGAGATGACTGTGACGTGCTCTTTTTCTCTGTCGATCATCACAAAAGAAGTCGTTCCCAGGGATACGGAGTCCTGAGAGTGGAGCTCTTTTCTTTCGGTGATGATCTCTCCATTGACGACAGTGCCATTACGGCTACCTAGATCTTCGATAAAGATATGGTCATGGTCATCGACGATGATCCGGGAATGCTGGCGAGAGACGCTCACATCTTGAAAAAGGATGTCACAGCTGGTCGGATCCTTTCCGATCGTGTAGGTGACCCCTTTTTGCATGGTGAACTCGGCCCCGGCGTTGGGTCCTGCCATGACTTTGAGCATCCATCTACCTGTGGGCATTGAAGAAATGGCCAGCGATGGGGCTTCTAATACTTCGATCGGGATCTCTTCCCTGGGCTCGATTTCCGTAAAGCGGAAGAACGTATTGCCGATTTGAATAATATCGCCCTCATGCAAAAGAACGGGTTCGGCGATGATTTTACCATTTTGTGTCGCGGGATTAACAGAGCTGAGGTTTTCAAGAAGATAGCCTTCAGGAGCTTTACGGCAAATCGCATGCCGCCGAGAGACCATCGGGTCTTCTAGGACAACATCGACCTCTTCAGGATCTCGCCCCAATGTCCACTCTTCGCCCTCCTCAAAACGGACAACGAGACCAGAAACGGGGCCTTCTTCGGCTATGAGATATCCAGACATTCCTATACTGCGTGCTTAAATTTAGAGACCTCTTTCTTCCAGTAATCGACGAAGTTCGCAAAATCTTCGAGAGATTCATGGAAGGTCTTATAATTCATCTCATACGGGATCGCTAGAGACAGTGTCAAGAGGCTTTCGTCTTCCGACATGCCAATCACCGCTCCTCCCGTCCCTTGTCCTAAGAAATTGGCTCGCATGAGAAGCATGCATAAGTCCTCTTTCCTTTGAGGGGGAACAGGGCTGATTTCTGAGAAGAAATAGACCCCAGGGTCTAAATTCTTCAGAGCGATTTTTTGGTCGCCAATCGCCAGATGATATTTTTTTTGTTCATCCTGGGGCGGCGAAGGGAGTTTGAGTTCTTCGATGAGCTGCTTGAGATATCGGTCCAACATGCCCTTAAACTTATGGCTGAACCGATAAAATTGCAAGCGGACTTTTTTGTCATATTTATTTTTGTTTTTTCTTGTTTTAAGGTTTTGTTAATGTTAAACACCAATATTATGACAACTCTCGAGACAGAGCTCGAAAAGTGTACCCAAATTTTACAGAATTTGGACCTCTCATCTTTTTTATTGGAAGAGGCATTAAAAGCTTTTGAGCACCTTATCGATAGCTTGGAAAGACACGGTAAGGAGCCCCACATCATCGAAAAAATGGCTCTCATCGGAAAAAGAATGACGCTTTTAGGGGAGCGATTTGTTTCGGCTAGCGGGATGCAAGAAGAAGAGCTCCTCGCACTTTTCGATAATCCCAAGCCTTTTCCGAAGGAAAAATGGGACCTAGCGCACGAGACCGAGCAGCACCTGCTCCGTGTGGTGAAAAATATTGCGATACATATAGGTGAGACGCCGTCTACCCCTCATCATGAGGGCAAAAAACATCTACATCAACCTCCGCGATCGAAGTGGATGAAGTCATAGTTAGAGAAATTAGGATAAAAGAGCTTTGACATTAGGAAATTTTTTTGGTAAAAAATTTTCATGAAATACCATTTCAGAATACGAAAAGAAAAAGACGGATTTTCTGCACAATGCATTGAGCTAATAGGCTGCTTTACTCAAGGTGATAATATGAAGCAGCTTTTGACCAATATGAAAGAGGCTTTGGCTCTTTATGTTCAAGAGCCAGAAGATTCTAAAGATGTGGCGGAGTTGCCAAATGAATTCATCAGAAAGTCTAGAAACATTGTCGAAGTGGTTCTCGATCCCAAAGTTGCATTTGCCTTCTTTATGCGCTATCGTCGTTTAAGACAAAAACGGTAGAAAAATGTCTCGTAGCAAGGATTATCACAAAGAACTTATCGAAGCGTTCAAGGATCCTGTTGAAGCAGCGGCTTATTTGAATTCAGCTTTTAGAGAAGCTATGGATGAGAGCTACGAATCTCAGGCGCTTTTGCTGAAAGCATTTCGAAATGTTGTTGAAGCTAATTCTAAGTGTTTTAAGCCGAGCGCTTAATAATCGGTGGAACGTTGTCGATGACGCTTTCTTTGCCGACGACCACTTTCTTAATGGTCGGATCGGAAGGCACCTCGAACATCAAATTGAGAAGCATATTCTCGACGATCATGCGCAGAGCTCTAGCGCCGGTGCCAGAAGATTTAGCGCGTTCTGCCATGGCACGTAGAGCTTCATCGGTGAACTCTAGATCGACGCCTTCTTCAGCAAAGAGATGTTTGTACTGTTTGATGATGGCGTTTTTGGGTTTGACGAGGATGTCGACCATGTCGTCGATCGTGAGCTCGTTGCAATTGGCGATGCTGTTGAAGCGGCCGACAAATTCCGGAATCATCCCGAATGAAATCAGATCTTCTGGCTCAACTTTGGAGAGAAGATAATTGGTCTCGTGGGGATCGAAGACGCGCTTTTCTCCGGCGTCGAAACCGATGGTGCTTTTGCCGAGACGCTTGGCAACGATTTTATCGAGGTGGACAAAGGCTCCTCCGACGATGAAGAGAATATTCTCGGTGTTCACCTTAATATACTCTTGGTTGGGATGCTTGCGGCCTCCTTTAGGAGGAACGTTGGCGATGGTGCCTTCGACGATTTTGAGCAGGGCTTGCTGCACGCCTTCACCGGAGACGTCGCGGGTAATGGAGACGTTGCCGGTCGTTTTGCGGATCTTGTCGATCTCATCGACGTAGATGATGCCCATTTCAGCGCGGGTGACGTCATAGTCGGCTGCTTGAACGAGACGCAAGATGATGTTTTCGACGTCTTCTCCGACGTAGCCGGCTTCCGTGAGCGTGGTGGCGTCGGCGATGGCAAACGGCACATCGAGAAGCTGGGCTAGTGTGCGGGCGATGAGAGTTTTACCGGAACCTGTGGGGCCGAGTAAGAGCACGTTGGACTTGCTGTATTCGATGGTCTTGTCTTTTTGAAGCGATCTAATGCGCTTGTAGTGGTTGTAAACCGCGACCGATATCGTCTTTTTGGCTTTTTCTTGTCCGATCACATACTCATCAAGTCGCAGTTTGATTTCTGCGGGCTTGAGGAGCTTGAGTTCGTGGTGGACAGGTTTTTTCTCGATGATATCCATGCACAGGCGTGTGCAGCGATCACAAATAAAGGCTTGTGGCCCTGAAATGAGCTTTTCGACGGCGTCTTCCGGCCGGCCGCAAAAAGAACACACTGCCTGTTCATTGGGTTTCGTCATTATACTCCAGCGAGTGCGGGGGTTGGGGGTACTTTTTGGGGGGCATTGGCGATTTTATCGATGAGACCATATTCCAAAGCTTCCGCTGGGCTCATGAAATAGTCTCGATCAGAGTCTTGATTGATTTTTTCGATGGGTTGCCCTGTTTCGTCACTCATGATCTGAGCGCAGATTTTTTTCATGGCAAGGATCTCGTCGGCTTGCAGCTCGATATCAGCGGAGGTTCCGCCGACAGCGCCCGAGGGTTGATGGATCATGATACGGCTGTTGGGGAGTGCAAATCGTTTGCCTTTCGTGCCGGCAGCAAGAAGGAGTGCTCCCATGGAAGCGGCTTGACCCAGGCAATAGGTATTGATATCGAATCCCATGAACTTGAGCGTGTCATAGATCGCGAGTCCCGACGTGATGTAACCACCGGGTGAGTTGATGTAAACGCTTATGTCTTTTTTGGGATCTTCAGCGCGTAAAAAAAGCAGCTGAGCGATGACGGTGTTGGCGACAGCATCATTGATTTCAGTGCCGATGAAAACGATGCGATCTTTGAGCAAACGAGAATAAATATCCATGGCGCGTTCGCCACGGCCGGTATCTTCGATGACGTAGGGTACTTGGTACATGTATTAAACTCCTTATTCTAAACGGAGAGTGCCAAATGTAGTTATATTAAGCAACTGTTGCATGCGCAATAATATAGTCTTCGGCTTTTTCGAGCAGCATACGCGAGTAGGCTTCTGCTTGATGGACTTCACTATTTCCTTGCGGATCCATTTCTCTACGGTTACCTAAAAGGAGATCGAGAGGAGTGTCAGAAATTTTGGGAAGGTCCTTGGGGCTAATCTTGATCTGCGCATCGGTTGTGATTTTGCGGCAGAGATAGAACATGCGGACGGCTTTTTCTGATTGCTCAGCAACAGACCCGACGGTTCGTTTACGTGCTTCATTCGTCATGTTGTTCCAATTGGTTTGGAACTCTGGGTCTTTGAGAAGCTCTGTCATGCGGAATCTCGTCTCGCGATCGACGAGGCTCCAGGGCAGTTCAAATGGATATTTTGTTAAAAGGACATCGCTTACTTGACTGCGCATCTGTTCTTTCACATGGGCATCTGCTTTTTCATTTAGGATGCGCTCGACATTTGTTTTCACCTCTTCTACCGATCCGGCACCGACGAGGCGTGCAAAATTTTCATCAAAAGGAGGCAGCGTGGCTTCGCTGATGGAGTGGATTTTCACGCGCACTTTTTTGGGCTTTAGCTTCTCTTTGTCTTCTTGGGAGGCGTCGGCATCCGGAGTGCTGACTCCTTCTAAGACATCGCCTTTGTTTTTGCCAAGAACGAGATCCATCATCCACTTTGCCATCGACTTGTCGCTGACTTCAAAACGAACGCCGGAAAAAAGAGATGTGGGAGGATCATTTTCAATGACATCGACATCGAGGACGACGATATCGCCCATTTGAATGGGGCGATCGGAGATGTCTTTCCAACTCGCGAAGAAAAAGCGGAGTTGGCGAACTGTCTCTTCGATTTTTTCTTCGTTAACGGCTGGGCGGGGGGCTGCTTTAAGCTGAACTTCCTTGGGATCGATCACAGGAATCTGCGGCTCGGTCTCGAAGAACAAAATAACTTTCGCGCCGTCTAGAGAGATGTTTTTTGTATTAAAGGAGACCTTGGGGTCATTATTAAGGACAGGGAGCTGTGTGACTTTTAAACTTTCTCGGAAGGCGAGATCCGCGAGGCACTTTTGCCATTCTTGATCGATTTGCGTGGAGTAATTTTTTTCGACAAGGTTGTCGGGGGCCTTTCCTTTGCGGAAACCAGGCAGAGAGACTTCCTTACTGACGAGCTTAGTCGCTTTTTGGCGAGCTTCTTTTGCCATCGAGGCAGAGGTGTCTACTTCGAGTTCGATACGGCAGCTGGGTTTGCGATGAACGACAACTTTAACTTCCGAACCTTGAAATTCTTGAGGCGGGGTTTCCACAGGAGCAGAGGACTTTTCTTCCATAATTTCCTAAAAATTAATAGCGGGCGATGAGGCTCGAACTCACGACCCTTAATAGGTAAACCTCCCTCCCTTTTCGCAGGTCTGACTTGCGGAAGGCCCTGATCTGCTTCGCCCTGCTCCTCGTCCATAGCTCTGAGGCTATGGCCTACGTTGCACGGCTTGCATATCAGACCCTTGCGCTGCGTCATACCTTGCTAAAATGTCGCTCGGCTTACCTTGTTGGCAACGTAATGCACAACAATTTGTTTAAGCGGGCGATGAGGCTCGAACTNNTCTACCACTGAGCTACGCCCGCAAAGTCATATAAATATAGGATGGTCGGGGTTTTTGTGCAACCGTTCACTTGCGCTGTAGGTAATAGGGGGCAAGATCCTGTGTTAATTCGATAAATGTCTTGGATGTAGCAGCAGAGAAAAGCTGCTCCTCTCCTTGTTTGGATAAAGATTCAATAACTTTTTTTGAAAGCCCCAAAGGTAGATAAGTAAACAAAGGATTAATTTGAAGGCGGGTCTGTGCAAGGGCAATACATTTCATTAGCTCTTCTGAAGAAATAGTTTTTTTAATCATGAGAAGAATTTGGGCATGAGGAGTTACAACAAGGTATTGAACTTTTTCTGATAAATTCACTTCATCTAAGGTCTGCCAAACATTGGACGTACCAAAGCAGCGTATTTGTTGGCTAATGGTCGAGATTTTTTTGAGCACTTGCTTGTAAGCCACATCTAAGGGGCCGTGTTTTTCGCGCAGTTTTTTGTAGGTTTCAAAAAGGGTGTCCGTACTCACTTCAAAGTGTTTTCCTTCCTTCACAACATGCGCGCCATAATTCCAGCGAAGAACTGTTCCTGGAGGGCAATCCTCCAATGTCATAAAGGCAAATCGCCTAAAAATCCCTCCATTATTAACAACGGGAAGAATAGTGATGTTGGGGGTACCATCATTGATGAGAGGGCCCAAATTGCTGCTTTTTTTGCCGCTGATGTCATCGAGTCGATAGACATCTGTGCTGTCAGGATGAGTTATCGGATAGAAATCTCCAATATACTCGCAAAAAATGGTGCCGGCGGGTATGAAGTCCTTTGAGACAACTTCGGCTCCTACTGTTTTAGAAAAAGTCAAATATAGTTGCGGCGGTGGTGAGCGTTTAAAAAGTTCGTATTTTTGTTGCCACTCCGGCGGATAGCATTCTTCATTGATTTCATTTTTTTCCCAATCATTGAATAGATCCGTTAATGAAATTTGAATTTCATCTAGCAGTTTTTTGCCGGTAAGTTCTTGAAATTTTGTGTTATCTCCCTCAATAATTTTGCCACCCTCTTCGTATGAGAAGGTCAATTTCTTTTTCGGTGGATAGGCCAGCTCCTGTAATTTAGAGGGAAGAGCGCCACGCACATTGAGGGTAGGTAGTGCCCCCTGGCTCGCAAAGAATGTTTGCAATGCGGTGTCATTGATGAAGGATGCAAAATGGAGCACTGTCCAGCCACTGGAATCTTTGGCATTGATATCGATTACGTTACGAGCCATCACCGCCTCAGCGTATGCTTTTTTCCCTAGCATGGCGCAGACGTGAAGAAGTGTTAGCTTTTTAGGCTCCAAAGTCGGAGTGATGCGGGAAGAATCTTTAGAAATCCAGAGGGTAAAGTCTTCAAGTTTGATCCCTTTGAGTACCTGATGAAAGGCAGCATAATTGTCATGCCCATAAGATTTTTCAGGCAGCAAACTTTGCAAATATTTTTTTGTTATTTCCATGGAGTGTCCGACAAATTTTCGGTAGAATTGTACAGGATTGAGTAGAAATTTTGCATCTCAATTTGATGAGGTTTGCACCTACATAAAAATTTAGTTGCGACAGATACCTGAAAAAGGTAAAAGGTAAAAACACGCGCCGTTTCCGAAAGAGCCAGATGCAAAACCGTAGCGCGGGAAAAAAGCGATGATTTTGAGCTAATTTGCCATCGCTCCCCGAAGCACATACTCTAAATAGAGTAGGGCGTAGGGGTGAGATGGAGCAAAGTAGCTCGAAAGGGCGCTTTTTTATGTGCTGCGGTTTTGTGTCTGGCTCGCAAAAAACGGTTAACTAATTTTAATAGGATTTGGGCCATGCTGAACTTTCGAAAACTCCGGCAAGATTTTTCCTCCAACGTTGTCAAAGAGGGTCGTGAACTCTACGATAAACAAAAAGTCGTTGCGGCGAAAATTTTGCACCTCGATCACCGAGTTCTGCGCATCAGCGGAAGAGTCCAAGGTCAATATGAAAATCACTATGAAAGCGAAATTGAAATCGACCGTCTAGAGTGTGAGACGATCGATTCGGATTGCGATTGCCCTTATAACTATGACTGCCAGCATCTCGCGGCTCTCGTTTTCTATTTAGAAGAGCGGCTCGACGAGATCATGGTGGCCTACTCAAAAGAAACCGATATTGGCCAGATCGCAGAAAAAAATGAGCTCAGCGATGAGCAGCGTACGGCGCTGATCAACAAATTTAAGGAAGCCGAAACCAAGCAAAGTCAAAAACAAGAGGAGCATTATCAAAAACAAGTGCTCCAAGAATATGTTTCGGCATCAGAGATGCTCTCTGTTTCTCCTTTCTTTCGTCCGAGTGAGACTTATGTAGTCGACTCGGCTGAAGCGATGCTTATTTTTGCGCCGCCACCCAGTGGAGATACAAAAAATATCATCGAGTGTCAGATTGCTCTTCGCCTTCCTTCCAGGTCGAAGCCCTTACATATTCCGTATGTGAAGAAGTTTTTCGAGGCGATGCGATATGAGGAGCCGATTTTTATCGGTACCAAACGTTATTCCTTTTCACTCGCTTCTTTTAAAGGGGTAGAGCATGAGATCATGCGCATGCTCATGGAGCAAGCGCGCTATCCTGAACAAGTGAGTGCAGAAAAAGGGTATCGGATCCTTCATATCGACCAGGAACTATTTGGCTTTATTTTAGCTTCTGTCCATGAAAAAGCGCTGAGTGAGAATGCTTTCTCCGGACCCGAAGAAGAGCTCCCCGAGCTTCCCGGGCTCTATGAGGGTAATTTCGACACGCCTTTACGCTATTCTTCGCTGCCATCGACACTTAAGTTTTTCATCGAGTATATGAAACCGCCGGTTTCAAAAATACTGCTCCGTCCACTCATCGTCCTCCACGATAAAGAGATCGATATCGCGAGTGCGCGTCTTTTAGAGTGCGCAAAGCCCGGGATGCTCCACCAAAATACGTATTATCGATTTGATAAGATGATACAGCGCACCCACCTTAAGAGCCTCCTTCCGATCGAGGATATGACGATCCCCGAGCCCCTCTTTGGCTCGTTTGTCGAAAATGCTCTTCCTCAACTGTCGCACTTTGCCAAAATTGAGAACCGCAGCGCGATCGAAGATTTTGTGACGCTTCCGTTTGCCGGTCCCATCAAAGCAACTTGCGAAATCGTCTACCTCGATGGTCAGCTCGAAGCCTCTCTATTCTTCCATTATGAAGGACATCGAGTTCCGGCATCCGCCACGCAGCTTACCTACGACGACGCTGCAACTTTTGTGAGCAAACAGGGCATTCTTGCCAGGGACCTCGTCGAAGAGCGTAAAATCCTCGATGGCCTGTTCCAAGATTTTATCTACAATCCCGCCGAAGGCATGTACATCGCCAAGTCGGAAAAGAAAATTGTCGAGTTCATGACCGATGTCATTCCGAGATTTCAAGATCGCGTCACGTTCAACTGCCCGCAAAATCTTCTCGATCAATTCATTTACGACCAAAGTAAGTTCAAGCTGCTCCTCGGACATACCGATCGCATCGATCTGTATGAAATACAACTGAAAGTGAGCGGCTCCTTAAAGGGTATCAAGATGGACCAACTTTGGGAGTGCATCGCCTCAAGGCGCCCCTTCATTGAACTCGATACACCCAAGCCCAAAACAAAGAAAGGGGAAGGCGGAAAGATTCCAAAAATTCTGGTTCTCGATTTGGAAAAAATTACAGCACTGGTCCAACTCTTTGATGAACTCGGCATCGATGTCCTCGATGATCATACGATGCAGCGTCCCCTCTGGAGCCTGGCCAATATCGACGCTTCTCATTTCAAAGGTCTTCCCGTACAATTTTCAATGACGGAGCAGCTGGTTGATATCCGCAAACAGATGCTCGGAGAAAAAGTCCTTGAGTTCACACCCACGCCGATGGAGATCCAAGCAACGCTGCGTAACTATCAGACCGAGGGCGTCCACTGGCTCGAGCGTCTGCGTCTCATGTATCTCAACGGAATTCTGGCGGATGACATGGGTCTTGGTAAAACACTCCAAGCCATCGTCGCCATCGCACAATACCAAAGTAAGAACAAAGCCATTTCCCTCGTCGTGTGTCCAACATCGCTTCTCTATAACTGGAAAGAAGAGCTGGCCAAATTCGATCCTGAGCTGAAAGTGATCATCGTCGATGGGGTACCCAGCGCGCGCAAAAGGCTCATCGAAGGTGTAGCCAAATATGATATCGTGATCACCTCTTACACACTCCTTCAAAAAGATGTCGAAACCTATAATAAGCACCATTTTGGATACGTCATTCTCGACGAAGCTCAGCACATCAAAAATCGCGGGACACGCAACGCAAAGTCGGTCAAGATGATCCGCGCCCACCATCGCCTCATCCTGTCTGGAACGCCGATCGAAAACTCTCTCGATGAACTCTGGAGTTTGTTCGACTTCCTCATGCCCGGATTCCTTAGCTCCTACGATCGATTTGTGGAAAAATATATCCGCGTCACCGGAGCCGAGCAGACGAAAAATTTGGAGTACCTACGCAAAAAAGTTGCTCCCTTTATCTTACGCCGCATGAAAAACGACGTCCTCGACGATCTCCCACCTGTTTCCGAGATTGTCTACCACTGCCAGCTCAGCGATGTTCAGCAAGAACTCTACCGCTCTTACGCAGCATCGGCCCGCGATGAACTCGTTAAATTGGTTGAGCGCGATGGATTCGATCGCGTACAAATACACGTCCTTGCGACGCTGACGCGCCTCAAACAAATCTGCTGCCACCCCGCTATCTTTGCCAAAGAAAAAGCAGAAAACGGCGACTCAGCCAAATACGAGATGCTCCTCGAACTCCTCCAAACACTCGTCGAAGGCAAGCACAAAACCGTTATCTTCAGCCAGTACACACGCATGCTCCAAATCATGCGTACCGATTTGCAACAACGTGGCATCCGCTTTGAGTATCTCGATGGTTCGAGCAAAAACCGCCTTGAGATTGTGAAGAAATTCAACGAAGATGAATCGATACCCGTCTTCCTCGTTTCTCTTAAAGCCGGCGGTACCGGCCTTAATTTAGTAGGTGCTGACACCGTCATCCATTACGACATGTGGTGGAACCCCGCTGTTGAAAATCAAGCCACCGACCGCGTCCACCGCATCGGCCAGAAAAAGAATGTTTCTGCATATAAATTAATTACTGTCGGAACTATCGAAGAGAAAATTGCTGAAATGCAAAAACGGAAAAAAGGATTGGTCAAGAAAGTCGTAAGTTGCGATGATGAGGCTATTGCGAAATTAACCTGGGAAGATGTATTAGAACTTCTTCGTACATGAGAGTTTATGAGTTTTAAAGAAAGCCTGCAAGACCTTAGCAAAAAAATCCTTGGAAAATTCGGACGGTTTTCCACCTTCTTTTCTAGTGACATCGGTATCGACTTAGGAACTGCCAACACCCTCGTATATGTTAGAGGCAAAGGCATTGTCCTTGCCGAGCCCTCCGTCGTTTCTGTCGACTCCGCTACTAACGAAGTTCTCGCAGTCGGCCATAAAGCCAAAGCGATGCTAGGAAAAACCCCGCGCAAAATCCATGCTGTCCGTCCGATGAAAGATGGTGTCATCGCCGATTTTGAAATCGCTGAAGGGATGCTCAAAGCCCTCATCAAGCGCGTCACACCCGCGCGCAGCTTATTTCGTCCCAAAATTTTAATCGCTGTTCCTTCTGGCATTACCGGCGTAGAAAAACGGGCTGTGGAAGACTCGGCTCTTCGTGCCGGCGCTCAAGAAGTGATCCTGATCGAAGAACCCATGGCAGCGGCCATCGGCGTCGACTTACCCGTCCACGAACCCTCTGCCAACATGATCGTCGATATCGGCGGCGGTACGACAGAGATCGCTATCATATCGCTGGGCGGTATCGTCGAGTGTCGGTCGCTGCGCATCGCTGGTGACGAGTTTGACGAGTGCATCGTCAACTACATGCGCCGCACTTACAACCTCATGATCGGACCGCGCACAGCGGAGGAAATCAAGATCACGATTGGATCTGCGTATCCACTCGGTGACCACGAACTCGAGATGGAAGTGAGGGGACGCGACCAAGTCGCTGGCCTTCCTGTCACTAAGCGCATCAACTCCGTCGAAATCCGCGAATGCCTTGGTGAGCCCATCCAGCAGATCATCGAAAGTGTGAAACTCACACTCGAAAAATGTCCTCCCGAACTTGCCGCCGACCTCGTCGAGCGTGGCATGGTGCTCGCAGGTGGTGGCGCCCTCATCAAGGGACTCGACAAAGCCCTCATTAAAGAGACGGGCCTGCCTGTGACCGTAGCTCCCCATCCTTTGCTTGCGGTGTGTCTGGGAACTGGAAAAGCGCTCGAGTACCTTGACAAGTTCAAAAAACGTCGCTCGCTCGACTGATGAAATCCAACCTAGAAGTTTGGATTTCAGAAGTCAAAGCCCTTTGCAAACCTAAAAATGTCCGCATCTGCGATGGCTCTTCAGAAGAATACGATCTTCTCTGTGAAGAGCTCGTCAATAATCGGACCTTCGTTCCCCTAAACCCAAAGCTTCGCCCACATAGTTTTTGGTGCCACTCAGGCCCCCAAGATGTCGCCCGCAGCGAAGAAGCGACCTTCATCTGCTCTAAAACCAAAGACGAAGCCGGCCCGACCAACAACTGGGCCGATCCTGCGCAGATGAAAGAAAAGCTCCTCTCACTTTTTTCGGGATGTATGGAAGGACGCACCCTCTATGTGATTCCGTTCCGGATGGGACATGTTTTCGGCGTCCAAATCACCGATTCTGCCTATGTCGTTGTGAATATGCACATCATGACCAAGATCGTCCCCCTTTCGCAGATCACCCAGTTTGTTCCCTGTCTGCACTCTGTCGGCGTTCCCCTAAAAGGAAAAAACGATATTCCTTGGCCCTGCGATCCTGATCACAAACTCATCGTCCATTTTCCTGAAGACTTAAGCATTTGGTCTTATGGGAGCGGATACGGCGGCAATGCACTCCTGAGCAAAAAATGCTTGTCGCTGCGCATCGCTTCCGTTCTCGGCCGGCGGGAAGGATGGCTAGCCGAGCACATGCTCATCTTAGGACTCACGAGCCCAAGTGGTGTGAAAAAATATATGACAGCGGCTTTTCCTAGTGCCTGCGGCAAAACCAATCTCGCCATGCTCGCTTCCACACTTCCTGGCTGGAAGGTCAGCTGCGTCGGAGATGACATCGCGTGGCTTCGCCCTGGCCCTGACGGTCGCCTCTGGGCTATCAATCCCGAATGCGGACTTTTCGGCGTTGCTCCCGGCACCTCTCTCAAAAACAACCCCAGCGCATTTAAAGCTGTTTCCAAAAATTCGATTTTCACCAACACAGCACTTACGGATGAGGGAGATGTTTGGTGGGAAGGAATGACAGACAAACCTCCTTCACATCTACTCGACTGGCAAGGAAAGTCCTGGGATCCGACCTCTAACACAAAAGCAGCGCATCCCAATGCTCGGTTCACGACGCCGCTGCAGCAATGTCCTGTTTTAGATGAAGAATGGAATAATCCTGAAGGCGTTCCCATCTCGGCAATTCTTTTTGGAGGACGCCGTAGCACTACCGTTCCTCTTGTAGCCGAAGCCAAAGATTGGACGCAGGGCGTCTTTTTTGGCGCCAGCATGTCATCCGAGACGACTGCTGCCGCTGAAGGAGCTGTGGGCAAACTGCGCCACGATCCTTTCGCTATGCTCCCTTTTTGCGGATACAATATGGCCGATTATTTTGGTCACTGGCTCTCGATGGAAGAAAAACTGAAAAACCCTCCTCGTATTTACCAAGTCAATTGGTTCCGCAAAGATAACAACGGGAATTTTTTATGGCCTGGCTTTGGAGAAAACATCCATGTCCTTAAATGGATATTTGAGCATGACACCGCTGCCTCCACGCCTATCGGAAATTTACCGATGCCTGGAGCTTTTAAACCTGCAGAGCTCATTTCTTTTGACAAAGCTCTTTACCAAAAAGAAATGGAGGATTTGCAGCAGTATTTTGCTCTCTTTGGAGATCGATTTCCTAAACCCTTTCAGAAACACATAGATCAATTATGCGCGCAGTTGTCCAACTAGTAAAAGAAGCCTCTGTTACCGTAGAAAATCGCATCGTTGGAAAAATAGGCGCCGGCCTTATGGTACTTTTCGGCATTCACAAAGACGATACTTCGGAAAAAATCCCATGGATGGTGCAAAAGCTTATCCACTTACGAATATTTTCTGATGAGCAAGGAAAAATGAATCGCTCGGTACTCGATATCGGAGGCGAAATTCTCGTCGTCTCTCAATTTACTCTGTATGGGAATTGCAACTCAGGACGTCGTCCCGATTTTTTAGAAGCAGCTCGTCCAGAAATGGCGAAGCCCATTTATGAAAAGCTAGTGCAGGAGCTCTCTACTCAGATCAAAGTCAAAACAGGAGAGTTTGGAGCGATGATGGAGGTTAGCCTCGTCAACGATGGCCCGGTTACGTTAATTTTAGAACACTAAAATATTTTTTAAACCGCGTGAAGAGCTCGGGAATGGATCTCGCTCGGCTTAAAGAAGAAAGCCACTTCGATCTTAGCATTCTCGAGGCTATCGGATCCATGGACCACGTTGCGGTCGATGCTTTCCGCAAAGTCTTTGCGGATCGTACCTGGAGCTGCGTCTTTAGGATTAGTGGCTCCCATGATAGCGCGATTTTTAGCTACGGCGTCTTCACCTTCTAAAACAGAGATCAGGACAGGGCCTTCAATCATGAAAGTGACGAGATCATTGTAGAAAGGGCGCTTAGCATGGACGGCATAGAACGCTCTTGCTTGCTCCACCGTCAGGTGAATCATCTTAGCAGCGATGATTTTAAGACCGGCTTTTTCAAAGCGGGCTAAAATTTCTCCTATATGATTATCAGCGACCGCGTCGGGTTTAATGATCGAAAGTGTTTGTTCAATTGCCATTTTTTTTCTCCTAAATGTGTTTTTCGAGTATATTAAAGACTCTTATTTATGACCATCGGAATTATTAGACGCAATGGCCTGGGAGATGTGATTTGCTCTTTGCCGCTCATGTATTTATGCCAAAGGCAAATGCCCAGTGCGAAAACTATATTGTTTATAGATGAAAATGCTAAAGCGCTTGCTCCTTATTTAGAAGGTCCGAATAAAATTATTACTATACCGTCTGGCGGTTATTGGGGTTTAGTACGACTCGCTTGGGCTCAGAGAAGGTTCCAATTCGATCTGCTCATTTCCGCAAAACCAACTCCCATGAAGATGGTGAATTTTTTGATGCGACTCTTGCGCTCGAAGCGTCGCATTGCCACAGTTGTCTCTCGCAAAGACCCTTTTACACACCAAGCTCTCAAAACTCTTCAGCTTCTCGATCCAACGTTAAAGGAAATACCAGAAGACTTGCGTCCACGCCTAAAAATGCCGCCACTTCAAAAATTTACTGCTGGCCCGGTCCTCTTTATTTCGGTGACCAATAATCGCCTCGGCAGCACACTCGATTTGGATAAATATGCCCGCATTTTATCGGCTGTGAAAAAACCGTTTTATGTCGTCATCAATGGAGAACCTAAAGACCTAGCACCTGCCGAAAAGCTCTCTTGCATGCTCCAAGTGCCACACGAAATACGCCTGACAGACTCTTTTGATGATTTTATGAGTCTCATCGCTTCTGCCGATGCTTTTCTTATCGGAGATGGAGGTATCATGCATATCGCAGCCGCCTATAATAAACCGCAAGTTGTCCTCTTCGGCGGCACAAAAATTTCCGAATGGGCTCCTCTTTCCGACCGCGCTAAATGCCTGGGAGATCCCCACAATGTGAATTTCATTCCCGAAGCTGATATCATCCAAGCTTTAGAGGAGATCCTATGAGCTACGGCAATTATCCTAACCTTTCTTCGGTACGAAAAATCTTAGTGATTAAACTCCGGCATCACGGAGATGTTCTTCTCACATCGCCGGTCTTTAGTATTTTAAAAAGCCGTTTTCCGAACGCCCAAATCGATGCGCTTGTCTATAGCGAGACAAAGCCGATGTTAGAGGGACACCCCGCCATCCACCAATTTTTCTCCTATGACAAAAGCTTAAAGAAGCAAGGCCTCTTCAAACGTGTGGCCAAAGAAATCGGGTTTCTGCGCACCATCCGCTCACAAAAATACGATCTCGTTTTAAATCTCACGGAAGGGGATCGCGGAGCGCTTCTCGCACTCGCTTCCGGTGCACCTATTCGGGTGGGATACGATCCCGAAGGTAAGGGATTTAGAGGAAAGAAGAAAGTCTTCACCCATATCGTCAAAAATTGCAAAACACCTCGTCATGCTGTCGAGCGTAATCTGGATGCGTTGCGGCGCATCGGCATTTTTCCTTCTAATGCCGAGCGCGACCTCACCTTCGTTATTCCTGAAGAGGCGCCTCGCTTTAGCGAGGGATATATTTTGATCCATCCTGTTTCTCGATGGCGATTCAAATGTCCCCCCATGTCCTTCATTGCCCAGCTCATCGATCAGCTTCAAGATAGAGGGCAACGCATCGTACTTTCGGCTAGTCCCGATCCGCATGAGATGGCGATGATTGAAGAGATTTTAGCGCAGGTCAAAGAACCGGGCAAAATCATCAATAAAGCAGGCAAAACATCTCTCAAAGAACTCGGCGCACTCATTGAGGGCAGCGAGTGTCTCATTTGTGTCGATACGGTCGCGCTGCATATGGCCAGCGCGCTTAAAACACCCACCCTTGTCTTTTTTGGTCCCACATCGTGGGAAAATTGGGGACCTTGGCAGAACTTGCAAGTTAAGATCATCACTGCCGGATTTTCTTGTCAGCCCTGCGGTATGGATGGATGCGGTGGAAGTAAAAAAAGTGATTGCCTACACTCATTGTCTATTGAATCTGTTATGCAAGAAATATTAAACTTGCAAGCAAGTTTTGTTTAATATTGCAGTTAAATCTTCTTAATTTTTATTCTTTCTAATTTCCCTAAAGGAGGGAATTATGAAAATGATAAAATTGGGACTCGCAACACTACTCATGGCAGGAGCTCTTCTGGGAGAAGAAGCAACCGCGCCTGTCACTTCTTCGAAAGGTTACTTGGATATAGGTCTTGGACCATGCCCGGTACCTCTTCCGAATTTCGGTATCGGATACCGTGGGCAGCAGAATCACAATGGATTTGATTTCTCCTTGAACGCTGCGACGGTTGTTCATGCCACCCAGATAAAGGGAGCTGCTCTTTATCAGTATTTCTTCAAGCCTAATCTCAAATCACAATTCTATGTCGGTGGTGGCCCCGCTCTTAGCTATGCTTTTACGAGCAAGGGGCATGTCTGGTTGCTGGCTCCTGAAGTCGTGTTTGGGAAGCAATATCAAAACGAGGCAGGGGATACCCGTTTCATGCAAGTCTCAGTTGAATGGCCAACATTTGCTCTTGAGCGTCACCATACTATAGTGAAGTTTCCGCTCGTGTATTTCACATACGGAATCATGTTTTAAGTAATTTTCCTTAAGTTATTCATTATCAGCAGCTTAATATAACCCCTTAGTTTTTAAGGGGTTATTTTCGCTGTAAATTAAATTGTTTATTATAAATAATGGTGTTTATGGGAATTAAAGACAGTCACTTAAATTACTATTCAGAAGAAAGCCTTTACACATCCTATATTGCTCAGTTGGAGCGGTTGGATACACTAGCCTCTGATAGTTCGGTTAAATGCCGGCAGTTATTCAACTCGTTTTTGTCGGATTTAGAGCAGGTTTCTGGGGGAGGTGTATGTGGGACTCCTCACTCACTCGATAATGCCGAGCAGGTGATTTCCTTCTTGAAAGAGAACCTTCGTCAAAAAGAAGCCAGGTTCCTCCAGCAAACCGGTCCTTATCAAAACTTTATCAGCCAATGGAGCGAAAATCCTGATATCCAAGGCTTAGAAAAGTTTCTCCTAAAGACAAAACTAGTTTGTCCTCTTGTTGATTATATTATTAAGACATGGCTTCCCCAAGCGAAGGAGATAAAAGACTTTAAAGCTGTTTCTAAGCTGCTCTATGAGTTATTTGCATTAGGCAAGAAAGAAGGTTATGATTTTGCGTTTTTAGAAAAAGCGGCCCGTCAAAAATTTGAAATGCTCACTAATCCAAAACAAATTAATGAGCACCTTCAATGGCTCGGTCAGTTTTTTGCTTTTTGTTACTTTGATCCTACTTTTATCACTTTTTTCCAAGATAATTTAAAAGCGAGAAATGTGATCGAAGATATTTTTTGTCTTACAGATCATCGTTTGCAAGAGCATCTTACGCAGGTTTTTTTCTGTGTGTGTAGCGACTCTCAAAAACGCAAAACGTTTTTAAATATCAATCCTGTTTCTGCACATTTAAATACGGTTGCTTTATGTCTTGCGGGGTTAGGAATTGAGCTGTCGACTGCAAATGAAGTCCTTCTAAGCTTAAAGAGCTATAAAGATAGGAAAATTGTTCAAACAATTAATTTGATGTTGACGGAATTAAATTTAACTCAGCCTCAAAAAGATTCTAATGAGGAAACGAAGGAAACTTTATCTTTGATAGATAAGAGAAATATTGTTTCTATCCTATTTATTCCGCCCCATAAAAACGATCGCGAGTCCGATTCGGTTTACCAAAGGCGCCTTGCTGATTTTAGAGAAAAGCAGAGAAAAGGTGTTTTTGCAACGAGGTATCTACTACTGAGTAATAACAGCGGCCGATTGAAAAATGTGAAAACTATAGATGAGTTATTACAGATAACAAACTCACTAGCGAGTGAAGGAACAGGCCTTAGCGAGTCACATATCGAATCATTCATAGAGACATTCATGTTATCCAAGCGATATCCAGGTGGTATCGCCATTTACATGGCAGAGCTCAAAAAAAATGAAAATGAAGATGCAATCAAAATGGCTCAAAAATTTGTTGCAGCTGTTTTAGAGGGCAAGTTTTCAGAAGAGCGATACGCTTTTGAAGGAAACCTTCATTTAAAGGATCTCTTCGAGAATCGGAGTGACCTCTATGGAAAATGGAAAACGTCTTTAGCTTCTTTTAATCTATCGAGCGTTTTAACGGAGGAAGAGGCAAAGACCATGGCGAGAAAGGGATGGACTCTACATGATACGGATAACTGGGAAGATCTTCTTTTAATAGGAACAGAAACGAGCACTTGCCAGCGCCTTGCGATGGGTGATGAGGGTTTACTTGCTTATATATTAAATGGAAAAATTCGTGTGATTGCCATTAAAGATCGTGAGGGAAAAATCGTGGCAAGAGCTATCCTTCGCGTTCTTAAGGATTCGGAGACAAATTTGCCTGTTCTTTACATTGATCGCCTTTACTCGAATGAAACTGACAGCCCGCGCTTGGTCGCCAAGTTGATTGAGAGTGGAGGTATAGCAAAGGCTCGGGAGATGGGTCTATGCCTTGTTTCTAATGCAACTCGTCGTGGAAGAGATGGAGACTTAAGATCAACAAATCCCTATAAAACATCTTTAATCTCATTAAGCGGTCCACCCATTCTGGAGTATCTTGATTTCAATGATAAGTGGTGCCCAGGAGGAAAGTTTAAGCTGGATCCTCGCCATCCTGCGGCTCCTGATCTGGATAGACTGCATATTGAGTACGATCCTAAAGCTTAAATTCTTCGCCGAAATAAGATGACCGGGCTTCTCGGTGTTCGAGAAGCTCTTGCACACTGCCTGAGGTGAGGATTTTTCCATCACGTATGAGATAGCTGCGATCGACGATCGAGAAAATCTCTCTCGCATTGTGATCGGTGATCAAAATGCTAATTCCTTTATTTTTGAGATGGCGGATCATTTTTTTCACGTCTGTGATCGCGATCGGATCGATGTTCGCAAAGGGCTCGTCGAGGAGCAGAATTTGCGGCTGCGTGACGAGTGCGCGGGTGATCTCAAGGCGGCGGCGCTCTCCACCGGAGAGGGCGGTCGCTTTTTTCTTGGCGAGTTTTTCTAGGTGTAGTTCGGAGAGGAGCTCTTCTAAGCGAGCCAGGCGCTGGGCTTTAGTGAGAGGAAGGGTCTCTAAGATACAAAGAATATTATCTTCGACGGAGAGGTGGCGGAAGACGGAAGGCTCTTGCGCGAGATAGCCCATGCCGAGGCGCGCTCTTTCATGGATGGGCACTTCGGTGATCTCTTTGCCGCGGAAAAAGACATGGCCGTCATCGGGTCGGATGAGGCCCATGGTGATGTAGAACGCGGTGGTTTTCCCTGCACCATTGGGGCCCAGAAGACCAACGACTTCGCCGGCGCTCACATGGAATGAAAGGCCGTCGACGACATTTTTATTGCCGTAATTTTTTTTGAGTTCGATAACTTTGAGGAGGGGCAGGTTCACGGCAGTTTCTCCATCAATTGGGTAAGTTTTTCGAGAGCGGCTTGCTCTTCGGGGGAGAATGTGAGTTGAACGCTACCGATGCCTTTGACGGCTTGCTCATGCGTCGTTGCATCTTCGGTGATGTGCACTTCGGTGGCGCTGATGCGAAGATTTTGTTCTTCGTTGAGGAAGAGGACCTTTTTCCCCGGATTTGCCGCAAGAATGAACGTGCGGTTCGGGGGCAGGTACGTGATGCGATCGGAGATGCCGACGCGTTTGGGTGCTTTAGGATCGGTAGAGAAGACTTTTACGGAGCCTTTAAGCGCTACAGATACGGGCTCCCAACTTTCAGAGTATTCGACTACGGCTTGATCGGCATAGGCGGTGAGTTGTCCTTCTTCATAGACGATCTGCTGGCCGCCTTTAGGGGTATCTGCTGTGGCGCGCAGCTTAGTGCGGTCCAGTACGAGCGGGCCATAAGAGGTGAGTTTATGATGGTTTTGATAGACGATAACGGTTTTGCCCTGAGTTTTAACGAGCTGAGGATGGAGCTGGATGATGTCTTCTGAATCGATCGTTCCCATGGGGGCTTGAGTAATGTGGGCCTTGCCACGAAGAACGAGAACGTTTTTTCCCATATCCCAGGACAGTGCATTGGCAGAAAAGTCGATTTGCTCTTGCTCGGGTAGGCGCAGCGTTCCTACGGGTGCATCGAGATCGACACGCGAAGCGCCGAGGTCAAAAAAAGCGCGCACGCCAAAGACAACGTCGTCTTTGTGGGTGAGCTGGCAAGGGTGTTCCTTGTCGGCGGGAAGGGCTGTGATCTGTCCTTTGGCTTTGTTGTAGGTGGCGCTTTCTGCAGCGAGATGAAAATCAGTGCCGTAATCGACGAGCACAGAATTTTTCGCGATCGCTTGATCGATATCGTAGGACGCTTTGCCTTCTTTATCTTGTTTGCTCAAGGTGAGATCAATTTGAGGACTCAGGAGTCGGAAAGCGATGGCAGCTGCCTTCTTTTTTTTCCATGTATCGGTGTAGACAACTTTTTCTGAAGATGTCAGGGCTCCTTGCAAGGCAGAGAAGTCGAGGTCGGCCGTATCGCAGGAGACTTCCGCGCCGTCTTTAAAAAGAAGCGCCACTTTCTTTTGCAGATGGATCATAGAGAAGGGAAAATCTTTTCCGACTTCTTGACGTTGGAGTTTGGCTTCCTCGGCGCGCATTTTGCCCAGGCCATGGTCGAGCATGACCTCTCCCTTGAGAAGGAGGGCATTCCCATCATAGTTGGCACTCGAAGAAGAAACGGTACCCGAGTCCATCACCGGAGCAGCAGCAAGTATAGCAGAAATGAGTATCATGGAGATGCCTCCTGAGGTTTAAGATTAGCCCTAAATCTTTCGGCATGGAATTGCGGCGACTTACCCGCAACAGAAAACGAAACATCCGAAGCGATACCATGCAAAAAGGCTTTTTGAGAGTCGAGATTAATAGGTAAAGCAGTTCCGGGAATTCTAAAAAGAGAGAGATGGACCGTTTGTGCGAGGAACTGCTGAGCAGCGAGATGGTAAGTGCCTGTCTCGGCTTCAAAATAGCGGAGTTGTTGCATGGGGCCCGATTCTGATGTGTAGAGCTTATCTTGCATCCAGCATCGCACTCCTTCTAAATTTTCGATCATATCGACTTTGTCATCCTGTGGCAAGAGGGTGAGCGTCGAGGCTTTGCTGTCGATGCGAAAATGCAGGCGGGACTTATCATCCTGTGTGAACCAAATTTCTTTGCGCACTCCGTGGCGTTTTTGGTCAGCGGCGACAGGGGCTTTTGTTTCTGCCACATTTTTCTTTTTGAGCTGAGAAACGATTTTAGCGATGTCGCTTTTGCGCACAAACGTGAGCTGGCCTATCCACAAAAAGGAGACGAGACAAAGTCCCAGGAGTGAAAAGAGCGTGGCTCTCTTAAACATGCGCCTCTTCAAACTTTTGCACAGCCATGTAGATCTCTTTGAGCTGCAGCAAGAGCGTTTTCATTTGATCAAAGGGGTAGACCGAGTCTTTATCGCTTTTCGCTTCTTGGGGACTCGGATGAGATTCGATAAAGAGAGCATTGCAACCAGCCGCCACAGCCGCTTTTGCAAGCGTCGGAATGAACTGGCGCTGACCGCCTGAAGATGATCCATGGCCTCCAGGTAGTTGGACCGAATGCGAAGCGTCGAAGCAAACCGGATATCCTAAATCTTGCATGATGGGGATCGCGCGCATGTCGCTGACGAGGTTGTTATAACCAAAAGAAGTCCCGCGGTCGGTCAAAATAATGTTGGTGTTGCCAGCTTCCGTGATTTTAGCTACGACATGGGCCATGTCCCAGGGAGCGAGAAATTGTCCTTTTTTAACATTGATGACTCTTCCCGTTTTCGCTGCGGCCGTGACGAGATCTGTTTGGCGGCAGAGGAAAGCGGGTATTTGTAGTACGTCGCAGACTTCGCCTGCAGCGGTAGCTTCTTCGGGTAGGTGAACATCGGTGACAACAGGCACATCGAATGTCTTCTGGACTTTTTCTAATATGCGCAGACCTTCTTCGAGGCCGGGTCCTCTAAACGAGTGAAAGGAGGAGCGATTGGCTTTGTCGTAGCTCGATTTGAAGATAAAAGAAATTTCTAGTTCATCGCAGAGATTTTTTAAAAACTCTGCAGCAAAGAGCGATCCATCCAAACTCTCGATCACACAAGGGCCCGACATTAAAACGAGGGGTTGCCCTTTGCCTACTAAAAAATTCTTAACTTTTACAGTTTTCATATAAACCGATATTCTATCACAGTTCTAGTTTGCGTACATCAAGCTTCTAGTGTTATAGAAAAATTTATGAGTGGTATTGGTCACATAGGGGAATCAGGGCATTATATTCGAACCAGCGTCGAGACCTTATCGACGAATGCCAAAAGGGTAACTCAGCAAGTCGTTGAGTATACCAGAGGTGTTTTCCAATTTGGCAGAAGTGGAGTAGCGATAGGGTATGTCCGCGAAAGGGTGGTAGAAGAGCGCTCCTTCATAAAAATAAGCGTTACTCCTCCTGCTGATAGGCAACAACCTTCCGAAGGAGAAACAGTTCGAAGAGGGGAAGAGGGGACGGTAGGCCGAGAGCCTGCTCCAGAAGAAGGCGAAGGACGTCCCAAAGGGGGAGAAGCCGGCGAGGAAAAACAAGCTCCTCCCTCTCCTGAAAAGTTACCAGGGGGATCACCCCCTCCCCGAGGACTCCTTCCTGAGATGAATCCCGAAGGACTTCCCCGGATGCAAGGCCCTTCTGCGGGAGCCCCTTCTGCGCCAGCACCATCTTCGACTCCTGGATCTGATAGAGGAGGAGGTCTTTCGAGAGGAGGTCCTGCCCCTAGCACGACGCAAAGAACTGCAGGTGGAGGCTCTCCCCCTCCTGCAGCAGCTCCAAAAGCTGGTGGTGCACCCCCTCAACAGCCTCCCTCTATAACAAGATTAGCAGAGCCCCTCACTCCTCAAGAGCGCATGCTCTTTATAGCCATGGTCAAGCAGGCCTCGGAGCAGATGCAAGTCCTCTTTTCAAAAGAGGTTTTTCAAAAGATGATGACCCCAGGCGAAGCCGTTTCTCCCATGGTGAGAGGCTTTGCAGAAAAAATGAATTTATTTGAATCGCTCCTTCAAAAATTTTCTAGCAGCCCCAATTTGCCCCTACGTAAAGAACTCTCGGAGCTCAAAGAAATAGGGACCAGAATTTTGAGCCTTCCTGACCATGAAGAGGCCCAAGAAAAAATGGAGCAGCTACTTCAGGGACCCTTAAAGTCTCGTATGGAAAATATAGAGCGCGCTATCAGCTCTCTTCCTCAAAAAGAAGAAACGGAAATGGAAGAGCTTTTGCAGCGTCTGGTTGAACTTCCCGAAATCTCTGAAACTCCTCTGCCCGCGGAGTCCCGCGCAGAAAAAGTTCCTTATCCCATCTCTCTTCAATTTGCCACCCAGGTGCGCTCGCGCGAGGAACTCGCTTTTGCGATCCGTGCGATGGAAGCCGGGACCAAAAAAGATTCCACCACACCGCTCGTTCTCATTCCGCTTCCGTGGGAAAGGAAAAGCGAAGGCGTGCAAGCCGGAGGAGGTAAGTCGCTGGAAAAAGGAAGGGGAGGCTCAAAAGCAGAAGCCCAGATGGGCCAGCAGGCGATGGTCTATGTTCCTCCTGGAGGTGTTTTTATAGGGAAACCCGAAGAAAAGCATCCGCGTGTAGAATTACCAGGGTATTTCATCGGGGTTGTGCCTATCACAAATTTTCATATCGCTTCATGGCTCAATGCTCTTGTGCGCGAAGGAAGTCTTTCGGTCAAAAGTGGGAAAGTCTACTACAATCGGCATACCTTCATCCTCAGAACGAGAGAATCTGCTTTTGAAAGCCAGATCGAAACCCGCGTTGTCGGAAATTCCCTTTCGTTTGGGGTCGAAAAAGGATCTGAAGAGCACCCCATCGTTCATATCACTTACAAAGGAGCGGAGTTGTATTGCGCTGACATGGGTCTTCGTCTGCCCACCGAAGCCGAGTGGGAACGCGCTGCTGGGATGAAAGGGGATGAGAAATTTGAGTATGGTTTTAGTCGCAATGAGCTCGACCCCACTTGGGCTAACTACGATCGAGGAAAAGGCCGGGCTGGAACGAATTGCACAACTCCCGTCGGATTTTATAATGGACTCCATCTCTTTGCCCACCAGGGCAAGTCGCTTGTTACCAAAAATGCCGTCAGCCCTTGGGGATGCTACGACATGAGCGGTAATGTCTATGATTGGGTACAAGACGGCATAGCGAAAGGGGGGTCTTACTTAAGCACCGCAGAAGAGCTGCAAGTAGGAGCTCGTCGCGTTCTTGATCCGAATGAAACTTATCCAGATGTGAGTTTCCGGCTAGCGCTTTCTATTTAAAAACACTATCTAAATTTTTGTTTGTGCGATACTATTCTTTTTTATGTCCGTGCTCTATAGCGACTATATCGTTTATGTTGACGAAAGCGGAGACCATAGCCTAACTTTTATTGATCAAGGGTATCCAGTTTTTGCTCTTTCATTTTGTATCTTTGAGAAACAATATTACGCACAAACTGTTACGCCTGCCGTTAGAATGTTGAAATTTTCAACATTTGGTCATGATATGGTGATCTTGCACGAACATGAAATTCGCAAAGGAAACGGAGCTTTTAAATTATTAAACAAAAATCGAAGAGAGGTGTTTTTTGAAGCACTTAACCTTTTGATTGCTCAAACAAATTTTACTCTTATAGGAACTGTGATAGATAAATATAAGCTTAAGAAACAAGAGATGAAAGGAGCGCATGTTTATCACTTAGCTATGCAACTCGGACTAGAAAAGCTTTATTCTTTTCTTCAAATGCAAGAGCAAGAAGATAGACTTACTCATATAATTTGTAAAGCGAGGGGACGCGTGGAAGATCTGGCTTTAGAACTTGAATTTCGTCGAGTCTGCTCTGGGCAAAATTCTCTTCAAAAAGTTTTGCCTTTTGATCTCATTATTGCTGATAAGAAAACTAATTCTGAAGGATTACAATTTGCAGATATGATTGCAAGGCCTATAGGCTTGACAAGCTTTCGTCCTAACCAAGCGAACAGAGCCGTTAAAATCTTGGAAAGAAAATTTTTTAAAAATGCCGAGGGAATAATAAGTGGACATGGGTTTCACATCTACCCCTAAAAAGCGAAAAACCCCAAGGAACCCCTTGAGGTATTAGCGCCGGCCAGGAAGCCCCAACCCATTTATAGACCTATATATATCGAACATCTAAATTTTTTGCAACAGACTCTTTGATATTGTCTTCTTGAACTTTCCAGTGGGCATCGATAGAATGATAAGATACTGGATTGATAGCTCAGAGGATAGAGCACCCGCCTTCTAAGCGGGCGGTCGCAGGTTCGAATCCTGCTCAATCCGAATTGTAGGCCAAACTGTAGGTTGGTATGGATATTGAAAAGTTAAAACGTCCCGCTTTTCCCGGTCTTGAGAAGCATCTCAAACCTTTGAGATCTGCCGCTTTTGCTAAAGCATCTCAGCAGAAAAAAAGCGATGAGGTGAGCAAAACGCTTTTTACTTTGATCGATGAGGCAGAGGAGGGAGAGTTTCTTCTGCTAGCGGCTTTAGATTTTTTGAGCAAGGTCGCCGAAGAAAAAATCGTGGAGCACTATACACTATCCACCTTTGAAGTATGGCTGAATCAGTTTTCGGGCATTTCTTTTGAGGAGAACTACCGGATTCGAGGCAAGATCATGGGGAAATGGATTCCTCGCGAGGCCTATCAGGAGATGTTTCCCGTGGCTATGGGAAAAGTTTATCCGGGAAGTCATTTTGTAACCGCGCACGGATCTCCTGACCTCGACACGACGATCGCCTCGTTTTGGGGCTGGGCAGACGCATTTGCTGCCCGCGTAGCCCAAGGCCTGCATATTTGGAATGTCCCCGGAGGACCCCCTCCCGCGCCGGTTGAGATGGACATGCTTTTCTATAAGATGCTTAGCCCCTCTATTTTTGATCATGTTGCCAAGCACCGCACGAGCCTGACAGTTTCCAGTCTTGATCTCATGACGCAAGAAGGGATCGTACGAAAGCGGTCGGAAGAATCGAGCTTGAGCATCGATTTCGAAAGAGGACCATCCGCTGTTCTGCTGGTAGACGCCGAAGGATTTTTTCTGGGCGATTGGCGCGGCATCGATGCAGAAGAAGTCCGCTTCATTATCACGCTTCTCAATCAGTGTCTGCGCTGGTATGAAAACCATCTCCACGTCCGTTTGATTTCCTTATTTGCTAAAGAAGATCTCACGCGCAGCGAGCTGGAAAAACTCGTGCGCACAGTTGCCGAGATGAAAATCGCCGATTGTGAGCCCGCCAAGGAATTTACCGAGCGTCAGAAGAAGCTAGTCGAAAAATATCTCAGTACGGTGTTTGGTATGAAACGCGGTATTGACAGCACGATGGAGGAGTTTGCCAAATCCAAGTTCAATTTCGAAGGATTTCTCAAAGAGCTTCAGTCTTTGGAAAAATCTTCTGTCTTTGATGCGAAGGGAAAAATCCAGGAAAATCGCGCGCTTCTTTTCCAGTTTTTAACCAAGATCATCCATGGACTAGACCAAGCGATCTATACGACACGTCAATATGTCGAGAGGCTCGATGTAGCTCTTCAAGTAAAAACCTCCGTTTTAGGAAAACATTCTGAGTCGATCCATTTCCGTGCTGATTTAGAGGAAATTAGAGGGAAAATTGCTCATTTCCCTTACCTCACCGTCACTTCTCCGGATAAAGAAGGGAAACTTTTTCCTTTGGGCGTGATCTTTGCTCCCGATCTGTTTAAGACGACGCTTGGAACGGTCACGCTGCGCGATTTTTGCAATCGCAGTGAAACGAAAATACCACCATACCTCGAAGTGATCAGCGTCATCGACCATCATAAGAGTGAATTTGCAACTTCCACTCCGCCCGTTGTTTATATTACCGATGCACAGTCTTCCAATGCTTTAGTGGCAGAGCTTGCGTTTGCGATCAATGATCGCTTCAGTACAGGAGGACTTACGATTGCTGAGATCGAGAAGCAAATGAAAGACGTCCAAAAGGATCTCTCGACTCCGAGCAGCAAGCGGGTATTCCAAAGACTCTTGCAGCGACACTTAAGTGGCAAACAAAATCACAACTATTTCGTTTCTCCCGAGCGAGAAAAAATTGAATATCTCCATTTCCTCTATGGAATTTTAGATGATACAGATCTGCTCACAAAAGTTTCTGTGCGCGATGTCGAGTGTGTGGCCTCGCTTCTGAACCGTCTCTATTCTCTCACGGAGCAAAAAGAGATGGAAGTCATCGATTTTGATGATATCGCAAGGGATAGCAAATTCGCCAAAGCAGCGGCGAAGAAAATTCTGCAAAATGAGCAGATGTATCCCCTTTACCGCAGGGTCTATATGGCCAAAGAAGCCGCGGTCGATGAGAATTTGAAGGCCTGCATCAGCGGCAAGCCCTCTTCAATTTTTGCCGACACAAAAGAGCAAAATGGATGCTGCCGTGTGGGCCAAACCAAATTTTTCCCCAAAAATTTCCCGGTCTTTGCCAAACATGCCACGGATCTGCGCAAACTGTGGCTAGCCGAGGCGCAAAAAGTCTATCAAAATAAAAAAGAGATCGATTTTCATCTGCACATGATCAGCACTGTCGAAGGGGCTGATGAATTATACAAAGGCGCGGCTGGAAAATATGCTCACAAAGACGAAATTTGGATATGGACTCCGCCATCAGAAACGGGCGCGGGGCATCTTAAGAACTTCCTCAGCGCTTTTGGGGCTACAGCTCCCGTAAAAACCAGCGAGATGCAAGTGGAGTTTTTAGGGGATAATAGTAAAGAGCTGGCGGAGATTTTCCGTGAGAGTTTTGAAGGGATACCCCAAAAAGTGGTGAATCAGAAGCTTCCCATCGCCGTCCTGTACTTCAAAGCCGGCCATCTCAACTCACGGAAGGCGATGGTATCTCCTTACCTGCCTCAATTATGATATCACTACAGCTGGTTCTTCCATAATCTCTAGAGAGACCCGTACGCCATTACGGCTCGCAACCGACATCAAAAGGGTACGTATCGCATTAATCGTTTTCCCTTTTTTCCCAATGATTTTGCCAATATCGGTTTTTTCTACGGAGAGCTCAAGAATGAGAGTATGCGTTCCTCCGATTTCATTGATATGGACTTTATCAGGATGGTCGACCAGGTTTTTCACAATATATTCGACAAATTCTTTCATATTACAATCCTTAGCAGAATTTACACCTCGTTATGGTTACCTATCCAAAATCCATATAAAATCTGTCGAGAAAGTCGGTCTCTGTGTCGCTAAGCAGTTCGGTTGACGTCGGTAGAGTGGTCGGTGTCGGTATCTATCCGAAAATTTTACGGATACGCTTAATATCCATTTTCCGATAGGCAGTTATGATAAAATAATAGTTGACCCGGTAGTTATTGGTCAAGATATTCTAAGAACTTTGTAAAACGCCCGTGAAGAGGCGCAATAATCTCGAGGAATTTTCCTGTCATTGGATGCGTAAACCGCAGTTGTGAGGCGTGTAAAAGTTGTTGCTGTACATCCCATTTTTCGTTCATTGCAGGTCTGCCGTAAACAGGATCTCCTAGTACAGGAGCTGCGATATGTGCGAGGTGGACACGGATTTGGTGCGTTCTTCCCGTTTTAGGCCGGATTTCAACGAAAGAAAGATCTCCACGGGTTTTTAAGCATTTAACATCGGAGAGTGCTACTTTTCCTCCTTCTCTCACCGCCATTTCTTGGCGTCGTGTGGGGTGTCTACCGATCGGAGCATCTATCACTCCATCTCGGGGAGTGCCAACACAGATAGCCTGATAGGTTTTTTCCATTTGACGCGAAGCAAAAAGATCGATGAGCTGTTGATGAGAGGCCAGTGTTTTTGCAGCTAGCAGAACGCCGGACGTATCTTTGTCCAAACGGTGCACAATTCCGGGTCGTAAGGACTCCATATCCGGCAGAGACTGGCAGTGGTACAGTAGAGCATTCACAAACGTTCCTTGGGGGTGCCCAGGAGCCGGATGGACAACCATGCCCGGCGGTTTATTCACCGCCAGCAAAAATTCATCTTCGTACAAGATGTCTAAAGGGATATTTTCGGGAGTGAGATTTAATTCAGGTGTGAGCTCAAAACAGACTTCGACCGTATCGCCGAGTCTGGGAATGTCTTTCTTCTTCCAGACATCGCCATTGACGAGAACCAGTCCGCGGTCGATGAGATACTGGAAATACGTTCGAGAATGCAGGGGATAAGCCTGCGCCAGGAATTTATCCAGGCGGACACACATCTCCTCAGAACTAATCGTAATCTCATCTGTTTGCATGCTTTCGTCTTCATTCATTCCCCTCGATCGCCCGCTTCATTTTCATCGCCGCTTCGTGCGATTTTTGCGTCATGCGGTTGATTTCGCTCTGCAGCATTTTGCACATGTTATCACGAAATTGCCCTGCATACACTTGGAGGTCGTAGGTATTGGCTTTGGGAAACATCTTTTCCATCATCTTGACCCAAGGGTCATTTGGAGAAAGAGGTTTTCCAATCGGCGGCATTTCCCCAGGGCCATAGCCTGAAGAAGGTGTTTGTCCAGATCCACTTGTGCCGCTTGGTCCCGCGGCTCCCGGAGGGGTAGTCATAATTCAAACGTAGCGATAATATCATAAAAATGAAACAAAAAACAGTGAAAGGTGCTGCTTTTCAATTATTAGCTATGAAGAGCCGGACCACCCAGGAGTTAAGAAAAAAATTAACTTTAAAAGGGTTTGATCCTCAAGAAATAGAAGAAGTCTTGTTCTACTGCCAAAAAGCGGGCTATCTCAATGATGATCAAATGGCTAAGAGAAAAGTCGAGCAACTTGAAGCGAAAGGATATGGCCCTCGGTATATCCAAATGAAGCTGAAAGGTTGGGGACTTAAAAATCCCGGTCTTTCAAAAGAACAAGACACCATCCGTACTCTCTTAAAAAAGCCACAATGGCAAAGGAAAACCCCTCAGCAAAAGGCTGCAGCATTGGCGCGAAGGGGATTTTCTACAGATGCCATCATGGAACATCTACGTTGATCTTCCCATGTTTAAAGGCATGGAAAGTTCAAAGCAAATTCAATGTCGATGGATTGACAGTTCCGATGGTTAAGCTATTAGGGGTTGATTGAACGGTGATAAAGCGATTGTCTAACGTTGTTTGGGCTATTTCATGATTCGTTCCATTAAAAGCCTGTAAACTAACACGCCATTGCGCGTGGGGTGGTAGTTCGATCACTTTTGAATCTTTCCAAGGTAAGTGAATTTCTTCTTCGCGTGTAACTTCAGGTACATAATCTTGGTATTCTTGAAATTCGATTTTGAAACGGAGAAAAGGCTTTATAGGATGAGGAGAAGGTCCAAACATAATAGCTATACCTGAATTAGGATTATCAGCTCTTAGTTGTTCTGCAACTTTTGCACGGTCCTCAAATTGCTGATAATGACCATAACACTTTGTACTAACTTTCCAAAGAACTCGATTAGAATCATCTCGATCAAATTCATCATAAACGGGTCCCCAATCCTCATTTTTCGCTAAAACTTTGATGCGAGCTGTTCCGCGCACTACAGACCAACCTTGCATCGGAGCGATTTCATAGGTGCGCTCACCCCAAGTCGTAGGTGCTTCTTGCATAAACTCTTGAGACTGATGTAGCTGCGTTCTAGGTTGGGCTTGACCAGGGGATATTATTCGCAAGCGAATCGTCCCTGGAGTTCTCGGTAGCATTCCAAGAAGAAGATGAAAAATATGATCTACTCTCCGAGCTCCAAAACCTAATATTCCTCCTTCTTCATGGGGAATGCGAAGTTCTCCCGATGTTAATGTTACACGTCTTTCTTCGCCTGAACCCAGCAGAGACATGGGAAGATTAAATGTCATCTCTTGCACTGTTGTTTGGTGGGGACGGTAATCTTGAATTATGGTTTGTCGGGAAAGGCGGTTGCTTAACCTAAGAGTAGGGACCATGTCAGGTCGCCCAATATTTGGAAAATTTCCTTGGATGTGCAAGGTAAATGGGCTTGGATCTCTGGAAGGAGGTATATATTGTGGTGTAACAAATGTTACCTGAGGCCGAAGATTCCCAGCTGGGAGAGTGTTGACAAACTGCTGCACTCTTGATGTTAGAAGGATGATTTGATCATTGTTCCCACTCTGGAAGGTTTGAACGAGACCTCTCAGTTTGGAATAAGAATCTTGTACCGTCCCATCTAGCCGATCGACTGTTTCATTCATGCTGTCGCTATAAGAATTACTGAAATGGTCGAGAGCGAGTCGCACCTGCCGTCCCGCTTCAATTTCAAGTGTAAGACCTGCTTGTCTTGCTTGCTCGATACGGGAAGAAACGTCTGAAGAAAACCGCTGCAAGACAGCGCCTAGACCAAGAGCTCCTAATCCAATCGTCAATGCCATAAATCACTCCTTTTGGAAAAATTTTAAGCCTGATATGAATATTTAGCAAAAAATTAAGAGTTTTAAACAGTTTGAAGAACTCGCTCATAAATGAGCGAGATTCTCCGAGGGCCCAAGGAATAGACCAATTCATGCACGCTAATGCCCACCCCTGAAGGGATGGGATTGCGGCGTGGCAGGCCGTTCAAAGTTGTCTTAGAAGAACATTCACGTTGGCTCGTTGAATTGCGACAGTTTTCACGCAGCACAAACGAGAAGTTATTTTCAGGAAATGGTGCTCTGATTTATAACAAAATTCATGCACATTGGTGTTCTCGGAACGAATTATTCACGCTCAGATATTGCTTTTCATGAAAAGGTGGTGCGTGCTTTCGAATTACTCAGTCAAGGAAAGTGGCCTGCCGTTTTTCTCACGACCTGCCACCGCGCTGAAATCTATTTTTCAGGGGAAAACATTTACGCGATGGAAGCTGCGCTCTTTCAAGCGCTAGCCTGTCATTTGAAAGAACTCATCGGAAACGAACTCTATTCCCTCATCGGCCGCGACTGTTTTGCACATCTCATTTCAGTGACATCGGGGCTCGATAGCGTGATCAAAGGTGAGAGTGATATTCAGCGCCAAGTCAAAGTGGCCTACAGCGCAGCAAAGGACGTGGTATCTCTTCCTAGCGCTCTGCATTTCTTGTTCCAAAAGAGTCTCAAAGTAGCCAAAGAAATTCGGAGCCAGCCTTCATGGAATCCTAAAGGCTCTTTAGAAAAAACCGTTTCCGATCTTGTCCTGAAAGAAAACCCTAAGTCCATACTCATCGTGGGAAATTCTCAGATCAATCGCAAGATCATCCACCATCTTCATCACGGCGCGATCACACTTTGCACGCGTACACCCCAGGCAGCAGAATCTTTTGCTCTCGATCATGGTCTTTCTCTTTGCGATACGCGCGTTTTAGAAGATTGGGCGTCGTTTGATGTCGTTATCTCTGCCACACATGCGAGTAGCTATCTCATTCGGGATACCGCAAAAGAGCTTAAGACACGTCTAATTTTGGATTTAAGCGTGCCGCGAACAGTGGACCCACTGCTCAGACGTCATGCGCTTACGATTCGGAATATGGAAGATTTACGGGTTCTGATGCAGAATAACGATGGTTTAGAACAGCCCTATCAAACCTATATCCAAGAGCAAGCAAAAAAACAGATCGAGATCTATTTAACGCGAACTTCCCTTAAGACCGTCTTACGATAAGGTTCATCTTTTTGTGAGATTTCCATGCAAAACCAGCTTGGAAATAGCACTTCGGCTATTTACTTCGCTGTTTTTTCTGAAATCTCATCAAAAATCTGCACCTTCTCCTAAAGACTTCTTAAGGGAAACTCGCGTTTTTTCAAAAAAACCAGCGCGCGCCTTTGTAGGCTAAAGTAGCGGCTATAACGCCTTTAGTGAGGTTCCAACCAATCGATTTCCAAGTTCTTTTGTTTTCACCAGTGGCAGGAGCTTTTTCTTCTTTTTTTGGAGAAGGAGGCAGGTATTTGAAAGGAGCTGGTCCTTTGGATTTGATGAGTTGCTCAAATTCCAAAGCGGTATACATCCTGCGAACATCAAAATTGATACTATGTTGATTTTCTTTATGTCCTGGGCATTTGGTCAAATCAGAACCTTCTTTATAAAACGCATTAAAGCATTCCAGATGGAGGCCATGATTACAGTTAAGCACAACAATGTCAGGTTTGAATTTTTCATAACAGATATCACAGGCTTCTGTCGCTTTTATAGAGTCTTTTTTGACATCGATGGTATTTTCGAAAGGAATGGTGCAGCTGGGGCAAGGAAAACCTTTAGAAGTTGATACAGCTTTACTTGTTTTTTGCGCTCCTGTCGACTGTTGTTGTATTGGGTACTGTATTTTGTACCCTTCTAAGCATATTTTATGAAAAACGTGTGCGCAAGAAGAAGGCTTAACTAAATCGGGAGAAAGAGGGGTGACAACACATCCTGGCTTAACACAATCCGTCGGAAGAGTTGTCAGTATTGTAGTAATCATCTAAAAATCCGCATGTCCTGGAAAGCGTGGGAAGGGAATCACATCTCTTATGTTTTCCATTCCCGTTACAAATTGAATGAGCCGCTCAAACCCGGCTCCAAATCCTGCATGGGGTACAGTTCCGTATTGTCTGAGCTGTAAGTACCACCAATAATCTTCTTCTTTTAAGTCGAAGTCAATAATTTTTGCTTTGAGCACGTCGAGCCTCTCTTCCCGCTGACTGCCGCCGATGATTTCTCCGATTTTGGGTACGAGTACGTCCATGGCGGCTACGGTTTTTCCATCGGGGTTCGCTCGCATATAGAAGGCTTTGATTTTTTCGGGATAGTCGCTGAGGATGACAGGTTTTTTGCAGTATTCTTCGGCGAGGTACCGCTCGTGCTCTGATTGGAGATCGGCTCCCCACTCAACAGGGAAGGCAAACTGCTTGCCGGACTTTAGGAGAACCTCTATGGCTTGCGTATAAGTCATGTGCGCAAAAGGAGACTCAGCGACATGTTTTAGGCGCTGGGTGAGTCCATTTTCGATAAAAGCATCAAAAAATTGAAGGTCGTCGGGGCATTTTTCGAGAACGTAGCGGACGACGTATTTGAGGTAGGCCTCGGCGCACTCTCTGTCATCGTTTAAATCAGCAAAGGCCATTTCTGGCTCGATCATCCAAAACTCGGCGAGATGGCGCGACGTGTTTGAATTCTCCGCCCGAAATGTGGGTCCAAAGGTGTAAACATCGGACATCGCACAGGCGAGTGTCTCTGCGTTGAGCTGGCCCGATACGGTGAGGTAGGCCGGTTTTTGGAAGAAGTCCTGGGTAAAGTCGACAGAGCCGCTCGAATGGCGCGGAAGTTTATCGAGATTTAGCGTGGTGACGAGAAATTGTTGGCCACCTCCTTCGCAATCGGACGCTGTAACGACAGGCGTTTGGACGTAGAGAAAGCCTCTTTCTTGAAAAAACTGGTGCGTTGCAAATGCGAGGGCGTTTCGTACGCGCAGCACGGCGCCTTGTGTATTGGTACGGGGACGCAGGTGGGCAATCGTGCGCAAAAACTCAAAGGAGTGCCGTTTTTTTTGCAGAGGATAGTCTTCGGAGTCGCAGCGCCCTAAAAGGTCGATTTTTTCGGCCTTAATTTCCCAGGGTTGTTTTCCTCCGAGGCTTTCGACGAGGGGCCCCGTTACAGCAAGAGCTGCACCTGTTGTGACTTCAGGAGCGAGGTTTTGGGCAACGATTTGAAGCCCTGAAAATGTGGAGCCATCGCTGAGCTCGATGAATGCGAGATTTTTTTGCGCGCGCACGGTTTTAACCCACCCGCAAACGGTGAGGGTTTGTCCGAGATGCTGCGCTGTGATCGTTTTAATTTTCGTGTGTTTCATTCGGCTAACTTCTTGAGTAGGGCTATCTCTTTTTTCCACAGCTCTACGCCATCGGGCGTTTCCAGGTACATGGGGAGATGCTTTAGATGACTATTTTGCATGATGGCTTTAAACCCTTCAATACCAATTTCCCCCTCGCCGATCGGCGCATGGCGGTCTTTACGAGAGCCTAGAGGATTTTTTGAATCGTTAAGGTGCAGGGCATAGAGATGTTTGAGGCCGACTGTGCGATCAAACTCTTTAAGCGTTTGATCCCAGCCCTCTTTTGTGCGGATGTCATAACCTGCTGCAAAAATATGACAGGTGTCGATACAGACGCCGATGGGAATTTTTTTATGCAGATGCTCTATCAGATATCCTAAGTGTTCAAACTTATGCCCCACGGATGAGCCCTGGCCCGCGGTGGCTTCGATGAGAAGACGTGTAGGGCCACTTGCGGCCATGTCTTCCATCTGCGTTAGGCTTTCTACAATTTGTTTGAGACATTCTTCTGCGGAAGAATCGAGCGCAGCACCCGGATGGAAATTTAAATAATCGAGTTTGAGCTGGTGGCATCGATGGAGTTCATTTTTAAAGGCTTGGAGGCTTTTATCACGAGATTCAGCGCTCGGAGATCCCAAATTTATCAAATAGCTATCGTGACTCATGATCTTTTGAAGACCCGTCTGGGCAAGCGCTTCTTCCCAACGAGCGACTTCTTCTTCGGCGATGGGTTTGGTGTGCCACGTTTTTTGGTTAGCAGTGAATAGTTGGATGGTCGTCGCGCCGATTTCTTTGCCTTCAAGAAGAGCGTGGTGAACGCCGCCTTGGGCGGATGTATGTGCGCCGATGAGAAGGTTTTTCATAGCAAAAAAATCATAGGAGACCCTTACAATCTTTTCAAGAAGAAGGTCAAAAATGACGACTCAACTCTTCGTTTCTATCCATGAGATAGTCGTAATATCCAAGGAGAAGGGTAAGCGCCGCAGTAACTTTTTGTTCTCTTTCTGACTTCTTAGAAGAATCAAGCTTTTGCTTAACATCGTCTTTATTTTCCTGAAACCACCGTGTTTCCACTTCGTAAGCATGCCGTAGTGGTTCTGTTGCCCTGCTGGCAGCATGAGGATGAACGACAAAACAAATTAAAAATAAGGCGCTAACAAGAATAACCAGGGCTGTTAATTCTGCACTGAGGGGGGTTCCCATAGATGTTATCGATGAGAAATAGCGTGCTGAAACTCCCAGCGTAATAGCAAGTCCCATGGAGCAGGATTTGCCAAATTCACGGGTTGATTTGTATAAATCACTGGACTCAGCAAGCTTTGTGCCAATAAAATTTGTCAGATGTTGGTGCTTTCCATTCAGCTCATGGAGATATGCTGTGTTTTCAGCTGAACATCTCTGGTGAAGGGGAATAGCTAAAAAATTTTGAACATTAGAGTGATAAAAATTATAAGCTTCCATACGAAACATATGAAAGTCCCTTGTTTTTTTGGTTAGCAGTGAATAGTTGGATGGTCGTCGCGCCGATGTCTTTGCCTTCAAGAAGAGCGTGGTGAACGCCGCCTTGGGCGGATGTATGGGCGCCTACAAGTAGTTTCATAGGGAATCAATATTAGAAAAGATGAGAGATCTTTTCAAGAAGAAGGCCAAAGGCGGTTTCTTATTTCTTCTTCTGATTTTGTAAGCAAATCATAATGTCCCAGAAGCTGTGTGAGAGCAGCTGCAGCAGGGAGATTTTTTTGATTTGATTTTTTTGGATTTTCTAAATCCTGGATCGCTGTTTGAATCTGTTCTTCGTGTGCCTGGAACCATCTCGTTTCCACTTCGAAGGCATTACGCAAGGGCACAATCGCAACAGAAGCAGCGTAGGGCACAGCTACAGCATAAATAAAGAATAATGCGCTAACAACTACCAATGCAACAGTACCTACGATCCCTTCCTTGGATGCCATTTGGGCAACGCTGCGGTTGATGAAGTAGCTGACAGATGTGCCTACAACAACACTGCCTGCTAAAGAATAGGTCATCCCTTTACGGAGGGTGTTTTTAGATAGGTTGTCAGCATCACTAAGACATTTGCCAAAAAATTCTTTGTGTAGCACATGAGTCTCTTCAAAAGATTGAAAAATTTCATTTGCCTTTGAAGAACTTGGAGGAGAAGACCTCACGAGGAGGGTTTTACTTTGAAAAAGCTCAACCTTCTCCCGATAAAAATGATAAGCATCGACGAGAGACATCAGAAACCCCTTTTGCTTTTAGCTCGTGTGAGCGAGGTGCTCGCAAACGAGAGGAATGTTCACCGGAAGCGGGAACGGAATTTGTTCCGGCATCGGTTGTACGAGAAGCTGTCCTGAGAACGAAGCAGCATCGCTGCTCATGTATTCAGGAACGGTGCGGGTTGTATTGTCGACGGAGTCTTTCACAACGGAAAGTCCTTGAGCTTTCGTTTTTAGAGAAATCGTCATGCCAGGAAGCACTTCAAATGAGCGACGGTCGACTTTTTTGCCGTTGACGAGGACGTGGCCGTGGGAGACGAGTTGTTGTGCAGCAAAAATAGTGGGGGCTAGTTTCAAACGGTAAACGACGTTGTCGAGACGGCTTTCTAGACGTTGAATGAAAAGGTGCGCAGTGTTGCCTTCTTTACGGAGCGCTTCTTTGTAATAGCGAATGATTTGAGCATTGGGAAGCATGCCGTAGATGGCGCGGAGTTTTTGTTTCTCTTCGAGCTGCTGACCATAGTCCGATTTTTTCTTCCTCTTACCGCCGTGTTGCCCTGGAGGGTTGGCCTTGTGAAGAAGGGGATTGCGTGCACGACCAAAGATGTTTGTTTCAAAACGACGTGCGATGCGATTTTTCGGACCGGTGTATCTAACCATTGCTTCTCCTAATAACTTTATAAAGAGGATCATAGTAATCGAACCTGTTTTTTTTTACAAGGCACTCTGGCATAAAAATATAATTTTATCTCTCCCAAAATCATCTTCAGTACTATAATCAGGCGCTATGACACACTCGGTCCTCGCATATTATCGCTTTACTCACATCGACAATCCCCACGATGAAGTGGCAAAACATAAAGTTTTTTTTGAAGGAAAGGATGTCACTTGCCGCATCTACATTTCTGAGGAAGGGATCAATGGGCAGCTCTGTGCGACCGAGGCGGATGCTCAAAAATACATCGATTGGATGCATGCCGATCCTCGATTTGTAGGTCTCGAGTTTAAAATTCATGCTTACCACACTCAAGCTTTCCCCCGAATGACCGTCAAGTACCGATCGCAAATCGTAGCTCTGGACGCCAAGGTAGACATTTCTTTAGCGGGGGAGCATGTTTCCCCCGAAGACTGGAAAAAAATGCTCGAAAACAAAGACGAGGATACGATCCTTCTCGATGTAAGAAATGATTATGAGTGGGAGCTAGGCCATTTTGAAGGAGCCGAGCTTCCTAAGCTCGATCAGTTCCGGGAGTTTCCTCAGTACGCCAAAGATCTGGCGAAAGAGCGCGATCCGAAGAAGACCAAGGTGATGATGTACTGTACCGGTGGTATCCGCTGCGAGCTCTATTCAGCTCTCATGAAACAAGAAGGGTTTGAGCAGGTTTATCAGCTCGATGGGGGTGTGATCAAATACGGCCTCCAAAAAGGGAGCGAGCACTGGAAAGGACGTCTCTTTGTCTTCGATGACCGTCTATCGGTTCCTTTAAATGAAAAAGATCCTGGTGAGATCATTAGCCATTGTGTCCATTGCGGGGCGCTCTCCGATCTCTATTACAACTGTGCTAATGTCGATTGCAACGAGCTTTTTATCTCTTGCCACGCTTGTGCTGTGAAGCTGCAAGGCTGCTGCTCGGCTGAGTGTCAAGCAGCTCCCCGCGTCCGAGCTTTTGAAAATGCCGAGCGTCCTCGGCCTTATCGACGCCTTAACGCGTGACGATTGTCGATCCCTACACTCCGATAGATTATTTTTACGAAGTTGAAGGGGAGGAGGATCTTGCGCTCATCACCCCGAAACTCAAAATCGGGCTCCGTATTTTTGATATAGGGCCAACGGATCAAATATTTCCTACTCATGCAATTCTCTGCGGTGTCGAGAGGTCATTTCCTCTTCCATTTGCTGAACGATGGCTTTTTCGAGATCCTGTCATTTTGCAAGGGAAAGATCTCAACACATTTTTTGATGCACTCCACAAAGATGATACGGCTCCTGCTCTTGTCTGGAAAAAAAAGCCAAGCCCTTTTCCCCATCTGTTATTGAAAGATGCTCGCGGCATGGAGGCCGAGTTGGCTGTTTGGGATGAGTACCGTCTTAGGCCTCTTAAGCCAGAAGAAAGTGGTTGGGAGCAAGAGCTCATGGCAGTAGGGTATCAAAAAAGGACGGGATACTCTTGCTCCTCGGACCGTGTCCTCGCCGCTCTTTCAACTCTTCTGAGTAAGGGTTGGAAAATCCGTGACTTTCAAAAGCGGATCATTGTTCCTTTGGACAAGATCACCGCGAGTGTCCGAGAAAAAGATGGAGCGCTCCACCTCGAGGGCTCGGTGGGCCAAAAACCTCTTGCTTCTGTGCTCTCTGTTTTTAAAAAAGGCGATCTCTTTCTTCCCGCATCTGAAGACACCGTCTGGCTTCTCGATTTGCCGCAAGGCTGGAAGAAGTTAAGTCCTTCGATGCCGCGTCACCACTTTGGTGTGCTGCAAGACTTAAACCTCTATGAGCCCGCCTCGTGGCAAGAGGTTAACCCGGCGAGCACTTTCCAAGGACATCTCTATCCTTACCAACAAAAAGGAGTGTCTTGGCTCTATTTCTTATCTCGGAGTGGTTTCCATGGACTTCTCGCGGATGAAATGGGCCTGGGTAAAACGGTGCAGCTCCTGGCATTTTTTTCTCTCCTAGAAAATAAGGGCCCTATTCTCATCGTGATGCCGAGTTCTTTGCTTGTGCAGTGGAAGAAAGAGATCGAGCGTTTTTTGCCCAGTAAAACAGTCCATCTCCATCATGGATCGGAGCGCCAGATTGCGAGGGCCGATATCATCCTCACGTCCTATGCTCTCTTAAGGCAAGATCGAGAGATTTTTCATGAGATGGAGTTTCATGTGCTGATTTTGGACGAAGCGCAGGCGATTAAAAATGCCGCCTCCCAAACTGCGCAGATTGCTTGTAGTCTGAAGGCACAATTTCGTTTAGCGGTTACCGGTACTCCTATTGAAAATCGTCTCGCTGATTTAGAGAGCTTGTTTCATTTTTTGATGCCAGGATTTGGCGATTTGGACCCCAAAAAAATCCGGCCGTTTATTTTACGTCGCACCAAAGAATCGGTGGATCTGGAGCTTCCAGAGCGCCTCGAGCAACTCGTTTTTGTCGATCTTTCTGCGGAAGAAAGAGCCTTTTATGATGAAACTCGCAAGCGCCTCCATGCCTCGATGCCCCAAAACAAGCTCCAAATCTTGACCGCCATTTTGCGTCTTAGGCAAATTGCCTGCCATGCGCAACTCGCCGGCGGCCCTCCTATCAGTTCCAAGTTAGAAAGACTGCTCGCAGATATTGAAGAAGCAGCAGGTCATAAAATTCTAGTCTACAGTCAATTTACCGAGATGCTCAGGCTCATCGCTACATCGCTCAAGGAAAAAGACATTTCTTTTGTTTATTTGGATGGAAGCACTTCTAATAGAGCAGGCGTTGTGGAGGAGTTTCAAAATGATCCTAGCGTAAGTGTTTTTCTTATCAGCTTAAAAGCAGGAGGTGTAGGTCTTAATCTCACCGCTGCTGATTATGTGATGCTCTATGATCCTTGGTGGAATAGTGCGGCGGAAGAGCAAGCGATTGCGCGTGCTCATCGCTTTGGGCAGCAAAAACCTGTCATTGTCCGGAGATATGTTAGTTCGGGAACAATTGAAGAGAGAGTTTTAGAACTGAAGACTCGAAAAGCTCAAATGGTTTCTGATTGGATCGAAGATGAAGAGCCACCTATGGAAGAATTACTGGCTCTCGAGTTTATTTAATTTCTGAGTTCTATATCTTATTTCTAAAACTGCGCTTTAAAGAAGCGCTGGATAAGTGCTTTAACGGAGATTTAAGGGGTAAAAAAAGTAGCGTTAAGAACGCTACTTTTATGACACTTGGATTATTGGTGAGTATTTATTCTTCAGTCGCAGAACGTCCTGATTTTTCTGAAGAAGTCCTAAGGCTAGAAACAGAAGAATCACTCAAGGGTTGTTTATTTTTAACCTTTTCCCAATCTTCTTGCATTTCTTTCATGCGAGCACGATTTTTTTCTTGATGTTCAGCTGCCTTTAAATCAGAAGCTAACATTGGAGAATGATAGGGTTCTCTTGATTGAGTTTTTAATCCTTCATCTACAAAAGATTTCTTACGAATTGTTTTTATTCCTGTATGAGAAATGGAAGCATTTGATGCTGGGGAGTAAGATGGAGTCGAAACTGGAGAAGGACTCGAAGTGCTTTTTTTCCAGCGTATATTTTCAGTTTTAGTTAAATTATTAGTTCTCTTTATTCCTAGGAACTTCTGTCCATTCTCTTCTTTATTTACCCATTCGTATTTGTAAATAGAAGGCATTGAAATCGAAGAAGCAAATTCTGAAATGGATTCAAAACCCGATGATACTTTGTCTTTAAAGTCCGTAAAAACTTTTGATATAGCTTTAAAGCAGTTTTTTATTGTTTTTGCTGCTTTTTTCGCTGTCTCGAAACGAAGTTCCTTGTCTCTCTCATCATATTTACCCGGTTCTATGAAGTAACCGTCACCCGGAAATTTTTTAAATGTTGTTTGTTGTGTCATAAATCAATCCTCCTACCTGTGTCTAATAATTATTATAGTATAATTAAATTTTTAATTATACTATTATTTTACATCAGAAGTGGCTAATTTATAACGACTTAGGTTGCTATTCGCTTTGCGTACGTCGTTCTTCCTCAATGAGTTCCTGAGCGGCTGATTTTAAGGTAGTTAAACCTTCCTCAAAGCCAGCTTGTCTCAGTAGGGTATCGAGGTATTTGAGCTCTGCTTGGAGCTGATCGTTGATCGTTTCGAGCTCAGCGACTTTGCGAGAGAGTTCATTGGAATCCATAATTTCCTCCATTGTTGGTAATAGAGGTATACGCAAGATGTATGCCAAACAGGTTTAGAAGTTTATAACCCCTTCAAAACGAAGGAGTTCGGATTTTAGGTCTGTTCCAGGGCCAAAGCCTCCAAGACCATGGGAAGCAAGAACGCGATGGCAAGGGATCAGAAGAGGAAGGGGGTTGAAGTGGCAGGCTTGCCCTACCGCGCGGGCTGCCCGTGGGGAATGTGCAGCTTTGGCTACTTCGGAATAGGTTTGAGTAGAACCAAAAGGGATAGTGGTGAGATGGCGGAGGACGGAAGAGGTAAAAGAAGGAGTGAAGTTCGGAAAAGGCCAGGAGATAGGATTTTTATGTGCATAAGCATGTAACCACTGAAGAAGGGCGGAGCGGAGCTTCGGAGCTATATCGATAAAGGTGCAGGTGAATTGAGGAGCGCTGGCTAAAACCGAGCTGAAGCCATTTGTCATAGAGAACGTAATGGAGAGCTTAGGAAAAGGGGCGAGCACCTCTGTGCTCGCCTTTAAGTGTTTTAGATTCTCGCGGAGGGAGAGATCTGAGAGACGATCTCGTCGAGGCGAGTATATTCGTTCCATTTAGTTTCGCTCACGATTTTGCCATCATAATAATACTCGATATTCGCAATGGTGCCATCGATGTTGTAAAATTTGGCAGGACCATGGCGTTTATCATTTTCCCAGAGAATTTCTTGGGAAATGGTTTTGCCGTCGAGATAATGGATTTCAAGGCCGTTTTTCATGCCATCGAGGTAGTAGATTTCATGATCGCGAAGGCCGTTATTAAAAAAGGTCGATTTGCCGTGGAGTTTTCCTTGGACATATTCTTGGATGGAGAGGGGCTCGCCATGAGCGGTGAATGAACGTTTTTCTCCATGGAGCTTGCCATTTTGATAGAAGGCGATAGTTTCAGGAGTTCCACTGGGATAGAGGGTCTCACGCTGGGTGACGAGGCCTTCGCTTACCATGTCGCGATAGAGCAGGACTCCATCGGGATCACGACGTACGCGAATGCCTTGGCCTTTGACAACTTGGGATTCGAGGTCGTTGTCTTTGTTAAAATACTGTCCTTCGAGGAGCTCTTGGTTTGCGAACTCTTCGATGCAGAGGGGACTACCCGATTTGTACCAAAGGGTCGTCGTATAGCGTGAAGGAGACAGTTGTACTTCTTCGCGGACTGGCATGCCAGAGATGTCATAGAGGAGTTGTTTGACGAGTTTGCCATCGTTGTAGAGATAGTAAGATTCGATGGTTTGGCTGCTGGGGAACGTGTGCGTGCAAGGTCCATGGAGGACGCCGTTTTCATAAGTTGCCGTGATGGTCACGCCATTTTTGAGCATGGTGACGACTTGGCCAGGATAGTGATTGGCCTCAAACTCGCTTTTGGAGACAGCGTACCCATACTTGTGGATGTATTTTTGGGAAACAACATCGGTTTCTTGGGGTTTACGCTCGCAAGAAGTGGTGATGAAAGCGAGAAGGGCTATTAAGCTTAAAACGGAATATTTCTTCATGGATGACCTCGTGATTAATCTCATACTATATGATTCGCTAACTTTTCCGCTACTGCTTGCATCAGTTTTTGGTGCATTTTCTCGACAGTTTCGAGTTCGATGGTTTTAGTATTGTCGCGATAAAAGAAGCGGAGTGTCACATTTTTACGATCCGTATTTTGGGGGCTTCGAAACAGATCGAGTAAATAAAAGTTTTCTAAAAATCGGGGGCGAACACTTTGAATCGCTTGGGATATCACATCGATGGGAGTGCTTTCTTGAACTGTTAGTGTCCAATCGCGCTCAGATCCCGGAAAAGTCGGAAGGGATTCGTATGTGATTTTAGCGGGTTTTAGGGCGAGAATATCTCCTAAGTTCAATTGAGCAAAATAGACTTTCTGAGTAGGGCTCAAATGGGGATGGACTTGCCCAAAGGCTCCGATTGTCACGCCATTTATTTCGATTTTGGCTTGCTGATTGGGATGGAGTGTATGGAGGTGCGATGGGAGAAAGCGTGCCTTATCCATATGAAGAGCGCTCAAAAGATTTTCGAGGATGCCTTTGAGATCAAAAAAGTCGAAATCTTCGGGTTTAGGATCAAAATAATGCGGAGCTTTTTTCCCTGTGAGGAAAATGCCGGCGCAGGTTTGTTCTTGGAAAGTCTCTCCCTCTTGAAAATGAATACGCCCAATTTCAAACCCGGAAAGATTTTTGGTTTGATGCGAAAAATTGTGGCGCGTGACTTCCAGGAGGCCGGGAAGAAGAGAGGTGCGTAGGACCGATTGATCGAGGGCGCGGGGATGGAGAACAGAAATGGGCGTTAGCTTTTCTGTCGTCTTGTCCACTTGCGTGGGGCTGAGGAGATTGCAGGTGATGCATTCTTGCAGGCCAAGCTCCAAGAGGAGGGTGCGGATGAGGTTCTCGAGGCTATGCATGGGAGTGTCAGTGAGCGGCGAGGAGATATGGCGCGGCGGGGCCTTGGGGAGATTGTTGAACCCAAAAATGCGGGCGATCTCTTCTATGAGATCGATTTCGGTATTGATGTCATTGCGATAGGTCGGGACTGTGACGACAAGGGAGTCGCTCACGCGCATCTCCAACCTCTCGAGAAGAGAAACCACTTCACTTTGCGATAGAGAAATGCCCAGGATTTGCGTGATGCGTGCAAGGCGCAAGGGGATTTGTTTCACAGGAGCCGGCTGAGGATAAACATCTGTGACGGGGCCCGCTTTTCCTCCGGCGATTTCTTGGATGAGCTGTGTGGCTCTGTCTAGAGCTAAAACAAGAGCTGCTGTGTCAGTTCCCCGCTCGTGTCTAAATGAGCCGTCGGAGCGCAAATCAAGAAGTCGTGCTGTCCTTCGTATCTGCGAGGGATGAAAGGAAGAAGCTTCGATGACAATACGGCGGGTTTTATCGGTAGCTGCAGAAGAAAGGCCTCCCATGATGCCTGCGAGTGCGAGCGGTTTTTTGGCGTCGCAAATGAGCAGCGTTCCCGGAGGTAGCGCGCGCTCTTTTTCATCGAGAGTTGTTATTTTGTCATAGGGGCGCTTGTCGGTGATGATCATCTCTTTTTCAAGCGCATCGGCATCGAAGATGTGGAGCGGCTGCCCCGTTTCCCACATGACATAGTTTCCTACATCGACGACGTTATTGATGGGTCTTAGTCCGCAAGCGGTAAGTTTTTTCTGGAGCCACTCCGGTGAGGGTCCGACCTCTACTCCTTCGACAAAGCGGCATGCGTAGTGGTGGCAAAGCGTTGGGTTTTCTATTTTGACGGGCATGCGCGCGGTTATTTCTTCTCGAATGGAAGCTGTGGGGCGTCTAGCTTTAACATTTAAAGCTGCCGCAAGTTCGCGCGCGATGCCGAGTACACTCGCGCAGTGACCCAGGTTCGCAGTCAGTGCGATATCTAAAACGGGATTCGAGTAAAATTCAACGAGATCTTTTCCCAGCTGCCAAGAGTCGGGAAGCTCCACGATGCCATCGATTGTTTCAGGAAGTCCCAGCTCTTTTTCTGAGCAGAGCATGCCTTCAGACTCGACATCGCGAATTTTACTTTTTTTGATTTTCCAGGTTTTTCCTTCGCTGTCTTGCAGTGAAGCGCCGATTTTGGCGAAAGCGACGGTGATGCCGCTGCGACAATTAGGAGCGCCGCACACGACTTGATAATTTGTTGTGCCATCTGTAACGGTGGCGACGCGGAGACGGTCGGCATTGGGATGAGGATGTGCTTCGAGGACTTTTCCGACAACCACGCCAGAAAAGCTCAAAGGAGTATCCAGGATGCCTTCCACCTCCAAGCCTAGCAAAGTCAGCGTGTCTGCTATTTGCTGGGGAGAGAGGTCACAGGGAACGAATTCTTTCAGCCATGCAATCGGGACTTTCACAAAACGCCTCACTTAAGATAATCTTAGGAGTTTATCACACATGCCTATGATGATCAATACGGACTGGCAAAAAAGAGCTCGATTTCTCACTCAAATCCTTATTTTGAGTGGGGCGCTCAATATCGCTTTGATAGCCACTTTTTTTACCGTTGTCATGAAAGAAAAGCAGGAGGCAGTGGCCTTTGATATGACTCCGTCGCAGCCCATACTAGCGCCTTTATCTAATGAAACTCTCCTCTCTCAATATGCGATGATGTCCTATGCGGAGCTGCTTTCTCTTTTAGAAAATGGTGAGCCGGCAGAAGCAGGATATAAAAAAAGAGATCTAGCCCTCGGTGCTCTCATCTCCTTCCATTTTTTTCCTTTAGAAAAAGCGATTTCCGTCCTTCCTTCTCAACCCCGCACGCTTTCCTTTATCCATCCTGAAGGGCAAGAAAAGGCCGATGTACAAATGATCCCTGGCCTGACGGATGATCATTATGCGGCGATTTTAAACTTCGCAAAAACTGAAAAATGGCCTCTGCGCCCCGAAGGACTCTTCTATGAAATCCAACATAGTAAACCGCCTTTAGATCCTTCTCTTTTGGAGGCGTTTTACTTAACGCCTGAATTTTACCTGATATTCAATCTTTTTTCACATACAGGCTTTTCTATCGAAAAACCGTTTCTCATAGAGCTTTTAGCCCAAGGAGATTGGAAATCTATTTCTCAATTTACAGAAGACCAAAAAAAGATGGGCGACATCACCTCCGAACGCCTCAAGTTTTTTCTTGTCTCTTGGGTCCAAAAAAGATCGACGTTGGCCTCTCAAATGCTCATGGACTGGGACCCGGAGTATATTGTCCGAAGGCTGGGTGACGACGATTTGCTGGTCTTTTTAGATGTCTATCCCGGTAATCGAAAAGGCTACGATGCCTTTTTAAAAAATCTGCTCCAAAGTCCCCGCAGCGATGCGATCTGGAAAAAAGCGGGGGAAAAATTAGCTGCGCTAGGTGTGGCTCCAGCTGCTCCGCCTAAAGAGGCAATCGCATCGCAACCTGTCACAGCACAGAAAAAATACGTTGTCCAAGAAGGCGATAGCCTTTGGAAAATCGCTCGCAAGCATAAAGTCTCCGTAGAGGCGATAAAAAAAGAGAATAACTTGGAGACCGATCGTGTGCGAGTTGGACGAACTTTGATAATTCCAAATTAAGGAACTTCATCGATGCCGCCGGGATGCCAAGGATGGCATTTGCATAGGCGCTTTGTGGTTAAATAAAATCCCTTTAAGGTGCCATGCTTTCTAAATGCTTCATAGGCATATTGAGAGCAGGAAGGATAAAAACGGCACTCAGCACTGATGAGAGGGCTGATTGTCCATTGATAGAGACGAATAAGAAGCAAAAATAGATATTTCACATCTTAATTATTGTTCGAAGCCAAATTTTTTACGAATTGAAAAAATGTACTTTCAGGTGCCTGTTCGACGTGAATGCGACGTGGTAGGGGCATCTCTAAAATATCAGCAAATAATACAGAATCTTTTGTGTGAATGATTTCATTTCTATAGTGATCGTAACATTTTTGGGCTTCGGTCCGCGTATCTATTGGTACAATGGGTTCTTCAACGATAACGACACAAGGTTTTAATTCGATGAGCTTAGGAGCGGGTACGTATTTAGAGATCTTATTGATCAGTTGCTCCACAGGCATTTCAAACGTAAAATAAGAAATAATGCGATCTAGCCAGCTGAAACATCCTGAAGAGGGGGGTTGTTTTATGGATTCAAAAATTGTTTTACAATCGTTGAGATGGTCCTGAAGATTGGAGGGAGTATTGCCCGATTCGAGGGTTTGTAACAGACTTTTAAGCTGGGCTTTAAGGCCATTTTTCTGATAGGTATTCGTAACATTCTTAGCTTCAGCGATTTGTAATGCGGCTACGTGGTTAATTTCATTATATTGGGTTTGAATTGATAAAAATGACATGTTCTTCCTCGTTTTATGCATTAATTATACAATTTCTATGTAAATGAATTATAAACATTTATATAAAATGTTTATTTTAAATAAACCTCAGTTGCTAGTTGAGTCTCGAGAGAGATTGGCCTAGAAAAATGCGAGGTCCAAGGAGGCCGATGCAGCCAACCCCTTCATGGGGTTGGCTAAGCAGGGCGACGCCGGAGATTGCTTTTTCTATGGCCGAGATCTCCGAGAGACAACTAGCAACTGAGGTTAAATAAGATGGAAAAGGTCTCGTAGCATCGCTATTGTCACCTCGATGGCGATCAAAATAATGATGCTCAGCTCAAGGCGATACGTGTGCTGATGGTTGAGCTCGTTGCTCAGAATTTGGAAGAGTTCATGCACGACGGTCAGGCGCTTGTTGAGGACTTCGACCCGTTTGTTGAGATCGAGATAATGGGCCGTGCGACGATAAAAGGGTTCGAGTTCAGGGTAGTTCCAGAAGAATTCAGGGGTGTCGAGGATTTCGGAGTGGATGTTGATGAAATTGCGCTCGGTAAAGAGTTCGCCCATCTTTTGATAAATTTCTTTGCGAGAAAGTTTGATTTTGCCTTTGCGTGCGAGGTTTTCGGGGAGCGATTTGGTATTGTCGATCGTTTTTTGGATCGCCTCTTCGAACGTGGTGAGTTTGACAGATTGGGCGAGTCCGTGTGAGATAGCAAGTTTGATTAAAGCATTTTTATTATGAAGAATAATTTCATCTTCATCGATTTGCATCGCTTCGCCATAGAGGTAAGTAAATTCGTCCATTTCAGGACGAGGGAGTGAGTCGCGCTCATACTCTTTTAAAGAATTTAATATCGACTGTTCTTCTTCTTCCGAAAAACCCCACAGAACCACGCATCCATAGGAAAAATAGAAGACATCTCCTTTCACGCGCCGGTCTTCTTTGATCAAAAGATGGATCGAGTCGCGGAAAAGCTGGGCTGAGCCAAACGGTTGTAAAGATTGAAATAGGCGGGGAAGGTCATAGGTCGCTGCGGTGCAGTAGGTGGTACATCGGTGGATCATAAAGCCGGATCATATGCGATTTCAGCATTGATTTCTATCCAACCCCCCGGGTATGATCTTCTTTTTTTGCGGAAGTGGCGGAATTGGTAGACGCGCTACTTTGAGGTGGTAGTGAGGCAACTCGTGTGGGTTCGAGTCCCACCTTTCGCAATTCCCATGAATCCTCTTCAATGTTTAACCTCTAGAGAATACCGTCTTGTCCTAGAGGGAAAAAAAGATTTAACAAAGCACGATTCTGAAGCTGCTTTTTATGCATCTTGTGAAAAAATAGGCTTGCTTTGGGCTCCTCTTCTTTTTGGAGAATTAGGATATACAGTAGTCTATTCTCCTCATCTTCGTTCGCGCTCTTTAAAAGAAGAATTAATGGTTTGGGTGACGCTTTTTTATCCGATAATTTCTTTGGGTCTCATGTCTCTTTATCGGTATTTTTGGACGATTGATATAGAGGCTGATAAAGAACTCCGATGCATGGGCAATTGTATCCAGGCCAGAAGTGAGGGTAATAATGAAGCGAGGGTTTTTCATGGAATATCCGATTACTGGAAAGATAAAAGCTCTCTTTATGCAAAGGTTTGCCACTGCGTGTATGGTCTTTTGGCACAAAAGGCAAGCAAAGGCCATATCGTCAAAGAAAATCCCGAGATTGTCAAATGGGGACAAAAAGTTGGAATCAAATGGAGAAACAAATCTATCACCCTCCTGCAAGAAGATGACGTATCAACAAAAGTGACTTCTTTTTTCGAAAAGTGCTGGACTTGACATCACTCTGAAAGCACATTGAGACACTGCATTCTTTCATAGAGATCGGAGGAGGGCGAAAGTCCTCGCAGCTGAGAAAAAGATCGACTGAGGGCAAGCGTCTTCAGCAGCTTCCACTCCACTTCGGTCACGCTGATAGGGAAAAAGCTCTTATCTTCCCAAGAGATCCAGCCATCATGCGTCATAAGCTTGAGCATAAAACTCAAAGGGAGAGAGCGAGTGTCTTCAAAATGGGCAACTTTCCCCAGATACGCAAGAAAGAGAGCAAAGAGTTTGGGGGCAGGTTTTCCCGGTAGCTGTGTTTTCAGCAGCAGGCTGGCCATGTCGCCGGCCGTTTTTAAGAATTGATAATTGGTTCGCAGGGTTTCGTGGTCAGAGAAAAGCGTCCCGTCGCGGAAACTCAAAAGCTCTCCTTTGCCTTTTTTCAGCACGTATTCTCCATGGGAAAAGGGTGTGGTAAGAGCAAATCGATTTTCTTTCTTCAGGCCCCTAATTAAAAAAGAAAGTAGCCCCATCTGCTCAGTCATGAGCGTCACGATGCGCTGATGGTCGCGGTAATCTAAAGTTTTTAAAACAATGGCCTGGACCCGTTCTTCCACTAAATGCTCACTTCTGGTTAAATTTGATGGCTGTGCACCGATAGCTCAATGGATAGAGTACCCGGCTTCGAACCGGGTGGTTACAGGTTCGAGTCCTGTTCGGTGCGATACTCATATGTCTATTTTAGCCCTTACTCAGCAAGAATATTCGGAAGAGATGCCAAAAGGCAAGAGGCATGCGGCTCTTTTGTACCGTCAGTGGATGCGCACAGGCCATGTCGACACTTCTTGGGCCGAGCCCCAAGCGAGGGCTCTTGTGCAAGAAATGATCGATAAAACCGATTTTTCTTTGCCGCCCATCACGGGGCAAAAAAAAGAGGGAGAGACGATAAAATTTTTACTCCGCATGAAAGACGGTTTGGAAACAGAGACGGTCGCTATTCCCATGAAAGCCGGAATTACTTTGTGCCTTTCCTCACAACTCGGATGCCGCATGGGTTGCACATTTTGCGAAACGGGTCGCATGGGGCTACTCCGCTCTCTTACACCAGAAGAAATCGTAGCACAAGTCTTTGTCGCTCGCCATGTTCTCAAAATTCCGGTGAGAAATCTCGTCTTTATGGGTATGGGCGAGCCTCTCGATAATTTAGAGTCTGTTTTGCTGGCTTTAAAAGTGTTAACGGATCCGAGGGGGCTAGGAATAGGACCGCGCCATATCACCATCTCGACGAGCGGACATGTGGACGGCATATATCAGCTCATAGCCAGAGCCGATCCTGCACTCCACCTAGCTGTGTCTGTGAACGCCCCCAGTGATGAAATTCGGCGAAAAATCATGCCTGTCAATGCGCGGTGGAACATGGAGGCTCTAAAAAAGGCCATGCTTGACTATTGTGCAGAAGGAAGCCGTGAAATTCTTATCGAGTATGTGCTTTTAGAAAATATCAACGATGGATTAGAGCATGCAAACCTCCTCGCCGTTTATTTGTCGGGTCTCTCTGTCAAAGTGAACCTCATTCCCTACAACTCCCAAAGCCGGTCCCGTTTTTCTCCTCCGAAAATCGAAATTCAAGAAGCTTTTATGCAGCAGATGAGAAAACACGGCTATCAAGTGCTGCTTCGCCATCACAAAGGGAGAGAGATCATGGCGGCCTGTGGGCAGTTGGGCAATATTTCGCAGAGAAGACTACTCTTAAACTCGAGAAATAGTTAGACTACGGAATTTAATGAGGTGAAATTTATGGTTGATAAATCGAAATTTGCAGCAGAAGAAGCCCTAGGATATCGCATTACTATTGTGGGTCGGAATCTCTATGTGACTGATGCGATGAAAAATTATGCTATGGAGAAGATCTCAAAGATCGATCGGTTCCATAGTCAAGTTCTCGATGTTCATGTCAATCTCGACATTCAAAAATTTGAACACTCCGCAACGATTGTTTTGAAGTTCAATCATTTTAAAATCAAAGTTTCGGCTGTCAGCACGGACATGTACGCTTCGATCGATAAAGCTGTCGATAAACTCCAAGCGCAGCTGCGCCGCTGGAAAAGCCGCATCCAAGATCATCATAAAAAACCGATGAATGTCATCGACATGCAAGTCAACGTGCTTCAGCGTCCCTTTTCTGATCTCGAAGAGATCAATGCGGAAATCGAAAGCGCTAATCAAAAAGCAGAGGTCGATGAATATAAACCGCCGCGCATCATCGGCTCCGATAAAAGACCGCTCAAAATTTTGTCCACCGATGAAGCGATCATGAAAATGGAGCTCTCCGGAGATCCGTTCCTTCTCTTCCGCTGCGAAGAGGATCGCAAGCTGAAAGTGATTTACCGCAGAAATGACGGTAATTACGGCCTTATCCTGGCGGAATAGACCGCTTGCGTAACCTGCCAGCGATGAATGGCGCAGTGCCGGCGAAGAAGATTTTTTATTTTTTGCCGAAACTAATAGCTGAATATCTATTGGTGAGGCAAAAAATAAAAAAGATTCAAGCCGCCACAAGCCAAGCGCGCTGGTAGGTTACGTAAGAGGTCTAATGCAAAAAGTTTTCGACCCTGTCCGCTCCAAATGGGTGGCTGCCACTCCCGAGGAGATCGTAAGACAACAGTGGATCCACAAGATGATCCATGAACTAGGCTACCCGAGGGAATATATCGCCGTGGAAAAAGAAGTACCTCAGATGCTGCGCCGGATCGATATTTTGGTCTATTCTCGCGCTTTCCAGCCTCTCCTACTCGTGGAATGCAAAGCTGAAAAGTTAAGCAGCGCGGCTTTTGATCAAGTTGTCGGCTATAACGCGAGCTTTAACGCGCCGTATTTGGCGCTGGTGAGCGCCGATCAAATGTTTTTGCGCCCCACTCTAGATCATTTCCCTACTTATGAGGAACTCCATGGATAAAGCAACATGCATTTTTGGCTGGGATCCCAAGCTCGCCGAAAAAGAAAGGAAAAAAAATCTCGTCTTCATCGACACAGATCCGCAGCTACTCATGCATGTTCCGCAGTCTGAAAAGCTGCGCCTTTTCATCGTCAATGAGCAAAATCGCTACGATATCCTTCGCAAAATTGCCTGGAGTAATCTCTTTGTTTCCCTCTCTTTTCAAGAGGCGCGGTCCGGCGGCGAAGACATCATGGACGAGCTCAAACAAATCTCCGGTGAGATCCAGCTTTTTGCCTCGGATTTTGCCGACCAAGGAGAGACCCTCACGCGCAATGTCCTTAAAAATTTAGCTGAACCGCTTCTCGATGCGAGAGCGTTGTTTGGTGCTTATAAAAATATTCCCGCTGTCGTTTGCGGTGCCGGTCCCTCCCTTGCGCACCACGTCGATTTTTTAAAATCGGCCCAAAAAAATAGCCTCCTGTTTGCCGGAGGAGCTGCCACTGAAGCGCTCAGGCGCCTGTCTATCACACCCCATTTCAATCTCCACGTGGATCCCAACCCCAATCATTCCTTCCTAAGGACAAGTCCCAATCCGCTTCCGACATTTGTCCAGCTCAGGACCTCTCATGCCGTTGTCCAAAAAATCACCGGTCCTAAACTCCTTCTTCCCGCCACAGGCAATTTTCCCCTAGAAACATGGGCGCAAGGGCACACAGAGATTTTCGATGGAGGATGGACCGTCGGCACCTGCGGCGTTGCCACAGCGCTAGCCCTGGGATGTAATCCCATTATTCTGGTCGGCATGGATCTTTCTGGCACTCCTGCGCAGATGTACGCCGGCGGTATCAAAAACGAGGGAAATTTCATCGAATATCAAGGCCGTTTGACCCGTCCCGACTGGATCCGTGCGGCCGCCTGGCTCTCCGAGACCGCCAAAAAACACTCGGACCGCACGTGGCTAACGCTTTCCGAAGGACTCCCCATCGAAGGGATCCGTTTTGGCTCCTATACACTCCCTGAAATTACCTTGCCAAAGCTCCCTGAACTTCCCAAACCCCCTCTTTTCCCTCCCACACTTGTCATGGAAAGTTTGGGACGCTCTCTTTCCCTCATCCAAAACATCATCGCAGAAATGAAAGCTATTTTCCCCCAAACTCCCGACCAAAGCGGTACTATCGCACTTCTCCATAGCGACCTTGAGCAAGAGCTTGCCTACAAGACAACTTTGGCTCCTATCTGGGAGATTTGGAAATTTCCACTGTCTCGGCACAACCCCGAGGGTTCTCCTGGACTATTCCTGCATCAAATGTTATTCTTTACCGATTTGATACAACGTTTGATGGCAAAAACTTAAGGTTTCTAAATTTTTTATGCGAGTCGATTCGGTTTTTCCAAATTTTACTTGGAGAGCATTTTCTATTCCCTCTACTCAGGAACTCTACCGATGTACTGAAAACATCTTTCGGACGCAACTTCCTAAAGTTTTTTCAAAACAAAATACCCCGATCCTTATAGGCAGTCTGATTTTTATAGGTTGTGTGTGGGCGCTGTATCCTCGACTGAAACCCACTCTGATGAAAATAAAGATCATTTGGAACGTTTATCAACTTTATAGGCGAGCAAAAAAACCGCAGGATCCCAAAAATCAAGTGGTTTCGTATGCTCTAGGGAAAGGAAACATTCCTGAAGAATTGAAAACCCTTTCGTTGAGTGAACTCTCAAGCGTATTCAGCTCGGCGGAAAAACAAGCATTAAAAGAATTTAAAACATGGAAATATGACACCCTCCTCAACCATTACAAAAATACTTATGTTCGCGGGGGGCGTTACGAATATACTTTGTCTGAATGGACTATTCAATGGACAGCACAGGTCTATGTCCAGCGATGGAGGACGAAAATGCTCTTAAAAGTGCTGGTAGAGCATTTCAGATCCAAGATAGATATTCCCGAACCTAAGACCCCTGCGGAAAACGAGCTTTTTGAATTAGCGAAAAAACCTTATAGTTGGAGCATATGGCTACAGGGCTACCTTCCCTCGATTTTCACTTAGCGCTGACGCCCTATACTCCTGCCGATCTCCCAAAAAGTAATCCTCAGCTCTTGGAAGATTTTCTTAAAAGTACGACGGCCCGTGCTGTTTATCTCTTTGGCCTTCCCGATCATCTCGAAATCACTCTGGATTGGTTAAAAGCCGATCCGACGCGCCTTCTCATCGTTCTTGAAGACGATTTAGGAGTAATCGGTGCAATGCAAGATCAGATCGCCCAGTTCCATTCACATCCCCAGATCCATTTTCGGTACATTTCAGGAGCACTCGATGACGAGCTCGAAGAGTGCGCCCGCGATTTTCCTGTCGATCGTATCGATTTGTATTCTCTGCCGCATAAGAAAAAACCTAAAAATCTTCTCCTCAAGTTGCTACGCAAAACGGTCCTATGGCATGCGACCTTTACCGAGAGCCTTCAGTCGCATCTGCTCGCGAAAAATACGTGGGAAAGTCTGCGTCAGTGGCCAAAATCTTGTCTGGTGAATAACTGGGGCGGGCTTTTTGAGAAAATACCCGTCATTATCTGCGGAGCAGGGCCCTCTCTTGCGCCGGCCATCCCCCAGCTCAAAAAAATCCAAAACGAAGCTCTGATCATCGCGGGAGGCTCTGCCATCCGCGCCCTCCACCATTTTGGTGTTCAGCCCCATCTTGCGATTGCCATTGATCCCAACGACCGTGAATACGATTGTGTTAAAGGATCTGTTCCTTATACAACACCGTTTCTCTATGGTAGTCGCCTCTCTTCGCGCGTATTTGAGCTCTTTCAAGGTCCTTTGGGTTATATTAAAACGGGAACGGGAGGGCCCTTAGAGGCCTATTTTGAAGATCAGGCAGGCATTACAGTGCCATCGATTGGTCCCGATATGGGCAGGGAGTCGCTCTCAGTGACAACTTTGGCCGTATCTCTCGCTTATTTTCTCGGGTGTGATCCTATTACTCTTGTCGGTGTGGATTTAGCCTATAGCGCCAGCCGCCACTATGCCCACCAAAAAGCGAGCATCGACCTCGAAAAATTAAAAGCAGAAAAACATGTGACCGATCAACTGCTTTGGCGTAAGGGAAAAAACGGGACCCGAGCTGCCACACTCACCAAGTGGATCATGGAGGCGAAAACGCTGTCTTCCTATGCTAAAAAACATAAAGACAGACGTTTTATCGACGCGTCAGAAGAAGGCCTTCCTCTTCCCGGCTTTGAGAGGGGATCCATTGAACTAAGAGGTCACTACGATATTGCGAAGCGCTTAGAAAAAGCCTTCAAAGGATCTAAACTCCCTCAGGTCTCTTCTGAGGAACTTCTCCAGAGTCTAAAAAGAAGCTCCGCCTTTTGTGGCAAGCTAGCACGGGGAGAAGGCCACAGTGCTCTACATGAGACAGAGCTGGAAGAAGAGCTCGCTTACAAACTCCTCTTGGCCCCTATCCATCGATCGCTCAATCACTGCTTTCGGCATGTATCAGGAGAAGAAAAAAAATGGGAGTATCTTCGCGAAGCTGCACAAGCTTTTTTACCGCTATAGCAGTAAAAATAGCGTTTTTTCTCTAGAATAGTAAAACGTTAACTTTGGTTGTTGCAAAATTACCGCTATAGCGGTAAAATCGCATTTATGGAAGAAAAACACGTGGGAGAGCTTATCCGATATCATCGAAAAAAAGGTAAGCTGACTCAAAAAGAATTAGGTTTGTTAAGCGGTGTCGGAAAAACAGCGGTTTTTGATATCGAAAATGGTAAGCTGAGTGTGAGATTTGATACCTTATTAAAGTTGCTAAAAGTATTGAATATCGATCTAGAATTTCAAGGACCACTTATAGACGAATTTAGGAAATTTATCCATGAAAAAAGCTAATGTGTTTGTGAACGGAATACATGCTGGAATTTTAGAAGAAGTTGTTCGAGGTGCGCGATATCGATTTGTATATTTGGATCAATATCGGGGACCTCCGGTATCGCTTACTATGCCCACCCAGCAATTTGTATATGAATACAGTCATTTTCCTCCTTTTTTTGAAGGAGTCCTACCTGAAGGTTTGATGCTAGAAGGGTTGCTCAGACAAACTAAAATCGATCGTAATGATTTAATGAGTCAACTTCTTGTCGTTGGAGGAGATTTAGTAGGAAATGTTACGGTTGAGGCGATGACATGAATCGATGTCCCATTACTTATGAGTCATGTGGAGATCATAAATATTCTGAAAAAGGTCTTCATCTATTATCAAAAACACTTCAAAATCTGAAGGATTTTCCCTTTACTCCTAAAGAACAGATAGAATTAGCGATGCAATCGGCTAGCAAAATTTCAATTCAAGGAATTCAACCAAAATTAAGTGTGATTCTCAATATAGCTAAAGAACAATTTGAAATGGTTGAAAAAGGAGGAACTTATATTTTCAAACCTCCTCATCATATCTACGAAGAAGTACCTCAAAACGAAGATGTGACGATGCGACTAGCTCAAATGGTTGACATTGAGGTTCCCATTCATGGAATGATTTATAACGTTGATGGCTCTTTCACTTATTTTATTCGTCGTTTTGATCGGTTGCAGGGTGGAGAAAAAATAGCAGTGGAAGATTTTGCTCAACTTTTGGGTCTGTCTAGAGACATCAAATACGAATCAAGTATGGAAAAACTCATCCCTGTAATTGATCAAAACTGCACTTTTCCAGTACTAGAAAAACTCAAATTTTTTCGTCTTACGTTGTTTTGTTTTCTTATAGGAAACGAAGATATGCACCTCAAAAACTTCTCTCTCATCACAAGGAACGGAAAAATCGAATTGAGCCCTGCTTACGATCTTTTAAATACAACGATCATATTAAAAAACGCTCAAGAAGAATTGGCTCTTCCTATTCGAGGAAAAAAAAGCAGCCTGAAAAAGGCAGATATTTTTGACTATTTTGGAAGGGAGCGCCTTGGCCTAAATGATAATGTCTTGAAGCAAGAAAAAGATCGATTTGAAAAAATCTTACCTGCCTGGGAAAGTCTTTTAAGAGTCAGTTTTTTATCCGAAAAAGCTCTTTCGAGCTATCTTAGTCTAATGCAATCACGTTTTAAGCGGTTATTTTAAACTCTATATGTTGCCAGTTTGCTTCTCAGTGCGCGCAAGGTGATGCCGAGAACTTTCGCAGCTGCTTTTTCATCCTGTTCCAAGCTCTCTAGCGTCGAAAGGATGTGTTTTTTTTCGATATCGACCAGGGACTGAGGCTGAGCCTTGACGATGGGGCAGCTGTCTAATCGAAGATGCTCGGGCTCGATGCAGTCGCTCGCATCCATCACAACGGTGCGCTCCAGAATATTGATGAGTTCGCGGATGTTGCCGGGGAATCGATAACTTAAAAGATGTTGCTGCGCAGCGGGAGAAAGAGTTTTATGCTTCTTGTGATTTTCTTCGCACAGCCGCTCTAAGAAATACTGGGCCAGCGTTAGGATATCTTCTTTTCGTTCCCTCAAGGGCGGTAGCTCTATGGGGACAACATTGAGGCGATAATATAGATCCTCTCGGAACAGCTTTTGCTCTACCATTTCCTTCATATTGCGGTTCGATGTGGCAATCAGCCGCACATCGACCTCAATTGTCTTCGTTCCTCCTACCCGCTCAAATTCCCGCTCTTGGATCGCCCGCAGCAGCTTCGCCTGCAAGCTTAAAGGGATCTCCGAGACCTCATCGAGAAGAAGCGTCCCATGGCTTGCCAGCTCAAACCGCCCCAGTTTCCTCTCGTGAGCTCCCGTAAATGAGCCCTTCTCGTGTCCAAAGAACTCTGATTCGATGAGCGTTTCTGGAATGGCCGCGCAGTTGACCTTGATGTAGGGCTTTAAAGCCCTTGGTGATTGAGTATGGATCGCGTGGGCGATGACTTCCTTGCCCGTTCCTGACTCTCCACAGATGAAGACCGAAGCATCACTTTGCGATACTTTAGCGATATCGCGCACGATATGTTTCATCACCGAGCTCTCTGCCATGATCTGCTCGATCTTGCCCCCACTCTGACCATGCATCACGTGGCTGCGGAAAAAACTCTCTTCAGCTCTTTCCAGGACTTGATCTAAGAGCTCGGAGGTCACCGGCTGCGTTAGATAGTCAAAAGCCCCTAGACGCATCGCCTGAACGGCCTGTTCGACACTCGCAAAAGGGGTTACAACGATGACAAAGGCTTTAGGGTAGAGTTGTTTGGCTCTTTCAAGAACCTCGATCTCTTCGCAAAAAATTATCTCATAGGGAGACTGCTCCAGAAGCTCAATTGCCATTTGGCGATTTTTCGCCCATGTGGTATCTAATTTCTTGTCCTCTAAAAAGCGGACGAGGAGGCGCTGGCTCTCCTGGACCAATATTTTTGTAAAACCCATGTTATCCTTTAAACCACAAATTAAAAAAATTATTATTATTCTGCAACTTATTCTCGCTGGATGTTCCGGTTTAGAGAAGTCTGAACGAGAGAAAGTCCGGGAGCAGAACGCTCATGGAGAGTATATTATTCGGCGGGAAGGGGAGGTGACCTACACCGATCCTTCTATACGTCCTAAATCCCGGGAAGCCTATCCTTGGGAAGCCACTAATTAGTGTCTCCCTGGGAACGAAAAGATTGACGAGGCCCTCCCTACCGTGATAGATTTGGCCTCTTTCTCTATGCCGATGTGGCGGAATTGGTAGACGCGGTAGACTCAAAATCTACTTCTAGCGATAGAGTGCTGGTTCGAGTCCAGTCATCGGCAAAAAATTCCATTTTTTGACGAGGAAGCGACACACCTGCGTGTGTCGCGTCTGCGACTCGAAGTGAGCAGCGATGTTTTGCGTAGCAAAACCGTGCGCAACCGGCT
>JAFEGJ010000011.1 GCA_018240015.1 Verrucomicrobiota bacterium | reverse complement strand
CTCTCCGCAAAAGGAATCTTTTTCTTCTTAGCTTTTCCACTAAGCTGCTATACATCCATAGGAATCGATCCGAGTTGCATCTGGGTTCTCATCTCATAAAATAAGGCCCCTTTAAGCACCCATCGTCCCTGTTCTTGAACTAACCTATCAAAAATAAACAGCTCACCTTTCAATCGATGCTGTAAATAATTTTCCACATCCTCGGGCCGGCGCAGACCTCGCCACCCCGCTGCGGTCTTGACGATCCAATCCCCTTGGCGCAACAGCACTCTTTTTTTCCCAAACAGGCAGCTAATCTGGGAGGCTGTGCGAAATCTCAGGTGGGTCGGCATAATTTCTCCTCCCTGAGAGCGTCCTCCTTGCTCCAGAGGAAGCTCGATCTGAACCGGGCAAAAACCTGACTCATCCCACACCGTTAATTCAACGCCCCGAGGCGATACATTTTTTACTAGGGCGACCGGAACATTGCCTGCCAATTGATCTCGAGTGATCCAGAGCCAACGGCTCCCATTCCACTGGAGGTAATCCCCTTCGCCGACAAACAAAATGTGATGAGAGGCCCCCACCCCCATTTCCACTTTATACCTCTCTCTCCAAGCGGCAAGTTCAGGCCCGCCGTAATGTTGAATCAAAGCATCCCTGCCCCAACAATGGGCTTTTCTTAAAAAACCGACGGCTGCTTCATGTTGCAAAGAGTGCTCTCTTTGCGACGCAGCGCGATTCAGGGTCGTTGAAACAATGAACTGTCCCTTCTCTTCATAACCTTGAGCAAGATCAACCTGTCCCAACTTCCGACCTGCTTCAATCAAGACCCTTCCATTTTCGAGCAAAATCGGCCGAATCCACAAGGGCTGCCGCTCCTCAGAAAATCCCAGAGTTCCCACCTCTCCTTCGCTGGCTAAAAACAAAGTCCGACCGCTTGTAACCGAGAGGGGCTCTTTCTCCCCTTTCAATCCGAGCAAAATCTTCACTCCATCCCCTTCAGCATCGGGGCGGCTATTGTGAGCAATCACGCACAATTCTCTGGCCAAGTGAGCCATCCATCCCCAAGTTTGATGGGGATTGAGAGCTAGAGCCCCCGTTCCAATTGCTTCATAGGGAAAAGGGGAATAAGAGGGACTAAGTGCCATCGCAGGAGGAGTCACCTTTTCTCCACGCCTTCCGGGATAAATCCAGTAACCCAGCCAGACAACAACGAGTGCGACCAAAAAGAGGAACATAAGGAGGCTTCCCTTTTGAAGAAGGGCATCCACACTCCATCTCATTCTTCCTGTTACGATCAAGCAATCCGGTCGATTCATCATCCGTTCCAATTCAGGAAACTTTTATAACCCTGGGGATTATTGTACTAAAACGGCTCTCAATGAACAAGGGAGAAAGTTTTCCTTTTCAACAGGTATATTTTTTTTGAAAAATAGCGTTGCGGACGCTAGGATGAGGAGTACACACGAATTAGTAAAAACAGATAAAGGATCCCTCCTATGAAAGTACATGCAGGGATAAGGCAAAATCGACGGCTTTTTTTATATTCGCCTTGCACATAACGAGACCAAATCAAATAAAAGGCCACCGAAATTGACAGCGGAATACAAAAAAACCATATCAAGGCCACTGCGGCAAATAACTGTGGGGTCTTAGAATCTCCAAGCGCCACCATGCCAACAAAAAAAATCAAAGCGAAAAAAGGAAGTGATAAAGAATAAATAATTGTTGCTGCCCAAGCACACAACTTTGCTTTTTCCCTATCTTTTTCAGCACAGTAAGCACCGCTCATTTTCACCCCTTGAGTCTCAGTTTTTTGACGGCTCTAGAATTTTTTACCTTCTCACAAGCCTGCTCATAAGATTCTTTTGCAAACACTTCGGGATCTCTAATGATCCCATGGGGATCATCGTCGGGGTCGATGAGATAAGTCACCTCCTTGCCTTCACGGTATGCTCCCTCCAACGTCCCATCAGAGTAAGAGTAGTAGTCGCGATCTCTGAATAAAACTGCGACTTTTAATTTTTCAAGGGGTAACGGAACGCCTGCCAGGTAGGGACGTATTTGCTCATTATCATTGATCGCCTTACACAATTCCTCAGTAGCTAGAACTTGTAATTCTCTTGCCTTATCAAGCCCGGTCGGATGAAAGTAGATAAATCGCGCCACAATCTCTTCTACCCCATTAACCAGTTTTCCTCCGATTCTCTCACATTTTAAATCATATTTTCTGCTCATCTCTCTACAATATTTTTCAAGAATCGCATCAATAATAGGCTCGTGGGGTTTTGCGGCATGAATCAAAGGATTTCCAAAAAAATTTGGCTCCACTTCTTTTTTTGACTCCTCATAAGTTTCTTCCAAAACAGGAACAAATTGTCCCGTTTCTGGATCGCATGCGTCGTAAAAGAGTTTTCCCTTTACCTGCATTACATTGGCTATACTTCCATCCACGTAAGAATCACCAAAAAAAGCACAGAACGAAAGTGAGACCCCAGCTCTATCAATTGGAAAAGGAAATTCACAAAGATAAGGCCTGAGACCCTCATCGGAATTGATTATTTCCATAAATCGATCGTTTGCCAATACCTGAAGAGCTCGGGCCTCTTCGATAGTCGCACGCCGCTGAACAATAAACCCTAAACTGATGCGCTTAATTTGATTTGGAGCACTTAACCCACTTGCCGTACACGACCACCCAAATCGCTCCTGCATTTCGTTAGCAAATTTATTGTTAACTCGATTGAGATGCTTCATCAAAGCATCTTCCTCTGTTTTGCAAAACGCAGGGTTGCAAGACAACAACAATAAAAAAAACAAACACCTAACGGTCTTGCTCATTTTCACCCATTGAGTCTCAGTTTTTTGACGGCTCTAGAATTTTTTACCTTCTCCCGAGCCTGCGCATAAGATTCTTTTGCAAATACTTCGGGATCTCTAATGATCCCATGGGGATCATCGTCGGGATCGATGAGATAAGTCACCTCCTTGCCTTCACGGTATGCTCCCTCCAACGTCCCATCAGAGTAAGAGTAATAGTTGCGATCTCTGAATAAGACCGCGACCTTCAATTTTTCAAGGGGCAACGGAACGCCTGCCAGGTAGGGACGTATTTGCTCATTATCATTAATCGCCTTGCACAATTCCTCAGTAGCTAGAACTTGTAATTCTCTTGCCTTATCGAGCCCGGTCGGATGAAAATAGATAAATCGCGCCACAATCTCTTCTACCCCATCAATCAACTTTCCTCCGATTCTCTCGCATTTTAAATCATATTTTCTGCTCATCTCTCTACAATACTTCTCAAGAATCGCATCAATAATAGGCTCGTGGGGTTTTGCGGCATGAATCAAAGGATTTCCAAAAAAATTTGATTCAACTTCTTTTTTTGACTCCTCGTAAGTTTCTTGCAAAACACGAACAAATTGTCCCGTTTCTGGATCACATGCGTCGTAAAAGAGTTTTCCCTTTACCTGCATCACATAGGCCATATTTCCATCCACATAGGAATCACCAAAAAATGCACAGAACGAAAGGGAAATCCCAGCTCTATCAATTGGAAAAGGAAATTCACAAAGATAAGGCCTAAGACCCTCATCGGAATTGATTATTTCCACAAATCGATCGTTTGCCAATACCTGAAGAGCTCGGGCCTCTTGGATAGTAGCACGCCGTCTAATCGTAAATGATAAATCAACGCAATTAATTTTTTCATCAGGCGCTCCAAGGCCCTCTGCAGTACATTGCCACCCATATTTTTCTTTCATCTCGCAAATAAATTTTGTTTTAACGCGCTCTAGATTGACCATCAAAGCATCTCCCTCCGCTTTGCAAAACACAGGGTTGCAAGACAACAACAATAAAAAAACCAAAGACCTAACGGTTTTGATAAAACCCATACTTCTCCCGTAAATTTTCAAGTTGTTTTTTTAACTCACGCTGATATGTCCGACCAGAAAAAGCATGGTCTCCTTCAAAAAAACCCCACTCACTCGAAGGCGTTTCGCACTCGATCCTTTTTATATTATACTCCTCCTCAGAACGCCCCATTCCACACCACCCAGTTGCTTTATCTTTATCAGAATAGCAATTAATCGAATAATCGGCATAACACTTTGGCAGGGGAGCTGCTGGTCCCAAACCTATGCATGAAAAATATTGGTTCATTTGTTGTTGCTGCTCTCCGGTCATTCCCTCAATACTATTTCTTGCAATCAGCCCTCCCTCGCTATGACAAATATGAAGCCAGTGCCCTGTTGGATTAATGGCTGGCAAAGTCTCAATAAAAACACTGAGCATTTGGCGGGTCTGGCTCACAATAGGTGTCTCTATTTTGTGAAATTCTTGTACCACACGCCGGAAATCTGTAAAAAATCCCCCTGTTGGGTTGTGAATACCAATTCCTAGCGTCCCTTCAGGGAGCTGCTTAGTAATCAATTTGCTCATTCTTCTGAAATCTCGTCTGTTTACATTCATGCCATTTTGCCAAGTGACAAGACCGATCGCTGCCCCTTCTTTAGGAACAAGCTCTGATAAGTGATCAAAGAGATTGATTTTTCCTTGCTCGAGTTCCTCTGCAGAAAATTGAAGTTGGTGAGCATGCTGACAACTCACGACAAAATTGACTGTAACTCCATCAATCGAACCTCTGCACTCGACTGGCTCCCCCCTGTGAAATGAGTCTATTTGTGATCGATCAAGTTCGATGTTTGGAGGATCATTCCGTTCAACAGACCAGGGATATTTCCTGTCCTCGGAACTCAAACCAAATAGATCGAGCCGATTCATCGGCGAGTTCATCACATAGAGATACAGATTCGGGCCATCGACGGGCCCTGCGGGATCAGGCGTAAGCCACCGTTTGAGGACAGGATCGTAAAAGCGCTCTCCGAAAAAGACAAAGCCCTCTTCAGAGCGTTTTGAACAAAATTGCCACGGGTTTTGAGAAAAGGTTAGGGCTGTTCCAAAGGCATCGATGTTGGAAAGATCGGAAAGGCTTCCCTCCATGGAAAGGAGTGCGATGATGTGACCGTTGAAATCGTGCTGAGGGGCAAAATGGCGCCCCCCAAGTTCGATGGCCACCGCAGCTCCAATATCTCCACGAATGCCAAGGCCAAGGACTTTGAGCTCAAGAATCTGTCCGTCAAGGGTGGCTGTGCCAATCTCAAAGTTCTGATCATAGAGATAGGTGATCTGCGTTTTTGCTCCATGGACCTCCTCAATCTCTTTGAAAAGAAGGCGAGAGAGGGGATCGTAGGTATATCTGACCGTCCGATCCGGAAATTGAATGGTAAGGAGCCGACCGAGGAGATCAAACTCGTAAGAGGTCTCTCCTTCAGAGCCACTCCGAGAAATGGGATTGCCATCGGGATCGTAATCAAGAGTGAGTTCGGGAGTTTTCAGAATTTGGTGGTGGTCATTGACAAGGCAATCGGTCGGATTGCCATAGGAATCAAACAGATAGGTTTCGCTCCCCTCTTGAACAAGCTGATTTAAGGGATCGTACTGGTACCCTTTACCCCCGAACAGGGAGTTATAGGTCTCAGTAACAAGGCCAGAAGGACCGTATGCAGTCGTGAGGTTGAAATGGTTTGAGGTTTGAGCTATGGGGCGCTCGAGAAGGTCTCTTTGGATCGATTGGATAGAGCTCCCATCAATAAGGCGCTCTTCAGCGATGTGGCCATTAGGATCAAACTTTGTGTAAGAGTGGGTATAAAGAGAGACTTTATCGGCAGTTGTGCGGGTAATGGTGGCAAGGTGAGCTCCTGTATAACCATACTGAATAGCGGAGTGGTCGGGAAGGAGAAATTGGGTGCAGCGCCCTTTTTCGTCGTAGGCCCAAGTATACTCGAAGCCTTGAGCGCCTTGCTCGTGGAGGAGCTCTCCAAAAAGGTTATAGGCCCGCTGAATGCGAAACTGGTGAATATAATCGATGATCTGGGTGGGATCGGGCCCCTGAGCATAATGGTACTCATGGTGAATGGTTCCATCAGAGCTGTAGAGGGCTGTGATCCGATCGATACCGTCGTACTGAT
>JAFEGJ010000010.1 GCA_018240015.1 Verrucomicrobiota bacterium | reverse complement strand
CAGCGGACAGGATCTTATCCGAGACCGCCTTGATGTGCTCATCGGTGCCGCAAAAAAACGGGGAGAACCCCTTAACCACTGCCTTTTTTATGGCCCTCCAGGCCTTGGAAAAACAACGCTTGCCCATATCATTTCAAAAGCCATGGGCACCCGCCTTGTCGTCACCTCGGGCCCTGTCATTGAAAAACCAGGCGATCTTGCAGGACTGCTCACTCAACTCAAAGAAGGCGACCTCCTCTTTATCGATGAAATCCATCGCTTGAGCCGCGCTATAGAAGAGTATCTCTACCCTGCTATAGAGGATTTTGCCCTTGATCTTATCATAGACTCAGGCCCCGCAGCCCGCAGTGTCCAGGTAAAACTCAATCGCTTTACCTTGATAGGCGCCACCACGCGAATCGGTCTTCTCAGCGCCCCGATGCGATCCCGCTTTGGCTTTAATTGCCGCCTCGACTATTATTCCCCCGAAACTCTACAGGATATCTTGGTCAGATCGGCCCAAATTTTAGAAATCCCCCTCTCCCAAGAAGGAGCCCAATGCATTGCGGCCCGCTCAAGAGGAACGCCTCGGATCGCCAATAACCTTCTTCGTTGGGTCCGCGATTTTGCCCAAATGCGAGCGAATAACCAAATCGATGAAAAAACGGCGATGAATGCCCTTGATATGCTTTGCATTGACCACCTCGGCCTTGACGAAATGGACAAAAAAATCCTAGAGACCCTCATAGACCACTACCAGGGAGGGCCCGTGGGTATCAACACCCTTTCTGCCGCCCTTTCCGAAGAGGTGCACACTTTAGAAGAAGTTCATGAACCCTTTTTAATGATGCAGGGGCTATTAAAAAGAACGCCTCGCGGTCGGGAAGTGACCGTGCAGGCTTACCAACACTTGGGACGCCCTCTGCGCAATCACGGAGTTTAATTATGCCTTGGAATAAAAAATGGATCGCCTACACCCTTTCAGCAAGTTTTCTAACAACCCCCTTTGCCGCCATCTCTTTAGAGCTGCCTACAGACCGCTCGCTGGTTGCTAAGCCCACAACCGTTCGCGTCCTACTCTGCCGCGATCAAGAAACGGTTCTTGTCGAAGCCAGAGGAAGACATATCGTCTACGACCCCCTCACCTCTTTAGAAATCAGCCGATCAGCAACGCCCAAACGGGCCAAGATAGTGGCTACTGCTCAAGGTATTCAATGGAAAGAACTCTTTCCGAGCCAGCAGCAAATCCGCATTGTACCCGGAGACTCTCAAAGTAGCCTCCTCATCAATGGCATCGAATATCGGGGCTGTGTCGAGATTTACAACGTCGATAACAAACTCAATATCGTCAATGAAATCGATGTGGAACGCTATCTTAAATCAACCTTGGTTTTTCAATTTCCCCAAGATCTTGACGAAGAGGTCGCCGATGCGTTGGCCATTGTTGCAAGAACCCAACTTCATGCCTCAATACAAAATCGAACGCATCCCTACTATGATGTGGAGGCCTCTCAAGCTTCCTACCAAGGGCACGCTCTTACTATGCAAAATCTTACCCTGGACAAAGCGATCCAAAGAACCCACGAAGTGATCCTTACCTATCAGGGGCATCCCTTCCAAGCCACTTGGACCGGACATAGCGCAGGAAAAACGGCCGATTATGCCGCTATTTTCAGAAAACAGCTCACAACACCCCCTGGAATCTCTTCCCCTTTTGCCGCGAATGCAAAAGAGAGAGCGGCCTGGTCATTCACCCTTTCTAAGGCAGAATTTGAGCGCCTTTTAAACACAAGCTCGATTCAATCGGTTCAGCTCTATCAAGACCCAAAGTCTGAAAAAATCTACGGCATGAAGGTGCAAACTTCGAAAGCCTCAAAGGACATTGATTTCTTCAAACTGCAGTCGCTTCTTGGCGCGCATCGCCTGCGCAGCAACGATTTTACTATAAAGCTTAATGAAAATGAACTGACGGTTCGGGGATTTGGAGAGGGACACGGGGTTGGCCTTTGCCTTTTTAGTGCCGCTGCGATGGCAGAAAGTGGAGCTTCGGCTCAGAAAATCTTGAGTACTTTTTTCCCAGGCACACAGTTAGAACGGGCTCATCCAAGTTCCTAGATTTTAGAGAGGATTGTAAAATTAGCTTCTCGGCAAGGCGAGCGCGAATTTGCGCCCGAATGGGTTTTGCAATTCCCTCTTTAAATCAGAAGAAGAGGGATGTAATTGTTCATTACGGCTTCTTTATTGGTCAATTTAGCCATATCAATCTCAGCCCTGGGATTCACTGTCTTAATTAGTGTGTAGAAGAGGTAATAGAGGGAAGCAGTGATGCCCTGAAGTTCCTGGTAAGCATGTGCGTTGAGGTGCGCGCTGCGCCCTCCTACAATCAGCGAAGCCCCCCCAATGACAAGTCCTGCAATCCCTTCAACAATACTGAGGGTCGCAAGCAGAAGACCTCCAAAAAAACTGAAGATCCGTAAAACGATGGGCTTCGACCACCAGGGAGTTCCCTCATCAATAAGAATAAAGCACTGTTGCAACACTCTCATTGTATGAAAGACAAGTAGGCCTCCGGGAGGGGCTTTCTCACCCGGCGTGGTTTGGAATTGAATGGGAGCCTCCGGATAGATGGCCTTCAATAAATAGTAATAGGTATCAGCAAAGAGCTTATCCCCGAGTAGGTGGTGAAACATACGGTTGATATGGGGCACTGTCCCCGCTGTTAAAATACTAGCCCCTCCATAGAGCACTCCTACAGTCACTTGTAAAGGCACCACCACGCAACCAGAAAACAATGTCATCCCAACTTCGGCGATCCGCTGAAGGCATTGAGACTTAATCCAATGCTCTTTTGGGCCACCAAAACTGTGATCAATAAGAGTTTGAGCCTCTAAAACTCCATACGTCATCCGAGTGGCTCTCTCTTCAATTGCATCTAAACAATTTGTTATCGCCATAATTTAAACTCAATTTAATTAAACAATATTTTAACAATTTCTTAATAAATTGTAAACTATTTTTCAGTAAATATTAAGCAGCTGACAATGAGTTGGTTGCGATGATTTCTAATGACTTAAGAATAGGGGGATTGCATAAAATAGAGACTTTCCGTACCATCGGGTGCTCCCGGGGACCTTCCTAAACGTTGCGATCCGAACCAGGTCAGGACCGGAAGGTAGCAGCCTTAAGGGTGCCGAAACGTGTAGGAAGATCTCTCCGGGTTTTTTCTAAAAAACGCCATTTGCGACTTTTAGCTGGTTTGAATGAGGTGTTCGAATTGCAAAGGTTTGTGTCCTAGGCGAAGGCTTATTTGCATGCAGAAAGGCGAGCCCTGAATTTCTCAATATGGAATCGACGAGCCGACTTCATCCAGCCTAAGAATTTTTCACGATAAGTTTCTTCCATATTGCCTCAAACAGGTGTCTGAAGGGGCACCCCTTCTGGGGCCAACATAGCAACACGAACTTTCAGAAACATGATAGAGGGGATATGCTTGATATGCATGATGAAGAAAAAGAAAATCGTTTACCCCAACCCTTGATGAGCCAATCCCATTTTAAGAGACCATTTTTTATCATGCAAATCATGCCTATCCTCTAAATCATGTGATTTGCGCTTGTAGCCAATGATGTGGTGATTGTAAAAAGTCGCAGATGGCGTTAAAAACTAATGTTTAATCCGACGAAAAGACCGTGAATCAGCACAACTCCATTGGGTTGTACGTTCTTGCCTGCTTGAGGCGATAGGCGTTTGCTAATCTGGTCTTCTGCGGTGCCTACGCTCGATAAGTAGATGAGCTGATAGCCTGCGTGAAGATTGACATGCTCCTTGCACTGAAGACCAATCCACGCCATCGTATCAGAAAAACACCCATTTTGCCACTTGCTCCGCTTAAGATGCCGAATCGTCAGGGTATTGTCCTGATCGCGTAAGAATTGTCTCTGCTCTACAAGGTCCATCATAAAACCAAACTTAGAGAGGAGCTCCCAAGTAAGGCTGCGGGTGGGATTCACTTGAAAATCAAGTCCCACTTGGACCCCAAAGGCGCTGCTCTTGGTATGAATATTGTAATCGCTGTGTACCCCTGGTTTAAAGTAGGTGATATTCAATCCCTCATTGAAGTGAAAATAACGGACCCCTGCAAGGCCTGAAAGGGAAAAATAATCGACTTGACGAGGCGTCCAGTGATCCCAGGCATTGGCCTCTGCTGTCCAGAATTCGCTGAGATAGCGCGCTTTGGCGACCGTTGCGTAAATGTAGTCCCCATCATAGGAAGGATCCTTAAAACCAAAGTAGAGGCTATCGCCCTCTGTCAGGGGTTCTCCCTTTTTTCGCTCTTCACGCCGAAGGGCTTCGCTTCCCTCTCTTTTTTGTTCTTCACTCCAGGGACTGACCCAAAGAAATTGCCCCTCAAAGCTAAAGCGGGGACTATAACGATAGGTTGCATTCACTCGAAACCCAGGTTCAAACCCCTGATCATTGATTAGCTTTTGTGTCGTCAATACGGAGAAATTGGAACAAGCGCCGCACAATCTCACTTTGTTAGC